>JAKVCA010000038.1 GCA_022448315.1 Pirellulaceae bacterium | reverse complement strand
CTTCGTGATAAAGGGGCATCCTCCCTGCTTGGCCAAGTGCCCCTGAAATCTCACCCTTTTGCATTTGGTTGGCAGAGGCTGTTCGAAACATGAGATTCAGGTGTCCCGAAATCAGCATCAAGTCTCCACACCGGAACTGAGGGTTGAGTCCACCTGCCGCGTTGCTCACCACAAGACCGCGGATACCGAGTCGAGCAAGGACTTTCACTGGCCGGACGACGTCTCCCCACGAATAACCCTCGTAGAGGTGGATTCTGCCCTGAAGGGCCACCACCGGAACATCGGCAAGGTGACCGAGAATCAGATTCCCCTCGTGGCCGACTGCCGTGGATACCGGCCAGTCAGGGATATCGCCAAAAGGAAATCGCTCGGCATCCTCAATCCGGGTCCCCAGATTTCCCAACCCGGACCCCAAAATCAAACCGACCTGAGGCTGAATCGTCATCCTCTCCTGAAGCCAGGCCGCCATGACATCGGCACGATCATCCCGAGGCAATTCCTCCCGGGTTCGGCCATGGGGACCTGTCGCCAAACTGGATACTTCGGGTTCTTGATCCGACGGAACAAAATCATTCATCGTGAATCAGTACGGTTCGTTATGGCTTCACACACTGGGAAACAACGGTCCTGTCGCAGACGGCTTTCAGCATGGCGTCAGCAGGTGTTTCAACCAACACTTCAAGACTGCCAACAGATGGGCGACTAGGAATCTTCCTGGCTCTCAGATTCCAGAACCCCCATCACCATGCGTGTCAATTTGGGCTCCGCCGCATTGGCGATCGAAATGATTTCCTCCACATTGGCGGGCTGCAATGCGTCTGCGAGGCACATGTCTGTGATGATCGAAAAACCGACCACGCGCAACCCGGCGTGCGCCGCGACAATGACCTCGGGCACGGTGGACATTCCAACCACATCCGCTCCGATCGTCCTCAGAAATCGATACTCAGCCCTGGTTTCCAGATTGGGGCCTGCTACCGCAACGAACACTCCCTTGTGGGCCACAATATCTTCGCGACGTGCCACACCGAGGGCAACATCAACCAGATTTTGATCGTAGGGTTCGCACATGTCTGGAAATCGCGGACCAAGTCGATCGTCATTGATCCCGATCAGAGGATTATCTCCCATCAGGTTAATGTGATCCTCAATCATCATGATGTCGCCACACTTGTAGTTGGGATTCATTCCCCCACAGGCATTCGAAACGACCAAGAGTTCCGCGCCCATCGCCTTCATCACGCGCACAGGCAAAGTGATTTGCTTGAGCGGGTACCCCTCATACATGTGAAAACGACCTTCCATCGCCATCACTTTCAGCCCGCACAACTCGCCACAAACCAGCCTCCCTCGATGACTGATTGCCGTGGACTGAGCGAAGTTGGGAATCTCACCATAGTCGATGGTCGCCTCCACCTCGATCTGCTCCACCAGGCTCCCAAGTCCTGTCCCCAAAATAATGCCCGCGTGGGGAGTGTGGTCCCATGCCTTGCGGATGAACTCCACGGATTCTTCGATTTTGTCATACAAATCTAACATCACTCGCTCCTGAGTCGTTTACTTGGTTCTTCTCGTGACCAAAGTCTTTCGCCATTTGTCCCACCAAGTCATCGTTTCCAGCGCTCCACAGTTTGTCGCGTCGAGGGGGATCGCTCCACCCCCCTTTGGTCATCCCAGAGGCTATTCCCCCAAGGTTTTACTTTCTCGACTTGAAAGCCAACGAGCCCCCCTCGCGTTCACGAGCAGAAGTGATGGCGAAACAAAGAAACCGTGTTCGCCCTGATCCCCAATCCAACGAAATTCTGATATCTTTTCGAAGCGGTACGTATCCTATCTGTTCTTGATTGATCCGTCTCCCTTCGACGGCATTGGATTGGTTGGAAGAGGTCTCCCTAATGATTTTGGCTCACCTGACGGAAGTCGAATTTCCGTTCACCCTCGTCGCTTTCGGTCTTGGCATGCTCATCGGCGGCATGATCGTCCATCTGTGGATTCATAAACGAGCGAGTTAAGTCATGCGAGCGATCTTGAAGCAACCACGCAAATTTCTTGGCGGTTGAAGGCAAGGTGCCGGGAAGTCACGAAAGAAAAGCCCCAACTTTTTACCCTCTGAAGGTAGCTGGGTAAATGCTCGGCCAACTTCCAGTCCGGCATCTTTAGCGTCAGGATTATGCCGCGACACTGAACATGCTGATTGGTCGTGATTCCCTCCACCGTATCTAGCGTATGCTGCGGGGCGACGTTGCTGTCGCAGACCAACCAGTCAACTCGACCCAGCCTCCTCTTGCGAATATCCGACGCCCGCATCCGCCAATGCTCAAACTTTGGGTGAGATAGAATCTCGGGTGACATCTCAGCGGGATCAACACCGATGACCTGCAGCCCCTGCTCAAGCATGTATTGGCACGCCCCACCGGGCGCTGCTCCGAGTTCAAGAGCATGCTGGCCCGACTGAACTGGAAGTTCGGACCATAACATGGCCTCCTTGATTTTGTAGTAAGCCCTCGAAATCACTTTGGCCGATGTCACCGGAGGAGCGCCTCCAACCCAACTCGACGCGGTTGAAGCCGCGACATGAAACCCCAGTAACCACCGATCTTGATCCACTTGAATCAAATCGAGCACCTTCTCTCCTGATGGAACGGAGCGATTAACGGCGACACCAGCCCAATCTGGACCCCCAAGTGCAAGCAGCTTTGCTCCCCATGCTTCCCATTCCGGTTTGGCAAAGGGCTCAAAGCCTCGGTCTCCGACTCGCTTTGAATCACGCTCCCACACGTGAAGATACCCCGCACGATGCTGCTTCCGGTAGCTCTCCAACTTTGGCGCAACTTCGTCCAAAGTGCCTGAAATCATCTCGCCGCTCCAACCGAAGCTGCGAATGAACGGACATCGAGGCAGTGCCTCAGCGGCCACCATGGTCTGGCCTTCGATTTTAAAAGTCAGTAATCCGGGTCGCGAGAAGGCAAACTTGGCCTGAGGCACCGACGACTGCATCCAACCCTTGATTAAATTCTCGGTTTGGTATTGGCAGGTGATGAATACGAATGGGCTCAAATGGAGGGTCCCTTCAGCATTTGTGAACATCTTCCGCGGACCGCGGATCAATAGGTATTAGTTCGATCGGCGTTTTATCTCAGACCGGGTAACATGGTCGGGCTTGAGTGATCCACAGAATCCGACCCGCAGCATTGCGGATGCCAGTGATAGACGGCTATCATAGTGGGTGACCCACATTTTGTATTGACGGGGCATGCACCGCATTCGGCACACGCCCTGTGTCCGACGAGGAATGCAGTGCATTCGAGTTAACATTTCTATTTTTTGGGAACATCGACCATGTTGGCAGTCACGCAAGTTACCGCTGGACTCCAAGCCTCTCATGACAACGGCGAATTTTCCGGGATTCCTGCATTACTGGGTCAAGAGTTTAACCTCTCGACTTCGTACATCGTGGGACTGTTCGCAAGTTTCCTTGCCCTGCTGTTTTTCCTCGCTCTAGGCATCGCCTTTCTCAAATACGGGAATCTTTGGTTACGCGCTTTTTTGTCAGGCGCAGACATTTCGCTTGTGAGCTTGATCCGCATGGGGTTTTGCCAAGTTCGGCCGCCAGTGATCGTGGAGGTCAAAGTCATGGCCGCACAGGCAAAGCTGGATATCAATCGCCAGAACGGTATTTCAACCAAGCGACTTGAAGCCCATTACCTCGCCGGCGGTGACGTAATGAAAGTGACTAACGCAATTATTGCAGCGAACCGCGCGGGAATTGATCTGGACTTCGATCGTGCGGCAGCAATTGACCTCGCGGGCCGCGACGTTCTGGATGCTGTGAAAACCAGTGTTTATCCCAAAGTCATTGATTGCCCTGATCCTCAGCGAAGCGGCAAGGCGACACTGAGTGCGATCGCAAAAGATGGTGTCGAACTTCGAATCCGCGCGAGGGTGACCGTGAGGACCAATCTGGAGCAACTGATTGGAGGGGCGACCGAGGAGACGATCATCGCGAGGGTTGGTGAAAGCATCATTTCGTCGATCGGTTCTGCGGACATGCATGGCGAAGTGCTTGAGAACCCCGACCGGATTTCGAAAGCGGTGCTCTCGCGCGGCCTCGACGCCCATACGGCCTTCGAGATTGTATCCATCGACATCGCAGACATTGATGTCGGCGAGAATATTGGGGCAAGGCTGCAAGCGGATCAGGCGGAAGCCGATGTTCGTGTCGCTCGCGCAAAAGCGGAAAAACGCCGAGCTGAAGCCATTGCGCACGAACAGGAAATGAAAGCCCATGTGGCGGAGAACAAAGCCGCACTCGTCCTGGCCGAATCCGAAGTTCCGCAGTCTCTGGCAGAAGCCTTTCGGCGAGGCGGCGTTGCCATCGATGCCAGCGACTCCTAGGCCGATCCAACTCGACTCAAGCCCGTACCTAGTCGACTATCGAGTGCCATGACAGTGACTTTTTTGGCGACTTTCGCGCTGCCCCGAGTTGCCGATCAACACACTCAAGTCCCAAACTCATGCTGGAAACGCGATGAGACGCTATTCCGCGACAACCCGTCGTAACTGGTTAGTCAACTGTACTGCAGGAACTTTAGGCGGTGTGTCGCTGCTTTCCGTCGCACCTCATGCCCTGCTTGCACGGGCCCAAGAACATACGACGCGACCTCGCCACCGTTTGAGTCTTGCTGCATACAGCTACCGCAACCTTCTCTCGGGCTCGTCCCCCAAACTCACTCTGTTTGATTTCGTCGATGACTGCATCAAGTTTGGGCTCGAAGGGACGGAACTGACAAGCTATTACTTCCCCGAAAAGGTATCAAACGAATACTTGATGAAGCTGAAGCGTCATTGTTTTCGAACTGGAATTGATATCTCAGGAACTGCGGTCGGGAACGATTTTGGCTTTCCCGAATCGGGGAAACGTGAAACGCAGATCGACACCCTCAAGGGTTGGATTGAAAAAGCCTCGCTCTTGGGGGCACCAGTGATCCGTATTTTTGCAGGTCATCAAAAGCCAGGAACGGATGCAGAGTCTGCCCATCGGCTGATGGTGACCGCGATGGAAGAGTGTTGTGACCATGCGGGCAAGTACGGCGTAACGCTTGCACTGGAAAACCATGGTGGGCCGACCGCCACCGCTGAGGGATTGCTACGATTCGTCAACGACATTCAGAGCCCATGGTTTGGAGTGAATTTGGATACAGGCAACTTCCATAGTCAGGACGTCTACAAGGACCTCGCTAAGGTGGCACCTCATGCGGTGAATGTCCAAGTGAAAGTCGTCATTGCCCCTAAAGGACAACCGCGACAGCCAACGGATTTTAGGCGCCTTGCTGCCATTCTCAATGAAGTCGGATACTCGGGTTACACGGTGCTTGAATACGAGGAGAAGGGAGATCCTCGCGAGGAATGCCCCCGATATCTCGATCAAATGAGAGAGGCCTTCGCCAGCACTTAAAGCTCGCTGAGCCCCCTCAGTTACCGTTGAAAACGAAGCCACGCAGCGAAAAGTTGCTTGACCCGCGGTGTAAGCCGAGTTCGTCCATAGGCGTCACCCAACTTGCGAATGGCATCGGCCCGGGTGGGATAGGGATGCATCGTGTTACCCAAACGCGTTAGTCCAAGGCCATTTTGCATCGCAACAGTCAACTCACAGATCAAATCTCCCGCGTGAGGTCCAACCGCCGTTGCACCGAGAATACGATCAGACCCCGATTTCAGATGAACGCGAATAAATCCACGCGTCTCTCCCTCCAAAAGTGCGCGATCTACTTCCGTAAAGGGGACTGTCAGCGTGGTAATGGCGACTCCATCTTCTCTGGCTTCATCGGCACTGATACCCACATGAGCCACTTCGGGCGAGGTGTAGGTACACCAAGGGACGACGAGCTTGCTGGCTTTACTTCGTCCAAAAAACAGGGCATTTTTCAGAACCAGTCGGGACATGAAATCCGCATGGTGAGTAAACTTCTTTGCCGTGCAAACGTCCCCAGCTGCGTAAATATTTTTCAAACGAGTTTGCAGTCGATCATTCACTTGGATCCCATCTGCGGAATCGAAGTCCACCCCGATCTCTTGGAGCCCCATGTTTCCCACGTTCGGCTTTCGCCCTGTGCAAACCAGCACCTGTTCGACCTCAAGTTCACGTGACTTGCCACCTTCGATATATGAAGCTGTCTGACCTCCGTCGGACGGTTGTAGACTTTCCAACCGAGCCCCTGTAACCACTCGAACACCTCGCTGTGCCAACGAGTCAAGAACGAGCGATGACGCTTCTGGATCATCACGCCCGAGAATTCGTTCACCCCGCTCCAGCAAGGTGACGACCGAACCCATCTCTGCAAACGACTCCGCCATTTCACAGCCAATAGGCCCTCCACCAAGGATCAGAAGAGAGGCGGGCAATGACTCCAGGGAAAAAACAGATTCATGGGTCAGGACAGTCTGCTCATTGATTCCGGGGACGTCCGGTAAGGCCGGCCGACCTCCAGTCGCAACACACGCTTTTTTGAACTTGAGTACGGCTTCACCCACCGACAATGTCTTGGAAGAAGTGAACTTGGCGGAGCCGAAATAGACATCGACGCCAAGACGGGTGAATCGCTCTGCAGAGTCATGCTGGCTAATCTCGGCGCGTCTTTGGCGAATTGTTCGCATCACTTCTTGAAAGCGGAGCTGCGGACTTTGACCTGAAGCTCGCCGAGCCTCCGCGAGAAGCACCTTGCTGGGAACGCACCCCGTATTCAGACAATCACCACCGAGCCGATGACGTTCCACCAACGCCACTTTCGCCCCCAGCCCAGCAGCGCCTGCAGCAGCCACCAAACCTGCCGTGCCTCCGCCCACGACCACCAAGTTATACCTCCCTCGCGGAACGGGATTGACCCAGTCTTCCGGCTTCACCCTGGAAAGCCAAGACCGGTTCCATTCATCCTGAATCTCTTGCGAAGGTCTCATTGTCATGGAGTGAATTCCGTCTCCCTCATGCGTCAACGATCAGGTTGGGTTCCAACGCCTCACGCCCGCAAGTCCGAACCCACGTTGGTGCAATCAGAAACCCAACGTGACTTTCGGAAACACAGCCTGCAACCGACAGATCGATGACTCGTCTGCTATTTGACTTCTGCGGGCGAATCCCTCGACTACTCTGTGGTCCAGGGCAGTCGGGCTTCCTCCCCAATCCGTTGATCCATTTTTTCCATCGCGTCGCGCAATTCGTCGACTTTCTCAGGGTGTTCGGCTACCAGATTATTTTGCTCGCCCAGATCCTCAATCAGGTTGAATAAAAACACTTCAGGCTCGGCGGATTTCCTGTTATTCCCCTGCCCCTTCTGTGCCCTGCCATTCTTCACCAACAGTTTCCAGTCACCCCGACGAATCCCCTCAATTTTGCCCTGCGAGGTGTAGTACAAGAATTCTTTTCGAGGCGACTGCTCCTCGGTCCCGTTCCAAAGCCCAGAAACATCCATGCCGTCAATTTTACGATCAGCAGGCAATTTGGTTTCGGTCAGGGCCGCAATGGTCGGCAAAACATCGATTGTCCCCGTGAGCTCAGAACATACCGTCCCGGCAGGGATACCAGGTCCACGGATCAAGCAGGGGACTCGTTGACCGCCTTCAAAGGTGGTTCCTTTCCCATTTCTCAATGGCCCTGCACTTCCTCCGTGATGACGAAAAGGGAGCCATGGTCCATTATCCGTGGCATAGATGACATAGGTTCGATCAGTCAGTTTCAATCGATCAATCTGATCGAGAAGGCGACCGACTTCTGAATCAATGTGCTCGATCGTGTTGATGTAAGCGTTGAGTGGATCTGGATCTCTCACATCGTTCGGAACGTAAAGGGGAATGTGGGGCATCGAATGCGGCAGGTATACCAGAAACGGTTCATCCTGATGCTCGGTCACAAAATCAATGGCGCGTTGTGTGTACCGGCGTGTCACCGTTCTTTGATCGACCGGCAACTCCACAATCGTCTCATTTTCAATTAGTGGAGTCTTCCACTTGGTCAAGGTGGATTCCGGATCGGCCCAAAGTAAATCCATGCCCTTGAACCCGCCTTGGGGTTTTCCCTTGTTGTCCGGATGATTCATATCGTTGGAGTAAGGAATCCCCAGATAAGTATCAAATCCTTGTGAAGTAGGCAGGACCTCGGGTTGATGACCGAGGTGCCACTTCCCGAAACATGCGGTGGCATAGCCTTGAGACTTGAGGTGGTCTGCAATCGTATGCTCTTCAGGGTTCAGCCCTTTTTTGGATGTTGGAAACAGCACGTGCTGGTGCATGCCCACACGTTTCGGATAACAACCTGTCATCAACGCCGCTCGGGAGGGCGTGCAAACGGGGGAGGCCACCATGAAACTCGTGAATTTTCGCCCCTCTTTTGCCAGACGATCGATGTTGGGCGTCTCGATCGTCTTCGAACCAAAACAACTCAGGTCACCGTAACCCTGGTCATCGGTAAAAATAATGATGAAATTGGGTCGCTCAGCCTGAAGCGAAACAGGCAGAGCCCCGAATACAAAGAGAAAAAGTGAGCACGAAAGGACAAGGTTACGCATTGGGGGTCCACCCATGTTTAAAAATCAAATGTTCTTCCCTGAGGGATCAGGGCACCTCTACGGCCAACAGTTTATCGCCTCGGCCCCCACTTCTCCACCATTGTTGTTGCAAGACCACTTTCGCACGACCATTTTTTCAAGCCGCAAAGTCCACCATCGCCTCATCCGTTTCCGTTTGAGAATGCCCCACATTTTGACGCCATTCAAAAATCAAGTGATGAATCGCTGACGAGGATTGCAACACGAGGACTCCTCTCGTTTCCTTTTCGGATTGTCCGGCTTCAATGAGAACAACTTGGACAAGCCCTCCTTCTTGTAGTCACCTGAAACGTTTGTATCGAAAAAAGGGACCTGCAGGTCCGCACATACCGGCCCCTTATCTTTCGAACCCTTATTTTCTTTGCCGCTAGAAAGTGCCCCGACATAATTGAAGGAGGTCCCTGCTCACCGCCCCAACGCCGCTCAGGAAAGCCATGTCTACGAAACAAGTAAGCCGAATGCGTCTGAAATGTCTGATATTCGGATGGATCGCGACGATGTTGCTCGGCGTTTCCGATGCGAATGCCTCCATATTGACTCTTTATGACGGTTCAAGTGGAGTCACACCTGCCGGCTTCACACCGCAGCAACTCAACTTTTTCAGTGTCGCCGGGGGAACCGAGACCTATCGTCCCGCCGAGCAAGCCACAGAACTGCAAACCACGACTGTCCAGTACGCGGGCTACAGTAATTTCACACCTGCAGGGGCGTTGGTAAACGCCAATTTCCCCCTTCTCGACCGCCTCGCCGGGTACCAGATCAAGTTCACCATGAACTTGCTGGAGGAATCCCACACCAGCGACTCTCGCGCAGGATTCAGCCTCTTGGCAGTGAGCAGTGATGCGGCAGCGGGAGCTCTGGCAAGCATTGAAATCGGCATTCAAGGTGATCGCATCTTTTCTCAGGAAACCGGCTTCACGACGGGTGAGTCCGCCGCATTTGATGCTCAGTCCAAAGGCTATGTCGACTATGAACTGGATGTTAAGGGTTCAACCTACAGTTTCAAGGCTGACGGCGCTCAGTTGCTGACGGGTAGTCTGAGAGACTACACGAGTTGGGACTCCGGGCCACTTCCGGACCCCTATGAAATTCCCAACTTCATTTTCTTTGGCGACAATACGACCAGTGCCGCCGCAACAATTTACTTCAAAAGCGCTCACCTCGTTCAACCCGTTCCTGAGCCTGACTCAATTGCGATTCTGAGCCTTTGTCTGGGCGGCGTTCTTCTTTACCGCGTCATTCAAGGTCGCCGTCCCCCCGCCTCCTGCCCCCAAATCTCAGCAGGCAGTCGTCCTCTCCACTAAAACGCGCGTTGAGGGAGTTTTCGAGGTTGCAATTTTCGGCGAAACTACGCGAAGATGAGTTAGAAGGTTTCGGAACAAACTCCCGAATCGACGTTGAGCCTCGATTGAGAGTGGTCCGAGATTCCATGGCAATCTTTGAGGCTCTTTTCGATATACAAAAAGCCGATGGGCCAATCACCATTACAACTTAATTGGCGTGCCGCAAGTCTGCTGTTTGCACTGGATCCCGCTTGGAAACGCAAGCTCTTTCTCGCAGGTCTGGTCTTGCTGATTCCCGTTGTGGGATGGCCCACACTCTTGGGCTACCGAAAGGCGTTCATTGAAAGGCTCATCGCAGGTCAATCTCCGATCATGCCAGAATGGCGAGGACAGTTCTTTCACCACATGAGCGAAGGGTTCAAAGCGGTCCTTGTCATTTTCGCTTACCTATCACCCATCTTCATCTGGTTTCTGGTTCGCATGCAGGAGGAACTCGGATCGGCCGATTTGCCCTGGTTCGCGATCACTCTCGTGCTCCTGATTTTTCCGATCTTTTCCCCGCTGCTATTGCCACTCCTGATCCAGTATTTCATGTGGTTCGTTGACGGTTCGAGCCTGAGCCTTCGAGAGGGTGTGGCAATGCTTACCATGTACACCGCCGTGACCTTTTTCATTCCCGCGGGTTTTCTTCAGGTGTCCAAAACAACTCGATTCAGCTCGGCGTTCAACTTGCCCGCCGCATTCGCTCTCATTAAAACTTGGCCGAGGCGCTACTGTGAAGCTTGGCTGGGCTCGGGCCTCATGAGTTTAATGGGTCATTTCGCGATACCTTGGTCGCCATGGGGCGTTGCCTGGTGCTACCTCGGAATCGTCTATGCCTTTAACGAAGTACCATCGAAAGAAAGTGGACCGGGCGAATACCTTAGTCATTCTTGGATCGCGCGGGTGAACGATGGATTCCTTGAGACATTTCACCGTGAACACGGACGCTTTCTCGTACGTTATACGCACCGCGATCCCGTTGCCAATGTGACCCTGAATCTCAAGGCCTTGCGTGCAGGTCTCTTTGAAATTCCCATAGGCTGATCAACGTGAAGAATTTTGGTCCCCAAGGTCGCAAAGTCGCCTTGACCCTCCATCTTGTCTGCTGTGCGACGTGGTTTGGCGCCGCGACCGCAATGATGACATTGATCATTTCAAGCGGCCAGACGAATAAGCCCGGCGATGCTTTGGCTGCAACGTGGAGAGCGATCAAGACGATCGATGATGGGGTCATTATCGCCTCCGCAGGCGCATCCTTTGTGACCGGTTGCGTCTTGTCCATGGGAACCAACTGGGGCTTCATCAAGTGGTATTGGATTCTGGTCAAACTCGTCACCACCGCAGTTCTGATAGCCTTTGGAGCATCCTGCCTTGGCCCTTGGATCAACGCCGCAACCGCGCTCGTTACGCAACATGGTCAAGAGGCGATGGCCATGGAGAACTTCAACGATCTTTATTTTCGCATCCGCCTTTTGGGCACTGGCCAAGTGTTCGTGCTGGCTCTCATTTTCGGTGTCTCTGTCTTTAAACCGTGGGGAAAAACTCGAGCAGGAAATCAGGGAAAACGACCGGCCCGGAAAACGTATAGACACTCCAGAGTCGAGGTGAGCTAGTCGAGGCGATTAACGAATCAAGCCTTCAGACAACCGCAGAATTACCACTGCAAAAAAAAGAAATTGTCCCGAGAAATTTTTGGCGGACTCGGGCAAAAGTGGGCGACGCAGGATTCGAACCAGCGACCTCCGCCGTGTGAAGACGGCGCTCTAACCAACTGAGCTAGTCGCCCCAAAAGCCTCGGCTATTTTCACTGAAATCAACTCGCTGTCAAGTTGGTATAAGTTCGCCCAACTGAGCCACCTCGAATCAAGTCGAACGAGCAGACATCTTTGTGATATTCGTAGGCAACTCGCTGAAAAAGGCGGCAGAAGCGTTTCGAGCAGGCAGCCCTTGGTCTCGCAAAGAAGCCGCATTTTCACACGAGTCTGATTCGAGTAATTTCTGGCAAACAATTGAACCTCAGCGGATGAGTTCCAGAAACTCCTCGACTGACATGCAGATGGGTACAACCGACCTGAAATTCACCACCTGCGTACTTGGGGCCGAAGCGACTGGGCGAAACAATGGGGCCCACCACAGGCGGACGAATCTGGCCACCGTGAGTGTGCCCAGCCAGCATCAAATCAAATCCTCGGTCTACCGCCCAGTGAATTTGATCGGGCGAATGAGAAAGAAGGATCTTGAGTGCATCGCGGCCCTCCACACTGCGCGGAGGAGTCGAAAGCTCATGAGCGCCGGGATACCAAGGCAACTCGTTTCCTGCCAAAAGAACCTGCCCGTTTCGGTGCTCAACGGTGATCCACTGCCCATGGGGCGAGATAAGCCCCGCCTTCTTCAACATCCCCCGCAGCATGGCCTCATCGGCAATCCGGCAATCATGGTTGCCGAGCACGTAATATTTGCCCAACGGGGCGACGAGGCGACCGAATACGGCTTCAAGCCACGGCAGGCACTTGGGTCGATCAATCAGGTCCCCGGTCAGAGCAATCAGATCACACTCCAGTTTATTGATCTGCTCGACCAAGTGTTGGTAGAACGCTTCAGTCATCTGGCCGGTCATGTGGAAGTCTGAGGCATGGGCGATCGTCAGTCCCCTGAAATTCGGTGCCAAGTCCGGAATACCGAACTCTTTTTCGTTGACCTCCAACCGCAGGATTTGGTTTCCGGGGATCTTGGCCAGTCGCTCTGTCCATCGATCACCAAACCAACTTTGAGGAAACGCGTTCGCATCAGGTTGAACCCGAGCAGTCCTCAGCTCGTCTCCGCGTTCCATGATCAATCGTTCATCCTCAGGCGTAGGTTCGTCCTCACGCGTACACTCGTGCGCACCACAAAGCAGACCAAGCCGTGTGACCCGAACGGAATTTGGCCGACGTTGTGTCCATCGCCAAACGCCCCACCGAATCACGACTGCTCCCCAAGCGCACCAGCATGCGATCAGGTAAAAACTCACGATGAAGTCCCCCAAAACGTCCCATGAGATGAAAATTTCGGACGAAGGGTCATTCAGAAGAAAAGGGCGGATGCCTAGCCAAACATAAAAGAGACCGATGCATCCTACGGCCCCGCAAATCCACTTTTCGAGAGTCTTTTTAACGCTCCGCCGAATCGCTGTTGCATGAAGGCGATTGTAGATGGCGACCCAGATCACGAGGTGGCCACACAGTCCGAACAGCAGGGAAATCCAAATGCCTATCACTGAACTTTGCAACCTCATCCCACGCCAACATTCGCGACAACATATTTTGAAACCAACGACATGATTGAGTTCGGGCTCGCATCTCCTCATTGACGACACGAACGATTTATCGACACGGCAGTTGGAATCGTAAACCGCGACATCCATGGGCCCGCCAGCAGTACCCCGCAACGCCATTTCTTAAGATGAAGTCGGAGCGTGAACTTCGTTGGACTGGATAATTTTTTCAACCACTTCGATAAGCTGATCCAGCCGGAAAGGCTTGTAGAGAATTGCGTACGCCGGCAGCCCCGCTTGACGGGCTTTCACGATGGAATGACCCGGGTCGTATCCGAAACCGGTCATCAGCACCATGGGGACCTGCGTCATCAGCGGTTGCAAACGCAGCAAGAGTTGATAGCCCGAAAAATCGGGCAAACGAATATCAGAAATGACGGCGTCGTAAGACGCATTCTCGCCGCAGTTTCTCACCATCAAAACCGCTTCACTCCCTTCGTGAGCGGTTTCAACCACGCACCCGTATCGCTCGAGCAATCGGTGGGCATCGTCCCGAACTGCTTTGTCCGCATCAACAACTAGGATTCGGCGATCCTTAAGGAGCGGACGCGCCTCCACATCTTCAATCGGTGCCGCCTTTGCCGGAGCCATCTCTCGGCCAATTTCTTGAATGACCTGCTTGATGTCCCGCGCGTGTCGCAGAATTGCCTGAAGTCGCCTAACCACGTCGGGGTCATGACCGATGTAGTGCTCCATCACATTGACCGTATCGTTGAGGATTTCATCGATCGGCAATGCCACTGCTGAATGAATCGCATCGACGCTTTGCCTCGCCGTATCCGCCTGTTGGGCAATCAACAACTCAAGCGTGTTGATGGCCATCGCAAGGTCCCGGGCGAACTGCTCAACCATTTGCAGGTCACTCTCTGTGAACGCATTCACGTCGGGACTTTCGACGTTAAACGAACCGATCACATCATCATGCAAAATGAGAGGCACCGTCAACGAACTTTTCGCGCCAATCAAACCGTCAAGATAAAGAGGATCCTTGGCTGTATCTTCGCACAGATAGCTTTTTCCAGTCGACGCGACAAACCCGGTCACGCCATTGCGATGTGGTTCTGCAGTGAGCACACGATTGGCAGCCTCGTCACCGATTCCAACGGCCAACAAGGGTTCCAAAAGATTCGTCTTGTGATCCAGCAGACGTATTTCGACGACGTCAAAGTGAAGCAAATCGTGCGTGTAGTGAAGGATATTCGTTTTCAGCAGCTCGATTCTCTCATCCACCGTCATCTCGTAGATCTCAGACGGTTTGATGTCGGCAAGCTCCATACCGGCCTCGCGAATACGATCCAGCTTCTGCCGCTGCATCGAATCCTCCGTCACGTCCCGAATGGAGACGATCAACTGCGGTTCAGCATGATCAACGCTCGATAACGGTACGGCTTTCAGTTGATAAAACTGATGATCGCTGATTCTAACGACCGTAGTCGAGGGAACCCCGCTTCGACGAGCACTGCTGAAGGGGCAAAAATCAGGCCCCAGGATGTCTGCACTTCCCAGGGCCTTATAAAAACTTTCGCCGATGATGTCGGAGGTGGGACACCATTGTCGGAATTGGTGATTCGCCCAAACCAACGCGTTATCCGCATCGACCAGCACCACGCCGTCGGCAATCTGGGACACGATCTCAGCAGCCCGGATCGTCTCAAGAGGTTGGATCCCCGCCTCATCTTGATTAAGCATCATGACTGCAGAAAACTCTTCTGTTCGAAGAAGCTTTTCGGCTTCAAGATGGTTTGGAACGGCATGGCACTCGACGCCCGCACCAAGACTCTTCGCGAGAGCCTCGACGGCTGTCGGTTCCGCACCTACACAGAGAATTTTTGGTAAGGATGCCACCTTATCCTTCTCCTGTTCCAAGGACCCAATTAGCCAAGTATAGCCCCCCCACAAGCTGGGAACAACCAGCGGGAAGCCTTTGCATCCTGTCGTAGGTCAGCCCGGAGCCACCGAGTGCTTCCTCAAATCGATTCGCAAAGTCGCGATGTCAAAACGTCGCCGTGCCGAGGCGTTGCTGTGGCCCGAATTCGCTGTGGCCCCACATCATCCCCTTCACTCTCGACTCGTCACTCGGTCACACAATCCGGTTTTGCAACGCCTGGAACCGTGATGCTCCTAGACCTGAGATCGACTCATGCCACGCCAACCCATCCTGATCGTGAATGTCATCGGTCGCATTGATCGACCTTGTCCACCGGCAACCCGTATCCTCCCCGTTTTTCCACGTGTCCAAGGTGGCATAACTCGATAGAGTCAAAGCAACCGTCACGACCTGTCACCGAAAGACCGAATCGAATTTAACGGGGTAGCTACCTGACGGCCCCGACCCTCGTAGTCTCCACCTGAGGGAGACGACCACATGACGCCATTCGCCATTATTTTTTGAACCTCGGGTTGGTAGTAAATGGGAAACGTCTCATGCCCTGGACGAAAATAAAAGATTTTTCCCTTCCCTCGTCGAAACGTACAACCGCTGCGAAAAACCTCTCCCCCTTCGAACCAACTGATCAGAATCAACTCGTCCGGAGATGGGATATCAAAATGCTCACCATACATTTCTGCCTGAGGAATCTCGAAATACTCACCGTCAATTCCCTCCAAGATCGGATGACCTGGGTCAACAACCCAAAGCCTCTCCTGTTCTCCGTCATCTCTCCATCGCAACATGCAGGTTGTCCCCATCAAGCGACGGAATATTTTTGATTCATGCCCCGAGTGCAAAACCAACAAGCCCATACCGCCTAACACGGCATTTTGTATTCTCTCAACCACTTCATCCGACACTTCTTCGTGCGCCGCATGCCCCCACCAGATCAAGACATCGGTGGAGCCAACCACCGTCTCCGAAAGGCCGTGCTCAGGTTGGTCCAAAGTCGCGGTCGTCACGACGACTCGTTCCCCCAGCCGATCGACCAATCCCGTTTGGATCGCGCCGTGGATCCCATCGGGATAGATCGCTTTGACCTCAGGTTTCGCCCGTTCATGGATAAACTCATTCCAAACCGTCACCCTCACAGGTCCCTGCATTTCCCCTTCTCCCATCTCGGTATCCTCAACGTGTTCACTCTTTCTCGACATGCCTCGTAGGTACCTTCCGAGCCTACTGTGATCAGAAAATCGAAATGATCTAGTCCAGTCAGGGGCCGGATTCTGTTTTCCACCCACATGTCGGTCCGTCGTACCTACCATCAACTTGCCAACCCCGAAAAATCCTATCGTCTCGGGCATTCACAACTCGATATAGAAAAAATAGAGTACACGACCGCGGCCCACCAGCCGCATCAGGCAGCGATTGCATTTCCTACCGGAGTTTTACCTCATGGCCGAACGCTCTCGATACCAAGAGAAAATCATCAAAAACTACTACCAGAACCGAGAGTCGATCGCGATTCAAAGGATTCAGGAGTTGATCACCGATCTCTATCTTGCGGAGGGCAAGAAACGAGAGAAGGTATGGAAATCACTGGAGGGTTACCTTGATAAAGCGGGTTTGCCTGCTTCCGAGATCTCGCACCTGCGGAAGCAGGACAACCCTGAACTTGTCGCTAAAGTTGCAAAGCGATTATTCGCTTAAGTCTCGTCGACCTCACGTTCAGTTCTAGACTCTGTGTACGTACCCGGATATTCTCAGGTTCAACCGAACTGCTCCCACCTCCAAGGAATCCCTGATGGCTGCCCGTTCGCTCGTACTGGGAACACATAACGAAAAGAAAAAACGCGAGTTGAGGATCCTTCTCGAACCGGTCGGCATAAAACTTAGGACGCTCAAAGATTTCCCGGCAGCCATCGAAGTGGAAGAGACAGGCGACACCTTTCAAGCAAACGCGCAGCTCAAGGCGACGGAGCAGGCTCGCATCCTCAACCAGTGGGTCTTGGGGGAGGACAGTGGTCTCGTGGTTGAGGCGTTGAATGGTGCTCCCGGCGTCTATTCGGCAAGGTTTGCTGGCGAGCCTAGGGATGATGAACGCAACAACGACAAATTATTGGCGGAACTGAGCGGTGTTCCACAAGAACGACGTGGTGCGTATTACGTCTGCCACATGTCGCTCGCTCGTCCCGATGGAAAAATCGTCATTGACTGTGAAGCTTACTGTCGGGGGCGAATCATCATGGAAAGGCAGGGGCAAGCTGGATTCGGTTACGACCCCATGTTTGAATTGCCAGAGTACCACCAAACATTCGGCCAGTTGGGCGATAGCGTCAAGTCGGTACTCAGCCATCGCGCCCGAGCAACACGTACCTTTGTCGATCAACTTCAAAGATTGATTGCTAGGGGTGAGTGGCAATGACCGGGAAAGATCTAGGCTGGTTGTTTCTGTGGATCACGTTGCTCGTCATGATGGGCATGGGAACTTGGTCCATTCGACAACGCCTCCTCCACCACTACTCTGAGACGGATGCGGCCGTTCGCTGGCTGGAATGGAAAACAGCGACGGAAGCGATGGCGGTCGACATTGGCCCCACGAGCCGGACGCCTGTGTCGACAGAATTGCCGCCCTCCTACATCTTGCTTCGGGATCACTTCGCCGCTTGCCTGGCCGGAGTCGTCGTCACCTCGGGCGTTTTTTTCGGAGTGGTCCTCTGGATGCTTCGAGGTGTGTTGGCAAGTCCTGCGATCCTTCCAAAGTGATTAGGTGGAGGCGGAGCTTCTTAGTCAATCGCTTCCCGCTCCGTCGGCAAATTCCCCATCAATTTCACCCTCAACGGAGAGGAGATGCTGGTGGAAAAAGCCAATTTCTCGTAAGGGCTGTAGCAACAGGGGGGGCGACGGGAAATCACCTAAAATCGCAGTGAATGCAACCCTCCGTGTTTCGGAAAAAGATCGAGTGGCGCCCGCAAGAAACTTTTCCACCATCTCCGAATGTGTACGCATGACCGCATCCTGGAGCGTTTTTGCCTTGGAAAATAATTGCGATCGCTGTCTCGAACTGACAGCCAGCTGGTGGCCCAGTGAACCATCGGTCAGAACGGGCAACCAACCGACCCGTCGGAAATGGTTCCATTGAATTATTTCCCGTAGCTTGCGCTCCTGTTCGGGTCCCAAGACCCTTGCTATGTCACTCGGAATATTGAGCCCTTTTGTCTTAGTCTCCCCCCCTACCCTCATGGCGTTCGTTGCCGGTTTTCCCTCGTCAGGCCTGACGGCTTGGTTCATTCTCTCCCTTTGATCGAGCCACTTGCGAGGCGGAACTTCAGGCCGTTCCAAACGCTCGATCTGTTGCAAGGAAAACGCCAGTTCACGTTGCACGTAAGAACACCGAACCAGACTCTCAGCCAACCTTAACGAAGCAGTGTGGTCTCCAAAACCGATCAGGTGACGATCGGTTTTCAGATCGGGTTGAACACCCAATGATTCGTTCAAGATGGCGACCTGAGATGAATGTCTTAGCTGACGAAGGAGCTGGCCAGGCCCAATGTGCATCGACTCATCCCAGACTTCAAAACGCCCGTAACTGACATCCCATTGACGCCTCTGCGACTCGGTCAGGACGGCCAGCAGTTCGTTTCGAATCCGCTTTTCCAATAAGCGACAATCTGCCTTGAGTGCACGAATGGCCGCTCGATAATCCGTTTCGAAAGCGGCCAAGTCTTCCGGCGACAACTGCAGAACCTCGTCCCACCTTCCGCTCAACATCAACTCGTAAAGCCCAACATGCTGAATCGCTTGCCATTGAAGAAGTTGTCCAAGCCGTGGGTTGACGAGCGATTCTGGCTCCCCTGGTATGAGGTGAATTGCGGGCCGACGTCGATCCCCCGCCTCGATTTCCTGATCACCGCGACGCTCAACATCAACTGACCGGTCGGCTTTAATCACACGACCTTCACGTTCCAACGCCCAAAATACGACCTCAAGGTTTTCTGCTTGATTCGCGAGCTCAATCAACTTCAGATCCGCAACCCGATAGTGTTTTGCGTCCTGCCAATCGAAAGGGTCACTCCATATCAATTGAGACTCCTCTTTCTGGAAAGCAGCGGCTTCAGAAACCTTCACGGCCAAAATCGAAACGCAAAGAAAAACAAGCGTCAAACGATCGAAACGGAGACAAGGCAACCTCGCACCGACCTCAGTCCGCTCGAACACCCCCGACAGCAACTTCATGGTTTCACCTATGATCAATGGGCAAGAGCCAACTTGCTCTCGCTTTCCAAGGGCGTCTCCAAACCTCGATAGCCCCATGCGCTGGACACTTCGTTCGTGAATTAAATCTCTCCCCTTCAACGCATGGAGTTGTAGGATCTCCATTGCAACGTGTTGCTCTGGTCTTTCCCCTGCATCACCTCGAAAGTCGCACCATCCTCCGCGACCTGACGGAATGCACTGGGGTCAAATAGAAAAACGTCGACCGTATAGACACCGGGCCCATAAGACCAGGGAATATCGACCTCCCAGATCAGATTCGGTTTAGGGTCGACCGCCACAATGAAAACAGGTTTGAGTGATTTTTTGATGCCCAGGTAAATTCTGCAGGACGATTTCCCGACAAATCTGATCTTCGGTATGCCACTCGGATATCGGTGACCGGAAATCGGACTATCAAGACTTGGGAGATTGATCGGATCGTCGTTTGCCTCGATCCTGAAATCCGCTTTAGCCTTCAGTTGATCGAGTTGATCGTCCACATAGATTTCAAGCCGATAATCGCCAGTCGACAGTTTTTCTCCATCCTGATGCAGAGAAACGATTTCATATTGGCCTGGCCCAATTGGAAGATTGCTCGCAACCCCACCTTTTTCATTGAGATAGGTAACCCTCAAAATCGCTTGCCCCCCCGCGGGCTTTCGCAGGTAGACGGGAACACAGCGAACATCTCCTTCCAGCACCTCCCCATCGGTGGGTGCCAGAATGGCCCATTCTTGACCAGATACTCGAGAATCGCCTCCCAGCGCGAGGAGAAACATGAATATTGCGATCGATTGCGAAATCCAGGTGCTTAAAAAAGACGTTGGATCGCCTGCAAAACACCCTCGCAGATGCAGAAGGGCCAAGTTTAAATTCATGGGGACTCTCTTCAGAAGGGGACAGCTGAAAAGCCCGTTCGGGCCAAGACTTCCCCCTTTTAGTACCCACAGCGCGGCAATCGCCTGATGAAATATTGAAATAGAGTTCCTCCAAGTCTGACGAATTCGGCGTGGAACAAGAGGCGAAACGTTGAAAAACAAGAACGAAAAAACGCCGCCCTGCATGACAGAGCGGCGTTCTTTTTTTGGAGAAGACGGACGATCTTAGAAAGTGAAGATCGCGTCGACACCCATGGTGAACAAGCTGTTGTTGCCACCGTAAGCACCGGAGCCTTCGTTGACCCAATCCCATCGCAATTCAGGTCGAACTGTCACGTTGGAGTGAGGCAACCAGTTGAGTCCGAGGGACGCAGCGCTGTAAGTCTCGGAACCGTTACCGATTCGGCTCCCTCCAGCCGTTCCCGCTTCATCGCGGAAGATTTCGTAACGAGCACCCAATTTCCAAGCGTCATTCATGGTGTAGAACAGGTACTGATTGATTCCGTACCATTCGTTACCGGTCGCTTCGCCGACTTCGGTGTTGGTACCGTAATCGCTCTGCATCACGTATTCCAGATCGTCAGACATGGCGACAGTTGCAACGATGCTGTGCATGTAAATGTTGCCTAGACCAACGCCGAAGCTTCCTGCGGTCGTCATGTAGGTCAAAGCGACATTGTCTGAAACGGAGAACGAAAATCCACCGAGGAAGGTGTGGGCGTCGAGGAAGTTATCGAAGCCGCTGTCCCAACCGAAGGTGTAACCACCGTAAACGGTCAGATTGTCGTTGGCAGCGTAGCTACCTAGGAAACCGGTGTGCGTGAACGGCTCGCCGTAGTTCATGGTGTAAGCGTGCGAGTAGAAGAAGTTGCCCGTCGCGGGAACCACTTCGTATCCGATCGTCGTGTAGAAGTGACCGATGTTTACAGACAGATTGTTGTAAGCAACAGTACCGTACAACTGAGGAATCGCTGAACCATAATTGGCATTGGTGTTCCAACCGAAATCCCAACCACTGTCGCCGAAGGCTTGGGTGTCAGGAGCATCAGCACCGAAGACATAATCGACTCGGTAACCCCAATCGAAACCACATCCGCCCGTGTCGGCGGCTCGCTCGGCGTAAATCCAAGCTTGGTTGAGCAGTACTTCGTCAACTGGATTGACGAAGGGCATAGGTGCAGTGTCTGCCACATTGTGGTCGGCAACGGTGACACCACCACTGATCCAACCACCGACGTCGACTTTGCGACATCCGTAGTTGACGTCAAACAATTTCCAAGGCTCGCATGAAGAGCCAAGGCTGGTGCAGCCATCATCTGTGCAGTCTGCAACAGGATCTACTGCACAGTCATCTCCGAGGTAAGCAGTCGAGGTGTATTGAACTGCTGAGTCGGAAATGTTGTAAGAAGGCGTTTGAGCCTGAGCTGTCTGATATCCCGCAAAAGCAAGGACGGTCGAGAAGACAGCTGACCTCCAATTCACTTTCATGTCCCAATCTCCTAAACTTCCGTTCGTGGGAGAGACGACTCGCCGTGCAACAAGTGTGTTTTACTAACCCCAATCACACTGTACGCTGTCTTGACAAAAGACCGCAGACAAATACAAATCTACTCCGGATTGCAAAGTCATCGCGCCTACGACGGCGGATATTAGTATTGATTGTCGAACATCCAGCCGGGCGAATTCAAAAATCTGACGGTGCGTGGTAAGGACAACGCGACCGGAAAAGTCGACTCATCTTTGCCATTTTCACAAAACGCATTTTCGCATGCGGTCCTCCCTTACCCGGTGGACAGAATTCACCCCTTTGCCACGCGAATGACGTCCCCGCACCTACTCGGACACGCGTTTGTCGTTCGAGCGGGTGGGTAAATGCAAACCGACAAGTTCCTGATCACTTCTCAAAACAAGCGTGTCTTGAGAATAGGCAGGCATGGAGAAGCAGCGGCCCCGCAGAACGGGCGCGGAGGACGAATAGAGAACGCGTGCAGAATCGGCCTCAAGTAAGACGACGCTGATAATGCCAGTTTCACCTAACACCAGTAATTGGTTGCCTGCCGTGATCGAGTTGCCTCGTCCGCTGGGGCACGCGAGTTGCCAAATTACTGTTCCGTCTCTCGGATCGATACAGGTCAAATCATGGCCTCTCGCCGAAAATCCAATCAAGCCCTCGGGCCTCATTAAGAGGTTATTGTACTGGCTATCCAACGACCTTTTATGGGACCAAAGTTTCGCCAAGGCTCCGTCGCTTGCGATCTCAAGGGCGGTTGTTCCCAGCCCGTAGGCGGAGACCCATAGTTTAGAGTGCTGCCGCACTGGGGTCGTGGCATTAATTTGGAGAGGAATCCTTGACCTAAACGGGTATTCGCCCAAGACCTCGCCATCCCGAGCATCCACACTCACCAATCCAAGATCGGTGAGCGCGATCAACATCACCTTCCCATTCCTCTCAAAAATGACAGGAGTGGAACAGCTTGCAGCTGCTTCAACGGCCGTCCAGACCGTCTCGCCCGTCGAGCGATTGATCGCCATAAGGCAACCGTGCTGGTCTGCCTGCCCCACCTGAAAGATCACATGTTCTCCAGCTATCTGAGGGCTGCTCCCCAAACCGAATGGGCCAACTGAAAAATCTCCTGCATTCATAAGATGTCGTCCCCACACTAGCTCACCGGTAAGGATATCGAAGCACCGCATCGCACCCTCAGCCCCCAGAACATAGAGACGACCATCGACAAGTAAAGGCGTACTCGCTGGGCCGTTTGAGTAGTCGTAGGGACACTCGAACGAGGTGGGCCAGCGGGCTTCCCACTTGACTTGGCCTTGATCGAGATCATAGCTTCGCACCACTTCTTCGTCCGCGATGCGCATGGTGACGGTGACTTGCCCCGCGCTGATCACAGGGGACGAGTAGCCCGTCCCAATCGCGATTCGCCATTTTTCGCGAGACAATTCGTCCTTGAGGCGGAGAAAATCAACGTCTCTTGGTATCTCGCTGTTGCCATAGGGCCCGAAAAGCGTGGGCCAATCGCGTGCAACTCTGACCGACTGCACTTGGGTCTCAGTTCCTAAAGGCTCGTTCGTAAACGTTTTTTGGACGGGATCTTCAGGTCGACATCCGCTCAGGAAGAAAAACGATAATCCGAAAAGTGGGAGAGCCGCTTTTCGAAAATCCCTCAGGGACGTCATCATTGGAGTTGTTCACCTATCTCGAGCCATGCATCGCTACGACATGCCGTCCAAGCAACGACGCGTCTTACCTGCAAACCAACAACGTCATTCAGTGCTTGGAAATGGCCACGCGGATCTCAACGCCGAAGGGATCCTCCATTGGATCTAACGTGGGATGCCTTTGTGAATCAATTCGTGATGGAATTCAACCTTACCCGACCGTTTCATGAAGATAACTTCATCGACATTCTGATTGAATGATTCACGCGACTGGCCTCAAAACAATCCGTCGGCCCCCCGCTTCAAAACGTTTGACCGCAGCGAAGGTTGCATCGCCTGAAGTGACGGCAGTAAAAGATCGATTACGGGCGGTTGGATTTATACCCAGACTCCGAGGGCAACGTCGGATGGTCAAACTCACGTGACTCTTGGCTGAGCCATGCTGGAATCTCCTCCAGATCTTAGGCTCGCCCTTGGTTCAGGCCTCGCTCGGTCGATTTCCGGATGATCGACGATTGGTGACTGCGAAGGCAACGGCGATGCCTGCGAGAAGACAAGCCACGGTGACAAACATCATCCGATACCCGTCCCATCCCAAAGCATCAAACCAACCGACGGATTGCCCTAGTAGCGGGCGGCCAATCAAGTTTCCGAAGTCAAACATGGCCAACATCAAGGTGGTTGCAAGTCCGCGATACCTGGTTGGAAAAGCAAAGCAACCCGATGCGATCACGGCAGGAAAGAGAAACGCGTGGGCCGTCCCGGCAATACATGCGGGTAAAATCAGGCCCCATTCGGACTGAACCAATACGAAACTAAGCATCGCGAGCGCCATGGTGGCAAAGCCGATATAGATCATCCTGTTTTCACCCAGCCGAGCTGGCAGGGTTCCTGTGGACAACCTGACCGTGAACGCCACAAGACTGTAGGTCAAAAAAAAGACACGCAAATGTTCGACGCCGATGTGTCCGGCAAATGGGCGGACAAAAACTTGGAAGAGGCCAATCCCCAACCCCATGCCTGCGGAAACCACAAGCAAAAAGCCGGGCTGATACTTGCGAACGAGAAGGTAACTGGGTGGGCGTCGGGGTATGTGTTGCGGACGCCCTGCTGCTCCCCACGTTGCCGCGATGGCACTGACCCAAGAGACGGTTCCAAATGCGGCCGCAGTCCACATCAATTGGTGAACCTTCCAGATAAATAGAGTGTCCTCTGAATCCAACGAGTTCTCCTGAGCGTAAATCATATCGCCAATGATCGGCCCAACGGCCATCCCGAGAAATCCCGATGACCCCAGCATTCCAATCACTTCGGTCACTCGATGTCGTGGTGCCTGAAGCGACACAAAAGTGATCGAACTTCCCAACGCACCCGCAAGGCTTGCATACATTAAAAAGCAGACGAGATAGACCGGAATCCCCGTGACCGTTTGTATCTGAGTGTGTAGAACCAGACTCAGAACATATGAACCCATGGAAATACCCCAGAAGACTCGCACGCCAAGCCGGTCAATCGCATCTCCCTGGATGACCCTCACACACAGAGCTCCCGCGGTTCCGAGGCCTGTAATCCACCCCAAGTCTGCGGCATTACCGCCAATGGAGGCGACAAAGTCGGAGTAACGGAACATCAAGCTGACCGCGAGCATCAATGTGGTATTTGAAACATAGGCAGACAAAAACCAACGACCATAGACCCGTTCTGGGGTCGGCGATTTGTCAACTTGGTTTAAAATGCCCACTTTACGATTCATGTCTGCAGCATGACGCGCCCATTAAGCTTCGCCAAGGGGGTAAAATCGCCGCGATTGAAAGCGAGCCCCGACTCGGTCTCCGAATAATTTCTACAGGGCCATCGTGTTGCCGAAGTTCCTGTCATCCGTGACAATGCAGAGAGGTGAGGTTTGCTCACGGTTGTCAATGAAAAGACTTTCAACGAAGTCACTGACAACAACAATACGGTTACCCGTATCACGGCAAGATGGAAGAAAATCACTCCTTGGAATCGTTCAGTCGAGGACTAGAGATATGAGTAAGACGATGAAAGCCGTAATTCTGGTTGGAACCTCAAGCGTTGTGCTGGCTCTGGTAATCGCCCTCAGTACCTGGCTTGGCCCCGTTAGGCCTGCATACAAAGAAAATTTCAAAGTTGGCGATCCGAACACGTCCGAGGTGATTCGCTACACGGCGACAACCTCACCTGAGACCCCAGAACCTCAAGACTCAGATCACCCTTTCCAACGCCGCATCGACTTTCCCTTCGAATTTCCCGAATCTGCCGAATGGCTGAACACAAGTGGTAAAATTCGAATGAAAGATTTACGCGGCAAATTTGTTCTGATGGACTTTTGGACGTACTGCTGCATCAACTGCATGCACATCCTTCCTGAGTTGAAGAAGCTTGAGCAGAAATATCCGGACGAACTGGTGGTCATCGGAGTCCACTCGGCCAAATTCGAAACCGAGAAAAATGTGGACAACATCAAAGATGCGATTTTGCGGCATGAGATCGAGCACCCTGTCGTCAACGACCCAGAACTCGAGATCTGGCGAAGCATTGGTGTCAACGCATGGCCCACGCTGCTACTTATCGATCCTGCTGGACAAGCGGTTTGGATCAAAAGCGGAGAAACCAAAGCGGCGGTCATCGACGGCATTCTGAAAGAAGCGTTGCCCTATTATCGAAAGAAAGGACTGCTCGACGACACTCCCACGCATTTTGACCTCCATGCGGTCGACGCGCCTGCGACACCATTGAGATTTCCCGGGAAAGTTCTCGGTGACGCAGACTCCAATCGACTCTTTATTGCAGACAGTACCCACAATCGTATTGTCATTTCAGATCTGGAAGGCAAGCTGATCGACGTTATTGGGTCCGGAGTTGTGGGTGCCCGAGATGGCGACTATTCGACAGCGCAATTCAACAAACCCCAAGGTATGGTCCTGCGTGGCGACCGGCTTTATGTTGCCGATACCGAGAACCACCTGATTCGAAAAATCAACTTGGTCGAGAAGACGGTCAAGACGATTGCGGGCACTGGCAAGCAAGCCAACTCCCCTTTTCCTGGCATGGAGCGAATCGGTAACTCGGGACGCCTTCCCCTTCGATGGTCCGGTAAACCGAAGACAACGAGCATCGCCAGCCCTTGGGCCCTCTTGATTCGAGACGATGAACTCTACATCGCCATGGCAGGACCGCACATGATCTGGAAGATGCCCCTTAACGAATCAGAAATCTATCCCTACGCGGGTAACGCACGAGAAGACATCGTGGACGGGCCACTCCTTCCGCGTCGCCCCTATGATCTTGGTTTCGCATCTTTTGCGCAGCCTAGTGGATTGGCAGCGGACGAAAACTGGTTGTACGTTGCGGACAGCGAAGGAAGCTCGATCCGGGCAGTGCCCTTTGACCCCAACGGAAAAGTCCGAACGGTTGTCGGAACCTCGAAACTCCCCAACGCTCGTCTTTTCACCTTCGGCGATCGAGATGGTGATCGCGAGCGAGTCCTGCTGCAGCATTGCATCGGCGTCACCTACGACGAAGGCATGCTTTACGTGGCGGACACCTACAACAACAAAATCAAGATCATGGATGCCAAGACGGGTGCCACTTCAACGCTTGCGGGCGATGGAGAGCCGGGCATGACCGACCAACCCGCACGTTTTGATGAGCCGGCGGGCCTCCATTTTTGTGGCGGCAAGATCTATGTGGCCGACACAAACAACCATGCGATCCGAGTCATTGATCCCAAGAGCGGCGCAACCGAGACTCTGGAAATTCAAGGGCTGGAGCCACCGAGCAAACCACCGGCCGAACGACCCAGCTTTGCCTCTGCTGAACAGGTAAAACTGGACCCACAATCCGTGAAGGTTGTTGATGGAAAAGTCACCTTCGATGTCGAGTTTGTTCTGCCGGCAGCTTGGAAAATCAACCCCATCGCCCCGATGGCTTACTACGTGGACGGCAGCAGCAATTCGGGCGTCGTCGATACGAGTCGCTTGCCGGAAAACGCAGTCCGGGTCGATCCACCGCTCGATTCGTTCGAAGTCAGTATTCCAGTGACCAAGTCAGGTTCTGGAACGGTGCAAATCTCGACAAACTATTACTACTGCCAGAAAGGTGGAGAGGGTCTTTGCAAAGTCGGCAGTGTGGTCTGGACGGTTCCGTTCACCGCAGAACCCAGAAGCGACAGGGTGAAAGGCTCCATCCCACTCCAGGTGAACCCTGGTTTCTAGGCTCTCGAGCGGCAACGCGAATCCCTCGGGAAACGGTCCCCCCGCAGAGGCTGCTCTGACAAAGTCCAAGTCGTATTTTTGAGTCGACTTCGCCCAACAGAATGTCGAGGTTTGCGTGCACCTGTTTTTTGATACGGAAACTTCCGGTCTACCCCGACGGTGGGACGCTCCCGCGTCGGATGTGTCGAATTGGCCACGACTCGTTCAATTGGGCTGGATTCTGACGGACGAGAATGGAACCGAGCAGAAACGAAGTTGTCGAATCGTCGCGCCGGAAGGATTCGCCATCAGCCCCGGCGCAACTCGACAACACGGCATCACGACCGAATACGCACTCAGACATGGCGAACCCCTTGGCGAGACACTCGAAGAGTTTCGGTCGGCCATCGAAGAAGCCACCGACGTGGTGGGCCATAACATCTCTTTTGATCTGAACGTGGTCGGCGCTGAAATCCTGAGGCAAGGCTGGGTCAACACGCTGGTCACTCGCCGCTCGATCTGCACGATGCGAGAAGGGACGGAGTATTGTCGAATCCCCGGAAAATACGGCTACAAATGGCCGACGTTGACCGAATTGCATCTGAAGCTTTTTGGTACCGAATTCGAATCGGCCCATGACGCGATGGCCGACACGTCAGCGTGCATGAAATGTTACTTTGAGCTGAAAAAGAAGAAGGTCGTTCATTGAGCCTGCGGAACCTCTCACTCCCCACCTCGTACTCTGGAAGAACCGATGCACTCGCTTCACCGCTTCTCGACTTGCTCTACAGCGACAAGCATTCTTTGGATTTGCGGCCTCTCATTATCCCTCTGGATCATTCCAACAGCGACTCCCGGTCAGGCCCTCCCGGAGAACGTCATCGCGAAGAAGGTCATTGTGCAGGACGCAGCCGAGGAAGAACCATGGCCCGAGACGATTGCTGAAGTAAGCCAGTATCAGGCGACCTCGACGTCCCGGCAGGTCGAGGACTATCTGAAAGCCATCGCTGATCGTTCACCCCATCTTCAGCTCTATGAAATCGGTAGAACGGATGAACAAAGATCGATCTGGTGCGTGCAGGTCGCACCGGAGCAGCAGGATTCATCACCGGCTGAAGATGATGACCGCTTGCGAGTCGTTCTGATCGGCAATATTCACTCGGGAGAGTGCGCTGGCAAAGAGGCGATTTTGCAACTCCTGCGGACCCTCGCGCAAACGCCAGACCACCCATGGCTCAAGGAAGCTGAACTTTACATCATCCCTAACTACAGCGCGGACGCCAACGATCGGCTCGGCACGAACCATCGACCCGGACAGGTTGGACCTAGCCACGGCATGGGCCTGCGTGAGACCCCAGCAGGATTGGACCTCAATCGCGACTTCATCAAACTCGAAGCTCCGGAAACACGCGCATTGGTTCAACTCTTCAATCGAGTGGATCCACACGTCTTCATCGACTGCCATACCACGAACGGCTCACGGCACCGTTACAAATTGACCTACGATATTCCTCACCACCCGGGATCGTCTTCTGAGCTTCGAGAATTCCTCCGACAGGACATTCTCCCCGCGGTCACCCAGCGACTTCGTGAAGAAGAACAGATCGACACGTTCTATTATGGAAACTTCAACCGCGACCGCACTCGATGGTCAACCTATGGTTACGAACCTCGTTACAGCACGGAGTATGCTGGGCTTCGCGGAATCTTGGGGATTCTTTCGGAAGCCTACTCATACGCCACTTATCAGGAACGGATCGACGCTTCGCGCGTCTTCGTCAAAGCGATCATCGACCGTTGCATCGAGCTCAAGCCGCAAGTCATCAATGTGACCCGCAAAGCAAAAACGGAGTTGCCGCCACAGCGAAAGGTACCATTGACCGCAGAACTGGCCCCGTTTGATACGCCCACCACCATACTCGGCTACGGCGAGGGCGACCAACCGCAGGATGTGGAAGTTGAATTTTGGGGACGTTACCAGTCTGGCACGATCGCCACGCTTCCCGAGGAATATTGGCTCACGCCAGACCAGAGTTGGGTTGCCGAACGATTGGCATGGCATGGTCTTCCCGTCTACATCCTGAAAGAGTCTGCAGTCAGGAGCGTGCAACGATGGGTCATTGAGGAAGTGGAGGTGGCTTCCCGCCCCTTCCAAGGACATCGCCGCCCCGCAGCTTTGACATCAATCGAAACGATCCGGCAGGAGTTCCCGGCAGGGACGTTTGTCCTCAAGACCGCTCAGGGGGGTCGCCTGTTGGCAAGCCTGCTGGAACCCGAGGCGAGCGACAGTCTGTTGTCATGGAATTTCTTCGATGAATTCCTTGAACGTGGAACCTCGCTCCCCTATTTCCGGGTTTCCGAAGCGACGCCAACGGATTCGCTGACCCTATTGGGAAAAATTCGGCCATCCGAAAGACTGACGTTGGACAAAATTTTTGGCCCGGGTGGGCAAGTCAATTACAGTGGCGAGCGGCAGACATTCAGTTGGGAAAAAGGTGACGATTGGTACCGACAATCCCTCGATGGGCGCACGACGCGCACTGAAGCAGCAACGGGGAACCGCGCGCGAGTAGAACCTGCAATCGACGAAAGATCGACTGCGGAAGCTCTCGCCAAACTTGAGAAGCTCAGTCCTGATGCTGCGGAGAAATTGGCAAAGACCCAAGGAACACTTGGGCCTCGTGGTGACGGGCGGCTTTACCTCCACGATGGAGACCTGATCTACGTAAGTCACGAAACCGGCTTGGCCCGTTGGTTGACGCAAACGAATGAAAAGGAAGAACTCGCCGAAATCGACCCAACCGAGAGCCGAGTTGCCTATGTTCGAAGCAACAATCTCTACGTGAACTCGCTCGCCGAAGAGGGTTCGGAACGTCGACTGACCAACGATGGAAGCCAAACCCTGTTCAACGGCAAACTCGATTGGGTTTACCAGGAAGAACTCTACGGCCGCGGCAACTTCAAAGGCTTTTGGTGGAGTCCATCGGGTCGCTTCATTGCATTCCTGAAATTGGATGAAGGAGCGGTCCAACAATTCACTGTCACCGACCACATCCCCACTCGGCAGACGCTTGAGATCACGGCCTACCCCAAAGCGGGTGACCCTAACCCCACTGTCAGTATCGGCATTGTTGATGTGGTGACAGGCGAAGTTCAATGGCTGGACCTGACAGACTCACAGACTCCGGAACCCCTGATATCGAGGGTCGGTTGGAACCCGGAAAAAGACCAATTGGTCTATCAAGTGCAGGATCGAGTCCAGACGTTTCTCGATCTCAACGTCGCTTCCTTGAACGATGAAATCTGGCAGGCCACCCGTTGGTTTCGCGAATCTTCGCCCGCATGGATTGAGTCCCCGGGTCAACCTCGATGGCTGGAGGACGGGTCGTTTTTATGGCTGAGTTCCCGCAGTGGCACCCAACAAATCTATCATTACGACCCCATGGGCCAACTTCAGCGAGTCATTACCAAGGGCCCTGGCGAGGTCAGGGACCTGCTTAAAATCGACGAGCAACGGCAAGAGGTCTGGGTTTCCGCAACATTTGATTCGAAAATCGAGCGACATACCTATCGCGTTTCTCTGAATGGAAAAAAGCGAGAACGCGTGACGGAATGGGGTTGGGATCATACCACCCGCATCAGTCCGTCAGGAAACTTTTTGATCGACACATGCTCTAGAGCAAACCAACCAGCACAGACCCGTTTGCTTGACCGAAAGGGCAACCTGCAACGCCTGCTGAATCCGAATGTTCCAGATCGACTTCGTCACGTACAAATTTCATCACCTGAATTCATGCAGGTTGAGACTCGTGATGGGTATCGACTTGATGCCATGTTGATCGTTCCACCTGATTTTGACCCCTCTAAAAAATATCCCGTCCTCGTTCATGTCTACAGTGGGCCTCAAGCCCCGACAGTTCGAAACGCGTGGCGCGGATCAACCTACCTCTGGCATCAACTACTGGCCCAACAGGGGTACATTATCTGGATGTGCGACAATCGCTCCTCAACCTACGGAGGAGTGGAAAGTGCTTGGCCCATCCATCGGAACCTCGGAACCAAGGAATTGTCTGATATCGAGGATGGCCTGGATTGGCTGATCACGCACGACTGGGTTGATGAAAAACGCATCGGGATCTGGGGGTGGAGTTATGGCGGCTACATGACGGCTTACGCGCTCACGCACTCCAAGCGTTTTAAAGCTGGAATCGCTGGGGCACCGGTGACGGACTGGGCAAATTACGACACGATCTATACCGAACGCTATATGGGCCGCCCCCAAGAGAATGCCGCTGGTTACGAGAGTTCCTCTGTGGTCAAGGCGGCGGGCGATCTCCATGGCAAACTTCTACTGATTCACGGGGCAATGGATGATAATGTCCACCTCACCAACACCATGCAACTCGCCTACGAACTCCAAAAATCGGGCAAAGAATTTCAACTCATGATCTACCCCAAAAGTCGCCACGGAGTCTCGCAACCGGACCTTCGACGTCACATGAGAGGCGTGATGACCGATTTTCTCAAACTGAACCTCTAGCCTTGGAAACGTGCGACATTCCCTTTGGGTTAATGCTCCGTATTGTGACGGCAAATGCATCAATGATATTCGGACTCCGACAGTTTGAGTCGAGAACAATCATCGAAGTCGGCACGAACCGAACAGGCGCAACTTCCGTCGGGAGTAGCATCCCTTCACTGGTCATACCAACTATCGCGTGTTCCAAAAAGTCGGCCCCTCTTTTCCAAGTTCACGTACCGCTTCGGTTTAGCTGACGCCGATATCTTCCCACAGGCTCAAAGTCAGTGGGAAGTCGTTTCGCCGGGCGCTTGTTCACCCAGAGTCATCTGCGTTTTTTATTTCAGAATCGTTGCCAGGTTGTGCCGTCGCAAAAACCTACGAGGACGGAACACGGGACAATACGATTCTGGCTTCAATCAACAACGAATAATTTGCTCACGGATCTACCTTTACCTGCGACCAGACGCGGGCAAAGTATTTCGCGGAGGATCCGATTGGGTCGGGAGGACCGGAGTATGAATCTTCGTAAGGCGAAAAAGTTGGAGCGGTTGGTTTCAGCGTTTGCAATAGGTTTGATGGTCGTGACTCCAATGAGCTTGAACGCTCAGGAGGACGGGGCAACTCGCTCAAATCTTGATTGGCCGTTGGCTGAAAATCAATGCAGCGAATATCTCTACGAGGTTTATTCAAAGTCACCTGAGTTGAGTGGCCCTACCCCGAAAAATCAAAACGATTTTCCGGAAGCAAGGGTCTCACCGGCAATACCTGCGATCTGTGACGATCTTGTAGGGCACGATTGGCCCTCCTTCGGTGGACATCACACAGAAGGAGTGAGACTATCGCGGCGGTTTTCTAACGTACCCCCACGACAAGATCGCAAGACTTCCTGCGAAACTCTCAAGCGACTTGCAGCCTTGGATTGGACCTCGGTCGAGGACGAACCTGAATTTGCAGGACATCTCGACTTTCAAGGCACTTGCTACGAACAGTCGCTGAATCTTCGTACCCTCCCTGAGCATCATCCGTTCACGGATTCAAGCTCACTGACAGACCTTCTCGAGCGAGCTGTCTCAAGTGCGATTAGCAAAGTACGCACCTTGAATGAAGAGTACCGTCCTTACGACTTGGTCATTGCAGACCCATTGCCAGTCTGCCCGGCAGTCGACTACTGGCAGGCGCACGAGAACCTCAATATCGAGGCCTACCGAGCCAGCGAGCTGAGCTACTGGGACGCTCATCAGCATCTCGACGTCGATCCCGTGGCATCGGCAAAGAAAAATAACGCGGTTGACTATTGGCGGGCTCATCAGCACCTTGACATCGAGGCCTACCGAACCATCGAGCTGAGCTACTGGGACGCTCATCGGCACCTCGACATCACCCCGAGGAGGGAAATTCGGTCGATCGACATGGAACTATGGGCAGCGGCTCCAAGTCTTTTGTCGACCTACCAGTCCTGGATCGTCACGCATCCCTACGTGCAGTCACCTGCACGAGCGCAAAGAGATTTCTGGCAGTACGTGGAGTTGAAATTGCACGGAACAGAAGCGTTGGAAAGGTGGCATCAGTTGATGCACCTGAAACCGTCCGTCTCCCCCCAATCCCCGATTGAGCCGACGACACCTGTCCATGCGGAAACCGTATTGTGGTTCGCGGATCTGCTCGACCAGACAGGCCGTCAATTCCAGCGTGCGTCGTCCCACCTGACGCAGATTGTCGAAAGGTCAGCGCGACACTCAAGACTCCGCTGACCTCCAGTCCCTGACAATCACCGTGCACACCGAAGGCCGCTCTCCCCAATGAGCGGCCTTTTTTTATATCGAAAGCTGTGGCGGAATTACCGCGAGCGGGATTCCCGGTTACCGGTCTTCTTGCTTTAGGCTTTTCGAACGCGAATTAAGCATCAATCCTGAGACTACTCTCGGCGAGTTGCGTCGTGGCTTGTGCATACTCGGCATCGCCTAGGACACAAAACATTTGGAAAAAATGCGCCCCAAACGTCCCAAGATACGGTCCTTTGATCATCGTATCAGTCCGTAAGTGTTTTGAACTTTGCGAACGCTTCGTCCCACGGATCCGCATTGACCGGGGTAAATGTTTTGACCTCGAAGCTCGCTCGAATGACCTCGCGAGCCTCTGCGACGGAACCACAGTCCCCCAGCGATACCGCTTGAAGCATCATGTTCCCGAGAGCAGTTGCTTCAACCGGACCCGTGATGACAGGACGTCGACACGCATCGGCCGCCATCTGACAGAGCAGTTCGTTTTGCGTTCCCCCACCGACGATGTGAATGGTCTCGATCCTCCGACCTGCAATTTCCTCCAACCACTCAAGCACCTCCCGATAGCGAAGAGCAAGGCTTTCCAACGCACATCGAATCACGGCCCCTTCACTCCGAGGAACGGCTTGTCCAGTTTCCTGACAATAGTTACAAATCGCTCGCGGCATCGATTCCGGTGCCAAAAACCGGGGAGCATCCGGTGCAATGAAACTTTGTAACGGGGACGAAGTGTCAGCCATTTTGACCAACTCCCCCCAATCAAAAGTTTGCCCCGCCTCTGCCCAGACTCGTCGACATTCCTGAATCAACCATAGCCCTGCGATATTTTTGAGGACACGTGTCGTTCCGCCGACACCACCTTCATTGGTGAAATTCAGATCGTAAATCCGATCGGTCACCTGCGGCTTTGCCGTTTCGATGCCCATCAATGACCAAGTGCCACTGCTGATGTAACACCAATCTGGCATTTCATCCGGACAACTTTGAGCAGGTACGGCCATAACCGCGCTCGCAGTGTCATGCGTTCCAGGAAGAATCACCTTGGCATGGGACAAACCCACTTCCTGGACGAGGGAAGACTGCAAGTTGCCCAATTGAGTTCCGGATGGAGATAAAGGACCAAAAATATCCGTAGGCAAACCGAAGCGATCCAGAAGTCCCTTGGCCCACTGTCCGGTCTGGGGATTGAGACACTGAGAAGTGGAAGCATTCGTCATCTCGTTTGATTTTTCGCCGCTCAACAACCAATGAAACAGGTCGGGCATCATCAGGAATGACTTGGCTCCCTCGAGAACTGCGGCCTTCCGTTTTTTCAACGCCAGCAATTGGTAAAGACTGTTGAACTCCATGAATTGAAGGCCGGTCTCCGCAAAAATCTCGCGTCGATCCACTCGGCTAAAGGCGTCGTCCAACATTCCATGATTCTGAGCGTCGCGATAATGAATCGGATTGCCAAGCAACTCGTCGTTGGGGCCCAGAAGACCGAAGTCCACCCCCCACGTATCGACTCCGACGCTGCAAATCGATTCCCCAAAGGCCTGATGAGCCTTTCTCAGCCCCTCTTTGATGTCTGTCCAAAGCCTGAGTAAATCCCAGTAGAGATGAGGGCCAACCTTCACACCTCCGTTCCCAAACCGATGCACTTCCTCCAGATGCAGCTTCTCTCCGTCGTACTTTCCGGCCAATACGCGTCCACTCGAAGCGCCCAAATCAACGGCGAGGTAAGTTTTTCGGGGGGCAGCTACCATCTCGTCTCCTTGAAACCAAGAACTTCAAAAGTTCTGAACCCTGAAACCGGTGCGCAAACCTGTCGGGCAGCCCTGAGGCCTGCTGCCAATCTTCTGTTTTATCTCGCGTCGCACGATTAAGCCAGCCTGCTTGAGGGACGACATCGCTTCAGCGAACGTCGGCATCGCCTGCGAAAACCGCCTGCCGCCATCACCCGACGTCCCCCAGATCCAACACCGATTCGTAGCGACGCAACACCTGCTTCCTCAATGGCTCAAACTGAGCATCCAGCCATTGTGCCTCCTGACCGATCAGGCCCTGTGCCGCCTGTCGAGCCTCAAGCACGACGTCTCGATCCCGGAGCAAATCCGCCACCCTCAAAGGCGGCATGCCATGTTGACGCGTGCCAAGCATGTTGCCAGGTCCACGAAATGAAAAATCGAGTTCGGCCAGTTCGAATCCATCGTTGGATTTCACAAAGGCCTTCAGTCTTTCCCTCCCCTGATCCCCTTTCGGATCGGCAAAAACACAGACAAACCCGGGGTGCGTCCCACGACTGATACGCCCTCTGAGTTGGTGCAACTGCGACAGCCCAAATCGCTCCCCCGACTCAATGGTCATCAACGTGGCGTTGGGCACATCGATTCCAACCTCAAGAACCGACGTCGCCACTAGAACCTGGAGTTCGCCTGTAGAGAACTGAAACATGGCATCGGCCTTTTCCTCGGGCGTCTGCCGCCCATGAAGCAAGCCCACCCGATACCCGGAGAGCGCTTCGTTGCAGAGGTTTTCGAACACCGACTTCACACTCGCTTCCTGTGAACCGTCAGTCTCTTCCACCAATGGGGTGACCACATAACCCTGCCGACCTTCATCAAGCTTTTTACGAAAGAAATCCCACCAGGAATCACGCGAATCGTCTTCACCCAGATAAGAGTGGATGGTCTGACGATTAGGCGGCCGTCCCTCCAAGGTGGAAACGTCGAGGTCTCCAAACGCGGTCATGGTCATCGTTCGCGGAATCGGCGTTGCCGTCATGACCAGGTAATGCGGGTCTTCACCTGCCTCCCTCAACACCGCCCTCTGTTTCACCCCGAATTTATGCTGTTCGTCAATGACCACAATGGCCAATGCTCGAAAGCGAACCCCCGGCTGCAAAATCGCCTGAGTTCCAACCAGTATGTCGATATGCCCGGTCTCGAGTTGTTCCAGCAACTCGGTTCTTTCGCGTTGTTTCAAGCGACCGGTGAGCTGCCCCACCGAAACGTGGCTGTGTGACAACAGACGCTGCAGGTTTTTGAAATGTTGTTCGGCCAAGATTTCAGTGGGTGCCATCAGGACGGCCTGATGTTGATGCGCGACAGCCAACAGCATGGCGTAAAAAGCGACCACCGTCTTTCCAGCGCCGACGTCGCCTTGCAAGAGACGGTTCATGGGGACTTCACGGCCCAGATCGACGCAAATCTCGTCAATCGCGCGCCGCTGGGCCTCCGTGAGATCGAATGGAAAGAGTCTGCAGATACGCGCGTCGATTTTGGCGTTGGAGGTCAGTCGAGGCGCCCGACTTTTTAATTGCAGGTTTTCCCTTCGCATGGCAAGTGCGAGTTGCAGGACCAGCAACTCCTGAAACACAAGTCGACGTCTTGCTTCCTCAAGTTGTGGCTCTGATTCCGGCGCATGGATACCTTTCAATGCTTCATGAATCGAGATCAATTGGTGATCACGTCGAAAAGACTCGGGCAACACTTCCTCGACGCTTGGGAGAAAATTTCCCAGTGCGGAGGCCACGATACTACGCATCTGCTGCGGCGGCATGCCTTCAGTAAGTCGATAGACGGGTAGAATTTGACCGCCGGGAACCGCTTCATCCTCACGCAACACCATCCACTTTGGATTCGAAAATTCCCACTGCCCGTCCCGCTTCTTCGGCTTGCCAGACAAAACGACTCGCATCCCATTGTGCAGTCGATTCGCGAGGAAGGGCTGGTTAAACCACGCCACCTTCAACTCGCCTTCGTGGGTGGAAAGCCTCGCGGTGACCAGGTGCATCCCTCTCCGTGTGCGCCTCGACGATACCGACTCGAGTTCCCCGTGGACGCTCGCACTTTCTGACTCCAGCAGCGAGTCGATGGGCGTAACGGCCGCCAGTGTCTGGTAATCGCGTGGGAAGAAAAAGATAAGGTCCTGAACCGTGCGAAGCCCCATCCGCTGCAGCATCTCGGCCCGCCTTGGCCCCACTCCGCGGAGAAACTGGACTTCGGTCTTCAGATCGTCAGGTCCACCTGCGGACTCACCTGGCTCCCCGTGGTCCCTGTCCGACTTCGTGGCAGGTCCAACATCCGCTGACGCTTGACCCGCATGTTGGTCCTCGCGAAACTCGGAACCTGAATTCGATTCAACTCCCATGTCAGACCTTTAACGTCAGCGCACGGCCTCAGCAGCCTCGACCGCCAGCTCGTCACAGCGATCGTTTTCGACATGCCCACTATGCCCTGCCACGCGTGTCAGCTTCATCTGATGCCTTGAAGCCAACTCGTCAAGTCGCTTCCAGAGGTCATCGTTTTTGACGGCGGACATTCCCTTACCTGTCTTTCGACGCCAGCCATTCTTTTTCCATTTTGCAACCCAAGACTCCAAGCCCTGCCGTACATACTCGCTGTCAATAAAAAGCTCGATACGACAGGGTCGTTTAAGTGCCGCAAGCCCCTCAATCACTGCTTGAAGCTCCATGCGGTTGTTGGTGGTATCCCGTTCACCCCCGTTGCACTCGACCTCCTTGCCGGTCGGTAAGTGCCGCAAGATGTAAGCCCATCCGCCAGGACCTGGATTACCACGACAGGCGCCGTCCGTGTACAACTCAATTTCAATACCTGATTTCGACTGATCCGGGGCCAAGCTTGACTCCTCCGCTATCACGTTCGCGTCGTGGTGCATGTTTGCGTCGTGGTGTTCACATTTCCCATTTTTGCTTCGGTCGTTGACCGTGCCTCACCCGACTCGCCCTTGTACCCCAGAGTCTGAAGGTGCTCTCAACGACCTGGCCCATGGGGATGTTAGCACGGAGCTTCGAGTTGGGCGACCGCCATAATTCAACACAACCGACCAACCTTCCCACAAAGTACCCGATCTCGGCATCGATGGGCACGCGTGACCTTGGCAATTCTCGCGTTGGCAACCCGAAGGACCCGTCCTGCGATTCACCAAAACGGCATCTCGCCGTCATCATTTAGGATCCGCTCGTTACGCGCAGTCGCACCGGAGCGGCGATATGATCGTCAGGACGAATTTGCGGGAGCCCCTAGTCGACGAAATTCAGGACGCTGCATCCTCGACAGTTCGTCGAGCCGCACCGAAAGATCCGACTCCCTTTTCGGCCTTGAGTTGAATCTCGTGGGAAGCAAGATTCGGAATAAACTTCCCCGCCCCACCTCGCTCTCCAACTCGACTTCACCGCCCAGCAAACTGCAGAGTTCGCGCACGATCGATAACCCCAGACCTGTTCCCGAATACTCTCGCGTTAGATTGTCCTCACCTCGAACCACTTTCCCCTGACGGAATTTTTCAAAAATTGTCGATCGATCATCTTCAGCGATGCCAACGCCAGTATCACTGACTGCCAATTCAAATCGCTGATCCGGCAACATTTTTCCGGAGACCGTGATTCGACCTCCTTCAGGTGTAAATTTAATCGCGTTGCTTAACAGATTGGTCAAGATCTGCTGAAGCTTCACTTGATCCTGAAACAGCAGAGGCAGGTCGGGCTCAAGATCAACCAGAAGGTCAATATTTTTTTCTTCGGAAAGCGATCGCACCATGTCGCAGTGAGCATAAACGACCGTTTCGATTTTGAATTCCGTCGGCTTGACTTCCATCTTACCGGCTTCGATTTTCGCCAGATCGAGGATGTCGTTGATCATCTCCGCCAACAACTTTCCGGACTTCATGATATTCGTGGCGTAGCGACGTTGCTTGTCGGTCATCGAATCGATGTTTTTGAGCACTTCAGAAAAACCGATGATGCTATTGAGTGGAGTCCTCAATTCATGACTCATATTGGCGAGGAACTCGCTTTTCACCTGGTTCATCTCATGCAACTGCATATTCAGATGCGCGAGTTCTTCAACTTTCCTGTCCAGATCCGTATTCGCCACCGTTAGTTCAGATTGACTATCGGCCAAATGTCGCAACATACGGTTAAACGATGAAGCCAGCTCTTCGAATTCATCGCCGGTATGCAATTCGGCTCGCGTCTCCATTTTACCATTACGAATCTGATCACTTACCTCACGCAAGTGTTTCAGAGGTTTGACGATCACATAACGCACAATGAGGTAAAGGGTAATGACTCCTGCGGAAACGGTGAGGATCGCTAACGTGATCAGGACGGCCCAAGTCCAGTAAATCGCTGATCTTGTCGCCTGCTGGGGCAACGTCAATCGGACGACGCTCAATGGTTCTTCGGCGGCAACCGTCCCGACGGACTCCAAACTGGAAAGATTGTCGGTTTGCGTGTAGTGGCAATCCCGACACATCTGCGAAAAAACAATCGGCTGGTAGTACTGATAATTCCCTGCGGAATCGTATCTCTCCTCATGGCTCGTTTCCACCTGCTCCGGTGTAAAGATCACGCCCGATTCCGCTTCCTCGCCCGACTCGCTTTCTGCGTCGGTATCGGACCTTGCCATCAAGCCACGACGTTGCTTTTCCAGCAACTGCTCACGCATCGCTTCCATCAACCGAATTTCAGTCGGGTCGGGGACAACCGGCGTAATTGCTTGTCGGCTGACCGATTCGTCATCCACGAGAACATCAAATTCGAATTCCGTACGACCGAATTCGTCGGTCACGTCCTTGACAAACTCGCGTTCCTCGAAAGGCGTGTGCCCACTGCCTTCGGGGCCTTCCCACGCCTTGAAATGGGCTTTCACCAGATGAACGGTGATGAGATCTCGAGATTTTTCTCGGGTGTTCTGTTCGACCAACCGAACAGCTGCTCGCTCGACCAGAAAAAAGGCTGAGGCGATCAACAAACACATGCAGATACCGAAAAGCACAAGGCATTTCAGCTCCAGCCGGGTTTCACCCAGAACACGTTTGATGGATCGGTAAGACATAGGCCCTTCATCGAATCGGACCTTGTTGCCAAAGTCGATCCGCCAAATCACTCGTTGTCCTTAAAGGCGTGAGTCATCCGGAAATACCGCAAGTCCCATCACCAGCCCCAGTTTAGGAGATCGTTCTCCCACAAGCCAGAGCAGTCGTCGGTCATGACTCGGCATCCGTCCCCGAATTCTCGTCTAGGCTGCGTTGTTTCCAACCCACCCTACAGCATATCGAGAGGATCAATATCCACGACCCATTGAATGTCCTCAGGAACCTGAAGTGACTCAGAAACGGCACGGACCGCTGTTTGCAAGGACTGGGCCTCGAGTCCTTGGACCAAAAGATGGAAACGGAACTTGTTTCTCAATTTGCCAATGGGACACGGTGCAGGACCAAGCACTCGGAAAGTTGCGGCGTCGGATTGGACATACGATCGGATGCGGTCACCCAGTCGGTCCGCGAAAGCCTGGGTTTGTGTTTCGATAGGGCCTCGTACTACAAATCGAGCCATCGTCCCCCAAGGGGGATAACGTAGGCTTTCACGCACCGGCAATTCCTGTTCTGCGAATGCTGAAAAATCGTGCTTCGCTGCCAATACGATGGCGTTGTGATCGGGAGTGAAGGTTTGGACGAAGACGCGCCCCCCTCGATCGCCACGGCCAGTACGGCCTGCGACTTGTGTCAAAAGTCCAAACGTGCGTTCGGCAGCACGAAAATCGGGAAAGTGCAAAGCCGTATCCGCGTTGATGACACCGACCAACATCACGTTTGGAAAATCGAGTCCCTTCGCAATCATTTGAGTCCCGAGCAAGATCTGGACTTCGCCACGACGAAACCTCTCCAAGGCCATCTCATGGCTTCCGGGCTTTCTCATCGTATCGCTGTCCATTCTCAGGCAAGCAACCCCTGGGAATTTCTTCTGCACCTCCTCTTCCAGTTTTTGCGTCCCGAATCCAGCAAACCGAATCCCATCAAAAAGACACTCCGGACACTGAGAAGGTTCGGGGACCACATAATCACAGTAGTGGCAGACGGCTTTCCGCCCGTCACGGTGGTGGGTCAGAGCCACATCGCAGTTCGGACAATTGAGGACGAACCCGCAAGCGGGGCACTGAATGCTGGTCGCGAAACCTCTGCGATTCAGAAGGAGCATCACCTGTCCATTTTCTGCCACCGTTTCCTGAATGCCACGTGCCAGCGGGCGACTGATCATCCCCCAACTTTTTTTCGAACGAAACTCATCTCTCAAGTCAACGATGGCAACCTCGGGCAGAGGCAGATTGCGGACACGACCAGGCAAACTGATTCGATCACTTCGTGCCGTCGCCGCGTCATGCCAGCTCTCAAGACTCGGCGTTGCCGAGCCAAGCACAAGCGGAATTTTGGAAAGAGACGCTCGATAGCGAGCGACATCCCGGGCGTGATACCGCGGAATATTATCCTGCTTGAATGAAGCGTCATGTTCCTCATCAATCACAATCAGTCCGAGTCGAGGCGTGGGTGCGAAGACGGCGCTGCGAGCGCCAACCACCACGTCGACCTCACCTCGTCGAATCCGTTGCCAGTGCCAATGCCGCTCTGCTTGGCTCAAGTGACTGTGCATGACGGCGACTCGCTTGAAACGGGAGCGGAATCGCCGTCGAGTCTGAGGAGTCAGGCTGATCTCAGGCACAAGAACAATCGCTTGCCGCCCCATATTGAGGACTCGCTGGATCGCGCGAATGTAAACTTCGGTTTTGCCGCTCCCCGTAATGCCGTGCAGAAGCAGTGTTCCGCCCTCACCAGAATCAAGTGATTGACCGATCTGACGCAGCGCAGCCTCCTGCTGCTCGTTGAGCGATTTGGGAGCATCATCGGTTTCGGAATCGAGCGCATGTTCACTCGTTTCAATCCGCTCGATCGTTTCGCGAATCAAACCTTTTTTTCGAAGCGACTGAATCGGTGCAGCGGTGCAGCCCGCTCTCTTTGAAAGTTCATTCACCGTGAGAGGCTTGGGACTCGACGCCAGAGCCCGAAGCGCAGACGACTGTTTGGGCGGTAATTTCAGCTGGGTCAGTTTGGCAATGACCGCGTTGGGAACATCCAAAAGGACCACCTCGCGTGTGCCCGCCTGCGCACGGACCCCGGAAGGGACAACCGTTTCGATCACCTGCCCTAACGGTGTCACGTAGTAATCGCTGATCCAACGTGCCACGTCCAGCATCTCGGAGTTGAGTAGCGCGTCCCGATCCAACACCCTTCGAAGGGGCTTGAGTTTCCGCATATCCACCGCCGCCGAACGCTCCGCCGCACTGCATACGTCGATGCAATAGGCTTCCCGCGTGCGGTTTCCACGCCCTAACGGTACGAGGACCCTTTTGCCCAACGCCACCTGATTGCGGCATTCTTCGGGAACCCGATAGTCATAAGGTCCGAAAGGTTGCTCTGAAAACACGACTTGCGCGACAAGAAAATCTTGAGCATCATCTTGGACCCACGGCGCTTCCTCACCATCAAAAAGAGATTGTTGGCGTTTGTCCATGGGAAAAGTCGGCAACAGGTTCAAACGAAAAGAAACGAGATTTCACAACCAGCGTGTCGGGAATCCAGATGGCACCCCGAGTCCCGCGAGGGGCCTCCGAAGGATGCAGTCTCCGCGAAAAATTGAGTCAAATGATGCGACTCGCGCAAAAGCCAGCAATTGTGCGAGACGCACCCACTCAGGGTGGAATTTTAAATTGTTCCCGGTACGATCATGAACAACTTCACCACAAATTGACCGGATGCGATCCGCGGATTTCCTGCCAGCATGACTCCCCGGATTCAGCGTCGTTCCCAGAAGTCAAACGACCCAAACCAGCCGTCGACACGAAAGCCGTCGCGTCGAACACGCTTACTATAACAAAACCAGACCCCTGCTGTCCCTATTCTCGGAATTCCAAACCATGCCCAATATTGGCGTTTACGGTGGCTCATTCGACCCCATTCACTTCGGGCACCTACTCCTTGCCGAGTTTTGCCGTGAACAGGCACAACTCGATGAAGTCTGGTTCGTCCCAGTAAAACACGCGCCGCACAAAATCGAGGGTCCTATCGCGTCCGATAAACATCGTCTTGAAATGCTCCAGATCGCAACTTGGGGGCAGAGCGGCTATCGGGTCAATGCCTTAGAAATCGAGCGAGGCGGCATCAGTTACACAGTGGACACGCTGGAACAGTTGACGCGGTCGGCTCCCGAGTCGACGTTTTTTCTTTTGATGGGCGCGGATTCACTCAACGACTTTTCGACATGGCGCGAGCCTACAAAAATTTGTGAATTGGCGATCCCCCTCGTCGTGGTCCGAGGTGAAGAGGCTGAACCCGATTGGAAGATCCTGCAAAATTATGTGGCCGGTGACCTCCGCACCATTCAGAAACGCCACCGAATCGAATTTCCGGCCATTGATTTAAGCAGCTCCGAGATACGCCATCGATTAAGCCAAGGAAAATCCATCCGATTTCAAACGCCAAGATCGATCGAGCAGTACATTTATGCGAACAAACTCTACGAGTTTCAGTCGGAGTCAGCTTCCCGCGAAAGCTCATAAGTGGGCACCGGTTTCGCGCGGGCAAAGCGTCATGCCGTGGAGCGTTCAACACTCGACCTTTTCCGAATGGCTTGGGCAAGAATGAAAAAAAGCCCCCAGGCACTTGGGCCGAGGGCTTTGAGTTCAAGCCTGAGAGATCGGCCTTGATCAGGCCGCCATCCTCTTCAGTTTTTCTTCCTCGTGGGGTTCGAGTTCCTCGCGTAAGACAAGTAGATCTGAGGGTGCCTCAATTCCCAGTCGCACTTTGTCACCCGATACTCGAACCACGGTTAACACGATTTTATCTCCTAATCGAATACGCTCGCTTTCCTTCCTGGATAGCACAAGCATAAGATTTATCCTCCATGAGTCATGCTGCAATGAGCTTATTTGGTCTCTACAGATCGCGTCGAATCACGTCCTTGTTCTCAGGCTGAGCCCGTCACTAAAGATGGGCCTTTTGCCAAACGGGTTTTCTGTTTCCGCTCGCCGGACGAACCGTAGAAAATGATATGGTTTTGGTCAGTCTCCCAAATGGCTGTTAGTTTGACGCTCCGTGGGCCGTGCAAACAAAAGAACAAACCACAAGGTTGACCCGCTCGAACCAGAATTCTTTCGCTGAATTTGAAAGCTCCAGGCTCGAAGTCATTTTGCTCGCATAACGCGAGATAAACAAATTGTCTTAAATCAGTCAGGTCTTGGATCGCTTCGCCGTACTGCTCCATGATTGGATCATCACTCCTCAATCCATAAAAATCCCGCGTGAGTTGATAAATGAACAGTTTGAATGATTCCGGGGCATTATGGAAGTAACGTAACATAGAAAACATCGGCAAAGCACACAGCCTGCTGAATGTCAAAATAGGCATTTTGAAAGCTAATTTTTCTTTAGGTATTTTTAGAAACTTGGCAACTTTGGGGAACACAAAAGTGGGCCATTTCAAGTGAGCCTGAAAGCCCATTTCAGGCCCAAAAAACTCGATAAAACGCGACGTTCGGCCTCTCAGACTCGCACAGCGATTGTGAATTCTTGATGCATGCCCCCCATAAAGAGTGTGAGAGCTGGGATTGAGGACGACGAACAACCCACGGTCTTTGCTGTCGCCGATTTGTCGAATGCCCGCGGAGCCATCTATTGAGGTGGCAGCTTCGTTCTGAAGTGACTCTTCCCTCAGGCGAAGTCGCGCGATGAGCCACAGGATGCAATTCGTTGACAGCCCCAACCTCGCTCCCTAGAATCCGGGCTTTTTCATGTCCAGATGGGACAGCGTCCGTTTCTTTTGACCACGCCGAGGAGTCCAGGGTTTATGACCGCAGAGGGATCCAGCCAGATCGACAATGTGATGCAGGAAAGTCGCCTGTTTCCTCCGACCCCCGAATTCGTCGCGAAAGCGAAGATCAACTCCGCAGATGCCTACCAGACGCTTTACGACGCGTCCATTCAAGACACCGAGGCTTTTTGGGGCAAGCTCGCTGAAGAAGAGCTGCACTGGTTCCGTCCATTCGAAACGGTCTACGAGAAAACCGAGAATGGCGTAGGTTGGTTCGTTGAGGGTCAGACGAACATCTCGTACAACTGCCTCGACGCCCAAATCGAAGCGGGTCGAGGAGACAAGGTCGCCTTCATTTGGGAAGGCGAACCGGGAGACCATCGGCAACTGACCTACCGAGAGTTGCATCGCGAAGTCTGCCGCATGGCAAATGGGCTCAAAAAGCTGGGGATTGAGCAGGGCGATCGTGTCTCCATTTACATGCCCATGACCCCCGAGTTGCCGGTGGCCATGCTGGCGTGTGCTCGAATTGGAGCCATCCACTCCGTCATTTTCGGCGGTTTCTCCGCTGAGGCCATTGCCGAGCGCAACAACGATGCCGAAGCAAAATTGATCATCACGGCTGATGGTGGCTGGCGCCGCGGAAAGGTCCTTCCGCTTAAAAACATCGTTGACCAGGCACTCTCCAAGAGTCCTTCCATTGAGTCCTGCCTGGTCCTCAGACGAACCGAGAACGACATCCAGATGCAAGCGGGCCGAGATGTCTGGATGCACGATCTACTTGACGAGGTCGATGAGGATTGCCCGGCCACTCCGTTGGACGCGGAAACCCCACTCTTCATCCTCTATACGAGTGGATCGACCGGAAAACCCAAAGGTATCAAACATACAACGGCCGGCTATTCTCTCTACACCAAAATGTCGTTCAAATGGGTCTTTGACTATCAGGAAGACGACATCTACTGGTGCACGGCAGACTGTGGTTGGATCACGGGACACAGTTACATGGTCTATGGCCCCTTGGCCAATGGTGCCACCGTATTGCTTTACGAGGGAGCTCCCAATCACCCGGCAGAAGATCGCTTCTGGGATATCGTCGAACGACACAAGGTCACGATTCTGTACACCGCTCCAACCGCCATTCGTGCCTTCATCAAATGGGGCGACGAGCATGTCGAAAAGCATGATCTTTCGACGTTACGATTACTGGGCACCGTAGGTGAAGGTATCAATCCCGAGGCGTGGATTTGGTACCACGAAAAAATCGGCGCCGAAAGGTGTCCGATTGTCGACACCTGGTGGCAGACCGAAACGGGCGGAATCATGATGTCTCCGTTGCCCGGGGCTATCCCGACCAAGCCCGGTTCATGCACCAAACCACTCCCCGGGATCATCCCCACAATCGTGGACGAAGAGGGTAATCCAGTGGATACCAATCACGGCGGGATGTTATGCATCTCGAAGCCTTGGCCCGGAATGCTCCGAGGCATCTGGGGCGATGAGGCGAGACATCAGGAGCAGTACTGGAGTAAAGTTCCAGGCATGTATCTCACGGGTGACAACGCGAGACTCGATAACGACGGTTATTACTGGATCATGGGACGTATCGACGACGTCATCAATGTCTCCGGCCACCGACTGAGCACCATTGAAGTTGAAAGCGCTCTGGTGTCTCACCCCAAAGTCGCCGAGGCCGCTGCTGTCGGCCGTCCAGACGAAATCAAAGGACAGGCCATTGCCGTGTTCGTGACAGCCAAGGATGCTGAGGCGGGCGATGAACTCAGGCAGGAACTGAAGTTACACGTCCGCAAAGAGATTGGAGCACTTGCCGTTCCGGACGACCTCCGATTTACCGCCGCATTGCCGAAGACACGCAGCGGCAAAATCATGAGAAGGCTGCTGCGGGACATTGCCGCTGGCAAAGAAGCAACGGGCGACACCACCACGCTCGAGGACTTTTCGGTTCTCGCTCAACTCCGTCAGGATGACGAATAAGAAGCCAGCATGAAGGTGAAGGCGATACTGGTCACCGCTTTTTTTAAGGCACGAAACACGAAACTAAAAAAGCGGCTCGGTGATTGTCACCGAGCCGCTTTCTTTTTCGACCAGTTTTGCTTTCCCGGTTGAGAAAGCCAAGGCATTTTCTAGTGGGCTGCGTCGCTGTCCTCGCGACCGCAGTCCGGCTCACTTTCGCAGGAACCCAAAAGATTGCTGTGAGCACCCAAGATGCGGTTCAGTAAACCACCTCGGCATGGATCACTGCAAACTTCGACAGGCACCTGTTCGCAAACCACTCGAGGAACACAGATCGTCCGCGTGCAAGCAACCTTCTTGCATACGCGTTTTGGAACCGTGATCACTTTCGTGTAATGCACAGGCTTGCAGACGGTGTAAGGAACCTTTTTCACACGGGTTTCCTTCTCGTAACGGCAAACCGTGTAAGGAATCTTCTTCGTTCGCTGCTCCTTGACCATTTTGCAGACCTTGTAGGTGCAGGTCTTGGTGCGAGTCTCGGGAACCATCTTGCAAACTTTGTAGCAGCAAGTCTTGGTACGGGTCTCGCGGACCATCTTGCGAACCTTGTAGGTGCAAGTCTTGGTGCGCTGTTCCTTGACCATCTTGCAGACCTTGTAGGTGCAGGTCTTGGTGCGAGTCTCGGGAACCATCTTGCACACCTTGTAGGTGCAGGTCTTGGTGCGAGTCTCGGGAACCATCTTGCACACCTTGTAGGTGCGGGTCTTGGTGCGAGT
>JAKVCA010000037.1 GCA_022448315.1 Pirellulaceae bacterium | reverse complement strand
ATGGATTAAATATCGGGTTGCAAAAAGTCTGTTGAACTGAATTTTCCTTTTTTAGGAGACGGGTCACTTTTTGCTCTTGGTCCCGGGGCCCGCAGAGGATTTCGGGCTCGAAAAGCTCTTATCCGGATACGCGGGAGGTGCCGGAACAGGCCGTGGATCTTTTTCGATTTGCTCTTGGAGGAACTGGATGGCGCGCTCCAGTTGGGCATCGCGCCCTTGAAAAGTCTCGTGCGGCAGATTGTCGACCACAATATCCGGTTCGACGCCGTGCCCTTCGATCAACCAGATTTGCTCGGGTCCATAGACTCCGAATTCTGCGGCCGTCGCAATACCGCCATCCACCAGCCGGTTGGATGAAGTCAACCAGATCTCTCCACCCCAGGTCCGTGTGCCGATGACCTTTCCGAGGCCAAGACGTCGAAAGCCCTCGGCAAACGCTTCGCCATCAGACATCGTCCACTCGTCACATAGGACCACGACATGACCGCGAAAGGCGTACTGCATGTTCCACGTCGGTTGCCCGACTCGACCTTTCCAATACATCCACGCTCGTCGGGATAATTTCTCAAGGATCAGACTGTCGATGTTGCCTCCTCGATTATGTCGAACATCCACAATGAGTCCGGATCGATTGAAGACAGGATAGAAGTTCTGGTACCACTCTGTGAGATTGGCGGATCCCATCGCCCGCAGGTGAACGTATCCAAGCTGACCGTCACCCTGCTCTTCGACCCTTCTCCGGCGGGTGTACTCCCAATCTCGATATCGCAAACTCGACTCGCTGGTCGTTGGTTTCACAATCACGTCCCGTGGCTCTGCATCACCCCGGCGGATCGTCAAGAGCACCTGCTGACCCTGCTGCTCTCGCAGCAACAGATGAGGGTCCAAGACCGCGAGCACACTTTGTCGATTGATATGAGTAATGACGTCACCCTCGGCAATATCGAGGTCGGGATCAGCGAGGGGCGAAAGTTGATCGGGATAATCGGGATCGGACTGGTAAATGTAGGCAATCCTGTATCCTTCGACCGACAGGTCCTTTTCGAGTCTTGCACCCAGGGTCGGAACAGAAACGTTGTCCTCACCCATTCGACGGTCTCCTCCCCGCACCGCGGTGTGCAATGCCGAGAGTTCCGCGACCATTTGACCCATCACATCACTCAACTCGGATCGTGTCGTCACACGTGAAACGAGAGGTTCGTATTTGCTCCGCATCTTCTGCCAATCGACGCCATGCATCTCAGGATCATAGAAATAGTCACGGTGCATCCGCCACGCATCCACGAAGATCTGCTTCCAGTCTTCACGAACATCGATGCGGCAATTCCATTGACCAAGATCGACGCGACCCGCGTTCAGGTCCGCCTCACCCACCTTGACTGGAACAACGGACAATTCGGTAGAGCGACGAATGAGCATCTTGGATCGGTTGGCGGAGAGATCGTAATCCAACACCCGGCTGGCAACTTTTTTGGGACTTGGCTTCTGATTATTGATCGCCAAAGACATCAAGTCCGTGCCTTCTCGGGTTCGCGACAACCAGAAAAGGGCATTGTCGGTCGCTTGAAGTGACGAATAATTCCCGCGAGGGATCGCAATCTCTTTGACCCGTCGAGTGATCCCTTCCAGATCGTAATTTGCAGACGCTTCGTCGTTCGAATTTTCCTTGTCGGCCCCCGACTTGGTGGACGCCCCGTCATCTTCGTCCGTGGTCTCCTTCTTCTTGGGAGCCGCGTCTGAAAGCAGCTCATCGTCTTCCCGGAAAGGTGATCGAAGCGAGCGTTTCATGGCGATTCGGTACAACTTCATGGTGCGGTCAAAGTAGGGCTCAGGCTGACGGGGGCCCCAAGGACTACCCACTTCGGAAACAAGACCACGATCTGAAAAGAAATAAAGCCACTGACCATCGGCGCTGAAGGCTGGAGCATCGCTGTTGACTCGATCACTCGTCAGTGGCGTCAAGGTTTCCTGAGAAACCGAATACAACATGAGCTGGCTGTACGTATTCGCAGACGTTTGACTGAAGACAAGCCATTGACCGTCGGGTGACCAGGCCACTCCTCCGACACCTTCCCGATTGAGTGAGATTTTTTTCTGTTCACCCGTCTCGTTCTCGACGATCCAGAGATCGTAATTTTTATCCTGATACGCAAAGCGAAGGCCATCTGGAGCAGGGCTCGCAAACCACTTGAGGATGGGTGACGTTTGGGTCACTTGACGCATTTCACTGGAGGCGTTGCGAGGAGAAGCCCAGAACTCGAACTCGCCCGATTGATCATTAAGCGTCAAAAGATCGTCACTTTTGGGGATAAAACAAACGTCCCGGTAGCGAACGCCGCTTACTGGTTGCACATCGATACGACGACCTTGTTTGGCAGGAACAACAAATAGTCTCCCTCTGGATATCATTGCAATGGACTCACCCTGTAGACCGATCCGCGCTGAAGTAAGTGTTGGAAACGGATCACTTAACCACCGGTCGCGAAGTTGTTCAAAATCGGAGACGAGTCCGATGTCCATCTTTGTGGAATCGCCCGTTGTCAGGTCGAGGACCCAGAGGTCCCCACCCACCCGATAGGCGATTCGCCCCTGATGCAAACTGGCTTCCTTCACGTCCCAGCCTTCATGCCGGGTGTGCTGTTTTCTATTTTTGCCATTGCCATTCATCGACCAGATGTTCATGGTGCCATCCAGGTCGGTGATGAAGTAGACCCTTTTTTTATCGGTCATGGGCGAATGAGATTCTCCCTTGATCCCCGAGGTCAGATTGATCGCCTCAGTCCCCTCCTTCTTGAATCGCCAGATATTCCGCGCGGTTCCACCCTGATAACGTTTCACTTCCTGTCGATGAAACCCCGGCCTGACAAAGTACAGAGTGCCGTCACTTGCCATGCATCCGTCACTCGCTTCCGCAAGGGGGATTCGCTGCCTCGATTGAGTGCGACGGTCAAACACAACCAGCTGATAGGCGGGTAATGTCGAGTAATGCTGGGTGCTGTAGATGATCTTCTGGTCGGGTGTCCACGCGACTGGCACGGAGGTCTCGGCTTCGACGGTAATCCGTTGAGGTTCCCCTCCTTCAAGTGGCATCTCGTAAACTTCTCGAGGTCCTTCATAGGTTGCAGAAAACGCAATTTTTTTGCCGTCCGGGGAGATGACTGGATGGAGCTCTTCGCCATGGTGCGTGGTGAGTCGTTGTGCTTGGCCTCCGACGACTGAAACTCGCCACAAATCACCTTCCGCAACGAATACGACTGTATCTCCATGAATCGCCGGCATGCGGAAGTAACCGGGACGCACCTGTTGTCCCGTACTCATAAGGTCTTGCCCAAAGGTTTCACAGGCAAGGAAACTGCAGCTGCAGACAAGGGCAATGACCAGGCGAAAACGAACCATCTTCTAAATATCCCTTCATACGTCGTCGTTTAGGGTTCAGAAAGTCGAAGAATCGGACGGTTAGACTTGTCCGGCTTCCCACCACGCAATCGGTAGTTCTCCAGAATGATCTAGCATGTTCGGACCGGAGGCGTTGTGGATTCTCAGAACATTCTCAGGAAACCAGACGGGTTTTTAAAACTCTTCGAATGCGGCGTCGATTTGACCTCATAGAATCGTCAAAATCGATATGCTTCGTCCCAAAGTCCAGAGCTCCTGATTGGAGATCTCAACTACGCCATGCGATACCTGATCGCAGCGCGGTCAAGGCGCTTTACTTTTTGAAAATCGCCGACGCTGTTCTTCGTACAGCTCCCGAATGGCTGCCGGATTCAGTCCGTTTCCGATCCAGATATCATCGATCCCACCGATGAAGTATCTGGGATGACCTTCGGACGCTTGCGCGCCGATTTTCAACGTGACCTGACTTCGCTGGTTCAGCCCACTTCCTGTCTGAGCCCCCATCGTCGACGCCAGTTTGCCATCGATGTAGATTCGATATTGGCGAGTTTCTGGAAACCAGGTTGTAGCGACAAACGTCCAAGTGTCCACGGGAAGTTGGGTGTCACAGGTAAAACCGACCTCACCTCGAATTCCATCGCCAACCCCAACACTGGGTCTGCCGTGATCGAGCGCAAAACCAAAACAGTCTTGCTCAATTTGGTTGGCCCACTGACAGATAATCATCCGGTTTTCGGTCATGCATGCCTGAGTGGGTCGTACCCAGGCTGCCACAGTCAAGCCCTTTGTCTTACACTCCAAGAGTTTGAGGTGCGGCATTTCCAGATAACTTTCGCCATCCAGCAGAATCCCGCGATCCGATTTTTCGACAACGCCCTTTACGCTGAAGTTGGTGAAGGGGGACTCCTCTTCAAATCGAAACTCTTTGAAAGTTTCGGCCATTGTTGCCTGGCGACTTCGTCCCACCTTCACCTTCGCCTCGTCGACCATCAGGGATACCTCCTCGAGAAGCACCGACTCCACTGCTGGAGCAAACCAACCCGCCTCGGTGTCGGAGATAAGCCCCCGAGTCTCATACCCCCCCTGCTTCATGATCGTCCGGGTAGGCAAGTATCCGGAAACGTCGTTGCAGTAGCCAGAAATCCAAAGCGATTTATCCTTCAGGGTCTCCTGCAACAGAGGCACGTATTCTGAAACGGCTTCCTCGGGCAGTCCAATCCAGCTCAGGTCAGATCCGAATTGCCACACGCTGAATGGCGCCGCGTAAGACTGCGGAATCCGGGCCCCGCGATTGAGAAGTGCCAGTAATTTGTCGGTCGTGCCAATGTCAGCATAAGGGCCTTGGCGCATTCGTTCGATATCGTCGCGCGACGCGTAACTTACCAAGGGCAAATCGACGTATCGAAATTCAGTTTGCAATGGACCTCGAACGCGTTTCAGAGGTCCGCTCAACACCGTCTTGATCTCATCGGCCAACGCGCGTCCATGTTGTTGAACCTGTTTGTGCCCATCATCTCCACTGTGTGGGTTGGCGTCGGCTCCGCATCCCGTCACGAACAGCGCGTGCGGAATCTCCTTTTCCAACAGCATTCTCGCGTATCCCGCGTAATCTGCCGAGATTTCATAATTCACTCCAAGGGTGACACAATGACAGGCAACGCCATACACGACTCCTCGGATCTCGCCCTCGGGTCCGCTGATCTTCAGTACCGGGACATCCCGGTCGGTATGATTCTCCGGATTGGCCATCATTCCGGTGTAACGGCCCGCTTCATCCAATCCTCGACGGTTGTGAAAAAAATGGGCTTCACCCTTACCATATTCCAGATGGGCTTCCGACAGATCCTGAATCGCGGCATAGGCCGCTTCGGCGCAGGTTGCCTTGAGACGCTCCATGTAGGCCGCTAACCTCTCGCGATGCTCTGTCGACATGGGGTAGTGGTAAAGTTCATCAACGGCCGGTCCAGAGTGCGTGTGTGAAACGTTGACAAGAATCTGCCTTCGTATGAGGCCTGTCCGCTCTCGAATCAGGTCGCATATCTGGGTGACCGTCGCATCCCTGAGAATGCAAACATCGAGTCGAAGCAATAAGGCTCGGGTTCCGTAAGCATCCTGAACGGCCATGGTCTGCACATAAAGATCATCAAGCACCGCCTGAAAGCCTTGGCGACGACCTGCATATCCAGACATCCAAACCGATTCGGTGGGCGTAATTTTTGAACGGCCAAAGCCAACCTGAAACTCCTCCGTTTTTCCGTTCGCCGTGAAGACGTGAACCAACAGGAGCCACAACACGAGCCTCGGCCAGATCTTTTTGATGACGGGAATGAACCTCATGAGTCGACCTCGCAGAATTGGGAGGAGTCAGAAACGCCTTGACCGAGGTCCTGACGGGTTGAACATTCCCAACTTGAAACGCTGAAGCAATAACCATTCCAATGAAACCCACCCAGTCTCATCAGTCGAATCGAACTTCCATAAAACGAAAGTCATCGTTTTGCCGTATCATAACACGATCCTCCATGGGATGAACTTTTGGAAAACCGCTTACCGCTTCAGTCCCGACAGCCATGCTAGAATCGTTCACAGCATCAGGCACCCTTCCACGCCGGGATATTCCAAACGCTCCATCAGGATCAGATTCAAATGCGAAAGAACCTTGCCCTTTGCATGGTCAGTTTTACCCTGATTCAAATGTGGGTGGCGATTGCCTCGACCTCAGGTCAGGAATGGTCCCAGTTTCGTGGTGGCTCCCTTCAGTCATCGTTCACAGCCGGCAAGCCGGTCACGGACTTGGCTGAGAAGAATCAGCGCTGGAGCATTGATTTACCCCAAGGGCACAGCTCGCCGGTCATCTCTGGAAACCGCATCTACCTCACCAGCGCGGACCGCGATGCTTCCACGGTATCGACACATTGTTTTGAGATCAAAACGGGTAAGCAGCTATGGAAAACAGCTGAATCCGTCACCGAATGGGAGAACATCCATCCCTTCAACTCCTTCGCGACCCCAACGTGTTGCGCAGATGAGGATGGCGTCGTTTCTTACTTTGGTTCCTATGGCCTGATTCGTTACTCAAGCAACGGACGAAAGCTCTGGGAACACCGCATCCCTGTCGCAACCGTGCAATACGGTGTCTCAACATCTCCGGTATCCGATGGTCAACGCATCTACCTTCTCAAGGATTCGAAAGAAGGCAGTTTTTTGAAATGCTACGCCCTCTCCACGGGCAAGGAAGTCTGGTCCGTCGACAGGCCGCTGAACTCGGCCAACAACTCCACCCCTTTGATCATGCGACTCAATGACGGAAGCCTGATGATCGCGGTCAACGGGACACCCGTAAGCCAAATTTACAATGCAGAAACCGGAGATCTCATCGCGTGGAATTCAGGGTATCCATTCGAGCCCATCAGCGTCCCGATTTATGTGGACAACTCGTTCATTTTTTCAAACCGTGGGACAGGAAGTGAGGGCGATCCACTGACCCTCCCCGATTTTGATTCGCTTCGGCGAAAATTTCCCACCGAGGATGATCTTGAGATCGATCTTTCCCAGATTCCAAGGTCCGATCAACTGATGTTGAGACCTGAAGTGGAGCGGGGCGCTCCGGGTCGAACCATTCGGCTGGCTTTTATCCTCGGAGCATTCTGCGACCGCAACAAAAATGGTCGCGTTGATGCCAACGAATATCGAGTGGCCACCGAGGAGTTCGCGAGCAACCGCAACAAAATGGCTCGCCTCGCTCTCGGTAAAAAGGGTCAATACACGGACCAGGATTTGACATGGACCGCGACCCGTGGGGTTCCTGAAATGTCAAACCCACTCGTTTGCGACGATCAAGTTTTTACCATCGAAGATGGGGGCATCTACAACTTCATCTCGCTGCAAGGTGGTCAGACCATCAAGAAGGGTCGCCTACAGAGCCGGGGACGTTACACCAGTTCCCCCGTCCTCTGGCAAGACCTGCTCTACCTGATCTCCAACGCGGGAGACTGGACCATCGCTCGAATCACAAAAGATGAACTGGACGTGATTTCGCAGGGCTCGTTCACTGACCCCGTTTTTGCGACTCCCGCGCCGACAGCCGAAGGTTTGTTGATCCGCACCGAAACGACTTTGAGACTCTACCGATGAACTCATCCGCTCGGAGTTTCGGCCGAAGTCGGCGAACGCGTGACCGTCGATTAGTGCCAGCACCATAGACCCTCTCTCGCTTGCCTCAATGGCTGCCAATGATCGCTAGCGACCACTGTTTTTGGTGAGATTTCTCACCGTTATCGCGCTAGAAATCAGAAACAATAAGTTTGCTGCGGTAGGCCAATCGAAACGACTCGCTCCTCAAAGGTGTTATGAATTTCCCGAAGGGGCGGAAATGAAAGAACCGAAATCTTGTCGTTATTTACCGAGTCCAAGACCATGAAGAATCGAACACGACCGCTGATTGGAAACCGAGTCACCGAAAAAGATATCCGTGATCATCTCAGTTCTGTAGGGTTTTCAGGTGATGCAGCAACCTTTCAAGAGGTCGAACTTCATGCGATTTCACGACCAGGTTGGCTTCAACTTTTTCGCTTCGAGTGCGACATCCGAGATCAGGACGGAGCGCGGACCCATCTGTTCGGGGCTGTTCTTGATGACGAGCGCAATCATAGCGATTTCTGGTGGAGCTTGGAAAAAACCGATCAACTTGAAAAACTTGACGAATGGTCTACTGGTCTGATCCCACGTGGCCGGACCCACCGGACGCCAGTGCACTGGTTGCTGTTATCTGTCTTCGGTGTTTTCGTGTTGCTCGCTGCGATCGGCTGGATTTTGCGTCAATTTGGCCTCTAGTCTTACCGTCACAGCAGCCCGACGACGCTAGTCAATCGGCAGCATGGTCCAAAGTTCGGGTCGGCCAAGATTGCAATGAACTGCTCGTGAGAGAAAACCAAGGCAGGGCCACGACAGGAAAAGGGTCGAGCGAGCCGCATTCCATGCCGGCCAGAGAACTCGTCTATGCGAATCGTCTCGACTGCGAACACTCGGAATCGGGTGAAAAATGGTTTCAATGAACCCTGGTCGCTCGGGTTCATCGTCTTGTAGCGCATCCATCGATGATGCTGTTTCCAGAATCAACTCTTTTGGCACCTGACGCTCGAGCAATTGTTGGTCGATGATCAACGAGGCGGAGCGACTGAGGGTCGGTAAAACAAGCAGGCCCAAAAACGACCATAAAGTGAATCCGCAAAAGACGGTGGTCATTCCAGATAGCGACGTCAAGCTTGCGTTAGGTAGTAAAGAGCAAAAGATCATGCCGGACGTGTTCCATAGGAACCCAAGTAAAAGTCCACGTTGGTAACTTCGATTTTGAACCGCAATCGCCCGACGCGATAGGACAAGTGCGAGGTGCTCTTCGGAAAACCTCAACCAAGCTTCAGGAATGATCATCTTGATCTGATGCCCGAAGCCAACGATCCCACCCGTGAAACCCGGGTCCTCGTGTTCAACTACCACAATTTCGGGGAGCTTGATCTGCCAACGTTCTGTAATTCGAGTCGCGCGATACAGGTTTTTAATCCGTCCACCGACTCGCTTGGACCGACTCTCATGGTAATGATTCTGTATTTTTAAGGCGGCGAACATGAAAACGGGAATCACCAACCAACCGACGAGCGTGCCGAACAATTGGCTCGTCCAAAGTAGAGCCGAACCAAAGAATGTAAAGCAGGCGATTTGAGTGCCGACAGCCCTGAAGTAGCGACGCGACCAGTTAGCGAAAGACTGATTCGTCTTCGCGAAACGATTGGGCAAGACAAAACCACCCATCAAGTCGAAAGGTGCTAGTAATATCGCTACGGCAAGACAGACCCCGCCGATATAAATCGGTGCGGTGAGGGTCGGTTCCAAACTTTCCGAAAAAACTTGTTGAGGCAGGTTGGTCGCGTACACCATTGATGCTGTCAGCACGAGTGTACCTACGGCTGAAATTCCCAACCACAAACGTGCTCGGCCATAAGTCATCGGGTACAAACTCCGAGTAAGATACAAAAACCTCCATCCCAGCCTTAATACCGCCGCCCCCCCTCATGGGTAACATCGACATCCGACGAATTGGCATTCTGTGGCTTAAAAAAGAACATTGGGGGTGCATTTTTGCGTTTTGCCTGCCAAAATACGCATACCAAGTCGCGCATTAGCTGTCTGAACTGACCTCGTGTCGGCCCCCCGAAGCCGTACGAGTGGTGCTCTGCAGAAAGAGTCTGTAGGGATTATCCAGTTAGGCTGCGCTATGATCGTGTTTAAATGCCCTCATTGCTCGTTCGTTAAAGAGAATGTCGCATCTCGGCTTGCAGGTCGGAAAGTCAAATGTCCGAACTGCAAAATGGCCACACGGCTTCCGCGAAAGTCAGACGGACGAAAACGATTTAAAGGTCGTGTTCCAGAATCGGAACCCACCGATTTTCTCAATGACATCGAAACTCTGAAGAACGTTTCGAAAGGTTCAGCGGTATCGCCCGGATTCAAGGGCTATTCGACGAACCCGAAAATGGTCAAGCAACGCAATCAATTCGCTGTGACCACGCTTTCTTCGGCGGAGCAGAGTCTGGCGCGTCAACGTCACGAAGCCGAGGAAAGCGAGCGAATCCAGAAAAACGAGGCGATCATCAATCGAGTTCTTGTTGCAACACTAAGCCTGGTCGCAACTGGAGTTCTGATTACCGCCACGGCGGGCATCATCTACGCACTCAGTCGATTCAAACAGGACGCCGATCAGTTCATTGAAGAAGTCGCTCAGAAAAATCGCTCCGACGAAACCGAACAGTCCACTCCCTCGAAGACACCCGTCGCCTCGGTTCCGCAAAATCCAGAGCCAAGCTCCACGCGAAATGTCCTCGATTTTCCCGAGATTCCCAAAACAGTGACGGAACGCGTCGTTTTAGGATTTCCAGACTTCCCCGAACAGGGATGGTCCGCGACTGAAGCAGATATCCGAAGCCTCCTGAAGGGTTTGAACATCGACAAGGGAGCCGATGGCGACCGTTTTTTCCTCAAGGCGAAAGTTCTTCGATATGAAGAATATGTTGAGGTTTCTTATGTGTTCGAAGCCGACACGCTGATCCGTGTCCGTATGTTCCGAAACTTTGGACGACGGGCTGAAGTCTTCGACAAGATCAAACAAACCGAACTGTTGGCAGATGCAATCAGTTCAAAACTTGGCGAAGGCCAAGAAGACCTTGTTGAAAACCGGTCAAAAACAGCGCGGACCTGGAGTTGGGAAGCAAAGCACTTTGATCTGAGGCTCCACTACTCTTTAGTTGGAGGCCAAAATGACTACTATTTTGCCACGCTTGATGTGGAGCGACCGGAAACTGTTGTCGCCATTGCTCAGGATTGAGTGCTTTTTACAAAAGCATGGCCGTCGAACTTTCATTTGATCGAAAACGTAGTGTCAACTAGACTGATTTTGTCGAGTTTTATGGCACCGCACCGTGGTTTTGGGCAATGCATTCCAAGACAAAAACCTACATCGCCGGCATCTTGTTGGCCGGCCAATGCATCATTGCTGGCGGGCCACATACGATGCATGCCGTTGCCGCCCTAAGCGTCAATCACGAATGTGCGTCGCACCATGGGCCGGGCAGTAACGGCCTGCATTCGCACGGCTGTGACCACAATCATGCTTGCCACGACGACTCAATTGTGAGGAATCGTATTCCGTGCAGAATGTCGGCCGAGCGGCTCACGAGTGTCGCTTTGGAACATGACGCTCGAATTCAATCTGATTGCATCTTTTGTCAGTTATTGTCGCAAACTGGTGAGGATTCACTGGAACGACTCGGCGTCGCCACCCAGACTTGTCATACCGAGTCGCTTAGCGTGATCCATAAAAAGCGGCAAGGCTTTCCGTCGAACCAATGGGCGCGGGGCCCGCCAAGTGCTTAACCAAAGACGGTTTCAAACCGAACCATGGCTGACTTTCCGGGGCCCACGTCTTAGGGACGCGCACTGTGAAAACACATTCGGCCCTGGCGATCACTAAGCACTTTATTTCTGAACTCGCCTCATCCTCATCGACGTCTCGCTCTCCGTTTTGCCGCACCCAGATTGACTTTACCCACGGGGATTCGAATATCCCTACCTCCCCTGTTGCAAAATCTGATTGACGGGAAAATTTCCTTCAATCACTCGGCGAATGCGACGTCAACATATTTGAGTGGCCCCTGCAGATTATGGCACGGATCACGAAGCGTAATCGACGCGGGGTTTCAGGCAAAATTGCAGTTTGCAGACGGTAAAAATATGGGCTTCCATTGGATTCAACAACCTTTCATCCAGCTCGCCAAGGTCGTGAAATGGTGCTTTAAGCACAGTACGACAGACTATTGTCCAGGCTGGAATCGATACTTCCGAGTGATTTATCGCCCGGTGGGCTGGTTGCCATTAGCCGGACTGATGACAATCGCGCTCGCGCTATTCATTACACCCTCGCTTTGGAGCATTGCCGGAGGTATTTTTGGACTTTGGCTGATCGGACTCATGTGGCCTAAACTTTCGACTTGGGGTGTCTCAGCCGATTGGTGTGGCGGCGAACCTGTGGTCGTCGAAGGTGAGCCGATACAGCTGGCAGTTCGAATAAGAAATGCCTGGCCCACTCCGTTGTTCGGCCTCGCCATCGTTGAAGAAGAGCAGTTGCCCTCTGAGGATGGGCTCGAAGCGGAAGAAGAGCCCCGGCCGCCGTTGGCATTATCCAAGGTGAACGGATTGACCCGATCCACTTATGAATTGACTTGGCATCTCCCCCGAATTGGTCGTATCCCTCAAGCCCAACCGCTTCTCGAGTGCAGTTTCCCATTCGATGTCTACCGAAGTCGCAAAGCGATCACTGTCCTTGATACGACCCTTGTGGTTCCTTGGTCGATGGACTTCAACTTGACCGATCGAGCCGCATTTCGCGGAACCGTACTCGCCTTCGGCGAGGCAGGCAGTCAGCCGGGAAGAGATGGTGACATGACCGGACTCCGTCCTTGGTACGAAGGCGATTCACTCCGGATGGTGCACTGGTCACAATCTGCACGTCAAGGAAAACTCATCGTCAAACAGGGTGGTATGCCGACACAACCCCGCCTACGTATCGTCCTTTCCTCCGCAGACCAGAAACGGGGCAACCTTCAAGCCGGTCACCAACGTCTCCTTCGTCGCTGGCTCTCGACCGTCGGTCGGACTTTATTGTCTCAAGGGAACCGCCTCGAGTTGTACATTGAAAACCAATGGTACCCGATCGCGCCCGGCCCCTCCTCATTGAATCGCCTTCTGGAGTTGATGGCCGAGTGCGACCTCCACGAGATGATTTGTTCACGAACCGAAGTTGCCAGTCAGCGTGATCTTTGGGATGAGGGTGTTTGGGAATTCATACTTGGCGAGGATCACACCGCCGCAGCGATGCCCACACATTCAGATTGGATGGCCTTTCACCTGCCAAAGTTATGGACGCACGGAGAATTGCCTGACTTTGAGGATTTCGAATCCGAACTCGAATGGTGTGAAAAAGAATTCCGGCTTTATTGGCAGGCGTGTTTTTCACGGGAGGACACTCACCGTGTTATCGCTTAATCGAGTGGTCAAAACCACGAAAAAAGTGGACGCACTATCCGCAGGTAGCAAACCGCTTCCCTCTGGTGGGATTTGGGGCTTAACGCTTCTTGCCGCTTGCCTCGTCACAGCAGTCCGCTGCCAATCTCACTACATGCCCATTCTTGTCGTGCTTCAAGCCCTTTTCGGAGTCCTTTGCGTCGCCGGATTTTTATTCCTCCGCCAACGGTACGAAAACAAAGCGTCTGCGGATCGCACCCGAGAAAACGTGATCCTGTTGATTACGGGCACGACCATGATCGCGAGTGTCTGGCTTCTGGACGTGGTAAGCCGAAACTTGCTGGAAAGTGGAGAAGCGTTTGAGACTCGGCTCATCGCCTCCCTCCAGCAACTCGCCATGCTTTTCTGTCTTGGAACTCGAAAAACCCGCTGGCGAGAAATTGCTTTCGCTTGCAACCTTGCCGTGGTGATATTTGTATCGGCAATTTCAGACAATCCCCAAGTCGTCTGGCTCGCTGCTTTCTTTCTCGTCGCCAGTGGCTGGTGGATGTTTGGTGAACACTGGCAACGATTGAAACCGGCGTTAAGCAGCACGCAGACCGAATCTCTTTGGACCGTAAAGCTGGGCACGATCCTGCTTCTCGTCGCCATTGTCCTTCTTTTTGGCCTCGCCCGGCCCCAGACCACATGGAGTGCATTGGCCGGTTTTATGCCAAGTTCGGGCGGTGAGAATTCCTCTGATCCCTACGCTCGCTCTGGGGTCGGTGATGGAGAACAACTGGTCGGAGGAACGGACCAGGCAGATTCCTTTGGCCCGGTTGAAACCGACCTGTTCCTTGAGTCCGATCAACCCACTTTGTATGACGCCTTCAATGACCTCTATGGTGAACCTAAGAAGAAGTCCAAGACCATGGAGCGGGCGATTGGGTTGGAATCGGAGAACTTTCGTGAAAATCACCAACAACTCGACCAGTCAAGTCAAGCGAAGCAAGGCCTTTCAACTCGACGGGAATTGCCCAAAACCACGACAAAAGGCCAGGGACGACTGGGAGCGGAAGTCTTGCAGTTGATAGGCGTTTCCCCGCTCCATGTTGCCATCGATCGTTTTGACCAATTTGATGGAGAATCGTGGTGGAAAAGTGAACCCGATTTTCAGGGAAAGGGCATCACCTTTCGCAAGAACTATGGCAAGCCATGGTTTTCGATTCCGAGACGAGTTGAAGACTGGGAGGTTCCTGGAAGAGAACACCGTCTTCGCATAATCAACTACTCCTCGGCCCACGTTCCGATGCCTCCGTACCTCAAAGCGTGGCATATTGACAAAGTCGACCGACTCGATTTTTTTCAGTGGTCTTCGACCGACCATCTTTCGATGTCTGGTCGAGAAAGCATCCCTTCCCTGACCATCATTCATGTAAATTCCGGCGGTCATCGACCCATGTTGTTGGCCGAAGAATCCATGAAAAAAACCATGACCCGGTCATTGTTTGATTCTCGGACAACCCAAAATCAGGAGAACGAAACTCCGGCTCCAGAGACCCTCCCAGATTCAGAGACCTTGGCACGGATTACAACGCACGTCCGTGACCTGGCGACAAAGTATGGAATTGAGGGACGATCGGATTGGTTTGAAGTCGAAAGTGTTGTCTCGGGAATCCGAAATGATTTTCGACTTGCGCCAAAGTCCACTCCGGAAACCAAAATCCAGCATGCGTCTCGCGATGCGACGGATTTGGCCACCTTTTTCACGCGTGGCGAGGGAGCCGACTACTTGTTTGCAACCACGGCCGCGCTCGTCCTCCGAGAATTAGGTTATGCCACACGGTTAGTGGCCGGATATTATGCCCCGCCCGAAAATTACGATCGGGTCGAGGGTGTGACGAAGGTACATTTCGCGGATGCTCACGTTTGGCTTGAAGTCTGTGTTGAAAATGGCCGATGGATCTTGCTTGAGCCTACCCCGGGTTACAAAGACTCGGCTGCCGTGTGGACGTGGGGGGATCGAGCTCGGTTGGTGGCCTTGACGACCGGTCGTTTCCTGGCACTTTACTGGCCAACACTCCTGACCGTGGCCATCATTTTGACCACACTATGGGTCACGAGAGCTCGCTTGGCCGATGCATTGGTTTGTGGTTGGTTCTCACTTCGAATCAAGCTTCGATCGCAATGCCATGCAGGTCAGATCGGATGGTTAGGGCCAAGGCGACTTGCCTCCGTGGGATTGAATCGACCTCGCAACATGAGCATCGAACAGTTTTTCCGGCGGAGTCTGTGTCGGATCATGCCAGAATCTCTGGACTCTCGATCCATCCTGACTTCGATGTCGGCACATTGGTATCGGCACGGTCCCAGAGTGATAACTAACACCGAGCGAGAACAAACCGTCGCCACGATCAAGTGGTTACTCAGCCTGAGTCGAAAAGAACTTCGGGTTCACGCGCGGGGCTGGTCAGACGAACAGTCCAAACTGGCAGCCTCCCCCGATGGGAAAAACAGATTCCACTCAAGTCGTCATCGAAAATCTAAACCGGTTCTATCCGGGCGGAAACCTCTCACTTCGGATAACCCGTTAAGCTGAAAGCACCTTGATTGCACTCCATGAAATTGAACTCAGGACAACGAGATTGATGCATACTCAAAACACGTGCGAATACCAAAGCTCGATCGACCGAATCCGAAACCAGTTAAATCGTGCACTGGTCGGCAAGGAGGATGTGATCGAAATGGTCATCGCTTGCCTTTTGGCTAAAGGTCATTTGCTTTTTGACGATCTTCCGGGGCTGGGTAAGACGACGCTGGCCAAAGCTCTGGCCGCTGCCATCGGAGGACAGTTCTCTCGGGTGCAATGCACTCCGGACCTGATGCCAAGTGATGTGACAGGATTCAATGTCTTCAATCAGCAATCAAGAGAATTTGAATTCAGGTCAGGCCCAGTGTTCTGTGACATCCTGCTGGCGGATGAAGTCAATCGGACGACGCCACGAACACAAAGTGCGCTTTTCGAGGCCATGGCGGAGCGCCAGGTGACCGTCGACAATCATTGTTACGAACTCTCCGAAACCTTCTTTGTGGTGGCCACACAGAATCCGCTGGATAGTCATGGGGCATTCCCGCTTCCAGAAGCACAATTGGATCGTTTCGCAATGAAGCTTAAGATCGGTTTGCCGGGCCGTGAGGCAGAGATGCGGTTGCTGTCCATGGCGATCGGCGAGGTCTCCTCTTCATCCGAACGTGTGGAACCCGCCATCGATACTAAGACACTAAGTGAACTTCAAAAACATGTCGAACAACTTCAAGTTGCCGAAACCGTCAAAAAATATCTTCTCGATCTCGTCGACATCCTTCGTGAACACCCTTCGATCACAGGGGGTATCAGTCCACGAGCCGTTCTCACATGGCTACGAGTTGCCCAAGCGATCGCCCACCTTCGAGGACGGGATTTTGTGATACCCGACGACATTCAAGACACTGCTTACCCGGTTCTAAGCGTTAGACTGGGAAGCTCGGTTCGCAACGAACAGGATATCATCGACGACATGTTGTCTCGGGTTGAAGTACCGATCAAACAGAAAGTCTGACAAGACATCCTTGTTAAAAATATGCCGGCTTAGTCTGATCATAAACTGTTGGCTCTAGTAACCACCGAAATGGCACAGGTCATGGTAAAAGCAAAATCGATATCAGAATCTCTAAATTTTCGGCATTGGGTCCGTCCTATACCTTGGGCCTGTTGCCTTCTGCTGATTTGCCTCTTCCCTTTCACCAACATGGCTTGCAATAAAAAGGCCGCTGATTCGTCGTCGGTGACGAGAGATGATCACGATCACGATCACGATCACGACCACGATCACGATCACGACCACGGACACGATCACGGACACGATCACGGACATAGCCACGGTGCGTCAAGCCAGCATCCAAAAAGCTTCTATGATGCGGCGGAACGCCTTGGTGAATTGATTGATGCCTTTGCAATGGGTAAAGCGACCGCCGCTGGGGAAGGGAAAGAATATCAGGATCTTCTGAGATGGTTGCCAGAACTTGCTGCGGATACGGATTTACCCGAGAGTGAGTGGAGCGAAGTTGACCAGTTTTCGATCGAAGCTGCCGAAGAGTACGCGGCCTTGAAATCTGATTCTCAGGACTGGGCTCCATTGCAGGCCAAGGTTTCTCGCATCTTGGAACTCGCTCGACTCACGCTTCCCGAAGAAGATTGCACGACGAATACGCAGGAGCATGAAGAAAATCATCTTGCGGCATCCACTGCAAAAGAGCCAAGGGACCGATCATGAACTCGATCATGTTAGTGGGCGGTATCGAGAGACTGATTGAGGTCGCCTTTGAGGCAACGCCAACCATTTTGGTCGGACTTGTGGTTGCGGGCGTCATCCGCTACTTGATCGGCTACGAGCAAATGCGTCGCTGGCTAGGCGGTAATTTATTTTTGAGTCTGGTGAAGGGCTGGATTATTGGCATGCTGCTGCCGGTTTGTTCACTCGGTGTTTTGCCCGTGATCCGAGAATTTCAGAAGGCAGGGATTCGAGGCGGCACCACGCTTGCGTTTGGCCTGACCGCCCCTTTATTTAATCCGATTTCCGTGCTCTATGGCCTGACTTTGTCTGACCCCTTCACCCTTTTCGTATTCTGTATGGGGTCCTTGACCGTTGTTACAGCTCTTGGCGTCGTCTGGGACCGACTGTTTCCACTGAACACTGAACTTGGAGAGCAACCTACGGAAATTCCCTACGGCATTCGCCGTTTGACAGCGATCGCAACAACCACTGCCCGCGAAGCGGTCGGACCCACCTTTCTTTACAGCTTCGTGGCCTTGTTTGGGGTGGCCACCTCGGCCATGCTTTTGCCTCATGGAAGCTTAGGGATGGCGGCTGAAGCGAATGATCCTTTTGCACCACTCTTCATGGCAGCTGTGGCCGTACCCGCCTACGCAGCGCCGATGACGATCATGATGCAGTTGGCATCGATGTTCCAGCATGGAAACTCTATTGGAGCAGCTTTCACGCTGTTGGTTCTCGGCGCGGGATTAAACATCGGCCTTATCGCGTGGATCTTTCTCCATCACTCCCGTGCTCGAACCCTGATTGCATTGGCAAGTCTGTTTGTTTTGGTCGTCGCCATCGGATACGGACTTGACAAACCTCTCTATCCGAAAGGCATTGACCCTACCGGCCATACTCACGCGTTTGACGGGTACTGCAATCCTTTTTTCCCTGGAGAGACTGAACCCTGGTATCGACTGGGAAAAAATCTGTCAGACAATATCAATCCCCATGAATGGGTCGCGGCTGCCGTCCTGTTTTGCGTTGCCGTTGTGGGACTTTTCTTAAGGCGACTGGATTCTAAGTACCGTATCGAAGCGTGGCTTGCCAAGGCGGTAGTTAAAGAGAAGGGTAATTGGGATATTGTGCTGCCCGGGCCAGTCTTAGGAGTCATCGCTTTTCTCGGCCTTGTGATCGCTAGTTTTTTTGGATGTTTTCTGTATTACCCACCACGGGAACAGATCTTGAAGGAAATGCGGTTTGTGCACACCGAGGTTTTTTCGGCTGCCAACTCAGGGCAATTTGAAGCGGCGTTATACTGGGTTCCCATTTACGAGGACTGGAATCGCAAACTCATGGTGAGTGAGTATCTTCGCGGTCGCCCTGTGACTCGCTACCAAAGGATGAAATCTCGAATACTCTCGGACCGACTAGAACGTCTAAAGCATGAACTCGAAGACCAGAAGCTGGAAAGCTGCAGAGAAATGGTACTTCCACTGAATCGCTCGTTCGAACGGCTCAAGACCGCGTTTCGGCCCCAAGACGACTGAGACAAACGGCTCCGCACTTTTCTAGGGCCTAGGCTCTTTGCCATCGATCCAGGGCCCGGCCAGCTTCATGTAGTCCGGCTCCTCCAACGTGCTCCCAGACTCCCCCGCCTTCCAACCTGGAATGTGGTTCGGTTTTTGACGTGCCGCAGATCGCTCTTCCCATTTCTTAGCCCAATCCCCGCTGGCGTCGTGGACCATCAAGTTCGGTTCATCGAAGAAAAAGACCTTACCTTCCCGGTAACTCTGAGCGCCTAGAATAACTGTCGTTACGGCCGCGGCTCCAAGTCGTGGATCGTTATTGCAAAGACTTGGGTCACCCTGGACCATCGCCGTGATCCAGTTCTTGAAGTGCTCGTAGGTCGTGTTGACGCCCTCGACCTCGTACTTTTCTTCCTTGAGCTTGCTATTTCGCGTTACCTGAGGACGCTCGGGAACAAAAGCATACTCCTCAAATTGCTCACCGGTTCCGAATACAAACGACCCATGATGTCCACGAATCAGCTGACGGATCGGACTGTTCGCACAACACATGGTCGCCGTCACAAGCCCCTGAACCCCCTCATCAAAGTCAGCCACAACCGTCGCAACATCAGGAACATTTCGACCGTCATACTCAAGAAAGATGCCACCTGCCCCCACCACTCGCTTGGGAAATCTCAAACCTGTGGCTTTGAACATGGATGTGGTTCGATGCACAAAAAGATCGGTAAACATCCCTGAGCCGTAGGCCCAGAAACGCCTCCACTGGCTGTATTTTTCTCGATCAAAGGGTTCATACTCAGCGAGTCCTTCATCCACGCCGAGCCATCGCCTCCAGTCGATATTGTCAGGATTCATTTCCTTGTGCAGCTTGTAAGCTCTCCACTGACCTTGAGCCGAGTTTCGAAAAAATTCGGTCTGGTATTGAAGGACCTTACCAAGCTTGCCCTCGCGGAGTTGAGCATTCACATCATTCCAGAGTGGCATGCTGGTGGACTGCACACCAACTTGCATCACCTGCCCACTCTTTTGCCAGGTTTTCATTACATCGAGCGCTTCATCAACCGTTTTGGTCATCGGTTTTTCGCAGTAGACATGCAACCCTGCGTTGAGTGAATCAATCGTCTGCTTGGCATGCCAATGGTCGGGCGTTCCGATCGCGACCGCATCGAGTTGTTCCTTCTCGATCATCTCCAGGTAATCAACGTATTGCTCCGCAATCACACCGGTCTGTTTTTCGATATGTTCAGCGGCCCTCTGTCGATGTTTGTTGTAGACATCGCAGACCGCGACCAACTCGATGGGCTGACCTTCCTTCTGCAATTTGCAGAGGTTTTTGACATGAGCATTGAAACCTCTTCCTCCCGGTCCGATGAAGCCGATCCTCAATTTGGCTGGCGTCGCGGACACCGTTTGGGCTTTCGCCTGAAGCCCGAGGACCCCTGTTGTTGTCGAGGCGGCAACCGTCGCAGCTGATCTCTTCATAAAGTCACGTCGATTCGATCCGGAACAATTCACTCGATTGGCCTCCAGGCAGGAAGGGATTCAGTGGATTTGGCGTCAATGGCTTTCACAATTTTTCCAAACGAGTATCCTCGCACGACCACTTGAAGCTCCGCAAGTCTGGAAGTGTTTCCGCGGGTCGAAATTGTGGACCATCTCTCGGTCACGTGGGCTGAGATCGAGCTTGCTTTGAATTCCGAGTCGTTAAACGCTAGGATTTCGATCGTCATTTTCTTTGAAAATCTGACCTGTTCACCGGGAAGCCCTTAGTCTTTTTTGGAAGAAACCAAAAGATTTTGCTATGCGTTTTATTATCACTCTCGTCGCCTATTTTTGCTGCTTGCTGCCAAGCCTGGCGATCGCTGAAAAACCTCAACAAACCCAATCCCGCATTTCGAAGGCACCCCCAAAGATTATCGTGGCAAAGGGTCTGAACGCTGACGGAAGCCTAGTCAAAAACTACCGGCGGGGGCTGGAGTACGCCATCGACTACTTTGGAAACTACGGCCCTTATTACGTTTATCTGCTCGGGCCGGGTGACGAAGAAAACATCCGTGCCATCTACCAGAGACGGGCCGAAACTCGCGTCAATCGCGATTCGCCCGATTCACCAAGACGGCAGGTCATGCAGTTTCTGAACCAAGGCTCAATCACAGAGGAAATCAAAAGCGTTCTCGCAGGGCATTCGGAAGGTGGGCTGACTTGGACTCAGGATCCTCCTGTTCTCTACGAGGACGTGACCACCAATGCGACCCAACGTGAAAAAGACCCTGTCGAAAATACGTGGGGCGCGTTGCATGAATATCATCACGTATTCCAGATGGCCCACTGTGATACCAAGTTCGATCGCGATTCCGACAAGAACCTCAATTCGTGGATGTCCGAAGGCATGGCCTCCTACAGTTCCGCGAAATTCATGGAAAACCTCGGGCTCATCGACTTCCAGAAATACATGTTGGAACTAAGAACCTCGGGGGGAAATATCGGTCGCCCAGGGATCAAGGAGTTTCTTGAAAAGGAGCCTGATTGGGACCTTGCCGGCGAACGGTACTGGGAAGAGGGTGAAGCGGCTCAGGTCTACTACATGCTGGGAGCATGGGCCACCGCTTACTTGATTCATGTTCAAGGTGTTGAAGAACAGGTCGTTCTGCGCGAATGGTACTACGATATTCCACGCCTTGGCAAAGCTGCGGCTTTCGAAAAACATATGGGATTGACACTTGCCGATTTCTACCAGAAATTTGCTCGCTTCATACAACAGCCTGACCCCACCGTCATGGCTATCTTTAATTGATTTTCCGATCGACGGTTTCCGACGAAAAAGAATCTGCGAAAAGGCTACCCCACATTCCTCTAGATTACCTGTGGCTTCGTTGGTCTGACTCTCGTTTACCGCAAAACTGAACGGGAATGAATCGCCATGGAGATGGGATGTTCAGAAACTGCAACCCACCTGCCATGTTAACGTAAACTTCTCTCCATTCGTCTTGAATTCACCGTCCGAAAAAACGCCTACTCAAGGAATCTGTCATGGAAGAATCGCCCAAACCTCCACAGGTTGAAACCCACCCCAATGAGTTTCCAAAGGATGTTGCGAACTTGGCCATGCTCGCCCACCTGCTGGGTGCCTTGGTCGGATTTCTCGGACCACTGATCCTTTGGGTCGTGAAAAAGGACGAACACGAATTCATTGATGATCAATCCAAGGAGGCACTGAACTTTCAGCTCACTCTCTTGATCTGGTACTTTGGTGCCATCGTGATTGCCGTTTTATCGTGTGGCTTCATCTTCTTCGCACCTTGGGTACCTTACGCCTTGCAACTGATCTTCGGAATCATGGGCGCGGTCTCTGCGAGCAAAGGAGAACGGTACCGTTATCCGATGACCATTCGATTTGCCAACTGATCGAAGTGAGTCACCAAAATCCCTTACTTGAATTCAGCCCTCTCACGATTTTCGGACGTTATGCGTCATCCGACGACCGGGTCATCGAGGTCGAAGAAGTCTCTGCCGTTGAATGGCCCATCCCGGTCAGGGGAGTCGTTTGGGACGTCACCTCAGCCCTCTTTTGACGCCGAGACATGATGCCGGCCAGAAAGCTGCCGAGCGTCAGTTGCAGGACAGGGATATCGGTCGCGCCTAAGAGGACATAAACGATACGAATAGGGCACTCCTGCAGCGTCCCGCCTATCTCGATGAAACGCAGGATATCCATCCCCAGCCAGATCATCATGCCGCTCAGGCAGGTTCCGGAAATCCCCAGCCAGATTTCGGGCAGTCGCAAAAATGGCCACATCCAGACCGCAGCAACACAGATCGGAACAATGATGGAGAGGATAATCGCATGCACTGAAACTAGCGCATTGGTGGGCGGCAGTCACTCACCGACACCTTTAAGCAGGCTTCACAATATGGGCATGGGCAGCAAAGCAATCATGCTCGACGCAAGAACAAGTCCGGCGATGGAAGCAATGGTGACGACCAGTTTTTGAAATATCACGGCGACTCCCAGAAACGCGGCTTCACGGATCGATCCAAGCGTCATTGGCAAGAATCGGGCTTACACCACCGCAACCGACTTCAAAGGTTTTTAGTGAAATTCAGCAGTTAAAACACCTCCAATTATCGTATCTGAACCGCCACAGAGGGCACAAGATCGCAAAAACGTGTGGCAATGATGAGCACTCTTCATTGCTGCGATGAAACCAACAACATGGCTAAGCGAAACGAGCGGGCTGACCGACGATCTTTTGAGTGTTGAAAAAAAATGCCTTGACTCCGTACTTAGGTACGGAGTGTATAATTGGATTATGAGCAGTATTCAAAGCGATCAAATGACGATTGGGACTTTGGCGAAGAGCGCTGGAGTGGGTGTAGAAACGATTCGTTTTTACCAACGGAAAGGCCTACTCCATGAACCTGCTCGGCGAGCCGGATTTCGCAAATATTCGGATGCCGATGTCAAAAGGATCAGGTTTATAAAACGAGTCCAAGAGCTTGGATTTTCGCTAAAAGACGCGCAAGAACTCCTTGGCCTTCAACTGTGTAACGAGGAAACAAGCCCCCGTCTCGCGGAGGCATGCCAGGACAAAATTGTTGAGATTGAGCGAAAGATCACCGACCTGAAACAAATGATTGGGATGCTCCGCAAGTTTTCACAAACGTGCGGAAATCACGGCCCACGACAGACTCAATGCAGCCTCCTCGATTGCTTCGAGAACAACTGGGAATGCTGCGACACATCACGCGAAGGAGAATGAGATGAGCGATTCCTGTGGCTGCTGCGAAACCGGAAAATGCGATTGCCAGACCAAGGCCTGCGATTGCTGCTGTGGAACCGAGGCGTGCGGCTGCGATCAGTCGACTTGTGCGTGTGCCAGCTGTAACGAATGCGACTACTGCTGCCGCTCATAACGGACGTTCAACATTTTCCTCAAAATGGAAGTCAGCCTCTAAGTCGGCAAACTTACGGCGTTTCCATGGTTATCTCACCTCAGTTTTCATTGCCTTTGGTGACCCTGAGATGCCATGAGTTTGACGTCAGGAATGCCGTGTCAGTGGGCCGCGCGGGTACTTTGAGCCGTTTCCATCGCCGGGCCAGCTGTGTATAGTGATGCGGTACGCACAGCTCGCAACGCCATGGAGGTATTACCTTGACTTCTGTTTTACCCGTGCTTGAATCGGCATCCTCTGAACCCCCGGCATCGACGAAAAAAACCGGATTGACCCGCTGGAGTGACTGGCTGGGTGTTGTCGCTGCGATCGGCTGTGCGATCCATTGTGCCGCAATGCCTCTGATTATCGCCTACTTGCCCACTTTGGGTCTTAGCTTTCTGGCAGATGAAGGCTTTCACCAATGGATGGCTGTCGCTTGCTTTGCCATCGCAGTTTGTGCATTCATCCCGGGCTTTCGGAATCATCGACGTATGGCTCCCATCATCATCGCTGGCCTCGGCCTGACACTGATTTCAGTCACGGCGTTCGGATCAACCGACGATTGCTGTGCGACTACCGAACCCAAGTCGCCGCAAGCCTTGACCACGGGAGCGGCCGCGACTTCGGAGACCGAGTGTGCTGATTGTTGCTCCCCCGAAAGCGAGGTGGCTTCCGAGAGTTGCTGCTCCGAAGATTCGTCAGCTGTTGTCGATTCCCAGGGTCCCAGCTCACCGTCATCGTGGTACGGCTTTCTGTTGCCTTGGTTGACCCCTATTGGTGGTTTCGCTCTCGTCGCCGCTCACCTATTGAATCGCCGCCACTGTCGTTGTTGCTCGAGTGCCGTTTTGTGCGACAGCACCGATCTCGACAAAGATTCCCCTTCCAATTAGCGAACAGCTATCTCTCGACGTTTTCGACAGTCAGAGCGAACGTCCATAAGAGCAAACGTCTCCAGACTGCCGTCCGTGGTTGCGGCGAGTTGTAGTCGTGGTAAGACCGACTACTCTTCAGGTGGCGTCACCTTTTGTCCGTAGACTCGCGTGGCGACGAGCAAATCACTGTTGTATTCCTCCACCGACAGGATCTTGCCATCCTCGATTGTAAAGATCCATACGTAGTCGTTGTCGTAACGACCGTATTTACCCTGGGCATCACCTTTCTGAACAACGGCCACGCCCTCATCGCCTGCGATGACCTGCAGCGTTTTAAGCTCAATGCCCTCTGGCAGGAGTTTCGGAATGTGTGGCAACCACTTTTCGAAAAAGTCATCGGTGGCATAGGGAACGCCATAAGGCAAAAGGGTCCCCTTGATTTTGCCCATGTAAGTGAACTCGAACTCCTCGTGCAGTAAAGGTTTCAGCATTTCGGGATCACTAAGAATGTATTCAAAAAAAGCCTCGGCCAGTTTCTGATTCGAATAGCGAGGATTGGGTTGTCGCTTCAAAGGGAAAGCCTGAACTTCACCGAAATCCTCACCATCGATGACGCGACTGGGGACCGACAGCATCAATGTGCTCGGACCTTCCTTGACTCTTCGCACCATGTAGGTCGACTTGGTGCCGTTGACCGTCTGCTCCTTGAGGCTCACCTCAACACCACGCTTGATCCAACTGACGGTTCCCTGATTCGACCAGGCGACATTTCCATCAATTCCCGAACTGATCACCCTGAATTGATCACTCTCTGCATCGTGGTAAAGGATTTCCGTGCCCGAACTGAAGTTCTCTCCGGAGTCCGCGTAAGTGACATGCCATTGATGTTCGACCGCTTGTTTACCGGGGACCCAACGAAAGCTGAGGTTCCATTCGAGTTCGCCCTGATCAACCGTACCTTCAAAACCGCCGAAGGCTTTCGACGTTCCAACCCACCTTCCAATGAACGGCGCCATTTTTTTCTGCAGAGAGTCGTCAGCCGACAACGATTCCGGCGATAACCCGCCAAAAAAAATGGCGATCAGAATCATGACAGGATAAGTATGCGGAACACATCTGACAGGCATGGGTTTATCTCCAAAACGAAACTTATGACCAGGATTTGAATGGCAAAACTTGCTCACATCCGAACAACGCATCGGGGACCCGATTTTTGGTCAATCACCTTGGGGCCGAGCAATCTGACGGTAGTCATTTAGGGTCTGGCGAACATACATCGCCACAGTCGGCTTCGGCCTCCTGTTCGAGCATGCCAAAGGCAACACGAGCGGTCGCGGCAGTCACGCCGCTGTTCACCGCGGAGGTTACCGCGACCAGTGCGTTGAGTTCCTCGTCGTTGATGCCGAAGCTTCTCGCTTTTTCTATCCGATTTCTTGTGCAAATCTGGCAACCCCGCGTCATCGTGACCGCGAGGCCGATCAGGTGCTTCTCACGTTCACTCAACAAATCGGTACCATGTGTCTGCTGAATGTGTTCCACAATCGGTGTATCGTCGTAAGGCATTTGAATTTCCATTTTAGAAACAAGGGCGAAGTCGACTTTAATGCCGGCAGAACGCCGACAAAGCCAAGATCCTATTTGAGTTCTTTCCGGAGTGGCTCGTCAACGATCAGGGCTTCGGGGAAATCAGTTGCCTTCACTCCGCCGCGATCACGAAGACGCTTGTTTTGCTGCCTTCCGCGCGGTGGGTTGAGAGGAATCTCCATGCCTCCCAGCTCTTCCATCATGGCATACAGTCGATCTTGCATCTGCTCCATTGTCTTTGCGAAGTCCGGATTGTGAATCAGATTATTCTGTTCCATCGGGTCCGCTTTGATATCGAATAACTCGTCCGTATCCCAGAGTCCGTAGTACGTGGTGTATTTGTACTGGTCTCCGCGAAGCGAAAAATGAGTCGGCGTCTGCGGGTAATTCTGTTCCCAGTAATAGGCATAGAGAAAATACTCACGCCACGGAATCGACTGGCCTTGCGCCAGCGGCAAGAAGCTTTGACCGTCCATGTGAGGTGGTTTCTCCAGTCCCATGGCCTGCATGACGGTTGGAGCGATATCGATATTGGCAACAACCTGTTCAACAACGGTTCCACCTTGAATCACCGCAGGGCACTGCATGAGCATGGGTACCCGACTGGACGTTTCGTAGGCCACGCGTTTGTCGATCAATCCGTGCTCGCCAAACATGTAGCCGTTGTCTCCCATGTAGATGACCAGCGTGTCATCGTAGATCCCCATTTCTTTGAGTTGCTCCATGACGGCGCCGATGCTGTCATCGACGGAACGCAATGCTTCGCAGTAGCTCTTGTAATATTTTTCAACGCTTGTATCGGTATGAAGCGGAAAGTCCATTCCGTGCCAACTGTTTCGCTGATCGAGCAACCAACGCGGTCGATTGAGTTGATTGTCACTCAAGAGTTGGCTCGACTCAGGAAGGTCAAACCGACCGTTGGCAAGTGAGCCTCTGTATTTGGGTTCCGGTGTGAATGGGCCGTGCACTGCTTTGTGAGACAGGTACAGAAAGAACGGTTCGTCAGCATCTTTCTGATTCTGAAGAAACTCGATCGCCTTCTTCGTCAGAAGCGTCGTGATGTAACCATCCTGCGGGACTCGCTTGCCATTGTCATTGATCGTGTACTTTGGGCCCGGCGGATAGTACTGCCCCTGCCCCTTGAAACTAAACCAGTAATCGAAGCCCGGGCGAGGATCATCGCTGGCGTGTCCCATATGCCATTTGCCGATGAAACCCGTTTTGTACCCCGCTTGTTGCAGATACTGCGGAAAGAAGAGCGTGCCTTCTGGAACGGCCCGTTGATTGTCGATCACGCGATGGCGAAAGGTGTACAGGCCGGTCAGGATCGAAGCGCGACTGGGAGAACAAAGCGAGGTGGTCACGAACGCATTCTTCAGGTGCGCACCCTGCTTTGCCATCGCATCCATGTGCGGCGTCTTGGCCAGTGAATGTCCCATGAAGCTCATCGCATCGTAACGGTGATCGTCCGAAAGGATGAAGACCACGTTACGAGGCCTCTGTCCTTCGCTTTTGACGGCCTGAACCGTCGATGGCACAGGAATCACCTGTGCATTGGCCGAGGACGCAAAACCAAGAGCAAGCAGGCCGAGGACGATGGACATGGAAAAAAGGTGTCGGGATATGTTCTCAATCGATGTCATGTTGCGTTCTCTTCAGCGGCGATTTTTGAGTTCAAGGTACAGTCGCTGCGACTCACGAATCGTAGACGGACTACTTTTTTGGTTGCCAGGACGCCTCAGGTTTCCGGTAGAACCATTCTGGAAAATCCGCCCCTCGGGTCCCCTCCTCCCGGCGGTGAAGAAACTTGGTCCCCCGATCCTCCAGAATGGGCATTTCAGTTCCCTTGGTCGTTCGTAACACTTCAAATAGTTTTCGATTTAGTTTCGAAATCAACTCCTGATGTTCCGGGTCGTTAATCAGGTTCCGTTTCTCACCCGGATCATTCTTCAGGTCGAACAATTCATCGATGTCCCAGACGCCGTGATACCGAATGTACTTGTATCGTTTTCCACATAGGGCATGCATGGTGGGAGTCTGAGGATAATTCCGTTCCCAGTAATACTCATACAACAGATAGTCGCGCCAATCGACGTCCTTCCCCTGCAATAACGGCAGGAATGACTCTCCGTCCATGTGCTCTGGCTTGCCAATCCCTGCCATATCGAGCAACGTTGGCGCGACGTCAATATTGGCCACAACGTCATCAATGGTTTGGCCGCCCTCAAACTGTTTCGGACAGCGCATCACCATGGGGATCCTGATCGAAGCATCGTAGGCGCACCGCTTGTCAATCAATCCATGTTCCCCAAACAGAAACCCATTGTCCCCGAGATAGAGGATCAGTGTCTTGTCCAATTCTCCCCGGGACTCAAGAAGCTCCATGATCCGACCTGTACTTTCATCAATTGCTTTGATCGTCTCACAGTAACGCTTGTAATAGGTCTCAATGTTCAGGTTGGTATAGTAGGCGAATTCGACCCCATGTCGACTGTTGCGCTGATGCTGCACCCATCGCGGGACATCGGTGAACTCGTCGGGGCTTTCAAACCAGCTTTCGGGTCGCTCAAAAGGAGCATTTTCATACGAGAAGGCGTGACGGTTCGCTGGGATAAAGTCGGCATGGACCGCCTTGTGTGACAAGTAGAGCATCCACGGTTTATCCCCTTTCCGATCTTCGATCCATTCTCGTGTAAAACGGTCAAGAATATCGGTGATGTATCCCTTCTGAGGAATGCGTTTTCCATTGATATTGAAACCATCGCGATTGACCTGCGGGACATAGCGACCTTTGACTTTGGCTTCATCCGGATCTCCAAAGTAGACGCCCTGACCCTTGAAGCTGATCCAATGATCAAAGCCTGGTTGCACGTGGTCAATCATTCCGCCCATGTGCCACTTTCCGATAAATGCCGTTTCATAACCGGCATCCTGCAGATACTCGGGAAAGTACCGAAGCCCTTTTGGAATCGGGTTGTAGTTGTCGACCACTCGATGATTGTGGGCATAGAGTCCTGTCAGAATGGACGCTCGGCTAGGTGAGCAAAGCGACGTGGTCACAAAGGCATTTCTCAGATGAGCCCCTTCCCTTGCCAGACGATCAAGATGAGGTGTCTTGAGGAAGGGATGTCCCATGAATCCCATGGCGTCGAAACGCTGATCGTCCGTGAGAATGACCAGAATATTCGGGCGTTGCTCGTCCGCTTGGACACGCATGCCTAACATCGCAAGCATGACGGTAACGACACATACCTGAACGAGTGAGGGTACGTATTTTCGCAAACTCATCACTGTTGTTGGCGTGATTGAACAGGATAACGCGTCAGTATGGTCCATTCGATTCAACTCACCTTTCTTTGTTGCCCGTTTTGCTTCACCGGTTGCCTGAAGGTCATTGGACCTCCAAGATGCGGCAACAACCCAATGATCGCCAACGCTTCTGGCATCGGCATGAGACATGAAGGAACGGCACCAAATAAAAAAGCCCAATGGCCCGAGCTCGGCTTCCGAGCGTTAAGAATCGGATCGGCCGTTCAGTCATTTTTCAACAAAATTCCCCGGATCAGGGTTCCGCATTTTGCCAAAAACATGGGTACAGAACAACGTTTCAGCTTGCCTGTGGGAGCATGATGGAAGGGCCTTTCAGAAAGAGCAAGCTGATCTTGAAGAAGATCGGGGATCGAAAACTAGCCTCTGCGTCGCCACGTAAAGTTGAGTCTTGCAGCCTGAATTTTCTTCGACGCGTTTGTAGTTATCTCGAATTTTGCCGAGCGATCTCTACATTCGCATTTGATTATTGTTCGGTTTCCTATTGATGCCTTCGGCTCCCCGCGAGCATCAATCGACCACCGACGCATCCGAAGAAACAAAAGATGATTCCCAAGGTTGGCAGAAGGAAATCTCCCCAAGTGAATCCCACGGTCAAGAGTGAACGATCCGGATGATCCGCATCATAATAAACAAGGCATTGGCCATTCGAGGTGAGTCTCTCCAATGCGATCGCTGCCGCGTTTCGTTTCTTGTAACGCCATACATTGATCCGAAGTCGATTGCCCCGGTAGGTTTGGCCGTCGACCGTATATTGGTAGGAGACCGTCGGTGTGTATTTCCTTGTCTTCCCGCCATCACGATCTCGGAACTTTTTGACCTCGACACTTTTGCTTAGTACTCGACCATCGACCGATGGCCACGACCTCGATGAAACAATCTCATCGAACTGCCACAAGCCAATGGTCAACAAAATGAAGCCGGCAATTAAGAAACTGCCCGACCATACAAAAGTGAAAACATGAGAACACCCGCGAGGCAGCTCGCCGTTTTTCGCCTTCCGGCGGTTCATTTCTCGCTCCTCAGCATGATCGGGCTCGCTTGGATGATTTAACCTTCGCCCTGATTCCTCAGTGATCCGACCCTCTTCCGCCCTGGTCTTTGATTGAAAAAAGTCGCCATCACCGCCAAACCCAAATGTGAATCTGGCAGGGGGAACCGTTGCTTGCGAGGAGAGCGTTTCATGCAATCTGGATTATGACCCGTTTTTCATCCTGTGATCACTTTAGGAATTTCACTCTTCGATACAGAACAGATGCCTTTCTCCGCGAATAAACAACTGCTTCCCGACAGGAGCCGGAGTCGCATCTACCGTTTCACCCACAGAATTGGATGCCACCACTTCAAAGTCCTCGCCGTCTTTGAGAACAACCGTTCGGCCACTGCGTCCTGTCAAAAAGACGTAGCCTCCAGCAGCGATGGGAGACGCGTAGATGCTGGTGAGGCCCGGCACTCGTGTCGCCGAAAAATAGGGTTCTCCTGTCTTTGCATCCAAACACGAAAGGACACCGGATTTACCTTTGTGGAAGTAGATTCGACCTTCACTCAGGAGAGGTGAGGCAATGTCAGGAGTATCCCTGCTAACCGACCAGACCACATCCGCGGTCTCACTGATGTCTCCCTCACTGTCGGCTCGAAAAGCGCCCAAGAAGGAGCCACGAAATCCACTTCCTACATAAATCATGCCGTCGTGGTAAACGGCCGACGCGCAGGGACGTTGCGTCTGACCGCCACAACGCCATAGTTCTTCACCGGTCTCAAAATCATAACCTCGAGCGTAATTTTGCCCGTTCATTACGATCTGCTTCTGTCCATCGTTCTCAACAATAAGAGGCGTCGACCAGTTTGTCGGTTCATCTCGATTGGTCTTCCAAAGGGTCTTACCTGTCAACTTATCCAGCGCGTAAAGCGCCGACGGGCCGTCATGATCCCACGGCACAATGATCTTTGATCCGGAGATCGTCGGGGAGCTACCCTCACCGAATGCATTACGTGTCTGCATTTTGCCAAAGTCATCCCGTTTCCATACGAGCTGCCCATCCATGGTGTAGCAGTAGAGACCCCTTGAGCCAAAAAACGCATAAACATGCTGACCATCTGTGCAGGGTGAGGCCGAGGCAAAATTGTTCGTGGAATGGACACCCTGATGAGGTGTCGCTGTCACGGCAGTTTGCTGCCAAATCTTCTTGCCCGTATCACGGTCGAAGCAAAGGATTTGAAAATCGGTTCGGGTTAATGCGCCGCTACCTCTACCTCGACGACCCGAGAATTCATCTGATTCCCGCGACGAACTTCCAGTCGACACGGCGGTCACAACAAAAACTCGCTCACCCCAAACCACGGGGGATCCTGAACCTCGTCCCTCGATGGCGACCTTCCATTTGACATTCTTCGTCTCGCTCCATTCCGTTGGCGGCGTCGCTTCCGTAGAAACGCCATTGCCCTTTGGCCCCCGCCAATGCCCCCAATCGTCAGCCCATGATTCTGCGGGCCCAACACATACGAAAAAAACCACCAACGATAAACATGAGCGGAGCTGTTGACGAAAATCCATCTGCTACTTCCTAAATCACATGATGTTTGTGCGCGGCAATTGATTTTGACCCTATAAAATTTGTCAGATCCGAAGCCATGGCGGAACCCTTAAAAAGGGTTCAAGTTGAAAATCTGTCCATTTCAGGTTGCAGAATTGTTGGCATTAAACAGCAAAATGCCCCTGCGGTTCCTTCCGGGGACCTAAATCGACCGCGGCATGTCGGCCATGGATTCCTGAATCTCTGCTGCCGTCGCGTACTCTTCGGGCGACAGGATTGAGATTAGGGAAAGCCATGGAACGTGAGATTTGGAAGCCGCCTGAGCCACGCGCGAAGAAATGATCGCCGCGAGGCATCGTCCAGAACAGACATAGAAAGTAGGCCGGGCAGGACTCGAACCCGCGACCAAGGGATTATGAGTCCCCTGCTCTAACCAACTGAGCTACCGGCCCCTACTTGTCACAAAGTCGGCTTGATCCCGACCTCTTTTAGTCAGCACTTTAGCACCCTCTAGCCAACCACTCAATGCCACGAATCTACCGCAGACCAGCCAGTTTCTTCCCCGATAATCGAGCCTCCAGAACCCCGCAAAGACGCTCCTGCTGTTGCTCGAGTAAACAGTTGAGCGTCGAACGGATCGGCCCGCGCATCGTCTGGCAGAAAGCACGATCGAATTCGAGTTCCGACACACCGATCCGTACCTGTGCAAACTCGGCTTCACGGACCCGCCCCGCGTCAATCGCCATCGTTCCTCGCAACGTAATTTGAGCTTGGACCTTGGCCCCAAACTCTGAATCCACCCATTCGCAAGCCTGATGCCGCGCCTTCATCTCCAAAGGCAGGTCGATCGTGACATCAAAGGCCAACCGACTCCCATCCGCGCGAAGCTCACGGAATTGAACGGCTAAAGCTTCAGGGTCCGCAATCCAGACACGGGCATAGGTCGATTCAGTCCACTTCCACTCGGGACGCCAAACCCACATGTCCAACCAGGCCACCATTCGACGCGTCGAATGGTATTCCCAACTTGTCTCAAAAGAATCGACTTTCCCCAAGTGACTCGCGATCACATGGCCCACCAGCTTTCGGCTTAACTCGTCTTCATCACTTCGCGCTTCAGATTGAAACCCAAGCAACATGAAACTGAGCATCAACAGCCACCCAGTTTGGGAAATCATTCGTTGCCGTTGATGATAAGGTGGCCGAAAAGACGGAGTTTCCAGAGTCGAATGGCATGGATACATGAGCGTCTCACTTCAATGAAAATGGGCGAACCTGCAAAGTCAGGTTCGCTATTGCGACACGGATCTTGGAGAACCCCGATGGATTCGCGGCAGAGCAATCGCGATCCCTCCAAACGATTCGAAGGTTCAGACAACACTCTATGTTCAACCCTCTGGGTGCGGCCACGTTCCGGCAAGCCGATCGATCCGAGGTCACGTAAAATAGAACGCCCACCCCGAACCTTCATTAGAAATGAAACTCGTGTAGCCCGACACGTGCAAAGAGGCAAAGAACCTGCTTCGAACGGCCGGGAAAATCAACAGGATCGGTGAATCTAAAAGGTTCTGTTCGGATGACCATGGACGCTCCAAGCATTCAACTCGCAAGCGAACGCTCCACGACATCAGCCGCAATCTCACCGCCAGGAGCCGACCGAATCTTTTGGGCAAACTGCGCAATACGGTCCCGATATCCAGCATCCTCGAGTAACGCCTCGATCGCCCGCTTCATCGTCGACATGCCATGATTCGATTGAAGCTTACGCAGAGTGATCCGTTTTCCAACGCGGTGATGGACGACGCGTGCGGCAACAGCAGGCTGATCGTTGGCAACCGGTATGGTAATCATCGGAACGCCGAGAGCGAGGCATTCCAAGGTCGTATTCATCCCAGCGTGAGTGATGCACAGGTCCGCTCGCCGCAGCAGTTCCAATTGCGGCGCGTATTGCACGACAAGCACATTGGATGGGAGCGATGAAAATTGCTCTGGCTTGATCCCACCCCCCAAGGAAAGCACGGCTTGAACGCGTAGCTTCCCACATAGATCGGCAATTTCCTGAAATCGGCTTCCAAGTCGATTTTGGAGAGTCCCAAAAGAAACATAGACCAAAGGACGCCCATCCAACCATCCAAACGGAAACGCAATTTCCTCGCGTTGTCCGACATCACGGAAAGGTCCTGCAAACACATAGTTGTCGCAAATTTGAGAACGGTCATCTTGCCGAGGAAAATCGAACTCCTGTGGAATCTGAGTGACATGCGCGAGCGGAGAGGCCAGTTCGTTCAGCGACTTCAACTTCGGTTGTCCGTGAAGACTTTGAAACCGCCGGACGTCGCGGAGTGCATAAAGTGAAGAGGTCTGTATGGCCCAGTTGGCAAACCGGTTACGAAGGTGTCCCCAAACTCCTGTTCGATGGCTCCAAGACACAATGGGTGGAGGTATTTCGCTAGACATTTTTAAGGGTAGAGCATTGGAAAGCGTGACCACGGGAAGCTCCAGGATTTCGCCGAACGTCCGACCCACAGCCATGACTTCATCCGCAACGATTCCATCCAACTTGTCTTCGCGGATTAAATCCAACACCTCTCGACAGACCAACTTGAGCCGGCGTTCACCGAGTTTCGCCGTATATCTTGTGGCATTCCAACCCGATCTTCGACCCAACTCCGCATGCTCGCGTTCAATCGAACCGACGGGGTACTCGGCCTGTCCGTAGATTCGGCACTTGTAACCTTCCCGCTCAATGCGAGCCGCACGATCAGCAAGCTGATAGAAGACCACGTCATGCCCGCGGCGTTTGAGAGCATGGGCGACGCCGAGACTTGGATTCAAATGACCCGTCTCCGGAGGGGTCAACATCGCGATTTTGCTCATCGACTGATTTTGGCCCTGTGCAAGATTTCACGACCCAAGATCGCTACGGGTGAGTGATCCCAGCTTCTCAAGATCAGCCTTGATCGCAGTGTGACTGAAATTTCGTCAGCGTTGCATGAAAAACAGAGCATGACTCGTCGAGGTTTGTTGAGAGGTGGCTCGAACAGAGCAATAAAGCCCATGAGAAAACACCCACACGTCGGCACGTTGTCTGCGACGGGGATTCCGATTTGGAGCACGAGAACCGCTTCACAAAACCGACCGATGTGAGACCTTTACACCGGACTCAAGCCGATAGAAACAGGCGGCTCTGCATACTCTTGAAGCTCTTTGCCCAACCTTGGGCATAAGCCGTCAAGTGATCCCCTAGAGCGGCCAGATTCAGCATATCAATCTGGTCATCAACCACCTTGTAGTCAATTCGATCCGGAGTGTAGTGCATCCTCACCATGGTCTGAAATTTCTTTCGGTCGGAAACTGCCATCAGATCCGTCAGCATGCGATCAGGAATCGCTTCGACCCATGACCAGAGTAACTCCTTGGCGTGGGCAGCGTCGATTTCACCAAGGAGGCGATTGTCGAAGCTTGCAATAAGCCTGGGTTTATAACGCAACATTCAAAATCCTTCTTGAATCGAAACATTCATCCGAACCGTTCGGGCCTACGGTTCTAATCGCTGGTGGATATTCAAGGTGGGAAGGGGTTAAGGCAAGTAATGTAATCCATTTCCGTCGGAGCATAAACATCGATCTCAATGTCGTTTAACCCCGCGCTCAATCTTCTGGACCGTTTTTTAGAGGTTTTTGTATCACCCACATCGATTTTTTTGTGAACGGTCAACCTCCTCGACGCCAGAGGGTCCACGAAACATCTTGAGGGTTTGACCTGACTCCGCGAGTCAGGTCACTACGGCCCCTCTGGCTAACCCTGAGTCTCCCCTTCTCAACAAAAACCAACCTTCGGCGAGCGTTTTACATCCGTTTGAGTTTGGTGACTCGGCCTGTGCCCACCCACTCGGCCACAAACAGACTCCCGTCCGCACCGAAACAGGCGTCATGCGGATGCACAAATTTACCGTCGATCCACTTGTTACGGTCCGTTCGGATCTTTCCATCGGCGTTGATGCGCTCCACATCGTCTCCCAAACGCACCACGGCTTGATTTTTGGTATCCAGCAGAGTGACTCGAGCCTTGAGTTCAGGCACGACCATCAGGTCCTTCCAAGTGTCCATGTTTGCGGGGAGTCCATATCCGGTAAGCGTCTCAAGATATTTGCCATCCATGTCGAAAATCTGCAGCGTGTTGTGCGCCCGGTCCGTCACGACAATGGTGGGCTCTTTACCCGACCTACGATCAATCCAGATGCCGTGGGCGGTATTGAATGTGCCTTCACCATTTCCCCTCCCACCAAAGCAGGACAGCCATTTGGCATCTTTATCGTACCGATGGATGAAGCAAGAGCCGTAACCGTCAGCGAGGAGAAAACCACCGTCGTCCAGAAACGCAAAATTTGTGGGTAGAAATCGATCGTTTCCCCAAATCTTTTTTGGATCGGTATCTTCACCCTCCGCGTAGACGCCTGACTCCATGGGCGCGTACTTCTGCCAAACCGTCTCGCCATGCAAGTCCATTTTGGCAAACGTCTTGTGCTGCTGGTAAGCCGCAACGTAGAGGTACTGCTCTTCGCCTTCCTGTCGCACTTCAATACCGTGACCACCTCCTTGAAACTGACTGCCAAAGGATCGGATATATCGCCCGTCAGGATCGAAGACGAAGATCGACGGATGGTCAGGCTGATTGGTCCGACCTTCGTGAATGACGTACAGGCATCCCTCACGGTCGACCGCGACGTTGTGGGTCGTTTGCCACGAGAATCGTTCGGGAAGCTGTGGCCAGTCATGTTGAATCTCAAAGGCATGGTCATCGTTGCCGACCCATAATCGGGACCCACTTTTATTGGCGGTCACGATTGCAGGTACCGAAAATGCGGCGGTTGCAGATACGGTGGTTTTTACAAACTGTCGTCTAGAAATTTCGCTCATGGGAATTCCTTTGGTTTCGTGCTGACGTCTCGGGGAAAAGGGGTTATCGACGAAATCAGGTGGACACTGTGATTGATTTCACAATCTGACAGGGGCAGACCTTCGTCACGTAAGCTTCGCAATCGACATCATGCTTGACCGTCGCGGCAACCTAAGTGTCCGTCAAAGATGACGAAGCGGTCCATATTTTTGCCTCAATGGCTCAACCCCTTCAACATTTCTCCCAAAAATATTTTTCGACCGAATCGTGGGTTATTGATACGGATTGCGAGCCCACAACCCCTTCAGCTTTTAAGGTCTTTTACCCCTCGATGGTGCGATTCCGTTAACCCTGCATTTCCTTGACGCTACTCCTGAAGTCTCAAAAAATTGAGGTACGTCGAACGTGTTTGCCAGCTTATTTTCCGGGCTTGATTTACAAAGATTCGTACGGCCGATGGCGTTCCACGATTCAACTTTTCTCTTAACGCCATCCCCAACCCCTTCTTCATCGCACGAACACTTCATTGCAGGGGCACTTAATCGGACGAACACCGCGCGAACGTGACGCGCGATGCCCCATCACAAACCATCGACTGGAGGTAGCACCATGGCAAAATCCGCAACCATTCCCGCCCGTCCGACACCGATTCATCCGCCTTCGGGACCGTTATCCAACGACCCAATCACAGGACGGAAGACCATTGGCTCATATCTCATCGAAAGGCTACAGGACTACGGTGTCAGCACCATGTTTGGCATTCCGGGAGACTTCGTCTTGCAGTTCTACGGCATGCTGCAAAACAGCTCGATGGATGTTGTGGGGATGACACGCGAGGACTGTGCCGGGTATGCGGCAGATGCTTACGCTCGAGTGAACGGGATTGGTGCGGTTTGCGTTACCTACTGTGTAGGAGGGCTGAGTTTATGCAATTCCATTGCGGGGGCATACGCGGAGAAATCGCCTGTCGTCGTGATCAGTGGAGCACCGGGTATCGAAGAGCGTCGGCGGGATCCACTTCTGCATCACCGCGTTCGAGACTTCAACACCCAGTACGAAGTTTTTGAAAAGATCACCGTGGATGCCGCCAGGCTCGAAGACCCATTAACCGCATTTCGCGACATTGACCGGTGCCTGGATTCGGCCATGCGATTTAAACGCCCGGTGTACCTCGAACTCCCTCGAGATCGAGTCCAATCGGAGCGTTTGTTTCCTCATGAATCGGGATCAGAAATCCACCTCAGCGACCCAGACGCATTGAGAGAATCTCTCGAAGAAGCCAGACAGATGATTGGCAAAAGCAAACGTCCCGTAATCATCGCCGGCGTCGAGGTTCATCGGTTTGGATTGAGAGAACCACTTCTGGAATTTGCCGAAACGCACAGGATCCCCATCGCGGCCACGCTGTTGGGCAAGTCAGTCGTCAGTGAAAAACACCCACTCTATTTGGGCGTCTACGAAGGAGCGATGGGCCGACAGTCCGTGACGGAATACGTCGAAAGCAGCGACTGTGTCATCCTGTTAGGAACCTTCATGTCGGACATCAACCTCGGCATCTTTACCGCACGACTGGACCCGAGTCGCTGCGTCTACGCCACAAGTGAATCACTTCGAATCCGACACCATCATTTTCGAGACGTCACCTTTGCCGACTTCATGCATGGATTGCGAACCACCAAGCTCCCAGAGTCCAAACGAAAGCCACCAAAAATTGAACGCTCCGATATCCCGACTTTTGATGTCAACCAAGACAAACCGATGACCGTCAAACGGCTCTTCCAGAGAATCAATTGCCTTTTAAATGATGACATGGTCGTGGTCGCCGACGTGGGAGATTGTCTCTTTGGGGCTGCCGACCTTGAAATCTATCGACACACTGAATTCATCAGTCCTGCCTATTACACGTCCATGGGTTTTGCGATACCCGCGTGTGTCGGCGTCCAATCTGCCAACCGAGATTTACGACCCGTGGTTCTCGTCGGAGATGGCGCGTTTCAGATGACGTGTCTCGAACTCTCGACGGCAAACAAGCTGGGATACAACCCGATCGTCATCGTCCTTAACAATCACGGGTATACGACGGAGCGATTCCTGCAGGATGGCCCTTTCAATGATATTCCCAATTGGGATTATCACCGGATACCCGACCTGTTGGGAAAAGGCTGGGGGTTTGAAGTCCACACCGAAGGAGAGTTGGAAAAGGCGATTCAAGCATCATTAGCGAACAACGACAGCATCAGCCTGGTCAATGTCCACCTCGATCCGATGGACACGAGTCCTGCGCTTCAACGACTGGCAGAGAAGATGTCAAAACAACTTTAAAGGAACGTAAGCGTCCATGAGATCTTGAAGGCGACGCTCTGCGCTCTCGGAAGCTTCTTTATCGAAGCTCATCGACTGCCGGCACCACCTCAATTTAGATCCTTGGACTCAGGGATCCGCTCGTAACGGTATCGTTTTTTCAGATGCGGATGAGGTCGCCCGTCGATTTCCACCCAGGGGTCAATCCAATAATTGAGCGGCCCTGCAGCTGGGGCGGGCGTTAAGTGCAGGTCGCGACCCTGCGTGACAGCAATTCGATCGGCGGTCAACTTTCCGAAAAAGTAGGATCGTTGATCCATGTTCTTATCTGCCTCGGAAATATCGACCGGATGCCACTCCCGCTCTGCGGCGTAGTAGGCCCAGCAATGATATCCAGGAAGATTCGCCGCCGGTTCGGGACCGAGGGGAAAACCGATTTCAAATTTGGCAGGTACACGATGGGTCCGGCATAACGAGATGAATAGGCTGTGAAAATCGGTGCAGTTTCCATATCGAGAATCACATACCCAATTCGTATCTCCCCGGCCCCAAGGTTCACCCTTCGGCTTCTTGTAGTCCACATGCTCAAGCACCAGGTCGTAGAAGACCTCTGCTTTTTCTTGCGCCGCTACTGGGATGGGCTTTTCGTCAAGCAACGCCTCGATGGATTCTCCTCCGACGGGCACAAGATGGTTGGGTTGGAGAAAGAGGTCCGGCTCACCACTAGCGACGGCTGAGTAGTTCTCAGGAACCACTTCGCGACGCTCAATGTCATAAATAATCTCAACACGAATCGCCGGTTTGATGTCGGCGACTTCGGTGAACCAATATCGGTTGCCGTATCGGGTCTCTCTGCCTTCTTGGATATCCCCTGGGATCTGGACCGAAATCAGTTTCACATCTTGAAACGGATCGGACTCGATCCTCGGAATCCAAATGCGCAAGGCCTCGCCTTGAGGAACCTCTTCAATGGCCACCTCGTAGATCATGCGTACCTTGCGAACCTGCGCATGAACGGCGCCCAAATTGGAGACCAGGTCGCTGGTTTCGTCTTGGTGAGTCGACTCCATACTTTTTACAGGCGATTGGGAGGCGGAGGACCGAAGATCACAGCTGCTTCCGAGACTCAGCAGAAGGAAGGTCATCGCAAGATTCGAGATCGCCGCCTTCGAAAAAACTTGGCGGATTCGACCGATGGGAACATCAGAGTGGCGAATACGGACAAAGCTCATTTTGATCATCTTGTGCATTTGGAAACTCTGGGTACGTCCACCCATAAAAAAAGGACACGATGAACTCGTGTCCTTGAAATGAACCTTTGACAGGATCGGGTCACCAACCCTATTCTTCGGTGGCCGCTGCAGCAACGGGTGCCGCTTCAACCGCACCAGATCGTTCCAAAACTGCATCGAGTGCTTCACTCGTGCGTTGGACGACGGCATCGCGAGTGAGAGCCGAGAATTGGCTCGAGTGAGGCGTCGCGCTCACAGGCCCCTCATAGTTGTTGGTCTCCAGCCATTCGACCAACTTGATCGCCAAAGTTCCCTCCGCCGTTCCGGGCAGGAGTCGATCCTTGGAGGAGAGGGATGCAAGATCGGCTCCGTCTGGAACATCCGAAAGACGAACCGCAACCACTTTGGCCGCAGTCAACTCGTCGATCTGATCCAAACCGCCATCGCCCACCATCCAATTCCAAAGATCGAGCGACAAACCAACATTCCCCAACCCAATGGTTTTGATCAATGTCAGAAGGGCTTCCGCTTGGAAGATAAATTGGTATTCGTAATTCTGACGGAGATTTTCGGCAGCCTGCATTCCGATGCCAAACTGAATCTCACGTTTTCCAAGAATCTCAGCGACCTTACCCAAACGGGTTCGATAGAGTTCGAAATTCTCGTGATAGGCGAGGTGATTGCTTCCGGGAGGCACATCGGTCACGCAACGCATGGCTTCAATGGACGCAGCGAAATCCGCAGCTTGCTCCAATTTGGGTAAGCGAGCTTCGAACTCTGAATCCTCTCCCAGAATGGAAATCGGCAGTTTGAAGCTGCCAATCTTGAGCTTGGCGGACTTTTGAGCACTTGAGATGTACCGCTTTGCGAAGTCCTCACCAAAGGTCGCGATTCGAGAAACCATTTCGGTCACGTCAATATCGATGCCCTTGAAACCATAGGTGAGAGCGAGTTCCACCATTTCGTTTTGACGGGCAGAAACACCCAATCCATCACCGGTCAAATTTTTAAACACTTAGCTTTCCTCCGGAGCGGTCATTTTTCTCACCACTCTCGACTTTGTTGAATCGGGTACAGAATTTGTATCGCGTTATCACCTTTACCCAAGCGGCGCTCCGGGTGTGGTAACAGACACGGCGGTCAACGTCCAACCCCAGTTTCAGGGTGGGACCACCACGGATCGTCTGCCTTCCATCTTCGAAATCGACCAATGATGGGGCCGGTGTTGTCGGATCAGGGCAAAATCAAACCGAGTATTATCGTAAATGCGTCTGTTCATACAAGGTCCATTCCGCTGAAATGAGGCCCCTCAAGTTCGGGAAAACCGTGTTTTTTGTCAATTATCGACCGGATTGAGGACTTCGAACTGGGCTATCCGCGGCCTATCGCCAGACGGCCCCCCATCTTATGCTGTTGACCAACTTGCCGAACGGGCTTCTTGGCACAACTCGTTGACCTACCGATTTGAAGCGAAAGCCGCATGTCAGAAACTCTCTCTCAACAAATCCAGCAGCATTGCGTCGAGCTGGAAATTCCGGTGACTCGTCAACAATCCATGCAACTAGCCGAGTATGCCGAAACTTTGTGGTCATGGAATGAGAAGATGAATTTGACGCGGCATACCACGGCCGAACAGTTTGTCGGACGAGACCTGCTGGATTCCTATGAACTTTCCAAATTGCTGATCGAAGGTGAGGAAGTCCTGGATTTGGGGACTGGGGGTGGAGTTCCGGGGATTCCTCTCAAGATCCTGAGGCCAGATCTCACCGTCGTGGTCTGCGATTCGGTCGGCAAGAAGGCGGAAGCTGTTGAGCAAATGGTCCAAAAACTGGGCTTGGATGTCGAAGTCTTCAAGGGTCGTGGCGAGGAAAGGTTGGAAGACAGCCGCTTCGATGCAGTCGTGGCTCGCGCGGTGGGGCCGCTGCGAAAATTGCTGAACTTGCTCAGTGAACATTGGTTTGAAGCGGGTCGCCTACTGGCCATCAAGGGCCCCCGATGGGTCGACGAACGCGGAGAGGCTCGTGCTCAGGGACTGATGGGGGGGCTGCAACTTCGTAAAGCGACAGAGTACACCATGCCCGAATCCGGCGCGACGAGCGTCATCTTGAAGATTTGGCCCGAAGGTGCGGCAGAGAGGTAAAACGAAGCTCGACAGTTCCAGTGCATTCTTGAGTGATCGGCCGGACGCGGTGCTCCGCCCTACGCTTTGAAGGAACCTTGATGTCGTCAAATCCGACAATCCATGAACAATAATTCGACCAGATTTCGACAAAATTCTGACATGTATTCCACGTCCGTGCAGCGGTGGGATCAGGCCCAAACAATCGGGTTTTACTCGCTCGGGATGGCTATTTGACAAATCAATCTTGATTTATGGTGCTGTCCTGCAATGATTCAGCCCGAGACAGTCATACAATTCGAACCTCTCGTGAGATAACATGGGGTAGAGTTGTCTGTTGAGTCGGCGTCAGCATTACGAATTTTTGTGATGAAGTCTTCGCCGTTCACGGTCGATACTGCTCAAGAGTACGATAGGTACTCAGATACGTCTGGAAACTTTCCTCTGGCTCATACGGCTGAGGGACCATTTTTTCGGGTAGGCCAGGATCATCAAGTGGCTTGTGCTTAGCACGCTCGATCCCCGCCTTTCTCCCAGCGACTCCCATCGCTGCATTGGCCGGAGGTTTTCAAAATGACCGCGGTTGCTTCCCACGGGGGCAATCGCGGTTTTTTCGTAGCGAATCCGATGGCCAACAGGAAGCCTGTCCTCATGAACCTGCCGAGTGTTTACCTGAGTTCGAGGCTCGAAGCAGCCCAAGGACTTGTAGATGCACGCGGGACTTAAGGTTCAGGCCTCGAAATCTTGAGTCCGCACCCTCCTATCCCGACGTGACAAAAAGGCGGCCGTTTTCCGACTTTCCCCCCTCTCGGCTTCTTTTAATGACTACCATGACCCGAGGAGTGTGTATTGCGGTGGTCGTACAGCCCATTTTCTGATCCTCGACTGAGATACCCACGGACAAATCAAGCTTCGATTCCCCGGTGAGGCCATTGAATCCATGAGTGATAACCCAGCCGAAAGCTCGTCGGAAACAAACTTGGCGACAACATCCCCGGTTAACTCCAAAACCTATCTACCGGGCCGTCGATTCTACGGCGTCCTCCTTGTGGTCACGATTCTCGGGTTTTTGGTTCAGTGGAAGGCGGAGTGGATTGCCGAGTTTTTTCCATTCGCCGGTCGGGCGCTCTCGAACATTCTCATCTTGCCACTCATTCTTATCGCCCTGATTTCATGGATGCGTTGGTTCTTGTTTGGCAGCGTTTACCGTTGGCCGGCCAAAGTACTGGTTTTTCTGGGGATCGTCTCACTCCCATTTTTGCTCAAGGTCGAGCACAGCGGCGATTTATTCTCGCTGAACGTACGCCTTCGAATGTTGGCCCCGGATCAATTGCTTGCGCTGCCCGAAGTCCAAGGGGATGCCGGAAATCGGACCGAAAACCTGTTCGCGAAATCAACTCCGTTTGGCGGGATGTTGGGGTCAGATCGATCAGGGACTCTGCCAGATGTTGAGTTAAGTTCGTGGTCAGAATTCCCACCGGAACTTCTCTGGACGAAGGAGGTGGGTGCAGGATGGTCTGGATTCTCTGCGGCCCGCGGGTTGGCTTTCACGCAAGAGCAACGGGGTGATCAGGAACTGGTGACTGCTTACGACATTCGTTCGGGTAACGTCATCTGGTTTCACACTGAAACGGCCCGCCATGTCGAAGAGCTGGGTGGAATTGGCCCTCGCGCCACGCCGACGATTGATGGTGACCAAGTTTTCGCTCAGGGTGCCACTGGCATTCTGGTTTGCCTGGAATTGGAAACTGGGAAACTCTTATGGCGACGCAACGTGGTTGAAGACGTCGATTCAACGCGAGCGGATGACGCCGTCTCGATCCTATGGGGACGCTCCGGCAGTCCGTGGGTCGAAGAGAACCTCGTCATTGTGCCGGGTGGTGGTCGCAACCAGAACTTCGTATCCCTGATCGCTTATGATCGCACGACGGGAGAAATCGTCTGGAAAGGCGGCGACCAACAGATCAGTTACAGTTCTCCCGTCGGCATGACGCTTGATGGCCAAAGGCAAATTGTAATTGTCAATGAATCGACAGTCTCAGGACACGATCCGCAGTCGGGCAAACAACAATGGACCCATAGTCGGCCGGGCACAAGCAACACGGCTTCCAATACCTCCCAACCGCAACAGGTCGACGAGGATCATCTCCTGGTAAGTAAAGGGTACGGCCTCGGGGCAGAATTACTGGAAATTCGAAACTCCGAGGAAGGGGTTTCATCGGTCAAGTCTGAATGGGCTAGCCCGCGGGTCCTTCGCACAAAATTGACGAGCGCGATCGTCCGCAATGACGTCGCATTTGGCTTAAATGATGGAATCCTTGAATGTATCGATTTGAAAGACGGTTCCCGACTTTGGAAAGGTAAACGATATCGCCACGGCCAACTGTTGAATGTTGGTAAAAATCTGATTCTGTTGAGTGAATCGGGCGATCTCTTTCTAATCCCAGCAAGCAAGGAAAAGTCGGTATCCTCGCAAGCCGTTGCGGCCCTGTCAGGAACCACCTGGAACAACCTCTGTTTATGGGGCAACTACTTACTGGTGCGAAATGCGAGACAGGCGGCATGTTTTCGCCTGAAATTTGATTCTCCGAATAATCAAGATGCGGCTGAAGACCCAAGCGAGTGATCGGCAACCGAATGACAGAATCTTCACGCATCTAGTATTTTGCCAAGCCTTTTGAAGCACTCTCTGGTTTGACTTCCTGAAGCGTCTTGTGGGCAGCTTGCGACAGAAACATCATGTCGCTTCCGATGGCCAGAAACTGCATGCCCTGCTGAGCTCGGGTCAAGGCTTCACTTGGCGCCATGGTGTGAATGCCAGTCGGAGTTCCGACCTTTTTTCCAACCTCGATCACTTTTTGGACCATCGCCTCGTGATCCTCTGCTGTTGGAAAAGTCCCGTCGGAATCCCGCATTTGATAACGCAAATCATTGGGCCCGATAAAGATCGCATCCACACCGGGCAACGCATAGATTTCCTCTGCATTCTCAACACCCGTTGGGCTTTCCGTTTGGAGAATGACAATCACCTCGTCGTTTGCCTGATCGTAGTACTGCTGATTGCTCGCGTTGAAATTCAGATTGGCCATGCCTCCCCCCACACTACGGTTTCCGATCGGGGGATACTTGGCTGCTGCAATGGCAACCTTGGCCTGCTCGACGGTGTCCACCATGGGAACAACAATGCCCCACGCACCCGCATCGAGCACTCGTTTAATGTAATGATGCGAACCCTCAGGCACTCGCGCGAGGGGGACACACCCCGCGTCTGCAATCGCGGCAAAAATGACAGAGGCATGCGACCAATCGATCGCTGAGTGTTCGAGATCGAGGGTTAACCAATCGTAACCCATTCGAGCCAACACCCGAGTTCCGTAGAGGTCACCCATGGTCAACCAGGTCCCATAGGTCACCTCACCCCACCTCAATTTTTGTTTGACAGGATTCGGCTTCATGATCGATTTACCTCTATTAGATCTACAGGTTCATGTTTTAAGTTTGTCGAGTAGAACACTCGACGGATCATCGCGAACCGACAACGATTGCAAGTCAAGATGATTCTGACGGTTAACTCAAGATTCTGACGGGGAACACGACCGGAAAATGGGGTGCTTTTAAGTCATGTCCTATACTGTGCCTAGTGTACGAGGCCCCGTTTAACCCCGCGAGTCCTCCCAAGGTTCAACGGACTGAATTGAGGTCAAGGATTCCTTGACCTTGACCGAAATCAACAGGAAGTGAACCGCATTGTATTCACCCCCGTGCCCCGGCCTCGAAACTCCCCGTTTCCGGAAAATCGGCATAACCAGAATCCAGGGGAACGCCCACCTTCGTTGAAGGAGATCACCATGCTCAATCGTATGATTTGCACCCTTGCCCTGATCGCGGCAATCTGTCTTGGGCTGAGTTCAAATTCTGCAACCGGACAAACGAAGGCCTCTTGGGACGCAGCCCGCAAAAAGATGGTGGACGAATACATCATCACTTGTGGCATCAAGAATCAACGCGTCATTCAAGCGATGATCGATACGCTCCGTCATGAATTTGTGCCGTCACAGTATCGCAAACAGGCGTATTACGATTCTGCGATCGCAATTGGAGAGGCACAAACCATCTCCTCCCCATTCATCGTTGCGTATATGACCGAATGTTTGGACCCGCAACCTACGGACCGAGTCCTGGAAGTTGGAACCGGAAGTGGTTATCAGGCGGCCGTGCTCGGGGAAATCGTCGATCAGGTCTACACGATTGAAATTGTCGAAGAACTGGGAAGGAACGCGGCGAAAACACTCAAACGACTCGACTACGACAATGTCCATGTCCGCGTGGGCGATGGGTTCCAAGGGTGGCCGAAATACGCGCCTTTCAACAAGATCATCGCCACGTGTTCGCCCGAGCGCGTCCCACAGCCCTTGATCGACCAGCTTGCAGAAGGTGGGCTGATGATCATTCCAGTGGGAGAACGTTACCAACAGAGCTTGTACTTGTTTCGAAAACGAGATGGAAAGCTTGAATCTGAAGTCCTTCGACCCACGCTCTTCGTGCCCATGACCGGTCGAGCTGAATCGTTGCGGCAGGTTCAACCCGACCCGGCAAACCCCTCCATTCTGAATGGCAATTTCGAATTGCCGATCGGTGACGATGGATTCGTGCAGGGTTGGTATTACGAGCGTCAGGCGAAACTGGTCGACGACGCGAAAGCTCCCCAAGGCGAACGCTATGTTGAATTCAAAAACGACGATGTCGGACGAGCCGCCCACATGCTTCAAGGCTTCCCGGTTGATGGTTCGAAAGTCGCGTCACTGAAAGTGACCGCCCAGGTCAAATCAGAATTGACCTTCCCAGGGCCATCAAAGGGAGACGTTCCCCTTTTGGCGATTTCTTTCTACGACGAGGAACGACGTGATCTTGGTGTCGGCTTCCTAGGTCCATTTGTTGGAACTCAAGACTGGCACGAAGAAGCAAAGCTCATCGCTGTTCCTCGCCAAGCGAAAGAAGGGATTATCCGCATTGGCCTGTTTGGGGCGACGGGAACGATTACGTTCGACGCCATTACTCTGGAAAAAGGCTCTGTACGCCCCGGCGAAAAATAACTCCGTCATCGATCACGGTTGGACAACCCATTGATTCTCTAAACTCGCCGCCGTAACCGCGTTGATGGAGCGAGATTCTTACGAAGTAGGCCACGAGGGTGTCTGGGTTAATTCCACTTCACTCGAACTCGCGGCGCGCGAAATTTCGTACCAACTCTACTGAGGGACACGGCGGCCCAACAACTGGCTGCAAACTTTCCCCATTCTGCTTGAATTAAAAAGTCGCCCAACTATGTTGGACCAATGAGTCAAACTAGGCTAAGTTTGCAAATCAAAGACTTTAAGCAGAAACAGAAAACTGAGCGGTTTTAGCAAAGTTTTCCGAGATGGCTGATTCCAGACGTCTTGTTCGTCAGATTTTGGTTGAGGAAAGTGTTCATGAAGCGATCAATTGCGAAGGGCTTGATCTTCGCCGTGGGCCCTGTTCTCGCTGTGGCAATGACAGCTTCGTCGGTTTCCGCCGGTTGGGGCTCTCATGGCAGCGGCTCATCGGGCGGCTCAAGCGGCTACTACAGTAGCGGCGGATCCAGCGGAAGCCACCACAGCAGTGGAGGTTCCAGCGGTAGTTATTACAGCAGTGGTGGTTCGAGTGGGCATCACTCCGGTCTGTTCTCACATCTGCACCAGAAAATTCATCGGTTGAAGTCTGCCCTGCATCATCACAGCAGCGGTGGGTACAACAGCAGCGGCGGATCCAGCGGAACTCACTACAAAGTTTACGGATCTTCGGGCGGATCGAGTGGTGGATCTTGCGGTTCGGTTTACATGCGACGTATGTCGCCTGCGATCCAAGTCGAAAAACCGGAAACCGAAGAGCAACCGGCGACCGAAGCCCCTGCAGAAGACAGCTCCGCTCGTCTCGAGGTCAAATTGCCCGCTCAAGCTCGAGTCTTTGTGAATGGCAAACCGACCAGCACGCCCGGTGAGATTCGCCGGTATGTGTCTCGGAACCTGAAACCAAACACTACCTACACCTATGAGGTTCGTGCGGAGTTGGATCAGGGAGACGAAGTGCTTGAGTTGAGCCAAGTGGTTGAACTTCGAGCCGGTGCTGACGAGTCCATTGCATTTGACTTTGGATCGACAGACGAATTGGTTACTTCGTTGACACTCAATGTTCCCGAAGACGCGATGGTCACCTTGGGTGGCGCGTCGACCAAGGCTTCGGGTGCTGTACGCCAGTTTTTAACCCGTCAGCTCAAAAACGGACAGGTCTGGCAAGACTATGCCATCGTAGTGTCCGTGAACCGGGAGGGTCGTACGATCACTCAAGAGAAGACGATCAACTTGAAGGCAGGCGACGAAAAAGAAATCGATTTTGATTTCGCTTCGATTTCTGATTCGGCACAATTGGCCTCAGCCCGCAAGTAAAGCGACGATTCACGTAGCAACGCGTTGAGTTCATCGCCTCAAAATCCGTAAAAACCCTTCCGTTCCATACTCGGAGCGAAAGGGTTTTTTTTTGGCTGAATCCGACCGATTTATCTATGTGGGGTCTCGGCTTTGCCTCTGGTTTGGGTGAGTGGTGGAACCGGGTCATTCCCTTTTCAAGGAACTGTTTCATGATCGATGCCAAGCCTTGGGGAATCGGACGACGTCGGTTGGTGTCAGTCCTCCTACTTCTCCATTTGATCGCGATCATTTCTGCCCCACTTGCTGGGCCTCCTCCAGCAAGTGACCTGTCTCGCCACCTGGAGAGTCTCTTTCTCCCTTATTTGCAAGCCGGCTTCCTGGGCCATGGCTATCGTTTTTTTGCTCCCAACCCGGGGCCAAGTCACCTGGTCCGGTACGAAGTCACGTTTCCAGACGGTCGCTCTGAAAGTCACCTATTTCCTGACCCGAATGTCCATTGGCCAAGGCTCTACTACCACCGACACTTCATGGTTGCGGAGCAGGTCAATCAGCTTGTCGACATGCCGACTGCCGAAGAATTTGAAGCAGATATCCGAGACCGAAAACAGTTCATCGAGGAGCTTAAGTCCGCGGGAAATCGACAACTGGCGAGACGTTTGCAAGACCTGCTGTTTGTTGACCAGACGGCATACGAGCGTCAACAGAAGATGCGTGATGGACTCTTG
>JAKVCA010000036.1 GCA_022448315.1 Pirellulaceae bacterium | reverse complement strand
CCAAGCTTTTCCAGAATCTGCGAGCGAGCCGGGAAACCGAGCTCATGCAGCATCACCCGATCCATGTGGTGACGAACTGGCTGGGAAATACGACTCAGGTTGCCATGAAGCATTACCTGATGACCACCGACGCTGATTTCGAGAGAGCCTTGGTCGCCGCATGCGAGCCATTAGAAACCTCGAGGGACAAGGTGGCGCAAAAAGCGGCGCAGCACATGCACGCAGGGGGTGGTAAGGCGTCGCAAGCGATTCCCTTAGCGCATGAAAAAACCCCGGTTTTTCCGGGGTATGCGAATATTTGCGACGTTATGCCAAACCGTCAAATAGCGGCAGAGGGACTCGAACCCCCGACACGCGGATTATGATTCCGCTGCTCTAACCAGCTGAGCTATGCCGCCCCTCTCGCAAGATCTCCAACCCGACAATCCCGCTAGAAGTCAAGAATATCGGCAGAAAACGGCCGAAAGTAAAGGGGTGATGGATCCTCCAGAACAGATTTCCCCAGCTTATCTATCTTGGACCGACCACGTTCGCGATCCGCACGCGTACCGGCGACCCATCTCCAGACTCGAATCCACCAGACGACGCGGCCCTCAAGCCGGCCTCCTACCGCTGGCCCAGAAATTCTCGAGGAACAACACTCACGTTTTTTACTGGAGAATTGCACCCGTTCGAGATACCGTGGACTCAAAATCGGGGACCAGGCACCTCCCCTCATGCTCAATGAGTCCACAGCCCGATGTCTCCACGCCAAGGCCGAGAACGGATGCCACCTCGCGATTTCCAGCTCGACCCACGCTCCGCTTCGCTGCCCACCGGCTCAGACGCGATCGCCCAGTCTTTGCAACTCGTCAAGCAACATCTGCGACAACTCGATCGTCCCGTCGACTCGCCCCAACGATCCGTCCATCAATTGCGTGTCGCAACGCGACGCGCCTCGGCAGCGCTCGACCTGTTTTCGGACTCGGTGCGACGGAAAGATCATCGGCGATGGAAACGACGATTGAAACTCATCCGTAAAACCGCCGGACAGGCTCGCGATCTCGACGTTCTCATCGAACGTCAGCAACCTCAGCCTCAGGGTGACAAGTCCCTGCTGAAACAACTCCGCACCCAACGTCGCAAAGCTCAAAAGAAACTTCTCCGCCTGCAAGGTCGCTGGAAGAAGGGCTCTCCGTGGAGCAAGCAACTCAAACGCCTCTCGAAACGTCTTCGTTCCAAAGCCCTGCCGAAGAAACAGGCCCGCGAAAAAACGACCCACATCCCTTCCGTACGAAATGCCCTAGAACGCTTCGAAAATCGTGGACGTCGACCCATTCGCGATCTGAACGCCCTTCATGATTATCGAATTCAGGCCAAACAACTGCGGTACACGCTCGAATGGGCAAGACCCGACCTGCCCAAGAAGCCGACCACCGAGGTCCTGAAAGAACTCAAGCGGATCCAAAATCATCTCGGTGCGATCAATGACCATGCGACCGCAATCGCCATTCTCTCGCAAGAGAAAAAGGGACTGAAAAAACAGTTGCGGCGAGAGAAGAGAATGCTCAAGTTGGCTTTCGAGCGATGGATCGAATTCTGGAATCCTGAACGTCGTCTCAAGTTCTACGCCAACACTCGAAGCTTGATTCAAACCCAACTCAGTCCGGTGCAGCCAGCACCTTTTGACATCAACCTGAAATTTCGGTGATCGGTTCGCCAAAGGGAAGAATGGGCATCGGTCGACCCGCATGATCAAGGAAAGATTCATTCCAATCGATCCCCAGGTGTCGATAAACGGTCGCCCAAAGATCATTCGGAGTCAATGGTCGCTCTTGAGGATGCTCACCGCGTGAGTTGGTGGACCCTACCACCTGCCCGGTTCGCATCCCGCCTCCGCACACCAGCATGCTCATCGCCTGCGGCCAGTGATCCCGCCCCGGTTGCGACACGCCGGTCTGCGTCCCCACTTGATGATTGATCTTCGGTGTTCGCCCAAACTCACCCGTCACGATCAACATCACGCGGCGATCGAGCCCCCGTTGGTAAAGATCCTCGATCAACGCCGTGACCGCTTGATCGTAAATCGGAAGCCTCGCCTTCAGGTCGTCAAAAAGGTGACAATTCACCGCATGGGAATCCCAGTTGTAGGTCCCGTTCTTGATCCAATCGACGCCTGACTGGTAAGGGTTCTCCATCACCATCGTGACAAAGGTCACGCCCGCCTCAACCAGGCGGCGAGCCATCAAGGCACGGTAGCCCCACGCGTGATGACCGTAACGTTCGCGCAGGGACTCGGGCTCACGCGTCAAATCAAACGCTTCTCGGGTTTGCGGACTGGTCAAGAGTCGAAAAGCCCGCTCGTGGAACTTGTCCATCGCTCCGAGTTGACGATCTTCTTCCAAGTCCCGTTTCATCCGATCAAAGCCCTGCATCAGACTCAGTCGATCCTGAATCCGGCTCGACATCTCAGACGTGATCCCGAGATTCTTGATCTGAAACCCTTCTTCGCTTGGGTCTCCCGAGACCACAAAAGGATGCGTTTCGTGTCCAAGGTACGCGCTCCCGAAACTGTACACGTCGATGCCATCTCGACCTCGGTTCGCTCCGGTCACGTAGTTGGGTACCCCACGATCCCGTCCTTCGAGTTTTTTCGCCACGATTGAACTGACCGCGGGAGCGTCATTGACAAACCCAACGGGAGTCGCGGGTTGCCGACCGGTGAGGAAGCGTTTGTGCCCACCTCCATGATCGGCAAACTTGTGGGCGACCGAGCGAATCAAGGTGTAGCGATCCGCATACTTCGCGTGCATCGGCAACCATTCGCCAATCTCGATACCACTGACGTTGGTCGAAATGGGATTGAGCAGGCCTCGATATTCACTGGGAGCTTCCGGCTTGAGATCATACATCTCCATATGTGGGGGCCCGCCAGGCAACCAGATCAAAATCACCGCGGGATCCGCTTCAGCCCCAGTTCGCACGGTACTTCCCGTATTCGCCTGAGCCTGGAGACGGAAGGCATCCCCCATGCTCAGACCGCCAAGGCCCAGCGCGCCGGCCTGTAAAACCTGACGCCGCGAGAGCGTCGCCGAAGGTTTCTGGGAAGTATTGCTCATGTTTCGCGTCCTATGGCTAAAACCACCCTTCCAAAACGCATGAGTTTCAGTCCATCTCGATTCATCTACCCATGGTATGCAAAAGTAGAAATCGACTTCGCATGCTGGCCCAAACTCACTCATCCACCCCCAAAGCCTTGCTCAAGAAGGCGAGTAAATCCGTACTCTCTGCGATCTGCATGGCGGTCGGTTTTCCCGCACCGTGACCTCCACTCGTTTCAATCCGGATCAAGCAGGGGGGGCCGTCGTCGGCCTGACAATCCTGCAGCGTGGCTGCAAACTTGTGGCTATGGGCCGGAACCACACGGTCATCATGGTCAGCCGTCATGACCATGGTCGCCGGGTAGCGGGTTTCCGATTTCAAATTATGCACCGGCGAATAGGCCACCAATGTCTTGAACTGCTCCGCGTCATCGCTGCAACCATATTCCGACGTCCAGGCGTACCCGATGGTAAAGCGATGAAAACGAAGCATATCCATCACACCGACCCCTGGCACGGCGGCGGCAAAAAGATCGGGCCGCTGACACATCACCGCACCCACCAGCAAACCGCCGTTGCTTCGGCCGTGAATCCCAAGCTTCTTGGGACACGTATAATCGTGATCGATCAACCACTCCGCTGCCGCAATGAAATCATCAAAAACATTCTGCTTCTTGTCGAGCATTCCTCCTTCATGCCAGTCCCGACCATATTCGCCGCCGCCACGCAAATTCGCCACCGCATAGACACCGCCACGTTCGACCCAGGCTAGATTGGTGACCGAGAATCTTGGCGTGATCGAAATGTCAAAGCCACCGTAGCCATAGAGCAGGGTAGGGCGGTTACCGTCCAACTTGAGTCCCTTCTTGACGGTGATGAACATCGGAACTCGCGTCCCGTCTTTACTTTCATAAAAGACTTGGCGGGTTTCGAACTGGCTCGGATCGAAGGCAACTTCAGCTTGCTTGAAGACTTGGCTCTTTCCCGTCTCCGCGTTGTACTGGAAAATCGTTGAGGGCGTGGTGAAGTTCTGAAACGAGTAAAACGTTTCGGGATCATCGGGTCGCCCAGCAAAGCCACTGGCCGAACCGATTCCAGGAAACTCCACGTCGCGGATCCATCCTCCGTCCAGTCCGTAAACTTTGACAACCGACTGAGCATCCTTCAGATAGGAAATCAAAAAGTGGGAACCGACAAGGTTGACACTTTGGGCCACCACCTCCGCTTCGGGCACCACCTCTTGCCAATTTTCAGGTTTGGGCCGCTCAACATCGATGGCGATCAGTCGTCGCATCGGAGCTTGATGGTCGGTGAGAAAATAAAACTGGGAGCCCTCATTCCCGACAAAGAGATACTCGGCCTCGAAACCGGTTAGCAACTCGACGACTCCTCGGGATCCCTCCAGATCCAGATAGAAAAACTGATTCTGGCTGAGCGTTCCCTTCCAGACGGTCATGGCAAGATATCGACCGTCATCGGTTACCTGAGCATCGAACCCCCACTCCTTCTCGTCACTTCTCTCATAGATCAGTCGGTCTGCTGCCTGCGTGGTACCGACCTGGTGATAATACACCTTGTGAAAGTAATTGGCCGCGGTGAACGTTTCCCCCTCACCCGGTTCAGCGTACCTCGAGTAATAAAAACCGGTGCTATCTTCGGCCCACGAAGCGCCGGAAAACTTGCTCCATAAAACATGATCCTCGAGCATCTCTCCTGAGTCGACCTCCAGCACGCGCCACTCGCGCCAATCGGAACCGGCCGAAGCGAACGCGAGGGCGACAAGCTTGCCGTTCGGACTCACTTCCCAACTGGCGAGATCAACCGTTCCATCCTCTGCCAGTTCGTTGGGATCCAGCAACAACCTCCCTTTAGCATTGAGACCCTCACTCACGTACAGCAAAGCCTGATTTTGAAGACCGTCGTTCGCTTCGTAAAAGTATCGACCGGCTCGTTTTTCCGGCAATCCAAACTTGGCGTAATTCCAAAGTTCCCCGAGTCGCTCCCGAATCGACTCCCGTGATTGGATCGTCTCAAAGAAGGCCTGCGTCACTTCATTCTGCGATTCGACCCACGCCTCGGTGTTTTCACTATCGGGATCTTCCAGCCAACGGTAGGGATCGGCAATTCTGGTCCCATGGTAATCGTCCACCTGCTCCACTTTGCGAGTTTCCGGATAGACCACTGCGGGCAAGGTCGAAGGAGAACCTTGGCCCATTGCCTCATGTACGTTCACCATGATCATCAACCCCAAAAGCACGAGTGTTCCGTATTTCATCGCATCCCCCTCTGCGTGAGTCTTTTTGAAGGACGTTTTTATGCCGTATTTATGAAGTATTCATGCACCACTCCGTGGACCGCTTGCGATTGATCGTCAAGCAACTCCCTTCACCGCGGCTTCGCCCCGGCAACTCAATCTAACGCCTGTCGTGTTAAGGGACTACATCCCGCACAAGGAAACGACGGAGTCAATGTCTCGCATCAATGTTGACACTGTGGTTTCCGCACTCATTCATCGCCAAGATCCACAAACAAGGTCACTCGATCCGAAGCGTTTTCGAATCTTCGGCGCCGGCAATTCATTCTCCTGTGGTACCCTCAAGGTCTTCCGATATGCCCCCCTGAAACCGCCTTACTTCACGGCCATTTTCTCCTCACAAAGAACCCCAACAACACGCTGCGAAGAGGCCTCAATCTCTTACGAGGAGATGGCCAACCGCATGGCGCGACTCGCAGAGGAATCAGACGGGTTTTTGGGAATGGAATCTTATCTTGATGCAGACGGTCGAGGCGTCACGATTTCCTATTGGCGCACCCCGAATGCAATCCGCAAATGGGGACAGGACCCCCGACACCTTGAAGCTCAATCCACCGGTCAAAAAATCTGGTACGAACAGTACTCGCTACGAATTGCCAAAGTGGTATCAGAAACAGTGTGGCAACGAGATAAGATGTAAGGTTGCCCCAAAGGTCGCCGCGGCGATCGCAGGTCAAAGTGAAGGCTCACCGAAATCCTGATTCTGAGACTCCAGCAAATAAAAAACGCGGCGAGCAGCACTCACCACGTCTTAAATTCAGGCTCATGGGCTTGCGCCCGAGTTCCGCCGTCCTCACTTCAAGCGTGATAGCAATCGATGTGGGCGGCACCTTGTTCCTCTAGTTTCTACGACCGCGTCCGCGTCCGCGCTGGCCACCACCCCGACGTTCGTTTTTCTGATGGTTTTTGATGTTGGTTTCCACCACGCAACTGATCGCGTCAAGCCATGTTGGAACCACGACCCGCTTTCCGGACCGCGATGAGCGACCCTCGTCCTCATCCGTCGCCTCGTCCCTGCGACGGGGTCGACGTCGACGTCTTCCGCTTTGAGCGTCATCACCATCATCATCCGAAGACCTTCGTGATCGGCTATTCGTTGACGATCGGGACGAGCGAGCGGGTCGATCCTCGAAGTCGTCTTCATCTTCAAAAAGCTCGTCGACGGGCTCGTCACGATCATCCCGTTCGTCGACGGTTTCAGCGCGGCGTCCTCGTCCACGGCCCCGACCACGCCCGCGGCCGCGGCCCCTTCCACGATTCTCCTCGCCGTCATCCTCATCGTCCTGACGGTAACGGGTTGTACGTTCTTCCTCGACATGCACATCATCCCGATCGTCATCTCTACGTCGGCGTCCCCGGCGGCCATCCGATCTTTCACCGGATCGTTCACCCGATCGCTCGTCATTGCGACCACGACCTCGGCGACCCGTTTCACGGCTTTCGGTATCGTCACGGCTGTCGTCACCAAGGTCATCACGGCTATCGCCACGCCGATCATCGCGACGGTCATCGCGACGGTCATCGCGACGGTCATCGCGTCCTCGCGAACTCTCGCCTCTTCGTCGACGCCCTCGGCGACTCTCTGGACGGCTTCGTTCTTCCCGATTGGATTCGCGACTTTCTGGTGCGTCGGATTCGGAATCCTCTCGGTCACTCACCTCAACCCGCTCCTGTCCCCGAGGACCGTCATCTCGACCCCGACGACGACGGCGGCGGCGACGTTCCGGACGATCGTCATTGCCGTCAAGTTGTTCGACCTCGACCATCGCTTCATCATCGTCGAGCGGCTCTTCGTCGGAAACCGAAACGACCTCATCTTCGTCCAAAGACTCGGCCAGCCACGTGGTGTCCTTCGTTTCTTCAAAGTCGTCCTGCTCCGCGACCGAATCGGAATCTGAATTCTGATCGTCTTCCGCCGAGGTCTCAAGAACGTTCGGAGAGCTCTCCTGTTGAGGCACGAACATCTCGGAAAGCACTTCCTTCTGTCGTGCTTCAACTTTATCTTCGGGACGTTCTTCGGGTTCCCCGAAAACACGAACCGTATCGATCGTCTCCGCCGCTTTCCCACCGGTCGACTGGCCGACCCAATCGCTGACCGGATTAGGCTTTTTTGCGGTTTGGCTGGAAGCAACTCCCAGTTGGTTTGCCAAGACATCCCAGCTGCTCGAGGTTTCTTCTTCAACCGGCATCAGGATGGGTTCATCCGCAGCAGGCGGCACCGACGAGTCGTCTTGGCCTGCCTCAGCCACTTCCTGAGCCTCTGCCGCGGGCGTCACCTCTTCGGTGTTCACCTCGGTATCGGCGACCTCGATCTCTGCCTCATCCGCCACGGCATCCACGGTCTCAGGTGTAGTCTCAGCCGAAGTCGCCTCGACTTCTTCGATCACCGCGTCCGTGACCTCCTCAATTGCCTCTTCGTTGGCCTTTTTGCGGGAGGATTTGGTACCGAGAATGTCCGCCAGAAATCCCCAATGATCTTTCTTCTTTTCGGCCATGAATATGCTTTTCTATTCGGTGATGTGAGAACGGCCAGTGGACCAGAACCCGGGCATGCTAACCTCTGGAATGTCGATCCACCGAGCAATAAGAGCAGGGCCATTGCGAAAGTCGGACCGCCTGCCCTGAAAAAGGGTCTTCTCTTCGCCGGAGACCGCAGGAATCAAGCGAATTAACCCGTGATCATAACGTGATTTAAGTGATGTGGAAAGGCGGTCGTCTCTACGTTCCCTTCACCCACCCCATGATTTTTAGCGGTTCAATCTGGGTAAAACCCATGCGGCCCAGGGCGCGAACACGAGAAGAGGGAAAATTGCGGCCCGATACGGTCTCAAGATTCCACTATCGCCGAGATGCATGGCGAGAAACGTGATCCCAAAATACAGTACCAACACGCCAAGACAGGCTCCTGCGGCCACGAACAGGCTTTTGTCACCCCGCGAGACCACCAGCGGGACTCCGATCAGAAACAGACTGAGGTCCAAAAATGGCTGGAGTAGCCGAGTATGCGCGATCCTCCGTAAACTCGGACCGTAGTCGAGTCCCGGATTCCTGATTTGTGCAATCAGGTTGGGGGTGGTCTGGTACTGCTGCATGGCATCTCCCACCTCCAGTTGATTGACGTCGACTTCACTCGGGAGAAAAGCCTCCCCTTTTTCCAGCCACGACGTATCTGAAGGGAGGGCGACCAGTAGTTGCTCACCTCGATAAATGGATCCGAGTTGATCCAGTTCTTTGGGCTCGATTACTTTTTGGAACAGGTAACCGGCGGGGTGATTCTCGTTCGCCCGTTGGTAAACGGCGGTTTTAGCAACAAGATTACCTAGACGGGAACTAGGAACCCGGAACGCGGGTTCTGCAATGATCTGTTCGTTCGGCAACAGATGACCGCCGCTCATGAAGACCTCAGTCTGGTAGTCGTACTGGGGATTGATCTCGGACTTCGAACCATCCCAACTCTGAGCATTACGAACGAGCTTTTTTCCATACTGGGGGATGACAACTTCGCGATTGATTACCGCCAGCACGCTCACCGTCACCGCGGCGATGATCAAGGGCTTGACCACCCTGAATCGGGAGATCCCACCCGCCATGATTGCCGTCAACTCATTGGTTTTCTGGAGCCAGGTCAAGGTGAAGATGGCCGCTAGCAAAGCGAGCAGACTGCTGGTCCGATCGAATAACGAGAAGATTCTTGGCGCGAAGTAGCCTTGCAACACCTTGACCAGTCCGCCGCCCTTCTCGCCGAGTTCAAGAAACTCTTCAAGGTTGTTGAACGTCTCGAGCACGATGTAAAGCCCTGCCAGACTGCCGAAGCAGACCAGTAGCACTTTGCCAAAAAGTCGCAAGATGTAGCGATCGATGGTTGTCATGGCCTTCAGCATCCCTGCCGGCAGAAACATCACTCAGCCCAGAGTATAGCTGGAGGCCAGTCCTCAAGCGAGGTCAGATTATGGCTCCGACAGCAGCGGCCAAAGATGCAATGCCTTCATGGATACGATCAGGCGACTGCACCCCAAAGCTCAAGCGGATGGTATTTGTCTTCCCGGGAACTCCCTCGGCCGGGAAACAGTATTGCCCAGGGACATAAAGCATGCCCCTTCGGATAGCTTCGTCAAAAAGTTGCCCTTTCGGCCCGGTTTTTACCGCTTCCGGCAACGAAAGCCAGACATATAACCCGCCTTTGGGGTGAACCCAGCTGACCTCATCCTTTCCACCGAATGAAGCCTCCAGCGCCGCAAGCATGGCATCACGTTTCTCGCAGTAAGCGGACCTCAGCGTTTCCACCTGTTGCTCATGAGCGCCTGAGGTCAGGATTTCGGCCATGAGCGCCTGGCTGAAATTCGGTGATCCAAAATCGATGTTCCCTTTGAGTTGCACCAAAACGTTGAACAATTCGGCAGGAATCACGCCCCATCCAACTCGAATACCGGGCGAAAAACTTTTGGAAAAAGTACCCGTCTCAATGACATGGCTGCCCATGTCGTCGTAAGCGAGCAGGCTGGGCTCATCCTGTTCTTCGTACCGCAAATCGCGATAGGCCGTGTCGTCGATCACGTAAATCTTGTGCTTTCTGCTCCAACGCTTGGCAATCTCGACGATTGCCGCTCGGCGGGCGGGTGTCGTGCTGATTCCCTGGGGATTGTCGAAGTAGGTGACACCGTAGATTGCTTTGACTCGGTGCAATTCCCCCTTCTCCTCGAATTGCCTGAGCGTCGCCTCGATCGACTCAGGTACCATCCCCTCGTGGTCCGTTTCAACGCTCCATGACGTTGCATGCACGCCGGCCAAGGTCCCCATGAAGACCAGGTAAGTCGGCGCGGCACACAAAACCACATCACCCTCATCGAGAATCGCCTCTGCAACCAGATGTAGCAGTTGGTTACTTCCAGCGGTCACCATGCACCGAGCGGCGAGGCCTTCACTGGAAATTCCGTCTGCTTCCGCAAGCCGCTGACAGATGACATCCCGCAGTCCAGAGTGGCCTGCCGTGGTCCCGTACTGCAAGGCCGCCGCACCCACCTCGGGTTGGCTCAAGAGTTTCTCCGAGGCCGCTCGCACGATTTCCACGGGGAGCGACGTCTGATCCACAAAACCGGCGGCCAGCGAAATCAAATCGGGTTGAGCGAGAGCCTGAGCCATCAAGACACTGATGGGTTGATCCGCAGAAGCGTACCCCCGTTGGCTGAATCGGATAGCAGATTCCGCAGACAAGGAGGTTTCGGAAGACGAAGTCGACGAGTTCATGACAGTCCTAGTAGTGATCTGCCGAATTCCGGCGGCACATGCAAATGGGAGGACAAGTTTTTGAATAAGGGTGCCCGGGATCGCCCCGCCCCAGAAAGCCTCTTGATTCGCCCGGTGAAGCGAGTAAAGCGATCCTCAGGGGTCTCGCTGTACCATAGGAGAAACTCGGATGACGGGTCAACCGATGCTGGTCGTTCGAGCGGTTAAAACTGGGGCAAATACGTAACCGAAAATCAGAATGTCACACCACGCGAGGAGAAAAACTCGCAACTCGCCATATTCATCGGTCCTCACCAGGTTCAACGCGCTAGGAAGATGAAAAATGGGCCCTGTTTAAAATCGGTGCATCGCAAGCTTTTCGACCTCGAGACGGTTGGCGAATGACGTGGGGTGGGGTCGACACGCGCGTGAAAAGAGGGCTACGATGATCGTCGAAGCGAATCGAAAAAGTCCTGGGGATGTTTTCATGGAAAGTTGCGTCAAGATCACCTTTGATTGCCTTCCTCTTCGGAGTCTGCCTCAAGAGTCGAGCCCCACGGAGGGCTCTCCAAAATTTCAGGAACTCGTAGGTCGCATTCAAGCGGCCATCAAGAGATATGGACGCCACAACGCCTACTACCTCTATAACGCCCGCTGCGTGTTTCACCTGACGAACTCGGAATCGTTGGGCATGCTCGATTTTCGATTCGAAGGGACCCTCCTGACCAACGCTGAGGATATGAAGACACAGGTCGTCGAACTCGACGTCGACATGGTAGGTGAGACGTGCGATTGGCTCACTGAACCTGCGCTAAGGTGGTTTGAGACGACGGTCCACCGAGCCGTGAAGGTTGAATTTGATCGGTACATCGCAGCAGGCGATCTTGATCGAACACGGGAGAGAATGGAACAACTCGAAGACGAGACGCTCAGTTCCGGCGGCTTCCTTGGGATGGGCCTCTAGCGTAACTTCATCCAGCTGAGTCCATATGGCGTCAGCATGATTCGGTAGATTCATCTTCCAATCGTTGCCAAAGTCTCAAATCGGTCCGCTGACGCAGAGAATGCCGCCCATTTCGCGCGATTCGCCTCACCGAAACATTGACCACGTTGTGCGTAAGCAGGGAATTTTTCGCCACTCAAACGCCCCGCTAGCAGAAAGTTGAATTCTTCCGATTATGCAAAGTCGGTAAGACGGGGCGTCGATAACGATTCCTAGCGAGGGTTCTGACACCGCTAGGAATGCGCTGATGGAACCATTGCAGGGGGGGTTGTTGAGAGGAGATTGACGCTCGAGTGCATGCACTTCGTCACTCTCCTGTCGCGGATTCGACGCCAAACTTGTTTGCTGGATCAGCAACCCATGAATCGACGCCACCTTGCGGCGCTGACGTCCATCGTCAGTGTCACCCTGATCATTGCTGGCTGCCAACCTCAACAGCCCATCTATCTTCGCGAGGGAAGCAATCTCTCCCAATACCTCGATCGTGCAACACAGGTGGAATATCCCGATGTGCACGCCCAATCGCTTGAAGAGGTGACCGAGAACCACCAACCGGTCACCTTGCGTCACCCCGATTTCGGCGAGTTCTGGGACCTATCACTCGAAGATTGCGTCACCATTGCGCTGCAAAATAGCAAAATCCTTCGCGGCTACGGCACACCTGGCCTGCAGGGAAATCGTGTTGCCCCGGGCGCTGACGGACTGGTCAATAATCCGGCAGGTGCCGGCACGACTTACAACGTCGCGATCCGCGAAAGTGAACCGGGTTCACTTGGTTTCGCCTACCAAGGACCGAGACGGGGCATCAACTCCACCGCTGGAGGTCTGACGACCAACACGGGCCTTGATGCAGCTCAGGGTGTTGAGGCGGCGCTCGCCGAGTTCGATGCCAACTTCTCGGCCGTCGCACGATGGGATCGTATCGACGCCCCGACCAACACGGTTCCCAGTTTGTTCACAGACAATTTCAGTCCCGCACTTCGCCGCGAGGACTCCATCTCGATCAATTCTCAACTTTCCAAAAAGTCCGCGGCTGGAACCACTTTCTCCATTCGCAACCTCAATACGTTCAGCAGCAATAATCGCCCGTCGTTCTTCAGTAACCCCACTGCATTTCAGGCGTTCGACAATTGGTGGACTGCTTCGGTCGAAGCCGAAGCGCGGCAGCCCCTGTTGCGTGGACGCGGGACAGCGATCAACCGTACTCCGGTGATCATGGCTCGGATCGGAACAGACCAGGAAATTGCAGATCTGGAAGCCATCCTGCAAAACATGTTGTGTAATGTGGAGATCCGTTACTGGGACCTACACTGTGCTTACAGAGCGTACGAAGCCGCCCGGCAAGGCGAAGACTCGGCCCTCGCCACATGGTCGCTCGTCAATAATAAATTTCAGGCTGGCGAAGGTGAGCCCAACGAGGCAGCTCAGACCCGAGAACAGTATTTTTCATTTCGTTCCGCGAAAAATCAGGCTCTCGCTGACCTGCTGGATGCAGAAACCAACCTGCGTTGGCTGATGGGACTGGCCAACTCCGACAAACGCATGGTTCGCCCTGTCGACGAGCCTGCATCCGTCCTCGTCGAATATGACTGGTGGCACATCTATGACGAAGCACTGACACGTCGTCCCGAACTTCGCAAAGAACGTTGGGAACTCAAAAAGCGTGACCTCGCTTTGGCCTACGCTCGCAACGGCCTCTTGCCTCAGATGGACGTGGTGGCTCTCTACCGTGTCCTCGGCTTGGGTCAAAAACTGGCAGGTGGCAGCAGTTCCTCCCCCGAGTTCCCGAACTGGGGCTCCCGGGCTTACGACCAACTCGAAGACTTTGACTACAACGAACTCAGCCTGCAACTCGAATTTGGCATGCCTGTCGGGTTCCGACGCGAACTGGCCAATGTTCGTAATGCACAACTGAAACTTGCCCGCGAACACGCTCGACTCGAGGACATGGAACTCGACGCTCAACGTGAACTCGCCATGGTCTTCCGAGCGAAGGACACCAATTATGAGTTGGCCCAAGACCACGCCAATCGGTGGGTGGCCAGTGCTGAAGAGGAACGAATCCAGAACGCTAGATGGAAAGAAGGCAAGACGACCATCGACCGAGTTCTGGACGCTCGCCGACGCAAAGCTCAGTCACAGATCGATTACTATCGTTCACTCTGTGAATACAACAAGAGCATTGCACTTCTGCAACGCCGAAAGGGAACCATGCTCGAATACTGCGGCGTCGAATTCGATGAAGGCCCATGGCCTGCCAAAGCCTACTCGGATGCCGCCGACACCGCGCGACGACGCTCCGCGACCAGAACACTGCACCGCGGATATACGCGTCCTGGCGTTGTGAGCCACACGACCATGCCGGAAACCGATTCGGAAGGACTGCTCATGCAGGAAGGGATTGACGTTGAACCGGGAACCGCCCTTGAACTGATTGAACCCATGCCCCTTGAAACAGAAATTCCCATCCCCATGCCACAGCAGTTGGAACTCGATGATCAGGCCAGTCGGCTTCCTTTCCCGAAATCATTGAGGCGGCGAAACAGCATTCCCCGACCCGATCGCCTCGTCCAGCAAGCTTCGTGGGAAGAGCAGGGGGGTGAATACGCCCCTGCGAATGACCTGAGAACGGAAAACTAGAGGCGTACCACGGGCCACCCGACAGGCCACCGACTACCCGGCTGAACCAAAAAACGTTAAAAACAATTTCTCGATTGGCGTCGAGATCCGTTAGCCCAGGTGGAAACGCCTGGGCTATTTCTATTCGAATCCTAATCCATCCGATCTGAACGCCCCGATTCGTAAGGAAACATGGCCGTGAACACCTCGACTGCCGAAGTCCTCTATCGCCCATCTGACGAGCAACTCCGCTTCTTGCCCGAAGGGCCCTATTCGATCGGCAATGATCGACTGAGCTGGGTTTCAATCCAGTTTTCACCGGAGAGCACGGTGGGAGCCTTGAACCTGCTCGACACGACGACGGGAAAAAACGAATCGCACCCGCTGCCGGGTCGACCGGGGTTCGCCTTCCCGACAACCGATGACCAGATTTTTGTCGTCGGACTTGAACGGCAGGTCGTCCTGTATGATTTGCGAAAAGGCGTGGTGGACGTTCTTGCGGAGGATATCGACGGGCATACGCAAGGGACCATCATCAATGACGGTGTGCTGCTCCGAGACGGCGTCGTTTTCGGCTGCAAAGACACGTCGTTCGAGGAACACAAGGCTGGCCTCTATTTCCTTCGCGCTTCCGACCGCCGACTTTTCACGCTCCGAAGCGACCAACTATGCTCCAACGGAAAAGTCACCCACCCGCTGGGAGGCGATCGTTTCGAACTCCTCGATATTGATACGCCCACGAAAAAAGTGGTGCGTTACGAGCTGGATACGGACACTGGAGAATTGACCGACGCGACGGTGTCGCTCGACCTCAATGAAGACCTTGCGTTTCCTGACGGGATGATCGAGGTCCCTGGCAAACACGCGGTCATCATCGCCATGTTCAACCCGGAGTCGGCAGAAATGGGCCACGCCAAACAATTTTGCCTCAACACGGGGGAACTTGAACACGTCTGGGAAATCCCCGGATCACCACAAGTCACCTGCCCCCAACTCCTCAGAATCGGCGGCGAGGTCAAGCTGGTGCTCACCACGGCCGCCGAAAACATGTCTGAGGAAAAGATGGCTGAGCATCCAAATGCGGGTTGCCTTTTCGTCGGAGAGATCGATGTGGACGAACTCGGTAAGCAGCCGCGTTGGGAGCTTTAGGGCACGTACGGAAACGACACCCGACGGCATAAGGGAGATGAAGCCACCCTCGCGTCTTACGCCCAGGCCGTCCCTCCCTTGCGTGTTCCGCAAATGCTGACTTCCATCCCCAAGGCTTCCGCCATCGCTGCTTTGGCCATCAGTGCCTGATCCGCCTCTTTGGGTGAATTCGCGTAGGCGACCTGAATGTGATTGCTTTTGTGGCGGGCCATCATTTGATCACGGGAGACTCCGTAGGTTACCGCGTGCATGATGGGCCACTGGGGCGTCGTCGCATCCCATCGCCGCTGGGTCTCCTCCGGAGGCAATTCGATCGCTTCGGCTCGCCCCAAATCCATTTTTAAACGATTGGATTCGACAAAGATCCGGGACCAGACAATCTCTCCGGGTTTCGAGATACCTTTCAGAGTTCCGCCACCATTGGGAAAGTACATCGCGGGCTGTCGTTCGCTGGACGCGCCCTTCCATCCTCCCTTGAAGTGGGCGGGCGGCGCCGAACCACTGATCAGAAATACCCAGACGTAGTCGTCAGTTGTTCCCGTAGGATCACTATCCCCCCAACGAAGATCGTGCAATGTGTTCTCAACCGGTTGCCCCATCGCCTTATGGACACGATACGTCATCAGACCGTCGAGCCCGGCGCACTCATCCACTTCATTGAAATGAGGAACAGGTTGCCCACGAAAAAGCAAGCGTTTGCCATCACGACTTTTTACCGGGGGTCGAGAAGTGTTGTTGAGCGTTCCTTCCACGAGGTCGCTGGCGGGCATCAAGTCTTTCAGACCCTGTTGGTACTGAATACCGATTGTCGCACAGCCAAAATCGTCCGCGATTCGAACCGCAGCAACGTACATTTTGCATTGCGTTTGAATCTGTTTGTCGGTGAGGTCCCTCTTGTGCGTCTTCCCGGTGACAAACGTCATCCCCCTTTTTTCCATCCAAGCCCGCACTTCGTCGGCTTCTGAAGCGGTCACCTGAGTCGATTCATAATAGAGGGCGGATTGACTCAATCGCTCTTTGTATACTCCGGTAGGATTGAGCAGATGATCCGGGATGATGGCATTGAACATTCCCATGCAGCCTTCATCAAACACGCCCATAATGGCCTTTTCGCGTTTCAATTGGTCGGCCAAAGCCTGCCCTAACTTCGCCTCGTTTCTTGAGACCTTGACCTTGGAGAGTCGACGCACGTGGGGCGTGGCGTGCCGGACCTGTCCAGTTTCCAACCACTTTTTCAGCGACTCTTGGAATTTCGGCAGCCCGAAATCTTCACTCCACAAGCTTGAATACTTGACGCCCGCTTTGGTAAGCGAGCCATTGAGATTCAACATGCCGACCAGACCGGGCCATGTTCCTGACCAATTCGCGACGGTCAAAATCGGCCCCTGATGCGTCATGAGTCCATGAAGCAGGTGATGGGAGTATTGCCATACCGCTTCGGCGACAATCAGTGGTGCGTCAGGATCCAGTTGGGCGAAAACATCCATGCCCTCCTTCTGAGATCCAATGAATCCGTGTCCCTCCTGTTTTTTAAAAGCGTGGGCTCGCTTCAACTGGTAACCACATGCAGCCACCGCCTCAGTCAGCGACTTCTCCATTTCCTGCTGCGCTGCCCAGCAATTCTGATTGGCCGAAAGACGAAGGTCACCGTTGGCAACGAGAAGGACCTCTTTGTTCTTCGCTGGCTTGATTTTTTTCACTTCAGGAAAGGCGTAAGCAGTCATCGTTACCTCTACTCCAATTCAACCCACTGGAATCGCCTTGGCAGTTCCAAACGGATTACGACATCATCTCTTGAGTCATGGTTGCGGAGGTCGTGCCCAAAGCGGATTTCAATTCGCTTCGTCCCTCCGTTTTGCCCCGGACGCACATCAATCCGAACACCGATTCGAGACCTTTAAGGCCATTGATGTGCCGAGTGAATAGTTTAAACACCGCTCCACGAGACGCAACGCGACGAACGCGAATCGGTCACCGATCTGAAGTCTCTCACCATCGACCTTTGCAAATTCGCCCCTGACAATCAGGTAACCCAGTCGCTAAAATGTTGGCGTCGGAGAAGACTCAACAACATCTCATTGTGCAGGGGGCGTTTCATGTCAAGGAGAGAGCGAATTGAGGCGATGCTGGTCGATGATCCTCAAGACGCCTTTCTGCGTTACGGTCTGGCCATGGAACTGGTCAAAGAAGGTGACGTCGAAAGGGCTTTGGAACTCTTTGGTGGCTTGATGAATGACACACCGCCCTACGTTCCCTCCTTTCTGATGGCCGCCCAACAGCAGGTTCAGCGGAATCATATTGACGAAGCTCGTCGTGTCCTGCGGGATGGCATTGAGATCGCCCGGGCCCAAAACGAATCTCATGCGGCGGGAGAGATGGCGGAACTGCTTTCGAATCTGGGGAGCCACGGAGAGGCCGGCATCTAGCGGCGATTGCATGGGCTTTACCAACCATGTTTTTGTGCCCGAGAAAGTTGAGCCCTCCGCTCCACGTTCGCTCAGGGTCGTCTCTCGGCCACGATCCACCAGCCGCTGGCCCTCAGGAAACCGCACCACCAACGATGTGGCAACGGGCCGCCCAAGTCCCCTGACAACGGTGTTGCTTCGACAATCCGAAATCCGGCACGGGTCAGGGCCTTTAGAATCTCGCGCCGCCGGAACACATGCAAATACATGTTGTTAAGGCCTCGATAAGGATAGTACTTGTCGCCGAGTTCAAGCTCCCGAGAAAACAAAGAGCGGCACACGGTCTCGAGCATCCAGCGGGCTCCACCCGGAAAAAGAAGATTGCACCAAACGTTGTGGACGTGGAGAAAGAACAAGCCCCGAGGCTTAAGGATTCGCCCTATGTGTCCCAGAGTTTTTTGACGGCATGCCTTCCCTTTAATCATGCCGAGGGTACTGAAAAGACAGAGGGCGTGATCGACGCAACCGTCGCGGAGTCCATCAAGCTCAACAAGATTGGCACATAAGGGCAACATCTCGCCATCAGACGATTTTTGCTGCACCTTTTGAAGCATCCAGGGAGAAAGATCAACCGCCAGACCACGGTACCCCCGCTCCACGAGAGGAACCAACGCGCGTCCTGTTCCGCACCCCAGATCAGCAACCACCTCCGTGGAATTGGTGGGAAGGATGGGTAGCCAACGCTCGAGACATGCATCATCGAGAGCAAACAGGCCGTGCCCGCGAAAGTACTCGTCATAGTCCGCAGCGATCGAGGAGCGATTGGCGTACTCCCACGTCCCCGGTTCAATCCCGGGCGGAAGTTGCCAGTGCGTACGGTGTTGGGTCATCGATCCTCGTCTATCCGTTAACAAACGTCGGTGCGGTCGTCGGAACGGTGTTCCTGATTCCGCCGACCGCCGCGTAGGGCGAGATTCAGTTGAACGCTCAAAACGATCGTAGCACCCAGTGAAGCCTTGAGGAATGCGCCTGATTTGCTGTGCAAAGTGGAATTCCAAAAGAGCCCCCCCCAAGGATGGCGAAGATGGTCGACGAGTGGCGTTCCAGTCCAGCGGCAATCCTGTGCTCAAATGTCAGGGTTGTGTACCGAGGAGTGATCGAGATGGCGAAGAAAGCGACCAAAGCGGGGATCGGCAGATGGAGTTCAGTCCTCAGCGGACGCAAAACTCGAATCCTGACACAACGCCCTTTCTGGGCGATTTGCATCGCGGTAGCCCTGACGGTCGGTGGCAGGGCAGCATGGGAACGCAATGAATCCTCATTGGTTGAGAACCCCCGCTTTGAACTTGCAGCCGATAACCTTTATGTCTCTCAACAGCCCACCTGGGTTAAGACCAACGTCGCCAGATCGGCATTTCGTACGGGTGATCTCGCTGGAAAGTCACTGCTCGACCGCGGACTTGTGGAGCAGGTAAACAACGCGTTTTCTGTCCAGACATGGGTTAGAAACGTGGTGGAAGTCCGAAAATCGCCTCAAGGCGTTCAAGTTCAAGTGGAGTACCGCCGTCCGATTGCGATGGTCGAGATCCAATACGAGGGCGCGCCAAGATTCCAACCGGTCGACGTGGACGGCGTCCTGCTTCCAGGAAATGAGTTCTCTCAAAAGGAAACCTGGAACTACATCAAGATAGCAGTGCCTGATCCCGTGACGCAGGGACTGGTTCACGGTACTCCTTGGCCAGATGCCCGTGTCCAAAAAGGCGCCCAACTCGCCGACTACCTACGGGATAACGCTTCGGAACTCGGTGTTTATCGAATTCAACAGGTGCCGACGTCAGAGATCGGCGAAGAACCGCTGTTCGAATTGCACTTGGTCAATGCGGATCGATACATCTGCCGACGCGTCCTTTGGGGGCATGCCCCCGGTGCGGAAGTTTCGGGAGAGGCAACACCAGACTCCAAACTTGACGCGTTGTTGGAATATGCCAACACGCACTCTGATTGGATTTTGCCGGGCCGTCAGTTCGACTTGAACGACTTTGATTTCGACGTCCGAAACGGCAACGTCATGAAGGCCAGCTCAAAGACACTTTCCGCAATCGAATTTTGAGCCGAAATTCACTCCGATGGAGTGCGTCACAAAACCCACCCTGAACCGATGTGCCACCGTGAAGCCATCGTGAAGCCATCGTATGCCTTCTTGCCACTAAGCAATTCGCCAATCGCGTGACGAAACTCCGGTGGATCGCCTGACTCACGGCGATGGATCATTTTCTGGGAGCCGAACGCAGTCGGGCGAGCGATGACCACGTCGAATACTTCCGGAGCTTCGAAAGGGAGCGTCTGAAGCGAGAGGCGGTGGGAAAAGGGCGATCAACCGCGATTCACGTTGGCTTTACGACCCTGTTCGTCCTGAATTGCCTGAGCCAATTCTTCGCGAACCACCGGGAGTTCCGGTGGCGCTTCAATGCCGAGACGCACCCCACCCCCGGTGACCCTCACCACGGTGACCGCGATGTCCGGGCCGATCAAAATTCTTTCGCCGACTTTTCGACTTAAAACCAGCATGCGTTCACCTACCGCTTCCTACCTTCAGGTCTTCATCGCTTTCGAGGGATGGGATCGATCGGATTCATCCCGTGGACCTTCAAGTAAAAACCAAGCCATTCTGCACTCCCGGATTTGCAAGGCGGCGAGACGATCCGCCAACTGATGCAATTTATGTACAGAATTCCTGACCTTGCGAACCTAGCAGCCCGCAAGGGCGAAAACAAGGACTGAGAGAATAGTTTTCAGGCCACCCGTAATTTGGGACGTTTCGCAAGGATAGAGAAGCGACGACCTGATAAGCAAAGGCAATCCGATGCGGGTTGCCGCATCAATTTGAAGTGCACTACGAGGGGCCTTACACCCGCTTCTGCTCGACTCGGCCTGTACTCGGGATCGAAAACCTCAAGCATGGACTTCGAGGCGTTTTTTTGAAAACGTCGTCAACATGCCAGGCGGGTGGTGGCTTTCGAATCGGCTCTGCATTATTTTTTGACGTTTAGAAATGGGGCTTCGGAATGCATTCCCGCAGGATCTCTCCCAAGCGGGGACAATCCACCCTACCAGCCTCGTTGTTTAGATTCCCTCACGTGTCATGAATCGCTCGTGGCCATCCTTCTTCATCAATTGGCATCGTTCAACATTATGAGTGAAACACTCCCACTGACCGTCACCACTCCGTTGCAATTTGAAAACGGTATTGCAACCGGTTTCAGCCATCGTTGGAGAGGCGGGCAATATTGCACAATTCTCACTGAAGCTGGGATCGTGGGTTGCGGCATCTATGATGTCAAAACCGCGGGCGAATTCGGCCAAGCGATTGCCATCGCCAAGGGAACTCCAGAGCAACCGTTAGTCACTCCCGAGGACCTCTACGATGCGAAGATCGTAGACATGACGCCAGCCGCGAAAGACTTTGGCATTACCCTGGGAATGACGGGCCGCGAGGCGACCGAGTGCCTATTGAGAGCAACGCTTTCAGCAAATCCCTGAATCTCCGTCGCTCGAGTCCATAGCGCATGTGATCTTGCTGCAAGCTCGATCAATGCATCGCTTGCCGGGATGCTGCCCGCTTTTTAAGCCCTGCTGTCTGACAGCCTCCTTCGGATCCACAACCACCGCAACCTCCGGTACTGCAACCCGATTTGTCCTCCGTCCCGCAACCGGGGCCGCAACCTTCCGCGAGACGCTCTGAAAACCTCCGAAACTGAACCTTCGATTCGTAAGCCTCGGCAAGTTCGGCCGTCATTTGTTCAACTTCGGGATCAATTTCACCCAGGAAGTAGAAGTAGAGCGTTCCGCCGTCGAACAGGGACTCAACATCGACAAGCGTCGCGGTAACGTTGTTTTCCTTCAGCAACGCGTCACATGCTCGAAACGCACGATCCCGATTCCGTTGAATCCGTTCCCAAAGGAGCCGATCCTGATCGCTCATGGTGCGAAGTAGTCGACCATCATTAAGGTCTTCGGACGTCTCAGGTGTTTGCATCGAAACCAACACCTCTCCGACTTCCAAGCCGCGTTCCGTTCGACAGATCACCGAAACGCCACGGCGAACGATCATCGCGGGCGGAGTCGAAAATCGACCGACCCGACCAAACGGTCCCAATTGAACCAAAGCTTGCATGAAAACCAATCCCGTCGCGAATCAAAAGGGAACGACCCAGCGTCCGTAGCCTCATTTTACTGGGGAGAAGCCAGAAAAACGTGGCAACCGCTTCGCCCCGGAGTCGACCAAGGCCTCGGGCCCATGTTATCATCTGGGCGTCGAGATTCCCACAAAGCCTGGTCAAAGCGGACCGGGTAAATGCTGAGAACTCACCAAGCACGAATCTAACCCTCCGGAACCAATTCCTATCTCCGAAGTTCACCCACATTCATTGAAGGTCAATACTGGCATGAGCTCCCCCGTCATCCCTGCAAATTCTCCATCCGCGGGTCATTCATGGAATGCGTTGGCCGATCAGGTCCTCGCCGGCGATCCCTTGACCCAGGACCAGGCGATGTCAGTCCTTTCGGCCCCGGACGACGATCTTTTGGAAATTCTTGGAGCTGCCTTCCGAGTCCGCCGGCAATACTTCGGGAAGACCGTTCAACTCTATTTCCTAATGAACGCGAAAAGCGGCCTTTGTCCGGAGGACTGTCACTACTGTTCGCAGTCCAAGATCTCTTCGGCCGAGATTCCGAAGTACAACATTCTGAGCCGAGATAAGTTACTGGAAGGCGCAAAGCTGGCGTCAGAACAAAAGGCCAAGACTTATTGTATCGTCATCTCTGCTCGAGGGCCGAACGAGCGAGAGATGAAAGCCGTGGAAACGATCGTTCCCGAAATTAAGGAAAAATATGACCTGAAGATCTGCGCCTGTCTGGGCCTGCTTGACGACGATCAAGCGAATCGACTCAAGGTGGCTGGCGTCGATCGAGTGAATCACAACTTGAATACGGGCGAATCTCACTACGGAGATATCTGCACGACCCATACCTTCGCAGATCGGGTCGAAACGCTACACTCTGTCCGACGAGCGGGTATGGAGCTTTGCAGCGGCGGCATCATCGGCATGGGTGAACAGAATGAGCACCTCGTTGAGATGGCGATGGCGTTGAGGGACCTTGAGGTCGAGTCGATTCCCCTCAACTTCCTGATCCCGATCGAGGGAACCCCGCTCGAGCAGCGGAGTGAACTTACACCGAACTATTGCCTGAAGGCGCTCGCGATGTTCCGATTGGTCAACCCCGATCGTGAATTGCGAATCGCAGGCGGTCGCGAAGTTCACCTGAGAAGTTTGCAACCCCTTGGGCTCTACGCGGCAAATTCGGTATTTGTGGGCGACTATCTGACAACCGACGGGCAGGCACCCGACGAAGATTATCGAATGATCGAAGATCTGGGCTTCGAGGTGACGAGGCACGACGAAGTCTCTTGCGGCTAGACGAAGCCTCGCGGTACGGTCTAGCCCCCGCTTGACCGACGTGAAGTCAGAGACACCCTCCGTTTGCGCGGCCGATCCTCGCAAATTCGTCTGTCTGACGGGTTAGCGGACCATTTCAAAGCCAAAGCTCAGGCCGTGAAACAGGACATCACTCGTATCGTCCATATTCGCGCCCATCGAGGGTCCAACGGCGGGCCCCAAGTTCCCTTTGGCTGTTGCAAGCCCCCAGGCGTACCACATCTCATACCCTGCCCGCAGGCGAGTACGTGGTCCGAGCTTATAAAATGCGTTGAACTGAAGATCGCCGAGGGCTGCAAAGCCGACATTCTGGTCGGTGTTGACGAAAGATGAAAGCGGCGAATTTTCAGACGTATATTGCACCGCGCCATCGTTGACGTTCGCGAAGGCACCTGCTCGAAACCGGGAAGAGAAGCATAACTTGCCGCCAAGGTCATAAAAGAACTCTGACCCAATCTGCGGACCGATCAGATGGTTGTTCGTCTCGATCTCCAGATCGGCCCTGTCCGAGCCTTTGAGAGAAGTGAACCGCATATCCTCGTTCAAGATAAGGTACCGGAGACCGATGCTATGCGCGAGTACATCCCACCCCCAATGGGTCCGATTGAGTTCTATGTTGTGCAACTCTGATCGGTACAATTGCTCCTGATAATTGGCACCATAGAAGGTATCAAGATTCCCGTGATTGAAGCCCCTGCCCGGTCGAAATGCCGCTTGAAGATTTCCATCAGCACTCGTTGCAGATTGGTAGGCGAACCACGGTTCCACGCCTGAGTAGGTGGCTTCCCAACCCGTGAGACAGTCGTTACGACGGCCAAGAGTGAATCGCATTCCCTCTTTGAAGCCAAACCCATCAAGTTTGAATCCGCTCGTCAACTGAGTTTGTTCGCCTTCTCGACGGAACATCAACCCCTCCGCCACCACGTAAGTCCGTTGGGGACACCCCCGACAGCACTCGTTGATAGTCGGCATCTCCTCCGCGATTGGCGTCAGTTCGCCATCGAGAATGACCTCACCATCCTCGACCGTTGCGGGATGCCGGATCATATCACCTGAACCAGAAAGCGTCGGAATATGCCCCAGTAGAGGAAAGGTGGAAACTGATTCCACGCCGGATTCATCTCCGATTGGCCTCAGATTGACAAATCCCCCGTTCAGCGAGTCTTCCTCAAAAGTTTCTGCCGCTGGAACCGGTTCACGTTTCCGACGGGAAGATTCGGCCGCCACCGAGGTTTCCGGCGTGGAACTGGAAGTTCCACCCGAGTTTTGTTCCGACTTATTTGAGTTATAGGAAAGGCCGAGAAACTCCGAACCATTGCCGGAACCCTGCTCTTGATCCATTTGATAGGGCTCGACCACCGGCGTCGTTGTCGGAGGAACCACAATGACTCGAGCAAGTGCTCCCCCTGAACCACTTGGGACCGAGGATTGCCAGTTTCTTACCGTTGGCGCCGTCGGTTGAATCCGAACGGCCAACTTCTTGACTCGCGGTACTTCGGTGACGGTCTCGGAGTCAGCTGAAGGTTCACCCGCAAACATTTCCTCGCTCAACTCTTCGTCAGAAGGCGGTTCGACCGGTGATGGCTCGTCAGAATCCTCCAGTTCTCCCCCTTCAACAGGCAATGCCACTAGGGCGACGCTGGATCCTGGCTTCTTTGCCGACGACGCCATAACGGCAGGCCGCGCCACGGGTACCCCGCGGTCCGTTTCCACCTCTGACGGTAGATGGGGATCAGTCGGAATGACTTCGGGAAGCGGTGAAATTTTCACCTCGGGTGAAACGGACGAGACCTTACCGGACGGTTCGACGGATATGACCGGAACGAGGACAATGGGTGGATCGTCATTTTCGTCTGAAGTTTCGGGATTGAGAGGAGCCCGTCCCTTCGACAACTGCCCGTTGTTACTTCCAGCTTCAACCTTGGAGCGGGCTTTAAGGCCAGGCAGTCGAGAGATCAAATCGTCCGGCAGTTGACCGTTACCTTCGAAAACCGCGACCCGCTTCGGTTCAGTACTGCCAACCACCAGCCGAACAGATCCGACCTTGGGAGATTGACTGGTGCTTACCACCGGAATCTTATCACCTGCAGCCGCCAACGCGACCACCAGCGACGCCGAGAGGGTCGCAGTGGTCAGCGTAAATGCAGGTTGCCTGATGAAGGACAGTTTCATGCTTCTCGGCCGATAAAGGTGAAACGGCGTGCGTAAGGACCACTCCGGTCTAATACAGTCCCTGTTAGTGGTTTTCGGCCAGTGAATTGAGAGTACTGTACGGATTCTATTGAAAATACTGCAACTCACGCTCGTAACACGAATGTCTGTTCTATCGCCCAGTTACACTGCTTCCAACTTCCTGCCACTGCGGCAGGCACCTCGAACCAAGGCAACGTGACTCGGTTGCCACTTCTGGTGAAAAAACTTCCTTATACGATGTACTGACACGGATTGCGAAAGCCATTGTCCAACTCTCGATCAAGTCGAGAGTTAAACCTTAGCATCCATCAACCGCCGGACTCCGCGCATGAAAAAACCCGGGCCGAAGCCCGGGTTTAATTCTCGATTTTCAAGCTTGCTCACACGTCCCGATTAAGGGAAACCTGCACCGGTGAACACAGCGTCTAGCAAATCGATGTTGGGCTGACAAACGGTTCCATAAGGAGCCAGCGACACGTTGATGAGCGTCGGAGGCTGCTGGTTCGAGACACCGTCAAGTTCCACCACGAAGTTTGCCGGACCCAGTGTATTGGTCAACACTGCACTGTTCGTCGTGGAGAAAAAGTTGGTACTGAGAGACGCACAGATCGTCGTGCCGAAGTTGGTGATTGCCACATCTTCACTGTTTTGCTCTGGTGGTGCACCACCAAAGTCATCGTCACCATCTTCCCCAACGTCATTGAGTGAGAAACGATTGCCAGTAATCACCGTATCGATGTTACCGTTGCCCAGCGTGTACATCGCTAAACCATGCTCAAAGTTTCCGTGAGCATCATTGTTAAGCAAGGTCAAACCGAGGTTTGCATTGCCTTGAGCATTGAAGTTGAAACCATGCCACCCGTCAAAGTCGGGGGAAGTAAAGTCATCGTCTTCGGGATCAGGATTAACACCCGTTGGGAAAGTCGGTGTCAGGTTATCCGAACTTTCGCCGGCAGCAGCTCCCCTACCATTGTTGTCCGCACGGACACCAATCACAGTAGCGAGAATCTGAGCATCCCCCTGACCAGACACTCTCACACCTTCACCCGCACCATTTCCGCTAAACTCGGAATCGACGAGGAAGAGTCTCGTCAAGGTGTCTCCTGCAGCGTCAACACTGAAGAGTCCCTGAGCCGTTTGCCCAGTCGCAAGGAGGTCGGTCGCAACCATGTCCAGGCGTGTTTGACCGAGAACCGTGTTGTTAAACGACCCAGCGGTTGTTCGATTGACAACCAAAGTATTGATCAAGGTATTACTGGTGTTGTAGAAAGAGCGGACGGAGAATGCCGGACCGCTGATCGTCACATCTTCGATGAATACTTGACTGACCGAGTTGTCGATGGCACTGACGAAGATACCACCCGGAATTCCATCACCATTATTGGTGATGTCGACACCGCGAATAATGGCGTTCAGTGTGCTGGTCACTCCAGTTCCCTGAGCAAACAGTGAAACTCCCAAGCCGGATTGAACCGCATTGCCGTCCATGATCAGCGGGGCCGCGGGATCATTCTCCAACAGGAAGCGTAACGTTGCACCTTCCTCGACCACTCCTCGAATGGCATCACTCAAGTTGTTGCTGATGGAGAAATTGTCGACGACGTTCAGCTCCAGTGTGGTCCCAAGCCCGGTTGATGTCGCCAATAAGCCTAAGCCATTCGCATTGATAATGGAGTTCGTGATATTAAGTTCTTGGAAACCAGTATTCAAATCGTTGATCAAACCGTTGCCGTTGTTTGACATCAAGACGGTGTCGATCAGAGTGGCGTTCACATCCTGCGTGTTGTTGACGTCTCGAAGTGTTATGCCACTTGTCGAGTTATCGTTGACAATACTTTCCGTTATTAGCACTGAGCCATTCGCACCGTCGATCGCGATACCAGCCCCGACGTTGCCGTCGCTGATGTGATTATCGATAAACCATTCTGCATCCGGTCCAGTGTATCGCAACAGCTCCAGACCATCTCCGATGTTCTCTGTCAGTACGTTACCACGGAAAACAAATCGTTCGCCCTGGTAGTCTTCGACATGAATACCATCTTCGGTACTGGTCGTAATCGTGTTGTTGAACATCCTCAGGACCGATGTCTCTCCCGAGACGTTGTCAACGCCAATGCCGTGATTCCCAGCGGTGCTGATATCGTTCCGACGGATATCCCATTCACCCGTTATGAAGTTGAGGTTGATTCCGTTAAGAATTGGGTTGCCACGTACGGTCACCTGCTCGATGATTCCATTTTCGAGAGGATTTAGTGCCGTTCCCTGACCATGGATACCGCTGATTAGATTCGTTCCGGCCGCGTTGATATCGAAGTTACGGACGGTGTTTCGGCTGGCGAGTGTGACACCATCGCCGGCGAGGCTGGTGATTTGCGGTGCAAGACCGTTCACCGTATTGAAGATGTCGAAGGATCCGAGTCTCAACTCAGGTATGGTATGCACAATACCGTCGCCTAACAGGAGTTGGCCGTCCTTGAGAACAATCCCCTGATCCATTCCTGTGGTTGTTCCATCACCTTGATGAACATAGATAATGTTTTCATTTCCTGAAGCGGCTTGAGCCTCTGCGAGCGTCTGGAATGGACGTTCGATCGACCCGTCGCCTCCTGCGTCCGCCTCATTGTCCACGTGGAAGACCACATAGTCGTCACCAGTATCTGGGTCGAGGGCCAACAACGTTTCCTGCTGGAAGCGGACAATATGGTCATTTCGTCGAGTTGGCTCGAGGTCACGGCCAAGTGGCGAGTATTCCGTTCGGGCTCCCCGAGCACCAAACTCCCAAGCCACTTGTAGAGCTCCCGTCCACTCGAAGCGACTGTCATGATTCACCTGAATTCCAAGCCCCATGCCTCGCAGCGTTTGAATACCGCCACCGAGACTGAACCCCGCAAAGGTGTCGACGACGTCGGAACCGTAAGCGTAACCACCGACATCCACGTAGGTATTCATGAATGCAAGTTGCTGGGGACGGCTGACGATGTGGAAGTCGAATCCTTCGAGAGCCGAATCGATGCCGGCTTGGGTGACAACGCTGTTCGCGAAAAAGACTGAGCTTCCGGTGATATCCCCCTGAGTGTAACTCGTGGATCCACTTGGCAGATAACCGTTCGCATAGACGTCATAAAGTTCCGATTTGATTCCGCCGCTCACACCAATCTGGTTGAACGTATGCCCGAATGAGCCTTGCTGGTCGTCGTCGTAGTCCCACCAGACGCCAAAGAAGACGTCTGAATTGGCGGCCTCAACGGTGAATACCCGCTCAAGGCCGACGTTGCTGAAGAAGCTACCGCTCTCCAACGCCATATTGCCCTGAACCTGGGACACCCAACGGCCACCGAGGAAGTCTTCGAACAACCTCGATTTGCCACCAACGGTCATGTACGACCCTTTGTAGCCCAAACCTCGATCAGCAAGATTTCCCTCGATCCAGACATTTCCCGGCCAGCCGACCGGAACCTGAGTCTGGAAAGGGGCTGCTGTCGCTTCGCCGCCTTGCATTAAGGACGGGTAACCCTGAGGTGCACTTTGTGCGGCAACTGGCGCCGACACAAGCCCAACGATGGCAACTCCAAGGCTGAAAAGACTCAAAAACGTCTTCATCGAACTCTCCCGCGGTGGTGCAGATTCACCGGTACAAACACGTAACGCCTCGCATGCCGGCATGTCCAGCAAGCGCGAAACGAACGCGAATCTTATTACAGGTCGTAGAATCCATCGTCCGCCGATAATCCCCCTCATGAGGCTTTTCGACACAATTCGAAAAAATGGGACCTATCTTCCTGATCGTTAAAATTGGAACGGGGTATTTTTTGCCGCCCAAAACCACGGACCTTCCGTTCATAAACCTATATTCAATAATCACTTACGAAACCTGCCAGGAGGCATCACGCCCTCTGAGGGTGAACATACGCCCAGATGAGCACCCCCCAAAAGAGCCTCGCCGCTTCAGTGGAGAACGATCTCCGTCGAGAAGCGATTGAAATACGGATAGAAGGCGAAGAGGGGAACCAGGATCGTCCCATGAGTTGGCTTCACCGCGATCCAGTCTCTCCGTTTGGAGAGATCCGTCGAAAGTGGAGTCGCATTCCACTCAGTCGACTCTCTAGCCCGGATGGACGAAAAATTGGCCCTTCAAAACGAAGGACACAAAAAAAGGGCGTCGTGCTTCCACGACGCCCTTGTGATCAAATTTCGATCCATCCTTACTTCAAGCCAGTAATTTTTAAGAGTTTGCCGGCCGCTGAGGTGTCTTCTCCCTCACCGCTACCCACAACCGTCACGTAGAGGTTTCCTTCGGCATCGAACGCCATGGCCGTCGGTTTATCGAGTTCGGAAACCTTCTGGGGTTTTGCCACCGCGGCGTCATTCTCATCGCGAATCAGTTGAAAGAGGCCCCCTTTTGTGGTGTCGTTCCAGCAGAAATCGATCGCGTAAAGCTGGCCCCCGGGGCTATAAGCGAGGCCCGTGATGTCACTTAAACCGATTGGAAAATTTGCCAACATCTTACCGTCATTGGGACGGTAGAAGGTCACCAAACCATCCTCGGGAACGGTGATTTCACCCATCTGCCCAACCACGAGATGACCGTCTGGACTCACCGTAATCCCTACTGGAGCGTCAACCTCAACGGCCTCTTTGGTCGCCAAGTATCGTTCGAAGGAGGCCAGCTTATTCCCATCCCGAGTCGCTTTGGAAACCCAACCTTTGGTGTCGTCTCCGTTGCAGGTCACGTAAACCGCGTCGTTGGTCACCGCCAAGGCGTAGAAATTTCCTTCGCCTTTGATTTCGTCTCCTGGGGCAAGATTCATGGCCGAGTTTGCTTCGCTGGCCTTGATCGCTGGTTCCCCAACGGCAGGAACGGTGAATGCATAAAGCTTCTCCTCGCCATCAGGAGAGCCTCCGCCTCCGACGACCAAAGTATTGGTGTCCAAAAAGGCTATCCCCAAAGGCCCGACCTGATACTTCGGACCTTTTCCGTAAACATCCGTACCGAAGTCCACAATCACGTCCTGTGGTTTTCCATCGACGATACGAACGACCTTCAAATTTCCACTGTCTGCCACAAATACGTGTCCTGTTTCTGGCTGGACAGCAACTCCGCAGGGATTGTAGAGCCCCTCGGAAACAACCTCGAACTCAGCAGCAGTGACGCAGGTACTCGAGACCAAGAGTGCCAGGACGACACCCATCCACTTAATTTTGTTCATGGACCATACTCTCTATAAAAGACCAATTTTGAGTGAACTATTTTCTCCACGTCGGCCTATTCGGGCAACGTCGGAACTTCGACCATGGGATAATTCTGACTTGCAAGTCCCTCTTTCAAGAACAGGACCAGGTCCTTCTTTTCCTGATCCGTCAGATCAAGCTTGAAGATCTCCTCGTCCAGTTGTGGATTATCGATTCCACCTTTGCTGTAGTGTTCGATAACGTCTTCCAGCGTCGCCATGCTGCCGTCGTGCATATAGGGTGCGGTACGGTCGACGTCTCTCAGCGTTGGTGTCTTGAAAGACCCTCGATCCCCAGACAGCTTGGAGATGGATTGTCTGCCGACATCCGGTTCCGCCAAGTCAATCCCCACACCAATATTGTGAAATCCGTTGTCGGTGAAATTTGAACCGGCGTGGCAAGCCGAGCAATTAGCTTTTCCGAAGAACAACTTTCTTCCTCGCAGTGCACCTTCGGACAGTGCCGCTTCATCACCGGCCTTGTACCGGTCGTAAGCCGCGTTGCCCGAGAGCACCGTCCTCTCGAAGCTGGCGATCGCTTTTCCAATGTTCTCTGCGGTCACCTCGGTACCGAAAACCTGCTTAAACTGGTTCCGATAGCCTGGGATTGCATTGAGTTTCTTAGTGAGCGTGTCCAAGTTCATATTCATCTCGGCGGGACTTTGAATTGGACCCAATGCCTGCTCTTCGAGGGAACCAGCGCGGCCATCCCAGAACTGGAAACGTTGATAACCCGCGTTGATGATGGTGGGTGAGTGACGTCCAAGGCGTTCTCCCGGGACGCCCACCGATCGGTCCTTGGAATCGGCCCACCCATGTTTTGGGTCATGACAACTGGCGCAGCTTACCTCGTTGTTGCCGGACAGGCGGGGGTCAAAATAGAGTTGTTTTCCCAATTCCACCTTGGCCTCGGTGAGTGGGTTGTCGGCAGGAATTTTGAGTGGTTTCAAGCCTGCAGGCACCTTCAGGTCGAGGATTTCCTCAGCTGACAGAGTTCCTACGGCGAGTAGGACAACAGCCAAAACGGCAAAACCGCGATTAAACATCCACTTTCTCCTTCTTCTCAACACCATGGGCTTCGATGTACTCAGACCCAGAGGGTGGTGGTCTAAATCTCAAATTGATTCAGGACCTCAAATTGTTTCAGGTTTCCCGGTGCGTGCAGCCCGGGACTTGAAGATTGAAATCAGGTGGTCAAACGGGCCGCCTCGAATGCTGCGATTCGATCTTCATGTTGCAGGGTAGTCCCGATATCATCCAAGCCGGCCAGCAGGCATTCCTTGCGGAAAGGATCAATTTCAAATGGAACGGACAGCCCGTCTTCATCTTTGATTTCCTGATTGGCTAGGTCCACCGTGAGTTGGTACCCCGGTCGATCCGCCACCCGCGCAAACAACTCATCCGCCACCTCCTCGGAAACCGGGATGGGAAGCACACCATTCTTGAAACAGTTGTTGAAGAAAATATCCGCGAAGGAGGGCGCGATGACGACCCGGAAGCCATAGTCATCGAGTGCCCAAACCGCATGCTCACGACTCGATCCGCTGCCAAAATTACGGCGCGCTAATAACACTGAAGCGCCCGAATATCGAGGTCCGTTGAGTTCGAAACCCTCGTTGTCCGAGCCATCTTCATGAAAACGCCAATCGAAAAACAGGAATTGCCCGAAACCTGTTCTCTCGATTCTCTTCAGAAACTGCTTCGGAATAATCTGATCGGTATCAACGTTCGCGCGATCCATGGCCGCGACAACACCGGTATGTTCCGTAAATGCTCTCATAGAATTTCCAATTCAGTCGCACGACGTGGATTTGTGATCACCCCTGCAAAGGACCTGATCCTAGTTCAAGTAATTCCAATCGCGAATGTCTGTAAACCGACCTTCAATGGCGGCTGCAGCGGCCATCTCTGGCGACACCAGATGGGTACGCCCGCCTTTGCCCTGTCGGCCTTCAAAATTACGGTTGCTCGTGGAAGCGCACCGTTCACCCGGTGCCAGCTTGTCGGGATTCATTGCCAGACACATGCTGCATCCCGCCTGTCGCCAATCGAAGCCGGCTTCGGTAAAGATCTTATCCAGACCTTCCTCCTCAGCCTGCTTTTTGACCTGCCCGCTTCCCGGAACCACCATGGCGTTGACCGCCCCATCGACGCGGTGCCCCTTGGCCACCGCTGCGGCAGCCCGAAGATCTTCGATGCGTGCGTTCGTGCAGGAACCGATAAAGACTCGATCCACGGCCACCTCTTGCATCGCCTGCCCAGACTTCAACCCCATGTATTCGAGGGCCTGAGCCGCACTCTTTCGCTCCGTCTCATCCTCACAGCTTTCGAGCGATGGCACTTGTTCGGTCACGCTGAGAACTTGGCCAGGGTTTGTCCCCCAGGTGATCTGCGGTGAGATGTCTTCTGCTCGGTACACTTGACTGCGATCGAAGATCGCCCCTTCATCCGTGTGATATTTCTGCCACTGCTGTCCCGCTTGTTCGAAGTTTTTCGGTGCAAATTCCCGCCCCCGAATGTATTCAAACGTGGTCTCATCCGCCGCAATCATCCCGGCTCGCGCACCCGCCTCAATCGACATGTTACAGACGGTCATGCGTTCTTCCATCGTCAACGAGCGAATCGCCTCTCCCGCGTACTCTAAAACGTATCCGGTGCCTCCCGCGGTCGTTAACTGGCCGATCAAGTAGAGAATCAGATCCTTGGCCGTCACACCCTTTTCAAGTGTCCCATCGACTCGCAACTCAAAGGTCTTCGGCTTGGATTGCAATAGAGTCTGAGTGGCAAGCACGTGTTCGACTTCGCTGGTGCCAATGCCAAATGCGAGAGCACCGAAGGCTCCGTGGGTCGCCGTGTGGCTATCGCCACAGACGATCGTCATCCCCGGTTGGGTTAGCCCAAGCTCGGGCCCGATCACGTGTACAATTCCCTGCCTCGGGTCATTCAGGTCGTAGAGTTGGACACCGAATTCCTCGCAATTCGCTCGCAGCGTATCCACCTGTTTTCGGGAAATCTCGTCCGCAATGGGCAAACTTCGATCCGACGTCGGAACGTTGTGGTCCGGAGTTGCCACCGTCCTTCCCGGCTGTCGAACTTTGCGACCCGCCAGGCGCAGGCCCTCGAAGGCCTGAGGACTGGTCACTTCATGAACCAGATGCAGATCGATGTAAATGATGGATTGCTTTCCGGGCTCCTCATGGACCACATGGTCGTCCCAGATTTTTTCAAAGAGCGTCTTTGGATTCGAGCCTGTCATGCTTGTCCTTAATCACGAATGTTGACCCAGAACACTCGGGTCAAGCTGATGGATCATCGCCTCAACGGGGTAGAATGCCGTCGGCCAGCGAGTCAAAGCGGTGGGTCAGTCGTTGGAGGGATCCGGTGCCGCTTGGCCATTCACAGGGAGTCGTGAACTCGAATACCACCGTGCCACGTAATGTACTGTATTTGGGCCGTCTCGCGTAGGAGTTGATCCGGACCTAATCCGGAAGATCGGCGGGATATTTCGGCGGGCAAGGGGCGAAAACCGCCGTTTACACCCCAATTCGGATGAAGTCGTTTGCGACCGTCAGGTTGCGATTATCATGGATTAAATGGTGACATTTGGATGCGAATTCGAAACCCGAGATTGTAGGCGGTTTGCGACCCGTTTCGCGGGTTCCTCGATGTGGACCGATCGAAGCGGCGTGAAACCGAGGGCTTTTCCCCCTGAAGTGTTAGGGTAGGGCATGAACTGGCTTGAAATAATCGTCTTGCCATTGATCCAAGGCATCGCCGAGTTTCTTCCAATCAGCTCGAGCGGACATCTGGTGATTGCAGAAGCGGTTTTGGGACAACCGCCAAACTCCACCTACAACATTCTCCTGCACGGCGGAACCTTGGCCTCGATCCTGATCTTTTACCATCGAAAAATCCTAGATCTGCTCCGACAAGACCGAAGAGTCATGCTCTTGCTCATTGTGGGCACCCTCCCTGCGGCGATGATCGGAATCGCCATCAAACTCTCTTTCGAGGAGGTCCTGGAGAAACCTCTGGTCGCGGCCTGCTTGCTTCCTGTAACCGGACTGGTGGTCTGGTGGTCAAATCGCCGCCCCGACGGTGAGGGAACGTATCGTCATCTCACCTTTCGCAAAACACTGCTCATCGGCCTGTTCCAATCCTTCGCCTTGTTGCCGGGTCTTTCCCGAAGTGGACTGACCATTGCCGCGGGACTTTCCCTTGGCCTTCGACGCGATCAAGCTACAACGTTCTCTTTTCTACTCGCTATCCCAGCCATCCTCGGAGCGATGGTTCTCGGCTGTAAAGACTTCCTAACAGGAGCGGCTGCCCCAGTCACCGTAGAGCAAATAATCGGTACGGTAATCGCCGCGATCGTCGGTGTCTTTGCATTGGCATGGCTGCACCGATGGGTCACACAAAGAAGACTTCATTGGTTTGCATTTTGGTGCATTCCCTTTGGAATCGTCATGGCCCTGCTTCGTCCTTGGCCTTAAAGTTTCACTAGTCGACACAGGACGGTTTCGGTTTAATGAAACGCCCGATGGAATTGCCAAATGGTGCCCCCCGACGTAAACCGGGCGCTATGTTTCTAGCGAACCACGTTTTCGAACGTGGGAAGGTCATAGCGCGACGGAGATGGATCGGACGTCGAGTTTGAGATTCACGTCCGTAGCGTCTCTTGATGAATGGGTTTCCATGTCCAATTCTCGCGACATCACCGAATACGAGAACTCATCGCCACAAAGATTGATCTGGTTTGTAGCCATTGCCGGCATTGGCTGCCTCACCGCGATCCCGTTTCGGAGATCTGTCCCTCCGTCTGCGGACATGGGCGAGGCGAATTCCGCTCAGACCTCAACTCCTTTTGCACGCGTCAGTGACATCCGGGGGGGAGCCATCGCAGACGATGCGTATCTTCCACCCTCGGTACCCTTTGCAGGGCAAGCGGCTCCGGAAACCGTTGACAGCATCTTGGTCGACGTTCCCCAGCCACTTCCATCCCGGGGAGCGATTTCTCCCCCAACCATTCCCGCGGCTTACGAACCTCTCGTCAAATCCGAAAGGTCTGAACCCTCCTTCCTTCAAGCGCAGGAAGAACAAACCGCACAGGTTCTTCCCAAACGCCTACAAGACCTCGCGCAGAGTCAGCCCAGGCCGGTTCAAAATCATCGAAGGCCCATCCAGGCGCGTCATCAAGAGGTGACCGTTCAAATCCCACCACGTCCCTATCGAATACGGGATCGGGATACACTGGAGTCCATTGCCAAACGGTTCCTCGGAGATGCCAATCGGGCTGGAGAGTTGTTTGACCAAAATCGAGGCATCCTCGCCCGACCGGACATTCTCCCGATCGGCCAAACCATACTGATTCCTCAATGATTGATGCGCCGAAAAGCGTCGACTTTCGACCGAGTCGATGAGCGAAAGATCGAGCAAGGTTCGTTGAGGGTCTTTTATGCCTGGCGTCATAAGGCATCCCACCGCGATCCTAGCCCGGTATCCGGTCAATCGACATAGACAAATTCATTGGTTTCGAGAATGACTTGGGCCACGCTCTCCCACTTCGGCGATCCCCCACTCTCCAACAGTGTCTTCAACGCGGTCATCTCCGCTTCGTCGGGGTCCCTTGCGAGGATTTGCCGAAAGACCCTGACGATTCCCTCTTCGGGAGGCGTCTCTGACGTCAGATGACAACGTTGAGCCACCTCTTTCGCGCGGTTGAGAATGAATTCTGAATTCATCAGATACAGAGCCTGCTGAGGAACCACGGTTCGGGGACGGGCAGGAGAATGCTGGTCGGGACTCGCAAAATCAAAAGAGCGTAGCAGGCCGGGTAGATCCTGCCGATCGATGAAGGCGTAGACGCTTCTGCGCGGTGAATCGACTTGATTAAATATGTCCACCGGCTTGCCGCCTCGCAACATTGCGAGTTGCTCGCTGACGAAGAGGAGAGAGTCACGTGTCGCCTCAAACCCCAACCTGCGGCGATTCTGTTTCCACATCAGTCGATTTTCCGGATCAACGACCATCGCGTCTTCGCGACGACGACTTGCTTGTCGATAGACACTCGCCATAAGAATGTCTCGGTGAAGCTCTTTAAGCGACCAGTCGTTGCGTTGCAGTTCCACAGCCAGATGATCCAGCAACACGCGTTGAATCGGTTCCTTGCAACGGATCCCAAAGTCACTGGGAGTTGGCACCAGTGGATCACGAAAGTGGTGCATCCAGATACGATTCACAATCACTCGAGAGGTGAGCGTATTGTCACCGTCCACAATCGCCTGAGCAAGTTCAAGTCGCCCGCTGCCACGTTCGAAGGCTGACCGATCCTTCCCCGTCAGAACTTCCACGAAATGCCGGGGGACCGTTTCCCCTCGACGCCGTGGATTCCCACGAATGAAGACCACGGGGTTGACCGGGTTCGCACGATCACGCACAACCATTGCCCTTCCCAACTCGGCTGGGGCCGCGGTTTGATGTGCCGTAATCTTGGAGTTGAGTTTGGCGAGGTGGTCCCGATCGGCGCGATTCAGGAATTCGTTGGTTTTGCCTCGATTGAAACGTCCAAGGCCTTGCTCGCCTGTCACGATTTTTGCCAATGTTTGCACCTCAGCATCTTCCGTCTCGGTCGAGGCCGCAATGATCGACTCCTCGATCACATCTCCAAGAATTCTTAGTCCCTCACCACGATTGGTCCACGGTCTGGTCGAGAACGCTTCATGCAGCTTTGGAAAATCTGCAAGAAGCTCTCCGGAGAACCAGGATTCTTTCAAGGCCTTGACCTGGTCTTCGGCATCCTGGTCTCCCAGTCCCATCAGACCCTTCACGATCTGCCCCAGAGCCCCGCCGGATTTCGCCTGTGCCGTTCCCCAATTGCGCCAGCGGTCTCGCAGTTGGACTTTGATCTGGTTCACCTCCAGATCGATTTCCGGGAAAGCCGACTTTTGGTCGTCTGGCAAATTGTAGACGGCTGCAACCAAATATTCGTAGACTCGAGTCCGCGCATGCTCTTCAGTCTCAGCATGCCTTTGATCCGTGTAGCTTTCGATATCTTCTCTGAGTTTCGAGAGCTCGTCGAACCATCCCTGATTGCGTGCAATCGATTCTTCGTCTGCGATCAGCGGCAAGTCCGCGGGTTCTTCACTGCTTGCGAAGACACCGTATAGGGAATAGTAGTCTTCGGTTGGGATCGCGTCGTATTTATGATCGTGGCACCGTGCACAAGCTACGGTCAGTCCCATCAAACCACGCGTCACAACATCAATCTTGTCATCGATGTCGTCGTGAGCGTTGTTGAACTTCCGGCCAACGGTCAAGAAGCCGAGTGCCGCCAACCGCCATTTTTCACCTCCCAGTTCCACTTGATCCGCCGCAAGTTGCTCCACCACGAAGCGGTCGTATGGCAAGTCCTCATTCAACGCCTGGATCACGTAATCCCGGTAGGTGTACGCGTACGGATAACGTCGGTCACGATTGAACGCGTAGCCACGAGTGTCCGCGTATCGAGCCACATCTAGCCAATGTCGGCCCCAGCGTTCACCATACGCGGGCGACGCGAGAAAACGATCGATCCAGCGTTCAAAGGCATCGGGGCGAGCGTCACTGACGAACTCCTGAACCTCATCGTAGCTTGGTGGAATCCCAAGAATATCGAGCTTCAGTCGGCGAATCAGCCTTGCGGGTTCGATGTCCGATGACGGTTCGATCGAGGCCTTCTTAAGACGCTCATGCACCCATCGATCGACCGGAGAACGTGACCAGGAATCTTGCAAATCCGATGGGGCCGCTTGTCGCAACAGGGGTTGGAGCGCCCAGTGCTCCCGACGATGTTTGACCATCTTTTCCGAGGCCGTTAATGGTTCGGCAGTTGCTCCAGTCGAGGGCCAGTAGGCACCGCGCAGAATCCACTCTCGCAATTGCCTTATTTCAACGGCGGAAAGAGGCGTCTCAGGAGGCATCGAGTAGTCCCCCTCGCCCATCACGGCAATCATCAAGAGACTCTCAGCAGGCTTACCTGGAACAATGGCTTTCAGTCCAGACGCTCCACCTGCAAAAATGGACGCTCGGTTATCGACCCGAAAATCACTTTCCTGTTTTTCAACGCCATGACATTCAGCGCATTTCTGGGCAAGCAGCGGCCGAATCTTATTTTCGAAGAAGGCCTCTTGCTCCGTGGAGTCTTCCTCCGTGGTACTCTCTTGAGCCTCTAATTGCACCGAAGCCATGAAAAAGACAACCAAACCGAACACAAACGGAAGCAACTCCGATTCCTTCACGGATTTCAGTCGACCGTCATTGGATTTCACGCGTGGTTTCCCTCTCCTCAAAAACGTCGGAGCAAAATCTATTTTCCGTCGAGAGACACTTCACTACGACATTCAAGAACTCTCTCGCCTGCGAATTGCCCTTCCCCAAAGGTCGCTTTTCCAGATCGTTTAAACCGCATTGTATCGTCCTGAAGACATGTGGCCAGTTCAAATCCGGCGCAACAAAGCGGCCGGCATCCAACCAACACCAGCCGCCGCGGTTAGGGGCTTCGTTTCAAGCGACGCCACTTTGGATTGGCCGACTTAATCAATAACCAACCCTTCTCCGGTGTCGGTTGACCCGCAATTCGGGGGTCGGCATTTTGGGCCAACTCCCATGCGCAGTAAGCTCCATACATTTGCTCAATCTCGGTCACATCTTTCAGCATTTCCGGCTGATAGGAGATTCGCGGACCGACAAAAGCAATCCCCTTATAAGCTGGCCCTCCCGGACTTTCCGCATCATCGATGACCTGGATCAACCAGACATTTTCCTTGCGACGCGTCGGTGGCCACTGGATCGAACGAGCGTCAAGGATCTTAACCTGGTCAGGGGGCCTCCCATTTTCGGCCGGATGAGAAAGGAACTGGCAGAGATCAGCCCGAGCCAGAAATGCAGGGGTGAGCACTTCTTTCGGAATCGACTTGCTTTGCCCAAGTTCTTTGAGATAGCGTCGCGCGATCCAACTATATCTGACGTCTTTTGAGATCCGAAGAAGCAAATTTCTTCCTCGTGAGTCGCCAAGGCGTTCAAGAGCCCAACCCGCCTCTGCCTTGACCAGAGGATGCGGATGATGAAATGCGACTTCAAGCAACTCGGCGCGTTTGGCGTGTTTCAGGAAGGGTAATGCAGCGACCGCGCTTTGAATTTCTGAGACATCGTCATCCCCAGATCCATTCAACCATGACGCGAGGCGATCAACGCCCGAATCCTGATCGAAAGGATGTTCGAAACCCCCGCCTTCCGCAAGCAACGCGTTGGCGCAGTCCAGAACACCGCGACCGATCTGCCCTTGCGGAAGATCTTTGGTCAACTCCTGCAGGATACGGACCGCGTCGTTGTGATCAAATAAGAAAGGGTCAAAGACGTAGGGCCAAAGCGGGTGGTCTTCGAGCACTCCTTCTCGAGCCGCTCGCAAGACTCTTAAAGATCCTGCCCGCGTTTTATACCCTGCGAAAACTTGTAGCAAAAACAGAAACTCCCGTTCCGATGATTTCGACAATTGAGGCTGAAGCTCATTGCTCAACCGGTACAAGTGAGGTATTCCCTGCCGCGTCAATATCCCGATCGCGGCCGCATCTTGCGCCTCTTGAAACAGGGTGATCACGATATCCAGTTGAGAGACGCCTTCCACTTCGACGAGCAGATCTTCCAGTGACGTTTTTTCAAGAAGCGAAACCAGTCGTGTCGCCGATTCGGTGGTTTGGATTGTCCGCTCGGGAACATGCTCCAACAATTTGCCCAGATGACCTCGCCCCTCGAGAGCCTGCTGAAGCGCGGCATTCAGATCCGTCTCTGCTCCCGAAGCCCCGCCAACAAACGCAAGAAGCCCCAGAACAAACATTGCCGCATGTCTGATCGAATCGCCTAGGACCATCGAAATACTCCGAGGTGCATGCCGGCCCTGAGGATCGCTTCACACGAAGGTGCATGAGTGATTTCGGAACGCATGACCATGTCAATCGCCTTTTTCAGAGGCATCTGGACAGATTCAATCACTTCGGTTCCCTCAGGCTGAGCCTCACCCTGAGTGAGTCCCATGGCTAAATAAAGTCGGGTTGGTGAAACGACATTGGCCGTGAAAGGATCCACGACACCCAAGGCGATCCATGTCCGCGCGGTCAGCCCGACCTCTTCGAGAAGCTCCCGCCGCGCGGTTTCCATAGGAGTGTCCCCTGGCTCAATCCCACCGCTGACCGCTTCCAGCGTAATTCGACCTACGCCGTAGTGAAACTCTGAAGTGAGAGAGATTTGCTGATGATGATCAATCGCAACCACGCAGACACCTGGCTTCAGATACGCGACGCAATAGGTTCCCGATTCACCATCCGGACGAATGACATCATCGCGTTCCACTTTTAACCAGGGATCCTGGTAAACGGCCTTCCGCTGAAGAACTCTCCAAGGTCCATGTTGAAACGACTCGCCCATATTTTGACCCCAATTGAAACTCATTTTGATCGAAGGCTGACGAGATGAAGCCCGAATCACTATTTTCGGGCAATCGGAATAAACCCCTCCCAGTCCGCGGGCGGCGTCCGATCATGCTGTGCAATATAAACCGTAAGAAAATCCTTGGCCCGATCGTCCGACGGGACCTGGTGGAGACACTCAAATGCCGCATTCCATTCACCTGCCACCATGCAATCCCAGGCTTCATCAAAAGCCCTAAGCTGCTCATCGGGCATCTCACAGTCGGGTCCATGAGGAGGCAACAACTCACTCACCTCCGCCGGCTCCCTCAGACCGTAGGGCTTGACCACCGCCAGGCGGCGCACCCGGGCCACCTCCGGAGGCAAATATTCCCTCACATACCGCGATGTTTCCGCGTCGATCAAGATCGAAGCTTTGAGTTGCCGCGTGAGCGACTCAAGCCGGGCCGCGAGGTTCACCGCGGGGCCAATCGCTGTCACCTTCACCTGATCTTTGGTTCCAATTTTGCCCGCCACGATCGAGCCGAACGCGATCCCAAGTCCCATTTGAAATTGATCCAAACGTGAGTCGCCGCTTTCCCGCAATTCAACAAGACGTCGCCTGATGTCCAACGCAGCACGACATACGTGCTCAATTTCATCGCCACGATGAACGGGCCAGCCCCAGAATCCCATGGTGGCATCCCCATGAAAGTCACCCACAACCCCGCCATGTGCAAGTATCGCTTGGGTCGAGACTCCCAGAACGTGACTCACCCGTTGCAGTAATCCCATCAGGTCGTCGGCCAGTTCTTCCGTTTGACGCGAAAAACCACGAAGGTCACAAAACAGAACCGGTCCATCCGTCTGGCGGGGTTGCAAAACCTGCTCGGGATCGCGACCGGCCACAGCTTCGAGAACCAAGGGTGAAAAAAACTGGGTCAGTGTCGTGCGGTCTTTTTGCAAAGTCCGCAACTTCATGAGTTTGGACAAGACGGAGGCGACCATCTCCGTGAATTTAATATCATCCTGCAGTTGAGGCAGTGTGCCGTCTGATCTTCCGGTTTCTGGCCCTTTATCGGTCCCTGTCAAATACAGACACCAGCCTTTGGTATCTCGCCCGACCACCGGGCATGCCACCGCCCAGGTCGAGTCCTCCGCCATTGTGATCACTTCGTTTTGCCCGCGACTTGCATCCCATTCATAAAGGACCGTTTCGGACACCTGGACGGCTTGCGAAATCAACTTTTGACTGGGCAGGAACGGCTTGCCGGTAACACGCCGTCGATCCCATTTGAAAACAGATACCTGCTGATCGTTGTCAGGCAGATCTTCGAGACTGACAATTCCTACGGCGTCCGCACAGACGGCTCCCGCCAACAACACGTTTGCGAGACGCTGGAACAATTCCGAGTGATCGACGGCATAGTCGATCAAATCAGGAAGCTGCCCCAATAGATCCATCCGCATGTCGACATCACGAAATTTCGCGCGTTTCAGATCGAGGGCGCTGAATTGCGTCTGTTTCTGTGGCGTCGCACGAGAGAGCGTGACCTCAATGGCCTCGTCAGACAACGTAAACGTGGTTTGTCCAATCACGAAAAATTGTCCTGCGCGGCACTCGAACGAGTCGACTTCCGTCCCCCGAAAAAAGATGGGATTCCTCGCCGATTCGATTCGTTCGACGCTCAGAACGTGACCATCCCAGTGCAAAGAAACATGTTTTTGAGAGATGGCTCTATCCCAAGGCGTTTCCCAACCCTGAGACCGACCGATGGAAATAGTCTCGTTCACACCGAGTTCACGTCGCCAACGCTGATCTCGTTCGGAACCCTGTGCTATAAGATCGGCCATAAACTCTGTTCCGAAAAACGGCGATCAGGCATTTGAGCGTTTCATGAGATGCCTGCCGGAAAGGCTAGGGGTTTCGACCAAGGACCATGATGGTGATGTCATCATTCTGCGGTCGACCATTGGCGTGACTACGAACGTCCGCCAAAAGAGACGTTGCCATTTCTTCTGCCGTGGCGGGGCCCATTCGGACGAATTCGAGCATCCGCTCTGCCGTGTAAAAATTACCGTCAGGATCCATCGCTTCGTCGACGCCATCGGTCACCAGAACCATCAGGTCGCCCTTTTCAAGCGTTTTTCCTTCAATTTCGTAAGGATAACCATCCACGACACCGATGGGAGGTCCAACGAGGTCCTCATCGTCAAAAGTCTCCAGCGATCCATCGGCACGACGGATCACAGGAGGCATATGACCCGCGTTAGAGATACAGATTGCGCCGGATTCTGGATCAAGAATCGCGAGGACATACGTGACGAATCGCCCCTCGACAGCCGAGTCACACATGTGATCGTTGATGGCATTGATGGCCGTTTCAACATCATAAACGTGCTTCATCGTACTTCGCACGCAGCTGTTCATCCTGGACATGATCAACGCACCAGGAACCCCTTTTCCTGCCACGTCACCAAATGAAAAACAGATCTTACCCTCAGGCAAAACCATCGCGTCGTAGTAATCTCCACCCACTGCCTGAGCTGCATCATACGAAGCGAAAAACTGGTAGCCTTCACTCTGAGGCAGCGATTGAGGCAATAAAGCCTTCTGCACCCCATGAGCGATATTCATCTCGTTGTCTTGCTTCTGCTTTTGAAGATACGAGTCCAAAAGCCTTGCATTTTCATAGGCCTGAGCCGCTTGCCCCGCGACGCTAATCAAGATGTCGAGATCCGATTCCTGAAATTGTCCCGCCAGGCTTTGGGTGTCAATGCTGATCATCCCAACAACCTCGTTTTCCTGAGACAGCATCGGAACGCACATCATGGAGTGAATCTTCAAGTCCACGATGGACTCTCCACCACTGAAATTGGAGTCACTGGCGGCGTCCGCCGAGATCACGCCCTTTTTTGTCTCCAGAACGTGACGGGTGATCGTCCGACTCAACCGAATCGTTGCATCCTCTTTTGGATTTCGATGTTTCATCGCACGGGCCACCATCTCGCCCGACTCCTCATGCTTAAGCAGGATACACCCTCGATCCGCAAGCCGGAAAATCCCGAAAAGAGAGTCGAGGATGGCCGGCAGGACCTCATTGAGGCCGTGGGCCCCAGAAAGACGACTGCTGATATCGAGAACCGCTCGGAGTTTCGCTTCCGGATTGGTGTTGACCGACCCCATACGATTCCCATCGCAGTCGAGCATCCCTGTGATTGTCGCGTGATCATCAGTCATGACGTCAAACGCGTCTGGCATGCGCGGCGCAGGACGACTTTGAGCAAGCAAAGGATTATCTCGCGTTGCCTCCCTCGCCATCGCGGGTGCTTCCACACGAACGTGCGCTTCGCCGAACTTGACGATATCCTGGTGCTTGAGCTCAACCGTCTCCCGAATCATCTGGCCATTGACGAACGTCCCATTCGTGCTTTCCAGATCCGTCACACGAATGCAATCGTTGGCAACAGAAAACGATGCATGCCTGCCAGAGACGGTTTCGTGATTCATCTGGATATCATTGGTCGGCCGCCGACCCAACGTGGATTCGCCCTCGGGGAGTTCCAAGGCGGCTCGTTGGGGATCGTCGAGAAAAATCAATCGACTCATGATGATCATTCCTGAAAACACAAGCTCAAGATGACCGGTCTGAGGATCACCGGTTTTCGTTAGTCTCTATCAGAACGTTCCTCACGGGCTCCCGCAAGGCGGGCATCAGGAACCCTGACGGGAAGCGAAGGAGGTTGGGACTCCAATCACAAATTGCGCGTGATCACGTTTCGTCGCCACGTCCTGTGCACAGCGTGAGAGATAAAAATCCGAGAGGCAACCAGCTTCCCAGATTCAGAATCCGGGAAGCTGCCCACAAAGATTCTCTCGATGCTCACCGGGGGCGCAGACCTTACTAGAATCTGAAAGGGTAGGGGAGCACCTACGGTGTTGTTGGCGGTGCAAACTCAACCACGACCTTGCCGTCTCTCTGCCAGACCCTCACAACGCTGTCTTGGCCTGCACCAACGATGATGTTGCCGTCGAACGAAGCATCAACACAGTAAACGTAATCCGGAAAACCGCCCATCTGACGTACGTTGCCACCATTGTCAACATTTTTCAGATAGACCTGGCGATCGCCTCCCGATGCCGCGACTTCCCGACTCAGCCCCAGAAACGAAACGCCTGTGAGTTCTTTGCCGAAGCCCTGAATGGTTCTCAGCTGATCGCCGGTCAACGCATTCCAGACCTTAATGACCTGATCCGATCCACTCGTTGCGAGAGTTCGACCATCAGCGCTCCAAGCCACTCCCTGCACGTGATGAGTGTGGCCTTCAAAACCACGAATCAGTTTGCCTGTCGCCACTTCAAACGTTTTCATGAACCGATCCGTCGCCGCACTCGCAAGGGATTCTCCATCCGGTGAGAAGCGGAGACAAAGGACGACGTCGGAATGGGGATCCGCAACCTTACTAAGGACACGACCATCCTCCACGTTGAGCAATAGAATTTCTCCGCTCCGAGAAGGGACGCCTCCACCTGCCGCCAACGTTTGACCATCAGGCGAAAAGTCCAGTGCCGTCACACGATCACTGAAAGGCGATTCGCCTTTGACGCTGCCTATCGTCCGAGCCAGGGACCAGCCTTCAGTCACCCGAACGCGGTGCAAGCGTTTGTCGCTCGCCAGCCAAGCATACCCTTGAGCGTCGCTGACAACCTGCGGCAAACATTCGTTGGGTAGTGCCTCACTGAACATCGGGACGCCCGTGCTTATGGACCATGCGGTCAACTTGGCGCCGGTCAGTGTCAGAGCAACATGGGTTTCGGGCAAGAAGCGTGCTGCAGTGTAAGCCGCACGTTGTTGCTGGAATGCACTTTGGGCCTCCGTTGCCTCGGCCTGTCGCTCCTTTTGAACTTCTTCTGCCGCTGCAACCTGTTTTTCCCGGACAGGAATCTGCTCGGTGGCCCTAGCCACGGATTCGGCAGCTCGTTCCGCTGTCCGTTTGGCCCCCATCAAAGCCCGATCCGAAGCGACCAACTCATCGGAAGCCTTCTGTGCCGCTTCACCCGCCTTTTTCGCCTGTTCCTCCGACGTCTTCACTTCCTGCTGGACCGTCGGCATGGTCTTCTCGAGTTCCTGCTTCTTCGCAACAGCCTCCTGACGCATTTTTTGAGTTGAGACAAGCTCTTCCTTCAACTTGGTCAACATGGCCATCTTGTCCGCAAGTTCTTTTTCCATTTGAGTGGTGGATGCGGCAAGTTCTTTCTCGCGAGCTTCACTCTCCACTCTCGTTTTCTCCGCCGCAGCAATGCCTGTCTCCAACTCCTTGAGTTTGGACTGACTCGCCACCAAAACGGCATCCGCGTCCGCTTTGGCCTTGCCGGTATCATCCGCCGCTTTTTTCTTCGCAGTCTGATCCTCGGTGGATTTCGTCAACGCCTCCTTGGCCTTCTTCTCATTTTCTTCCTCGGCGGTTTTCTGCTTTTGAGCCGCATCGAGATCCTGTTTCGCCAATTCGACAAGTCGGTTGGAAAGATCTCCACCAAACTTCGCATGTTGAGCCACTACATCCAGTTGAAAATCGCCGTCCTTCTGCAGAACAGCCTTGCCGTTCTCAAGGTTCCAACAGCGTGACGTCTGCGTATCACCAAAGCTCATCAAACGCTGCTGATCCGCGGCGACCGCAAGGCTTCGAACAGGTGCCCCATGATCCATTTTTTGGAGGGGCGACGCATTCTCAAGATTCCAACGTATGATCTGCCCACTTGCATCAGAACTGGCCAAACCGCCACCTTCGGCCCAGGTTCGCACCGCAGTAACTTCGGCTTGATGTCCAGTGAATGTCTGCTTGATGTTGAATGCAGCAGGTTGATCACCTTCCGCGGGCATCGCTTCAACGAGTCGCAAAACATGGTCGTTGCCGGCCACCACCAGTTGAGAACCTGCCTGGAACCACTCCAATTGGCGGACGCCGCCCTCGAGTTCCGCAGAAACCTGCTGAGTGGGTGACTCATTCACATTCCACCATTCGAGACGACTCTCGCTGGCGACGGCCAGCATTGAACCGTCCGTGGACAAGGCCAGTGTCTTTGCGTCCGGCACCGGCCCAAGTTCTCCCACAACCTCACCGGTTTCTGTCGCCACCATTTTGATTTGGCCGGACTGCAGAAGAGCTGCAATACGCGCACCATCACGGCTCGCGGCAAACGAAAGCACCGGTGCGCCGAGATCAATGTCCTTATCGACACCAATTGGCTGTCGGCGCCATAGTTTGACATTGCGGTAACCTCCCGATGCGAGCCAATTTCGATCTGGACTGAACGCGATCGACTGGACGAGGTCCAGATGAGCCACACCTGGGTTCTGGTAGATCCCCTGTTCAATCAACGCAGGATCGGTCAGACGCCCGAGTTCACGTTGCGAGGGCAAGTGATACAGAAAAATCTGATTCGCCCGGCTGGCCGCCAGGGTCTGCCCGTCATCGGAGAGAGCCAAACCGTAAACCGGGTTAATACCTGCTGGGAGTTGCTCAAATGTGACATCGGCACCGGACATTACGGAGCCTTCAGCTCCCTGATCAATCCATAACTTCAAAATGCCTAGTTCTTCGCTGGTGAGATTACCCGCTTCGACTCCGTTGTCTTCGGGGGGCATCACCGGTTCCACCTGATGAGCCGCAAGCTGAAGCATGTAGCTCTCCGCTCCATTGCCTTTCACGATGGCGGGTCCTTCAGCGCCCCCCGTCAACATGGCCTCAGGCGTTTCAAGGATTAAATCCCCCTCGGCATCCGTGGAGTTGTGGCACGCCAAACAATTCTTTCGAAGAATTGGAAGCACTTCTTTCTGAAAGTCCACGGGACCTTGATGGTCGATCGCAGCGATCGGAATCTCGTCAGCACCACATTGTCGAGCAGGCGTGGCAAAAAGAAGGAAGCCGAGGAACACCGGGGCAATCATGGGGGACAACAAACTTCGCATATCGCGTGAACTCCAACAGGAGGTAAAAAATCTCTTTTTCATGATCCTCACCTCACGCACGAGGCAAAATTTTGAGGGTAATTGTCGTGGTCGACTCAACATCCACATTGTTGAATTTGGCGGTCGACTTGATATTGATGGGGTATTCCCCCGCCGGTGTTTCAGGCGTCGTTTTCACAACGATCGCTGACTCCGACTGGTCGCCAGGCATCGAGGCAGGCTCAATCGTCAGACCGGCGACAGGTGACGCGGGTGTGGCGGTCAATTGGACGGCGTCCGCGAAACCGTACTTTCGACTCAAACGCACCTTCACCGCACCTTCGGTCCCTGCTTGGATTTCGCTATTATCACCACCGAGGGTCATCGGTGAGGCTTCGACAACGAAGTCAATCGGGAGCGAAGTCACGGAATACGTGCGGTCGACCGGTTGATTCGCCTTGTTGACGGCGTCGAACTGAGTATCCGCCTGCTTCTTGAGTTCTGCCAGTTGCGCGATCTTTTGATCGGCGACCGCTAAAACTTCCTGAGCTTCACCAGCCATGGCCATCAGTGCCGCCATCTCCGCTTGAGCTGTGGTCACCTGCTTCTTAGCAGCGTCACGAGCCTCCAGCGATTTTTCCATCAGTCTTGAAGCGGATTCGAAACTCGCGAGCGTCTGCTCAACCTTTTTCTGCAGGGCTGCATCCTCTGTGTTCGCCGCCAGTTGAGTCCTCGCTTCGGCCAACAGGGTCCCGGCGTTTGCCGTCGCGGTCGCCTGAGTGACCAACTGATTATCGCTTTCCGCCGCCTTCGCCAAAGAATCAGCGACGCGTGCGGTCACCTGTTCCTTCATGCCGGGCAGTTCCGCCATGGTTTTTGCCGCGGCTTCCTTTTTCGTTTGCCACTCCGCCGACCAAGCTTCAATCTGTTTCTGTCGCTCGGTCGCTTTGGTGATCGCTTCTGGATTTCTTGCTTGCTTGTATTTCAAATCACCTTGCAAAAGCACGCGGTAATTTCCCGGACGAATGTTGTTATTACCCAAGTTTAGAACCAGCTTGCCCTCGCCCGCATTTTCTGCAAACTGCACGGGGCCCGCCGGTTTGATTTCCCCGGGCAAGCCGACGGCATTGACGGCCAAAGCCGCTTTGAAGTCCAGCCGCCGGTCCATCTTGACCGGAATTTCGAATGTTGCTCCGCGGGCGGTCTGCAGCCCCTCACTGTTGGTTGGCCCAATCGTGACCGGCTCCGTCTCGGCCGTCGTCACGCTGCCTCGCAAACGTCGCGTCATCCGTGAAACCGTCGCGGTCACCCCGCGATTGTCTGTTCCCCAGACCAAAGTACCGGCTCGGGCCAATACCTCCTGAGTTTGACCGTTGTTTTCGAAGGTTCCAACGACCTGCAACTCACCTTGCCAGTTTTCAACGCCCGGTCCGGCGTGAAGCACCAGCGTTCCGGTGCCTAGCTGAGGCGGAATCGTCAACGGCGCGGCGGTCACTCCGGGAGGCAAGCCCTTCACAGCCAATTTGACGGCGCCAGTAAATCCATCCTGCCGCAAGACTCTCACCACCATTTTTTCAGTTCCATTGGGCCGCAAGGAGACCGTCCCTATGATCGCCTGGTTTCCGTTGCCGGGGCGGCCGAGAGCCGGTTCAACGATCAAATCCAGACCGGGAGACTCGGGACGGATTCGCAACAGGTAACGAACTCGTGGATCATCGCGGGTCCCCCCGAATTGATCTGTTAATACGAGTCGGTAGGTTCCGTCCGCGGGTACCTGTAATCGAAAACCCGGGTCGTCTGTCGAGAGATCAAAGTCACTGCCAATCAACCCATTGCGATCTCCCGGATCATCCACATCATGAAGTTTTTTATATTCGATCGTGCCATCTTCTTTGGTGATGACCTGCTGGCAGACAATGAATCCATCAACCGGCATGCCCAGTCGATGAGCAAAAAGTTCGATCCAGAGCACCTGACCTGCCGTGGCTTTGAATTCGTAAAGATCCGCATCGTTCGGGTCAGCAAATCGACCGCTTACCACGCAAGGAACTTGAATCACCTGCGGCGTTTCCGTCGGCTCGCGATCCTTCTCCGTTTCCATCTCGACCGGGAGTGAAGTGACCACCAGAGGGACGGGATAGGAGGACCCCGCTCCATTGGCAATGGAAAACGGCACCACTTTCAACGGGTAACCGGAAACTGGCAGCAACCATTCTGCATAGCCATTGGGGTCCGAAACGGGCGACGCAATCGAGGTCAGGGTGTGCTCAAGAGGTTGTCCGTTGAGTTGAATACCCAGAGGTTTCGCGTCGTCACCGAGATGATGTCCGACGACTTGCAATTGAGATTCTACGCCCTCGGAAACCACAGCGGGTTCCAGCCACTCGATGCTCGGCCCGCCGTGTATCGCAAGCCGATAGAAATAATCGGCACTGCCTCGAAAAAGGAAATCGTAGATTGAAACGACATAGACCCCATCCTCGGGAGCCGTAAAGTCAATGACGCTGCGAAACCCGCTCGTGCCTCGAACTTTGCGGAGCTCTTTTCCGTCAAGGTCCAACAACTCGAGCGTCGCAGCCATTCTCGAACCGATCGCATCGGTCAATGCTTCAATCGTGATCCTCTGACCTGCCGTCAGATTCAGCTTGAAATAGTCCCGTGTATTCGCTTCAGCCCGACCGTTCACCACCGTCCCGAGGTTGATCGACTGGGCAGCCTCCAAAGACTTGTTGCTCGTTGCCTCGGTCACGTTGGCCCAAGGACCTACCGCAAAACGTTTTGTATTGGACGCCCCGAATCGTCCACTGACCCTCGCTTCGTAAAGCCCTGCCGGAACATCCGCAGCAATGTCGACAAGGAAAGCATTTGCCACGGCCGTCGCAGGAACAAACTCGCTCGCTTCCGTCATTTTCGGACGGGCCACGATTCCTGGGTGATCAAATTGCAGCGCGGACAACTCATCAAGATCTGCTCCGCCCACCGTGACCTCAATACTGGAAGCTGCCTGCCCGCCAGGGGGGTAAACCCAGTCCAGTCGAGGCGCTGGCAGCTGCGCGAAAACCACCGAGGGTAAACCCGAAACGATCATCAAGATTGAGAAAGCGATGATTCCAAGTCTGTCACGTCGCATGGGCGAAACTCTCGTCTTGGTCATGAATTCGATCCGTTGGGATTAGGTCTTCGTTCAAAGATCTCATCTCGACGTCCTTCGGGGTCCTGGGGAACGTCGAACAACAAGGATCAGAAACGCCGTTCACCGCATCAGGGCGGGTTTTCCGCCAGTTGCAGTTCTCACAGGTTACCTGAGATCCAATTCGGGGGTGGGCAGGTTGGCAGGTCGTTGCAGCTTTGAATGCGGATTACCCGATTCAACCCCACCGCCAATGGCGCAGGAATCGTCTGACCTGCGGCGGGTTGGCAGTGCAGACCGAGAACTTGTCTCGATCAACGGGACAACCGCCCCCACTTCACTCGCCGCAAGGCCAACGCCGCTGATCGCTTGGATCACGGCGTGGGCATTCGCATTTTTCCCGTAAGGTTTGCCACAAGCGAGTCCCACCTGAAGGCAGTCCTCACCCAAGGAGAACCTTGCGAGTTAGTGGTTAAACATGAATTCTTTGGTATTCAAAAGTGCCCAGCAGATATCCTCGTAGGCTCGCTTGGGGTCCTCTTTGAACCTATCGATGTGCTGCAGGGCGATATTCATTTCCTCTTGGTCGGGATAACGCGAAAACGCGACCAAATAAAGCTGGCGAATTTTTTCGACATGGTCGACGTCCTGGTTGGTCGCCAACTGCGAAGCGCGTCCCTGGCCAGCGGTCAGCTTGCCTTGAATCTCTCCTGAGTTCAGCAAATGGAGACTCTGAGCGAGGTTGGCATCGCCCGTCCGCTCACATTCGCAGGCGCTACTGGACTCGGGTCGCCCGAAGACGGTCAGGAAGTAGCTACCAAAACCATTATCCGGTAACGCGACGGCGCGAGTTCCAGCGGGCACTCCGCCGAATGCGGTCTGGGTTCCCGTGAGTTGGTTGACGGCATCCAAAAGCACTTCCGCGTTAAGTCGTTTTGGATAGTAACGCGAGAAGTTCTGTTTATCATCTTCGTTCCACTCGTTCGGCAACGCACTGAGTTGATACGTGCTCGAGGTGCAAATCTGTCGAATCAGGTGCTTAAGATCGAATCCACTTTGCTGAAAGTCGCCGGCGAGGGCGTCGAGCAAAGCGGGATTGGATGCGGGGTTGGTCACCCTCATATCATCTTCGGGATCGACCAATCCGCGGCTGAAGAAGTGTTTCCAGTAACGATTGACGAGGGCTTTCGCGAAGAACGGGTTTTCAGGAGCGGACATCCAGTCTGCCAACGCATGCCGCGCGTCATCCTCAGGTCGCAATTCCGCTGCAGGTGAACCAAGTCCGGTTGCAAGGACCTGCTGCCCCGTCTTTGGATTCGGCGTTTGAGCAACCACACGTCGGGCGAAGACCCGGTTTTTCCCTGCCGCACCTTTCTTTTGGCCCACCTGTGAGTAGAAGGCGGCGAATCCGTAGTAATCCTGCTGGCTCCACGTTTCAAACGGATGATGATGGCAACGTGCGCACTGAATTCTCAATCCGAGAAAGAGCTGGGCTGTATCTTCAACCTGAGCTGAAAGATCCTTGACTTCCCGATACCAAGCCACAGGCGGGTTCACACCGATCTCACCACTCGCCGTCACAATCTCTCGGACGAACTGATCGTAAGGCTTGTTGTCGATGAAACCCTGACGAATCCAATCGTGGAATGAATAAGTCGCCAATTTGTCGTTATCGTTGTTGCGTTTGTTCCTCAGAATGGCAGACCACTTATTTGCGAAATAGTCCGCGTAGTCGGTGCTGTCGAGCAACCGATCCACGAGCATGGTCCTTTTCTGTGGGCTCTGTTCGTTGAGAAAAGCGACGGATTCCTCTGCGGTCGGAAGCCGCCCTGCGATGTCGATCGTGACTCGGCGTAAGAACGTTGCATCGTCACAGATTTGCGAGGAGGGCAAGCCGAGTCGAGTCAACTTGTCGAATACCTGCTGATCGATGTAGTTGGCCACCACGGGGAGGTTTTCGACCGGCAAACCGAGAGGAACCGTGGTTCGAAAGACGTCGACGTGCCCCTGGTAGCGACACATGATGGCAACCGAACCGGCAAGTTTTCCGGTGGTCACCAAGCCTTCGACCGTCACTTCGGCCATTTCGGTATCGTTGGATTCAAACGAGGTCATGCGAGTCACATCTTCGACGGAGCCATCGCTGTAGTGCGCGAGCACAAACATTTGCTGGTGGCTTTCTCGGCCCATCACTCGCTCTTTTGGATAGACGTCAATCCCAACCACCGTTGGATCTTCGTCATCTCCGTAGGGCATCCCCTGCTCAATCCAACGATGAAGCAAGCGATATGGAGGCGAGTCAATCTCGATACGAGCGCCGCCACCGTGGGGAACTTCAGCCGTCGCCTTCGTGATAAGCAAGCTCAACTCGGGCGCGGCGGGAAACGTGCGTCGCCCTCGTCCTTCCTTGACCAGATATTCGTAATCTTCGGTGGGCTCAAATCCCAACAAAGAGAGTCGGAAGCCATTTTGACCTCCCGACTTGCCATGACATCCACCCCCGTTGCACCCATGCTTCGTAAAGATCGGCACAATCTGATTGGGAAAGTTTACGGCAGGATCCTGGATGATGCCGGTTACTTCGACCGTCACCTTGGCCGTGTGGCCTGCAGGATGTGCTGCTGTAATGACCGCTGTCCCTTCGCCCGTTGGCCGAACATAACCCTCCGAATCAACAAGAGCCACCTCGGGGGGAACAACCTCAAACGCCGCTTCGCGCGTGAGATCACGCTCCTGACCAGAATCGTATTGGCCGGTCACAACAAGTTGAGCACCGGCGTCTTTGCCAGCGAGCCGAAGCACATTGCCCTCACCCGTACCCGCAGAAAGAATCACACCTTGGAGCGTTCCGGGATCTCCCAGCCCTGGAGGCTCTTGCTGGAAGCCGAACACGTTTCCAGCCACAGACGCGACGATCAAGATTGCTGCGGTGTTCCACCATACATGGGCGTGTCTCATGAGCGATCCCTTACTCGATTGGAAGGTGGGTTTTTGGGCGGGTCGTGGCTGGGCTCGGTTGCAAGGCGGGAAGAGCCGTTGACCTTACGGTTTGTTGACGGTGCCGGTTCCTCCGGCATGGTTGATTATCACGTCACTTTCGGCCGATTGCAAGCAAATCCATGCTCGGTAGGGTGCCGATTTGCCAAACGCTGGGCCCACTTGACTTCGCGTGAGTCTAATCTCCTGACCTCCGTATTAAAATAGCTTATGGAGCATCCGAGGTCGCCTGAACGTCCATTCCTTATCTGTCCATGCCCGGTTTGGGTCGCTATGATCCCGATATTTGGATTTCCCCTCGGTACATCTGCGGATGCATCCGGTCGACCCAAAGTTGCCGTCTTGTCATTGTATTCGCTTTTTAAGGAGGATTTTGGGATGAAGATCATCGTGACGCGTGACTTCCCAGGCGAACCGGCAGCGAATGCCAGCAATGCTCGCTTGTGGTTCCACTTAATCATCGGCGTCACTTTGATGCTTAGCGTGGTCGGTCCAACTGTGGCGGAAGACAGCGAACTTAAGAGCGGCGTGGCCCGGGAGAATTTCGATGATTCAACTCCAGTCGGCGAAGATTTTTATCTCCACGTGAACGGAAGTTGGCTTGAACGCACGGTGATTCCCAGCGACCGCTCGAACTATGGTTCGTTTTCCGGTCTGGCCGATGATGCCGAAGAGGTTCTGAGGCAACTGGTGGAAGACACCGCCGAGATGGAATCGAAGGCCGCGGGATCCGACGAACAGAAAGTGGGTGACTTTTACGCTGCCTACATGAATACAGAACTGCTGCAGCAACTCGGAACCGCACCTATCAGGTCGCATCTGCAACGGATTACGAATCTTAAAAATAAAGACGAGCTGCTGTCGATCATGGCTGATGCTGCCCGGCAAGGCATTGGCAACCCCTTTGGCCATTACGTCAGCCCGGATGCGAAAAACTCATCCCAGTACACGGTCTACGTCTCGCAATCTGGCCTCAGCATGCCTGACCGTGACTACTACCTCAGTAACGACCCGAAATTTGTTGAGACGCGGGCCAAGTTCCTTGCCTACGTCGAACAACTTCTCGAAGAGGCAGATTACGCGGAGCCAGCCGACGCTGCCAAACGCATTCTGGATGTGGAAACCCGAATCGCGGAAAACCACTGGACCAAAGTCGACGCTCGAGATCCGGTCAAGGGTTACAACCCGCTGACACGCGAGCAACTGGAGGGGACGCTTGAGCATTTCCCATTTTCAAAATTCATGAACGAAGCGGGCATTACAGAGCAGCATGTCTTTGTTGTTCGCCAACCTTCCTACCTCGAGGCGTTCGATTCCCTGTTCGCTGAGATTCCTCTCGACACCTGGAAGGATTACTACGCTTATCGAGTGGTTGACACCGCCGCACCCATCATGAGTGAGGCTTTCGATAAACTTCACTTTAAATTTTACAGTCAGGCCCTCTCGGGTATTCCGGAGCAGAAGCCCCGATGGAAGCGTGGGATCGACGCGTCCAACATGGTGCTCGGTGAACTGCTGGGGAAACTATACGTTAAGGAACGGTTTACACCTGAAGCGAAACAGCGAATGCAGGAGTTGGTCAACAATCTGAAAAAGGCCTTTGAAGTTCGCATCAGAAACCTCGACTGGATGGGGACCGGCACAAAAACCCAGGCGCTCGAGAAGCTGTCAAAAATTTCCACAAAAATTGGCTACCCTGACGAATGGAAAAACTACAGCGAGCTGTCCATTTCTCCTGACGATCTCTTCGGAAACATGATGCGTTACGCCGAATTCGAATATGAGGAGATGGTGGACAAACTCGGGAAGCCGATTGACCGTGGGGAATGGCATATGACGCCTCAAACGGTCAATGCCTATTACAATCCGCTCATGAACGAAATCGTCTTTCCTGCCGCCATCCTTCAGCCTCCCTTTTTTGACCTGAAAGCAGATGATGCGGTCAACTACGGCGCGATTGGGGCGGTCATCGGCCATGAGTTGAGCCACGGTTTCGACGACAAGGGGAGCAAGTACGACGGAGACGGAAATCTGAGAAATTGGTGGACGGTCGAAGATCGAAACGAATTCGACAAACGAGCCGCGAAATTGACAGAGCAGTATGGCAAGTACAGCCCAATCGCGGGTGGTTATGTTAACGGTGATCTCACCCTTGGAGAAAACATTGGTGACCTCGGTGGGTTGAATGTCGCCCACACGGCCTACCGCCTGTCGCTTGGCGAAGAGGCTGCCCCCACCATCGACAAGATGACGGGCGACCAGCGTTTCTTCTACGGTTGGGGGCAGATCTGGCGGCGAAAGTATCGACCTGAGGAACTTCGCCGTCGGCTGATCGTCGATCCACACTCACCGAGCCAGTATCGAGCCAATGGGATCGTGTCGAACATGGACGTCTTCTACGACGCTTTCGAGGTCCCCCAGGGAAGCCCCATGTTCATCCAACCTGAGTCGCGGGTTCGTATCTGGTAGCGTTCGGCCGACGGGACGCAACTCCTTGTCGCCCCTGATGGGTCTCGCACGGCGACTCCGGGGCTTATTGATGCGATGG
>JAKVCA010000035.1 GCA_022448315.1 Pirellulaceae bacterium | reverse complement strand
CTGCGTTCTCAGCAGGTGTGCGTCTTAGCCAAAACGGCACAAGACAGACCAGAAGGATAAAAACCGTAAAGCCACCCGCCCATTTCATTATTCTGGAAGCGAGTGGTGAATAACTGTTCGAGTTGGGGTCATACACAAAGCAGGAGAGTACGAACCAGTCTGTCGGCGACCCGAGTTTCCCCTCGGAGGCGTCAACCAAAGCAAGTCGCAACGTCGCCTTCGGCAACCCAACACCTTGAAGGTACTGTGATATCCGTCCTTCACCGGTGCAGATCGTGAACACCAGGGGATGTGCGTACTCCTTACGATCTTTAATGAACCGGTAGGAAATCCCCAATGCTCTCGCCACCGCCTCGATGGACGATCTCTCGCCGGTTAACACGTGCCAACCATCAGCCGTCTGAGTTTTCCCTGACAAGGCGACGTATTTGGCCTTTGTTTCCTTAGCCCGCCGTGTTGTTTCATTTGGGTCCAGACTGATCGAGACCACCTCGTAATCCACACCCGGGACCATCTCCAATTGCGACGCGGAAACGACAAATTCACGAAGCTGAACGTCGCAAAGCATCGGGCAATCTGAGTAATTCAGCGAAACCACCACCGGGCGACCTTTGAAAAAATCACCCAACACGACTCGGTACCCACGATCGTCGGTGAATGGGGTGTCCAAGGGCAGCAACGCGTCATATTTCTTTTCAATTTTGGTGTAATCCGAGACCTCGTCTGGCGACGTCCAGCTGTTTACCTGCGCAGCAGCCGGCGTGGACGACGAAATCGTCAATAGCCACACAAGTAACACAATGCCCAGTCGCTCAAACATACTCAAAAAACCATCCAAGCAATTTTCCGCTCTTCGCCTTCAAACCTTTACCAAACTTAGACCTCATTATCGTCGAGGCACTACTTTTCCGCCATTTCCGATCTCATCCTTTTGTATGCCTCGTCTAGGCTGATCAGCACTCGCTGATCAGCCATGGGGTAATACATGTCACCATCCGTTCTCTCCGTCAGAGACGTGGGGAGCGCGCCTGCCGTTAGCGTCTCTTTCTGGGCATTAACGATCGATTCTGCGGGCGAGATGTAAGTCTCACTACCCACTCGACGAATCGCATCAAATTGCCACTGGTAATAGAGTCCCTGCACCACGGCAATGATCACAACCGTCAGCACGGTGCTAACGAAACCGGCGACGGCGACCGTCGTCATGTCGAGATCGTCATACCACGCGACAGACTCGGATTCCAAAGCCTCTGGCGAGGTGTTGCGGGCTTCTTCGGCCTCGCTTTCCTGATGTTCGGACACGAAGCTCTCCTCAGACGTTGTGGTAGCTCAACGATTCGTATAACCGCGGGTCGCCTTCGGGAATCAACGACTTGTCGCCGGCAATCCAGGCAAAACTGGCCACGAACAACCCACCTAACCCAACCAAACACAAAACATCCGCCGGTATGACTCCGAATTCCTGCCGAAACTGGGGCATCACGAGCCAAAAGTGATCAAACCAGCACATCACCAAGATGAATATGGAAGCAAACGCCATGTAGGTCTTATTTCGACGCAATGTTCTCGGCATAATTGCGAAAAAGGGCACGATCAAATGGCCGGCGATCAGGACAATGGAAGCCATCTGCCAGTCTCCCTCCTGCCGATAAAGAAACCAAGACGTCTCTTCGGGAATGTTTGCATACCAGATCAACAGATACTGACTGAACGCAATGTAAGCCCAGAAGAACACAAACCCGAAAGTCAACTTGCCTAGGTCGTGGTAGTGTTCAGTCGTGATATCCTCCGTAAGACGTCCCGATTTCTGAAGGCTCACTGAAGTGATCGTTAGAACACACAAAGACCCAAGTACGCCTCCCGCAAAAAAGTAGACGGGGAACATCGTGCTAAACCAGAGCGGGTCAAGCGACATTTCCCAATCAAAAGAAGCGAAAACAACGGTCAGTGCGAACAACAACATGCCGGGAGCGCTAAACGACTGCAATTTCAGGGTTGTGTTGGGGTCCCTGGAAGAATCTTGGTTCACGGAATTCTTGAGGTAGAACCGCGCCAACAGCCCCCAGATCACGAAGTAAAGGATCGATCGCACTGTGAAAAAGCCACTATTCAGATAGCCCGCTTTGTGCTCAACCAGATCCCGTGCGTGGGTAATGTTTTCAATGTTGACCCAGCTGTAGACCGACGAATTCCAACCTAAAACCACAGGAATCAAGATAGGCAAAAACAGGACCAACATTGGCAGAGCCATCATGGCCAAAATTTCACACAAACGACGGACGCAAATGCCCCAACCTGCACGCGTCAGGTGCATGGCCGTCACCCAAAACAGCCCTCCCAACGAAATGCTCATAAAAAAACAGAAAGAGACAAGATATGAAGCTGAAAACTTCTGATACCAGTCCTCGCCCTGCCCCATGGAGAGAAGTGCACCACAACAAAGCCCAAGCACACCGGCGGCTCCACCCCCGATCAACAACGGGTTGCGAAGTGCACCTAAATTGATTTGAGTCGATGTGACTGCTCGCTTGGTTTCGGTTCCCATGTTTTATTCTCGTTCACCGAAGTCTTTATCTGTATTTTTTGAGCCGGCGACCACTGCATCAACCGAGTTGACCGCAGCAGTTGTCTCTCCGATTTTCGCCGTATTGGTCGCCTGCAAGGCTTTCAAATAGAACACGATGGCCCAACGATCCGCTTCCGGAATTTGGGCACGATATGGCCCCATCGAATTGCGACCGTTGCTGATCGTATCATACAAGCGACCCACCGGTTGCGCCACCACTGCGGGATCATGCAGACTTTTGGTCTGCGTCCAAGCGCCTTTACCTTGAATGTTCAAACTCATCGCCCGTCGAGTGACTAGACCATCACCATAGCCGGCATAGCCGTGGCAAAGAGCGCAGTAAATGTTGTATCGATTTTGACCTCGTTTGAATAAATCGTCGCCAATTTCAACCTCATCTGGAAAGGTCGTCAGCCATTGAGGTTCAGGCTTGACGTCATTTTCATCGGATCCAGCGTCTGCTGTAGGAAAAGTCCCTGGCTCGTAACCGCGATAAAACCGATCGTCGGTGCTCAGCTCTCCCCATGCGACGCTCCCCGCCACGTCGGGTCTCATGGCCCGACCGTCGCCGAACAGAAAAGTCGGAGTGGTCGCGGCGACCTCAAGCAAGGGAGATACGGTCTGCGACTTGGACTTATCCTGCCAATCCATATCAGGGACGGCATGGAGGCGCGGTTCCGGGTTCGTCATCCCACGTGCCCGATAAATCAAAGCCGGAGGAAGCAACGCAAGACACAACATGCACACCGTAAGAGGCTTGAGAAAGCCGGGCAATTTGGCGTCGGACATGTCGTGGTCAACCCTCTCGACCATGATCGCCCCTGCTTGCTCAAGTTGCTCCCGAGTTTGAGTTTCATCAAAGATTGGGTCGTCTGAGTCGATCATCAGGAAGAATCGATCGGAGGTCACCCTCTTGAAGCGATCAAGCCTGAACAGCGGATTAGACAACTGGGGCAGCCGGTTGAACGCCCACATTCCGAAAAAAGTCGCGAATGCACTGAGAAGCACAATGATTTCAAAGGTCACTGGGATGTTTGCCGGCAAACTCCATTCGGGCATTCCGCCGATGCGGAAGGTGTAACCGGGGAACGGCCAAAAATCCTCAGTGGGTCCATTGACATACCACTGCATTCCAATCCCGACAGCGACGGCAACCAAACCGACTCCCAGCACCAAAAACGGCAATTTCGTCCGCTTGATTCCCAGAGCACCGTCGATTCCATGGACCGGAAACGGCGTGTAGGCGTCCGTCTTTTTGTATCCCGCCTGCCGAATTTGATTACACGCCGCAAGCAATTTCCGCGTCGTATCAAACTCAGCGAGGTAACCGAGAAATCGAATCTCTGGCTCTGATTCTGGAGCCGATGATCGATGGGCCATAACTTTGTCTTCTATCGAAATATCGAGGAACGACCTAACCAAAACCAATCAAATCACTTTGCTTCGTGTTCCGCGTCGCCCTCATCTTGCGGCATGACCGACTTGACCTCGGCCATGGCAACCATGGGCAGAAACCGACAGAACAGAAGGAACAACGTAAAGAACAGACCAAAACTTCCGATCAACATCATGACGTCGACGGGAGTCGGGTCGAAATAGTCCCAACTTGAGGGCAAAAAGTCACGCGACAGCGAGGTGATCGTGATAACGAAACGCTCAAACCACATTCCGATGTTCACGAAAATACAAACCACGACCATCAGCCACGGGCTTGTACGAATCTTCTTGAACCAAAAGAACTGGGGCGCGATCACATTACAGGAAACCATGGTCCAGTAGGCCCATGCAAATGGACCGAATGCTCGGTTGATGAACGCAAATTGCTCGTATGGGTTTGCCCCATACCAAGCGATGAAGAATTCTATCCCGTACGCAAAACCAACCATGGTCCCCGTCGCCACAATGATTTTGTTCATGTTCTCGAGGTGCCGAATGGTGATCAGATCTTTCAATCCAAACAATTCCCGCGCTGGCACCATCAGCGTGACCACCATCGCAAAGCCGCTAAAAATCGCCCCGGCGACGAAGTAGGGCGGGAAAATCGTCGTATGCCAACCCGGTAACTGGGAAACCGCAAAGTCGAAACTAACGATGGTATGAACGCTTAAAACCAACGGCGTTGCCAAAGCGGCAAGAATCACATAGGCCATTTCGTAGCGATGCCACGCCCTCGCCGACCCCGTCCAGCCGAGCGAGAGCAACCCGTAAATAAATCTCTTGATATTGTTTGTCGAACGATCTCTAAACGTCGCGATATCCGGGACCATGCCCATGTACCAAAACAAGAGCGAAACCGTGGCATAGGTTGATACGGCAAAAACGTCCCAAAGCAACGGACTTCGAAAGTTAGGCCACATGGCCAAATGCTCTGTAGGAATGGGAAAAAGCCAGTAGAACACCCAAACTCGACCGATGTGAATTCCTGGAAATAGCCCCGCACAGACGACGGCAAAAATGGTCATCGCCTCCGCCGTCCGATTGATACTGGTCCGCCAGTTTTGCCGGAACAGGAACAAAATGGCGGAAATCAACGTTCCTGCGTGACCAATTCCCACCCAAAAAACGAAGTTAACGATAGGCCAGCCCCAGAATTGAGGGGCCTTGTTACCCCAAACGCCTACACCAGTAAAAATCAAGTGAAGGATGTTTGCACCAAGCATGACCAACAGCAGGTTGGCGATACCAAACGCAATGTACCAAGCTCGAGGAGGCTTCTCCCTTTCAGCAACACCGGCAACAACATCCGTGATGCCAGTATTGTCCAAACCACCCATCACGAGTGGAGCTCGCTTGGACGGATCCTCGACCGTGTTATCCACAAGTTGATCGACAGTTGTAGCCATAATTCTTTTCCGTGGTGAGCAATCTTGCCCAGCAGTCTGTGATTTCAGTTGTATTAATGTGAGGCTTCAGCCGACACCAATGCCGGGTGAGGATTACGAACCCGGGCCAAATACTTTGTTCTGGGTCGAACATTCAGCTCACCAAGCATCGAGTAGGCGCGGACACTCCCCTGCTCTTTTGCTACGCGACTCTGCGGATTCTCCAAATCACCGAAAACAATTGCCCCGGTCGCGCACGCATCCTGACACGCCGTCGTAATCTCGTTAGGCCCGATTTCACGGTTTTCTCGCTTGGCCTTAATTTTCGTGTTTTGGATCCGCTGTACGCAGTAGGTGCATTTCTCCATGACACCCCGACTTCGAATCGTCACCTCGGGGTTCTTCACCAGATTTTGCAGGGCACGATTGGCCTGAGTCATCTTGTCAGCCCAGGGATATTTCAGGAACGTGACCGCCTCAGAGTAATTCAGATAGTTAAAACGACGAACCTTGTAGGGGCAGTTGTTTCCGCAATATCGAGTTCCAATACAACGGTTGTAGACCATGTCATTCAACCCTTCATCACTATGAACGGTCGCTGCCACCGGACAAACCTTCTCACAGGGGGCATTTTCGCAGTGATGGCAAGAGACTGGCTGAGTCACCGCTTCGGGATCGTCGTAATCGCCTTTGAAGTAGCGGTCTACTCGCAACCAATGCATTTCTCGACCACGGGAGACTTGATCCTTGCCCACCACCGGAATGTTGTTCTCCGCCTGACAGGCGACGACGCAAACGCTACAGCCAACGCACTTGTTCAAGTCGATGGACATGCCCCACCGAGCACCCTCATAGCCCGGCCCATCATTGAGATTGATGTTCTCAAAGTGGGCATGGTGGTGAGGCCAGTGCGGCTGTGAGTGCCCCGGGTCATGATCGTGACCATCTTTGTGTTCATGAGCGTGACCGTCCTCACTATGCCCAGCGTCTGCGTGCCCAGCGTCTGCGTGCCCAGCGTCTGCGTGCCCAGCGTCTGCATGCTCAGCGTCTGCATGCTCAGCGTGTTTCTCGCCGTAATTGCTTGCCCCATGCCCAGCCTCGTGCTTATCGAGCCAAGCCGATTCGTCTTTCATCATCAACTCATAATCGGACCAGTCACCCTCGCGCACCAGTTCGCCTAGCCGATTTTGAATAGCTTCCAAGCCCGCCGTATCGATCGCATGGTGATCTTGAGTGACCGCCAACGGGTAAGCGACATCCGTCGGCTTTACCGACAATCCGGAGCGGACCATACCCTGATCGCTTTTCAGAAAGCTGTAGGTGTCGTGACCAACGGTTTCAACGTCGCGAGAGACACTACCGCCGACCACACCCGCCTCAGTCCGACCATAGCCTAGAGCGACACCCACGCAGCCTTGTGCCTGGCCGGGCTGAATGTATGCGGGCAAATCGACCTCTTGGCCGTCAATGCTAAGTGTGACCAAGGTGTCCTGTTTCACCGCAAGTGCCTTTGCGGTCGATGGTGCAAAAAGGGCAACGTTATCCCACGTGACCTTGGTGATCCGATTAGGACACTCCTGCAGCCATCCGCTGTTCGCAAAACGTCCATCGTAAACCGTATCGCTCGACGTCAGCACCAACTCCAGATCCTTAATGTCGGATTCCTTGGTTGCGGTCTTCCAGGCATCTCCCGGCTCATCAAGGGCAATCTCACTCAACTCCACCTCAACGGCGGTCGCTGCAGAATTCGCCAAAAAACCATCGTGAACCACTTTTTTCCAAGCAGTCTCGTCTTTTAAAGCCCCAGATGCGGCAATCGCCGTTTGACGGACAAGGCCGTCGCCTGCGACCTCACTACCACTCGCTAACCAACCACACAACTCAACCGTGCTCTTGCCCGACCAGATCGGATCGATCAGAGGCTGAGCAACGCACCACGAACCATCAAAGGATCGTGCATCACCCCATGTTTCCAGACCGTGCGCCAGATTCAAATGCCACGTACTCGCGAGCGAGGTTTCGTCCTCGTAAAGCGACAAATGCACACGGTTTTTGACCTTCGCGTAGGCGTCGGCGAAGTCCAGATCCGAGGGTGCATCGTAAATCGGATTCCCCTCAAGAACAAAGACGGCCCGCAAACCACCGTCGTTCATTAAACGCGTTAGATCGGCAAGAGTCCCTGACGCTGCCGAAGCGGTACTCTCGACGCTGATGTAGGACACAGGGCCCTCGGCGGAAACATTGCCAAGCGTGACATTTAGCCGATGGACAATCGCTTGAACAGCATCCGGTTGTCGCGAGCCCGCGAGGACCACCGACTTGCCTCGATTGGCCACGAGATCCTGTGCCATCGCCATCAGAAACTTCTCGGGTTTTGAGAGGGAATCGTCAACCTCCCCACCACCGGACAGCTCCAACCGTGAATTGACCTCTTCCTCCAAAGCGGCAACGAATCCGCCGATCTGACCGCTTTTCAAGGGCAAACGGTTATCGGCGGCCAATCCCGTGGATGTATATTGACTTTCAACCGCGTAAAGCCGATTCACTTTGCCCGTGTCGACATCCCGGCCAGCAGCCCAACCACGGGCGTTTTTGAGGGCGGAACCTTCTTCACCCAGCGGATCTGCATCGAGGGAGACAATGACTGCAGCTTTTGACAGGTCAAGTTTTTGACGAAGTGGCTTGCCAAAAGCCAAATTCGTTCCACCGGTCACCACCTTAGAACCCAGAGGCTCGTACTCAAACCATTTCAGCTCAGGATACTTGGCCAGCATAGCCGCTTGCTGGGCAACCCTTGTTGGAGAGGTGCTGGCCTGAGCCAGCACGGCAATACCAGCACCATCAGAATTTTCCGGGTCGGCTAGCCATTGCTGAACTTCCTCCCCAAACGCCTGCCAATCGCTCTCCAGCATTCCATCCGAGCCTGCCCTTTTGACACCCCGGCTTCGATCAGGATCATAAAGTCCAAGCACTGACGCCTGCATAAACAGAGTTGAAGCTCCGTTGGAGTCCGGATGGATCGGATTCCCATCAACTCGAATCGGCCGTCCATCATAACTTGTTGCCATTGCTGGGTAACCAATACCACCCAACTCCAGCACGGTAGCGAACTTACGTGTCTCACCTGGAACGCGATTAACGGGACGGTGCGCGAATGCCGCGATCTCTTCTTCCTCGTACCGACAGCCCGCAGCCCCAAGAGCCACCGAAGCCCCCATCAACTGGAGCCAACGACGTCGACTGACGCCCTTGGGGAACTCGGAAGCAGCTTGCGGGAATTCCCGATGCAGAAACTGCTCGAACTCAGGTGTGTTCTCAACTTCGTTCAAGCTACGCCAATACTTCGGCTTGTTAACAACTTCGCTCATCAGTGAAAAATCGCTTATCGGTGACAGGTGGAGCAATTGTCTTTGGGGTTAATATTCAGCTCTTTGCGGATTTTCGCCCCAACAGCTTCGGCGTCTCCCCCTGGAGGAGTCCAAGCCAAGTTGGTCACTTCCTCCACGGGACGCAATCTCGCATCAGGATTGCGATGGCAATCTAGGCAGAACTTCATCGACAGCGTGTGGACTTGGCTGACCACTTCCATTTGATCAACACGACCGTGGCAATGAACGCAACTCACACCGCGAGTCACGTGAGCACTGTGGTTGAAGTAAACAAAGTCAGGAAGATCATGGACGCGGATCCAATCAATGGACTCGTCGGTTTCAAGGCTTGACCGTACGGGTTCCAGCTTTTTGCTCGCGATGTGAATGTTGGACAATGCCCGCTTGTCTTCGGTGACCAAGTTACCGCCGTGGCAATTTCCGCATGTCGCTGTCGGAGGAATCGCAGCATGAGCGGCTCTATCGACCGTGTTATGGCAGTAACGACAATCCAGCTTCAATTGGCCCGCATGGATCTTATGGCTGAACGGGACGGGCTGTATGGGCCGATGCCCAACATTCACCGTTGTTGGATGGACGGCGACAAAAAGGCAAGCCCCGACATAACCGCCGCCTGCAAGAAGCCCTCCCATGACCATTAGGGTGAACTTATTTACCCACGTAGGGAAATGAAACACCTGCATAATGCAAAGACTCAGATCTTTTTGAGTTCAAAATCTCTTCGCGAAACAATCTCTTCGCGAAGCGAGGTCGTATCCGACCTCAACACTGTAGCGACGTCATCAAAATGGACCAATTACTACTTCAGTACCATCGGCCTGGAGCCGTCGGACGGTCGAATCTCAAGACCCGTCGCTTATTAATAGTAATAACTCCCCCCAAAATCGTCGATGGCGCAAAAACGTCACACTCCTATGGGGGGTGCCTCAAGATGGCATCAGCGACCTTCCGATCAGACGTCCTTCAATGCGTCACAATTCGGCCATAAATTCGGTTCGGAGATGTCCAAATCGTCCCTTAACCCAACTCAGCCAACGCACCGAGAGTCCGCTCAACTTCCGCGGCCAAGTTATAGTGCGTCAGCCCAAGCCTCACCATTCCCGCAGGCTCCCGCCCCAAATCAGTGGAAAGGTTGAGTGCGTAATAGTGACCATGCCAAACACAAATGCCTTTCTCTCCCAAGTATCGCGCGACTTCGATCGAAGGCATGGACTCGTGTGTGACAGCAAAGGTCGGCATACGTTCTGCCAATCGGTCCTTTGACTGGATACCCCATAGTTTGAATCTTGATAAAGCCGAAATACCTCCGATAAATTGCGATGCCAACCGCATCTCATATTCTCGAATGGCCCTAAACGCCGAGTCGTAGGCCTGCGATTGGGATAATTCACCATCTTCTGCCGAGCTTTTGCCGATCTCGGCGATGTAATCCAAGGCTGCAAGCCCTCCAACAATCGACTCGAAACTTTGTGTTCCCGTCATCCATTTGCCAGGAAGCTCGTGGGGGGCCGGGCGAACCTTATAGGCCTCGAGCGATTCCAAGAGTTCTCGGCGTCCCCACAGGATTCCGAGGTGGGGGCCGAAATACTTGTAAGCGGAGCAGGCCAGAAAGTCACAGTTCCAAGCCTTGACGTCCATCCTCTGGTGCGGCGCGTAGTGGACGGCATCCACAAAAACCTTGGCTCCGAAATGGTGGGCTGCTGACACCATCTCCGAGATCGGATTGATTGTACCCACCGAATTCGATGCCGCTCCCACCGCTACCAGCCTGGTTTTTTCCGTCAGTTTCTGTCGAAAATCCTCCATATCCAGAGTGCAGTCTTCGAGTCTGGTTCGAACGTATTGCACTGTGACGCCCGCATCCTGCGCGGCCAGTACCCAAGGCGTAACGTTGGCGTCGTGATCCAACCGGGTCACGATAATCTCATCCCCAGGCTCCCAGGTCTTCGCCAAAGCTCTCGCCAAAGCGAAGGTCAGCGAGGTCATGTTCTGACCAAAGACCATTTCGCGGCCGTCTTTCGCCCCGACGAAATCAGCAAAGGCATCATGCGCTCGGTCCACCCAGGCGTCACTGTCCTGACTTGTCGGAAACTGCCCCCCATGATTGGCATTACAGCGAGAAAAATACTCCGACATGGCTTCAATGACTCGCCGTGGCACCTGAGTGCCCGCTGGGCCATCCAAATAGACGAGTGGCAGGCCCTGATGCTCACGTGCTAACGCGGGAAACTGACCGCGCAACTCGATGACTCGACCTTCAGACAGTGGCTTCATCTTCTAATGCTCTCCATAACGGCGGCCCAGGGAAATGAACTATTAAGGCACGGTCATCACTTTCGCTGATCGATGAAGCGTTTGCCCTTCGCCTCAAATCTCGGCAAGCTCCCCAGAGGAACGCCATCGACCCGAATCTTCAGACCTAACCGCAACTGCAACTCCGTCGCGACTCGCTCTGGACGATCAAGACGATCCTCAATTTCAACAACGATGCTGTCCATGGCCCCTGACTTGATCGCCGTCAGGCGATACTCGACCACCTCCGGAAAGGACCGCAGAATCTGTTCGATGGAACTTGGGAAAATGTTGACGCCCCGAATAATCATCATGTCATCGGCACGGGACAGGACGCCGCCTTCGAGGAAAACAAAGCGGCAATCCCGATCGTGATTCCAACTTGGCCGGACAAGATCACCCGTACGATAACGAATGACGGGCGACCCCAGCCTTCCCAGCGACGTCAACACCAACTCGGACAACTCCCCCTCAGACGCCGGCTTTCCCGTTTCGACGGAGATGAACTCGGCCACAAAATCACGTTCATTGATGAACAGCCCCTGACCTTCTGAATCCCCAAAACCCCAAGGCCCGACTTCGCTTGCACCGCTATGATCGACGACGGATGCCCCCCAAGCCTGCTCAATTCGCTGCCGGATCGAAGGAATCGAGCCCCCCGGTTCTCCAGCAACAATGACGCACCTCACATCGAGATGCCGAGTTTCAATTTGATTCTCGGCCGCTTTTTCAGCCAGATGCAATGCGTAACTGGGGGTGCAAAACAAGACCGTCGCTTTCTGGCTGCGAATCAAGTCCAATCTGGCGACGGTACTCATCCCACCGGTCGGCGCAACAAGCACTCCACGGTCGGCGGCGGCGTCGAATGCCGACCAGAATCCGATGAATGGCCCAAAAGAAAACGGCATGATTGCGCGATCTTGAGGAGCCAGCTCAGCCACATCAAGGACGTACTGCCACGCATCAATCCACCACTGCCAATCCGCATGGGTATCCAACACCACAAGAGGTCGCCCCTGCGTCCCAGAGGTGCGATGAAATCGAACGTAGTCTTGGAGTGGATAGGTCAGATTCCGGGCGTAGTCGCCTTCGGGCGTTCCACCCAGCAACTCATCCTTGAAGGTGAACGGCAAGCCAGAAAGATCCGAAATGGCCCCAAGTGGAACTTCCACCTCAGCCAGCTTATCCGCGTAAAATCGGTTTTCGGGCAAGATCGCTTCGAACTGCGAATTGATTTTTTCCAACTGCAGTCGCTCGAGGTCCGTTCTGACAAGCCGTCGAATCGAATCTCTTCGCAAAGATCGTGGTTCCACTGTCAACTCCCAGCCCTCTACCAGAACAGGTTACCACCCTTGCTTCGGCGGCTGTCCCCAAGGGCCACCCCCACCGCCACTCGGAGGCTGTCGTACCGGGACATAAGCGTTTCCCCCGTAGCGAGACTTTCCAAAGCCAAGCATGGGCCAGAAGACAAATGGTAACAAGGTGAGTCCGACCCCGTAGCCGACGTCCTTACCAAACTGTTTGGCAACTTCAATGTTCAGCATGAACATGAAGACAAGGTTTGCGATGGGAACCATCAGTAGCAGGCCCCACCATGCCTCCTTCTTGGCGATCTCTGCCCAAACGATCAGGTTGTAGATCGGAATGATCGCGGCCCAACCAGGTTGCCCGGCCTTGTCAAATGCGGCCCACTGTCCGGCGATCATCAAGATATTCAGAACAAGGCTGAGCAGAATGGGAGTTCCATAGCAACAACAAACCGCCGTGAGTATTCCCGCCGCCTCCGCGTCGCGCATTTGCGCCAGCATCGCCGGCGCTAAAAAAAAGGCCTGCATTTTACAAAGACCCCAAAAAGCACGGATCAGCTACAAACGGAACGAACGACGGTTGTGTGCTCTCAATTCTATTCCCGATCGCCAAAGGGATTCAATCGGCACAGTGAAAATACGCGACCCTCTTTCTCTTGGCTCAGCCCGCAGAGCCCAACACTCCCCCATACTGTCTCCCCTCGAACGTTGCCACCAGCCGCCAGCGGCAAAACTCAAGGAAAAGGCGCACCTCAAGATTACCTTCACTCGATGACGAACCCTGAGTTCGCGACTACAATGACCATCGCATCGTCTTTTCATTCAGCCCTTTCATTCGTGACCAACTCGATGACAGATTCCTCGACCGAATCGCCTCAACCCGACAATACATCCACCGAAAAGACGGCATCCAAGGGCTCTCTGGCCGTCATTTTCCTGACGGTCTTCATTGACCTGCTCGGCTTCGGGCTCGTTCTCCCCCTTCTGCCGATCTACGCAGATCAATTCACGTTGGATCCCAGCGGATTGCAGCTTGGCTTGTTAATGGCCAGCTTCTCCGTCATGCAAATGATTTTTGCACCCTTTTGGGGTTCGCTTTCAGACCGCATCGGTCGTCGACCTGTCCTGATGATTGGCCTCGCCAGCTCGGCCCTGTTTTATGCGTTGTTCGGCGTGGCGACGATCTTCAAGAGCCTCCCGCTCCTATTCATCACCCGGATTGGAGCAGGGATTGCTGGGGCGACCATCCCGACGGCTCAAGCCTACATCGCAGATACCACCACCCCCCAAAACCGGGCCCGGGGAATGGCGCTCATCGGACTCGCCTTCGGCATGGGCTTCACCTTTGGTCCGCTCCTTGGGCTTGTCGCTTTTCTGTTCGGCAATGAAGAGCCGGGGCCTTGGCCGGGCTTCACGGCGGCCGCCCTTTCGTTAGCCGCACTTATTCTGGCCTTTTTCCAACTTCCAGAGTCCCTTCACTCACAAAGCAAAACCGCTGCGCGAAAGATTTTTGACTGGCAAGGCGTACGAAATGCATCGCAAGGCTGGTCCATTCCGTTACTGCTGATCGCGATTTTCGTGTGCGTTTTCTCATTCGCGAACTTCGAAACCACCCTTTCGCTACTCATCAAAGGGACCGAAGACATCGGCGAAGTTCCGTTCCAGTTCAGCTTCCAGATGGTCTTTTTGACTTATGCCTTTATTGGATTCACCCTTGCCCTCGTGCAGGGAGGCATCGTCCGTCCATTGTCTAAACATGTTCCGGAGGTTTATCTGGCCACCGGAGGAGCTGCAGTTGAAATCATCGGCTTTGGCTGCGTCGTGTTTGCAATCCAGTATCAAAGCGTCACGCTCCTTTTCGTGGCGTTAATCGTCATCGTCTCAGGCTTTTCCGCCATGCAACCTTCATTGAATTCACTCCTTTCGCGACGGGCCGATCCGTCAAAGCAAGGGGTGGTGCTGGGAGTGGGACAAAGTGTCAACGCTTTTGCACGGATCCTGGGATCAGGATTAGGCATACCGATGCTTAAGGCAAGCCTGACAATCCCGTACTGGGTCGCTGCGGCTCTAATGGGACTCGGCGCCGCACTCGTCATGCTCGCCGTCAGATCCGGCAGTGACTTCAACGAAGATGCTGAAGCCGAGTAGTCGATTTCGAGCAAACAGCCTCTTGTTGATTCACTTGTCCGAGTGACTCATTGATGCACAGGAACCAAATGGTGTCATTTTCTGCCCAAGATATTCGAGCAGCGCACCGACACCTGAGGACTGAAGACCCCGTCATGAAAGCGGTGATCAAGAAGGTTGGGCCGTTTACGTTGAAGCTGCACAGAAATCGCCTCCACGCCTTGATTCGGGCAATCATCTCGCAGCAAATTTCAACCGCAGCAGCCAACACGATCCTCGAACGGCTCCTCGATGCGACTGGTGGGAACAGTTTTCGGACCACCGCCATTCTGGCTCACGACGAAGACTCACTGAGAGCATTGGGGATTTCCAGACAGAAATGTCGCTACCTTCTGGACCTTTGCGCTCAGGTCGAAACGGGCGAACTGGATCTGAGCCGACTTCATCGCATGGATGATGAATCGGTCATTGAAACAATGACACGCGTTAAAGGGATAGGTCGCTGGACGGCTCAGATGTTCCTCATTTTTTCCTTGGGAAGATTGGACGTATTGGCGACCGAGGACCACGGTCTGAAAACGGCCCTGATGAATCTTTATCATCTGGAGTCGCTGCCGAATAAAACAACCTTTACAGAGATCGCGGAGCCTTGGAAACCTTACGCCTCCGTCGCGAGTTGGTATTGCTGGCGTTCATTGGACCTCAAGCTGGATGCCGAGGGCCTTTCACTCTGAGCCAAGAGGAACCAACCCGACACCTTGCTGCCGACCCCGGCAGAGCCTTCAGGCGAACGCAGCCATGGGTCGGGGGGGAGTTTGGACAAACCGATCTAACTGAAGCCTTACTCCGTTCAGCTTGCTTCGGGCGTACCAAACTTTTTGAAGAGCGTAATGCGATTCCCCTGCTCATTGAATTCAACTTTATCCATGAAGGTCTGAATCAAAAGCAAGCCTCTGCCACTGACGCGTTCAAGATTCGCAGGATCCGTGGGATCGGGCAGTGAGGTGGGATCGAAGCCAGGGCCTTCATCATGAACACTGACTCGCATCCAATCCGTTCCGAAGGAGGCTTCAACTTTGATTCGTCGATCGCAGTAGGGAGGTTCTTTACATCGTTTTTCGATCAGTTCGTAATATTGTCGCTCATCTTCTTGCCGCAGATCCGAGCCCACCTCAAGGTTTCCATGGTACATGGCATTGACGAAAGACTCGTCCAATGCGATGCCGATGCGCAGACGGTCTGCTTCGTCCCAGTCTTTGAGTTGCGACTGTAGCATCTCAACGAGGGGACCGATCAGCGAGTTGTCATTCTCCAATACAAAAGACATCGAATGTTGTGTCCGACGCATCAGAACACGTTCCTGTTTTCGCTGCTCAGTCGCAACACTGAGGATCGTCGTCAGATTGGGCATAAGATCTTTTTGAATTGCGGTCTTAGGACTGTAGCTCGATGCGCCCGCTTTAAGCGCAGCGATCGCAACTTCCTCGCTTCCACAGCTCGTGATCAGGATCACTGGAATGACGGGAACGCGTCGGGTGATCACCTTGACCAATTCCAGACCATTCATCTCCGGCATTTGAAGATCAGCGACGATCGCATCTGGATAATTCTCTTCGATTTTCTCGAGGGCCTCGCGACCGGTTTTTGCGAAGTCAATCGTCCACTCGTCATTTTGTTCCAAGACAGCACCAACCAATCGTCGGTCTACCGCTGAATCGTCTACAACCAAAATACGAGTCATCTACAACTCCTCAACCACTTCCTCGACGTCAAAATGTGTCGTCAAGAACGCGTTACTCCCCGTGGTGGGCTCGCATCGTGTCAAAACGAACCCCTGAATCATCGCCGTTGGAAGCCGGGTTGTCGAGCGTCTAGGAGTTCCAAAGGCCGAAAGAACCCAGTTTTGGTGCAGAAAATTGGGTCCGGTTCGCGGTTCATCGGCGTTTGAAGAGAACCAGCAGCAGACCAATCCATGGTTTTGTGCAGCGCGACCTTTCACATCTTCGGTCGCGGGTTTTCGCAGGGAGGCTTGAAGCCTGCTCATTGACTAAAGAAATGGCTCAAAGAACTGTGTCGGAATCGGAACCCAGTGTTGGCTCCACCGATTCATCGACCGGCTCCCCGGTGTCGGGGTTCGCCGCAGCCTTCGTGACCAAGGACGCCCAATCGGCCTGAAAGATCGCTTGTTTTTTCGAGGGTAGACGGGCCTTAACAATCACCCTTCGAACATCGTAAAGATTAGGCCAAAACATCGAACCATCGGGTTCCTGTAGCCGGCTCAAGTAAAAATCTCGAGTGTCCCCCGGAGCAAGAGGCTCAGACGCGTGAAAAACGAAACGTTTGTTGACCGTCACGAACAGGCTGCTCAACGGTTCGTCGCCATCATTACGAACCGTTAAAAATGGCTCAAGGACTTCGCCTTTTTTCGCGTTGAACGCATCGACCGAGGCCTGAACTTCTTCGGGGTAGTGGTAGCCATCCAATAAAATGGAGACAGGGAGTTCACGTTGATCGAGAGTTGGAAACATTGTGACGGCGGCCGCAACCAGACAGACGGGTGTCAAAATCATGAACACCAACGCAATCGAAAGCCCTTTAGAACTGAGGTAAAGTGGCGGTGATGGCTGCGGGAACACTTTTTTCGCAGATGAAATCACCTCCGAATCCGAGGTTTCTTTGGTAAAACCAGAACCGTCTGTGGGCTTAGATTGCATAATTAACCTGTACGCCGATCGCCAATTTCTCTTGTGTGAGCCCGAAAGCTTCACCCGATTTTCAGACCTCAGTCAAGTCTAGCGAGTTCGTCGCGGTTTCATGACCACAACAAAGTTAACGCGCTCCACAGAATTGTAGTCTCCTGTTTGCCAATTGGTCACCCTTGCATGTTGAGAACTCCCCGAGAAAAAATTGGGCGTCGAAGCTTCAACTTTGGGCCTGTTCCCGTTGCCATCCCAGGTCTTCCCTGGCAGCAACGTTTTGTCGTTAATACCCCTTGGTTGATTCGCCTTCGCTGGGTTGCCGTGATTGGCCAACTCATCACGATCGGATCCGTCTGGATGATCTTGGACATCGAGCTTCCCCTCCTTTCATTATTCTCTGTACTGACACTCACATCGATTTCCAATCTGGCCTTTGGAGGCTGGTTCGTTGCTCGAGGACGGATGAATCCGCAGCATGACTCGGAGTTTCAAGAATCGACCATCCTGACTGCGGTCATGGCGTTGGACCTCATCCTGCTGACCGCTCTGCTGTACTTCACCGGCGGGCCAACCAACCCCTTTGCTGTTTTCTTTTTCGTCAATTTGAGCCTGTGTGCCTTTGTGTTGCATCGCGCAGCCGCATGGGGCCTGAAACTGTTGGCGATTCTCTGCTTCGTCCTCCTGATTTGGGCCCACCAACCTCTTCCGATTCTGGAAACCAGCTCCGCACTTGCGCCGGTTTCAGAATCGAACTCAATTTCGCTTCCTCAATGGGGCCTGTTCCTCGCTTTCGTCGCATGCGGTTCAGTCATCGTTCACTTCACTTCCCGGCTTCAAGACGAAGTCCGCAGACAGGAATCCCGGGTTCGACAAGCAGAAAGCCAGAGAGCGCGAAGCGATAAGTTGGAGGCACTTGGAACCTTGGCAGCGGGTGCAGCACACGAGCTTGCCACCCCGCTGTCGACCATCGCGGTTGTCGCCAGAGAATTTGAAAAACAACTGAGTTCGGCAGAGGTCCCGAAGGGCTGGCTTGAGGATGTTTCCCTGATTCGTGGTGAGCTGGATCGTTGCCGCAGCATCTTGGATCAAATGTCAAGCGACGCCGGGCTTTCTGTTGGTGAAGCGATCCAGGGTGCCAACGGTCAAGAACTAATGCAGGAAGTGATTGCAGGCCTTTCGGATGCAACCCGCGTCAGGTCGCAAATCCCATTGGAACTTCAAAATATCATGCTGACGATCCCGGTGAGAGGTTTGGCGCAAGCCATTCGGGGCCTGGTCAAAAATGCCCTCGATGCTTCGCCTCAAGGAGTCAGTGTGCTCTTTGAGGGCCGAGTTCATGCGGGCGAACTGATTCTTTCCATTCGAGATCGCGGACAGGGGATGTCCGAAGAAGTCCTCCGACGGCTAAGCGAACCATTTTTCACCACGAAGGAACCGGGCGAAGGGATGGGCCTTGGCGTCTTTCTCGCCCGAAATACAATCGAACGCCTCGGGGGACGACTTGAGGTTGAGTCCGCCGTCCAGCAGGGCACTCAAGTCAATGTTCACCTTCCGTTCGATGCAAACAGCAGCAAAGCGAAGGTCGGAATTCCTGAAACTTCGCGGACCCACAATGACAATCCTGACGTGTAATGCAACATCAGATCTCCTCTGTCACACCAAGCACCCTCCAACACCAAGCACCCTCCAATATGGCTCATCATTCAACACCGTCTGCCCCTCAACATTTGCCTCCACACGTCTGATCGATGTTGCCAACTGAATGTTCCGCTCATGCGGAAAGTCACCTAACTCAATGAATTCTCCGAACATGAAATCAATCCTGATTGTTGATGACGACGAAATCCTCCGAAACCGTATGTCGCGAGCATTACAGGATCGAGGCTACTCGGTCCAAGTTGCGTCAGGGTTCGAAGAAGCGGTGACCGCCGTCGAGCAGAGCCCACCCGGCCGCGCCATCATTGATCTGAAAATGCCCGGTCAGAACGGATTGGAATTGCTCCAGGTGGTCAAGCAGATCAGTCCTGAAACCGACATTGTCTTGCTCACCGGTTACGGGAGTATCGCCAATGCTGTCGAAGCCTTGAAATTGGGAGCGACCAACTACGTTACGAAACCGGCTGACGCCGATGAGATCCTGGCGGCGTTTCGACCTTACGAAGAACCCAATCGTCAAAAACAACCCGATTACGCGCCGCAGTCGCTGGCGGGGGCGGAGTGGGAACACATCCAGAGAGTTCTCTCCGACTGCGGTGGCAATATCTCGGAAGCGGCAAGGCATCTGGACATCCCTCGCCGAACCCTGCAACGAAAATTAAAAAAACTTCCCCCTTAGCCGCGGCAGTGTGTCGAGAAACGCCCCATCAACGCTCGCACCCAAGACTCACTGGATTCTCTGACCGTTACAACCCTCACCCTGCGGTTCCATTGGCCACAGGCGGAAAGTCGTGCCGAATCCAAACAGGGCGTCAGCAGGAAAGACGCTTGAAGGTCAGGTTGAGAATGGAAGCGTGTCCCCTGAAAGGGGCCCTTCGCGCGGGCCTGTCCTTACTCCGGTCACACCGAGGTGTTCCCTAAAAGTCAGAGACTCTACAAGCTTTTCGCCCATGGTCAATTTACGGGACAAACTGCTTTCGCTGCGTGGTCAAGCGCAGAATCGAACCACCGAGCGCCTCTTCGAATCGTTCGATCATTACTTGCGAACCGAATGTCACCTGTCCGCACACACGGTTGAAGCCTATTCCCGTGATCTGCGCAGATTCTCCGAATGGCTCGATGCAAGGAGTATCTCCCAGCTGACCATTCGCGACCTGAGCGACTATGTGGCCTGGCTCAATGGTTTCAAGCTCGCTCCTTCTAGCCTCGCGCGTCACATCGTTTCCCTCCGAATGTTCTTCAGATACCTCCAGCTGGAAGGCCTGTTGAAAGACAACCTTGCAGAGCTGCTGGGGAGCCAGAAACTCTGGGAACGCATCCCCTCAGTCCTTTCACCGGACATGGTCGATCGTTTTCTAAAGGCGCCACGCCCGCGGCATACTTTCTACGCGAGAGACAAAGCACTGCTGGAAACGATGTATGCAACCGGTTGCCGAGCTTCGGAGATATCAGGCCTGCGTGTCGAGGATCTTCATCTCGACGAACGTTACCTGCTCTGTCATGGCAAAGGGAGCAAACAGCGGCTCGTTCCGATAAACCGAGAAGCAATCACGGCGATTCAGGAATACATGTCTGAACAACGCCCCAAATTGCTGGCTCAACGTCAGGACGAGCCCCCTTGGGTATTCCTGAGTCGCTCGGGGCGTCGCTTACGCCGCGAGGCCATCTGGGAACTCGTAAAGAAGTACGCACTGATCTGCGGTGCACCTGCCAGTATCAGCCCCCACACCATGAGGCACAGTTTTGCCACACATCTGCTTGCCGGTGGAGCCGACCTCAGGCAAGTTCAGGAGATGCTGGGCCATGCAAGTATTGCGACCACCCAAATCTACACGCATGTTGATCAAACCCGCCTGAAGAGGGTCCACCACCGTTTTCACCCGAGGGCCTAGGTGCGGCGAATGATCAAGGTAAACTAAAAACCAACACGCAATTCCAACTTGTTTTTCAAGCCCGCACTGATTCAATCGACTCCCCTGCGACTCGGATATTCCCAGATGAAAGGCAAACCTGATCAAAATGAATTTGATTGTGGCCTGACCGAATTCCTTCGCCTGCTCTATCCGCAGTTTGACGTCGACTCGCTAATCTCGGACGTTAAAGCGGTCTTTGACGGCTTGAGCCCGACCGAGTCTGAAGTGGAGTACTGGTCGGAAAAAGATAGCGTCCTGATCACTTACGGCAATAGCATCACGGAACCCAATGAGGCTCCGCTCAAAACCCTCAAGTCCTTTCTGGATCGTGATATTGGCAAGGCGATCAACGGCGTTCACGTCCTCCCTTTCTTTCCGTACAGTTCTGATGATGGTTTTTCGATCATCGATTATCTGGAAGTCAATCCAGAGCTTGGGGACTGGCAAAACATTGCCGAAATCTCGAAACGATATCGCTTGATGGCAGATCTCGTCCTCAATCACATTTCTTCCGAAAGTAACTGGTTTAAAAACTTCCTCGACGGAAAATCCCCAGGGGAAGGTTTTTTCATCGAAGCCGACCCCTCCAATGATTACTCCCAAGTGGTAAGGCCTCGGACGTCGCCTTTACTCGCAGAGGTCGAAACGCAACGTGGCCTGAGTCATGTCTGGTGCACTTTCAGCCATGATCAGGTGGATTTGAATTTTGCCGATCCAAGGGTCCTGATTGAAATCCTGAAAGTCATAAGGCATTACCTTGACGCCGGCATTTCGATACTGCGACTGGATGCCGTTGCCTATCTCTGGAAAAAGCCTGACCATTCGTGCATTCACGCGGAAGAGACGCATGCGGTTGTTCGATTGATACGCCTGCTCCTCGATCAATTCGCTCCGGGCACCCTACTCATCACTGAAACCAATGTCCCAAATCAAGAGAACCTCTCCTACTTTGGGAACTGCAATGAAGCTCACGTGGTTTACAACTTCAGCCTTGCACCACTGCTCGCCCACGCTTTGTTGACCGGCACCTCGTGCCACCTGAAGACCTGGATGATGAGCATGCCCCCTGCCCCACCGTCATGCACCTACCTGAATTTCACCGCTTCGCATGACGGCATCGGAATGCGTCCTGCCGAGGGACTGTTATCTGATGAGGAACAACACGAACTGGTGACGACCATCGAGAGTTTCGGCGGCAAGATCTCACGACGCAGTTTGCCAGGAGGCGAGGAAAAAGCGTACGAATTGAACATTTCGCTCTTCGATGCGATGCAGGGTACTTCGGCGGGACCAGACGAATATCAAGCGGAACGCTTCATTTGCTCACAAACCATCATGATGAGCCTCGAAGGAATTCCGGCATTTTACATCCACAGCCTGTTGGCAACTCCCAATGATTACGAAGGATTGCAGGACACGAAACGATACCGATCCATCAACCGCAAGTCATGGGACCTGGCGGAACTTGAAGAGCACCTCAAGGACGCAACATCACCCCAAGGAAAGATCTACCGAGAGTTGATTCGCCGAATCCAGATCCGCTCCGCGCAGCCGGCCTTTCACCCACACGCCACCCAGTTCACGCTTCAACTCAGGGAGTGTTTCTTCGGCTTCTGGCGCCAAAGCCGGGATCGACAGCAGAGCATTTTCTGCGTCAGCAATCTCACCAATGAAGAGCAGATTCTTGAAGTGACCGAACTCAACCTCATCAAGAATCAGGTCTGGAGGGACCTGCTCCGAGAGTCGGTTGTTGAAAGTTATCAGAGAGCGTGGGCGGTCAAACCCTACCGCACCCTGTGGATTACAAACTCAGCCAAACCTGTCTGATTTAAAATCGGTCGTAAGATCAAGAGTCCTATCCGGCGTCATGTCAAAGGTGAAGCCTTCGTCAACAAGAAGGTCCGCACCACCTTATTCCTCGCGGTCCAACTCGACCGCGTCACGCAACTGCGAGTAGATATCCGGAACGGCAGAGACCACACGGGACCAACTTGGCATGAAGGGAGTTTGCTGGGGGTTGGCCATGAAATCTTCGCCCGCCGAAATGAGGTTCTGGGCAAACAGTTCCACCGTCTTTTCTTCCTGATGGCGATCCAACGTAAGCCCCGACAAAACGGCGTCGCTGTAGTAGTGATCAACAAGATCCAAGGCGGTCCGATAATAACAGGCCTTCAGAGTTCGGAAGGTTTCCTGACTGAAAACGACTCCCGAAACGGCGAGTTTACGAATCAATGCTTTACAGATGTCAATGCTCATTCGATTGAGTCCGCGCTTTGAATCTTCAGGAGATAGATCCTGATGCTTGTGATCATAGACATCCGCGATGTCGACCTGGCAGATCCGATGAGGGGAATAGTTTCGATAGACTTCGGAAAGCGTTCCGATCTCAAGGCCCCAATCACTTGGAATCCTCAAGCTGGTCACCACTTCAGATCGCATCGAAAACTCACCGGACAACGCGTAACGAAAGCTCCCCATGTAAGCAAGGTATTCGTTGTTTCCGGTCGTCTTCTGCAGGGCCTGAATCAGGGGAGTCACGAGCAATCGAAAAACGCGACCATTCAATCTCCCCTGTGCGGCCCGGTAGTAATACCCTTTGCAGAACACGTAGTCCATGTCCGGGTGCACAAGCGGGTAAAACAGACGCGCTGGCATATCACGCTCATAGGTCAAGATATCGCAGTCGTGTAATGCCACCACCTTGGAACGGGCAGAGGCCAAAAAGTAGCCGAGGCAGTACCAGACATTACGGCCCTTTCCACGTTCCAATGGCGACAGATTTTCGGTCGTCAAACGACGGTCAATCTCCAGTAGGCGTGGCCCATCATTCCAAAGAATGGAGTGCCGTTGGGGGAGTTTTGAAAAGAAATCCCTCGCCCGCTCAAATTGCTCGCGATCCGCGGCATCAAGGCCAATGATGATTTCCTCGAGATAGGGTACCTTGGCGAGCTTATCGACAATCCCCGTCAGGGCATCCCCCTCAAGTTCTGAGTACAGACAGGGCAAAACAAGGCTCATCGGTGTTTCGGGGGCATGCCTGAGCAACTCCGCTTCCAATTCCTCGGTACTCCGATGCCGGAGATTATGAAGCGTTCCTATGACACCGTGTTGCGCGAAATCAGCCATGGTTTACCTCGTCCCGTGTGGATCCGTCGAGAACTTGGAAAATTGCTTCTGCCCACCCCCGGGCACCGGGAACCGAAGCGACGACGAGCTGCGAGTGTTGGATTTGAATAAGGATTTCTCCGGAGGGGCGTGGAATTACGACCGCAACATCTGCGTTTTCCAATAGCGGTTGATCGATCGGACTATCGCCAATGCCCATGGTTCGAGCCACCTTGGGAATGGCTTCCCAGTGGTCGACCACATGACGAAGGCCTGTCCCTTTATTGACTTTTCCAGCGATGTGCCAGAAACGTCCACCGCGAGTCAGCGTCAATCCTTCCTGATCAATGCGTTGTTGGAACGCTTCGAGACGAACAGGGTCGTCATCCCAGACCAAAGGCTCATTCGTCTGGCGTTCTGCGGCACGACCTGCCTGGACAGCATCCAGCCCCGTCAACTCAGAGATGCCATCCACACCTAAATCGGCAAACGACCGAAACGAAAACTCGGGCTTCAATGTCGACAAAAATTCGAGAATCTGGACACGAGATCGCCCAAGAATGGTCCGGCGCTCATGGATTGAATCCGAACCTCGATTCCAGCAGATCACTCCACCGTTTTCACAGACGAATGGCGATTTCAATCCTAGTTCGAGAACCAACCAGCCGATCTCGGCTTCCGTCTTACTCGACACGAGCACCAAAGGAATCTTGTGCTTCCGAAGGGACTCAAGGGCCGGCAAGCTCTCTTGGTAGGTATAGTCTTCGTTAAGAAAACACCCATCAAGATCACTGAATACCACCCATGAGGTCATGGTCGTCTCGCTCCCTGCTCTACTACTCCAAGGCTGTACCATACTCCAAGGCGGTACCACGATCCGCGGCCATGCGAAAAATTCCCTGAGTTCGATCAGGTCTTATCCTGCTCGCGATTCCGCGGAACAGCGCGAATACGGTCGATCCATGAACCCGTGTCGACCTCAGACGCGTGGTCGAGGGAGTCAAATCGATTCCGCTTGCCATTCTCTTAGTGTCCAGACGAAAACAGGATTGTCCAGACGACCGGCCCAACTCCGTTCGCGGATCCAACCGGCTCGCACACGTTATACGCATTGCCGATTTGAGAGAAGAAGCGATCCAAAAAACAACCGCGGCACAATGGAGCAAGCGTTCAGGAAAACAAAGCACTCCACTGACATGCATTTAAGGGGGCAGAAATGCACGCAAAACCAGACAACGAAAATCTAATTTGGAGACCGCGGTGCCAAGCAATCTAGAATCGGAAGAAAAATGAGGACGATCTCCGCAACGAAATTCTCGCGGATTTTATTCGTGAAACACCGACGTGCGGGAAGCCCCTAAGAGTACCCTTCGGGCAAATCGAAGTCGGCAAATCGCCAATGCCTAGTTCGTGGTGTCTTTAAATTTGATCTTATCAGCCAACTTGATCAGGTTGTCTTCGGCGTCATAGCGACCCGAAACGGCCGTAATCGCGCGAATCTGCTCCTCGTATCGCAGATCGTAATCGGTGTCGAACTCCACTTCCAATTCCGAAGCAAAATCTCCCACGCTCGTCTCCTCCTTGTATTCGGCAACACGGAGGCTAAGCAGTTCGTACATCTGATTCTTGTTCGCCGCTGCCTCACGAAGACTTTCCTGATCATCAATGATGATGTCCGAAATCGTCCCGCCGAGCCCGGCCTTGAGCTGAACCTTGATGGGAACATTGAAGTCCTCCACCGCACTCGAAGCCGCTGACGCGGCCGGCATTCGAATGTTGAAATCACCCTCACGAACCACGACTTTGAATGTCATCACGAAGAATACCAGTAGCTGAAACACGATGTCGATCATCGGTGTCATTTGCAGCTCAATTTTCTCTTCGGCCGTCCCGATTTTTCGAATCTTCATGGCAGATACAGTTTAACTTGAAGGTGAAACTTCGGTGCTTGTGCATCCGAATGGCAACGCGATCTCGGGTCCTGGGTTCCTATCCGAAGCGACCCCCAGACGATCGACGGGGGCGTTCCTTGACTCTAAAAGTAAAGTCTTCGAGTCCCACATCTCGGCAAGCTTGCATCACTTCCTGAACCTGACCCATTTTCGCATCTCGGTGGGCCCGAATGATCACCTTGATCTTAGTCCGCTCCACCCGCATGCCCCTGGCATTGTCGATTTCACGATCAAGGGTAGGTTTGAGTAGGGATGCTTTATCGATAATCCGTCCGCCCGCAATAATTTTACCGTTGCTCTCAACCCCCAGCAGCAAGCGGAAGTCGGGAATGGTTTCGGGCGGGCGAGCCAAATCACTGTCCGGCAATTTAATTTCATCGCTCGCTTCAGCATTGGTGAAGTTGATCAGCACCATGAAAAACGCGATCAACTGAAACGTCATGTCGATCATCGGGGTCAGATCGGCTGAATCATCTCCGGTATCGGCAACCTGCTTAAACTTCATTCGCGATTCTCAGCTGTTTGGACGGTTTCCAAAATGCGATCGTCAGTCGTCGAATCGACCAACCGCTTACGGAGCCTTTTTGGGCGAAGCGGACTGAAAACGGCTCATCAGACCTTCACTCGTAATGCCAATCTCAAGCATCATTCGCTGCACACGATTCCGCAAAATTCGAAATACGGCCAATGCCGGTATTGCAACGAAGAGTCCTATCAGCGTAGTCAATAAGGCCTTCGAGATACCATCGGCAAGCTTGTTCGGATCGGGAGTAGCGCCACCGACCGCGATTTCATAAAATGCGGCGATCATACCGTGAACCGTCCCAAATAGACCGACCATCGGACTAATCTGTGCGATAAGATTGATGTAGCTGAGCCGATGCTCCAACTTCATGTCTTCCTCTTCGCCAACTTCCTGCATGGCTTCAATGGCCTCATCGTAACCCGTGGAAAGCTTGGCCAACCCGGCTGACAAAACGTTGCCAAGAATCGACTCATCACTCTTGGCCATCTCGTAAGCCTCTTGATACTGCTGCTCATTCAGGCAGGTTTCGAAACCTTCAATCAAGTGCATGGGGCACATGCCATCTCGTCGAGCAGTCAACAAGTTCATCACACACAAAGCGACAAAGATGAACGACAACAGCAAGAACACAATGATGTAAAGAGGTCCAAGTGAGTCCAGCAACCAATACAAGGCATTCGACGGCGGTTGGGACGCGCTGGAGCCGCCTTCATTCTCGCCTTCTTCGGCTGCAGCGCCAGCATCAGCTCCCCCATCCGCTGCAGCAGCCGCATCGCCACCTTCCTGTGCCGACAGGGTGATTGGATTCGAAAGTGTTGCGACAGCACCGATTGCCAAAAACATCATGACCAATACCCAAAACAGGCGGGTACGGGATTGTTTTCCCATGAGTCGTTCCATGCCGTTTAACTCCAGATGATCTGTATCTCAGTAGAAGAGGTTGGTTGGCTTCTAAGGCCTGTGCCTGTTGGCACGTTTGATTTCGAAAATTCTTGAAACTTGGCTGCTTGCTGGGCATTCAACACTTCGCTCCATCGAACAACAGAGCTTACCCGACAAAACCACGCCTCACCCTCGCGCCAAGCGAGATGAGGGGGCTAATTCGACGACCGCGGACATTCTATCGGAATGATCGACACCACACCACCTTGTGTTCAATGGTCACCCTCACTCAGACATCGCATCATTATTTTTTTGCCCACGGACTGGTTCCATACCGACTCTTGAGTTTTTCGCGAGCCTCAGCTGACTCCTCAAACTTGCTCATAGAATTGAACAACTCACCAAGTCGATACAGGGCCTCTGCGTGTTGCTCAGGGTCCTGGTAAAACAAAAGGTCGGTATGAAGAAAGGCGTTGATCGCCTGCTTGGGTTGCTTGGCGGCAACGTAGCAATTTCCGAGGGCGTTGTAAATTTGACCAAACAGCCGGCCGTTGGTGCTGCTTTCTTCCACAATCATCTGATTAAGCGTCGCAATCCCAGATTCGAAATCACCCCCGAAGGCTTGGCAGCGTGCCTGCCCAACCTGCGCCTCGAGTTTTGACTGACGGCTTTCGGCCGTAGTGGATTCGACTTGCTGCACCGCTTGGTAATTTTTCAAGGCCTCACTGTACTTCCCTTGCAACTCCTGCATGCGTCCCACCTTCAATCGACCGATCTGCTGAACGTCCGGCCAAGGTGTCGAGACAAGCCGTTGGTACTGAGCTTCGGCCTGATCATAGACCCCGCGTGCCAGCAACAGGTCCCCGAGGAGTTCAACGGCGTTGGTGTAATGATAGCTTTCACCACCCTTTTCCAAAAAGTCGGTCAGCACACCGGTTGCCTGGCCCAGTGTTCCACGCTCCCCAGATAATGCCATTTTGACCATGCAATACGCAGTCAGGTAATCCACGTCCAGAGCGAGTGCGGGAGGATCCAGTTGACCACTATCAATCGACTCCAGAATTTGCAACGCGTTGTTTAATCGTTCCTCGGAAATGGCACGTCGGGCCGTCGTAATTTCACGGGACTCAGTCCCGAAATTAACCATTTTGATTTCGGTGGCAGGAACCTCAACTTCCCGGCCCCCGGTCTCAATCGTGATTCCCTTTGCAGAAACTTTACTGATCGCACCTGTCAGCGTCCGACCCTCTTTGGGAAAAACCCGGTCGGACTGTGCGTCCGCAATCGCCCCACCCAACACGAGCACTAGCAAAGCCAGTCCGGCTCTGTTCATCTGCCAGTGAAAACCTGTCATAAAATTCCTCTCAATATGCACGCGTAATACTCATGTAAGTGCATTTGCCAAAACGACCCACAGACACTCGACAGAGCTGTCTAGGATTTCGGCAAACCCGTTTGAGGTTCGCCCAGTTCCTTCTGAAGCGCTTTCATCAGCGCGTCGTATTTTGCTTTCCATGATTTCGACCCGTAATCCGGGACAATCTGCGCCGTCGCCAAGATGTCGCGCTTCGCGCGGGCCAATTGGTTATCAGATTTTTCCAACAACGCGTATTCCATTCGACCGTACGCCAAGTTGAATCTGGCCTGAAGAAATGTGTCTCGAAACTTACTGTCCCGAGCCGTGACCTGTGCCAACTTGCCCCATCCCCAAATGGCGTTTTCCTGACGTTTGGTCTTTGGGTTATCAAAAGGTTCGCCACCCGCGAGCGCGGACGCAATTTTACTTGTCGACCGCTCAGCTCGTCCCCACTGGTGATAGGTGTCTGCTGCATCCACCTGAACCGTTACGAAATTCGGATTCGCCGAAAGTATTTCAGCAAACATCCGGATTGCATCGGGATAAAGTCCCAGGTTCTTTTTGACCCGTGCCTGCTGAACTTTCGCTCGCCGCGCGAGACTCGATTCAGAATTCCCCTGAGACACCGCCGTTAAAACCTTATCCGCTTTGGTGAACAAGGCCTTCGCCTGCGTGTTCATTTTGTCCTGCTTAAAGGTCTCTGCCACGCTGATCATTGTCTCTGCCGACCAAATCAAAAGGTTGGGATCCTTGGTGGTCGATTGAACCTCTTCCAGAAACGACGCGACGCCCTCACCAAACGCTAGACGCTGAGCAGGTTGCCCCAGCGATTCCATTTGGTCCTTCAGATCAGAAACCAGGTCGACATACAGGGCAATCAAACGCTTCTGGCCTGATGCATCAGCCCCCAGAGATTGATTAAGCACCCGCATGATCTGCCGCGCTTTTGCGACCTGATCGGCCTTGTTGGCGGTACCGGCCAAGCCCGCAATGTAGGCCCGGAGGGCGGTCCTGTAGACATTACTTGTCAGGTCGACACTCTGTACCGATGCATGCTTCGCATCAACCAATGCAAGCAAGCCCGCTTCCGGCCGCTCCAGCAATGCCACCGCGGCTGGAGCATTCTGAACCGTCAGGTACAACTGACACATGGCGAGAACCGCGTTGACCGTCGAACTATCCATTTCACCCGACGTCAATTCCCCAACACCTTTCTCAAGGTACTGGCGGGCTTCGTCGATCACAGGCTGCAACATGGCCAACTCATTCTGATAAGCAGCATCCTGCAGCGCGCCCGCTCGCCTCGACTTCTCCAACTCGAACTTTCTAGCGAGATAATCGGACCACAATTGAGTACCGATGCTCAATTCTGCCCGACGTCGCTCAGGAGCGCTATTCGGAATCTGCTCCAGATAACCGCGTGCCCCCTCAAGATCTTTCTTCGACAAACTTAAAAACGACATGACGTTGGCGGCCTTGATCGCCTCTGCAGTCTCGGGAAAGTACTTCAAGGTCAAGTCGGCAACGTTCTGCAATTGGGCCAACTCAAAGTCTCGATTCTCGGCGTCCGCAGCTTGATACAGGGACCAGTAAGCGTTCAGGGCGATCGATGCACTCGACTGAGCCCCGGACGCGTTAGGGTTGGTCCTCAGCTGAAACGCTCCCAAAACCCCAGCGCTGTAATAACGTTGCTGGACGTAGTACAGGTAAGCCATGTAACGTCGAATGACCGCGAGATCATCTTGTGGCGTGTCCCCATCGGTCATTCCCAAAGCCATTTCGAAGTAACTCATGGCCTGGATTGGAGCGGTCCGCAATACCTGCTCGGTTGACCTCAACTGAGTTTCTAATTCGGCCCTGCGGTCTGGATCGTTGGTGGTCTGAAGTTCGACTCGAAGAGTTTCAGCCGCCACTCGAGCGGTATCATAATCCGTCAGGACCGCCACGCCTTTATCACGAGCCTGCAGAAAATTGGTGGGAGCCTCGCCGCCCGTTTCTACCGGCGGTTTAGCAAGTCCCCAGCTCGCCAATAATTTCTGAGCATCGATCTTCAACGGGCTGTTGTTCTTGGTCAGTTCGCGAACGAGTTCTTCCGCCCGTCTCTCATAAAGTGATGCTTGTTGCGTTTCTTCAGGACTCTTTGTCGCCTTTGCATCAAGTTCTTCAAATGCCTCGCGATACATTCCCGCCAGTTCGAGTTGCAACTCAAGCCAAGCAATGTCACGCATTTCCGAGGGCAATAATGTCCCCACAGTGGCTTCAAATTTGGGGAGGATTTCTTTGTAGTTCAAAGAATCCTGAGCACGCCAGCATGGAAGCGCGATGACCACGGCCCGTCGCTTGAGGTCGCGCAGTTCGGCCGCCTGTGGCAATTCAAAAATATCTTCGAGGTAAAGCAAGGCATCATCGATATTGCCCTTTTTTGCATACCCCTCGGCCAGACCAAGGGTTGCCAGGAAAAACGTACCCTGAAAAGCCTGATAGGCTTTCCGCACACCTGTAAATTCGTCGACCGCCTCCGTGAGTAGCTTCTCTCTTTCGGGTGCGCCCTCAGGATAAGTCCCCGCGAGCAGCAAGGTCGTTTGTGGAAGATTCAATCGGACCTGCATGTAACGAACGCGATATTCGCCGAGCATGGTTTTCAACTGAGGATCCGTCGTCTTTGAATCGATACGAAGAATCTTTTGTTTGATGTCCTCGCGAACGTTGCCAAAAATCTCATTCGCTTTCTTCAATTGTTTCCGTGAATCCGCAAGCAAGGACTGCTTGATCCCCTCGGCTACGCCCTCATCATCAACCTGTTCCTGATTGAGTTCGGCGCGCTTGATCAGGAGATTCGCAAACAACTCGGTCGCCTCACCCATGAGTGGGTGCGTTCGATGTTCAGTGATGAACAGATCGAGACTTTGCTCAGCCGAATCAAGAATTGACTCGAGTTTCACCCGCTCGCGAACCACGGCAAGACTTGCCAGTAAAGTCTTGGCCCTCTCATAGGTGACGATGTCCTTGAAAGTCACCGGCGCGATGGGGCTCGTCTCCATGTCCTTGAGATAAACCAGAGCCTCGTCATAGTAGCCCTGGTTACGCAATTCATTTAAAAATTGCTGGACTGGTTCCTCTGCCTTGGAGACCGAGGGTGTGAACCCCAGACCGACAAACCCCAGAGTGAGTAAGAGGCATAGCCCACGAAAAAAGATCTTTCGATTGGGAAACATCCATTATCCTTACGCATATCGATGAGTTTCAAGCCTTTCCAACGTCAAGTTTTTAAAACGCTGAAATGGCAGATCACCTCGGTCATCACGGCTAAGATTTTCAATCGAACTCAAAACTCATCGCCCCCCGTGATCGTCTGCCCACAACGTGACCAATCACTGTTTCGGACAAACCCTGTCACCAGGAACGGTTCGAAAAAAGAAGCCGCCGACGTTCCCGAAAGCCCATATTTTTGAACTGTCGTTCAAGCTGAGTATCTTAACCGATCCAACATGAGTCGTGTATCCGGAACCAATGATCTCCCAATTTTGTTGCGGGATCGTGACTTCAGCGATTGCTCCTTCCAAGCAATCGATAAGATCGCCCCCACCCGACAATCCTCCCCGCATCGCCTAAATCGCCCCTTCCCATCGTGCATGAGCACCTGCCGAGGTTGCGGACCTCAGCATTTCCGCCAAACATCCCTCGCGAATGATCGCACCCTCACTGAATGCGTTAAGCAACTACTCTATCCAGCCGGAAAAATAACAGACACGAAATTTCTGACGACCCGAGATGCGGTTCAGCGACCACCTTGATACGATCGTGTCCACCATCAGGGCGGACGCGATCTGCCCGACGACAAACTGATTTACTTTCGAACTTTTGGCAAGCAATCTGCAATGGATAGTCTGACGGGTTCTCAGATCATCGGACAACAACTCTCCGATCATGGCGATGAGAAATATCGAGCAACCTCGGCGTTTTCGGGCGAGCCCATGGCGCCTTTTTTTCGCAATGCGAGCGAAGGCGAAGTGGATCGGGCGGTCTGCCTTGCACGCGACGCGTCCGGTTTTTGGGCCACTGCCTCCCCGGATGTCAAGTCCAAGTTTCTCCGAGAACTTGCTCAACGAGTAAACGCATCTCGCGAAACGTTACTTAACCGTGCAAGTCTGGAAACCGGCTACCCAGAACCAAGGCTCACAATGGAGTTGGACCGAAGCCTGTTTCAACTGGGAGTCTTCGCCAATTTGGTGGAAGAAGGCAGTTGGGTGGATGCGATTATCGATCAGAGGAAGGCTAACCAAGCAGGTCCTCCCCAACCCGACCTGAGACGGATGCTTCGGCCCGTGGGCCCCGTTGGCGTCTTCGGAGCAAGTAATTTTCCGTTCGCCATTTCCGTGATCGGCAATGATGTCGTCTCCGCATGGGCTGCGGGTTGCCCCGTTGTGGTCAAAGGACATCCGGGCCATCCGGGGACCTGCGAACTTCTGGGACGCTGTGTCCAAGACGTGATTCGCAGCAAGAACTTACCGGAGGGAATTTTTTCCCTTGTTCAAGGAACACAAAACCGGGTGGGTGAGGCATTGGTCCAGCACCCGTCGATTCGTGCCATTGGCTTCACGGGCTCGCTACGCGGCGGCAAATCTCTTTGGGCTTTGACGCAAAAAAGAACCGAACCCATTCCATTCTTCGCCGAGCTCGGCAGTCTTAATCCCACCCTCGCCTTCCCGGCCATCTTTCGGAGAAACACGTCCGACTTTACGAAAAACCTGCTGGCAAGCCTGACCATCGGAAACGGGCAAATGTGCACGCGCCCGGGTTTCGTCTTTTATGTCAAATGTCGAGAGACGGAACAGTGGACCCAAGAACTGTTAACTGCCGCCTCCCTTGCTCCTCAACAGCCTCTACTTAATACGAGCGTCGCCTCTCAGTTCGCTGAGGCAACGGAACAGTATCGGGTTCAACTCGATGCAAGACAGATTTTCCCATTGCAAACGAAGGACGAACCCAAGTCGGAATTCGATGCGTCTCCCCCCAGTCTCCACCTTTACCAAGTGACCGCGGCCGAGGTCCTAAGGTGCGGTGCGAAATGGACCGAGGCCTTTGGCCCGGTTTGTATTCTGGTCGGCTGCAAAGACCTCGAGGAGATGAAGGCCATCACAAATACACTCCCGGGAGGCCTGACGTTGAGCCTTCACGCCGATCCTGCCGAGCAAACGCTGGCAGCCCAGTGGCTATCAGATTGGACGGCAAAGTTCGGACGTATTGTCTGGAACGACTTTCCAACAGGTGTCCCGATTGGCAACGCGACCCAACACGGAGGACCTTACCCAGCGTCCTTCGATGGCCAGGGAACCTCGATTGGCACCCGTGCGATCGAGCGATTCGCACGTCCCACCTGTTATCAAAACTTCCCGGAAACTCTGCTTCCACCCGAATTGCAGTCGGATAATCCGCGGCACATCTGGAGGCAAGTGGATGGTCGACTGACCCAAGACAAGCTGCCTCATTAGCGATTCAAGAGCTGATCGAGAATTTCATTGAATTCCTGCGAAGTGAATTCCATGGTTGCGGAAACTGTGGCACAGATATTTTTCTCACTTTCGGCCAAGTCACCATCGATCGCCATCATTCGTATCATTTCTGTCAGCAACTCCACACGTTCGCGACGAGTCGGTGGGACCGTCACCTCCAACGTCGACTCCTGCATGCCTATCAAAACGGAGTCCACATCATCTGATTCAATTCCCCAAGTCTCTGCCTTGATGGCTAGATACTCAATTTCTTGTGGGGTGAACTTGCCGTCCGATGCGGCAAGGGCAACTAGATTTGAGAACAACTCGATGCGATCCATGACGCACTCCTGAACAACCATTGACTTTTAAAACCCATGGACGCTTATCCCATGTCAGGCACATCTGCTGTCTACCAATGCGGGCAGTTCAGAGTTGGTGACTCGCATGACAAATCCATCTTTGCTTAGCGTGCATATTTGAGCCCATTTGTACACGTCAGGTCGAGTGATTTGTTCAGAAATTTAACTCCCGCCGCCGCCCGCATCAGTGACGTCGGATGAACTGATCCGCGTAGCTTCGAACCTCATGACCATTCAGAACATGAACCAATCGCATCTGCTCAAGCGTCACTTCATTGAACTGGCTTAGAGGAACATGGACCCACTGTTTACCGTATTCCCTGGCGATCTGACGCCAGGCGGGGCCAGGCGGAAGAGGGCTGACGATCGCAACATGCCGACTCTGACTGTATCGACACGTCGCCGCGAGCAATCGCTCTTCGAGAGTTGCTGCGAAATCGAAACGTGGATCATGCCAGATATCGGGAATCGCAACGGGGGGAAAAAGGAACATGGCTCCACCGTACTGAGCCGCACAGATCCCTGGCCCGACCATGTTTTCTCGATAATTCGTCGCGTAAAACGCGAGCGTCGACTCTTCCTCATGCTCGGCATACCACGTCGTTCGCCACGGGTACTCGCGGGGGTCGGAGGGGCTGTCAAACAGAACCACTGCCGCATGAAGGTTGCCGCGAATTGGAGGCACTTCTTTGACGTATAAATCGCCCTCGTACCAGTGACGCAGCGTATCCCGGATATCAATTCCATCTTTGAGACTTGTGGTGAATTTCTCTGTCTTGGCCAGTTCAGCGCCCATCGCCTGCCGCGCACGATCGAAGATGGTTGCACGAAAGTTTTCAACTCTCGTGTCTTCAGGAGGCCAACTGCACTGCTGGTTCGGATCCCAGTTGTATTGCCACTCCTTTTTTTCTTCCTCCGTGGGTTTGGGCTGCAGATCGAGATTCCGCCACTCCAGCGGTGGCCCCGGCAATCTCGAAATCATGAACGCCGCTTCATCAGGTCGATCGGGCAGCACGGCCTGTCCGATGCCGAAACGTACGGCAGAAGCGTCGCGAGGGGTTGCCACACAGTACTTTTTCGCCTGTTCCAGCACGGACAATGCAAATGCGTCACCAATCGTCTGCTTGCATGCCGTCAGTATCGTCACAAGCTCAGGAGAGAACCTTCTTTGCATGAGGGTCAAGTTGCGCACATACTGCAAACAAAGTCGAAGACTCTGCGGTGTAATTTTCCGTGCGGCACTCTGAAATTCTCGCCGGTATGCGTCCCTTGACGAGATCAGCAATTCCTTGACTCCGTCAATCGCAAGATTTTCGTCGTTTTCCAACTCCGCTCGCGCCGTTTCGTACAGCGAAGAAATGAAAGGCAACTCTCCCAAGAAGAAATAAAGCGATTGCTCATCGACCGAGTAAACCTGAGGCGGGGACGCGTCCTCGGGTTCAGGCCAGGGGGGACGGGCCTCAAAGTAGGCTTCTCGAATCCAGGGCCAATCCATTGCGGAGCACACAAACAGGATTCTTTCGTAATCGATCGCCAATTCCCGAAGACGGTGGGCCATATAGCGGATACGCTGCTTGCGTTGCTCCTGTTCCGGACGATCCAACGCTGGCAACAGACTGGCGCAGAACTGTTCGAGCGAAACTTTTTTAAGCGCGAAAGGGTCGGGCAAGACCTGGCCATAGGGCACAAAATGGGTGGTCTCCAAGTCGACAAAATGAATCGGACAACGTTCCTCCATCCCAGAACGGATTGCGGCAATCACCGGTTGGCAAGGATCAACGGGAACATAACTGAAGGCTCGTAATTCCTCGCCTTCATCCTCTTCCGCCTCGGATTTAAGCCACGAATTCTGAGAGGGTTCAAGTTGTTCCTGCACGACGACCGAAACGTTCGGCAAATCCAAAATGCCGGCTTCGACTCCTTGCTGGAATGATTCTGGAAGGGGCACAGCAAGAGCGTCGTACTTACCCGCAAGCATTCGCCGGCGAACCTCAAACGAAAAATCACCCGAACCGTGAATCACGGGCAAGATCGTGATCCGGGGGCCCAATTGAAACACCGAGTCCATATCGCCTCCACTTCGGCCGTGGTTTGAGAAACGTCGCCTTAATCGAGATCATCCACGTCGAATTCTTCGTCCTCGAGACCATCTTCTGGCCTGAGTGGATCCTCGACATGAAAGAAGAAGTCTCCCAACCCCGTTGGCATTACGTTGCCGCCCAACGTACGCCGACGTTTTTCACCAAGAGCTTCCAGATCAAGCGCCTCCACCCCCAAGCACGCCTTCACAGATTCCCGCCATGCCGCATCCTTACTCAATGGGTGGGTTGAGTCCTGTGCCATGCGTTTCATGGCATAACGTAAAAGGCTGATTCCATCACGGGGAGAAAAATCAAGATTCAATTCGTGCGCGCGCTGCAGAAAATCGACCGTCATTCCGAGCACATCCGCTTCCGCAAAAGGCAAATGATATTTCAGGATGGACAACTCATCTTCCCGGTTTGGAAAGCTGAGGTGCAGAGAAGGCTGCAGGCGACTCAAAATGTAGTCTGGGATCTCAAACGTGGATTCGTCCTGATTCATTGTGACCGCACAACGAAACTCACGATCTGCCCTAATGGTGACCCCCGCCACAATCGACTCGACGTAACGACGATGGTCGAGTAGTGGAGCCAGACTGGCCCAAGACTTCTCGTTCATTCGGTTCCCTTCGTCGAGAATGCAAACGCCCCCTGTAAGCATGGCCGAAACGAGTGGCGACGCGTGGTAGGCGATTTTCCCCTCTTCCGAAAGCACCGGTGTGACGAGTAAATCTTCTGGCCGCGTATCGGAGGTACATTGATAAATGTAGAGCGGTTGTTTCCTGATCTTTGTCGCCGCCATCCCTAACGCTGTTTTCCCGATGCCCGGGGGGCCAATCAATCGGGGCGTCAAAGGCAAATCCTCCTCACCCACCACAAGCCAGCAAGCAAGCAACTGCCTCAACACGTCCTCTTGGCCGATCCAACGGTGATCAAACTCATGGTCCCGACTTAGCGTCAGGGTCACTCCATTGATTTCAACTTGCGAATTCGATGCGTGATTCACTTTATTTTCCTTCGCGTCTTCCTACGCGGTTTCATTTGCGTCTTCGATGACGTCCGTCACTCCATCAGGTCCGGAAAGTCCCCACAATGGGCCTTTCGGCCTCGTACAATCCCGAGTTACGAGTCATGCTCGAGTCGAAAAGAAAGCTTTGTAGCAAAGTGCGGTTCGCCAGACGCTTCATCACCCCCAGCACCCCGCCACTCTCCTCGTCCCGCGGCGGACGCCACCGGGGCACGATTGAGGGCCTCCATTTTTCCAAATCTGGTCCTTGCCCACTCTCGATTCAAACGGGTGATTAGTTAGCATAAGGGTGAGCTGAGAGGGTGTCAGTCGCCCGCCTGATTACACCACAACGACCGAAAAATTGCGATGCCCAACTCAACTTGCCACATCAGAGCGGTCAGACGCAGACCAAAACGTCCCCGATTAAGATGTCCTCCATCAAGACCTAGAGATACCGAGCGACTGGGAGAACACACTTGAACTCCTTACCCCTGGCTTGGAGATTCTTTCTGGGCTACCTCATCGTGCATTCGATCCTCGTGATCGGACTTCTTTGGCTTGTGGGTAGAACCCAACGCCAACAGATGGTGGAGCAAGTTGAGAGTCGACTTGAGAGCATCGCCGAAGATCTTCAGCTCCACCTGTCGAGTCATCCCGATTTGCAGGAGCGACAGATTCGTGAGCTGGCCGCGCGTGTAGGTCGCCTGAATGAAACTCGCATCACGGTCATCTCCCCTCAGGGCACAGTGATTGCGGATAGCTGGACGTCTGACCTTTCCGCAATGAATAATCACGGCAACCGGGAGGAAGTACGCGTTGCGAAAAAGGAGGGAAGTGGCTCGAGCTATCGTTACAGTACGACCGAAAGGTGCGATAAGCTTTACTTTTGCGTCGGACCCAAGAACCTGAAGCAGCTCGAAAATTCCCGACTCAGCTCACCAGAGATTGAGAGCCTTGTCGAACCTTTACAAGCCACTTCCTACCTCATTCGCACAAGCGTGGACGATTCCACCATTCAACAAGTCGTCAGCGGTGTGCAGCGGTATGTTTTCTTCTTCACCTTGGCGGTGGGCATTGCGGGATGCGCTGCCACCTATTTTCTTGCCAACTGGTTGATCAAACCACTCCAACCTTTGATGAGTTTTGTCCAACAAGTCGCGGCCGGGAAGATGAACGCCACGCTGAAACTCGATTCAAGCCAACCCGAATGGGCGGCTCTTCGGTCCGCCTTTCTGCATATGCAAACCGAGATCAGTTACAGGGAAAACGTCTTAAGAGAATACAGCCGTCGACTCGAGGCCATTCTCGGCAGCATGGTCGAAGGGGTGATAGCCGTTAACGGCGACGGCGAAATTCTATTTGCCAATTTTGCCGCCTGCGACATGCTGTCACTTCAAAAATCAAGCATTGCTGGACGCCTTCTTCACGAAGCGATCCGCCTCCCGGAACTCCTCAACAGTTTCGATGTGGCACTCAACACCCAAGAGACGATCAAAACCGAGTTTGAAACGCGTGGCGAAATTCGCCGATCCCTGTCAATTCGCATCACAAGCCTCAAAGAGACCCCGTCCGCCGGCACGGTGATCGTGGCTCGCGACGTCACTGAGTTACGTCAATTGGAGACGATGCGGAGTGACTTTGTCGCCAACGTCTCACATGAACTTAAAACCCCACTTTCGTCCATCAAAGCCTACGCCGAGACGCTGCGTTTGGGAGCCATGGACGACCTCGACCATCGAGGGCGTTTTATTGGAGAAATTGAAGAGCAAGCCGAACGTCTCTACCTGCTGATTATCGACTTGATCCAACTTGCAAGGATTGAATCCAGGCAAGAAATATTTGAAGCCGAAGCTCTTGAGTTAGGAAACATCCTGCTCGACTCCATCGAGTCCTTTGCCCCCGTTGCCGAATCGAAGTCCCTCGACCTTCAACTGGAGGCCCCTAAGACACTCTCCATGCGAGGAGATGCAGAAGGGATTCGTACCATCTTGGATAATCTGATCAGCAATGCCATTCGATATACGCCTGACGGGGGTACCGTGAACGTCAAATGCATGGCGACGGACGCGGTCGTCCAACTCGAAATCCGAGACACGGGAATTGGCATCGCGAAGGAGCATCGGGCGCGCATTTTTGAGAGGTTCTATCGAATTGATAAAGCGAGGAGCAGGGACTTGGGAGGCACAGGCCTAGGACTATCGATCGTCAAGCATCTCGCTCAAGCACTGAATGGTACCATCGAGGTCGAAAGCGAGATTGGAAGAGGCTCCTGTTTCAGAGTCACCTTGCCCCTCAAAATTGAAACACAGGCAGAAGTGGACATCCCCCCTTCCCCGGAAAATGATGTCCCCAACTTTTACGCCTGACCTCAGTGAACAGCTAGAATAGATTCGCTAGCAAGTAATCTCGACGTGATCCGCATCTTTGCTTCAAGCTGCCCATCTTGCCAGCCGATACTTTATGAAGTCAAAAACTCGGCATGCGCATGCGCGGAACGGAATCCATGGCAACTCTCCCCTCCTCTGACACGACGCGGGATCTCTCACCCGGGTTCATTGTTGCGCTCACGGATTGGATTGCAGATTGGGGCCGCGTCACCATCGATTCTATTGCCGATCTCGGACGTTTTACGATGTTCGTTCTGGAAACCCTACGCTGGATGCTTTTCCGAGTTCCCAAACCCGAAACGCTCTGGCCGGCTTTTTATCAGGTCGGTGTCTTGAGTCTCCCTGTCGTCGCCTTGACAGGAACCTTTATTGGCATGGTGCTAGCTGTACACAGCTACGGGCAGTTTGAAGCCATGAATCTCGAAACCCGACTGGGGGCTGTCATCAATAAGTCTCTGGTCAGCGAGTTGGGCCCCGTCCTCGCCGCAACGATGCTTGCGGGGCGAGTGGGAAGCGCGATGGCCGCAGAGCTCGGCACCATGCGGGTGACAGAACAAATCGACGCGCTAACAAGTATGGGTGCCAACCCCATTTACTATCTGGTGGTCCCAAGACTGTTGGCTTGCCTGTTGCTGATCCCGGTCCTTACGATCATGGCCGACTTCATGGGCGTTTTCGGCGGCCACTCGTTCAGCGTCTATGTATTCAATATCGACATGCATCATTACTGGTCGAATTCGGCCGAGTATGTCATGAACTTCGATATCTTCTCCGGTCTGGCGAAAAGTCTTTTCTTTGGTGCCACGATCGCACTGGTCGCCTGCTATCAAGGTTTCTACTGCGGTGCAGGAGCCGAAGGAGTGGGAAGAGCTGCCACGGCCTCCTTTGTATACTCTTTTGTGATCATCCTTATTCTTGATCTGGTATTGAACCTTCAACTTGAGGCGTTGTACCGGACACTTTGGCCAGATCAGGCCCGGCTACTCTAACGCCCTTTTAAAGTTACGTCATCCCATCGATACACAGGCCTTCGGCATCCATTCAATCCTGTCATGACTGGAACGGTTCGCATGCCTCCGACCCAAGATGCAACTCCCTCGATGTCGCAGACCACCGAGGAACATTTGATTGAATTGAATGACGTTTCGGTTCAGTTTGGTCGCCAGACGGTCCTCCGTTCTCTTTCCCTCTCGATCCCCGCCGGACAGACCGTGGCGATCATCGGCGAAAGCGGATGTGGAAAGACCGTCCTGATGAAAACGATCATTGGACTCGTCAACCCTTCGAAAGGACACGTTCGATTTGATGGACAGCATCTGCGACAATTGGACGAACAGGAACTGGCAAGACAACACATCCGGTTCGGCTACGTGTTTCAAAACGCGGCACTATTTGACAGCATGACCATCGGGCAAAACGTCGCATTTCCCCTCAGACAGCATGCGGCACTGACCTCAGCTCAGATTGACGAAATCATCACGGCAAGGCTTTTTGAGGTCGGCCTGCCCAAATCCGTGATCCGAAAGAAACCGGCCGAACTCTCGGGCGGTATGAGAAAGCGGGTTGGTCTGGCTCGGGCCCTGGTTCTCAACCCCGAAGTCATTCTTTACGACGAACCCACCACTGGCCTTGATCCGATCATGAGTGATGTCATCAACGAACTCATCCTGCGTACGCGGCATCACTACACCGTTACGAGCATCATTGTTACGCATGACATGATGACGACTCGAAAAGTCCCGGACCGCGTCATCATGCTTTATCCCGCAGCCCGACTTGATCCAGATGAACCCCAGATCATCTTTGACGGACGCCCCGATCAGCTCGACGAAGTTCGAGATCGGCGAGTCAGGCAGTTCGTTAATGGGGAAGCCGGTCAAAGACTGATGGAAATGCGTCAGGAGTACGAAGAGAGCGCCGTTTAGAAACCGCCTTGCAACAGCAAGGTCAAGCTGTATTCACTTTCATTGGATTCAAAGTTTCAGAAACCGTCGTTTCGCGACCCGATTAGCAGGCTGTGTCATGGAAGAACGAATCATTCAATTTCGAGTCGGTGTTGTGGTCGTGGCCTCCGTCTGTATTGGGATCATTTTGGTCCTCTATTTTGGAGAAGGCTGGAAACCCAAATACACGCTCTACCTGAAAACGGGAATGGCTCCTGGCGTTTCAAAGAATACCCCGGTCAAAAAGAATGGCATTCTGATCGGTCGTGTTTGGAACGTGGAGACCGAAGAAAACGGCGTCCTTCTGACGCTGAAAATTGACGTAGGCGAGCAGATCTACTCCGGTGACATCTGCGAATTCCAATCCTCCCCTCTAGTCGGCGACACCACGCTTGGTTTTGTTCGGGGTGAAGAATTGGGTGAACCGCTGAGCGATGGAGGAACGGTTATGCGAGTGAAACCGGGTACTCGCCCGCAAGACCTCATGGAAATGTTTGTGGATCTTCGCGGGAGTATTGAACAAGCCTTCACGCAGATTGGTGATGCAGGAGAGCAAATAGCCAGAACAAGCGAAGATATCGGAGCCATTTCCCGGAAACTCAACGCAGCCCTCGGAGATGACGAGAGTGAGTTTCGGAAATTCTTTTCCGACTTGAGGTCGGTCGCGGGGCAGGCTGAGTCTGCTTTGTCCAACTTCAATAGCGTGATGTCAAATGTCAACAATCTGGTTGGCGATGAGGAGACGCAGGCCAAAATCAAGATGACCGTCCAGGCTTTCCCGGATCTGGTAGACAATGCTCAATCCACACTGACACAGACCCAGGAGACCCTGCAGCGATTCTCATCCGTGGGCGAAAGGGCGGACCGCAACCTTGCGAACCTCGAATCCTTCACCAAGGCACTCGGTGAAAACGGGGATGACTTTGCAAAGGAGATCAGGCAAACACTGACAAAAGTGAATCAACTGTCTGGTGAACTCGAACAGTTCACCCAGTCGCTCAATGACAGCCAAGGAACGATCGGCTTGCTGATCAACGACCCGGAACTCTACTATCGTTTTGTGGGCGCTGCAGAAAACGTGGAAGAGATCACGCTGAGGTTGGAGCCGATGATGAACGACCTGAGAGGCTTCGCTGATAAAATAAATCGTGACCCCGGCGTGATCGTTCGCGGCGCACTGGATCGCCGCCCCAATGGAGCAGGAGTCCGAGGCGTCTTCCCTGGCAATCCCGCTTACGTCGATTGACTTGCGATTGTCGGCGGTAATTCTTGACAAGTTAGACTCGAACCGACCGATTACCTTCTGCGAAACAAACCGGTTCGACCGTCTTCATCTGCGAGTGGAACCACAAGGTTCTGCTGCACTTGGCGACGCTGTTCCTCGGCACGTGGCAACAATTCCGATTGCGGTACGATCTTGGCGGGTTGCAACTCGAAGTCGACTTCGCGCTCATCTCTGATTTCGGCTGGCCAGAAGTTTTCCACGAAAAAATCGAGGGGTGGAGTCAGGTACCACGGAGCATCCAGCCGCTCCTGAACCTGCACCGTTTCATAGCCATCCTTTTCAAGGCGAATCGACCGAACGCCGTAGTGGGTAAATGATGTCGAAACCGGTGTTTGACCGATTTCCTGATCATCGACATAAGCCATCGCCCCCTCGGGAAAGCTGCGAAGAGTCAGTCGCCTTTGGACGCAGCCCACGCTGGTCAGCAGCATGACCCCCAAGGTCAAAAGCAGAATCCCGCGATGGGAGCCCATAAAATGCCTCGTTATTTATGAATCGGAAACTTGATTGGGCGGAGAATACGACGATCGCCAGTCCCCTGCAAGATCGGTTCGAGCCGCTCTGAAAACACCCGGGCCCTGCGAGCCCACCGGGCATGGCTGACGACTCGAGGATAGAGCCAAATGGCTGCCCGAGACTCCCACCCCCGGAAAGCACTAGTCTCAATCGATTTCACCTCCCCAGTTTATAAAGACCAGGGCGGTTTTGTTTGACAACTCAGTCGGACGGGCCATAGCATCCCACTCCCGGGTGACTAGAATGGGGCGGTGTTGCAACGCACCCCCGTCAGCTTCTCTCCTTTGATCATTGATTTGCAGGATTGGGAATGACCCAAGATCCTCAGCTGTGGAAAAATCACCTGCGCTACGTAGCTGTCAGTGACATTGGCATGCGGAGGGACTCGAACCAGGATTCACACTCGGTTGAATTGGCATCCGATGTGGAGAGTTGGAGTCGCCGCGGTCATTTGTTTCTGGTCGCTGATGGCATGGGTGCGCATGCGGCTGGGGAACTCGCAAGTCAGCTTGCTGCCGATTCGATCCCTCATCTCTATTTCAAGCAACTTGAGCTCTCAGCGCCTGACTCTCTGAAGCAGGCCGTAGAGGATTCCAACTCTGAAATCAACCGCAAAGGGCAGGCCAACCAAGACTTTCACAACATGGGGACGACCTGCAGCGTTCTGACTTTGCTGCCCCAGGGAGCCGTCATTGCTCATGTGGGTGACAGTCGCGTTTATCGGCTTCGAGGGGGGGTGCTCGAACAACTCACTTTTGACCACAGCCTCGTCTGGGAAATGCGTGCCTCAGGTCAGAGCGGGGGAGATTCTGACCTCGAAAGTATGATCCCTCGTAACGTCATCACTCGGTCACTGGGACCGTACGCCGACGTGAATGTTGATCTTGAAGGACCCTTCCCCGTCGAAGCAGGAGACATCTTCTTGCTCTGCAGCGATGGCTTGGTTGGCGAAGTTTCGGACGCAGAAATCGCGACCGTTCTGGCGAGTTTACCTGTCGAGGAGTCAGTTCAGGCGTTAGTCGATCTTGCAAACTTGAGGGGTGGGCCGGACAATATCACGATTATCGCCTGTGAGATCACCGGCTCTCAACTCGCAACAAGCAAAACGGGAATTGCTCCAATCACGGTGGGGTCTCGCCCTGCATCACGAAAATCGCTCCCCTTTTTCTGGGCCCTTTTCATTGCATGTTTACTGTCTGCGGGCCTCATGGCGTGGGTGGGTTCGTGGTACGTGGTGGTTGGCCTTGGTGTGATCTCTCTGCTTTCCTTGCTCATGATACTCATTAAGACTTATGGAGCGGATATCGGAGGCACCATCATTTCCGGTGGCCGCAGATTTGGGCGAGCCCCTTACACTAAAACGACTCCCATCACTGACTTGAGCTTTCTCGACAGCCTGCTCGAAATGATCAACGAACTTCGCACCGACGCTACACTTGGATTGAGTGGAGCCGTTGATGAGCAAGTGCTAGCTGAAGCGAATCGGGCCAAGACCGATGGAAAATTGAAAATGGCTGTTCGCTCCTACGTCCGCGTGCTTACGGGACTCGTCCAAAAGCTTCGAGATTCGAAAAAGTAAGGCCTGGGCGGCAAGTCGAACCAAATCGATCTAGGCGAAAATCCTGACCTGCTGGTAAATTGGAGCATCGGTTCTCATCTTTGCTTCGCCCCATCTCAATGCAGGGACGCGTGGAATGGGCTTATTGACGCGGTACATCATCATCGAATTGCTCAAGGTATTTCTCGTTGCTTTAACGGGAATGTCGACGCTGATGTTGCTGGTCTTCTTGATCTACGAGGCGATACGCCAGGGTTTAACCGCCTCAGCAGCAATCCAGCTCATCCCCTATATGATGCCTCACGCCCTCTGTTTCGCCATTCCAGGCACGATCTTGTTTTCCGTCTGCAGCGTCTTTGGACGTATGGCTTCTGCGAACGAGGTTGTGGCCATCAAGAGTCTGGGGATTTCTCCACAAGCCATCATCTTTCCCGTTTTCACCTTGAGTTTTACCTTGAGTCTCGTGACAGTTTGGCTCAACGATGTGGCGTTTTCGTGGGGTCGCGAGAAAGCCTATCAGGTAGTGCTTAACCACGTTGAACAGACGATTTACGGAAAATTGGCCACCAGTCGGAGGTTCGACAACGGTCGGTTCTCGATCAATGTTCTCGACGTTCAGGGCGACTATTTGATCCGACCGGTTCTTGAAATCCGCGACAAGGAAAGCAACAACGTCAAAACCGTGACGGCTGCTCGAGCCAAATTGAAATCTGATCCAATCAAAGGAGTCCTAATCGTCACGGCAGAACACGGCGAGTTCAAGGACAATCAGATTTCCTTCCGCTTCGAAGATGCGGAGATCATCGAGTTTCCGCTAAGCGATGTCACGAAAAAAGACCTGAGTGAACGCCGACCCTCTGAGTTTGCGATTCGCGACATCCCGAAGCAGATCGAACTACTTCTCGGTGAACTTGCTGAATTGAAACGAGAAATGGCTTTTCAAGCCGCATTTCAATTGGCCTCCGGTGACGCAGCATCGTTGCGATCCACCCCATGGCACCATCGGACGAAAGACTTGGAACAACACTACGCCCGCCTGCATCGTTTCAACACCGAGACTTGGCGGCGATTCGCAAGCGGATTCAGCTGTCTTTTTTTTGTCGTTGTGGGAGCTCCTCTCGCGATCCGACTGAAAACTGCCGATGTCTGGAACAGCTTTGCGCTCTGTTTCTTCCCCATCCTGATCGTCTACTATCCACTGCTAGCATTTGGATTGGATCGAGCAAAATCCGGCGAACTTCCGCCGTATATCGTCTGGGGGGGAAATCTAGTTTTGGGTTGCGTTGGGGTCTTGCTCTATCGCAAAGTCCTTCGCTACTAGCGCGACGATCAATCGTCTTAATACTCAAGACGACAGGGGCGAAACGCCATTCATCAAAGCGTCTCCAATGACATCATCTCCGCGGTGCAGCCAGACTTCTCTTGTGACAAATCGAGGCTGGCTGATACACTGCGTCGGCGAATAGGCGGGCCTCGTATCCTGCGGGATTCCCTGCGTTTGGAATGAACACGACTTCATCGCCACAAACTCTGCTCGGCCGGCGAACGCGTATTGCGACAAGGAGGTCGCGATGTTGACACGATGGACACTTCGTTCTCGACAGTACATTTGCATCACACTGATGCTGGTGATTGTCGTGCTGTTGTCTGTCAGCGGGCTCCAAGGCGTCTTCAAGTACCGGCGACTCACAAAAAATATTCGAGCCCGCGCGGGCGAATTCCCTGAGATGCTCAAAGTTGAGCGATCGATTTCCAAGCTCCGCAATACCCTCCATCCATCAGATTACGGGGTGGGTACATTCCACGAACACACCGCGAACTCAAATTCCTACGTGGATGAACGCACCTTCAACGATCGCCTTCACGAGTTGGAAATGGCGGTCGATAAATACGACAACGAAATTCAGAATTCATCGGTCAACGACCCGCGCATTGGTGAAAACGATAAAGAAGTCGAATTCATCAAACAGATTCGCGCCACCATCATGACCATTTCTCAATATCGAAATGTTCAAAACTTATTTGATGCCGAAGCAAGCGTCCAAAACATCGACCAATCGTTGGAGAAGCTACAAGGCCAACTCGACAGGCTTCCGTCGATGATGAGTGAACGCATGAATAACTTTGCAGAGGCGGCGAGAACGGATTACCACACATGGATCTTCTTGAACAGCATCTTTGCGGCCTTCGGTTTTGCATTGATCACGGTCCTGTTATGGAAGTTCAACTCGTGGTTTTTACGACCCGTCTCAACACTCGTGGAAGGATCGCGAAAGGTCGCCTCGGGTGACTTTACCCATCGCATCGTCTTGAACACGCAGGACGAACTGGCCGAGCTTGCGGCTGCGATGAATGACATGACCACGCACTTCTGCGAGATACGTGACACGCTCGATCGTAAGGTCCGAGAACGCACGAACGAAGTGGTACGCAATGAGCAACTCGCCAGCGTCGGTTTCCTTGCCGCAGGCGTTGCCCACGAAATCAATAACCCCATGGCCACCATCGCCTGGAGCGCAGAATCTCTGGAAAGTCGACTGATTGACTGGGTCCGTGAGCAAGATTTTCAAGAGGGCGACCCGAAACTCGAAGAGGCCGACGTCATCCTCAAATATATGAGACGAATCCAGGACGAAGCATTTCGTGTAAAAGGGATCACGGATGGTCTCCTTGATTTTTCTCGGCTGGGCACCTCCACCCGGGTCGATACTGACCTGCGCGAACTTGTCGACGGAATCATCGACATGGTCAAACATCTGGGAAAATATCGGGCCAGAAAACTGACCGTCCATGGCCCCAGCACCCTGCAAGCGTCGGTCTGCACCCAGTCCATCAAGCAGGTCGCCCTGAACCTGATTACCAATGCGTTGGACAGTGTTGATGAAGGAGGACAGGTGGATGTCTTTCTGGACTCAAACGACAAAGAGGTCATGCTCAAAGTTGTAGATAATGGATGCGGCATGAGCCCCGAAGTGCTGCATCACATCTTCGAACCTTTTTTCACCCAGAAACGCGACGGCCAGGGCACGGGACTTGGCCTCGCCATCGCGCATCGAATTGTTGCTGATCACTCCGGAACCCTGCTTGCTCGTAGTCACGGACAAGACTTGGGAGCGGAATTCTGTGTCACCCTACCAAGATATGACCATGCCAAAGACCAAGACAAACGACGCCAGGCATCCTGAAAGACTCAAAATTCTGTTTGCAGATGATGAGCAGCCACTTCAAGAACTCATGAGCTTAGAACTGCCGCGATTGGGCCACCAGGTCACGGTCTGCCCAGACGGACTCACGGCCGTTGCGGCATTGGAGCGGAATACCTACGACTGCATGATCGTCGATCTGGACATGCCCGGTCTCAGCGGCATTGAAGTTCTCGAACGCGCGAAATCGCTTTGCCCGGAAACGGAAACGGTCGTTTTGACTGGAAAATCGTCGTTGGAAACCGCCGTCTCCGCACTTCGGCATGGTGCCTTCGATTACCTGACCAAACCATGCAAACTTGCTGAGCTGCAAGCATTACTGGCCAAAATCGCTACGAAACGAGAACTGACCAGAAAATATCTGGCTCTGAAAAACAACATGGATCGGGCGGAGGGACAGCGAACCATGGTGGGCCAAAGCCATGTGATGGCGCGAGTCCGTCGCTTGCTGGAAAAAGTCGCCCCAACCCCTTCTACCGTATTGATTCTCGGAGAGACCGGCACCGGAAAAGAGCTCGCAGCTCAAGCCGTTCATGAACTCTCGTCTCGGGCCGACCAGCCATTCGTGGCAGTCAATTGCGGTGCCCTTCCTGAATCACTGATCGAAAGTGAACTTTTTGGTCATCGCAAAGGCGCTTTTACCGGGGCCGATGAGAACCGGATTGGACTTTTTGAAGTCGCAGATGGAGGCACCTTATTTCTTGATGAAATCGGCGAACTCCCCAAAACCATGCAGGCCAAACTGCTCCGCGTGCTGGAGAGCGGCGAAATACGCCGTGTCGGTGACAATGAACCGTTCAAGGTCGATGTTCGCATTGTCTGCGCGACCCATCGAAACCTGGCGGAGATGGTTGATGAAGGTGACTTCCGTGAAGACCTGATGTATCGCATCAATACTTTTGAAGTCTATCTTCCTCCGCTGAGAGAACGCATCGACGACATACCGGACCTGTCCAACCATCTGTTCCAGCGTTTTCGCGGCCCAACCCCGCAAGGTCAGACCGTCTTCTCCAAAGAGGCGTTGGACACCCTTTGCAATCATCGATGGCCCGGAAATATCCGAGAGCTTGCCAACGTCGTGGAACATGCCACGATCCTCAGTGAGCAGCTACCGATCACGACCGACGACCTTCCCCGTCAATTCGGTCAGAAACCATCGAGTCGCAATCGTCTTGCCGCAGGACCGATGAGTCTCAAGGAACTGGAGTTTCAAGCCATTGCAGCCTCTCTCGAGAGACACGGCGGTAACAAAGCCGCCGCCGCCGAAGAGCTTGGCGTCAGCCTCAAGACACTCTACAACAAAATCAATCAGAGCGAGGCGTTGAACCGAGCGGCGTAAGGCGAACCTACGATTTTTTGGTGGCCACCGCGCTACTGTGCCACCGCGCTACTGTGCCACCGCGCTACTGTGCCACCGCGCTACTGTGCCACCGCGCTACTGTGCCACCGCGCCGCCGCCCAAACTGGAAGTCGATCAGGACATCCGTCTTACGACGCCAACCACAACCCCTAATGCCTGAACATCCCGGACATACATGGGCTCCATGGTCGAATTCGCCGGTTGGAGACGGACGTGATCTTTCTCCGGAAACCAGTACTTCATCGTCGCGTTTCCCTCGTCCGTCTGAGCCACGACAATGTCGCCAGAGACTGCTTTTCGGTTGGGGTCGACGACGGCAAAATCTCCGTCCGCGATTTGTGCCTCAATCATCGAGTCACCACTAATTTCGAGGACAAAACAACCCGGCCTCTGAAACAAGGAGGTGAAGTCAATTCGTTTGTCCTGTTCAATCGCCTCGTGCATCACGCCAGCGGCCACACGTCCGGCGAGAGGCAATCCCTCCAAGCTCTCTGGCCCCGTGTCCCCAAGCAATTCGATGGCTCTGGCTTCACGCTTGCTGCGTCGAATGAGGCCTTTCCGTTCAAGAGCCCTGAGGTGGCACATCACACCATTGGGAGAGGCGATCTCAAACTCTTCGCCGATCTCCCTAACCGTCGGGCCGTAACCGCGATTGTGAATCAAGTCGCGAATAAATAGATAGACTTTCCGTTGTCGCTCCGTCAGTTGTTCTAACATCCGTCCGGGCCCTGCTCGTTTTTGCTGGAATAAGAACGCACGACACGACGACGCACATCTGTTCTTAAGTATACCAGTGTACAAAAAGTCACTCAAGCCTGAGCCACAAAGGATGCCACCCCTATCAAGTCGTTGCGAACTGGGATTCCTCGGGGACACGATATTTGACGCCAAGATGGGGTGTCGCAAGCTTGCGTTGGCCCCCCATGCGTGACTCAAGACAGCTTTCGAGAACGCCACTCACCAGGAGCGTCCGTTTCACCGGAGTGACCGCCGCTCCGGTCCGGAACATTATCTCGACCCGATTCATCAATTCTGCCGAGTAGGTCACATTCGGCGTGGGTGGCAAATAAAACAATGTCGATAGGATTTCATCAGGATCGCGCAAGCGAACCGCACAGGTAAAGTCACCCACCGCTCCATTCAGCATCAACATGGTTGTCTTGAGACCGTCCCGAAACCAGACGGTATAGGCCGCAGGATTCTTGACCAATGCTTGAAGTTGTCCATTCCGAATCAGATCTTGAGGCTTCGCTTCAGTACGACTGATCCCCTGCAGCTGATTACTTCGTGACAAAGCAGCCTCAAGCAACTCCCAGGACCAGGCTCCTTTGTCCCCTGCCCTCCAAACCGCATCACCCTCGATCATTTGAACCGCTTCGACACCCGTCTCACCTCCTTGCCTTCGATCGATCAAGGAATGCAACGCTTCAAGCGCATGAAAGTCCATCGGATCTGAACTACCTACACCGACCATCAGGGCATCACGGATGGGCCGTTCATAAGGCAATTCGACCGAAGGTAGTCGGAAAGTTACGGGCAAAGATGATCCGGCCATGAATGGAAAACCAAGCTGTTCCGAAAGTTTGACCATTTCCTGCGCGTGGTCAAATCGAAATGACAGATGCTTATCATTGAAGACAGGAACCGCTCGTCCATCCTCTTTAAAGACTTCGACCACCTCTTTGAAAAATGCGTACCGAGGATACAGGATCTGTCCCTTGTCATTTCTTGGATAGTCGCCGTGCTCACCGATAAGCAAGACTGCATCGACGGCCAACGAATCACCGCCCTGCCGCAATGCCTCCGCGACCGTCGGGTAGATTTGAAAACCATGCGTCTCAGCTCTTTCTTTGCTCTGATCGCCTTCCCCTTTTTGGTCGACAAAGAGGCTGACGACCTCCACGTTGGGGCGATGCCATCGACCTTCGTGAGGGTACCCCACCAGAAATCGATCGCCCATGTGCTGAGCGTGAGAGAGGTATCTCCAAACGGTCGTCACGATCGCCAGCCGAAGGGGTCGCTCTTGGTCGCCGCGTCTTTCCTGCCCACCTGCAGGGTTCGACAAGACGAGATTGCTTCCCAGAGTCGCAGCCCCGGCCGTCCCCAAAAAATTCCTTCGAGAAATCATCTAGCTTCTCCAATACGTGGATTCAGGATTGGGTTGGTAGGTCAAGTTCAGATGCGGTGTTTCAAGTCGTTTCTGACCCTGAAAAAGCGACTCTGCGCCTGCTGCCACCATCCCAGTCGTGAGCAGCGTTCGCTCAATGGGATAAGGAGACTTCCCGGTTTTGAACAGTGTTTCAGTGTGGCGGACCTGTGGGCTAAAAAAGTTCTGCAGATCGTAGTAGGGAAGAAACATCAAAGTCGACAACGGTTGGGGGCGATTTTTGACGTTGGCTGCAAATGAAAAATCGCCCACCAAACCGCCACCGATCATCATCGTTGCCTTAAGACCGTCAACGTATTCGATCCGGTAGATGACGGGCTGGCCTCTCAACTGCCTCATTTCCCGGTCGTCCGGGTAAACATGGCTGTACCCAGCGCGACCCGACTGCAACTGATGACTTCGACATAAACAAGCTTCCAGCAATTCCGGGGCCCACCCCCCATCGTTCCAGTCGGGATTCTTGAGGGCCTTCCAGACTTCTTCACCCCGGATCGCCTGAATCGCCGCGACACCGGTCTCCCCACCCTTGCGGCGTTCCACCATGCATTGAAGGACCTCGAGCGCGTGCAGATCGTATGAATCCACGCCTCCCAACGCGAGGCTGAAGGCTTCATCGATTTCGCTTCCGAGAGGCATTTCAACATCTGGAATTCTTCGGGCACATGGCAAGCTCGAACCGGCCATCAAACCAAAACCCAGCTCCTCACTCGCTTGAACCATTTCAACCGCCCAGTTCCAGTTCCAAGACAGGTGCTTATCGTTGAACACAGGCACGCTCCGTCCGCTACGACGGAACACCTCGACAACCTGCTGAAACAACTCGTAACGGGGATAAAGTCGTTGTCCTTTTTCGTTTGTTGGATAGTCACCGTGCTCCCCGATCAACAACACCCCATCCACCGCCAGATCTTCACCTCCCAGAGTCAGTGCCTCGGCGACTGTCGGATAGAGCTTCAGATGATCAATCTCTTCCACCCTCTGGCGACTGACATCGTGATCCGGGACCTGATCCGTATAGAGCGACACCACATCCATCTCAGGTCGATGGTGCTTGCCATTCCATCCGTAACCATAAAGGTAGCGATCCACAATATGTTGTGCATGAGAGTATTTACGGTACTCCGTCACGACCGCGGCGATTTTGAGTCGCGCCATTAATCCATCCTTTCAATAAAGAACAGAGCTTCACCATTCCCGATCATCGAACTTCGATCTGCGTCGAGTCATTCACCGGTCGTCCATGCTGGAAGCCCGGAAGGCCACCGCAAGGAGACGATGCGACCTCCATCGACCGTCAAACCCTCAAGGGTCCAAACGTGTGATGCAGTAAACGGAAGTCGCAGTGCGTATCAGCAAATTCCCCCGCGCGATCGAAGGTGTCGCGACGCAGAGTTCATCCAGCGCATTGACCTTTTCAACTTCAAATTCCGAGCCTTTGGGAATGACGTAGGTATTACCGTCCTCATCAAGGCAAAAAACTTTTCCGTTATACGCCCAGGGTGATGCCGTGAAGCTGGCCCGTTGCGGGAACCGCGTTCGATCGTAAACAAGCTCCCCGGTTTCGGCGTTGTGGCATGTCATCATGCCGCGATCCAACAGGGTGTAATACAACCCCCCATAAACAATGGGTGAGGTGTTGTAAGGCCCCATTTTTTCCAACGACCACGCGATGAATTCGCTTGAACTTTGCTCCTCGTCCAGAGTCAAATCTCCGGTTGCATCAGGTCGAATTGCGAACACCGGACGATTCTGATCCTGAAAGTAACCTGAAGTGACGTAGAGAAGGTCATTTACCACGAATGGTGAGGGGATCGTCAGGAAGGACATCTTTCCATCCATGTGCCACAACAATTCACCCTTGGTCGTATACGAGCGAATCCTCTTTTTCCCCGGCACCACAATTTCCGTTCGACTCCCATGCTTCCATACATAGGGAGTCGCCCAAGTACTTGGCTCGTCCCTTGGCACCTTCCAATTCAAGTCCCCCGTCTTGCCATCATAGGCCGCCAGATATGACTCCGCTTCGTTGTCATAAACCATCACCACCTGACCATCGACGAGGACGGGAGACGCAGCCGCACCATAACCAAACAGGGTCGGCTGCGGATCAATCTCACGTGACCAAACCTGATTGCCATCAAAGTCATAGCAATAGAGTCCTACATCGCCAAAAAGCACATAGAGGTACCGCCCGTCGGTCACGGGTGTCTCCGCAGCGTAAGTACTCTTGGGATGTCGCGGAACTTCCGGCTTTCCTTGATGCGCTTCGTGCTTCCATATCATTTTCCCGGACACCAAGTCCAGGCAGTAAACCCACCAGTGATGGACTGAATCTGGGGGGGTCTCACGCCCTCGCCCCAAGTACAGACCGGCCTTGGGCGATTCGTAACTCTCGTCTGAAGTGACTGAAGTCACAAAAACCCGATCACCCCAAACGATGGGACTCCCCCAACCTCGGCCCGGAATCTCCGTCTTCCATTTCACATTTTCCACCGAACTCCACGTATCCGGCAGGCGAGGATCATCCGGAACAACGCCGGTTCCATTCTCCCCCCGAAACCTTGGCCAGTTCTCTTGGGCTAAAACCTCTGAACTCAAAGGAACCAAGCCGATCAGGCAGAGCCCCAGAAATCCACCAAAACGAAGAGCAGCTAACATTTCAATTTGCCTCGATGAAAGGTCCGTTCTTCTGGAATATCAAGCCACTCGATAATACCGAATCTGGATTGAGGGTGCTTCAAAGAGCAAACGCTTTCCCGAAGAAAATCCAAGGCACCATGAGACGTGAGCAGGATCCTGTCAGCAAAGCATCAAGACCTTGAAGTCAAAGTGTAACGAGAGGAATTTGCCAAGATCTCTACTATCGACTTTACGTGATCGAAATCGAAGTGCCTTCGCTTCGAGCTCGCGTAAATGATATGCTCATTCGTTACCCATACCCTCCTACAGCAATTTGCCGAAAAATCGGGCAAGGCAGTAGTAGGCATTGCAGAACCCGCCGCCAAACTTCTTGACGATGACTGGCCAGGCAATGCACGAGAACTTCGCAACGTCCTCGAACGAGCGGTTTCTATGACTCAACATGACCGGGTCATTGTTGATGACCTTCCCGCTAGGGTCCAGCAATTCATTAGAAACGAGTTTGTCTTTGGGAGTGCAGACCCGTCAAACCTTTGTGTCCCTCGCTGAGCTCGAACAACGTTACATCGCCCAGGTCCTCCAGATGTTGGGAAATAATCGAACCCAAGCAGCTCGGTTACTGGGTCTCGATCGCAAAACGCTTTATCGAAAATTAAAGGCTTAAAAGTCTGAGACGGACGAATAAATGCCTTTTCTGATATCTTCTACCACTGACGCAAAGTATCGACTTAAATGAACCTTCACTGACGAATCTTGATTACCAGGAAATCTTCATGACCATCGAATCCAAGCATTCTCGGAAACGATTGCACTGCGGTATCGTGATCGACCAAGGTAAGGCCGCTGGCAGATTGCTCAGCGTCCTTCTTGTCAACCTATCCCTCGTTTCCCCCCTGTTGGCTGATGACTGGCCGCAGTGGCGAGGGGTTCATCGCGATGGTACCTGGAATGAATCGGGAGTTCTTGAGCGGTTCCCCAAGGACGGACTCGAGATCAAATGGCGGGTCCCCATTGGCTCCGGCTACAGTGGACCCACAGTTGCGGCAGGTCGCGTTTATGTGATGGACCGTGTGATCGACCCCGAACAACTCGAACGCATCCACTGCGTTGACGAAAAAACGGGCAAGATATTGTGGAGTTACGAATACGACTGCATCTACACAATTTCTTACCAAGCAGGGCCACGTGCTTCGATCTCTGTCGAAGACGGCAAAATTTACGCTCTGGGAGCGATGGGACACATTCACTGCCTGGATGCAGCAGACGGCAAGGTGATTTGGAAACGTGACCTCAATCAGGAGTATGAAATCAAGATGCCCATCTGGGGCATCTCGGCTTCCCCCCTGCTCTGGAAAGAATCGGTGATTCTACAGATCGGCGGGGAGGGAGCCTGTGTTCTCAGCTTGAGTCAAGACTCTGGTGAAGAACTTTGGAAGGCCTTGGACGATCGAGCAGGCTACTCAGCACCGATTCTAACCCGACAGGGCGAAACGGAGGTCGCGATCTGCTGGACAGGTGACGGTGTTGCCGGGATCGCCCCCGGCACTGGCAAGGTCCTGTGGCGCATTCCCTGGGCCCCAAGGAACATGCCGATCGGTATTGCAACACCCATCATTGAAAAGAACCGTCTATTCCTGAGCTCATTCTACGACGGATCCCACATGATCGAACTTTCCGAAAACCCACCCAACACCAAAACGCTCTGGTTACGGGTAGGAAGGAACGAGAGAAACACAGACGCGTTGCAGTCGATCATCAGTACACCATTATTTATGGGAGATTACATCTACGGAGTCGACAGCTATGGCGAACTGCGGTGCTTGAAAGCGTCAAACGGCGATAGGGTTTGGGAAGATCAGACCGCGACGCCGCGGGCGAGGTGGAGCACCATCCATTTTGTTAAAAATGGCGATGACATCTGGATGCTGAACGAGCGGGGCGAGCTAATCATTGGTCGACTTTCCCCTGAAGGTTTTAAGGAAATCGATCGCGCGAAACTCATTGAACCGACCACCGCGCAACTTCGGCAACGACAAGGCGTCTGCTGGTCACACCCGGCTTTCGCCAATCGTCATGTCTTCGCCCGAAACGATCGAGAAATGGTTTGTGCGAGTCTCGAAAAATAGTTGGTGGGACATGCCATTCCCAGACGCGCAGGCTTCCAGAGGATTGACATCCCGTTCAGCGATGATGGTCAGAACAACTTGACTGAGAAATCGATCTGATTGCATATGGAATGAGTCATACCAAACCAGAAGAGGAGGTGGTGGTTGAAGTGATCCGTCAAGGCTTGCCAATTAGGCTTCAACTGCATCCACAAAAGTAGTTTTTCCCCGTCACTCGTACGATACAGAACCGGGCGATTCATCAGAAGACAGGTTTCGCGTGATTAAATTCGCGGCATAAAATTCGCGTTGTAAAAAAGGCCGCTCGGGACATCCCAAGGCGGCCTTTTTGCACTGCAAATCCTGCTTCGTTTAGACTTCTTTCATGCTCTCCGTGTATTTGGTTTCCCTCTCGAACTCAGGAACGTCGTTCATCGGGAGTGACACCGAGGACGACATCCCAATTTGCCGCTAACTCGCCGATTTTTGATTTTTCAACCGCCTTGAATTCTGCCATCAAACTGCCGCGAATCTTGGCTTCCTTAATGACGCGAAAGATCCCGTCTTTTTCATTTCGCGCATCGCCTTTGATCAACATCTGTGTTGTCAGCAAATGTTGATTTCCCTTGGTAACCTTGTAATGAATGTGAGGCGTTCGGCCCGGGTAGGCAACGGGCTTGATGGTTCGAAAGTAATACTGACCCTTCTGGTCCGTGAGAAATCGACCGTAACCCTGGAAGCTCGTATCCCGCTTCTCAGCGTTGCTCGAGCGCGTATGCAAATACGCACCATTGTTGTCGCACTGCCAGATTTCAACGAGAGCGTTTCGAATGGGGTCGCCCGATGAACTCAAGATACGCCCAGTCAGATGAGTCACGGTCCCAATCGCAAGGTCCGTCTTATCGGAGATGACCAGAAGATCGTTGT
>JAKVCA010000034.1 GCA_022448315.1 Pirellulaceae bacterium | reverse complement strand
ATCCCTACGGCGTTTCGCCATACGCGTCTTCATCTGGATTCTACTGGCATTCGTTTTAGAGTTTGTCCTGGGGAGCGTGGTCAATCTTGCAATCATGTCGATGGGTCCCGCTCTCATTCCACTACCCGAGGGTGTGGGTCTCTCTGACATGAATCGTTTTGCAGAGAATTTAAAATGACTCGCACCTCGAAAACTCATTGCCCTTTGGTTGGCCCACGCGATGGGAACGCTGACAGGTAGCTTTGTCGCGGCCCGCCTTTCGGTGAAGCACTCGTTGACCATTGCGTTGGCCATCGCGACTTTCTTCGAAATCGGTGGCATCGTAATGGTCGCGACTTATGGCGGTCCCTTCTGTTTTGTTGTCGCCGACATCATCCGCACCTACTTTCCCCTTAAGCATCCTGGCGTACCTGCTCGATCTCAGATTCTACTTAGCGCTCCTCAATCAGTGATTGGCCTCAGGATGCCCTGGCTTGAATTTCTGAGGGTCTGAGGTCCCAGACAGAAGACGCACTCGGTATCCTTCGTTGAAATCATAAAGAGGGCAAAATCGGTCACTTGCTAGCGAACTCCAAGGCCGGCGGTCAAAAGTTCGGGCTTAATTGCACGAGACGATCAAGTCGCAGGTTCTGTCCGCCGAAAGTAAATGTGTGCCAAGAGCGTCACTCACTCGCTTGCCTGCACACGCAAGTGATTTGAGTTCTATGAATCGAAAGATTCATCTTGGAACTTGCGCCGTGATCGGTGCCATCTCGGGGGGGATGCGTTGTGGGTCGTTGCCTGGTTATCACTGTCTTCGGAAACCGTCTGAAGTGCTTTGATAACCACGCGACCCCAACTGATTCGCATCCAGCATTGTCCGATGAGTAATTCGACTCATCCGACCTCTTCGGCGAATTCCTGATCGGTGTTGAAGATCTGACCTCCTGCTTCACAGTCCCAAATATTTGCTTTTAGCGAGCAGAGTCCGTCATTGGGAGCAAACTTCGGTGTGAGATGACCCCAGTGCCCATGGCCTGCCGTCACGTCCGTAGGATCACGACATCCCGGGATGACATCGGGACGCGAGACGGTTACGCTCGTGGGTTGACTGGGACGTTTTTTTGGAGTCCGTGCTCTGTGGGCTGGTTAACCGCCTCGACAATCTTGATTATCGGTCTGATCGCCCTCACGTTGGGTGGCGACTGGTTGGTCCGCGCCGCCTCGAGAATTTCTCAAGCGCTCGGGGTGCCGCCGCTCGTCATTGGGCTCACGGTCGTTGCTTTCGGAACAAGCGCTCCGGAATTTGGGGTTTCACTGAATTCCGCCTGGCGTGGCGACACGGAACTTGCTCTGGGAAACGTGCTGGGAAGCAACATTTTTAATGTGCTGTTCATCCTCGGCATCTCGGCATTGATCACCCCTCTGACCGTCGCCCATCAGCTCATTCGTATCGACGTCCCTTTGATGATTTTTGCGACGGCGCTCACGCTGTACCTCGGCTGGGACGGAAACTTGAACACGATGGACGGAGCCATTCTTTTTGGCTCGCTTCTTGCGTACCTGATCTGGCTGGCCATTGACCAGATTCGCTCGGGCGGCCGGTCCAGAAATGACTACGAGTCAGAATTACCCGAAAATGAAACAGAGCTGACTCTTAAGGGAATCGCGATCCAGTTGGGTCTGGGACTGCTTGGCCTGCTCGCATTAGCTGTTGGGGCATCGTTTTTTGTGGAAGGCGCGGTCGCGATTGCCCGACTTCTGCAGATTGATGAGCTGGTGATTGGGCTAACCATCGTCGCCGTAGGTACATCCCTCCCTGAAATTGCCACATCTGTAATGGCGTCGATTCGAGGAGAGCGTGACATGGCCGTGGGCAATGTCGTCGGCAGCAACCTATTCAACATCCTCGGTGTCCTCGGCCTGACCTCGATGGTAGCCAGTGGGGGAGTGCCTGTGAGCGAGGTTGCCAAAACGATGGATTTCCCCGTTGCTTTACTGGTTGCGATCGCCTGCTTTCCAATTTTCTTCTCCTGGAGGAAGGTCTTTCGATGGGAGGGCGCACTTTTTCTGGGCTACTACTTCGCTTACATCACCCACCTCATTCTCAACGCTCAGGATCACCACGCGACCGACAACATTCGCTACATCATCCTCTGGTTTGCGTTACCGATCACCGTCGTTCTACTCGGATGGGAAAGTCTCTATTCGGCAATTCGGCGGAGCAACACCGACCCTGCAGCGACGCCAGAACTGTCGGAGATTGACAAAGAAAATCCCGAAACCGCAACGGACCCTCACTCGGACTGAGCAGGAGTGCCCCAAGCTTTTGGTCATGGCAATTTGGTGGAAAACAGACTCAGAGCCACGGGCAAGGTCATTCACATCGAAGGTGTGCGTCAGGGTCCTCGCCGCTCGTCCATACATCGAATAAACTCGCCAGTTGCCTCACGGTTCGCTCCCACAACCAGCTGAAATTTCTGTTCGCCAAGCTTTTCCAGTGCCCCAGCGGCTTCCACCCATTCCCCCTGAAAGACCTGCCCCGAGTAGGTGGCTGAAAAACAGACGATTTCATCGACGGACTCGTGCTCAACCTGCCAGCGGCTCGGGAAATCAAACCCTGCATGATCGCAGGTCACCTTGGCCTGGATCGTTACGCGCCCCACTTTTTTTGCGTCGGCCTGGCGTATTCTCAACGGGGACACCAAACTCAGATCCAGTCGCGTCGAATCCAGAAGCGCCTTGGTGTTTTTTCGCCTTTCGTGCCAGTGATACGCTTCAAATGAGAGGGCAGGGGAGCGGCGTTCGTAAGTCGCCTGCCACTGAGCATGAGTCAGGGGTTGAAGCAGGTTTTGTTCCTGAAACTCTGCGACCAGTCGTCGCAATCGTTGAAACAAGCCTCGGTCATAGCATACGACATCGAGGTCAGACTCCGAGTTTTGGGCCCCGATGAGCAGAGAACCGGTCACGCCAAGCTGGTCGATCGGGACATCTCTCTCCGCAAGCCAACCACACCACCGGCGAAGTTTCTCGGAAGTTGCGTCCCGCTTTTCCTGCTTCAAGATTTCAGCCAACTTGGCTCGGGGAACGTGGTGCGCAGAAATATGACTCACGGGGACTGCCTGAACCCAGGTGTCACGGCTGCGGGAGAAAAAAACATAATCACTGTCAATCTCGGCAAGGTGAGCTTTGGCCTGCTGAGTACTCAGCTTGAGCAATTGATCGTCGACGCGAAGATAACGCAAATAAGCGGTCAAGCGACCCTCGTCCAGTTGGGCATCCACCACTGCAAAAATGAAACCCTCAGACGTTTCTATGAAATCGCGAGGTCTAAATTCTGTCGCCATCGACCGATCCATCCTGGCCTCGTAGATTAATGGAGGGAATCGCGGTTCACACGCTTGGTGATCGTGGTCGGTCATCCCCCGCGTTTTTCGCGCGGGAGATGTCATTGTGCCACCAATACACGGGACACTTCCCGCAACGTGAAGGGTTCCACCATGAGAGGAGGGCCGGAATTGTTAACAAAACCTACTTTGGTGATCAACCGCAAGATGCATTTCAACAAGCAACTGATGCTCCGTATTTCCAGATCGGCAGCGGCCCTTTGCCTATGTCTTTCAGTTGGCATGGAGGCCAGAGGCCAATCCGAAAATCAAGCGGTAACCGGGGCCCCATTTGGAATTGGAAGAGTCAGCGTCAAGGCCACTCGTGCGGATTTAAAAACGTTGGAACAGGAGGGGTTTCGTCTTTCTGACTCCGAGGGGAGGGTGTTTTTCCCTGCAATGGACTCGGGAGTCCTGCGACGACTCTGGAATCAAAACCCTCCTTCGACTACCGAGACGGAAATAAATGTCTGGTTTCTATTCAAAGGTGCCGAGCCGATTGAATTGCGACTCGACCTTGCCTCTCGTTACATCGCTCAAATCGATCCTGGCCCACCTCGTCGCCCGGCGATTGCTCAACGGTTATGGCGATCTTGGTGGCGAGAATACAATGCCGCTGCTCGACTGCAACTTCAGAACGCAAGCTACCCACCGGTCATTGAAACCTACCTGACCAGCATGCTGGGTCAGCGACTCGCATTACAACCTCCACTGGCAGACCGGGTTGCCTCTCAGGCTCCCGGTGAGCTGCAGGAAACGATTGAGCTTCTTTTTGGAACAGAACGCTTAAGGTACGACCTGCTAAGGCAATCTTTCGCGATACCGAGCGATCCTGTTCGGCAGGCAACTTATCCTCTTCCTCCACCGATTCAATGGCCCCAATCCAAGGAGTCCGCTCCCTCGGAATCCAGCGACGACTTTGAACCCTTGGCTAAGAGCGTTCCGCGCGAGTGTTTCTACATCCGTTTAGGCTCTTGGGCAAATCAAGTATGGCTCAAGAACTTTGCAGAGAACGAGGGTGCAGATCTTGCCCGGCTGATCAATCTCCGTAGTTTTGACAAGGGCCTTTTCACTCGATTGCAAATGCAGCTCGCTATCCAGAATTCCAAGCTCACCGATCTGTTCGGTGGCCGCCTGATTGATGATGTCGCGTTGATTGGATTGGATGCATTTGTACGAGAAGGTGCGAGCGTGGGCGTGGTCCTTCAAGCGAAGAATGGCCTATTGGGTCCAGGCATCCTTCAACAACGGCAAGCCACGAAAAAGCGTTGGGAAGCATCCGGCGCGGAGCTGAATAACATTTTGATCGACGGGACAGAAGTCTCTTTGCTGTCTTCTCCGGACCGGCGTCTTTGGTCCTACCATGTTGAAAAGAACAGGATCCACTTGATTTCAAATTCCCTTGAACTGGTCCGGCGTTTTCTGCGTGCCGGCGAGGAAGCTCCGAGCTTGGCGAGCTCACCAGAGTTTGTGAACATTCGCAAAGAATTTCCCGCAGACCAACCCCGCTCGGTTTTTGCCTACTTTTCCCGAGAGTTCTTCGAAAACTTACTGACACCGCATTACCAGATTGAGCTTCGACGGCGTTTAAAATCTGTGACGGAAATCGAAGCATTAATCATGGCGCAGTCGGTTGCCGAAATGGAGTCGATGCCAACCGAAGACTTCGGCGAGCTGAGAACCATGGGCTTACTTCCCGCCAGCTTCGGTATGCGAGTGGACAGCAGCTACCCCACCTCGGTAGACGGCGAGTGGCGTGACTCGCTTCGCGGGCCCCGAGGATTTCTTCTACCGATCCCTGATGTCGAAGTGACTGATGTGACTCTCGAAGAATTGCAAGATTACCAGAAGCAAGCAGAGTTTTTTCGGGAAAAATGGCCGGAACTTGATCCCATCGTCATCGCATTGAATCGCAAGCCCAATCCCGAAAAGGGAACAGAGGAACTTTCTTTTGAAGTTCGAGCTGAGCCTTTCGGCGAAACCAAGTACGCGTGGCTTCTGGATTTCCTCGGTCCCCCCATGACCGAACTCGTTCGAACCGACGAAAACAACTTGATGACGATTCAGGCGAGTGTCCGGGGCGGACTCCCTTTAGAAACACTGCCGCATCGACTATTTTTGACCTTGAGTGATGCTCCTCCCAAAAATCTGAATAAGGCTCCTGAGCAATGGAAGCCAATGGATATTGTCCGAAATGCACCGGGCTACTTTGGCGCCTGGCCAAAGCCAGGTTTCCTTGACGTCTTTCCTTTCGGGCTGGGAGGTACGCCCGACGCGGCAGGTTTCACAAGGTCACTCCTCGGTCTTTGGCGGTGGCAGGGGGATGGATTCTCACTCATCTCATTCGAACCCGAGTTACTGTCTCGGGCTTCTGAAACCATTCACGTGGAGGTCCAGAACATCCCGGCGCATCTCCACCTGCAAGTGGGTGATCTCGCAGAATCCAAGATTCGTCCGTGGTTGGAGCAGATCAGGTTTTGGCGGGCGAGACAGGCGACGCTGGGAAATGTCAGACTCATCAACGGTGTTATGAACCAACTTGGAGTTGCCCCCGAATCAGCAAAAACTTACACCGAGGATCTTCTGGATGTAAAACTCCTTTGTCCACTGGAGGGCACCTACGAAGTGTCCAAAGGCGACGGTGGTCTATGGCGACACGTCATGCCGGAAGTTGCCGTGGACAGGCCGGCCCCCACGCTAACAGGAACCCCATTCCAGCCTCTTCCACTCGACGTGCTCGAAAATGCCGAATTCTGGGCGTATAAAGGAGCGAACCAACTCAGAGTCTGGGGAAAACTCGGTATTCAAACCAAAAACGAACCTTAAGAGCCGTATTCATGAAAGTTATCGGCCTGCTTGGCGGGATTGGTAGCGGAAAAAGCACCATTGCCCAGCAATTGATGGAACTGGGAGCCCACAAGATCGACGCAGACAAGGTCGGGCACGAGATCTTGAGCGACGAAGATGTGCGGCATGCCGTAAAAAATCGGTGGGGCGAATTCGTTTTTGATGAAAATGGCTGGATTGATCGGGCCCGTCTAGCCAAAATGGTATTCGGTAACGCTGAGGGTGAAAGTTCCTCGCTTGCCGATCTGGAGGCGATCACGCATCCTCGAATCCGTGCCGAGATACAACGTCGACTGCAAGTGCTTCGAGATGCTCGTGCCGAAGTTGTCATTTTGGATGCCCCAGTGCTGATCAAAGCGGGCTGGGATCACCTCTGTGACGAGTTGGTCTTCATCGAATGCCCCTTGGCGACTCGCCTCCGAAGAGTTGAGCAAAGAGGCTGGTCGGCTGCCGACCTTGAGTCCAGAGAAGCAGCCCAAACTTCCCTTGATGAAAAACGCTCTCGATGCAACGTGTCTTTGGACAATTCAAAGGACACGCAGCATGCCTTTCGGCAAGTCGAGGAATTATTTGATCGCTGGACTTTGGATGCCAATTCCGATAACCCCTGATGCGTTTTCCGAGGGAAACATCACCCACCCCCCCCATCCCGCAAAGATCATCCCCGTGACGCAAATGGCGTGATTGCCTACAATTATGGATCTTGTCTTCCGATCTCCTCTTGTCCTTTGCAATTCAAACTTTTCAAGCCGACGCAGTTCGTCTGGTTGAACCAAGCAGATCTCTCGTCCGCCTTCAATCTTTAACCCTTCCCCACTACGAAACGATTTGAAATCGTCGACTTGTTCAGGGCTTGCGATGCCTTACAAGTCATCGTTTTCAGTCGCGATACTCCTCTTATTTGCATCTCTATTCTTTTGCCTGCGACACCCCCTCCCCAAAGCAGGCAGATTTAAAATCGAACAAGTAGTCCAATGGCGAAAACCAACGACAAGAAGTCGCGTGAACCTTCACGTCGACCCAATGGCGGCCCGCGCCGTCACGCGGACCGTCCTTCCCACCGCAGACTTCCCGGCGCGAGTCCTGAAACCGAGCAGCGACTCAGAGAGCTCGACGAAGGTGGGGAGCCAATGTCCGTGGCCGAGTCGCTCCCCACCCCCGCCTCAGGTCAGGAACTCGGCAAGACTGGGTGTCAAAGTCAGCGGGATGCCTCGAGCCCATCTGAAAAATCAACCTCTGAGGTTGACCTCAATGCTCTCCAGAGCATGTCAGTTTCGGACCTCCGAAAAGTTGCAACTCTGGAGGCCGTTCACGCGGAAACGCATTGGACTCGTGAAGAGTTGATCGGACGTATCCTGAAACAGCGTCTCACTCGCAACGGGCTGATGTTCGGGCAAGGAACATTGGAGATTCTTCCCGACGGGTTTGGTTTTCTACGCAGCCCGACCCATCACTACCTTTCCTGCCCAGACGACATCTACGTTTCGCCAAGCCAGATTAGAAAATTTGGACTCAGAACGGGGACCACCGTATCTGGCCAGATCCGACCCCCAAAAGAAAACGAACGCTACTTTGCACTCCTGCGAGTTGAAGCGATCAATTATCAAGACCCGTTCTCGATCAGCCGTCAGAAGATCTTCGACGATCTGACGCCTTTACATCCCGACGAAAGAATCATGCTTGAGTCGGACCCACAAGAGCTTTCGACACGCGTCGTCGACCTGCTATGCCCGATCGGTTTTGGACAGCGAGGTCTGATCGTCAGTCCACCTCGGGCGGGTAAGACCGTGTTGATGCAACAAATGGCCAAATCGGTTCTTCACAACTACCCCGAGTCACATGTCATGATGCTTTTGATTGATGAGCGACCAGAAGAAGTCACCGACATGGAACGTGAAGTCCGAGGGCCCAACTGCGAGGTGATCAGCTCAACGTTCGATGAACCTGCGTCACGACACATCCAGGTGGCACAGATGGTACTCGAGCGAGCCAAGCGACTGGTGGAGTGCGGCACGAAGGTGGTCATTTTCCTCGACTCAATCACTCGCCTCGCTAGGGCATGGAACAGCGAATGCCCGCAAAGTGGGAAAACCCTTTCCGGCGGGTTGGACGCAAACGCCATGCAGAAACCCAAAGCATTTTTCGGATCGGCTCGAAAAGTTGAAGAGGGGGGGGCACTTACGATCCTTGCTACGGCGTTGGTCGACACGGGCAGCAAAATGGACGAAGTGATCTTCGAGGAATTCAAGGGAACAGGGAACCTGGAAATTGTCCTCGATCGTAGGCTGGTCGATCGAAGAGTCTGGCCGTCGATCGATCTGAATCGAAGTGGAACACGGCGGGAAGAAAAACTGATGGACCCTGAGGAATACCTTCGCGTCTGTTTTTTAAGGCGGACTCTGAGTGAAGTCAATTCACCCGAAGCCATGGAAAAATTGACGGGCCTGCTGCGAAAAACCAAGTCCAACGCCGAATTTCTGCTGTCGATCAAAGTGCAAGATTGATCGACGTCTCAAAGTTCCCCCCGTCTGTTCGCACATCCAATCTCAACAAACCGACGGCTGATGCGGTTCGACCGTTGAAAAAAGGTCACTGGAATCTCAAGCGAAGTCCAGAAATGCGGCGACCAATACTGCGTTCAAGTGAACGAACGTGTCTGCCTCGGCCAGTTGCCCCACACCAAGAATCTCGCTTACCTTGCTGCTTCCGAAACTGTCGAGATCTTCCGGAACTTCGGGGCATCCCGGGAAAATCCCCGAAACACCCTCCGCCGAGCCTTGAAAATCGGTTCGCCCCGCTTTATGCCGGTGGCAGGTGCGCTAGAATAGCGAGTTGGTATTACCGTCATTGACCTTTATTGGGAGCCCTTCGTTTTGGCAAACATTCTGGAAGGACAGCTTGGTCCGATTGAGGGAAGGATCGCAATCGTGGTTTCCCGCTACAATCACTCCATCACTCAACGCCTGCTTGATGGTGCTTTGAGCACCCTAGAGAAAAACAAGGTTTCCGAGGAGCAAGTGGATGCCGCCTGGGTCCCAGGTGCTTGGGAACTTCCCGTTGCAGCTCAGCGATTCGCAGAAAGTGACGAATATCGGGCGGTGATTTGCCTCGGTGCTGTGATCAAAGGCGAAACCAGCCACGACGAGCATATCAATCGTCAAGTCGCCGAGAGTTTAGGGCAATTGGCGCTCGATAATGATCTTCCTATTGCCTTTGGATTACTAACCTGTGGGACGCTGGAGCAGGCACTCAATCGGGCAGGAGGCACGGTCGGCAACAAAGGTGAGGAAGCGACGCTCGCGGCACTTGAGATGGTGAGCCTTTTGGAGCGACTTCCAGCATTGGAATAGCTCCTCGAATCGACGTGAGTGGAAGTCGACACGGCCATTGACCGGGCCCCTGTTCAACCCGTTTTCGCCCCACGTTGCGGATTGTTGAAACGCTTTAAACATTTTGAAACCGGTTTGGTATTGAAGCGGACCTTTGTGGATTGGAATATCCAAGGCTGTCGCACTTTGATTTTACCTCCCCGAATCGAGCCTGATCACGTAAGCAGGGCTCGCTTTCGCCAATGAATGAAGGCTGATATGTCTCGCCGATCCCGTGCCCGCGAAGCCGTCCTGCAGATCCTCTACCAAGACGACCTGAACACAGGTCGTCGCCTTGATCCCGATGAAGCCTTTCTTAATGAGAGGTTGCGTCAAGACGAAGATCTTGTCAATTTCGCAAAAGATCTGCTTCGTGGAGTTCGAATCCACCGTCGGGAAGTGGATGAAAAACTTTCCCAACTCGCCGCCAACTGGAGTCTCGGTCGTATGGCAGCAACCGATCGGAATGCCCTGAGAATCGGGGCATATGAGATCCTTTTTGCTGATACCCCGGGACGTGTCGCCGTCAACGAAGCCGTCGAACTCGCGAAAAAATATGGGGCCAAACACTCAGCTCCATTCGTCAATGGCGTTTTAGATCGCTTGATGCATTCCCCGGACCTCGATCCTTCGACGTCTGACGAATCTCCAGGATCAGAAGATAGCGCCCCAGAAAACTGAGCTAGTTTTGGACACTGGCGTCCAATTCGAATTTTTTACTTGAATCGTGGAACTCAACATGGCTTGGAATCCGTTTCGAAAATCCGCTGACGCTGAGCAAACCTCAGAGACGACCGGCGATACTGCTTCGTCAGAACCCGTGGCCGATCAAGGAACCGGACTCTCCGCAATCAAGCGGGCGATGCAAAAAACGTGGTCCATGCTTAACACGGACATTCGCGATCTTGTCGGCAAAGAAGGCCGACTCGTCGACGATGAGTTTCTGGCCGAACTGTTTGGGCATCTTGTGAAAACCGATATGGGGGCCGGGCCTGCAGGTGAAATACGTGACTCGGTCCATCGAAAGTTCCGTGGCCGCAAAGTCCTGATGGCGGACCTTGTCGAAGAGGCACAAACGACCATCCGCCAAATTATGGATCAAGATGATTCACCAATTGAACTCCAAGAGAATGGCCCAACCGTCATCATGGTGGTTGGAGTGAATGGCTCCGGGAAAACAACTTCGATCGCGAAGCTGGCAAACCATTTCGCAAAACAGGGCAAAAAAGTGGTGCTCGGCGCGGGGGATACCTTTCGCGCAGCCGCAGTTGAACAATTGGGCATCTGGGCGGACCGCATCGGGGCCGACATCATCAAGGGAAAGCAGGGCGGACCACCGGCTACCGTCGCCTATCAAGCTGTCGAGCGAGCTTTGGAAACCCAAGCGGACATATGTATTGTCGATACGGCGGGACGCCTGCAAACCCAATCTCACTTGATGGAAGAACTTTCGAAAATCCATCGCGTTTGCACGAAATTGATCCCGGAAGCCCCCCACGAGGTCCTTTTGGTGTTGGACGCGACCGCGGGGCAGAACGCCATTAGCCAAGCACGAGGCTTCTCGGAGGCTGCAAATTGCACCGGAATCGTGCTCGCGAAGCTTGACGGCACTGCAAAAGGTGGTGTTGCGATCCCCATCCGAAAAGAGTTCGGCTTGCCAGTCCAATACATTGGGCTGGGTGAAGGTCCGGAAGATCTCGCACTCTTCAATGTCCCAAGATTCGTTGAAGCACTATTTGATGCACAGTAAGCAGTTTCCCCCTAACGGAAGCTCCGCAGGAAGCCCCCGCAACGCCTTCGGCTCACGAGAATAGACGCACAACAAACACGCAGGCAAGTGCGATGCCATTAGGCACACGTGCAGCCAGCTTGATCCACCTCCAAATTGCTCCCCGTGCCAAACGATCTCCGACCCCACCAAGGCAAGAACATCTGCACCAAAGCCAAGAACGCTAGCAGTTAATGCACAACAAGCCTAAAAGTCGTGCAATTCGTTAAAAAGCGAACCGACCAATCGCATTTAAGCCATCTCACTCAGAAAAATCCACAAATTCTTAAGGGCTATCTTTCGCACATTGAGCCCCGATTAACAGGCACAAGCCGCTCTTCTGATGAGCGAACCCCTCTGGTTCGGCCTAGTTTTTTTTTCTAACAGCCATTCAGGCACACCGCTTGCATTGTGGTCACGCAGCAAGTCCGACAAGGATAAGGGTTGGGGTTAGTGTGCTGCATAGCATCCTCCCAGAAATTTTCATTCATTTAATGATGAGGTGGCCGAGATGGCGAGACCGGAAGAAAAGTTGAAACCAAATTTGGGGAAAGCCCTTTTAGGGATTTGGGGATTGTGTGTTTTTGCTACGTCGGCGTTTCTGTTGCCCGATTTTACGCGTGCGGCGTCGGGCGACGGATTCGCCGGCGTAGCAATTTTGATCCCTGCAATACAAGAGGAGGAGGCTGAAGAGGCTCCGGCGGAGACTCCTGAGGCTGAAACTCCGGCTGAAGAACCTGCAGCCGAAGAACCTGCGGAGGAGGAGGCCGCGGAGGAGGAAGAATCCGAATACTACTCCAAGGCGGAAATTGACTACACGATCAACACGCTGATCATGTTCCTGTGTGCCGTGTTGGTCCTGTTCATGCAGGCCGGTTTCGGCATGGTCGAAGCAGGTATGAATCAGGCCAAAAACGTGGTCAACATTCTATTCAAGAACGTGATGGATTTGTCGGTAGGCATTGTTCTATTCGGCCTTTTTGGCTTCGGGTTGATGTATCCTGGGGGTGACGGAGGAGGATGGTTCGGGTTTGCCGGATACGGCATTCCTCGGGACGTAACTCCTGACCTCGATTACGGTTTCAGTTTCAGCTCGGACTTCTTATTCCAAGTTGCATTTGCGGCTACCGCCGCGACAATCGTTTCTGGGGCTGTCGCCGGCCGCATGAAATTCGCCGCTTATCTGATTTACAGTGCGATTCTGACCGGCTTTATTTACCCAATCAGCGGTATGTGGAAGTGGGGTGGTGGTGCCCTTGCTGAGATGGGTTTCGCCGATTTCGCAGGTTCAGTCGTGGTCCACGCAGTGGGTGGTTTCGCGGGTTTGGCGGGTGCGATTGTCCTCGGCCCAAGACTCGGAAGATACTCTGCGGACGGAAAGTCCCAGCCCATTCCAGGTCACAACCTCACCTTTGCTGCTCTAGGAGTTTTCATCCTTTGGATCGGTTGGTACGGATTTAATCCCGGTAGTCAGCTGACCTACTCGGGTACGGCCAACGCGGAGGTCACCAGTTACATCGCTGTGACCACCAGCATTTCGGCGGCTCTCGGGGCGATCGTTGCCATGTTGGTCTCGTGGGTGATGTTCGGCAAAGCCGATCTGACAATGGCTCTTAACGGTGCTTTGGCGGGTCTTGTCGGTATCACGGCAAACTGCGATCAAGTATCAACCGTAGGTGCTTTGATCATCGGTGCGGTCAGTGGGTTGTTGGTTGTATTGAGCATCGTCTTGCTCGATAAACTAAAAATTGATGATCCGGTCGGTGCCTTCCCTGTCCACGGTGTCTGCGGTGTTTGGGGTGGTATTGCGACAGGAATTTTCGGAACCGCCATGCCCGAAGTTGACGGAGAAGTACTCAATCGGGTGGAGTACATCGGGGTTCAGTGTCTCTCTACGTTAATTATCTGTGTGTGGGCCTTCTTGACCATGTTTGCCGTCTTTTTCGCTCTGAAAACGATCGGCCTGCTGCGAGTCTCGCCGGAAGATGAACAACAAGGTTTGGACATCAGTGAGCACGGGTTGGAGGCTTATCCAAACTCCATTTCATAGACAGCAACTTCGGTTGTTGTTGACGGAGCCTGGGGTCTGCTTCGCGAAACACTGGGCGGGCATCATGCTGACTCCAACCCCATTGCACGCTCATCGGCCTTCGCGAAGCGGCCCCTTTTTCGAACCACTCTGAAGAAAGCCTGTCCCTGAGTCATCGGGGGCAGGTTTTTTTATTTCAAATCGCCGGCAACATTGATCCCCGGATCGGTTCCTGTAGATTCATGAAACCAATGTCGCCCGTGAAACTTCCCGCCCGACAACACGACGGGACCAAGACAGACAGACCATGTTGGGGGCACCGCCCCAATTAGGAGCTATGTCAAAATGAAGTTGATCATCGCAATCATTCAGCCGGACAAACTTGAGGCGGTAAAAAATGCGTTGACGGATGTCGAAGTGGTTCGATTGACGGTGCTGGACTGCCAAGGCTTTGGTCGCCAGAAAGGGCAAACCGAGGCTTATCGCGGTCACGAAATCGCAGTGAATTTACTGCGCAAGGTTCAATTGCAGATTGCGGTGAATGATGAGTTTGTCGAGCCCACGGTCGGGGCCATCATGAATGGTGGCCGAACGGGTGCACACGGCGAAATTGGCGACGGCAAAATCTTCATTCTCCCCATGGAAGATTGCGTTCGGATTCGCACGGGCGAACGCGGCATCGACGCCGTTTAGTCTCGCACTGTGCAACGGCACTGTGCAACCGAACTCAGCCAGACTTCTCGTCTCTGCTTTCAATGGCCGGCGACACCAGCTCCCCGCTGCTCACCCAACATTCTAAGGCTCATAAGCCTCGTTGAAGGGGTTTCTCGTACGAGGCATCCACCTGCAGAGTCCAATTCCTCCAAAGTAGAGGATCGTCAGGGGGGCGGCCAAAAGCATCATTGAAATCGGATCCGCCGGGGTCAAGAACATGGCGACCACGAAGATGACCAGAACGGCAAGCCGCCATTTCGCCATATAGGATTCAACCTCAAACAACCCAATGCGGTTCAGGAACAGCATGACCAGTGGCAACTGGAACGCGATACCAAAACCAAGAGGTAAAATCATCACGAAGGTTAGCCACTCGCCAATTCGCGGTTGCGGGTCGATGCCCATGGAAGCGTTGAAGGCGAAAAGAAACATCAGGACGGGTTTGAACACCCCGAAATAGGCCAGCAAAATGCCGCTGAGAAACAACAGCAGACTGATCGGCAGGTAGATATGGATGTGTCTTTTTTCATGGGGATAGAGCCCAGCGGCAACAAAAAGCCAAATCTGGTAAAAAATCCACGGACTGGAGAACACAATGCCCGCGATCAGCGCCGCTTTGATCCAGACCATAAACGACTCCTCCACCTTGAGGGCCTGAGTGTTGATCCGAGTCGACTCCCAAACCTCCAGATCCACCAGTTCGATTTGAACGGGAGCCAAGGAGACAGGAAACGACTCGGTGATCAACACACGGTTGAGGCGGCGAATCAGGTTTTCATCGCCCGTTTCGTTCGCCCGTTCCTTCATGATCTGAAGAGCGCTGGCATCTTTTTTCTGAAAACCCGCAACCGAGGATTCAATCCAATCGGGCAGTGCTGAACGTTTATCCGCTCCTGCGATCAGCGTTTCAAAAACGTCGGATTGATAGATTTTGGGGGATTTTGCCAGAGCGTTCAAAACTTCGAGAAGTTGTCCCCGCTCCTCGAGAGTCGGTTCCGCAATCTCGGCAATTCCCTTTAAGGCGACCACATGAGGCTCAGTCATCAGCCCCCGAAGCAAATTCGCAACCGCATCAGCCTCGGGAGGATCGGCGAGTCGACTGGCAAAGTCGGGGACTTTCGCAAGCTCAAGTTGCGATGGTGAAAAGGCGAATTCATCGTAAGTCGAGTCGGCGGAAAACTCCGGGTAATATTGCTCGAGAACGTCGGCCAACTCTCGGGGTTCGATCTTCAACTTCTTGGGAATCAACTGGTCTTGATCCAGTCGCGGTCGAATTTCGGGTGGAACATAGCCCACCCGCGCGGTGATCCGACGTTCCGCCTGCGTCCGATTAAAATCACGAATGGCATCTTCCAGGGGATTCTGGAGAAACTGGATGATATTGCTCGCGAACACCATGGCTACGAGAAAGCCGATGGCAAGGCCCGCGATCGCACGCATCAAAACCCGCCGAAGTTCTTCTAAATGCTCGCCAAACGACATTCGGGTATCTTCAAACAAATCTTCGCTAGGTTGCAAAGCCATAACTGCATTTTTCCGAACAAATGGGATGAGGATCAAGAAGCGATCAGAGGACGCCGTCAATGGCCGGTTGACCCCAGATTTGGGGCATTTCCGACGTTAACCCACGAGGCGAACCCAAGAAGCGTACGGAAGGAAGCTGCCGTACCAGCTGCATCTGGGAAGCATCGCGGCCGACACTTCTCGAAGGAAATCTTAATCAGCGTCGACTCGCAGGGCAAGGAGGTGACGGTCGAGTTACGGCTGGCCTGCGGCAGCCCTCTGATGCAATTAGGACCACCAGAATCACAAGTTTAGGGACCAAAACGCTCAACCCAAGCGGAGAAGTCTTTCGACACTGCCAAGCAAACGATCCATGGGGAAAGGTTTCTGGATGTAGTCGTCCACGCCCAGTGTCTCGGCGTACTGTTTGTGACGGTTGCCCTCATTCGCGGTGATCATAATGAAGCGCATCGGCCGCAGACTGGTTTGACGAAGCTGCTCCAAAACCAGAAATCCACTCCGTTTGGGCATCATCATGTCAAGAATGACAAGATCTGGCTCCTCTTTCTCGGCCATGGCCAAGCCCTGATTACCGTCTCGCGCGATCAGAACCTCCACTTCTTTGGATTTCAAAGCGAATCGGATCGATTCGATAATGTCCGGATCGTCATCCACGATAAGAACACGAGGGAGACGCTCAACCGGGTTTCCGTTCGAGAGTTCCGCGTTTTCAGCCGGGGAGTGTTCGTGGGTCATGGCAAAGTGAGTTTTTTACCGGTTTCGAATAAATCGCATTGGTCTTTTTTCAATCCAACACGTCTGACAGAAAAATGGAAGCCGCCGGAAGATCACCCGTGCCTCATTCACGGAATGAAATTTCAGCGAACTCAGGGTTGATCGGCAAACGGTATTTTCGCGACTGCGTTGAGTTTATCCCTTGTTTCGTCGTGCGGCAATCATCTCAGGTGCTGGTTTTACCTGATCGGCAACAGGACTGCCGAACGTGATCCAACCTACGGCTGGAACGATCCGATTCAAATCTGCCTCAAGTGATTGACGGATAATTTGAGGTACGTCAACAGTCTTAAGGTCGAATTCAAGGATGCCCCGATTCACTCTCTTGGCTCGCTGCTGGTTTCGCCAGCTCGATCTGCACAACACGCACTTGGCCACGGGACTCCACCTGAAGCTCGAGCAGGCCTTCCGCTTCATTAAGCTCTTGCTGGAGATCAAGGTCGGTCAACATCACCTCGTTGTTGACGCGATAAATTCGATGGCCCGGCCGCAAACCGGCTCGGTCCGCTCGCGAGTTGGTCGAAACTCGCGTGATATAAGCCAAGCCGGGATGCCCTTTGTCGAACCTCCAGGACAAACCGATGCGGAGCGGACTCCCCCCCAGTCGAACCTGAACCTCACTCGACTCGCCAGTCGAGTCATTGCGAACCTCCAGGACAACGCGTTTTTCCACACCGAAAATCAAATTCCAGAGTTGCTCCTGCGTTTGAAGTGGTATGCCATTCAAGCTCAGAATTTCATCTCCGGCTTGCAGTCCCGCCACAGCCGCAGGCGAACCTACCAGAACCTTTTCAATTCGAAGACCGTTTTCTCGATCACCAGCTCTCATTTCTGGATCCAAGGCGACCCCCAGTCGTTTCGAAAACGGAGGTGCGAATCGCTCGAACGTGCGGCGTGCCGTTTCCGATTCCATCATTGCCGCTGGTCGAAACCGAAATGACTCAGCTCGATCCGCGAGGGCCCAGAGCGTTCTCGCAACATAACGTGCAACCGATTGAAGGCCCACATAATTGAGCGTCTCAATATCATCGCTCGGCCTGTGATACTCGCCGTGCAAGCCCGTGTGCATCATCACGGTTGGGATCTGCTTACGGATAAAAGGATAATGGTCACTATCGGGTTGAATATCCCAATTGAACTGAATTTGGAGTCGCTCCCGATTGGCGGAGGACAGAAACTCGCGAAGACCGGCCGCGGTACGTTCGCCGTATACCGAAAGGCCTTCCTGACGAAGCCGTCCGATCATGTCGAGATTGATCGAAAATTTAACGTTCTCCAGACTTAGCGTTGGCGCGCTGAGCCAATGTTTGGAACCGAGCAAGCCTTTCTCTTCACCATCCCAAAGGCAAAAAAGAATGCTTCGACGAGGTCCGACTTCGAGTTGGTCGAAGGCCTCGATCATTTCAAGGATCGCGCTGGTCCCGCTGGCATTATCGTCCGCTCCATTGTGAATGGTTCCGTATGGGCCGAAGCTGTCCGTGCGACTCCCGTACCCGACGTGATCGTAGTGGGCGCCGACCACGATGACCTCATCTTTCAGACTCGCATCTGTGCCCGGTAGCAGGCCCAATAGGTTGCGATAGCCCTTCCCAAAAACCTGATAGTAGCTTCCCCCGTCACCCGCAGTTTCAAGGCCATATTTCTGCATATGAAGTGCAATATATTTTGCTGCAGCGTGCCCCCCCCGACTGCCTGCCTCGCGACCTTCGAGAGAGTCGTCTGCCAGAACTTCAACATGGGCGCGCAGGTCTAACTCCTCGATGGTTCCTAACGCCTCAGCAATCGAACGCAGCTCCTCTTGGGCTTGCACGCTGAGGCAGATGCTTGAAAACAAAAGCAGGACAGGTCCTAAAACACTTCGGAATATGAGGTTTGGCATCGACCGATTATCCAGATAAGAAATCGTGGGGCGCGTCCACCAATCCTATTGCCCGCACCACGTGTTCCAAAAGATAGGTCGCCAAGTTTTCAATGGTTTTGTTGATGTGTGGAATTCTGGGGAAGCACGAGGACGTCGAGAATTGTCACGATAAACGGCGTTCTACGGCTGCAACGCAGCTCAAAGTTCGCCGCAGTGCCCATTCTGTCGGGCCAGACTGGATTCTGTCGGGCCAGACTGGTCCCCGGCGGCGAAATCGCAGGATCAAACGTCAACAAATCCGAATCGGCAACTTCAAGGGCTTGTTGCCTTCTTGTGACAGGATTCGGTTCTGTTACATTGAGTTTGAGGATTATAGGAGTCGCACAACCCTCCTCCTGAGACGGCGAACGAAGACAGATGTTTGACTAGTCGAGGCGGGGGCGGATGACCCTACGGATTCGTCATCACCGCCGGCAACATTTACAGATTATTTGGCTTAGGAGGCCGCTCAAGAGATGACCCAGTTAACCCAAGCAAAATCAGGTCAAATCACACCTGAAATGGAATATGTCGCGAAGCGCGAGCAGCTAGAATCCGAATTGATCCGTGACGAAGTTGCGGCCGGTCGGATGGTCATTCCGGCAAACAAAGTCCACCTCGCCGGTCGGCTGGAACCGATGTGCATTGGCATCGCAGCCAAGTGTAAGATCAATGCAAACATCGGCAACTCGGCGGTGACGAGTGACAGTCAAGGTGAATTGGAAAAGCTCCATACGGCGGTCCACTTCGGATCAGATACGGTCATGGACCTGTCGACGGGTAAGGATATCGACTCCATCCGCTCCTCGATCATTGGGGCTTCGCCGGTTCCCATCGGTACGGTACCCATCTACCAAATGCTTGAGGAGCTGGGCGGCGAAATTGAGGAGATGAAGGCTCAAAACTTCCTCGATATGGTTGAGCATCAAGCCAAACAAGGCGTGGACTACATGACCGTCCACTGCGGGATCAAGCTGGAACATCTTCACTTGAGCACCAACCGGGTCACGGGGATTGTCAGTCGTGGTGGCTCCTTGATCGCGAAGTGGATGATGGCCCACCGCAAACAGAACCCTCTCTATGATCACTTCGAGGATCTCTGCGACATCATGGCAGAGTACGACGTGACCTGGAGTTTGGGTGACGGCATGCGACCAGGCTCAATCGCGGATGCCAGCGATGACGCTCAGTTTGCTGAACTGGACGTTCTCGGAGAGCTGGTGGAGCGAGGCTGGGCCAAGGGCTGCCAAGTCATGGTTGAAGGCCCCGGCCATGTTCCGATGGACCAGATCGACATGAACATCAAACGTCAGATCGACGTGTGCAAAGGCGCTCCTTTTTACGTCCTTGGTCCCTTGGTCACGGATGTTGCTCCGGGCTACGACCACATCACCAGCGCCATCGGCGCAGCGATGGCGGGTTGGAGTGGAGCCGCCATGCTCTGCTATGTGACTCCGAAAGAGCACTTGGGCTTGCCAAACAACGAGGACGTCAAGCAAGGAGTCATTGCTTACAAGATTGCGGCCCACGCGGCCGACGTTGCCCGCCACCGACCTGGAGCTCAAGACCGTGACGATGCACTGTCGAGGGCACGATTTGGATTCGACTGGAACGAACAATTCCGATTGAGTCTCGATCCGGAAACGGCTCAGCGATACCACGATGAGACGCTTCCTCAGGAAACCTTCAAGAGCGCTCATTTCTGCAGCATGTGCGGTCCCAAGTATTGTTCGATGCGAATCACCGAAGACATTCGAAAAATGGCGGATGAACAAACCCTTGTACCTCTGGAACCATCGAAGTCCTGAGTTGGGTTTCGCCTCGTCCGGAGTGCTGGGATGACTGAAGGTCGCGAAAAAGAAACGACCCTCTGAATTTCGGGGTTGCCCGACGACGCGTCTTGACGCTGCGGGATAAACAAAAGGAATGGCGCCGTGCTTGGTACAAAGTTGGGCTGGTCCGCCTACCTCGATCGATTCCAGCGGGAACTGTCGAAGGTCGACGCGGCATCCATCCAGAGATGGTCAGACGCGTTGTTCAGTGCATGGCAAGGCCAGAAACAGGTTTTCATCATCGGCAACGGAGGATCGGGCACGACGGCCTCTCACCTTGCGGAGGACTTGGCCAAAGGGACCATCCCGGATGCATCACTCAACGACGAAGAGTTCCAGCGACTCCGAGTCCAGAGTCTTACGGACAATGTTGGCTGGATCATGGCGGTCGGCAATGACCTTGCCTACGATCAAATTTTTGTTCAGCAGTTGATGAATTTGGCCCAACCGGGTGACTTGCTGATTGCCATAAGCGGATCGGGCAACAGTCCGAACATTCTCAACGCCGTCGACTGGGCCAATCGCCACGGAGTCAAAACATTTGGATTGACGGGTTATTCCGGAGGCCAACTGCAGGGGATGCAACAAGACGGAATCCACGTTGCTCTGGATGACATGGGTATGGTGGAAAGCATCCACCTGGGGATTCATCACTGGGTCTTGAACGATCTGTTTGCCAGAATCAATCGTGTGGACCGTTATGCTGAATAGGATGCCTTTACCGCGAGGATGACAATTTGATTTTGGTCATTGAAATCGGCGGTACCAAACTCCAGCTGGGAGTTTTTGATCCTTCCAGATCTGTCCTTGTTCATTGCGAACGACTGAAAGTCTGTCGAACTGCAGGAGCGCAGGGAATCCTCAATCAGATTGAGTCGGCTCTTCCAAGTGTTCTGAAAGGTTTGGATGTCGAACGTTGTGGCATTGGCTTCGGTGGCCCGATTCATGAGGATGGCTCCGTCCTGAAAAGTCATCAGGTGACGGGTTGGGATTGCTTTCCATTGGCCGCCTGGGTGCGAGAAAAAACCGGCTTGCCGACCCACGTCGCGAACGACTGCGATGCCGCTGCGTTGGCTGAGGCTCGCTATGGAGCCGGCGTCAATCTGACGAGCATGTTTTACGTCACGGTGGGAACGGGGATCGGCGGCGGACTTATTCGCCACGGACAGCGTCAAGGTACGGACCGTCCCGCCATTGCGGAAATTGGGCACCTCCGCCCGGGCCTCCTGTCGAACCTCTCAACGGATACCGTCGAGTCTCATGCAAGTGGGCAGGGGATCGCAGAGCAAGTCCACCTTCTCGCTTTGGAAGTCGGGCGCTGGCTTCAAACTGGCCAGGTAACCTGGGAGCAACTCCCAGCCTTTGGTCAGCTTCAAATTCCCATCCCTACCATGGACCAGATCCAAGTCAGCGATGACTGGTATCGCTCACTCGAGTCGGACAAGTTGACCACCGAACATGTCGCAGCTGCAGCTCACGAGGGAATCTGGTTGGCGAAAACGCCACTGCAGCTGGCGACGACAACTCTCGGTTGGGCGATTGCCCAGATGGCGACCTTGGTCGCCCCACAGCGGATTGTGATTGGAGGGGGTGTCAGCAAAATGGGGGACACACTTTTTTGGCAGCCGCTGCGAAACAGTTTTGCAAAGTATGTGTTTGGACCGCTTCGAGATCCGAGTCTACTCGTCCCGTCATTGCTTGGTGATGACGTGGTTCTTTACGGAGCTGCCGCCATTGCAATGCCTCCCCAAGCGTGAAGGAAGCCATGCACCCATTCCTTCAAGGACTGCTTGCCGGTCTGACTCCAATCCAAAAGAGCCCGCATCGAATGCTGCTTGCTGTTTCTGGAGGCGCTGACAGTACCGCGTTGGCCGCTGGGATCGTTGAATTGGAAGGTCGACTGGGTTTAATCCGCAACCAACTCACCGTCGCTCATTTTGATCATCGGCTGCGTGCCAATTCCGAGGAAGATGCGAACTTCGTGGCCGGGCTTTGCAACGATCTGGCGATCGATTTCCATGTTGGGAAAGCTTCGGACAGTGAACTCGCAGATCGAAAGTCGGATGGCATCGAGGCGTGGGCACGATCTGCCCGCTACCGTTTTCTGAATGAGACTGCTGGCATGGTAGGGGCCCGTTATATCCTGACGGGACATACCTTGAATGATCAAGCAGAAACGGTGTTGTTCAGGCTGCTACGAGGCACCGGATGGCGTGGCGCTGCCGGAATCCTGCCAGTCCATGCGCTCTCCGCGGATATTTCACTGCTACGCCCTTTGCTTGGAGTCACAAGGGAGTCTGTGCTTGATTATCTGAAATTGAACCAACAAACATTTGTTGCTGACCCGACCAACGACTCAGAACCCTACACGAGAAATCGTATTCGTCATGAAGTCATCCCATTGATGAATGACGTGATGTCACGTCAATCCGCCCCTCAACTCGCACGATTCGCGGGACAAATGCAACGCTGGCTTCCATGGTTGGAAACCGAAACGGCCCGCTGGGCCGAAACCTGCACGACCGTCGACTCACCAAACACGCTTCGCATCGACCCCCGATTGTTCGGTCAAGTTCCTGAAGTCTTTCGGTCGGAGGTAGTCCGTCATTGCTGGATCCGTCTTCAGTGGCCCCAACAGAAGATGACAGAGGCTCACTGGCAGCAGTGTGTGGAATGGGCGTTGACCATGCCTACGGGGGAAAAACGTTCTCTTCCCGGTGGAATCTGCGCGGAGACACGAAACCACCAACTTTGGCTAACCCTCAAGGTTGAAATCTGAAGTCCGAGAGATATTGCCCGAGGCTCAACAAACCGCCAAGATTTTGTTTACTTCGTATTTTGACTCAGTATACTTTTAGGCTCCTAAAGCTTGGCGGGACGGTGAATGCGCAGTCCTTTAGACCGTTAGTGCTGGTCGCCAGTTGGGAATGGTTGATATCCAAAAATCTCAGACATATCTAGAACGCATGGTGTCCTTGTCGATTCACTGGCCTTCGGGCAGGTTTCACAATCGACGTCAAGCACTACCTCGGTCGAGCTTGCGAGCTTAAAGATTTTGGACTTCCGGGGTTTACAGGAAAATTTGCACACGGGTTGGAGTTTTAAATGGCAGGCGAATTCAATCGAACAAAGTTGATGTGGGCAAGTTTTTTGACCCTCATTGCCTCGGGTTTTGGTTTTGCGACGAGGACAGCTGCAGGCGGTATCTGGGAACGAGAATTCGGGATTGATGGAAGTGGCTTTGGTCAGATACTCGGAGCCGGATTCCTCGGTTTTGGAATCATGATTTTTATCGGCGGTATTCTCGTTGAGAAATTTGGCTACAAGCTTCTTCTCGGCGTGGCATTCGCCCTGCACCTTGTGAGTGCCATCATGTTGTTCGGAGCGTCTCCGATCTTTGCCGCAGCAAAAGATACGAACGTCGAAGATGCGACCAAAGCAGTTTTCCAACTGCTTTGGCTGAGTGCTTTTCTATTCTCAATTGCCCAAGGTTTGTATGAGGCGGTCATCAACCCCGTCATTGCTCAGATTTACCCGGATAACAAAACCCACTATCTCAACATTCTTCATGCGGGCTGGCCCGGTGGTATGATCCTGGGTGGTCTCTTCGCCGCTGCATTCATCGGGAATGACGCGTGGTTTTTCCCGATCTCATGGAGCGTGGCCCTTTCCAGCTTTGCGATTTTCGTCATTGCGTATGGTGTCCTTGCATTTCCGGAAAAGTTCCCAAAACCTGTCGGACAATCGGGAAGCGACAGTTTTGCAAACACGTTTTCCTGCTTCATTTCGATTCCATTCCTCGTGTTGATTATCCTTCACGGCTGCGTGGGCTACATGGAGTTGGGTGTGGATTCATGGATGACTAAACTGATGGAGAATCTGTTACCTAACGCAATCCTCATTTTGGTCTACACGTCCCTGCTGATGTTCGTCTTACGCTTTTTCGCCGGCCCCATCGTCCACAAGATCAATCCGATCGGTTTGCTCTTTGCGAGCTCAGTGGTTGCCTGCCTCGGCCTGCTTTGGTTGGGATCGGATATCCAGAGCATTGCAGTCATATTCGTCGCCGCGACTTTTTACAGTTTCGGCAAGGCATTTTTATGGCCAACCATGCTCGGTGTGGCGGGAGAGCGATATCCTCAGAGTGGCTCAGTGGCCATGGGAGCCTTGGGGGCAGCTGGTATGTTGACCGTGGGACTGATTGCAGGTCCTCGCATCGGAACTCAGCAAGCTTATGCCATGTCAGAGGACCTGAAAACCAACAATCAGGCCACCTTCGAAAGATATAAGGGAGACGGTGAATCGACCGAGTGGGGAATGACTTACACGGGTATTAACCCCGTCAAGATGAATGCCGCAAACGGCGTCGTCTTGAATGAGGAAACCAACGCTGTCGAAGATGATTCCAGCATCAAAAACGCAGACTCTACATTGCTGAGCGACGAGGAAAAAACGGCCTTGCTCGAAAACATCGCGGAAGATGCTCCAGTGATCCAAAGTGCAAACTTGAATGCAGGCCGTCAGGCATTGACCTGGACCGCCTACGTTCCGTTTATCATGGGTGTTGGATTTCTGGGGTTGCTCCTTTACTACCGATCCATCGGTGGTTACAAAGCGTTGACGATCAGCGAGTCCGGGGAACTTGTACCCATGGACAGCGACCACGGGAGTCATGAAGGGTCCAGCGACGACACGGGTGGCGCCTCATCCGATGAAGCGTAACTCATCTGAAAGCGTTTTCCAAAAGGCAGTGGCAGCCTCGTGTTGCCCCTGCCTTTTTTTGTATGATCATGATCGGTGACGATCCTCAACCGCCTGCGGCCACCGACCGGAGAGATTTCCCGCATTGCATCGCCCGCTTTCAACGTTCAATCCACGAGCCATCATGAACCCTCCAAAAGCCAATCGCGGATTTTGGTCTATCTTGATTCTGGCCCTGACTCTGAGGCTTGGGTTGGTGTGGGTGTATTCGACCACACTCGGGCGTGATGGATTCATGATGGGGGACAGTCTGAGCTATTGGACGCTGGCCCAACAGATCGCCCATGGACAACCTTATGAATACGGCTGGGAACACGCGCGCTGCTTTCGCATGCCTGGCTTCCCGGCACTCCTCTCGCCTCTGTTCATGTTTTATCAAAATGCGCCACCGCTCTGGCTACCACGAATCCTGACTGCCGTGCTGGGCACCCTGAGCGTCGGTCTTACCGTGATCTTGGCCAGAATGACGGTGGGCCAGCATGCTGCCATCTGGGCAGGGATCGGAGCGGCTATCTTTCCAGAGTTGCTCATTTCGAGTGTTTTAGTACTGAGTGAAACGGCCTTTATTCCACTGATGCTCGGGCAGCTGATCATGATCCTGATGACCCTGAGAGCTTCGTCAGCCCCACGCCGCTGGATTGGAGGAAGTGTGGCTGGAGCCCTTGCGGGCCTCAGCATACTCGTGCGCCCTAGCTGGGCTCTGGCGTTGCCGGTCATCGCCGCGATTTTGACATTAAGTCGACGGATTACGGATTCGGACGTCGGCCCGCACAAGCCCCGAGCGGACCGCTTATACCAGGGCAGCGTCACGGCAGCCCTTTTTACAGTGAGCTTTGTCATTCTGTTGACCCCATGGTGGGTTAGAAACCATCGTCAGTTTGGACACTTTGTCCCAACAACGCTTCAGACAGGCGCAAGCCTCTACGACGGCTGGAACGAGACGGCAACAGGCTCGAGCGACATGTCTGAGATCGATCGCATCCGACTCGAGTACCTGAAAGAGGAGTCGCGATTGAAGCTTACGGCCGAAAGAGCGGATTTCTGGAGCCGACAGCTTCCCGAAACGGCTTCTTCAGACGATTACTGGCCGCAGCTAAAGAACCAAGTGACATCCTTGTGGGACGAAATCCAAAGTGCGGACCCGACCGTTTCCCCATTTGAATATGCGTTCGATCGACATCTTGGAAACCTGGCCAAAGAGTGGGCAATCGGCCACCCAGTTGAGGTCGCCCGACTGTCATGGGAAAAAATCCTGAAGGTCTGGAGCCCCGTTCCTTCATCGAATTGGAGCAGGTATCCCCAAGCACGCGGGATCCTCGCCCTTGCATTCGTAATGCTAGCAGTGTTTTCAGCCCTGGGAGCTTGGGCGGGACGAAGGCGATGGCAAGATGGTTGGATTCTGGTTTTTCCGGCACTCTACTTCACCCTGTTGCACGCGGTTTTTGTCGGTTCAATCCGCTACAGGGAACCTGCATTGTACGGGCTGATCATTTTGGCCGGTGTCTTCCTTGCTAGCGTCCAAAATCGATTGTCGTTGGGTAAAGATGGACGATAAGTTACGATTCTTTTGGAACTTTATCGAACGTCTCTCTCAGGGTTAAGTCTTCGCCATGGATGGCCAACCGATACCCGAAGAATCGACTGCCGCACCGCCCCTAGAGTCGGTGTACGCTCACGGCTGCGCGCTGTTCCGGAAGTTCGTCGTTTTCCTCCTCCTCGTATGCCTCTTACTGGTTGGGCTCTGGTGGGTCGGTCGAGAGCAGGCCGGTTTCTTTATTCACCATTATCTGGTTCAGCTTCTGGAGGAGCATTACGAGCCTCAAGGGGTCGTGCCTCGACTGGGAAGCGTTGATTACATCGAGGGTCAAGGGATCTGGCTGCGAGATCTTTCTTTCTACGAAGCTCACGCGAACACGGCGCCGATCCTCGAAGTTGATGAAATCCTGATTCGAAGCGATGCCCGGCTGGTCGATATTTTACAACAAGGCTTTCAAGCCGAGCGTGTATTCATTCATCGACTCCATGCGCGCATCGCCGAGGACGGTCAAGGGCAATACGCACTATCACAGTTGCTTCCGCTCCCCAAATTGGGAAACCGAAGACTACCGATTACCGTGACAGATGCTTCAGCCCATTTGGTTTTACCTCTGGATACTTTCGAACTCAGCGAGCATCTTTCAAACGTACATCTTGAAATCACCCCCAAGCCGATTGGGATTTCAGAGACCGAGGCTCCCGGCTGGGTCTACCAGCTCCAAGGTGAAGTGCGAGGCAACCAACTGGGGCGGCTGAAGTTCGCCGCGCTTTTTCGCGACCTTGATCAAGCGTGGAGTGTTGCGGGGAAAGCGGTGGGATTACGTCTTACCACAGAATTGGCGCACGCCTCTTCGCGGTTGGCAGGGCAGGATTTCTCCGAGATCACTCGAGTTGAACTTCCTTTGAATGCAGACTTTACCGTGACGGGAGTTGGCTTCACCTCTCCTCCGACCGATTACGAAGTCGAGGGAGAAGTGGTAGACGCACGCTTTGATGATGATCGGCTGCCCTATTCGGTTACCGATATCACAGGCACATTCAGCCTCACCCCCGACCTGTGGAAGCTGGATCAAATCACTGCAAGATCCGGTCAGGGGACACTCTTGGTGAGGGGCTCTCGCCATCTCACAGGGGCCCACTTACCTGACATCAATGAAGTGTCACTCGAAGTGCAAAATGTAGTCCTCGATCGACATCTAGCGCGTTACATGCCACCGGAAGTCAAAAAACTGTGGACGGAATTTGATCCTGACGGTCTTGTCAACGCCAAGATCACACTTCGTGGCTCGGGAAACAAGTGGACTCCAGATGTTCACCTCGACCTGCTCGATGTCGGCATGCGTTTCCATCTGTTCCGATACCCGGTTCGACACTGCAACGGGTCACTCGACTGGACGCCCGAACAGGTGTCCTTCGATCTCAAAGCCAGAGCTTCGGGAAGTCGTCTAAAGATTGCGGGGACGTTCAATCGACCTGGACCAGAATTCACAGGCAGGTGTAATGTCAACTTGCTCGACCCGATTCCCATCAGTGAAGACCTTTACGAGGCTTTTGCTGACAAACCCGACCTTTTCAAATTGATTCGAAGCTTTGAACCCACGGGACGGATCGGCGTCTCGGCCGTGTTCCAAAGAGACACCCCAACGGAGCCTGTCCATCGGTCCATCGTGATTGAATCCATCGACGCAGCCATCCGATATGAGCACTTTCCGTATCCAATCACGGGCATTAATGGAAAAATCGCGGTGGAAGATCAATGGGTCTTCCTGCGCGACCTCCAAGGCAAAAACGATGCCGGGCATGTCACGTGTAATGGCTCATTTTCACCTGAAAAGATTTTAGCCCTCGATTTTGTTGCAACCTCCGTACCGCTGGAGGAGGAACTACGTAAGGCCTTACCTTTCGACTTAGGATCGGTTTGGAGTCAACTGCGTCCGCAAGGCGATCTTGACCAGTTGCTTCTGCAACTCACCCACGATTTCAACCGGAAAAAGATGAACCTTCGATGCGAAGGGCAAATGTGGAATCGGAACGAGTACGACCGAAATGCCGTCTCGGTAAGTCCGACTTGGCTCCCTTACACGTGGGATCGGGTAACAGGCAGTTTCGTCTATGAAAATGGTCGTTTGAGCCTGAAAGACATTCGCGGTCAACATCGTCAAACGGAAATCACCTTTCAGGGGCAGGGCGAGGCGAAGAGCGACGGATGGTGGCTCGACTTAAAGCCCTTCGCTGTCGACCGGCTTTCCTCGACCAACGAATTACTCAACGCGTTGCCCGAACCTATGGCGGAGAGTTTGAGAACCACCGATTTCCAGGGCAGCATCAATTTATTAGGCAGGGTCATTCTGACTCACGGTCTTGTTGATCCGGGTGTTCAAAGGCCTCTCGAGCGTTCCAACCCACTTCCTGCCGGTGTAGTACCCGGCTTGCAAGCTCAGTGGGAATTGGACTGTGATGTCCATCGAGCGTCGTTGGAAATTGCCACCGAAGAGCTTCATGACATCAATGGCACCGTGACCATCATGGGCGTGATGGAAAATGACAAGGTCTACAATTGGGGGAATCTGAATCTTGACACCGTCATGCTTTGGGACTCTCAGGCAACGCGGGTCAGCGGGCCTTTTTACCTCGACAATCAGAGGCTTGCACTTGGGACGGTCGCTCCACAACTTGACCCGCAAGCCCCTCAGAAGTCGGTCACCGCCAACTGGCTTGCCGGGAGGTTGGTTTTGGATGGCGACATCAAGCTGCTTGAAAACCTGCCCTTCGGGTTGGTCGCCTCTCTGAACAATGCCAGACTGGAAGAATTTGCGGATGAGCTCGCTCCTCAGCTCGACTCACTTTCAGGGCAAGCACGGATTGGCATTCAACTGACGGGCACAGCGGACGGGACGCACACATTGAGTGGACTGGGTAGCATTCGAATGGAAAACGCTCAAATTTACGAAATCCCTATGATGCTCAGCATGCTTAAACTCCTGAGCGTTCAACAGATGGACCGCACAGCGTTCAACACGAGCAATATTCAGTTTGAGATCAAGGGAGATCGTATATTACTGAGAAATATTGACTTCATCGGGGACGCGATTAGCTTGAAAGGGGTCGGAGAAATTGACTTGAACCGCCGCGTCCAAGCTCAATTTCATTCGACCGTCGGAAGTTCGGAAAAGCGGATTCCGGTCATCAGCGATCTTTTTGGGGTCGCGAGTCGCCAGATCCTCGTGATCAACGTGGAAGGTACCCTGGATGAACCAACCGTGACGCAAGTTCCATTTCCGTTAATCAATGAGGCTTTGCAAAACCTGTTGGCTCAACCTGAACCGACCGAACCAGAAATCATTTCGGGCATTCCTACAGTAGGGGAAATGTTCGACGAGGCATTGGGCCCGGCATTTCGTTAGGTCGGCTGCATCAAGACGCCCCCAAGGCCATCCGCGGTCTGACCGGATCCTGAGCGTTTACAACCAACCGGTATTCAGGGTCCTCCAGTCGCTCCCATTTTTAAGACGGAATCCAACCATGAGCATTGGACCAAATTTCATCGCGGGTAGCCTCGCTGGCGGTCAACTCCCCCAAGCGCGCGGGGCGGAACTGGATCGTAACAGCGAAGAAGCGGCGCAACAGGTTGCCCAGAATGAATCGACCAAAGCAGCCGGACTCGATGGGCAACTTCATGAAAATGAAGGGGCGACAGATCGCGATGCCGACGGTCATACCTACGGTGAAGCATTTCAGCGAAAGCATGAAAGTTCGGAAGAGAAAGTGCCCCCGAAAGAAGATCCAGGTTCCCATAGCCTTGATCCCACAGGGCAGACGGGCAAAAATCTCGATCTATCCGGCTGATGGCGTCCGCCGCNGCCCGGTTCTGATCAGGGCCCTTCGTTTTTCATATCGAGTCACAACGAATCCATGAATTTCACCAAGATGCACGGCGCCGGCAATGACTACGTTTATGTCAATTGCTTTGATGAACCCTTCCCTCAGGATACGGCTCTCCTCGCGCGACAGGTATCTGACCGCCATAAAGGCATCGGCGGTGACGGTCTGATTCTAATTTGTCCCACCGACCAAGCGGACGCGCAGATGCGCATGTTCAACGCCGACGGATCGGAATCTGAAATGTGTGGCAATGGAATCCGATGTGTCGCGAAATACGTTTACGACCACGGAATTGCCCCTAAAGACCATCTGAAAATTGAGACCGGTGCGGGAATTCTGAACCTCGAACTGGATATCGAAAACGGGAAAGCGACCCGAGTCCGAGTTGATATGGGTGAGCCGATTCTCGATGGGCTAACGATCCCGACAATCTGGCCCGAGCCGCAAGTGGTTTCCCACCCCCTTCATGTCGGGTCCGAATCCTTCGATGTCACTTGTGTTTCGATGGGAAACCCACATTGTGTGATTTTTGTGCCAGCAATTACCGATGCACTAGTTTTGGGGGCAGCGCCCCAAATTGAAACTCACGACTGCTTCCCTTCGAAAGTCAACGTTGAATTTGTTGAAGTTCTCTCGCCAAGTAAGATGCGGCAGCGAACATGGGAACGTGGATCGGGAGAAACTCAGGCATGTGGAACAGGCGCCAGTGCGGTGTGCGTCGCCGGTGTCCTCGAAGGCCGGACGGAACGAAAGGTCACGATTCACCTGTTGGGAGGGGATCTGGAACTGGAATGGAATGAGGCAGATAATCATGTCTACATGACCGGTCCTGCCACGGAAGTCTTCAGCGGAGTCTGGACTTCAACCGAGTAGATGGGGTAAGAACTCTGGACTCTCTGGGAGACTCACCCGACGAAAAAGGTGATTGGGAAGCAGCAAGGAAGAGACGCAAGGATGCCTGACTCTTGGTTCAAAAATCGACTGCATCGCTGGAGTGGCTACGGGCTCTCTTGGTCGTTGCGTTGCCTGCAGGCGTCTCTGGACATTCGTAGCACTCATTTTGACCGCTCCACCGATCCCTCTCGACCTGAGTTCTCCGGAAAAGGCATCTACGTTTTTTGGCATGAATACCTGGCGTTCCCCTTGGGCTTGATGGGACACTACAACGTCACCATGTTGGCCAGTCAGCATCGCGATGCCGACTGGTTAATCAATGCGGCGGATCGACTGGGATTTGGAGTCGTCCGAGGTTCAACCAACCGCGGCGGAAGTCAGGCAGTTCGTGAACTCAAACGTCGTGCCCATCATGGGAGTATCGCCATCACGCCTGATGGGCCACGCGGCCCGAGACGTGAGATGGCACTTGGAGCCATTTTTTTGGCAAGTCGTCTCGAGCTTCCTATTATTCCTGTCGGCTTTGGGTACGACTCCCCCTTCCGCTTCAAAACGTGGGATGCCTTTGCGGTCCCTCGCCCAATGAGCCGGGCGAGAATCATCATGGGACCGAGAATCGGAATTCCGAGGAAAGCCGGGCGAGAAGAACTGGAAGACTACCGGCTCAAAATTCAGTCGTTGCTGGATACCCTAACGGCCTCAGCCGAGGATTGGGCTTCATCAACCTATCGTATGAAGCATGAAATCCCATTCCGTCGGCACCGCGGACGTCAGCCAATGACGGAAGAGGCAACGCTCAAACTGATGCCGATGGATTCGGCATCCGAGGAAAAGTCCGTGCGACGTCGTATCGCCTGACGAAGGCAACGGCACAATTTTTTTCGATCGCCCTCCCGAGCCAAGGGGGACACAACTTGGGTTCGCGGATCGCGGATCATTGAGGGTGTTGCCGATGGATGGTCGCCCATTGCATGCGCCGGAGGAATGTGGGATCGTTGGAACTCAAAGGAGGCACACGCGTCCTGCAAACTCTCTGCTCCTCCGATGTCGTCGTGAAGGACCAAAGTATGGGCTATGGCGATCCGAATGCTCCGTTGAGTGTGTCCGAACTGACTCAACACATTCAACAGCAACTGAACCAGCAATTTCAATCGGTTTGGGTTTCCGGAGAGATTTCTAATCTTGCCAAACCAAGATCCGGCCACCTCTACATGGCTCTGAAAGACGAGGGGGCGGTACTTCAAGCTGCGATTTGGCGGAGCGTTGCGAGTCGCCTCCAGTTTGATCTCGAAGACGGACTCGAGGTCATCTGCCGCGGTGACATCGACGTTTATCCTCCGCGCGGATCCTACCAGCTGATCGTCCGTGATGTGGTCCCCAAGGGACTTGGCTCCCTGCAATTGGCGTTCAAGCAACTCTTCGAAAGGCTTCAACGAGAGGGGCTTTTCGAAGAACAACACAAACAAACCTTGCCTCGGATTCCGCGAAAAATCGCTTTTGTCACTAGCCCGACCGGCGCAGCCGTTCGGGACTTTCTTGAGGTCCTTCGTCGGCGTTGGCGGGATATTCACGTGCTCGTCGTCCCGGCGAAAGTTCAGGGCAGGGGAGCCGCTGAAGAAATCGCAGCCGGAATTCGAAAAGTCAACGCTTTGCGGGAAAAGGATCGCCCCGAAGTACTCGTCGTTGGTCGTGGCGGTGGCAGCCTGGAAGACCTTTGGTGCTTCAATGAAGAAATCGTGGTTCGAGCCATTCACGCTTCCAAGATTCCAACCATTTCAGCCGTGGGTCACGAGATTGACGTTTCACTCTCAGATCTTGCCGCGGACGTTCGAGCATTGACCCCCAGTGAGGCGGCCGAGCGAATCGTGCCCAATCGTCTCGAAGTCCAACAGCAGCTGATTCAAACGAAAGCCCGTTTCCAGGACCGCCTAAGGTCCGTGGCTGCTCAGGCGAGAGGGCGGCTTGAGGCGCTCGCAAGCAGACAATGCCTGGAGTCTCCACTGGAGTCGATCCGCAAACGTGCACAACAGGTGGACCAACTGGATCACCGGTTGGTTTCCAGCATCAAGCACTGCTTTTCGATGGAGCAACGTGGTTTTCAATCGCTCGGCAAGAGGCTTGAGGCCGTGAGCCCATTAGGAACGCTTCAACGAGGATACTCCATCACCACATTGCAAGGTCAAACTCAACCCCTGAACCAGGCCCAGGACATCAAATCTGGAGACACGCTCGTGACGCAATTGACCCAGGGACAGATTGTGAGCCAAGTCACCGAAGTCCAGCCTCTCACGGGTGCCTCGACAACGGACACCTCCCCCGCGCCGGGCAATCAGAAGGACTTGGACTAGGAAGGTCGATTGATCCGCGCCACCTGGAGCCCCAAGCCGAGCAGGCAGAGGAACGAGAGGGCGCCACTGATCCACCATGAGGTCGGGATCAGCTCATAGGTTTCAAACCCGCTCACCTGCATTTCAGCCAACGCTGCGGCGAGCGGATTCAAGACCAAAGCCGTTTTAACGACGTTGTACCCAAAGGGAGCGTCCCGCCCCAACCAAATGAGTAATGTCCCAATAAATAAGCCGATGAGTATTCCGTATGCCGTGGCAGTCGCCGGCGCAGTCCGACGAAACAGGCTACTCACAAACGAACTGAGGCAAACCGCAAAGACCGCTGCGAACAAGAGGCTGATGAGGACACGTCCTATCTGATACGAAAGCTCGGGTTGAATCCACATCAGCACGAGATAGCCGGGAAGTGTCCCGGCCAGAATCGCGACCACGGTCACCAGTGAACTCATCAGTTTTCCGTTCACGATCTTGAACGTCGACATGGGGGTCATCTGGAGCAGTGTCCAACCTCCGCTCTCCCGCTCTGAACTGATGAGTCCTGACGAAGTGCTTGGGATCAACAACAGGATGAGCAGAATTTGCAGCAAGGCCATGATGCCACCAATGATCTCAGGGCCCCATGCCTGACTTTGCACGGCGGTAAGTCCAGTCAGAGCAACGGAGATCACGGCGCACAATGCCACCAGACGCAGAATCCAATGGATTCGACCGAAGCGTCGAGTTCTGAATTCCTTAACGAAAACAGGATTGACCCACCGAATGCCCGCTTTGCGTCGCTGAGGATCAACCAAAAAGAAAACCCCTCGAAACGCCTTGACGCCTCGAGACTGTTCATCCGTGATTTTCCCTTGGGAGCGAGAGCGGTCGAAGATTCTGTAATTGAGCTGAGTGATGGTCGGAACGGCGAACCCGATCGTCACGGCAAGGCTCAACATCATGAAACGCCACGCCACCGTATCCGCTTCGAGTCGACCTTGTGCCCCAAAAGACGCATGCCCCATGATTTCCATCACCGCAGCAAAGGGTGAAAGGCATCGCAACCAGTCCGCCAAAGTGGCGGTCATTGAACCCTCACCTTGGAACAGCAGGTGGGGAATAAGTGTGATCGAGGAAATCATGGCGACCGCAAAGTAGGTCATTCGCATGGACGAATCACCCGATCCACTTCGGCTGCTGATCAGCAACCCAAGAGCCGTGTACTGGGCCACCATCAGAATCAGTACGCCGTACAGTTTGCCCACGTGCTGCCCAAGGTCGATGCCCCCCATCGCGTAGCAGGCGGCAACCGCGGGCACACTCAGGCAAATCAACAGCAACACAAACGCGAAGACACCGAGAAACTTGCCCGTATAAATGGCAAGCGGTGACATTTGAGAGTTGAACAGCAGGGCGAGTGTCCCCTTGCTCTTTTCCTTAACCAGCGACACGGCAGGAAAGGCGGGTACGAACAGCAACAGGGCGATCAGCAAACCGTACCCGAATACTCGAAATACCTGGATCGATTGGGCATTGGAAAGATCGACTTGAGAGTCTGTGGGCCAGCGGATCACCACAAGCAGGACAAAGACCAAAGCGAGAACAATTTGTATCCCCAAGGCTTTGCTGGACTTGATCAGCGAGAACACTTCCCGTTGGATAATTGGATTGCCGACAACGATGTCAAACATTGGCCGTGCTCCGATTCTCGTCTTGCTGAGACGCGGACTGAGTCACCGAAAGGTAGGCATCTTCAAGGTCGGTCTGAATTTCTCGAAACTGGCTCAGCTGAACCTTGGCACCGACCAGCCCTTCCAGAAGGACATTCCACTGGTCTTCCGGCCTCTGAGTCCGGATCCTTACCGTCCGTTCAGAATCTGATGTGGTCACCTCGGCACCCTCTTCTGCAAACTCCCGAACGACCTTTTCAGCGGCATCCAACTGGGATTCAGCGTTCAATTGAATCTCAAGCAGCCGCGCTTGGGTGACCTGTTTCATGATTTCAGTAAGCGCCCCGGCAGCTTTGAGTTTCCCCCCGCTGATGATCGCCACTTGATTACAAATCCGCGCGAGTTCCGGCAGGATGTGACTGGTCACAATGAGGGTCTTCCCCATGCCTGAAAGTCGCAACAGCAACTCTCGCATCTCCACTCTCGCTTTGGGATCTAGCCCATTCGCGGGTTCATCGAAGATGAGAACTTCTGGATCGTGCAACAAGGTCCTTGCGATGCCCACTCTCTGCTGCATTCCATGGCTCAAGCTTTCCACATACCGGTCCTGCATGTAGGTCGCATCGGTAATCTCCATTACCTCAGAAATCCGCTTTTTCCTGACGCTACTCCTCAAGCCAAAGGCGGCTCCGAAGAAGTCGAGGTACTCTCGAACTCTCATGTTCTCATAGGAGCCGAATTTATCCGGCATATATCCGACCAATTGTTTGATCCGCCGCACGTCCTGCGTGCAATCGGCCCCGGCGATGAAAGCTTTGCCGGACGTCGGGCGAGAAAGGCCAACTAGCATTTTGATCGTCGTGGTCTTACCGGCACCGTTAGGACCGATCAGCCCAAGAATTTGACCACGAGAGACCGTCAATGTCAGGTCATTCAGGGCAACAAACTCGCCGTAGTGCTTACAGAGATTCACGGTTTCAATCACTGGCTTTTCATCCATAACCTTACTCGCCATCTTTTTCTAAACGGGATTCGACAACCCACTGCTAAGGAGTTTTGCCGCTCATTTCAATTTTGACGTCTTTGACTCTCCAGGCAGCCACGTCGGTCTGGTCCACCAGGCGATCGATCTTGATCGCAAAAACCCACTCGTTTTTAGAATTCAATTCCAAAGCCTTGGCATCAACAATGTCGAAGTTGAACTTTTCTCGAGGGCTGTCGACCTTTTGTAGAGCATTCAATTGCCCATCAACGACCGTTGCAAACTCGACACTTCGATCCTCTGCCTGAATTTCAATCGACAGGTTCACTCGCTCAAGTTTTAGAGGAACGAGAGAATCAGGAACCCGAAAACGGAGATAAACGGTGCTGTAAGATTTGCTATCGATCCACTCACCACTCCGCCAACTGTAAACGGATGAAGCCAACTTGCCTGCCGCGTCACTACCACTTCGAATGCTTAACAGTGATTGAGGGATCTTGACGGCGGTACCCGGCGACGGGGTAAGCAGTGGCAGCGGCACGGAATAAAACGCGGCACCGACATGATTTTCAACACCCGGAATTTCGACGGATACCGGTCGAACATCATCCCAGAAAAACAGGATAGGACTCGCGACCTCCCAGTCACCATTTTCAAGAAACAGTTCGCGCAAGAAATTCTGACGCCGACGTTGTTTGTCGCTGAGCACATCACTGGCAATGAACTGACCATCGGCCAGACGCTCCACGGCATTCACCCGAAACCCTTTGCCTTCATCAAACGCGACCGAAGCAAATCCCCTCTCCAGCACGATGACTCCATCGGAAGGTCGGGTCACGCCGGGAATATCAAGCGTGCCAATCAGTCCTTCATCGTCAAATGTCGCCGAGACCCTAACCGGACGTTCAATGGACTCGACAGTAGGCTGCGAAGTATAGGTCTGCCCAGCAGGCAAGAGGACATTCTCCAAGTCCCAAACCTGGTCATCATTCCAGATCATTCGCCGAAATTCATTGTTGGCTTCAGTCCTCTCAACTTGGAAAAGATCGCCCGCAGATGAGGTGATTTTTCGTTGCTCACCCGACGTCACATAAACGGTCCCCATCGAGTCCACATCAAGTTGACGACTACCATCGACAACCCGCACGAACTGCAGTTCCGCCAGGGTTTCCGGAGCCTGCTGCCGATTGGTGACACCGATACCGTAAAGCACGCCTCCACACACCAGAGCGAGGGCAGGCGAGAGCCCTAGCATGAGAGACGCTCGATCGACTCTTATCAGGAACCAACCACTTCCCGCCAGAATCAGGCAAAATGCGAAAAGCACGCCGCCAATTAAAGTTCGGGACGGAATGGTATAACCGATCTGATCGGCGGCGAATTTCCTGCTCATCTTGGGCAACGGCGCTGGCGACCGACTCTGTTCCATGAACTTATCAGCGACCCTTTTCATGGCATCAATGAAGACAAAGTCACTCTGAAAAAGCTGCCGTTGCAATTCATTCACCGATCCGCGGCCCGCCATTCCGACAACGACATCCTGTTTGCCAAATTTTCGCACGAGCCCACGGGCTTCCAAGGTGGTGACCATGATCTTGCCGCGACCATAGGGCAACCAGAAGAGAGCTGGCCAGCCTTCAATTTCCATCTCCACTTCACCACCATCGATCAAGACTCGGCGTTGCGTAACAGGGTCCTCAAAAAACAAGTCCGATTCGGCATTGATAAGATCGTTCAAAGACCTCAACGTAAACGAATTCATCGAGGTGTCATCGACGTGCTCCACGGCAACGCAATCACCAAGGATTTGCTGGGCCACGTCTGGGGAAACCTTGTCCAGCATTAACCACAACTGCCCTCCCTTCAGCAGCCATCCTCTCAACGCTTCGATAAAACCTGTCTGCTGAAAGATGTCGTCAGTCGCGATCAAGATGTTGTCAAAGGTCCCCAAAACCACGGGATCCAATGGCACTTGACCCGGAATGAGTTCTGCGATTCGCCGAGTGCTTCGAGTGGCAACCCTCATCGCCACCATCGCTTCGTAAACCATGTCTATGTTCTCGGGCCCAGTTAGTTCACCGTCATGCATGACGGCCGAACGAGGTTCACGAAACGCAAGCGGGATTCGGACCTCCACAAAATTCTCACCGGTTTGCGTCGGCACGGGCGTCTCGACGCCGTTATGCACGTCGACCACCCGAGCTCGAATGTCGACGGGTTTCTCTGACGGAGGCGCTAATGCAAGTCCCGGAGGTCCACCCGCGCCTCCGGAAAATTGGGAATTGACCGGGTTGGCTCCCGGCATGCTGAGTTCCCCAGTATTGGCAAAAAACGGAAGCCAGGTGGTAAGCCGACTGTTGGCCGGAACCCAAACTCTTTTGCAATATTGGTCCACCTGATCCTTCGCATTGAACAACGTCACCAGAAGCTCTCGGTCCTCATCCGTGGGATTGACCGCATTCAGTTGCACGCTGCCCCAACGGTTCCCCATGAAGGAACGCATTCCGTAACCCGAAAAAGACTGCAGGTAGGCCGTTTCTTCGCGGGTCTCCTGACCAGGCAAAGTGCTGCCAAATAGAAGCAAAAGCGGGAAACTCCAACCCAGTCGCAAGATAACCTGGAGATTCGTAGGGCTTTGCCGCTGTTGAGTTATCACCATCTTCAACCATTCCTCAATTGGCTCCAAGTGCAACCTGTCGACGGAAGCAACGATGAAGCCTTCAATGCTAGGGCGGAGCGAGACGCATCCCTCCGGGATACCCCAAGGGAGTAATTTCTAAAATTTTTCCCTTCGAGCAAATCTGCCATCTAGAGACACGCGAGCGAATCCTGTAGAGATACGCCAACCTTGTTGAATATTTGCGCCGAAGATCGCCAGCATTTGCGGGGACATTGTGTCGCGATATTGTGCATGGATTCCCCCCTTCAGTCTATCGTTCGACAGAGAATTGGGGACAAAACCCAGCGAGAACGCCTTCGCGTTGGAAAGTCCCCCCATTTGTCGGGAACGACCCGAACCACAACCGTGCTATCAAAGAAAAAAAACGGCCCCTAAAGCTGTTTTTGAGGTTTTATTTTTGCCTTATGAGTGGCTTGACACTACAATCGAATCCGAAGTTTGATCGCCGAGATCCGATCTGGTACCTCAGCAGGATGCACTACTCAAGCGTGTGATTTTTCCCGGCTTGAGCGACAGGAGGAGTTCATAAGATCATGTCCTATGCCACTACATTTCTGAAACAATGTCCGTCGTGCGGTCGCCGTTTGGAAATCAGGGTTCAATACTTGGGTAGGAATGTCCAATGCACGCATTGCGGGAGCATTTTCACCGCGAGTAACTCTCCCGCCAATCCACTACCCCCACAAGACACTCTGGTGGATCAGGCCATCCGCGACGCTGAAATCTACTTAGCCAGCGTTGAAGAAATTAATCAGGTTGGCCTTGCATGGCGTGAACAACATCCTCAGCCGATCGCGGAATAAGGCGAGTTAGGGAGAGGGGGCTAGACAATCTGCCTCGATTGAATTGAACTATACTAGAGATGGTTGCCTCACACTGATGCAACACTCCTAGAGCCTTCGCATCCTTTGACCGAGAATTATATCCAGGAGAAATGTGATGAGATTCCTTTGTTTAGTCGTCGTTGCATTCGCAATGATGGCAGCCACCTCGGGAAAGGCGTCAGCCCATTCCGCTTTCAAAAAAGCGCTCCAGACGAAATACGACTACAAAAGCGTTAGCTGCAACTCTTGCCACGTCAAAGGCAAGCCCAAGTCGGAACGAAATGAATTTGGTAAAGTGTTCCATAAGCCGCTCGACGAGATGAAGTTTGACGGTAAAGGTCTCACTGAGAAGTATGAAGAAGTCAAAGGCGACAAAGCTTTGAAAGATGCCTTTGAAGTCGAAATGGCCGAAGCGTTCCTGAAGGCGTTGGAAGCGGTTTCGAAAGAAAAGAGCTCCGGCGGAAAAACATGGGGCGAACTGCTTAAGAATGCCGAAATCGAAGGGATCAAACCCAAGGAGTAGGTCATTGATCCTCAGACGATCGATTTGCCAGCCGGTGTCCTATAGCGACGCCGGCTTTTTTTATGCTCTTCGCTTCAGCTCCTCCCGGTCTACCGGCCCAATTTTTTGTGATCGTGTTGCCTACCACCACCTCTTCTGGAGATGCTTCGATGAAAGTCGTTCGAGCCAGACACTACGTCACGGGAGAAACGTGGCAACTCGCTTTGGATAGCGATGCTCTGGCTTCACTTACTCTGATGCCTCCAGAAGACGAAGGCTCGATATGGTTGGCTCCGCTTCTGGTCGACCTTCAAGTCAATGGTTTGCGTGGGATCGACTTTCTCGATCCCGACATCACGATCGCACAAATCGAGAAACTGGCAGTGAGTCTTCAGACGGATGGGGTCTGCCACGCGCTACCCACGGTCACGACTCAAAGCAAAGATCGAATTTCACAGGCGCTGAAACAGATCGCTCGAGCCAAGGCGACGTCGCTTGAGTGTCGTGAAACTTTTCCTGCCATCCATCTTGAAGGCCCTTATCTTTCGTCGGAAATCGGTCCACGAGGCGCTCACCCTATAGAACACATCCGCCCTCCCAGCTGGGATGAATTTTGTCACTTCCAAGAGGCGGCTGACGGAAATATTGGACTGCTAACCGTCGCTCCCGAATACGACCAATCGTTCAAATTTATTCAGCGGTGCTGCGACTCGGGCGTTCTCGTCTCGATCGGGCACACTGCGGCGACCGGTGAACAGATTGCTCGAGCGGTCGATGCGGGGGCAACGTTGAGTACCCATCTAGGAAACGGGGCTCACGGCTCTTTGCCCCGCCACCCAAACTACCTTTGGGATCAACTTGCCGAAGAACGACTGACCGCGATGATCATCGCAGATGGACACCACCTGCCGGATGAATTTCTACGTTGCGTCCTCCGCGTCAAAGACCATTCTCGGGTGATCGCCGTGAGCGACATAACAGGACTGGGTGGCATGCCACCGGGCAGATATCCAGATACAAGCCTGGGCGATGTTGAGGTCCTCGAAAACGGAAAGCTTGTTGTCGCTGGTCAACGGCAATATCTGGCCGGCGCGGCCCGACCATTGTGGAATGCCATTCCGAGGTTGCTGGCATCGAAGACTCTCTCCATTCCCGAGACATGGGACATCGTCTCGAAAAATCCCGGTAGATTACTTGGTCTTGTGCCGGAGATGATCCGTCACCCGAAAAAGCTTGACGCGATGGTCTTCGAGTGGAATCCAAGTCGTGTTTCATCACCTGACAATGATCCAATTTCAGCATTTCGACTCTTGCATGTCATCCGAAACGGTATCGACCTTACCACAACGAATCAGAGTCAAGCTTGACGTCGCAGCGACTAGATCTCAAGGTACTCCTCGGCAGCTTCTCGAATGGACGGAATGTCGGCTTCCAGTCCAGTCCATTTCTGGAATGACACGGCCAGTTGATGCACCAACAGTTCAATCCCGTTCACGACGAGAACTCCCCTGGATAGTGCCTCCCGGACCAACCAAGTTTCTGGCGGATGGTAATTCACGTCGATAACACAGGCCTCCGGCTTCAAGTTTTGCAACTGCAGAGGCAATTGCGTCTGGGAATCGCGCCATCCTATAGGGGTTGCCTGAACCAATAAGTCAACGCGTTCAGGCACATTGAACGTCTCATTCCAGGGTAAAAAGCGAGTTTTTCGACCGAGCTGCTCGTTCAAATGAGTTACAAAACCCTGCCCCGCCTCCGCATCTTGATCCAAGATTAAGAGATCAGCCACACCCTCAGCTGCCAGACTGGCCGCAATGGACCGGCCAACATCACCAGCACCCAGGATCACGACGTGACTCGCCGCCCATTCTGGGATCATGTGGAGCGCCTTAATGAACCCGCAACCAATGGTGTCGTGCCCAACCCAATCATGGTCTTCTCGAACAAGGCAATTCGAAGCTTGCGACAACTTTGACGAGTCGGCGAGTCGATCCATGAATAAGGGCCCCAAAGAAGCATGCGGAGGCAGAAGCGCCCCGCCCTTGAAATTCAGGGCCTTCATGCCAGCGACCGCGTCACGCATTTTTTCCGGGACCACTTCAAAGGTCATAAAACGGGTATCCAGCCCGGCAGAGGCGAAGGACCTCTCCAGCAGGAATTGAGTTGGGTTGCCCCCAACGGGAAATCCTATTCCGCAAATCACATCCTGTATTGCTGACTCGCTCACACAGCATCTCCGTCATAAATCCGGATCTCTGGTCGAGAACCGGGCAGGTGGCTATCCGCACTTAAACCCCATCCGAATTCATTGTCCATCACGCACGGAGCGACTGCAACGTGGCACACAGCCGCGAGCTCGCGTGACTCCGACAACGTTATCCGTCAGACTAGAATTTGAAGTCGCGATGACGACGGTTAGGCATTTTGCCGTCGATTGGCAGTTATATCCCCTGATCCGCCGATATTTCATCGATGGCGTTAAAGTTTTTCTCCTTGCCTGCAGCAATCTGGGGTTTGGCTGACCTATTGTTCTCCTCAACGAACTTTTGAAGCGATCAGATTCTTTTTGTTGAAGAGCATCTTGTCCGCAGTTTGGTACTCGCTTTGGACAACATCCCATACGGAGAACCTTCGACTGATTCTGGTGGTAGCCTTCCAAGCCTCGTTTGGCATCCATGATTCCACGCGTGATTCCCAATCTGCGGGTGAGAAATGGACAGGAAACAAACGGCCGTGGATCAACGTGGCGAAACAATCTCCTTCCAGAAGCCCAATGCCTGAAACGCCTTGCCAGCCTGCTGACCCTGAATCTTCAAGCGGCATCTTACCACCGTATCTCATCACTGAGGCAGCCATAACTCGCCATGATTCGAATCTGAGCTTGGCGTCACGGCCTGTTCTCGCCGCCTTGCCTTGATCCGAAGATAGGGGGCGATGAATTGAGCCCGGTGGCCAAATTCTCCCCGTGGTGATTCCGGCTTGGCGTGCATCGGCTCTACCAAATCTTCGATCACAAAACCACAGCGACACATCCCCCCGATGATCTCTTCCCAACGATGGACGAATTCAAGACAGCCCTCTTCTCTGAGTGAGGTTCCGGACACCTTTGGCACCGCTTGCTTGGAATAGTACGGGGACTGAATCACGTAGCCCCCATCACCCGGCTTGATCGTGGCTTGGAGACTCACGGGACTTTTATGCTGCGAGATGTAGATTCCGCCCCCCTTGAGGACGCGCGCAACTTGCTGAAAAACTTTGACGACATCTGGAACGTAACACGTACTGACGGGGTGAATCGCAATATCAAAACTCTGAGGCGTCAAGCCGCGAAGATCGTCCATGGAAGCCTCCACCACATGGATGTCGAGTCGACGTTCCCGAGCGACTTCCCGATCCAACTCCAACATTCCCGGACTGATATCGACGACGGTAACGCGAGCACCCGCTGACGCATAAATCGCACTTTGGCGTCCTCCACCCGCGGCGAGACACAACAGTTCTTTCCCTTCAATGTTTCCGCCCAACCAGCCGAGACCGTCAACCGCTGCCAGCGGATCATGACAATCCTGGTCGCTGGCGGGACGCGCGAATCGATTTCTTCGATCGACAAGGCGATCCCACGCCTTGCGATTCTGTTCATGCACATGAGTCCAAGATGGCTGGGAGTCCATAGCTACCTTTTTCAGTTGATGCAGGCCGCGACAAACGGCAACCGCCGGTCAATTCTTTCCACGCTCAATTCTCACTTCGTGTGACGCATTTCACCCGAAGCGGGTGACGGCGAAAGGGTCTGTTTGTCAAATTCTGTGGGCTGCTCTTTTCGATGCTTGCTCAGAAAGTCTATCGCGGCGGTCGCAAGCCCTTCATGCCCCCCTTCGAATAAGGTCACACGTGCCTCCCCGGATCGCCGACGAAGGTGAACGTCTCTCTTCCAGACCGGATCGTCCATTGGTTCATGCGCTGGCTCAAGCATTCTCTTGCACCAAGCCTCAATCTCTTTAGGCGTGAATCCTGGATCTCCATTCGCTCGTGCAATCTCGTTGAATGCTTCCAGAGAATGAGATACGGGAACGCTGCCGGTGTGACCATCATGGATGCCCGCAGCGATGTCCAGTGGCAAGTGAGTTGCGGCGGCCAAAAAGGGTAAAGGGGATCGAAAAAAGTATTCGCCATCCACAGCCTTACTGGCTCCGGGACGTCCTCCGCAGGACTCTACCACGTCATTTGCATATCGGCCGCCTTTCGCATCATGAAATTGGTACCATTTCTTCAGATCGCTGATCCCCACCCAAGCGCTCGCCGCGGCCCAGACGTGAGGATAACGACCGGCCATCAGGAGCGTCATGTGCCCTCCACCGCTTACCCCAGTCAAGTAAATTCGTCTCTGATCAACCGGGTAATGCTCGCAGCACCACTGGACCGCCTCCAAGATCTGGATCTGGGCCTCATGAGAACCGCAGGCAAGCGGCTGTCGATTCGGGCCATGAAAGTTTGGCTGTACCACAAGCCATTCTCGCTCGGACGCCGCCGCCTCCAACTCCGGATTTCTTTGCTGCCAATTTCCACTCCATGTGTGGAGACTGACCAACAGTGGGAAGGTCTTTGTCACCTCAAAACCGGGCGGTTCGGTCACCGCAATCGGCTGAAACATTGCCCCTGCCTTGGAGGGAATCCTGAGAGTGATGCGTTTTGATGATTGGGCCTCGGAGGAACCTACCACCAGTCCTGCGACAAGGAAGGCGAGAAGCCAATGCTGAAAACGAATCCGGCTTCGTTCACCAATACAGTTATGATTTCTCGACATGGCTCATCTCGACTCGATTTTCGACACAAATTTCCCCGGAGCCTAGCGAAGCATCCATGATGCGTCAAAGATCACGCGATGCCTTCGCCGCAGACTTCCTCTGGCACACACTCCGGAGATTTTCACCTCTTAAGAAGACCGTAACCTACAAGATTTCCGCATCGATCATGCAGAATTTTAGTCCTTTCATGGGAGCCCCACCGTAATGAAACTTTGGCCCCGCGAATTCGTAACCTTCCATTGCCACCTGGGTGTGATCGAAGTAGACATGGGACATCGACTTTCGGTCCAACTCAGGGTGACAATCGATGAAATAGATAAGTCGTTCCGCCACTTGCCGACTTTGATGAACAAAAAATGCGGGTTATCTGTGAAGTCTCAGATTGATGGCTAACGAGTAAAAGTCATGGTACATCGCGGGTGGACGACCATGTTTTTTCCATGACTGACACCTCAACATAAGTTCGTCTTGATCCATGAATCGATCGGCTACATCTCCATGCAAGAACAGGGTTTTGCCAAGTAGGAGGTAATAGCGATGCCAATAAAAATTGGATAATCCTCTGCCAAATCATCCAAAGCTTCCATAAAAGGATCATTGAAGTCGTGGTTTCCCAAGACGTACTGCACCTCACAACGAAGATTGAGCGAAGCGAGGTTTATCAACCATAGACAAGCCTCCCGAATCGTTTCGTTCTGTGACGCCAAAGTCGACCACTTGAAATCAAAGATATCCCCACACCCAACACTAGAACATCCGTCTCTCTGGCCGCTTGCTGGATTGCCGATTCGTAGCGATCTCCCTCGGATCGGCGAGAGAAGGTGATGGAGATCAGATACAAACCGGCAGCATCGGGGCATGACATTTACCGCCAGAGCGGGCAGGGGAGTGCAGAAGCAATCTTGATCGAGTGTCACTTATTGTTGTGGATTTTAATTGGGGATATCGCCCAGTAATATCGCAACTCGAGTTCTCCACGGTTTGCAGCTAGAAATCTTGGCGTTCGAAATAAATCACTGCGAGCATCAACATGACCGAAATGAACGCCAGACCATTCCAGACCGGGAGCCAGGGCGAGCGATCCTGTTCATTTCGACTCCCCCTCGGAGAATCCGAATTCGCTTCTGGCTCATCTTCGTCGGTATCACGTGACGTTGTCAATTCAGCAAGATGAGTCACGACACGATAAAACTCTCCTGGTTTTGGGCTGACCCAATACAGAGGTTGAACTCCGTAGTTGTAGAGGGCTTGCACCAGAGACATGGAACCTGCGGCAGATTTCTCGTACGCCCCATCACTCCACCGGTATGCGTGAACCAGGGAATTTTTATCAATGACCCAGAAGGTCTCCGCATCGCCTGCAGAAATCCCCCGAACGTTCCCCTGACTTCGGACAGGGACCCGTTTCACCACGTCCGCCGTTGGATCTATTTGCCAGACAATACCCGCGTCGTCCAACACAATCGCCTTGGAACCATCGGATGCAGAAACCATCGATACAACATCGGCATCAGATGCCCAAGGCAGTTCCGTGACAACCCCTGACTCCAATGCCACGGTGAATATAGAAGGCTCGTCAACACCGATGAAGACATGATCTCCCCTAAAGGCAATGGAACGCCCTGCAATTTCCCGGGGGAGTCCGTATCGGTCACGGCTTGTCCACTCGTATCGATTGCCATCCCACTTCAGCAAAGTCAAGCGGCCATTCCCATAAAAGACGAGTCGTTTCGTCGCCGCGTCCCAACCAATCAACTCAATTTCCTCAGGGGCAAGCAATGAGTCCGGTGAGATGTCCGTGTAATAGTCCATCGTCCCGCGTGGCTCTTCGTCAGTCTTCAGGGATGACTCCGGTTGATTGCGAGGGGCAAGCCTACGCTCGGGTGGCGTCGTTCGAGGTCGGAATTGATCAATTTCCTCAAGCATCAAACGATAAACCTTCCCGCTGTAGGTCACAAAAATCAGTGAGCCCTCTTCGTCGTAAAAAACGGCGCGAGTCAGCGGAGGCGCCTTCATTTTTTGTTCCGCAAGCCAGTCGTTTTTTGCGGTCGCCGTGATGACATAACGACTGGTTGAGAAAGGGTTCCCAAGTTCGCGCAGCGGAACCTGAGCTCCAAGAAACCTTTCTCCCGCCGTGTCGTACACCAAACCCAAAATCGACGAACCGGGCAGCAGGCCGCGCACAAAGGCGGGCACTTCATCCATGTTGGGCGACTGAAAAGCAGTGCCCCACTCTCGACTTTCACGGTCCAGGACAGCCGCACGATTTTCGCCGTCAAATTTCACGTACTCACCGTGGTCAACCACAAGTTTCTCGGGCGAGCCGCTCTCCACCACCGAGGACATCAGATCATACGAAACGCCAATTCCGAAACAAAACGCCCAGAACAACAGGGCCGAGATCACCGAGAGAATCGGACTACGAAAAATCAAGCCAACCGAGGCTGACACACTGTAATAAATTGCAAAAACGAAGACGTAAATCGGAATACACATCAAAAACGCAATATTCCAGATCTCGAGTCGGAGCCCCAGAATCAACCAAATCCCGATGAATAGCAAACAGGCATTAAGAAACGAAAATACGCAGGCCCCGAGGTACTTGCTAATAAACAGGCCCCAACGCCGAATGGGTTTACTCAGAAGGAGATTCAAAGAGCCTGGTTCAAGCATCTCTGGAACCATATTGGCGGTAAATAAAATGGCAACCAGAACACCAATTGACAGGACCAACTTGTCAAGGATCCAAGGGATGGTCAAATTTGAAAAGGATCGGAGTTCGTTTTGGGTCACCACCAGATTATCGAATGGCAAATCCATTCCCAAATAGGTAAACCGAACGCCGGTCGCGGGGCTCTTGGCAAGTTCCAAGGGAAAAACGGCCTCCAGCAATAGGCGATTCAACCTCGCTGCCTCTTCGTCTTGCAGATTCTTTACATTTGCAACCAGCGTCTTGCCTTCCTCTTCAAGTTCCAGATCGGCAAAAACTTCCGCATCGTAAAAATTCGGTTCCTTGATCAGCCGCTGCAAATCACCCAGGATAAAAAAGTTCATCCTGTCACCCTGATTGATCCGATTAAAGTCCTCACCGGGCTTCGCATCAGAGTCCGGTTTAAAATATTCGCTCACTCGTTCCTGCGTTCGCTCCCCGAGTTGCGACCAGATATAGGCATCGTAGCCGCCATTCAAGGAAGACTCGCTCGCCTCATGTAGCCGAGTGGCCAAGTCAAAGGGTCTTTTGATATCCAACTGTCGAAGACGAGATGATGGGATACTTCGGAATGACAATGGCACGAGTACAGCGAGAAAAATGGTGATCAACACCAACATGACGTACAGCAGTTTCGCCGCAATTGCTGCGCGAAACGCATCTTTGATGACTGCAAGATAAGCTTTCATGACAGCTTTGCTCCCTCGCTCTCCGTGGTTTCACCACCCACAATCGACAGAAAAGCATCCTCGAGTGAAACACGGTTTCGCTGCAAGTGAATCAAGCTGAACCCATGAGTCCGAGCTCGATCGACAAGCCGGTCAAGTTCCACCTGATCCTGCACCCTCAGCCCCACTTGGATCTCGGCACCTTGAACCACCTGCGGCTCCGAGAAACCCTCCAGGACCCGGCTCAACTGGTCAGTCTTGCCCTGGAGTTTCAATTCCACCTCGAACGTCTCCTGTTCGCCATTTTCAGCTCGTAGTCGTGCACCGATATCCCCGACGGATCCGCAATAACGCATCTCTCCTTTGTGAAGAATAGCGACACGATCGCAGATCAGTTCAACCTCTTGGAGGATATGGCTGTTCAAAAAAATGGTCACACCCTCGTCGCGCAACCGTTCCAAAACCTTACGCATGCCGGCCCGAGCCTGAGGATCCAATCCGTCAGTTGGCTCATCGAGAACCAGAACGCGAGGGCGATGGAGTAACGCCTGTGCAAGCCCCAGTCTTTGCACCATCCCTTTTGAATATTTGCGAGCCAGATCGCGTTCACGCCCCGCCAAACCCACCATTTCAAAAAGGCCGGGAGACCTTTCACGGATCTCCCGTGAATCCAACCCGTTAAGAGCCCCGTAGTACTCGAGTGCCGTCACGCCGGTTAGATGCTTCGGAATCCTCATTTGTTCGGGCAGATACCCGATCTGACGGCGCGCCTCGCGTGATCCGGCGGGATGATCATAAACGGTGGCCTGCCCACCTGACTTGCGAATGATGCCAAGCAGAATCTTGATGAAGGTCGTTTTTCCTGCCCCATTCGGACCCAGCAGCCCAAAAATCTCGCCTTCGGGGACTTCAAGACTGATCCCCCGTAGGGCATGAAACTTCTTGCGACGGGTTAAGCCCTCGAGGTAAGTTTTCTCGAGGACCTCCGCTCTTATTGCCATATTTGCAATCATCAGAAACCACTTCCAGGTGCGAGTCTTGGTCTTAGCCCTGCAGTCTAGCGGTCCTTGAACAATTGGCGAAGCGTCCAGAGACCTTTTTAGACTGAAAAATGAATTCGCTGCATCCCTCAGCAGCAAGCGACGGATCGTAATACAATGGAACGCGTACCATGCAACGAAGTGAGTGTGAGTTGGAACCGGAGCGGATAAGTCCGGTCGATTATTTTGTTCGTCAATAGGCCATGCATCTTGGCCCCAAAAGGCTAAAAAATTGGCTCCCGATTACGTTTACGCCCGACGGTCTCTCAAGCTTCCCATCGTGCTGGGTGTGGTGCTCATCATTTTGGTCGTCTTGCTCACGGTCGGATGGGTCTTCCTGAGTGTTTTCGGAATCGGCAGCGGGCAACTCGGCTACTTTTATTGGACTCTGCTGAGTGTTGGCGCAGTGTTATTCGCCATCGTATTGGTCGGAGTCGTCCTTTATCTGGCTTTATCGGTCAAGGCGATCAATTTGAATCGCCGTCAGTCGAATTTCATGGATAGCGTCTCCCATGAACTCAAATCCCCAATTGCTTCGCTCAAGCTTTACCTTCAAACCCTGTCGAAACGGGACGTCAGCCATGAGCAACGGGAACAGTTCATCGGACTCATGCTCGAAGATGTCCAAAGACTCGATGAGCTGATCAACCATCTCCTGAATGCAGCCAAGCTGGATCGCCCCGACCTGGGAGACAAGGCGGTTTCCATCGACTTGATGCGACTCATTGAGCGTGCGGCGTCCACGGTGTGTAACCGCTACCAGATTTCAGAAGATTCCATTTCGGTATCCGGCCCGTCGGGCTGGGTTGTTGCCAAACAGGTTGATTTGGAAATGATCTTCAGGAATCTCATTGACAACGCGATCAAGTATGGCGGTGCCCCCCCCAAGGCCCAAGTGAACAGCCACTGGCTACATCAGAAGAAAACAAAATTGGTGATCCAGATTGCCGATAATGGCCCGGGGATTCCAATTGCCCAGAGACGCGCAGTATTCCGACGATTTGCTCGTCTGGGACTGGAATTGGAGCGAACAAAACCGGGAACGGGTTTGGGACTCTACATTGTTGGAACCCTTGTTCATCGTCTTAAAGGCCAAGTAAGGATTTTGAATTCACCGGAAGGAGAAGGCACAATGTTCGAAGTCAGTTTGCCCGCAACGAAACAGGCGGATGCTCCGATGGAGACGTAACTTTTCCCCGATCGTGAATCTTCTCCAACCACTCGTGTTATCCCAGGCACTCTTAACGATCACACAAGTCCTACAGCTACTAAATTGCAGGTCGAAATTGAGTCGCGAATTTTCGAATTCGACCTCATCTCGCGTTGCCCTAACGAGCCTCATTCTGATGTCTAAAAGATCACACATCCTTGTTGTCGAAGATGAAGAGCATTTGGCCATCGGAATACGGTTCAATCTTGAAGCGGAGGGTTATCAGGTGACCTGTGTTGGAGAGGGTCGCTTGGCGTTGGACCAACTACGCGACGCAGCGTCCCCAATCGATCTGGTCGTGCTGGACTTGATGCTCCCTGGCATGAGCGGTTACGAAGTTTGTGAAAAAATCCGCGATGCAGGCCTGCTGCTTCCAGTTTTGATGCTCAGCGCTCGGTCGCTGCCCGAGGATCGCGCGCGTGGATTCGACGTCGGGGCCGACCAATATCTCAATAAGCCTTTTGAACTGGACGAATTGATCAGTCGGGTGAAAAGCCTGTTGCAAAGATTTGGGTCGGGACAGAACCGTCACCTTGGCTCTCGCGCCGATCATCATTTTTCGCTCAACGGGCGAGAAATCGACCTGAATACGTTCGAAGTATCCGGAACGGCAGATTGCCGCATGACCGCTCTCGAAATGAAACTGTTCAAGTATTTTTTGAAACATCCAGACCGGATCATCTCGAAGCGGGAATTGCTGGAGCACGTCTGGAACTTGCCCGGCAATGTCGCAACCCGAGCACCGGATCAGTTCATACGAAGACTGCGGAAAATCTTTGAAGACGATCCCTCGGAGCCCAAACATTTTCTGACGATTCGCGATGCGGGCTATCGATTTTCTCCCTGAATGACAACATGAGAGGCGAACCCGTATCGGTTGTCATCCTCAACAACATTCGGTAGTCTTCGCGAGACGCACTGACTCGCCGCTGTAAAACGCGTCGACTTCCACTCACGTCCAGGTCGCCACTCAATGAACGATACAAGCTACACCGAGATGAACCACGTGATTTACCATCAAACGTCACCGGATGGTCAAATCCAGGCGTTGGTCGAGCAGGATGACCGAGTGGCCTATTTCTACCTTGCCTCAGACCTCAAGAGTTTTGAAACCAAAGCGTGCTGGGTTCGAAATCTCATTGCAGGCCCAATAACGATCGACCAGCGGGAAATGGAGCAGGGCATTGCCCCCACACTCCCCCGTACGGTATGCCAGAATCAGGATGGGCAATCTCCACTGGACTCGGAACATCTCTCGGTGGTCTGGTTTGAAGAAGGCAACGGTGCCGCCCTATTCGAAAAGCAGGACGTTCTCGCTGTGATCCCACCCGGGAGTGGCGTGGATGGTTTTCATGGGTTTGCTCGAGATTGCAAAACTCAGAATTCAATCTGCTGGCCCATGCCAGATTTGCAAGAACTTGATGAACGAATCGAAAACGCCAAGGTCTGGTGGCAGGAATGGACCACCGGTAATCCGTGGAAAACTCGTCAAACGGCCCTGCTGGAGCGGCTTGAAGCAGGACTTGGTACTCACGAAAAATATTTTTCAATCGATGGCCAAAAATGGCCGCCGAAGGGCCTCGCTTTCTTTCAACAATCCTTTTGGCAAGCCTTGGTAACGGTGGGAGTCTCACTTCGTCCTCAACCAAATGTGGAATTGGCATCGGACAGCCCGAATCAATTTTCCAGATTCGAACTCGGATTGCTCGGCGCTCCGGTTGGATCCGAGCGACTCATTCAGGCGTTGGGTGGCTGGCTCAGCGGAATGAGTAACTATCCTTGGCATCATCAAACCTGGGTTGCCCATGGCCACACGAGCAGTTTGCCACCCGATATCACGAATGGAACCTTCCCTTTCGTCCTTCTGGCCGAACATGGCGAGTTATTGAGGCGGGTTTCCGATCGTGCCGGATCTGAAGATCCATTGAACCTCCTTGCTCCATTTGAACGCTTGGCTTTGCCACCCTACCGACAGTGTTTAACCAACCTGCTTTGGGCCATTCCGATCACATCCTCTGAACAGCAACAAGCCGCAGCAGGAGGAACCGACGCCCTGTTGGATCACTTCATTGAAAATCCAAAGCGGCTACTTCTTTCGCCATCGGACAATGCAGCCAAGTAAGTCATGCGTTTTGGTCTGCATTAACAACGCCGGAATTCAGCAACGCAGTAAAAAAGCCGACGGGCGGAGGGATCGTGCTGAGGTTCCATGTCTTGGAACCGTATCGTGGAGCGGCATTGCATCAGTGATTGAAACGGCGAAACTCTAAAGACCGAGTACATAAGCAAAGATCAGTGGTGCGACGATCGACGCATCTGAATTGATCATGTAGGTGGGGGCATCAACATCCAGCTTGTACCAGGTGATCTTCTCGTTCGGCACGGCCCCGGAATAAGAACCATAAGATGTGGTCGAGTCAGATATTTGGCTAAAGTACTGCCATAATCGGACATCACTTCTTTCGAGATCCTGCAAAATCAAAGGGACGGCGCAGATTGCGAAATCTCCGGCAATTCCACCGCCAATCTGAAAGAAACCTATGGGACCTTCCTTATCCGTCTCGAGGTACCACTTCACCAGGCTCTCCATCTGCTCAGTCCCTGACTTGATGACGGAGTGCCCGCTCAACGTTCCATCAATGACACGCGCAGCAAAGATATTGCCTAAGGTCGAATCCTCAAAACCCGGCGAGAAAACGGGAATGGACTTTTGCCAAGCGGCATAGAGCCATGAATCCTCAACTGAAATCTGGAAATGGGGATCCAGCGCTTTTCGATCGAAGAGTTCAAAAAACAACTCGCTTGGGAAGAACCGTTCCCCAGTTTCCAATCCCTCTTTGCAAAGTCCAATCAGATTCCCCTCGAGGTGTCGAAATACGTCCTCGGGGATGCAGGTGTCTGTCACTCGATTGAACCCCTGATCTCTGAGCGCCAACTCATCAGCGGGTGACAGATCGCGATACTCAGGGACCATACGGTATTCGTGATGGGCAACGAGATTGAAGACATCTTCCTCAAGATTCGCGGCCGTACAGGAGATGGCCTGAACCTTGTCAGCTCGAATCATTTGAGCCAGTGATAGGCCCAGTTCGCCCGTACTCATCGCCCCTGCCAAAGAAACCAGCATCTTGCCACCCTGATCGATGTGGCTTCGATATCCCTTCGCGGCGTCGAGGGTCTCCCGCGCGTTGAAGTGTCTGAAGTGATGCTCTAAGAAACTTGAAATTGACATCGTCCGCTCGCAAACGTTGGAGATTCTTGCGCTGAAAACGATAACTCCCGAAGGTCCTTGCAACAAGTGCAAGCCGCTGCTCATGAATCGCTTGGCGTCTCAGGTCCACTCACTGGATCCTTTCTAGCACAATTCATGGGTTCGAGATAAGCGTTGTTCCGAGGCATCGTCCGTGGGGTCTGGTCTGCTGGACTCACTGCGAAGATGATAGGGTGGCGGCCCTGCGGTTGAAGAATCGCAGCGCAGCGTTTTCAACATCGGCATTGGTTGGACCGAAGGCAAAATCATGGCACTGCATCTTGCGATCGAAGACCGCGACCAAGGACTTTCTGATGAAGTTTGGCAACCCGCGTTAGTGGATGTCTGGAATCAACTTGGGCCTCGTGAACGCGTCTTGGCGATTCCACCGGATTTTACGAGGTTTCCAAGCCAATCCGGCCCGATCACCTGCTTGGCCCATCAACACTTTGGTCCTGCGCTGACGGATGTCATGCCAGCGTTAGGCACGCATGTCCCCATGCCTGACTGGCAACTGGAGCGAATGTTTCCGTCAATTCCAAGCGAATTGATCAGGCACCATGATTGGCGAAACGATGTCCAAACAATCGGCGAGGTTCCTTCAGCATTCGTCAAGGAGGCGACCGAGGGGATCTTCGACCAACCGTGGCCGGCGCAGCTGAACAAGCTCGTCTGGAAAGGGGGCCACGATCTGATCCTGTCCATTGGCCAAGTTGTGCCGCATGAGGTCATCGGCATGGCAAATTACAACAAAAACCTTTTCGTCGGGACTGGGGGCGTTAAGGGCATCAATGAAAGTCATTTCATTGGCGCGGCTTACGGGATGGAACGCATGATGGGGCGTACGGATACCCCTCTGAGAAAAATCCTGAACGAAGCCCAACATCGATTTTGTAAACACCTGCCACTGTTGTTTGTTCTGACGGTCATCACAGTCGACACGCAGGGGCAGTTTGTCATCAATGGGCTCTACGTGGGCGATGACGAGGAGTGTTTTGAGCGCGCTGCAGAACTTTCGCGTCAAGTCAATTTCACGCTGCTCAGTGAACGCCCCGAAAAAATGGTCGTCTATCTCGATCCCGAAGAGTTCCACAGCACATGGCTTGGCAACAAGGCCATCTATCGGACTCGCATGGCCATTGCCGATGGAGGCCAACTTGTGATTCTGGCGCCCGGTGTCAAAACTTTCGGCGAAGACCCTGAAATTGACCGTCTTATCCGCCAGTACGGATACCGAACCAGTCAAGAGGTCCTTGGCCTCGTCGAGGAACATGCTGAACTGCGGGATAATCTCTCTGCGGCTGCCCATCTGATCCACGGCTCCTCCGAAAATCGATTTTCTGTCACCTACTGTCCGGGTGGTTTAAGCCGTGATGAGGTCGAGGGGGTTGGTTATAAGTACGGCTCATACGAAGAATTCGCCCAGCGTTACCCGCCGGGATCCCTCAAGGAAGGTGACCAAGTGTTGCCGGATGGAGAACGAATTTTCTTCATCAAGCACCCGGCACTCGGCTTATGGGCAAGTCGCGATCGTTTCGAAATGTGAGTTCCCGTCGAAGCAATAAATCCGAGCCGTTCCACCACTCCACGAATCCTCTTTCACCACCGCCGACACCGTTTGCTTTACCTCAGAAGGAAAACTGAATGCGCCCTGCTAAACCCCCTCAACAAGCATGTCCCCACGATGCCTCCCGCACCTCTTGTAACCTGCATTGCAAATACAACCATTTTGAAGCCGATGAACTGGTCATCGATTCCTGGGAGCTGAAATGCCTCGACTGCGGTTATCGGAAAACCATCGGATACCGCACGGATGAACCTGAGTCCATGGAAGATGTTGAATCGGTGGAGACTTGTCCGTTTTGTAACGCCTGTGGTTTGGCGCCCGGCCGAAACCCTTGCCAAGCCTGATGAATCCCCGCATGCCTACAGCAATCTCCTAATGGGAGTCTTTTTGTTTAAAACGACCACACGAAACTGTCGCGATCGAACGAATCTCAATCTTACAGCGTGTTGAAGATCAAACTGAGACACGTCGGCCCAGCCTCGGCTTTCGCCAACTCGGACAAGGGGATTGGTTGAACATGATATTTTTCGCGGGACAACAGCTCAATCGTCGCCAGATGACGTTCGTCGATCACGCATCGGTTGCCCACCGAAAGCTGGCAAGACGCCCAGGGCTCCTCCTTTGGAATTTCGAGCGTCGAAAACTCGGCGAGGGCACTCGAATCAACCCATCGAGGATTCAGGAGCAAGCGTCCGTCCGGCAAAAGGGTGCAGGCAGTCTTGAGATGCAAACACCCGTGAACACTCACCGGTGTCACCTTGTATCCGAGGGACTTTGTCAGCTGCTCAACTCGCTGAACACCGCTCACGTTCGAGCGACGCGAGATTCCGATCAAGATCTTTTTCCCCGACACAATGACGTCACCCCCTTCGAGTGACGCTGGTGCCTCCAAGTGAATCACTTCCCGGTAGGCCCTCAAAATTGGGGCAATGCCGTCGATCTCAAGTCGTCTTGATTCAGTCCCCATCCGAGCCAAAATTGCGAACTCATCCAGAATGATTGCCGTGTCCTCGACAAACACGCTGTCTGGAAAATCCTCCATTGCCGGTAAATGAAGGAGATGCAACCCCAGCCCCGTCAAGGCCGCGGCATAATTGGAGTGCTGTTGCAAAGCAGTCTCGAACTGGATCGGCTCGCGCTCAATAAATGAGCGTTCTCCACTGGCCAGGGCAGACGCGGGTGCACGCACGATCGCCAGCTTTTCATTCGTCTGAAAATCAATTTTTGAATCCACGATCGCCCACCATTAAAATGGTTTGCAACTACCGAACCGACACTCAAGTTTTACGATGACGTCCCAGTAGGTTGGCCGAAAATGCGGCAAACGCTCTCCGAAGATTTTTCCCTGAATCTCTCGCTTTGGCAAAATGCATCCCTCTCAACAGTTCTTTGCAATTTTTGTCCACAAGGGACCCTCGTTGCACAAAAAAATAACGAGGGGGCACATAGCAAGCGGGATTCGATCTCTCTGAAGGGCTCCACCTTGCTTCATGGCGCAAACTTTGTCGCACAAACTCGATCGATCGAGTCATGCCCCTGAGAGGCCTGCCAAGAACCTACCTTGGAGCGGCAATGGCACGACAGCGAGCCTCGAAAAGATGCTCCATAACCCAATCCTTTAGGACGTTCGTCTATTTTCAAGTGAACATCGATCCCGCGAACTCGACGCCCATAGCGAACGTTATGATGAGTCTAGCGTTTGATGGTTAAAACACCATGAAGTTCTGAATGAACTGCCTAAGAGCGAGCAGCCAGCCGTTTTCTATTTGCCCGCCCGATCTTGCGTCATTTTTAGCCCCGACTCGATATTCAGAAGGATCGCTCTCGAGCCATGAAAAAACCAAGAATCATCTCGTTTGGCGAAGTCCTCTGGGACCTGTTTCCCGATGGAGGACGTTTTGGAGGCGCTCCGGCCAACTTCGCCTGCCACGCAGCACTGCAAGGCGCCGAGGTGACCATCTGTACGGCAGTCGGTGATGACAGTTACGGAGACGATGCGATTCGCATTCTCTCCGACTACGACATCGACGTAAGCCTCGTTCAAACGGTGGCAACAGCCCCCACGGGAACAGCTTCCGTCAACCTGGATGACGAAGGAAAACCCTCGTTTCTGTTTCAGGACAACTCGGCTTGGGACAAACTCCAATGGATGGACGACATCGCAACGAAGATTTTATCCGCAGATGCCATCTGCTTCGGTACACTGGGTCAACGTAGCGAGATGGCGCGACAAACCACCCAGAGGGCTCTTGAAGTGGCGGGGAGAGCTAAGATTCCCCGGGTTGTGGATATCAACCTCCGACCGCCATTTTTTGACGCTAAAATCATTCGCGAATCCATTCAACTGGCCAGTATTTTGAAAATGAGCGATGAGGAGGTCGAAACGGTTTGTGCTGTTTTCGAGATCGATCTCCTACAGGGCCTCGAGGCAGCGTTACGGTGCCTGATGGAACTCGGCCAACTCAAAATGATCGTTGTGACGCGGGGAAGTGAGGGTGCATTGTTGTTGACGACTGACGAGATCAGCGTGCAGGCTGGAATCCCGACCGAAGTGATCGACACCGTGGGTGCGGGCGATGCCTTTACCGCAGCATTTCTGATCCGAGAATTGCAGGGAAGTGCAAGATCGCAGAACCTCCTCGAATCCTGCATATTCGCCGCCGAAGTCTGCAGCCACGCGGGGGCGGTTCCAAAGAAATTCCAGTGATTCCAACCGCACCGCCAGAATTGAAAGATCCCCAATCCACGACTTCTGCAAGCTTTCCCTCTCCCCAACCATGCCGCACCTGATCCCAAATTGACAATGCGTCGTAACATTGTGCACGGGAATCTGGTTCCACATGAAACTATGGGCCAAAGCGTAACACCGCTTAACCGGGCGACAAGAGAGGCTCCGGCCTTAACCTGTCCTAGTTTCATTCGCATTTCTCGCCTCAACTCAGGCTGTTGCCAATAACCGGTCTCCAAGCCACGTCACTCGAGCGAAGGGTCTGCGGCATCGAGTTCTCGAGATGGAGAATCGATTGAGCCCTGAAGAAGGCAGCCCGCTTGCCTCAAATCTGAAGAGGGTTTCTCGCGGAGGCTTGTTGATCGCTCCGCAATTAGAAATCGACTTGCGGTGCAGTGTCGGAAGATGACCAAAGAAAGCACGCCCGGTAGGATTCGAACCTACAACCCTCGGTTCCGAAGACCGATGCGCTATCCAGTTGCGCCACGGGCGCGTGCAATTCAGAAGTTTAGGGTCCGAGCGAGATTTGTTCAACACCCTATGCAGAATACGTTTCAAGATTCCTTGTCTACCTTCGGAATACCCCGTGTACGGTCGGAATAACAGGGCGGAATAACAGGGCGGAAAAATCGGTCTCAATGGGGCAATTCGACATAATTACAACCTAATTCTTGCTCCATCGGATGGATGACAAAAAATCTGGACGCAGTAACCCCGGCGAGGTTACGATAAAGGCACAATGTGTGGGGAAGGCGAAAATTGCTTGACCATGGCGGCCGCAAGATGATATAAGCAAGCCAAAGGCGCCTCTCCACCCCTATTCCTTATCGGCTAGTCCTTCGTTCGTCAGGCTTTTCTATGGCCCATATCACTCTTCGCGTCTTGGATGGAGCCGATCGGGGTCGTGTCTACGACCAGATGACGGTGCCAATTACGATCGGCCGTGAAGAGGGGAACAATATCCAGCTCAACGATGAGAGAGTAAGCCGCTTTCATCTGAAGATCCAGGAAGATCATGGGAAGCTGGTTTTAACTGACCTCGAAAGCACAAACGGAACCAAGGTCAACGGGGAAACCATCCAGCTACGCATTCTGCGATTCGGCGATATGATTGCTGTCGGGCGTAGCATTCTACTTTTTGGCACGCGTGAAGAGATCGCTCACCGCCTGTCCAAGCTCAAGGGCGAACCGTCGAATGCTCATGCTTCAGCTTCGGCGAGCCACAGCGGTAGCCATGGGAATCTCTCAAAGAATTGGATGACTCCAGAATGGGTGGAGAAACTTAGGGAAGTGGACCTTCCGCCTTTGCCAGACCACCTCAGTCCAGGCCAGAACGCCCAGCTGTCTGAATTGCTGGAGTTTGTAAACTCCCGCATTCAAGATCTGACTTCCAAGGTGGAGTTGGACCGCAAAAATCAAAAGGTTGCGTTGGATTTCTTCCAGTGGCAACAACTCCTTGACATGCAGAGCCGCATTGCTGAATACTTGCGGCAAATTGGAGACCCGGATCGCCCCTGAATTTCCTACCGGTGATCCCGTTTCAGCTCCGCGAAAATTCAATCCATTTAAGCGGGGTTCACGCTCGTATGGACTTGATGCGGTAAGCCACTTCTGACGCTTCCGCTTTTTCCCGCAACCGACGGGCGCATAAAAAAACGACCCTCCTGGATGAAGGGTCGTCTTAGTTCATCTCGCTGGACACGCGTCGCCTATTTGTCTTTGGCGACAGCAAAGCCCTTGGCGAAAGCTTTGTCACCGAAGACCAATTCAGCCTGTGCGTCACCTTTAGCACCGGCAGCTTTGCCCTTGCAATTGCCGCAGCAGAATTGAACGTTCACTCCGCCAACCTTGACGGATTGATTCGCGTTCAGCTTTCCACCAGAGAAGGGACATTTCGTTTGCGTGTACTGTCCGGTCGCAACCAACTGATGGTTGGCTTTCGTTGCGAACTTTTCTTTGTCCGCTTTGAATTTGGAGGAACAGTTGTTGCAGCAGAAAAAGGCCTTGCCTTCTTTGTACTCAACACCGGTTGCAGCTTTCGCAGCAGCCTTGGGATTCATGATGCACTTCACGTCATCAAGCTTGACGTCCGCCGCCGTGATGGCTGCAGCAACCATCGCGACCAAACAACCTGCCATAACCATAGCGCGGCTTTTCATAAGTAGTTCCTTAACAAGTAAACCGGATCAAAAAGGAAACAAAGATTTTAAAACGAAAAATCTCTTTTAATCAAAGATGACTGATTATGCATGAGCACGCCAACCGGAGTCA
>JAKVCA010000033.1 GCA_022448315.1 Pirellulaceae bacterium | reverse complement strand
GAAGGGGAACCCAGCGAAGGGGAACCCAGCGAAGGGGAACCCAGCGAAGGGGAACCCAGCGAAGGGGAACCCAGCGAAGGGGAACCCAGCGAGGGAGAGCCCAGCGAGGGAGAGCCCAGCGAAGGCCAGCCCAGCGAGGGAGAGCCCAGCGAGGGAGAGCCCGAGGGAGATAGCCAAAACGGCCCCACGCCCCCGACGCCCCCCTCCGAACCGCAGGATCCGGTCCAGCAGCGATTGAAAGCTGCGGAAGAAAAAATGAAAGACGCACAACTCAAGCTGGAGCAGGCGAGGCGAGAGGAATCGGTTCAGGATATGGAGGACGCAGAACGCGAACTCGCACAAGCTCGGAAGGAGCTTGAAGAAATTCTTCGACAACTACGAGAAGAGGAAATTGGCCGAACCCTCGCGATGCTTGAGAGTCGTTTCCGCAAAATGCTTGAAGCGGAAATTCGAATCTACGAGTCAACCAAGCGACTTGACCGCACGGTGCCGGAGCAACGTCGTGGAGAGTACTTAATCCAAACCGGAAAACTCGGTGTCCAACAGCGAGAAGTTGCAACCGATGCTGACCGCGCTCTTACGCTTTTGCTCGACGAGGGCACATCAATCGCCTTCCCCGAAGTGGTCGAGCAGATGCGTGACGACATGATTCAGGTTTCTGGCCGTCTCTCAGAAGGCAATCCGGGTCGCATCACTCAGGAGATTGAAGAAGATATCATTGATACGCTGGACTATGTCATCGAAGCCTTAGTGCAGGCGCAACAAGATTTACAGGAACAACAACAGAGTCCGCCCCAGCAATCCCCTCCCATGGACCCCGGCGATATGCCACTCGTTGATCAGATTCAGGAACTGAAAATGATTCGAGGGCTCCAATATCGGATCAATAAACGTCATCAACGGTATTCAAGACTTCTCGACGATCCGGATGACCTGCTGGGTGAATCCTCCGATCCTGACATTCAAGAGGCACTCCAGAAACTCGCGGATCGTGAAGACAAACTTCAACAAATCACCCGAGACGTGGTCCTCGGGAAAAACCAATAGTATTGGGCGACATATGAATGTCTTAACAAGGGTTCGTCGACATCTCCTCCTTGTGGCCATCAGCATGGCCACATTGCCCGCAACACTTGGCTTTGCTCAGAGCGAGCTTGCCGAGGAAGCGACATGGAAACTACCGGACATCGCGGCCGTCGAGAGTCAGTTCGCGGCGCTAGCCGAAGAAAAGCAGCTCGATGAAGCGACCACAGGAATTCTGCAACAGCTATGGTCTGATTCGCAACAAGCCGAAAATTCTTTCGACCTGCTTCAAGTCGGCTTGAAATCTGCAACCCTGATCGTTCCAGAAACTGCCACGCTCGTCTCGACACTGGAATCCTCACAAACGCCGTTTGTGCAGCTTGACTTACTGCCGTTGACCGACGAAAGGATTCCTGCCTGGCTTCGATCTCAATTGTCATTGGCGACCGGAATCTGGTACGCCCAACACCAACTCTATGACGAGTCGATCGAATTGTTGTCTGCTCTAACCCCGGCAGAGGTGATCGATCCGGTAGCATTACTGTTTTACCGTGGAATCGCCTACCAACAGGTCATTCAGAAAGAGCCCGCATTGAGTGATCTCACTCAACTGCTGGAGCGAGAAGAAGAATTGCCTCGTCGGTATCGAGACGTCTCAAAACTTGTTGTGGCCGATCTACAGCCACTTGAATCCGATTCACTCGATGAAATCTCTCGGATGATGGATGACATCCGCCGGCGGCAAACTCTGCACCGTTCCGGCACACGTGTGCGAAAAGAAGAGGACGACGTCATTCAAAAATTGGACAAGCTGATCGAAGATCTTGAACAACAACAGCAACAACAACAAATGGCCGCAAGTGCGTCAAACTCACCCGCCTCACCAGCTCAAGACAGCACCTTGAAGGGTGGACCGGCAGAAGGAGACGTCGACCAAAAAGCTCAGGGACCTGGAGAAGACTGGGGGGATCTGCCCGCGAAGGAACGGGCGGCTGCGATGGCCGAGCTCGCCAAAGATCTTCCGGCCCATTACCGCGAACTTATCGAAGAATACTACCGGAAACTTGCGGAAGACCCCAACAGCACGGATCAGTAGTAAAAGATTCGCGTCAAACCAAGAATGGACCTTAGTTTGCAAAGCGCTGAGACAGGAATCTCTTCCAACACGGACTTCATTGAAACGTGAAATTGCCAACACGGAATATAAGGCAACAACTGATGATCAATTTCCGCGTGATGTTACTGCTCCTCACCGCGATTGCAATGTCCAATACGGTTGTCAATGGCCAAACCGTTCGGGTGATCACGATGTCAGGTGAGGCGGTTGCGGGGCAACAGCTGGAAATCACTGAGGAATCCGCCAACCTATCGTTGCAGTCTGGCGAACTGAAGGCGTTAACCATCTCTGAAATCGCAAAAATTGAGTGGCTCAAAACGGACGCCGCCGAGATTCCGGGAACCACCCTCTCGCTTGAACTCGTGGACGACACCAAACTCCTCGCACAACAGGTAACCGTTGAAGACTCCGTCGCAACGGTACAGCTCATCACAGGACTCACGGCAACCATACCGACTCGCAATATCCGCTGGATTCGCTTCAAGACCATCCCGCAAGGCTCGGACCTCGAAACGGACTGGTCCGAAATCATGGAATCCACCGAAGCGGGAGACTTACTTATTGTTCGACGAGAGGTCGACGACGTTTTAACGCTCAGCGGTGTCGAAGGTGTTCTGGGAACGCTTTCCGAAACTTCACTCGCTTTCAAATTCGACGACAATGAGGTTGAAGTTGAGCGTGAAAGACTTGACACGTTGAGATATTATCACCCGGTTGGACGAAAGCTTCCGGAGGTTCAAGCCAAACTCGTCGACCGTTTTGGACAGGTTCTCTACCTGAGAGATTGGCGTGTTGATTCCGAGACCTTCGTTGCGAAGACGCTTTCCAACGTGGACCTCCCTAGCCGCATCGCAGATATCGTCGAACTCGACCTTGAAGTAGGACGGGTCCTTCACTTTGCGGACGTCGAATCTTCCACCTTTGAGTGGACACCGTTTGTCGGTGGAACCCTCGAAGCCAACCATCTTCAGAATCTGTTTGCCATGACGAGAAACTCGACATTCTCCGGCAAACCGCTGTCACTCTACAGTGAAACCGGTTTTGGCAGCGGAACGACCGAAACCCGAACCTTCACTCGAGGAATGGCCTTACGAAGCCAAAGCCGTCTTGTCTACCGAGTTCCCGAGGGCTTCAAAAGACTAATCGGCTGGGCTGGAATCGACCCGGCTGTTCGGCCTCGCGGAAACGTCTCCCTCTTGATTGAGGGTGATGGGCAGGCTCTTTTTTCCTCTACTGTCGATGGCGAATCGCCAGAACCTGTCAAGATTGACCTCGAAATCGAGGGCGTCCGCCGCCTTTCGATACAAATCCTCTTCGGTGAAGCTGGAGACCTTGGTGACCGTCTTCACTTAATCGAATTACGCGCTGTGAAGTGATCCTCCAACTGCCGAAAACATTCAACGGATGAGCCTCGCATGACCTCCTACCTCGGAATCAAAATTCCGCTAATTCTTATCGCCATCGTCGCCTTCACGCCCCAACGGGCCCCCTCGAACGATGACGTTGCTGCACTCCTGAAACTTCAGGAACAACGAATTCAAACCATCATGACAGCCCGTGCGGCAACGGTCGCCGTTTTCAGTGCGGATGGACGAGGCGGCGGTTCGGGTGTCCTGATCTCGCCCGACGGGTTTGCCGTCACCAACTATCACGTGGTCAAGCCTTGCGGTCCGTTCATGAAGTGCGGATTGGACGATGGCGTGGTTTATGACGCGGTCATTGTTGGCATCGATGCAACCGGGGACGTCGCGTTGATCAAGCTTCAAGGGAGGGACGACTTTCCAACCGCCGAACTCGCCGACAGCAATCAAGTGCAATTAGGCCAACCCTGTTTTGCCATTGGAAACCCGTTTCTGCTCGCAACCAATCTGCAACCCACGGTCACTTGGGGACTCGTCTCTGGCATCCATCGATATCAGGAGCCTTCTGGGACATTACTGGAGTATACCGACTGCATTCAGACGGACGCCGCCATCAATCCAGGCAACTCGGGCGGCCCACTTTTCAACGACCGCGGGCAGGTGATCGGGATCAATGGACGTATCTCACTGGAAAAAAGGGGGCGAGTCAATGTCGGCGTGGGCTATGCCATTTCCAGTAATCAGGTCAAGCATTTCATGGGGTACCTGAAAAGCGGACGACTTGTTGATCATGCAACCCTCGGCGCGACCGTGACTTCCTCCGAGGATGACCGGGTCATTATTGGCGACGTCCTCCAATCTTCGGACGCCTATCGAAGAGGCCTCCGTTATGACGACGAATTGGTAAGTTTCGGCGGTCGCCGCATCGATACTCCCAACGGCTTCAAGAATGTGCTTGGCATCTTCCCGAAGGGATGGAGAATCCCAGTCAAGATTCGACGAGACGGCAAGACACTCACCACGTCCGTCCGACTGGCCGGTTTGCACTCTGATCAGGAACTTATCGATTTGGTTCAGGGCCCGGCACAAGGAGAATCACGGCCTGAGGAATTGCCTGAGCCCAATCCTGAGAATCCTAAACCGCTCGAGGAGGCACCCGCGCCCGCCCCAGACAAACCCGACCTGTTCCCAGAAGAGGTGAAGGCCCAATTTGTCGCTCGTCGTGGCTACGCCAATTACTTTTTTAATCAGCAGCATCAGAAACGGCTGATTCAGGGATATGAACTGGATGAGGCCGACCCTCTTGTGACGAACACATGGAAGGTCACCGCCACCACATCCAAGGGCGAGGTGGTTGAATTGGCACTGGGCCCCGAAGTGGCGGCATGGCAGAGCCCTAGCGATGTCCAGATTCTCGATTTCGAGAACGACCTTTCTGACCAAAGACTTCCCGAAGGAAGTGGCGGCCTCCTTCTCGCGGCTTATCATTGGCAACGATTGAGTGTCGGTCAATCGAGAAAAGTGGGCGAAGTCACTTACGTGGGCCTCGCCCCTCGAGGCAACTTTGATCAACTCGAAGACGTGCTCTCAGCCACTCTGCAATCGGTCAAATCTCTTTTCTTTTTCGACCCCATCAGTGGCAGGCTTACACGCCTCGAAAGCTACGGCGATCTTTCGGCCGACCCATGCGTGATTGAATTCGGTGACTACCGTGAAGTCGACGGCCTTGTCCTGCCCTACCAGTGGCAAATCTCAAACGGTGATCAAGCCTACCAGACACTCACCATCCAGTCCTACCAGGTTGGAACTGGCGGGGGGATTAACCAATGACTTTTTGCTATCTCAAATCAAATTTATTGTTTGGCGTGGTGCTTGTATCCGCGGCGGTCCTCAACCTTGGTTGGACCGCAACGTCTCACGGCCAAGGACTGGTTGAGACGATTGCAGACGCGAAAACGAAGATGTGCAAAATTTACGGGGCCGGTGGATTCAGCGGCCTTGAAGATTACCAGACGGGCATCCTCATCTCTGACAATGGTCACGTTCTGACATCTTGGAGTCATGTCCTCGATTCCGATGTCATCGCCGTGGTATTAGACGATGGCCGGCGCTTTGAAGCTCGTTACGTGGGGCACGACCCACGTGTCGAGATCGCGATCCTGAAAATTGATGCCGAGGCCGTTTCCTATTTCAATCTCGATGAGACGACGAATGCGTCGCCCGGCGATGTGATACTGGCCCTGACTAATTTATATGGTGTCGCCACGGGGAACGAACCGGTCAGCGTCCAGTTGGGAACTGTAACGGCCGTTTCGCCTCTGGACGGCGAGAGGGTGGGTGGCCGCCTGCCGTACAAAGGACCGGTCTACGTCGTCGATGCCATGACGAGCAACCCCGGAACGGCCGGAGGCGCTCTGATCGATCGTGCGGGTAAGCTGATCGCGGTGGTTGGCAAAGACTTGAAGCGAGGAAACCAGAATATCTGGATGAATTATGGAATGCCGATCAAGGCCATGCAGCAATCGATCGACGACATTCTTTCTGGAAAATTGATCGCGGGGTCCTTGGATCAAGATCGGCAACCTCCCGGCGAACCCATGACACTCGAACTTCTCGGATTTTCCTTGGTTCCTGATGTCATTGGAAAAACACCACCCTTTATCGACCGGCTTATCCCCCAAGGTTCCGCATCAGCGACCAATCTGCGCAAAGATGATCTCATTCTGTTCGTGAATGACAAACTGGTGGCGTCCTGCTCTCATGTCGAAGCGGAATTATCCTGGATCCACCGTGACGATCCCGTCACGCTCACGGTCCAACGTGGCCAGGAAATCATCACCGTCGACCTTGAAACCCGCTAGTGCTTCAGGCCTTTACTCCATTCAATATCCTCTGGACCCGCTATGCTTTCACGCCATCTGACAACCCACTTCAAAGACCTTGGAGCATTCGCCCTCGTGTTGGTTGCCGCGTCGTATGCGTTGCTTCCACAACTTTCCTTTGGACAGGCTGCATCCGATTCGCTCGAGGTCTGGAGCCTGATGCGGAAAGCTGCCGAGAAAGTGGCCCCGAGTGTCGTCCAGATCGAAACGTTGGGAGGCCTCGAACGAGTCGAGGGGAACTACTACGCCGCGGGTCCCTCCACTGGAACCATCTTGTCCGAAGATGGACTGATCGTGACCAGTGCGTATGCATTGCTTCATCAACCGACGACGATCCTTGTGCGTTTCGCGAATGGAGAACGCCGGGCGGCTGAGAAGATCGCCACCGACCACGCCCGCGGTCTGGTCCTCCTGCGAGCGAGTAATGTTTCGGAACTTCCAGTCGCTGAGATGATTCGTGAGGATCGGATTCTTGTCGGACAATGGGCCGTCGCGATTGGAAGAACCTTTCAGCCCGATCAGATCAATACCAACGTGGGCATCGTTAGCGCCAAGGACCGCGTCCTCGGGAAGGTTTTGCAAACCGACGCCAAGGTTTCTCCAAACAACTACGGTGGTCCGCTTGTGGATGCCCAGGGCAGAGTCATGGGAGTTCTTTGTGCGATCTCCCCACGGTCCAACGAGGCATTCGCAGGTGTCGACTGGTACGACTCCGGCATTGGTTTTGCTGTGCCGATGAGCGATATCATGGCAAGACTCCAGCGTTGGAGTCTTCCCGAGGATCTTTACCCCGGCAAACTCGGAATTTCCCCGGCGAGTACCGAGCAGTTTTCCTCGCCGGTTACCGTTGCAAAAGTTGGCGTTAAATCCCCCGCCAAAGAAGCAGGCATCGAAGTGGATGACATCATCACCTCCGTGGATGGTCGACCGATTCGCCGTTTTCCAGACCTTCAACATGCGCTCAATCGTCGTTACGCAGGGGAAGTGGTGGACATCATCTTGCGGCGAGGCGAAGAGCTTTACAGAACCCAGGTCAAGCTTGCAAAGACAATAGAGCCACTGAGGTTGATCTGGATAGGAATCCTTCCGGAGGCTAGATCAAACGAAAAAGGAGTGGTGATCAAGTATGTTTTTCCAGGCAGTCCGGCAGAATTGGCTGGCCTTCAAGTGGGTGATTCCATTCGTCAAATCGATGAGCGCGATGTCGACAACTATCAGGACATCGCTCTCTCACTCGCCCGATTTGAGCTTAATGAATCTTGCCGTCTGACCGTTGAGCGATCCGGGACCACCCGAGAAGTCGAAGTACGCCTCGCCGCACTTTCCAGTGACCTTCCTGAACCCAACTCGGGTGAAGCGGCGGGTGAGGCCACGGTGGAGCAGTTCCAACTTGAGCAATTCCCCAACGCCTGCGACGTTGTGATCCCTGCAGGATTCGAACCAAATGGAAAATTTGGGATGTTGGTTTGGCTTGGAATCCCAGGCCAGCATGATCAGCCGACGCTGAAGAATGACTGGGAGCAGATCGCCGGAAAAAATCGAGTCGTAATCATCTCGCCCCACTCGAGTGAGGACCGTCGCTGGACTCCGGCAGACATCGAGATCGTCAATGGGATGATCCAACGTGCCCTGCAAGACTATCAATTGGACCCCCGCAAAACGGCAGTGGCCGGTGAGGGAGCGGGACGCAACCTCGCCTGGCGAGTCGCTTCAGATGACTCCCGTCCCGTCCAAGGCGTCGGCATGATGGGATTGCCCGTCCCCGTGAATCGCCCACTTCCAGAGAACCAGCCGATCAAGCGACTTTTGGCCGCATGCTGGCTTTCCGATACCCAAATGCAACAGATCGAAGGGAACGACGTCAAAGCACAATTGACTAACGCAGGCCTACCGACCACGTTTCTTGTTTCCGACGATCCGCAAGGCGAGCCGTCGAGAGATGAACTTGCGGCTTGGCTAATGACCCTCGATCGCCTCTAATCCCCTCCGAAGCTTACTACAACACTTGATCTGGCATGAGTAACCTTCGCCGACATCTACTCGGAACCACAGGTGCCGGTTTCCTAGCCGCGGCCCTCGCGTTGCAATGTTTCGCTGGCCCAGGCGACTCGCGAATTTTCCTCGTGGGCCTATTAACACGCACGGGCGCCTTGCTGGTCGTCCTCTGGTTTGCGCTACCGAGCTTAACAGGCCTCTTCAAGTACTTTCCGAAGTGGGTTTGGCTCACGGCTGCCGCCGCACTCGCCGCCGCCGCAATTCAAAGAAACCTTCTACTGATCGTCGCCGTATTCTTTTTTGTGCTGGTATTCTTCAAAATTACGGATGTCTTTCTTCGAACATCCGCACCGAACCAGTCGCCGCCGAAGAAACCGTCCCAAAAAAACTGATTTCAGGAACGGTTCCGAAAAAGTGGGATCCATTGCGTTTCAAGGGGTCGACAGGGGGCACGACCGGCTAACTTTCCGCGGCTTCGGTAGGCGGGTCATCTTTTTGATTGGAACGACATTTTTGAATGAGGGCATCCGCGCCTCTTTCGAGGAGCGCTTCGGCAACCTCTTTGCCGAGCTCCACCGCGTCCCCAACGCTCAAGTCATCTCCAGACATTTCTCCTACGTGCGTAAGGCGTTCGGATCCATCCGCATCAAGCACGGTCGCAGTCAGCGTCAGCGTCCCATCAGCGAGCGTCGCATACCCACCGACAGGGGCTAAGCACCCGGCCAGCAGCTGTTTCAGCAAACTACGTTCTGCGAGTACCGCCATCTCGGTCACGGGATCATTTAGAGTCCGTACCGCCTCACAGATCAATTGATCTGAGGCAAGCACCTCCAATCCGAGGGCTCCCTGCCCAACTGCCGGGACCATCATTTCCAGTGGAATGGACCACGCCTGAACCTCGGTCAGTTCCAGTCTTTTCAGGCCGGCCGCCGCCAGAACTACGGCATCGCATTCGCCAATTTTTACCTTGTCCAGCCGGGTTTCAACATTGCCGCGAATGGGCAAAACATCAAGATCAGGGCGATGGTGAAGCAACTGGGCTTGGCGACGAAGACTGCCTGTGCCGACTTTCGCATTCTCTACGATATCCTGGAGAGAAACCCCGTCTTTGCTCACCAACCAATCGTGCACGTCTTCGCGTGGCGGGACCGCGGCCAAGGTCAACTCGGGAACCTCGATCGTTGGCAGATCTTTCAAACTATGAACCGCGAGATCCACCTCATCGGCCAACAGCGCTTCCTGAATTCTCTTCGTAAAAACGCCCTCACCACCAAGTTGCGCAAGAGGACGTCGATCCGTATCGCCCGTCGTGGTCAATTCAAGGATTTCGACCTCGTATCCATGATTCCGCAATGCGTTCGCAGTCCAGTTCGCCTGCCAAAGCGCGAGTTGACTGGCACGAGTCCCTAGACGAATCGGTCGATCCAACGTCATTTCAATTTCTTTCGTTTAAGTGGGACTGGGACCCCTTGGATCCTCCGCCTCATGAGACCCCGACTGGCCCGTCTCTCCGTCCCCGGAAGGTCGGCCGGTGTCGCCCTCAAGAGTGGCAGGCGAAGGAGGCGGAACTTGGATCGTACCCTGTTGGGGTGTTGGGATCACGACGCCACAGCTCACACAAAACTGGATTGCTTGATCCATGCTGATGTTCAGATCAATGGTTTCACTTTTCGGTACCATGATCGTGAAGCCGGTTGCAGGCATTGGGGAGGTCGGCATCAAGACACTCACGATCGGCTCATCCGCCGACCTGCGAACATCCAGCATTCCCTCACCCGTGACGAACCCCATCGACCAGACACCCTTGCGTGGATACTGCACAGCCACCACTCGAGTGAATTGAATTTCCGAATCGTTAAATGCAAAATCAGTAACCTGTTTCACGGACGAATAGACATTGCTAATGATCGGCAGACGGGCAATCAATTGCTCAATCGAATTCCAGATCATACGACCGATACCGGCCGCAATAAACTTGCCCAGAACATAAAGGGCCAGCACGAAAACCAGCAAAAAGACGGGAATCACCACAGTCCGGCGAAGATAGCTGGTTTCGATGTAACGGAAATAATAGGCCGTCGCGGTTGCGGGCGCTTCATCCCCCGAGCGCGACTCCACCCACTCGTAAACCTCAACCGGGATGTAATTGTTTCTAATTTTGACCCAGACCGCCCCCTTTTCGTCTGCAAACTTTGGGCGACCGACGGAATCCGCGGAGGCTTCCACCGGTCGGCCGGGCGGCTCCGTTTTAATGTCGTTGATGGAAACAAAGATCAGGTATCTCGCGGTATTTTCCAAGGGCCGGAGTATATAGCCTTCGATCGTATTCCACGCCCATAGAAAAAGGACTAAGGTCAGAAGTGGTGGCGCGATCAACGCCAGTCCTTTCAACACGGCCTTACGAAACGGTTTCGGGCGCACCGTCGTCTCTTTGGCGTCGGGGGACAGGTGTTGGTTCATGGAATTCCTCTGTGCTGCAACAAGACCTCTCCAGTGTCGACTAACTCCTGCGATACATGTTACCGAATTCTCTCACCGTCGAGACCCCGGGAATTGCTGAAATCCGCTCTGAGTTTTCACCATCATTAAGCCAGAAACATTTGGATAGCAGGAACTTATCTTGATCATTCAGAGCGGTAGTTACTCTTTACTCTCAATACGACAAGAGACGACCTGACTTTTGTAGCCCGATTGCCGTGAGGAATGAGTCGATCGCTCAGGGGCTCGAATAAAACACTTAGCCTCCCACGGAGACCCGACGAAAGGAAACCGAATCGCCTCGAACGCCTCGAGCAATAACCGCGACATGAACGACCTCACAAAAGTGCTTCTTCAGGACGCGAGTGGCCTCGCATGCGGTTGCTCCCGAGGTCATGACGTCGTCGACCAAGAGAACTTCTTTGACCTTTGCCCCCTCGTGTCGCGGTTGGTTGCGAAAACGCATGGCATGTTTCAAATTCAGCCGTCTTTGCCTCATCGTCAAAAGGCCCTGCTTGCGTGTGGCGCGATTCAGCCCGATCGCCCCGTGAAAATAGGGACAATTCCAGCGCGAAGCCAAGCTTGTCGCCAACCAGTCCGACACATGAAAACCTCGTTTCAGTCGACGCAACCAGTAAGACGGAACGGCCACGATCCCATCCAACCTGGCGAACCAGTGTTGCGCTTCGATGCGTTCCGCCATTTCTTCTGCTAACCCGAACATGAGAGGCTCATCCAAAGAACTCTTGACACGCATAATTGCTCGACGAAGTCGTCCTTCGTAGTTCCCAACGGACACCACATCCTGAAAAGGGAACGCCAGGTGTTGGCAATAGCAACACCCTGAATTGATCATGGGAGGCGGGTTCCTCTCTAGCCGGCCTCCCTCCGCTTCATGTCCGGACAGCAGGGCCAACACAGCACCGCACCTACCACAGAACTGCCGGGTGCGCCCCGCGATTTCAATTCGACACTCCGAGCACCATCGATCCTCCGAATTCATAGGATCCAGATTTCGCCGACAGTTTCGGCACACGGAGGGAAAACAGAAACGCTCGAAGTCCCGCCATAAAGAAGGGCGTTCGCCTCGTTTTTCGCTAGCACCTCGCTGCATAGTGCCCGAAGCGACCTTGATCCAATTCTGAAAACCAAGTATCCGACTCATTGAAACTGACATTCACTCCATCGAGAATCCTCGACCGGAATTACCACCATGACTCTGACGCCACCTCATCTAGAACCTTTTCGCTTACGCAAGTGGCGTGGCTGGCTGCTAGCAACTTTTCTCGTCGGGGTTTCAGGCTGTGCTACGGTCCCAAGCAATGACCTGACGGACATTGTGATGCCGAGCAATTACCGCGATTGGTCACCCGAGTTTTCGGTGGTTCCCACGGTGGAGATCATGGGAGACCAGGTGACCGTTCGGAATGTTCGAAACACGTCGTACGTGACGGAAGCCGATTACGTACTCGATTTTGAAGACCGCACCTATAAATTGAGTGATCTCCAAACCGTCGATTTCATCTGCGTCCCCTTTTCCAAAATTCCGATAATTGCTCACACCATGCTGAGCTTTGGGTTTAAAGGTGGAGATTACCTTGCCATTTCATCTGAGATTCGCACCGAGAGGGGTGAATCTTATTCGCCCCTTCTGGGCATCTCCCGCCAATATGAGCTCACCTATGTCGCGGCGGATGAACGCGACCTGATCCGTCTACGAACCAAGCATCGGAATGCGGACGTCTACCTTTACCGGACGCTCGCGACCCCAGAACTCTCAAAACGCCTGTTCCAAAGTATCTCGCAGCGAATGAATGAGCTGGCGGAGACGCCTGAGTTCTACAACACGGTCAAAAACAACTGCACGACCAATCTTGTCCAGCATGTCAATGAAATCGCCCCTAACCGAGTTCCTTACAGCCTCGGTGTTCTCCTGCCTGGCTACGCGGACGAATACGCTTACGACCTCGGAATCCTTGATCAGAGTCTTCCCTTTCCATTACTCAAGCAACGATCGTGGATCAATGATCTTGCCTCACGTTACTTTGAGGACCCCGAGTTTTCCCAAAAGATTCGTCTACGCGTCGCAACTCCGGATTGGGACTTGCAGCCGGTGGCAACCGAAAGTGATAAAGCGACCACGATTTCGTCGCCGAGCGACAAGGTTTCCGACACACCGGAAAGCATTCGACGGGACGCATGGGTAAAGCGAACCAGCTTCCCCTCTCAACGGCGAACAAACAGTCGGTCCGACGTGGATACGGCCAAACGTCATCCCAAAAGGCCTGCCGCCGTACCGCCACGCAAATTTGATTCGAAGAACGAGCGTCCCAGCAACTTGAGATGGCTTCCATTCGAATCCTGGTCGAAACGATATCGCTGATCACTTCATCTTTGGCCCCAACTTGCTCCCAAACGCCGACCGGTGCGTTTGGAAGATCGATCAATGGCCTGACAATTGTAAAAATTCACCAACTCTTGGTGCTCCGGGATGGTTCGCGATGATGTCGTTTTTACATCCATCTTGAACGTTGACCCCAACGCCTATTCGTTGCCCATGCGTTTTTGCACGCAGCCCGGGAAGCCTTCCGTTACTACGGTCACCGTTTGACAACGGGCATCAAAGGTAGTTGATGATTGGCTTCAACGCTGGCGAGGAAGTTTAGTCAAGTGTCAACTCTCGTTAACGTCCCGTTCGCCCGTCTAACGTCAATGCTAAAAGCCAACGCTTCAAACTGAGGCACGCAGCCGCGTCTTACGTGTCTGTTCGCAATCCATTAAACTGGTCGTTTGTGTACTGCCAACGACGAGGGCTTTGAGTCAGCTTCGACTCGGTGTCACCCTCTTTTTAACTTTCGATGGACCCGACATGTTCGAATCCCTCCAAGACGGACTTCGCGACGCATTCAAATCGATTTCCGGCCGAGCAAAGCTGACCGAATCCAACATGCGTGACGGCCTGAAAATGGTCGAGAATGCGCTTCTTGAAGCGGACGTCAGCTATACGGTCGTTCAAGACTTCATGAAGCAGGTGTCCCAGAGGGCTTTGGGTGAAAAAGTCCTCGGCTCCCTCTCACCCGACCAACAACTGGTCGGTATTGTCAACGAAGAGTTGCTGTCCCTTCTGGGAAAAGGTGAAGAGGGCATTCGCCTCAAACCTGGCACCAACGTCTTGATGATGTGCGGCCTTCAGGGATCGGGAAAGACAACCACCTGCGGCAAGCTGACTCAGCTGTTGAAGCGTCAAAACCTGAAATGCATGTTGGTCGCCGCCGACCTACAACGCCCAGCCGCCATTCAGCAACTTCATGTCCTCGGAGACCAGCTGGGCGTTCCTGTCTACTCGGAACCCGGGGAAAAAGACCCTGTATCCGTCTGCCGGAATGCAGTCGCAAAAGCAAAACAAGATGAGATCGAGGTGGTCATCCTCGATACGGCAGGACGCCTCGCCATTGACCAAGAGTTGATGGACCAGCTTGTTCTGATCGACAAGCGAGTTCAGCCCGATCAGGTCTTCCTTGTGGTGGATGGCATGACCGGACAAGACGCGGTCAACAGCGCCGCCGCTTTCAACGAAGCTCTGACGCTCGACGGCGTCATCATGACCAAGCTTGACGGAGACGCCCGAGGCGGTGCCCTGTTAAGTGTTCGCCATGTAACCGGCGTCCCCCTGAAATTCATTGGAACGGGCGAGCAGATGGACGCGCTCGAGCCTTTCCGTCCGGATGGAATGGCAAGCCGAATTCTGGGGATGGGTGATGTTGTCGCTCTGGTCGATGAGGCACAGAAACTCATCGATACCAAAGAGCGAGAGGCCCTCGAGCAGAAAATGGCCTCCGGCCAATTCACGCTGGATGATTTTCGGGACCAGATCAACAAGATCGCCCGTCCCGGCCTGATGCAGAAAATGATGGGCCTACTCCCGGGGGGTGCTCAACTTAAAGACGCCATGAATCAGGTAGACACGGGACAGGAGACCCGTCGACTGATCGGCATCATCGATTCGATGACAGCGGTTGAACGCAAGAATCCCAAGGTCATCGATATTTCGCGGAGAAAGCGAATTGCAGCAGGGGCGGGGGTTCAACCCCAACAGGTCAACGAACTGATCAAGCAGTTCGAGATGATGAAACCGATGTTCACCAGCATGGCCCAACCGGGGAGCATGAAGGAAAAAATGGCGATGGTGCAGGAAATGCAGCAGCAAATGGCCAACCCGGGCCGCACCATGAAGACCAAAAAGGGAACCGGTAAGCGACTTTCCGCATCGGATAAAAAGAAACAGAAGAAAGAGCGGGAAAAAATGCTACGGAACCGTTTGCGTAAAAAGAAAAAAAATCGCTGAAAGCCCTTTCCGAAACACCCCACTTTGCGGTAATCTGTTCCGTTTCGACAGACAAAATTTGTCAGCAGTAGTGATTCACGAGGAGAATTTCGTGGCAGTTCGTATCCGCCTGAAAAAAATGGGTCGCAAACACAAACCCTTTTTCCGTGTTTGTGCAACCGATGCGAGGACGCCTCGCGACGGCCGGGTGATCGAAGAACTGGGTTACTACGATCCCATGGTGAGAGATACGGATGCTCGGGCCATTTTGAACGGCGAACGTATCGACTACTGGCTGGGAGTAGGAGCTCAACCTTCGGACAAAGTTGCAGTACTGATCAAAAAGTACGGGAGCAACGGCACTCACCTGGAGCAGCAGAAGGCCGCTTTGGAGCAGATTTCCAATCGCAAACAGCAGGCAGCTGTCGCGGCCGCCAATGCACAGCGGGCTCTGGCCGAGAAATTGAAAGCGGAAGAAGAAGCCGCAGCGGCCAAGAAAGCCGAGGAAGAAGCCGCGGCCAAGGCCGCAGCAGAAGCAGCAGCCGCCGAGGCTGAAGCAGACGCCGCCGAGGGTACAGAGGCAACCGAAGAGGCCGAAACACCGACTGCAGAAGCGGAAGTTGACACCGCTGAGTCAGAGGAAAAGACGGAAGAGTAGGCGAGAGGCCATGGGCCACTCTAGCCTACTGACGAGGAGTGCATGCGGTTTGACGTTTTGACGCTCTTCCCGGACCTGTTCTCGGGATATCTCGGGGAGAGCCTGGTCAAAAAAGCGATCCAGCGAAATTTGATTGATGTGCAACTGCACGACTTTCGAAACTGGACTACAGATAAGCATAAAAAGGTCGACGACCGCCCTTACGGCGGTGGCCCGGGCATGGTCATCATGGCCGATCCAGTCGTCCGTTGTTTCGAGGACCTTCAAAACGAGGGGCCTCCAAACCATCTGGTCTTGTTGAGCCCCCAAGGGAAACGACTCGACCAGAAGACCGTAGAGCGATTTGCCAAATTACCGAGGCTGACGTTGCTCTGTGGTCGATACGAAGGGTTTGACCAGCGCGTTGTCGACGTACTCGAGCCCGAAGAAGTCTCGTTGGGAGATTTTGTACTCAACGGTGGTGAAGTTGCGGCGATGGCAATCATCGACGCGGTGATGCGACTGATACCAGGGACGCTGGGAGATGAGAAAAGTCACATTGATGACTCTTTCTCGTCCGGAAATCGAGGATTGGAATATCCTCACTACACGCGACCCGCAGAATATCGTGGTTTGAGAGTCCCTGAGATCCTCCTCAGTGGGAATCACGATCGAATCCATCAGTGGCGAGAAGAACAAGGAAAGAAACGGACACAAGAGCGACGAAAGGATTTGATGGATCACGAGGATTCATCTGACCTTGACCCCAACGGGTAAACCGTCGAATTTATCCAGAAATTGACGAACACGGCGCTGACGCACGCGTTGGCTGAGCGTAAGGAAGAACTGTAATGAGCCAAGAGTTGATTAATTTGGTTGAACAATCGAGCCTGAAGGCGGAGGCCCCTCAGTTCGAAATCGGTGACACTGTCGATGTTCACACCAAAATTCTGGAAGGTCAAAAAGAGCGAGTTCAGGTTTTCACCGGAACGGTGATCGCTCGAAGTGGCCAAGGTGTGAGGGAGACTTTCACCGTCCGACGCATGGTTGCTGGCGAGGGCGTGGAACGTAAGTTCCCCATTCACTCGCCGCGAGTTGCCAAGGTGGAAGTGAAACGTTCCGGCGTTGTCCGTCGAGCAAAACTCTACTTCCTACGGGACCGCGTCGGCAAAGCAGTTCGCCTCAAAGAGCGTCGTCGTACGACCAAGTAGTCGACGTCTACGCACAAAAGGTTCACCTGTTTAGCGGGCCTCACGTACTCTCGGTCGGTCCCCTATGCACGTTCTTGGCACCGAAGTCAGGGCCTTTTAGGTTCCTCGTCGGAAAGCGATCGGTCACCGGTGCCCAAACGTCTTACCCTAAGAAGATGCACGGCACCAAACTGATCTCGATCGATCGTGAATTTGGCACCTTGGACGGTTGAGAGTGACTTGTTGATCAAGGCCATCACACGCCACAGGGTCACCGAATCCACAGGATGATCTCGAACCACCACCCAAAGCCCCCCGGTTCGCCCAAGACCCTGAATCGCCTCAGGCGGGAAATGTCCGCGAGTGGGCGAACCCAGCGGAATCACCCGGCTCGATTCGCCACGCACCATGTACTCACCTGCAAGTGGAAACTTCAGGTAATCGATCAATTCAGGGTCCGAATCGGCATCCGGTCGTTGTTCCTCTATCAAACCAGAGGATAAAACGATGGGCCACTTGTCGGGCGCGGTGCGGTTAATGACCGAGACACACTCCTCCCAACCCTCGATCCTCGCTTCCGGCCAGCTTCCAGACTGCCAGAAGGTTTTCAAAGACGGTTCGCTCGCCACCATGCCGCCCAAACAGAGAAGCGTCGTCGCAAGCCGAAGCCAGGGATCCGTGATTCGCCCGATCCATAATCCACCTGCGACCGCAATCGCGGGTAACGCGGCCGTCAGGTAACGGACCAGCATCACCGGTGCGACATCCAAATAAGTCATCAGTGCGGACAAAACCAAGGTTCCGAGGCCAATGCATGTGAACCAGAGGCAAGTGTCTACTCCCACCGTCACCTGCCTCGGTGGGCTTAATCGCGTCGTTCTTTCTTTTTGGCCATCGCCTGCAAACCAACGCCAGACACCACTGATCAGGACACCGAGCCCAGGGAGTATCAACATGAGTAAAATCATCCTGATCAGCGGGACTGCCTGATCCCACGAGCCCGTCACAAATTGACTCCACGCCCCTCGCCGACCGCCCACTTCCATCATTTGCGGCACCAAAGGAACAAGAAAAAGGCCCATCACCAGAACATCAACAAACAATCTGAGCCAGTCTCTCCCGTTCCACCGCCTGCTCAATTCGCGATCCAAAACCAAAAAATGAATTAAGCGAAGCGGCATCATTCCGCCTCCGACCAACACGACCATCTCCAAGCCCAGAACAAGGCCGGCCGTTAAATGGAGATGCACCATCAAGACACCACTGAGAACCCAACCCAGCCGAATCGCACTTTGACGATTCAACACGTTCTTTGGTTGAGGAACCGCCCGATTCGCGTCTCCTTGACTTCGTGTATCCACCAAATGAAACCGAGAATAGCCAAGCAACAGGTGAAGAATGCTCGCGAACATCAAAATGCCGTAAGGTCTGGCTTCAACTGCATAAAACACGACGTTGGAATCGATGGCAACAAAGCCAGCGGTCACGAAAACCGCCGCCGGCGATTGTGTCCACCGGGCCACCATCCATCCGCAACCGAGAATCAAGCCCAAGCCAGAGAGCAAGCTGGGCCAACGCAGACCACGGCCAGCATCACCCGTCACATCGACAACGATATTTTGCAACAGAAAATAGAGGGGCGGTTGGTTTCCGACGGCAGACCGATCCCAGACCTGAAACCAATCGCCAACCGCACACCAACTTGTATGCAGTTCATCCACCCACAATGGCTCATGCCAATGAAGATATCGGACGCCGGATCCAAAAAGCACGCCCACGATCAAAACTAGCCAACACCATACTCGCAACGCCCTACCCTCTGACGAACACACGACGAACACAAGTCCAAAGCAGCCCCACTCGGCAACCATGAAACCTAGCGAGCCGTGGCAACCGTCCGTGACGACCAAGTCGTTTGGAACGAGCGAGGAACCCAGGAAACCAGCTCACCCACAAAGTTTACCATGAACCGGCCGTTGGGCGTTGAGGCTCACGCCGCTTTGGGTCGGCCGAAATTCTCGGCCAGCCCAAGATGCTGTAAACCTGCAGCGTCCAAGTGACGGCGGCCTTCTAGTACATCAGAGGCTTCCGAACGCCTGAGATTGCAGACAAAAACACCGAGGTCTGCGGGATGTTGAGTGCCTTCAAAAAGCCATTCCAACTCTCGTGTAATGCCGCTATCAACCACAATCAGGTCGAAGTTTGGCTTTAAAAAACGAAGGTTGTCTATAAAAATCTTTGAAACGCGGGAACGATTCTGGCTCGTGATCGAACTGGGCTGAAGGCACATGATCGTCAACGGAACATTTTCACTCGCGACGAGGAACTCGGCAAGCGGAACCGATTCGGTTACCATCTGCTGCCAGCCGAGACCAAACTCGAGACCTGCACTCGCCACTAACCCGGCCCTTGAAAAATCAGCGTCAACAAGAAGGGTTTTGATGCCCTGCTGGGCGGCCCAACGGGCGATACAAATGGACATGACCGAACGGCCGTCGCCGGACCGAAGGCTCGTCACGGCCATCGTTTTTGATTCCCCCGGAAGCTTGTCCAGCGAAGTGACCAATTCCTCGAACACTTTTGACTGAGCTTCGATCAAGTCAGAAGTGATGGCGGGCCACTGAAACGCGTCCACTTCCCAAGCGGGAAGAATTCCCGAAGAGGTCGAACCCTCTTTGTCTGGAGAAAAATCGGTGTCACCGGTCGATGGTGTCCCACCGTCGACTAAAACGTCCTGCCGAACCCTTTTTTGATCAGGATCAGGAGTCTGTTTCTGGATTGCATCCACATCGACGAGCACAATTTCCGGAATGCTTGATGGCGCCACGCAATCCATCCCTTCACTCTGTTCCAGAAACTTTATCTTGCTGTCGAGGCTGTCCTGTCCCTGAAATCCCATGGTTTCCAACTGCCTTTTTTCGTGGTGCGCTTTGACGGCATTTTGTTTGGTGAAGTTAGTCATCTCAACTTCTACGGAGGCCCGATGGACTTGTTGCTCAGCGGTTTCCTCCCGCGGTTCGACTGCAGCTCCAAAAGTATCCAAACCTTCATAAAGCTCGGTGGCTGAACGCAGGGCATTAGTTGACGGAACCCCGGTCAGAAATGGACCCTCGAATTCGTGGCTGGCGCGCACCACCAACTTCAACTCTGTTGGAACGTTTCCCAACGGATTGTGGTCAGAAGGTTTCTCGCCGAATCCTCCATTCCCAACAAAGAAGAAAGATTGATCGACCATTGTTTGGCCTTTAAGCCAATCGGATTTCATGGAACGCATCGAATCATTCAGTGCGTAACTTGGTTTCTTATGTCTGTCGTCGTTCTGAGTCCTTTCGGGATCCAGACTCATCGCATCACTCCCATGACCTCAAGCCCCCGCCCTTCCCAGTCCGGTTGTGACTGGTATTCCCCAAAAGCACCCTCGGTCAAAGGTCCTGTCATGGCTTCATTATCCTGTTCCATAGGGAGCAGCTCCGTAATCCGAGATGCAGGCTCTTGCAGGTTAGCGATACGCGGTGTTGCGTCATTCTCAATGCCCGTCGTGGCCAATTCGGAATTCACCACTGGAAGACGCCTCGCGTCGGCGTCGGCATTCCGAGAGCCATTAAATAGCCAATTACGAACAACCAATGCGATGACGATCATGGCGACGACGCTCGCGAGATTCCATGACAGATCAAACCACCAACGACGAGACTTGAGACGAGCACTCCATCCAGTTGGGTACCGGTGTTCAATAGACCGCGGGACGGGCGAAGAGGCTGCGGAGTGGGTTTCAGGACCGGGGCCACCCATCGACGGCGGAACTTCCGACGACAGCAACGCTCTGGAAGCCGAAAAATTGGCGGCTGATACAGCTTCTACCAAGTCTTCAAAGACCAATTCTGGACAGGCCGAGGCAGTCAAGGGAGCCGGGATTTCCACTTCAGCAAATTGGCTCGGCCCACAGGTCGTCACGGACTTCTGCTGCAGCGCAGTAATATGGTCGCGGAGTGCTTGCGATAGCCGAATTTGCGGCTGGGGCGTAACTGATGTGATTTCCGTATTCGGCGAAGAAAAGAGGCTTGAGTGACTCATGGTGGCCGCAAAACGGCTTTCATCCAACCGCACTCTTACAACCCATGGATCCGCGGCATCCGTCGCCATTTCGTCTTTGCCTTCCGTTTTCGGCTCACCCACGTTTACGACACCTCTCAATGGAACTACTGGATCAACCACCATTCCGCAGTCACGGAAGAGTACGGTCGCGTTAACGCCGCCCCATTCCTGTTAGGGTATCGGTTCCGATTGTGCGGATCTTGAGGCCTAGCTACGTTGCAGGCCTGGAGCCGCGTCTTCGGGTCCGTTGAATGCTTCCACGCCCCTACTGACGACCCCACTAGAGTCTCGCCACCGCCCACCCAGGCAAGGGGTCCCTGGGCGGTCAAATCTGTCCCTGACTTTAAACGACTCAAGGGTTACCCTCGACATTCCTCTCGCGGGTCCGTTCCCAAGGAAATATTTTGCGATATCCACAGCAGCTGAATCCAACAACATGCAGATGTTCGAGGTCCTCTTGTCACACCGGCAGACACTGGCCTTAAAGATTATCTTTCGTGGTTATCGCCGGCCATGAAGTTGAGGAGTTGGCACAGAAATTCAAGGATGAAAAGGATGACTACAACGCCATCCTCCTCCAAGTCATCGCAGAACGATTGGCCGAAGCTTTTGCTGGAAAACTTCGTCAGCAAGCCCGCAACGATCGGGATTTCGGCCGGGAAGAATCCTTCACCAATGACGAATTGATCGACGAGAAATACTGGGGCATTCGCCCCACACCGGGATATCCTGCCTGTCCCGATCACATTGAAAAACAAAAGCGTTCCAAACTGATTGGAGCGGAAGAGAGGATGGGCGTAAGTTTAACCGAATCGTTCGCCATGTGGCCCGCCGCAAGCGGTAGTGGATTTTATTTCCCCCACCCTCAAGCAAGTTACTTTGCCGTCGACAGAATCACGAAAGACCAAGTCGGGAATTATGCCGTTCGGAAAAAGACATGAGTGAAAGAAGTGGAGCGCTGGCTCGCCCCTAACCTTGGCTATTAACACCGATTTTGGTACCCAAATAGGGGCGTCTCGTTAGAGATGATCTTCTGGAGTCGGATGCACCCAATCGGCCCGGTAATCTCGGGCAAGCCGTTCATTGGCCTGAGCATCTCCCGCTACCTGACCATGCGGTGCGTCCCATTCCAAACTCCTGCCGAGGTCCATCGACAGGTTGGCGAGGATACAACTGGCCGTGCTGATGTGGCCTTCTTCAATATCGGCCACCGGTCGTTCCCGAGACTCAGTGCATTTGAGCCAATCGTTCATGTGACCACGAATTGCAGGGGCGACATGCTGCTCGAGATCCTTTTCAGTTCGATCTTCGGGGTACTCATCGAGTTCCATGACCGCATCTGCGTGTTCCGGCTCTCCACGACGGGGAATGAAGTCGTAACTCTTGACACTCACCTTGAGCGTGCCGTTCTCACCGTAAAACGTCGCGCCCCATGGGTATTTTGAATCAGGACTTTTACCCCACGTTCGATGCTGCCAGACCACCTGGGTATCGCCAAAATCAAACTGCGCCGTCTGGGTGTCACTTATATTCGCCGAACTCTCACGATCGACAAGGATTCCTCCTTGTGAAGTCACGCGAATTGGCCAGCCCAACTTCATCATCCATCGGACCGTATCCAACATGTGGATGCACATGTCACCCACAATGCCGTTGCCATATTCCATGAACGACCGCCAACGTCGGGGGTGCACCCATTCGTTGTAAGGTCGCATGGGTGCCGGTCCTGTCCACATCTCGTAATCCAGGTGAGCGGGAGGAGCCTGGTTCACGACTTTCCCCCGCGCACGCATATGGTAGTAACAATAGATTTCCACCAGGCCGATCTTTCCAAGACGCCCGGTATCGATGTATTTCTTTTTTGCGTCGATAAGGTGCGGTGTACTGCGGCGTTGGGTTCCAACCTGGACGACGCTGTCATGCTTTCGTGACGCAGCAAGCATCGCTTGACCTTCCATGATGTCAACGCTGATCGGTTTTTGAACCCAAACGTCCGCACCCGATTCGACCGAAGCAATCATCGGCAGAGCGTGCCAATGATCCGGTGTGTTGACCAGAACCAATTCCGGCTCTGCCTGAGAAAGAAGCTCTCGATAGTCTCCAAACAACTCGGGCTTGCGATTCGACTTCTGCCTTGTGGAAACGATGTCACCCGCTTCGTTCAACATATTTTTGTCGACATCACAAAGAGCAACGACATCGACCGGTTCGACCTGAAGCAGCCGAAGCAGGTCACACTTCCCGTACCAGCCACACCCAATCAGTGCCACGCGTTTGGGTTTGGATTCCTGACCGTAGCTCAGGTGGTAACCACCGGCTGCCAGTGAGGTCAATCCAGCTGCCGTACCATGCAAGAATTCCCGGCGGCGCATCTTATTTTCACCCTACTCGAAGACAAGAGCCAATCCCACGAAACAATGCGTCACAGTGACGCGACCGTTACCGGATTGTAATCAAAGCCGACGATAGACGCGACCAGACCGGGCACGCCCTCAGAGGGTTCCATTCACGATTGGAACCACCAAGTGAAGCTCACTCACGCATCGACATCCAAAGGACTGGATTGAATTAACGGTGCGATGTGGCGTCGACTCGGTCGACACGATCCGCCAGACTGGGCGAAAGCGTCAAGAGCACGAGATTCTCGTTGTTCAGAAAATACGGGATACGTGCCACCTCAGACAAGGCGTCATCCGCCTGATCTTGAAGCTCATCCAATCGACTTTCCGTCGTCACGACGTAATGATGGCCGTTCTGGGAAAGAAACTGTTCCACGTTCATCCGGGGCTTTGGCAACCAACCGCGATCGGGATCCCGGCTGATCTCTCCCTCTTTACCCTGTCGATTCAACTCAAATACGGGGCGCCCACTATAGAAAACCCAACTGGACTCAAGCACACCAAATGAAGCGATCCTGGCGTTCGGATCGCCATTGACCACCTCCAACAACTCTGGAAGACGTTGATAGCGATCAACAGCAACGGTGCCAATTCCGAACAGCGCGGTACTGAAAACCACCGCAGTCGTCCCCAACGCCGTCGGAATGAACCGATCCCGTTGCCTGACCACCAATATTCCGAGAACGACCGCACCCACAATCGGGATCATCCCAATCACACCTAGCCACCCCGCTCCTGGGAGTACCTCGTTGGCCGCGAGGGGAACCCCAAAGATCATCCCGACACCTACGATTGAAAGCACACCAAGAGCGGCGCCCCACCAGCGCCGATCCATCTGCGTCGTCCCCACGCCAAGTCTTGAAACAAAGTAGCCGCCAAGCAGGGCAACTCCCGGATAACAGGGGGAGATATAACTCGGAAGCTTCGTCTTCGCCAAGCTGAACACAATTAGGTAGAGCACCAACCAGATCAGCCCTAATACCAGACCCAGCGGACGTTCACCACGATCCTTGGAAAGTTGTCGGTCGACGAACAGTCCCAAGGGCAAAGCCAGGATGGACCACGGAAATGTCCCTAACAACAAGGCCATGGGATAAAACCAGAACCCTCCCGAGTGATTTTCCATCGCGGTCGTCGCTCGGCCAAAATGTTCTTTCAAAAAGAACTGCTCCAAAAAATCACCTTCGGTCCGCAAGCCCACCAAGATGTACCACGGGGCAGCAACGACCAAAACGACAACAGCTGCCAAAAATGGCCTCATCGACCACGTCGTCTTTAGAAAATGCGACGGCATCCAAGGTCGTGCCATGCCCATCATTCGCCTCGCCAGGACACCTCCGGTCCTGTTATTGACCTTCGATTCCGGTAAGCGGCCGAGCAAGTTGAAAAGCCCGAGAATCGCCACCGGCATCACGAACCCGATGGGTCCTTTTGCAAGAACGCCCAGTCCCATGAACGCATAAATCGCGGTCGCGAAACGCCAGTCACGGGGAAACCAAACTCCCCGTTGCTTCAGCCCGGGTTCTCCCCAGGTCCTCGTCACCTGCTCCCGATTGCTCTTAAACGTCCCAAGAATCCAGCAGCCGATGGCGCTCGCGCCACAGAAAATCAATACGGAATCCGGTGTCGCAGCACGTCCCGCCACACCGAACATCAAGCAGGTCGCGAGCATTAAAGCGGACCATAAGGCCGAATTGGCATCGAAGAGGCGTCGAGCGCTGATGTAAACCCAGAAGCAGGACCCCGTCGCCAGCAACGCCGACCAGAACCTCGCACCGAACTCGCCGAAACCAAAGACGGTGTAGGCCGACATCATCAACCAGTAGAGGAGAACGGGTTTCTGTTCGCGAAGTTCATCATTGAATATGGGCGTGACCCAATCGCCCCGCTCCATCATTTCCTTCGCACAACCAGCATTTCGTGGTTCGTCTCGATCCCAAAGCTTGGGTGTTCCAAGATTCAGAAAGAACACGGCCCCACAAACCGCCAAGAGAACCAGTACATGAGTTGTGGTTTGCTTACTCAATCGTGACTCCTTTCACATTCGAGCGGTCATCAGTTTAGTAACAAACTAAAATCTCATGCAATGTCATTTGAGAGCCTCCCACTTCACCACTCTCAGCACCCGCCACACGTCAACGGCCGAAAACGGCACCAAAAACCGCTAGCACTGCGGCCCCGCCACTTGAAAACGCCGCGGCGGATTCACATTGCCTCGAATCGCGATTCCCGTCTATGATCCCGCCGCTGAAGGTCAATGCAATTGGACCGTCCGAGAGTGCCTTTTGGGAGGGGGCTTCGCAATGAAGTCATACCGACATTCCATCGCAGTTCCAATCGGGTTACTCCTGATCGCCGCGGTGCTGGTGCTACCGTGGGACGCCAAGATTTCCGAATGGTTCCATCAGGACAAGTTTCCCGGCGATCTGGAGAAGATTCTGGACCTCGCCGAAACCTTCGCGCATGGGATCGGCATCGGCGCGATCATCATCACTCTGGTCTTGATCGATCCGACTCATCGCCGGGCAACCCTTTTGACAGCTCTCGGGACGGGATTCAGCGGCATCATGGCCAACGTCATCAAGTTGAACGTCGCCCGTTTTCGCCCAAAATCGATGGAGACGCTGCAGACGCAGGACTGGACCATCGGATGGCAAGCGCCTTTCCCATGGCTCCAGGGCTGGGAGGGCTGGATTGACCGCAGCCTTCAATCGTTCCCGTCGGGCCACACCGCAACGGCAGCGGCACTTGCAACCTGCTTGAGCCAAACGTATCCCAAAGCTCGATGGTGGTTCGCGATTCTCGCCACACTTGCTGGCCTGCAGCGAATCGAGTCCGGAGCCCATTTTCCGAGCGACGTGTTGGCTGGAGCCGCCGTGGGTATTGCCTGTGGCTCACTTACCATGCGACTGGGCAAACGCAAGAAGCGATCATCCTCGCAGGGCCATGCAACTTGACCTGTTGCTGACCAACGGAATCGACTCAGCCGCCGGTATCGCGTGCGAAGCTCTCCCGCATGAAATCCTACTTTTTGGATTTCGCTCCCGAGTCTTTACCATCGGCCGGCTTTTTGCCAGAAGGCTTACGCTTGGGTGCCGGCTTGCTCTTGGTTTCCGGCTGCGGTTTCGGCGGCCGAGAGCCCAAGTTGCGAGTGAGAAATTCTTCATACTTTTTGAAACGCCCAAGCCGTTTCACATCCCCCCCCAGAGAATGACCTCCAGTGGGATCGAGGAAGAGCTCAACCAGTGTCTCTTTCCCCGCCTTGAGCAATTCACGGTAAACCCGGACGGTGTCTTGGTACAGCACATTGCTATCTTCCATTCCGTGAATCAGTAGCAACTTGCCCTCGAGATTCTTGGCAAGCTTCAACAGAGAATATTTCTCCTGATCCGTCTCTCCTTCGCGACTTGGGCCTACCGTGCCGGTCGTGTACCACGCATTGTAGTTTTCCCACTCCGTTGGTCCGGCTCCCGCGATACCGAGCTGGAACACGGAGGGTTCAAGGTAAAGACACATTTGCGTCTGAAACCCACCAAAACTCCAACCGTGAATTCCCACCTTTTTCGGATCAACACCGACCTCTCGGATCAGGTACTTCACGCCATCTGTTAGATCTTCGACCTGAGGCCGACCGATCTGCTCGTAGTTCGATTTCTCGAAGAGGCCCCCGTAGCCTGACACGCCCCGAGGATCAATCGTGACCGTGACATAGCCATGCTTTTTGGCCATGTAGTAGGCAAAGAAGTAACTGTCGGAGGAATAGCTCCCGTCGACAACCATCTTTCGTGTACCCAATGGACCGCCGTAAACGTAGATGAGCAAGGGTCGTCGATCCCCTTTTTTCCAATCATCGGGCTTGAACATGTGCCCATGAATTCGATGCCCATGTCGATTCTCGTAGGAAAAAAGCTCCGGGGTCGGTTGGATCAGTTCTAAAGTTGATTCCGGATGGGAATCAGTCAGGGTCACCTGTTTTGATTTTTTTGCTCCCAGTTCGACGGCGATCAACTCTTGACCGAGGCCGAATCGAACAAAACTCGCCATGAGCCGTTGACCATCGGGACTCATTGCGACGCCACTGTAGGAACCCGATTCCTGAGACATCGCGATCATTTCTCGGCTTTCGAAATCGACGCGAAAAACCTCGGTCCGACTCGGATCACTTTTTGTGCTCGTCACCAGCATCGACTTGCGATCTCGAGACAATTCTTCCTGGTAAACTTCGAAAGCTCCTGAGGTTAGTGGCGTCATCGTCTCGTAGAGCGGATCCAACAAGTAAAGGTGACGGAAGCCGGTCTGTTCTGTCAGCAGGACAATGTGGCGATGATCCTCGATGAAATGCGGGTCCAACATTCGTGGCGTGTTCGGTCCTCCATTATGAAGATACCGGTGCACCACTTTGGCCTGGGTCGAATCCGCTGACGCATCAAGCTTTTGCTCATCGTCCTCTTTTTCTTTTTCCTTACCTGAGGATTTCGCGACTTCCGACTCGGGAAAAAGGGCCGTCAGGATATGCACCTGAGAGGAGGCCTGATCAAACTTCGCAAAGACCACTTGGGTTGAATCCAGGGACCACTGTGGCGTTGAAAAAACATCCCGCGGGCCGGTCAATTGATGGTGATGGATTTCCACCAGTTCCGACATTTCATCGCGATGCCCGGCCAGGTCATAGAAATGAACATGGATATCCTGTTTCTTCTTGGGATCATCCGCCACGACTCTCGTGAATTCTCGAACCTCGGCAAACCGATTGCGGTAATTCACGATCTTGATTTTCCGTTCACTCGAGAACGGCGCATCGCCGCGGGTCGAGACCAGAACCAGCCTCTCTCCATTTGGAGAAAGTTCGTAATCCCTCATCGTATGACCCGAAGGAAGTTTGGGATCAATCTGTTCAATGAACGAGTTGTCAAAACGGACACGGTACAAACGATCATCTGCCATATAGGTATAGCCAAGACCGTCGGGAAGGTAGCGAATCGATCGTTCCGAATTCGTGGTCCGGGTGAGACGTTGAATCCCTGGCGTCTTACCCTCGACCTGTAAACGAAAGATATCTCCCTGAGAGCTCACCAGCATTTCATTACCGATGGGTGACCAGGTAAAGCTCGAGACGCCCGAATAACGTGGGGCCTTCTCGTCATCAGCATCTTTCTCGGAAACCCAATCTCCTTGCTCTTGACGCTGACCCTTCTCTTTGTCGCCCTTCTTTGTATCGCTCTTTCCTTGACCACCCTTATCTTTGGTCCGGCTTTTCGCCGCCTTCTCGCTCGACTTGCTTTCCTCATCCACACCCTTGTTCGCATCAGCCGCTTTTTTGGTGCGGTCCTTCTGAACTTTACGAGCCGAGTCATGAAACTCGGCCATCACCGACGCGCTCGTCAACCGCTTGGTCTCACCGGTCTCAAAGTCATAAAGAAAAATATCGCTCCCATGTCGACGCTCGTTGTAAGGGCGATAGAGATAAGCCGCATAACGACCATCGGACGAAAAAGCGGGGCGTGAGGCCCGCGGTCCGAACAGACTTTTTTCCGGAAAGAGCTTTTCCAGAGTGAGCGAATCGCCTTGTTGCTTCTCCGTCGCTTCTTTCGTTTGAAGGGGAACCGCTTGCACGACGCCAGTCAGATATATGACGACCGCGCAAAAACAGATTCCGAAGTGACGAGAGGAAAAAAAAGACGCAGCCCGAAATCTGGTCATGATGGGCAGTCGTTGCAGAACACGGCTCATGGTGGGTCCTCAGGGTTGAATCTGTGCGTTGGGCGTAAGACGATTGCTGAAAATTGGATACGATGGGTACGCAACACACATCGTTTGCATGGTAATTGCTGGCCTCCAGAATTGACACCTCCTGAGATCCTCATCGAGAAATTCATTTCGCAACCGCATATCGACGCGGAGGTTTCCAACGATTAATCCCGATCACACGGATTGGTTGACCACTGAACCTTTTTTTGCCCGAACGTCGCATGAACCCAAGATTCAACATTGAAACGATTAATGACCCAAGATTAGATCCCTACCGAGACCTCAAACAGTCGTCACGAACCCGTTGGAAGCGATTCGTCATTGCCGAAGGCTGGAGAGTTACGGAACGGTTGCTCCAGAGTTCCCTCACGATCGAATCCGTCTTGATCAGCGAAGACAAACTTGAAGCCCACCAGTCGTTGGTTCCCAAAGAGGTGCCCCTACTCGTCGTCGACCCGAAAACGTGTGAGGAATTGGTCGGGTTCAATTTTCACGCTGGAATCCTGGCGGCAGCACAACGCCCCAAACGTACAACATTCGAAAAATGGGCTGAAAACTTCCTGCCGGACGAACCGGTGGTCGCCCTTCCCCAAACAAACGACCCGGATAATGTCGGTCTTATTGCACGTACCGCGGCGGCACTCGGTGTTCGAAAGATGATCCTGAGCACCTCCTCAAGCGATCCTTTCTCCCGACGCTGCCTGAGGCTTTCAATCGGCGCCGTGTTGAAACTGTCCCTTTTCGAATCGCCTCGGATCGGCGAGCACCTTCAAGCACTTCGATCCAACTATGGCTTTACCCTGTTTGCCACGGTTTGTGACCCAGATGCGCCAGCCATTGCAGAACTCCCGGTTAGGGACCGTAGTATTCTCGTGCTCGGCAACGAAACGGAGGGGCTAAGCACCGACCTTAAGCATTTGTGCCAGCATCGTGTCACTATCCCTATCCAGTCCGAAGTGGACTCGCTAAACGTCTCCAGCGCCGCAGGGATCATGCTGTATGAATGGAATCGGCAGCGACATCCCCCCCGTTCCAACGGGGCACCGGGTTCCCTCAAAGGAGGAGCCTTACCGGAATAACCGAAAACAGTTGCTACAGCGGCACTTAGAAGCGCCGATACACCTTGTTAGAAAAAACGAAAACTGATAGTTTTAGCGAATTCTATGTGGAGTGCTGGCATTGACGGTTGTGTTGACCGTCCATTTCGCGTGGGACAGATACTTTTAAACATTCATTCATCGTCGGCCGTGCTCGCAGGGCTAACGACGGGTGGAACTTTTCCGAGAGCGGCGGCACCGTGCTGCCAGCTTGTGTCATTAGAGAGTTTCCATGGTCAATCGTAATCTCATTCGCAGTCTGGAAGACGACGACATCCAATCCACCTTTGACGCGCTTTTCCCAAGCGACGTCGAGGACTTCGATTCCAGCATTTACACCACCACGGATGAAAATGGTGATGAAGCCGATTTCGACATCAATAAAATCGTAGAAGGTCGAATTGTTCGAATCGAGGATGACATGGTCCTCGTCGACGTCGGTTTTAAGAGCGAAGGCTCCATTCCTCTGTCGGAATGGGACGGACTGTCCGAGCCACCACAGGTTGGCGATTCAGTCCACGTCATGATTGAAGACCTTGAGGATGAGCATGGCGCAGCCGAAGATCCTCACGGCCTGATCGTTTTGAGCAAGCGAAAAGCGGACAATATCCGACTGTGGGAAGACTTGATGTCCAACGTCCAGGAAGGCGACGTTGTGACGGGAAAAGTCACTCGAAAAATCAAAGGTGGCCTGCTCGTCGATATTGGGGTCCCCGTATTCCTGCCGGCCAGCCAGGTGGATATCCGCCGACCGGGCGACATCGGCGACTATATCGGTAGAGTGGTCCAGTGCGAAATTCTCAAAATTGATCATGCCCGGCGGAACATTGTGGTCAGCCGGCGTTCGCTGATCGAAAAAGAACGAGAAATCGTTCGCGAAACCCTCCTCCAAGAGTTGGAAAATGGGCAGATCCGCTCAGGCGTGGTCAAGAACATTGCGGACTTCGGAGCGTTCGTCGATCTCGGTGGCATCGATGGCCTGTTGCACATCACCGACATGTCTCACACGCGAATTGGGCATCCGTCCGAAATGGTATCGATCGATCAGGAAATCGAAGTGATGATCCTGCATATCGATCGCGAGAAGCAAAAAATCGCGCTCGGCATGAAACAGATGCTGCCGAACCCATGGGACAAAGTCGAAGAGAAATACCCCGTCAACAGCGTCCACCAGGGCGAAGTCGTCAACGTGATGAGTTACGGTGCCTTCGTGAAACTCGAAGAGGGAATCGAGGGGCTTGTTCACATCAGCGAAATGTCGTGGACGCAGCGAGTTAATCATCCGAGCGAATTGGTCAAGATCGGTGACGAGATCGACGTCTGCGTCCTTGGTGTTGACCGCAAGGGTGAACAGATGTCCTTGGGCATGAAACAGACTCAGGAGAATCCTTGGGACAAAGTCGAAGAGAAGTACCCTGTTGAAGGTGAAGTGGAAGGTAAAGTCCGAAACCTCACCAACTACGGTGCCTTCATCGAACTCGAAGAAGGGATCGACGGATTGCTTCACGTCAGCGACATGTCTTGGACTCGCAAAATCAGTCACCCCAGCGAAATGCTGGAAAAAGGCCAGTCGCTCAAATGTCGTGTTCTTGCAGTGGACAAGGAACGTCGCCGGATCGCCCTCGGTTTGAAGCAACTGGATCAGGATCCATGGGCTTCCGAGATTCCTGGCAAGTACCAACCTGGCCAAGTCGTGAATGGCAAAGTGACGAAGATCACCAACTTCGGCGTCTTCGTAGGCCTCGAAGACGGTTTGGAAGGATTGCTCCACATCTCCGAACTTTCCGACCAAAAGGTTGAAGATCCCGAACAGGTGGTGAACGTCGGTGATGATCTTGAAGTCAAAATTCTTCGAGTTGACACCGAGGAGCGCAAGATCGGCCTTTCCCGAAAGCGAGTGGAGTGGACCGAAGATCAGGAAGCCGCATCCGCATCGGATTCCGGCGGATCAACACGAAAGTCGCCACCTGCTGGCGATCTGAAGGGTGGCCTTGGCGCAGGTGGGCCGCTGATCACGCCCGCAACCGGCGAATCCGAGTCGACCGAAGACTAATTGGATCTGCGCTTCATCCGACCACCAGCGAAATGACAGGTCTTTCCCAACCCGGGAAGGACCTGTTTTTTTATGCCGGCCTGAGAAGTCCGCTAAACCACATGCAGACTCAAGGTACCGAACGCCTGCGCAGATCGCTACGCCCTTTCCCATCTCCACCTCGGGGTCGCTTTGCCGTTGTTTTGCCAAAAAGCGGCATCAACCTTGCGAGCCAGCGCATTGAGTGCACCTCGATGCATTCCGGCTGTAGCGAATATAGGTTGGCCGGTGTGATTCACCGGAACATCCGGCATCTCTGATCTCCTCAATAAATTTCATCCATTGCGCCGGTTTGCCCAAGCGGTAGAGTCCCCGACCAAGGTTCGTCGATAGTCTACTTGTCGCCCGACTTGCATGCAGGAATGACTAGACGACTCGCTCAATGACCTGGTGCGGCGACTCGTCACCTGACCTCCCTAGGAATTTCGAAATATCGAAATGTCCGACCTCGAAACACCGCTTCCGACACGAGAAGATCAAATTATGGAAAACGAACGCAAAACTCGGGTTGAACTTTCTTTTGACCCCTACGAAGAAGGCACAACCAATCCTCTTGATTGCAGCTCGTCGTTACAAAGCCCACTGGAAACCTACCTGCGTGAAATCAACGAAACCAAACTCCTGAATGCTCAGGAAGAAAAAGAGTTGGCACAGCAGATCGCACAGGGAGACGTGCGTGCGAGAGACCGAATGGTTCGCGCGAACCTACGTCTCGTTGTGAATATCGCCCGGGGTTACACGGGGAAAGGACTCGGATTGCAGGACCTTATCGAAGAGGGCAACCTTGGTTTGCTTCGTGCCGTCGAGGGTTACGACCCAGAGGTCGGTACCCGATTCAGCACTTACGCGAGTTACTGGATCAAGCAGTCGATTAAACGCGCATTGATCAATTCTGCCAAGACGATTCGCATCCCCGCGTACATGGTCGAACTCCTTTCTAAATGGCGACGAGCCACCGCGCGACTCTCGGAAGATCTGGGCCGAACCCCAACACCGGAAGAAATTGCTCGCCTTCTGGGACTTCCCAAAAAGAAGCTTCCGATCATCAAAAAGGCGATCAAGATTTACAACTCGACGCCCCAAACTGACCAGGCTGAAGCGGGCTGGTCACTTGGCGAAATGGTGATGGATGAACGGTCCAAGAGTCCGGAGGACGAATTGCTGGAGACCGACATCTTGAAAACCGTCATGGAAATGATCCACATGATGGATTCACGAGAGGCCACTGTCCTCCGCATGCGATTTGGCCTCGACGATTTCGACCCGCATACGCTTAAAGAAATCGGCGAAGAACTTGGCTTGACAAGGGAACGCGTACGACAAATTGAAACTGAGGCTTTGCGAAAACTGGGCGATGGAATTCGCGACCCTCGTGATCGAGACGAACTCGGCAGAAAGAGGCGACGGCGAAAGCGTGTCGAATCTTGACCCGCCACGGGAGAGGAGTCATTGGACCCTCTCCCTTTTTTATGCGCTAAGACCATCACGCCACCCACGCAGCATGCGAACAGGCCATTTTCGCCGAGTCAGCCACTCGGGGGCATCAAGACGCGACCGTTAAGGCCATTCGACAGCCACGGTTTACCTAAGGTAACGTTTGGAAAACTGTGCGGTGGACTCCACATCCACGGCACACTTTCCAAGCATCAGACGTCACAATGAGCGGCATCGTCTCACAATTCAGAACGTCACCACCGATTTGATGCCGTTCTTCGGTCGCATCATGTAAAGCGGCAGACTTTTCTCAAGCGTGGTTCTTTCCGTGATCAATCGCTCGGTTGAGATACCTTGTCCAACGAACCAGTAAAGAGTCTCAAAAGCGGCTTCGAAATCCGTGCTGGCCGAGTTGACCGTTCCCAGGAACAATTGGTTTCGCAGTATGGCGTCTCTCATCATCGCTCCGACGGGCAACGATGTTTTCTCCGGAACCCAAGGTGCCCCGACCCAGACCATCGTCCCCAACGCTCTCAACCATAAAGCAACGTTCACCATGACTCGTTCACTGCCCGTGCATTCCAAAATCAGGTCGAAGCCTCGAGTTTCTGCCGCGGAATTGTATTCATGGTGCTCTTGCACCCAGTCTGACAGTGGTTGGTAGTCGGCCCCAAGATCTGCCGCGAGCAATGCGCGGGGTTCCTCTGGACCTTCGCGGCCGAGCATGACACACTCCCAACCTCGCGATCTGACCGTCAACACAGCGGCCATCGCGATGGGGCCCTGCCCTGTCACGAGAACTCTCGGCTGATACTTCCGAACATCCGGCAAGCGCGCTCGCGCCAACTGGGTCGCTTCTCGCACCGCTTTCTCAGTAATCGAAACCGGTTCCGACAATACCGCAATATCAAGGATGGCCTCAGGCACATGAAGCAGAAACTCCGGCGCGTCATTGAAGTGGGAACAGGCGAAGCCATGAGCCCCATAAATGCCTCGCTCAAGATATTGTCCAGGTGGCAAAAGGTCGGGGCGGCCTGCCCCATTACCCTTGGCTCTTCGTACTAAGGGAACGACCCAGTCGCCCTCCTCGAAGCCGGTCACTTCCTTCCCGACCTCCTCGACCTGCGCTAAACACTCATGACCGAGCACGAGATGATCTTCCCCCTCTGGAACCCAGGGCGAACCAGAAGCAAGAATGTCTCGATCCGTGCCACAAATACCCAAGACGACAGTCCGGCAACGCACCTGATTGTTTGCGGCCTGCCCGACATCTTCGATATCAATCAAATGTGGATCTTGCTGCCCACAAAACGCCGCAATTGCTTTCAAGGTGTCCTCCGAACCCATCAGTGGGATTCGTAACAGAGTTGTTCCAAAAGTCTCCAGTCTAACCACCGAAAATCCGCATCACCGTTCTTGCGAGCCAGGTATCCCAAGTGCCCTCCACCATGGGTAACCTGAACGGTCACCGACGAAGATACCTCGACTGAATCAAAACTCTCGATGGGGACGATGGGATCGTTGTCGGCAGCAAGGATCAAGGTCGGGACCTGAATCTCTGGCAACAGAGGACGTGAACTCGCCCGCGTGTAATAGTCGTCGACACTTTTGAATCCGCAGGCTCTCGCGGTGAACATTTCATCAAATTGTCTCAGCCTAAAAGGTCCTCGACGGGACGGTGGGATCGGAAGTCCCAGTTGCGCCTTCCGCTTTTGCACCTGGCGATTGAGGGAGCGCACAAAGTTAAGGTCGTAGATTCGATTCAGGCCATGGGAGATCGAACGGGAACACGTATGCAAACAGATGGGAGGTGCAATTGCAATCGCCTTACGGATCTGGGTCAGTGGCCGCCGCCCCATCTCCCCCAACAACTTGAGAATTTGATTGCCTCCCATGGACAACCCAACCAGCGAAAGAGGCGATCCGGGGATCCAAGACTCGATATCACGCAAGGTCGACGCAATGTCCTCGGATCTCCCGGCATGGGTCCAACCTCGCGCTTCCAACATGCCGGAACCAACACCGCGGAGCTCCATTCTGAAGACACGAATCCCGCGGCCAACGAGAAGTCGCGTGAGTCGTTCCAATGGACCTTTGCGGACCTCACCACCCAGTCCGTGAACGAGCAGGACTGCCTGACCAGGAGTCTTCCAGCCTTGAGGCTTATCATCGAACACGACCAGCCGGTCGCCATCCTCCAAAGTCACCTTGCGAACCTGAGGCTCAAAATCATTATTGGATGAGGGCCATATGGAACCCAAAATCGTCTGTGCATGCCCAGACCTGAGAAAATGAAGTGGCTTAAATTCAGGGATGGGTAACCAAGTCATCAGGACCTCGACAACAACCGATCGGAAAGCCTCGGAGATGAGAGTCGCCAACCTCCCAAACCATGCGTGCGGTCTTCAACATAGAATGGTACTGAATTCTCCCCGGATTTCCATCTGGAGTTTTTTGACGCGAAGGGTACGTTGTGATAGCCGGTCACTGAAATGAACTTTCGCCTGAGGAATCACCTTGCCCCGTTTTTCAGCGTCTTCAAGTCCATGCAAAGCCCCCGAGATTCTACGCCCAGCTAATTCTCAATGGGGAGTGATCTCTTTCTTCTTGATTTGATTGTGATGTACGTGGAAGACGCCAAAGATTTCATGAAACAACTCACGACTGCGTTCAACCAGAAAGCTTGAAGTGATTTGGCGTCCATCGCACCTCAAGTAACAGGCTCGGCCGGATCCCACGGATTCCAGCAGGTGACTGAGGCCGCAAAGAAACTGGAAAGGTCCTGTATCGTGATCCAATTGCCTGACCAAATCGAACAAGAACTTCACGTGCTTCTGAATCTACTCGGAAGGCTACAAGTTTCAATGGCATGACCCTCAAGGCACCGGCACACCATTTTTCAATCTGACGGGGTTTGCCGCAAAGTCATTTGCTTCTGGCCATAGAAAAGGTACTGATTGAATAGATAGGGTTTGCAGTCGGGCCCACGGTGGATCCAAACACCGCAGGGCCCGACTTTTCAGTTTCACTTCGCCTCGGCCACCAGGTTCCCATCTCGCAGCACCCATCTGGCCTAATAACGCACAAAAACCGGACGCGAAAAGGTTGCGGCGACAGCGGACCACGCGAAATGGGTGAAACGGACGGTTGGAAAGTTCCTGCTTGCGGCCCTGCTGAAAAATAAAAACTTTCGCGTCAGGCCGGTTTGAGACTCGCAGCTGATCCGACCATAATTGCTTACTTCACAAACTTTCCGTTAAGTAGGAGTCGGTAATGAAGCGGTGCTGGATTTTTGCCCCCTGTTTCTTGATGCTCTCGATGACCCTCGTGGCGCAGGAGGCTCAGACGGCTCCTGAAGAGCCCTCGGACATGAAGCGAATATTCGATGGCAAGAGCCTCGAAGGCTGGGATGGAGATTCCCGACTCTGGTCAGTCAAAGGCGGGGCGATCCATGGTGAAACCACACCGGACAACCAGGCCAATGGGAATACGTTTCTGATCTGGCAGGATGGCGGAACGAAAGATTTTGAATTGCGATTGTCGTTCCGGTGCAACGCCACCAACAATTCCGGAATCCAATATCGGTCCCGACACATCATCGAGGGCAAACCGAGAAATCCTTGGGTCGTCCGTGGCTATCAGCACGAGATCCGGAATGAATCGAAAATGCCGAACGTTGCTGGCTTCATCTATGACGAAGGCGGCAAACGGGGTCGCATCTGTCTCGCCGGTGAGAAGGCGATTTGGAATGATGATGGCAAAAAGGTGACGGGCCAACTGATTACCGCAGAGGAATGGCCCAAGCTGTTCAAACTCGATGATTGGAATGACGTTATCATCATCGCCAAAGGAAATCATATTCAGCACTTCATGAACGGGCGCCTTATTTTGGACTTCACCGACGCGACTCCGGAGCGAGCATTGCTGGATGGAAAACTGGCCTTGCAACTTCATGCCGGAAAGCCAATGTGGGTGGAGTTCAAAGACATAAGGATCAAGCATTTCGAATAATTGCACCAACAGGGAATGAGACTACTGCCTCTTTTTGATCAGAATTGGATTGAACCTTGATGCGACGCGAAAATAACGGCCGTGGTCTCTTTCTCCTCCTTGCCGTCCTTGGCATAAATTTTGAAGCCTCACTGAATGCTGCCGGGATTCCCATTACGAAACATCAGCAGTCGCCCAACATCATCTTGATTATGGCCGATGATGTGGGGTACGAATGTTTTGGTTGTTACGGCAGCCAACAATACAAAACCCCAAACATCGATCGAATGGCACGTCAGGGTATGCGGTTTGAGCATTGCTACTCGCAACCGCTCTGCACACCAACACGGGTCAAATTGATGACCGGAATTTCGAATGCTCGGAATTACTCCGCGTTCTCAGTGCTCAACCGAGATCAGAAAACGATCGGACATTACTTCAAAGACGCGGGCTATTCGACCGCCATCGTCGGCAAGTGGCAGCTCTTCGGAGCGGAACACTACCCGGATAAGTTTCGAGAGAAGGGTACCATGCCCCTCGACGCAGGTTTTGAAAATGCATGCCTTTGGCAAGTTGATCTTCAGGGGCAGCGATATCGCGGGCCTCTGATGTGGATTGACGATGAAAACAAGCAGTTCGAGAAGGGGACTTTTGGTCCTGACGTTGCCACGGATTACCTGATCGATTTCATAACCTCTCAAAAGGAAAAACCCTTTTTCGCCTACTACCCGATGATCTTGCCGCATAGTCCTTTCGTTCCCACACCTAACAGCAAAAAGCAAACAAACAAAAACCAGCAGCAAAATTTTGAAGACATGGTGGCTTATGTCGATCATCTCGTCGGACGGATTGTTGACGCGGTCGAGGACGCCGGTTTGGGCAAGAACACGCTGATCATCTTCACGGGCGACAATGGAACACATCAGAGGATCAAATCCACGCTCAACGGCAGAGTGATTCAAGGGGGTAAAGGTTTGACGACGGATGCAGGCATGCGTGTCCCAATGGTGGCAATGTGGCCTGAAACAATCCCCAAAGGAAAAGTGTCCACAGACCTGATCGATTGCTCCGACTTCCTTCCAACCCTGCTCGAGGCAGCACGGCAGAAAGTTCCCCAACACCTTGATGGCCGCACATTCTGGCCGCAGTTACAAGGATTACCGGGAACGCCCCGTGAATCATTTTTTTGTTTTTACTGCCCGAGACCAGAAAAGACCCCGCCGGTCCGATTTGCGAGGGACAAGACCCATAAACTTTACGGCGATGGACGATTTTATCATGTAGCGATGGACCCGCTTGAGGAGACCCGTCTCCCGACGGACTCTCTCAACGACGAGACTCGTGTCATCTACGAGAAACTGTTGAAGGTATTGAATTCCATGCCAGCTGAGGGCCAGTCCCTCTTGAAGTTCCCAACCCCTTGATCAGGAACGTTTCGCGTTCGCCCCGGGTTACTCTAGAGTTCCCGTTGATGTTGCTGACTCAAGACGAGCCTGCTTTAGGACAGCTTCGATCCGCCACGCATGCACGCCTTCTTCTGTGGCCACCAATAATTGAGTCACCCCACCCTGACTCCGAATCGCCATGCCTCGAATTTCCATCCCTGTCGCAAAGATATCTTTTCTGGCCCCGCTGCCTGAAATCAGGTGGATATCCCCACCGGGTCGAGCCATGGCCCAGATTGTGCCTTCATCCAGCCGGCCACTTTTCACCCATTGAACGTGCTCATCATTCGTTTCTTCCGAAATCGGTATCTCCCAGCACACGTCCCAGTTCTCGCTCAAACCACGAGCGACGGATTTACCACCGTCCGTCAGCCCAACCACACAGATCATGGCTCCGTCGGAACTTGCCGCATCAGCCGAATAAACCTGGTCGACCTTCATCCCCCTCACGGCGGCCGGCACCGCGCCGCTCATTTCGAAGTCGGTTCGAAATAACCCGCCCTCTCGTCCGACCCCCAAAATTTTGGAACTTCCGGTCTGACTGTTTGGTGTTAAAGCCAATCCATTGATGTTGGGGATCTCGCCAATCTGGGCCTCAAGACCGCCGGTGCGGGTGTATCTCTGAAGCCCTTTGCCATCCCAGAAGCCCACATAAAAAAGAGGGCCTGCCTCCTGTCCGTCTTTCACCACCAGAAAGTCACGAATCAAACCCGCTTCGGCATCCAGTATTTCCTCGACCACTCCATTCCCATCAACATACTTCAGCCGAGTTCCCAGTACGGAACTCACTCCCCACCCGGCCAAGCGACCGTTCCTTAGAGGTTTGATGTGATTAAAAATATCCTTCGGACCCTCTCCTAACGTAATCCTTCGTTGCACCTGCCCTTTGTCATTGAGCAACATGAGCGTCTGATAACCGTCCAACACTGCGATGCAGTTCCCGCTGGCGGAGGAATGGGCGACCTCGCCTCTCTGATCCCACACGGCCATATTCCCCGGAGCCACCAGTTCGCGATTCACCCATAGAGGCGTGAGCTGGTATTGAGTCGGCAAGCGACGGATCGGAGCAGTCGTTGGACGGATAGCTCTTGAAGATTGACCTTTGCTCCAGGACGCATCGGCAAGTTGTTGGCGATATTGCTCGAGATAACTCGCATACTCCGACCGCATTTCCTGAGCGACGTCATCGCCCCGAAGCACCCGTGACAGGACGGCTTGAAGTGCTGCCTCAACCTGGCCATCATCGATCACTTTGAAGTATTGAATGACACCTGCAGAATCCAATACCACAAGGGTAGGCAAAAGTTTGATATCAAAGTGCTGCCGTCCAGATTCTTTCCAGTCGCGAACGGTGGTAACCGAATTGATTTTCCATTGCCCCATCAGGGCCTTCAGCTGGGTATTCGAGACCCTAGAAACCAAATCCGTGGAAACATTGTAAAACCGAACGTCCGTCTTCATCGATTCTGCGACGCGATCGAATTGGGCCAAAGGCTCCCGACATATTGGATCCGTACTTGTCCAAAGCCATGCCGAGACGCTTTTACCATCTCCCCCCCGCTGAACACGGCGTCCATCAATGGACAATGTCTCAAACGGAGGGGCGACGTCCCCAATCAATTCGGACGGAAAGGGCGCGGGCAAAGAGACAAAGTGCCGAACTCTACGAGCACCCCGGACTGGCTTCCAGGACAAGCGACCTTTGTCGTCGGAGACTCTCCATGAAGCATTGCGAAATTCGGCCGTGAGCTTGCACGGACCAATCTGAGACTCCTTGAGCAACCTTTCGTTCAGAAGGGAATTCGGATACTCAACACGTCTCACCAGATAAGTTTCAGCGTCAATCCAGAGGACCGTATTGCCCGCCTCCGTTTTCACACGCATGCGTTGACAACGTTGCCCCTTAATGAAACTCGGATCCAACAATTGAAGTGACCCTTCAAACCAGGGTTGACGGTCAATATCGGAAGCCAGCAGGTAAGGTAATGGTATAAACCAAGCGCGCGTTCCCCGGCGATTGGACAACGGCAAATCCGCCGCACCATCGCAAAAATGACGAAGAATGGGATCGGCGGGCAGATCAAGGGCTTGGCGAAAACTAATGCGATCACGGACCAAAACCTGGTTATCAACATTATTGGTTTGGGGATCAAAAATTGCGATCACCTGCCGCCCGTCACGACCATTGAAACGTCCGTGAAAAAGACGAATGTCATGGTTTTCCCTTTCCTCAAAGGCGACGGAAAACGGATGTTTTTCCAACTGTGCGGCGCCATTCAAGTTATAAGACAACAAGAGCACGCCGTCGTCACTGTAGGCCCTCTGAGTCCGATAGACCTCACGGACTTTGTCGAGAAGAGCCTGGGCATCCTCTTCAAACTCAGTAGTACGGGATTGACTTGGTAGTGAAGGTTGGCACCCTGCAGCAAGAAGCGTGACACTCACTAATGTGACGCGCGTCAGAAGAATGAATTTCATCTCTCAACCTGTTTTGAAGGGTGCATTGCGAGGCGGGAAGCCGTCCCTAAACCAAGCGCAGCGGGGCATTATCGTCACGAACGCGGTCTGGTAACCTGATAGTGATGAAGTTCACGTGGCGACACGACATCCCTAGTAAGATCGGTCAGCCACAACACACGACTTCACCTGATCAGTCCATATGCCCCAACCCGCTCGCAAAACAGGCAAAACAGATGACCTGGGTAGAATCGACGGCCCAACTCCAAGGCCACGCATGGCAGGGAGATCCTGAAACCCAACTCCGAAGCTCCTTATCAAGCTGTGTCAGCCATCCCAGTGGCCTCCCTCCGCTCCAACAGATGTTGGTTGCCGGTGATTTAATCGGTATTGCAATCGTCGACCTTAACCCGTCCGTTGCTGCAATTCTCGATGAGTTACTCCACTGGCTGGCAACTCAGGCGGTCCAATCCGAACATGTCGCCGTGGTTTTGCCCATGGGCACGATTCCACCCGCGACCCTCTGCCAATTTGAACGGGTTCAAGCAGCACACGAAGGCGTACACTGGGTAAAACACGACCCTCAAGACCCGCAAGGCTCTTCGTACCTTGCCGCCAATGCTGCTGCCAGTCCCATCTACATCAATCGGGTACTGGTTGACGCAGACGTGGTTATCGCCATTCGATCCCCCCTGTCTCCGCATCCCGAAGCACAGGCGATTGCCATGGCCTGTGAACTCTATCCACAGTTCACGAATTTCGAGACCTGGTCCCGACTCTTCCAAACCTATGCGCAGGTTCCGGATAAAAAAGGTTGGCAAGCCGAAGTGGTGGAATCAGAAGAATGGCTAGGCATCATCTTTTGGATCGAATGCTTGCATCACCCAAACGGTCAGATTCAGACACTCCTATCGGGAGACCGTAAGAGCTTGAGCGTTGCGCGCGAGGCCAGCTACAGTAATTATTCAACGCCGAGCACCAGTCCAGTTCCCCAAATGATAGTTTTAGATGTCCCTAAGAAACTTGACTGGAATTGGCCGCATTGGCTGGCTGCAATCGACCGACTTCGTTGCGAGCAACCTGAGCCTCCAAAAATCCTGCTTCATGGGGAACTTCCCCCATGGCCGATCACTCACCATGACAACGAATCCCCAGAGACAGCCGACGAGGCTCTCGCAGAATGGATAAAAATGGTTTGCGAGAGAGTTGGGACGGAGGGAGACCTTTGGGTCCTCGGTCCTAAAGTTGAAAAACTCGCCGAAATTCCTGGCTGGTTCTGGCTCGATTCCGAATCAGAGGCCGACAAACTTCTCGACCGCTTTGACGATCGGCAACTGGTCTGTGGAACGTCGTTGTTGGCGGGCCAACTTGGCTGAACCAGATTGAATTGGCCCAAGGTTTTTAAGATGGAAACACAGGATGACGAATACAACGAGTGACAACGAATCCGGGTTCATTCCAAACGTTCCTCGCAGCGTTCTTGAAGTGCAAGGTCAAGACGCGGCACAACATCTTCAGCGGTTTTGCACGGCCGATCTTTCCGATCTTGAGTGCGGTGAGGGTCGCGAGGCGATGTTTCTGAATGCCAAGGGCAAACTCGTTGGATTTGTTGAGGTCTATCGACTAAAAGAGCGTTGGCTACTGTTCGGGTCACCGGGACAATCTGCAACCCTGCAGACCCATTTGGATCGCTACGTTGTTCGAGAAGATGTCCAGTTCAAAGATTTGTCGGAGTCCACGTCGGTTCTCGTGCTGGTCGGCTCCAACCTGACGGAACTTCTAAAGCCTTTGAATGCCACTCCACCTGAGACGATGCCGGGATCCAAGGAAGGTACTTCGAACCCTCTCGTTTTATCTTCCCGAGAACTTGGCGAGCATGGCCTCTGGTTGATGGCCGGCACCGACGAATTGCAGGAAACGCTTGTTGGATGTGGAGAAACCTTACTTTCATCTGAAACGCTCGAGCAAATTCGCCAACGCAATCAGTACCCGCGTTTTGGGCTCGACCTCTCCGAGAACAATCTTCCACAGGAACTTCAACGCGATTCCATCGCTATTTCATTCACCAAGGGTTGCTATCTGGGTCAAGAGACCGTCGCTCGCATCGACGCGTTGGGGCACGTCAACCGACTGCTTTGCTCACTGCAAGGTCAAGGGCCTTGCCCCAGAGAGCTTCCTCGCGATGTCACTTCCCCAGATCAAGTCGTGGGTAAAATCACGTCGGCCGCCTCCATTGACGGCGACTCCACCTGGCAAGGCACAGCAACACTCCAGCGGGGGGCCGTGAAAGACGAGAATCGTCTGAGTGTCGACGGGCAATCGGTGTCGATCCTTCCGCCGGTCTCCTGATTCAGTCTGATAATTTCTGCCGAGCCGTTTCCTCGACGCGTTGAGCTAAACCGGCGATCGCCCCTTCTGGGATGGTATGCGGTCCAGCGAAGTCCAAAAATTCAACCTCATGTCGATTTTCCGCGAAAAGATCACGGAGCCAGAGAGAGGCTGCAAACGGAAGAACAGGATCCAATTGGCCATGGCTCTGCAGGACCTTCATGGCTGACCCTTCACCGGCCAGCGTGGACCACTCCGGTTCATTTAGCAACGTTCCGGACAAAACCGCGAGGTGCGCCGGTCTTTCCTCCAATCTCAGCGCGAGGTCTGTCGTAAGCATCGCCCCTTGAGAAAACCCTCCCAGCAAACTGTTGGACCACGTCAGTCCCGATTCTTCGAGAAACTCCTCACAGGCGGCCCCCAGCAGGGTTCTAGCCTGATCAAGACCATCCGGACGAACGGTTTTCAGCACATCAATTTGGCCACTTTCGATTGCTGTCAACAGCGAATTGATGCTCAATTCCCACCATGCTCGACTATCGTATTCACCAAAAGATTCCATGAGAATTGGTGCCTTGGGAAACAAAAAACGAACTCGGACGTCCGCGGGAAGACTTGCTGCTATCACCGAAGCAAGAGGGACCAGATCCGTCCCTGGCGCGCCGTAGCCGTGACACAGAATCACACCCACATCTGGCCCCGAAGCCCCGACTTGATGGTCGATGACCGTACAATCCAAACCGCCCATTTTTCGACTCGCCGACATCATCACCTCACTGTCTCCCGCCGCACTGTCTCCCGCCGCACTGTCTCCCGCCGCACTGCGCCTATCGGACCTAATGTTTCCAAACGGCTGCCCCCAGCGAGTGACTGCACAAACAAGCTAGCAAAGTCCTACCAAAGGCTTTCACGTTTTAACGCTCGCCATCATCATGAGTCAACCGGCCCGTAGTCTCCGCAAATCTCCCTTGCGTAGGACGACCCAACAGGATGACGGTTGCGAGCCGCCCAGCCCGCCGGGCAACGATCGAAGATGCACTCTCGCTGAATTCACGTTGACCGCTTTCGCGAACCTTGATACCGTTCCCACAACCGAGTAGGAATTCTGTCATCAGGTTAAGGGAGTAACCAGCATGCCGGTCGTAATTCGATCCGTTTCTTGGAGATGGCTCGCCGCCCTAGTTTTAATCATGAATGCAGGTCTCGCGATCGAAGCGACGGCCCAAATTCCCGCGACACGTGTCGGTCCTGACACGCAAAGTATTGGGGATGGCAATCAGGCCAACAAGATTACCGTACTTGCCGTTGTCAATGGCGAGGCCATCAATCGCCAGCAACTCGCCCAAGAGTGTTTGTCGAGATATGGCGTGGATGCGCTCGAATCCATGATCAATCGACAACTCATTTTTAACGAGTCGCAAAGACGTGGCATCCATATCAGTCAAACCGATGTCGACGCTGAAATCGAGCGTATGGCACAGAAATTCAGCCTGCCCCGTGACCGCTGGCTCGAGGTTTTGGAACAGGAACGCGGCATTCCCCTCGATCGCTACCAGCAAATGGTCTGGATGGAACTGTCACTACGAAAAATCGCCGCTGCCGATCTAGTCATCGATCCTGCCGAGGTGGACAAGCGTCTGGAGGCGGAAATTGGCGCTCAAGTTCAGGTTCGAATGATCTCCCTCAGGACGCGTAGTCGCGCGGAAGAAGTCTTGGAACTCGCAAAGGCAAACCCGGATGATTTCGGAAAATTGGCCAAAGACTTCTCCGAAGACCCAAACAGCGCCTCTGCACGAGGATTGATTCCCCCGATTCGTCGACATGTAGGTGACCCAGAGTTGGAAAGGGCCGTTTTTCAACTCAACGAAGGTGAAATCAGCGAGATTATCGAAGTCGCCTCGCAGTACTTGATCGTTCGCTGCGAACGAATCATCCCACCGCGAACCATCACGCCGGACGTGCGCCGTCAGGCGGAACACCGTATAGTCGATTATCTGACCGACAAAAAGGTTGGAGAATTGGCTGATCGACTTCTCAAACAGCTGCAGACCCAAGTCGAAATTGTCAATGTCTACAATGATTCCGAACTGAGCCAGTCAATGCCTGGCATTGCGGCCACCGTCGACAATGCCCAGATCACTGTGCGGGAACTTTCAGAAGAATGCATCGCAAGGTACGGCATGGAAGTGCTGACCGGCGAAATGAACCGGACGCTGCTTCGGCAGCAACTTCAAGCTCGCAAACTGAGGGTCACCGATGCTGACCTTCAAGTTGAGATTGAACGTGCCGCGGAAACCAATGGTTACACGCTGGGCGATGGTTCTCCCGACGTTGATCAGTGGCTAACTCATGTTCTGGAAACAGAAGGGGCAACCGTCGACCTGTATGTCCGTGATGCGGTATGGCCCTCGGTGGCTCTCAAAAAGCTTGTCGATGATCAGGTCACCATTACCGAACAAGATATTCAAAGCGGCTTTGAAGCCAATTACGGAGAACGTGTCGAGGTGTTGGCTATCGTGATGCAGAATCAACGCATCGCCCAACGAGTCTGGCAGATGGCCACCGAGTCTCCCACTAATGAACACTTTGGCGAATTGGCATCGCAATACTCCGAAGAACCAGCCTCCAAAGCGAATTATGGTAGCGTTCCGCCAATCGCAAGACACAGTGGCCGCCCACAATTAGAAGACGAAGCCTTCCGGCTTCAAGAGGGAGAAATCTCTGGACTGATCAACGTCGGACCCACGTGGGTCATCATCAAATGTCTCGGCCGAACCGAACCGATCGTGACCGACATTGAGGACGTTCGTGATGAACTCCAATCCCATATCCGCGAACAGAAACTGAGGATCGCGATGGCGCAGGAGTTCGAGAAGATCTACGCCAGCGCACAAATCGACAACTTCCTTGCGGGGACGACTCAAAGCCCCTCAGAACCGAGAAGTGCCCGAGGGACGAATCTCCCATTCCAGACCAAAAATTAAATCATCCCGGGTGATCAACCCGGGCCATCTTCCTGCTCGGCCGGTGTGTTTGCCGGTCTCCCAAGCGGACGATTCATTATCGTCCGCTTTTTTTACGCCGTGGATAGAGGCAACCAGCCTTCCACATTGAAATATGGGTCGTGGCGCTCCATTTCAGTCACAATGGCTTGCTCCATCGGGCGTTCCCGATAACCTGTAAATGAGGTTCGGCTTACCGCCATTCACCTTTCGCCGCCTTTTATTCCCCCTGTCCTCATCTTGAAAGTCAACCAAGCCATGATCTGGTTTCAGCACCATGTCACGTTAAGGCCGCAGCGGCGAGGGTGTCATCTTGTAACGCAGGAAGTTCTGGCAAAAGCCATAGAGATCCAGAAAATCGACCGTGGCCTCTGCCATGTCTTTATCCTCCACACATCCGCATCCCTCACTCTGAACGAAAATGCCGATCCGGATGTTAGAACAGATTTTGAAACCGCTTTAAATCACATTTGCCCCGAGAACTTACCATTTGTGCACACGCTCGAGGGCCCCGACGACATGCCCGCTCACATCAAAGCATCCTTGATGGGAAACAGTCTCAGCCTCCCCATATCGTCCGGTCGACTCGCCCTGGGAACCTGGCAGGGAATTTACCTTTGCGAACACCGCGATCATGGTGGCAGCCGTCACCTGATGGTAACGGGATTTGGAGAGGGTTAGACGCGGGCGAATGCTCACCCAATTTCAACCCTTATCGAATTCGAGGCACGAGAGCCGCCATTTCCCAACCTATCGAATTGAACCTTCCGACCGTTGGGAGTGGAAAAGTTTTGGACCGGCGCAGGGTTACAGCGTGGGATCTGTAGGCAATCCCGCACCTTCAAGCACCGCCTCATCAACAAAAATAGGCAGCGACGGGTTACTTGTGACCGCCACCGCGATTGCATCTGAGGGACGAGCATCGACCTCAACCAGTCCATCACCCACCTTCAATTTCAAGCTCGCGAAATAAGTGTGGTCCTTCAGCGAGCTAATGACCACGCTGTCCATTTCGGCACCCAGCGACTGAATGGTGTTCACGATCAAATCATGAGTCAGGGGACGCGGTCGCGGAATGTCCTTGATCCTTCGATCGATGCTCGTGGCCTCGAAGATCCCGATCATGATCGGGAACTTCCTCTCACCATCGACTTCTTTCAGCCAAATCATCTGTTGCTCATTGATTTCACTGATGATGATTCTGGAAAGTTCGACAGGGACTAACATTGACGGTATCTCATAAGGGTTGGGGGTGCCATTACTTAAATTATAAGCTGCGGCAACCATCATTGCCTAGGAGCTTGAGCAACGCCCTTGAACGCAACTTCGTCCCCCCAATCAATCAAGTCATGTCATGCACCAGAGTTTGACCCCCATCCCGATCTTCGGGCCCGGAACTCGGACTTTGAACAGGAAAAGTGAGCCGAAAAAAGCTTCCCTTACCCGTTTCGCTTTCAACAACAATGTCTCCGCCATGCTCGCGAATAATTTTCCGAGCCGCTGGCAACCCCAACCCCGTCCCTCGGTTGCCCTTGGTCGATTCAAATGGCTTGAAAATCGTGGCAACCCGAGCCGACGGAATGCCCTCACCATTATCCTTAACAAGCACCTCGACCCTTTGATGCGCCGCATCCCACGCAGTGCTCACCTCGACTCGCCCTCCCTCGATTCCCGCGCATGCATCAATCGCATTGGTCACTAAATTGAGGACCGCACGCTGCATTCCTTCCGCATCAAACGCGACTTTCGAGACCTGACCAGATGGGGACCACGCAAGATCCACCGCCAACTCTCCAGCACGATGTTTCATCAAATCAATGACCTCGGCGACCGTCTCATCAAGGTCATGCCATCCAAGGTCAGGCTGACGTGCTTTGCTGAAGGTCAACATGTCCAGCACAAGGTCGGAGATCTTCTGCTGGTTACGCTCCACCATTTTCCATCCACGAATCGCAGCATCCGTATCCCCCTGCTTCAAGCCTTCTTCGATCAAGAAACCTCCGCCCTTCATGCCCTGCAAGATATTTTTGATGTGGTGAGAGAGCGTTGCTACCGTATGGCCAACCGCAGCCAGCCTTTCCGATTGCAGCAAGGCAGAGTAATACGTCGAGTTTTCGACCGCCAACGCTGCCTGATGCCCGATGGCCAGCATCAACTCGAGATGATCTTGATGAAACCGACGAGACCCCGAACCGTCCAACAACGCCTTGGTCGAAATTGCGGTGTCAACGTAAAGGATTCCAACATTGCTATACCGCCCCGTCATCGGGACACAGATGGCTTCTCTTACACCGAACTGAACAATACTTGGTGCCGTCTCCCAACGTTCATCCTCACCCGCGTTACTCGTCAGGACGCCTTCTTCATTCTGAAGCACATAGTCAAGGATTGTCTGACTGAGGTGAATCGGTTTTCCGCCACCCTCGTCGTTTCGATCCAAACTCGCTTTGACCTGCAAGTCGCTTCCCTCATCGTCGACCAACATGATGCAGCCTCGGTCGGCATCTATCGAGGTGACAACCTGATGCAACAGATTCATACAGAGTTCTTCGATATCGAGTGTATGACTTACCTCCTGAGACGTCCGAACCATCACCTGAAGATTGCGTTGCATGCGGACCACCGTTCCCTCGTCACCGGACGCGGATAATTCCGGCAGCCCAATCGCTGGCCGCGCGGTCCCAAGGATCCTCGAGGCCTCGGCCGATGAGGCCTCATCCACAATGGAAACTCTGGGTCCCGAAGAACCGTCTTGAGCTTCGGTCGTCTGCGTAAAGAGCAACCACGTTCGACCTAACCTGATACGATCCCCAGTCTTCAATTCGTGACGGTCCACGCGTTTCTGGTTGACAAAGGACCCATTGGAACTTTTTGAATCTTCCCAAACAAAAACATGCCCTTTGCAGACAATCCGCGCATGTCGTCTTGAGATCTCGGTATCGTGAACCTGGATATCATTCGACGAATCTCGTCCAATCGACACGACAGGATCGCCGCCGAGTTCAAATCGAATCCCTTGATCCCGCCCCCGGACCACGTATAGCGATGTCACATTCCACCCCACACCACGAACCGATCTTAATCCAATGTCGTGGGTTTACCCGACCGACCCGTTTTCAGATGCTGTCGGACTGTCCCACACCTGCCAAGTTTACCCGATAAGCAATTTTTTTCGAAAGTACCGAAAGCAACCCTCGATTCCTCGCATTCACATCCTTCAAGGCGGCTTCTCCACAGAGGTAAAGGCCGAATACCCTTGGGACTGCCCTTCATCATGATCAGAAGCAAGGGACGCTGACACCTTTTTGTTCCCGGTCATGCCATGAAGACCTAAATCACCTTTTCGCACTCGCCATCCCCTGCCCTACTCGACTTTCCAATCGACCATCTCAACGATCATTGGTAGAATTCGGACACGTTGTCCGTCGAACGACGCCGCACGGCAACAGGTAAGTTTAACCCAACCAATATTTCCAAAAGGCCGTGGCCTTGGGTGCAAGATAGATGCCAAGATTGAGAGTCGAATCCGGTCCCCAAATGGGTCGGGAGTATGACCTGGCAACCCGATCAACGATCGGGCGACATCCCGAGTGCGAAATCGTTCTGGATGTGCGCGCAGTTAGCCGAAAGCACGCAACCATTTCGTCTGATGACAAAACCCGACGGTTTTGGATTGAAGATCTGAACAGCAGGAACGGAACGCATGTCAACGACGGCGTCATTCAGGGACGAACTCCCTTGCGACACGGCGATTCGATTCGCATCTGCGATGTGGATCTTTGTTTTATCGACGATACGGAAAACACCGGATCTCAAAGCAGCCTGTTTCGGAAACGTTTTGGCCGAAACACGGTCCTGATCGACGATGAAGATATCATTTCGACAGGTCATTCGACGATCATGTCGAAAATCGAAGTTTCCTCACAGCATCAGCGAGCAAAATTGACGACGACGCCCGAAGCCAAGCTTCGCGCGATCATGGAAATTGCTCAGGCATTAAGCAAGGTTTTGACTCTCGAAGATGTCTTCCCGCGGGTTCTGGATTCCCTGTTTACCATTTTCACCCAAGCAGATCGCGGTCTCATCATCATGAGGTCCGAGGATCAAGAGCTTGTCCCGACATGGAGTAAAACTCGTAATAAAACCGAGGAAGAAACCCTTCGAATCAGTCGCCAGATCGTGAACCATGTTTTGACAACGAAAACAGCCATCCTGTCTAAAAACACGGCTTCGGATGAGCGATTCAATCCGAGCAAGAGCGTCGCCAACCTGCAAATCCGGTCCTTCATGTGTGCACCGCTCATGGATGGAGAGGGCAACCTGCTCGGTTTTCTCCAAATCGATACGCTTGACGCATCCAATCATTTTTCGGAAGGCGACCTCGAAGTACTCGCAACCGTTGCCCTGCAGGCAGGCATCGCCATCGACAACGCCCAGCTTCACCAGGCCGCGGTGGAACAAATCGAGCTGGAACGCGATCTGGAGCTAGCTACCGATGTCCAACATGGTTTTCTTCCACTTCAGGCGCCCGACATCCACGGCTACGATTTCTACGATTTCTACCAACCGGCAAACCATGTCGGCGGCGACTACTACGACTATATTCAGTTACCAGACGGCCGAGTGGCAATTGTTGTTGCCGATGTTGTGGGACACGGGATCGCGGCCGCGTTACTCATGGCGAAACTCTCAGCGGAAACCCGTTTCTCACTCGCCACCGAAACGGACCTTGCCGCCTGCTTCAACCGACTCAACCAGGCGATTGTTGACCTGCAACTCGATCGTTTTGTCACGATGGTCATCGCGCTTATCGACCCGTCCAATCACCAACTTCAGGTGGTCAATGCCGGCCATCTTGCCCCTTTCCGTCAAACGGCGAAAGGAACGCTGGAAGAATTGTGTAAAGAAACGGCCGGCTTGCCGATTGGAATTCTTGAAGATTACAAATACGAAAAATTCGAAACCGAATTGGCCGAGGGAGATACCGTCATCCTGATGACCGACGGGATTTTCGAAAGTGAGGATTCCAATGGAAATCAGTTGGGCATTGCAAGGGTCAAGTCACTCTTGACCCACGCCTCCTCGGATGCCGAAACCACCGGAAAGTCAATGGTGGCTTCTGTTCGGAAACACTTGGGAAGAGAAGCACCAAGCGACGACATGTGTCTGGTCTGTTTTCACCATGGATCTTGAGTGAAGCCGTATCAAGATGAGAGCATCATGGTTTTCATGAGGTCATCGCTCCCAAGCGGCTTGGGAGCCACAAAGACTTCACCCGCCGAAAAACCCGCGGCAGTACCCGCCACGACAGCCGCCGCTCGCACGCGATCAAACACGTATCCCTTGCTCTCCGGAAACTGGGTCACGTAACACTTCACCGATTCCAGTTTTTTCTCGAGTGTCGAGGAGATATCCTCAGTGAAGTGGCCCGGATACCCGTCGAGTGTCGCGGGTTCGAACGCCAGTCGAAAGTAAAGCTGTTTCTCGATGGTGTGAACGGGGAGATCATCGAAATACTGCTCCCATTTACACAACCTCGAATAGAAAATCGCCGCCTCCGTAATCTGCATCGCTTGCCAATGATCTGGCGAAGCCATGGGTGTTTTATCTCCGAAACCGACCACCAACCTCGGACGAAGCCGACGAAACACCTTGGCCAGCTCAACCCGGCTTTCAAAGCAATCAAAAAGCTTGCGATTAGGAAGCGCAAGCGTGATTCGGGTTTCAACGCCCAAAACTTTCGCTGCATTCTTCGCTTCTTCCAAACGGACCTCCGGACCTGGGGAAAGCGGTGTCGGCTCGCCATCCGTCAGGTCGACGATCGCAACCCGATACCCTTGATTCACAAGTTTCGCGAGCGTACCTCCACAGGCAATCTCCACGTCATCGGGATGCGCTCCGACAGCGACCACATCGTACGGCGTTTCATCAATTTCGCTCATCAACCACTCTTTCGATATTCGGAACCATGACCGTCTGCAACGAGAGTCCCTAACGCTCAACTCAGGCTTTTCCAAATCACCCCAGAGGTAACGCTTTGAAACATATCAACCAAGGGTCTCGAACAGGTGGTAACAAATCGAAACGTGCCCAAACCAACGCTTGCGCATCTCAAAGGCTATTTGGGCAACCGCAAGCTGCGAACCTGCTCCCATGCCAACCGAAGCTCCTTGCCTTCAAGCTTCAAAACCACCCGGTCTCCATTCCATTCTTCAAGTATGCAACCCACAGAATCAATGATCAGAATCTGATCATCAACGGTCACCAGTTGGCCCTCGTTGATGTTCGCCACCGACGGTTGATCAAAGAAGATCACCGGCGTTTCCTCAACGGGCTCTGCAACCGCGACACCTTTCTCCGTTTCCCAATTCCAACCTTCGCTCGAAAGCCCTATCTCTTTAACTGTCGAGAGTTCTCCCTCAAAATAAACCGCTGGCACGTTAATTTGACCCTCGAGTCCGCATATCAGTTTCCGGCCTTCGGACGCCAAACCTAGCCAGACCGAACTGAACTCTTCGGGAGATTTCTCAATCCCAGGCAGCGCGGTCAAGCCGAACTTTCCCTTGGTTCGAGACAATCGAAGCAAGCTCCCATTAGACGTCCAGCCCCAGAATGATTCCTGAGTCAAAGGGACAGTGACGCCGCCATCTCGTTGAGGCATGACTGCAACAATCTGATCTCGGGGGATTTCGAGTTGCTCCACGCCAAGGGTAAGTTCGAACAAGGTGACCGTGTCTTCCCCGATCCTCCAACCTCGACCTTCAATCCGTTCACCTGACTTCGTCACGACTGTCAGGCGATTTGCCGACTCTCCCTCCGAAATGGGGCGCGGGGGATCAAAAAGCATGTCATCGAATGCGTAGTTCGCATCTTTCGCTGTCGGATGAATCTCCACGCGTGCGATGGGAGTTGGACTATAGAAACCAACAAAGTCTTTTTGCTCCTCCCTGGAATTATCCGTCGCTTGCTCACTGATCAAACGACCCTGGGAGTCAAAGAACTTCAGAATTGTCCCATCCTTCACGACAATCGCCAGGAAACAACCGAAGTAGTTCACCGTCGCAGGAGTTTGAATATCCCCGGGTTTGCAGAAGGAAATGGTCGAGATACCCGTATAGTCCTTGGACTGATCCTTGGCCCACTGTCCGCCAGCGGAATTTTTCTCAGTCAAGCCTCCACGAACCGGATAGGAAAAAATCCCTACATATCCGTCTTCCACAGTCGACCTGAAGCGGACTCCCATGTCTGAATACTCATCGTCGATGACGGTCCCCCGAGAGATCTCTTGTCCACTGGAGTCCACGTCAAAATTCAAATGCTGGCGATTTTCGGGGAAGCGGCCAATATCTGATTCTGAAAGCCGTTCGCCGACGCGGGCTTGTGCGAGTTGTCGAGCCTCGGGAAGCTTCCCCTGTCGAATGCACGCCACATTTTCCCGAGATAATCGTACCTGCTGTCCGCGAAAGGACCCTATCATCTCCCAGTCGCCCGCGTCCCCCGCGGAGATTTCGGCCAATGATGAGGGCGTTAAGTTCAAGACGTCGTAAGACGGCTCTGCGGCCTCGTTGGCAACCTCAAGAAGGGCTCGGTAAACCACTTCCAGACGCCAGCCAACTTCTGGGTCTTTGCTGCCCCGAGAAGCTTTGAGCACAGAAAGATACGGACCCGCTTTTGCCATTAACTCCCGACTGGCAGCCTCACGCACTTCGTAATCGGGATCGCCAAGATTATCGATCCATTTCCGGACCTGCCGGACTCGCTGCGTCACCGGTTTCAATACCAGCTTGAGCTCCTGAACCTCGCGAAAAGGTAGGGACTGGGGCGTAATACGACCGTCCACGGCTACCGATTGCCATTCAATCATGTGGTCGGGAATTTCTAGCGACGCCACACTGCCATCACGAAATTCCACGACGTAGCTCGTCTCTTGCGCCCAACATGGAGAGGCGATCAATACCCCCAAAAACCACGTTGCCCAACAAGTGCCGATCTGTTTTAAAGCGTCCACTTCTCTTCCGTCACTTTCCTGGCAAGAGGCTCAATCGGATCGAAATGACCCGACTTTTGAGCCACGTTTGCTCGATGCAAGTCGGTCCCCAACAGCACCATTAATCATCGGGGGCAAACTTCACTTCTTCAGTGTAACGTCGCGTTCAAAGCGGCAACATGAGGCGGACGGTTTTCGAAGGCCACGTCCATGCCCAAACAAAAACTAACGTTCCTCTGAATTTCCTTCCTGCGAGACCCGCAACGCACTCACCTGCCCCGCGTAACCCGCGGCACGCTGTTGGGATCCAAAATGACCCAAATCCCCGAGTTCTTGTCGTGCAACTTCCGCATCGGCCATCAGCTTGGCAACGACCTCGGGAAATTCCTGAGTTCGGTCGTTTCTCGATGAGGGATCCTCCCGAACATTGAAGAGAAGCGTTCTGGCCTTCTCATTTTTGCTGAAATATGGATGTCGTTCAAAAGATTCAAGCGGTAGAAACAGCTTCCAAGGACCTCGACGAACCGCCTGCAATTGCTGACCTTCGTAAAAGTAAAACAGATCTCGTGGGGATTTATCTTTCTCCTCTCCTGTCATCAACCGACCGATATCCAAACCATCGATCGTTCGTAACGACGTGGTCTTACCGCCCGCGAATCCCAACAACGTTGGAAAGAGGTCGATGGTCGATGCCAATTCCGAACAGAGAGTCCCTTTCTTTATCGTCCCCGGCCACCACATCAGCGTGGGAATTCGAAAGCCCCCCTCGGCCGTCGTGTATCCTCGGCCAGCGAACGGAAGATTACTTCCCCGGCTCAACTCCATCGGATTTTTGGCCAGCGGTGCCCCATTATCGCTCGTCCAGATCACCAAGGTTCGATCATCGATACCCAACTCAACAAGCTTGTCGAGGAGCAAGCCCGTTGACCAGTCAATCTCTTCAATCGCATCTCCCCAGGCTCCATTGGCGGACCGACCCTTGAAGAATTCACTCGCGAAAGGTCTCGCCGTACTCCCCGGCATCGGTTGGGCAAAATACAGAAAAAACGGGGTTTCCCGATGCGTCTCAATGAATCGAATTGCCGCATGCGTACAGTCTTTCGTCAATTGGTCTCGTTGGACAGGCGCGGCAACCACGGACTCCCCTTGCATCAACGGGAGCGGCGGCCAAGACGACCCCTGAAATCGGTTCCCCAGCTTGCGACCAATTTCGTCCGTCATGTCATCAGAGTAGGGTATTCCGTAAAAAAACTCGAAGCCCTGTCGCGTTGGTAAAAAGGGGGGCTGATCACCCAGATGCCATTTGCCGACCAACCCCGACCGATAGCCCAACGGTTTTAACGCCTCAGCGAGCGTCGTCTCTTCTGGATGAAGTCCGTAGGGTGAAAGCGGTCGCAAGACACGACCGTCACGAGGGTTCCAATGCATGCCAACCCGTTGAGCATAACAACCGGTCAACAGGCTCGCTCGAGACGGTGTACAGACTCCTGACGAGGAGTAGAAGTGGGAAAATTTCCTGCCTTCACGGGCCATTCGCAAGAGATTGGGTGTCCGATGTAGTACCGAACCGAACGGCTCAATGTCACCGTACCCAAGATTATCGCACGAAATGATGATGAAATTCGGTGGTTGTTCCGCTTCACAGGACGCGACATCAATCGAACAGGCCGCACCGATACAGACAAGAAGGCCGAAAACCGCGTATCGACTCGGAACAGTATCGTCCACAATGTCATCCCCACTAACCCAACGAACCCTGAAGTCATTTTTCGTACGGCGTCTTAGGATACGCGTTTTGGCCTATGGGATCATCCTATTTCGTTGAGCCATTGCCACTTCGATGTTCATCACCTGCGTTCAACGAGCCAACCATCTCGGACCCCAGTTCGCGAAGCAAGGGGTAGACTCGGACGTTGTAAAACGAAGACAGGGAGACTCGGTGACCCGATCTCCCCGTCTTTTGCTGCATTAATTTGCATCATTATCTAGTAATGACACCAAGGCGGTCCGAGTTACCAGGGACCACGAACTGGGTAAAACCCGTATTGCTGCGTGTCGCTGGGCCGAAGCGGTGTGGCATGGAAGGTTCCGCCCTTCGTACCCGAAGCTTGACCCGGATAAGGCCGCGCGTATTGATGGTAAATCGGTGTGCTCGTCGTGTTCCCAACGCCCCACCCATAATTGGACATGTAGGCCGCGGTCGGTGGAACGACCAGCGCCACTGGCGCCCCGTACTGAGCGTTGTAGTACTGACCATGCCAAGGCAGTCCCTCAGCCTGAGTCATATTCCACTGATGCGTTGCTGCTGCTCGACGACCGCGTCGTCCGAGAGCATAAAAAGGTGCGGGATGATATTTCATCACGTTGGCCCGAGAAACCGCAGAGCGATCATCAATATAGCCACCGGACACGGAAGATTTTTCTGCTTCTGGCTGAGGTGCCACCGCGCCCTCCCCGTCATCGGCATTCGCAAACTGCCCGAACGCCATTCCGCCGAGCAACATCGCCGCAATAAACCATGGGTTCTTCATTTCTTTATCCTTCTCTTTCGCTCGTGGAGGACGATTAGCGGCAAGGCTTGCATCCAGAGATGCCACAACGTTTATTCAATCCAGGGTTGCCGCTTCGCAAACGTGATAAACCACCAAAAGACAGATTACCCCGAGAAAAGCCGTGATGGCCCCATGAAATGGTCGTGCGATTATATCCGTATCCCGGATCGACACCATTCCCGCCCGTGTAATACCCACCTGCCGCTGGCATTGGCGTGTAGTACGTTCGCTTATGAGCATACAACATTTCGTGGGGCATCAATGGCTGATAGGTGTAATAGGTGTGGCCGACATTTACTGGCGTGGGTACCGGCGAGGGGTAGAGCGACGCGCTGTTGGCGCCCGAAGTTGAGTTGGGGTAAAAGTTGTGGAAGACGTCGGCCGCAGGGTTTTTCGATGCGTCATACTGCGGCAGAACGGCTGGGGCTTCTTGGGCAAATGTGCTGCTGGAACATAACAGTGTGCTGGCTAATACAAGCCCGCTGAGGGCCAACACTCGCAATTGGACTGAGGTCATCGGAACACTCCCTCCGTGGATGGTTTATCGCGGAAACACGCCGGATCGTCTCGATCGTCGGCGAAGATTAAACATTCGACATCCCCAAGTCCCGCGAGCGGGAAGTTGGGCCTAAAGCTAACTCGGACCTCATTTGATCCTAAATGAGCCTAATCAAGGCCTTTAAGAGCCGACGGATTCCCGTTCGCACTACAACCCGTATATCCTGCTACACCGATTCGCCTCGGGCCGTTATAATCCTCCCAGTTTCCCCAGAGACCATTCCATAACCAATTGGCGGGTTCCATACGACCGCTCTGTCGAGCCCTCGGAATCTTGAGTTTGAATGGTTGATACCCGCAGCATTTGAGGTAAAGGAGTACCCCTTTTGTCCACTGCCACTCCACAGCCAAGAGAAGCTACCGGCGATGAAAAGAAAAGCCGTCCGAAGCGTCGTCGATCGACCGCCGAGCAGATGGCTTCTCAACAGCGGTCGATCAGCGTCAGTGAGTTCTTCTCCAAAAACAGACATCTCCTTGGTTTTGACAATCCCCGAAAGGCATTGCTGACGACTGTCAAGGAAGCGGTCGACAATTCCCTGGACGCCTGCGAGGAGGCCGGAATTCCACCAGAGATCTGGGTTCACATCGAGGGAACCAGCAAAGAACGGTTCAAGATTGGAATTCAAGACAACGGTCCGGGAATCGTCAAAAAGCAGATCCCACTCATCTTTGGGAAACTGCTTTACGGGTCGAAATTCCATCGCCTGCGAATGAGCCGAGGCCAGCAGGGTATCGGAATCAGTGCGGCGGGAATGTATGGACAGTTGACCACCGGAAAACCGATCAAGATTGTCTCAAAGACCAGTCCTCGCAAGGCGGCCCACTACTTCGAAATCCAGATCGACACCAAGGTTAACACGCCCGAGATTCTTAACAACAAGGGCAATGGAGTCGACATCCCTGCCGGTGATGAGGGCAAGAATTACATTAAGGATCATGGGATTGAATGGGAAACGCATTACCCTGGTCAGGAGGGAGAGTCCCCAAAACCTCTGAAGAGCGGCACACGAGTCACCATCGAACTTGAGGGCATCTACAAACGCGGCAAGGGAAGTGTCGACGAGTACCTTGAACAGACGGCAATCGCCAATCCGCACGTGACCATTCATTTCCTTGACCCGGATGGGAATGAAACTCACTACTTTAGATCGACCGATCAACTGCCCCCCGAGGCCAAAGAAATCAAGCCGCATCCGTACGGTGTCGAACTCGGTCGCCTGGTCACCATGCTTAAGGAATTCAAGGGTGGAACGCTCTCGCAATTTTTGACAACCTCATTTTCACGAGTGAGTGCCGCAGTGGCCCGCAGGATTTGCGATCAAGCAAAACTCAGCTCTCGGGCCCGCACCAAACGAATCGGACGCGAAGAAGCAGACACCTTGTATCGGGCCATTCAGGAAACCAAGATCCAGAACCCGACAACCGACTGCATCGCCCCCATCGGCGAGGAACTCCTGCTTGAAGGACTACGGCACGTGCTGCCGGGTGAATTTTACGCGGCCGCAACGCGGCCCCCGTCCGTCTACCGGGGCAACCCGTTTCAAATCGAAGTCGCCCTTGCCTATGGCGGAACCAATACGGCACAGAAAATATCCTACGACGTCTTGGAACGACTGCTTGAAGAAAGTGACGCTCGAACGCTCAAGCAGTTTTTGGTGGTGACCTTTGATGGCATGGGACCGGATGGCGCAGAGAAGATTATCCGCGAAGGTAAATTCAGCACCCGCCAATCGCCTTCGAAACTCAAGGCCAAAGATCGCCAACGTCTGTTTGAAGCGATGCGAAATGTCAATCTCTCCGAAGGTCAGGGGATGTCGGTTCTAAGGTACGCAAATCGAGTCCCACTTCAGTTCAAACAAAGAGATTGCGCCATCACTCAGACTTTATCCGGCATGAACTGGAGATCGTACGGTCTCAGCCAATCGCGAGGATCGCTTCCCAATGGACCCGTCATTGTTATGGTGCATGTGGCGAGCGTCTGGGTCCCTTTTACGAGTGAATCAAAAGAGGCAATCGCCGCCTATCCTGAAATTGAGAAGGAACTACGCCTCGCCCTTCAGACTGTCGGGCGCAAACTGGGCATGTTCCTTCGTCGCCGCCATTCCATCCGGCAGGAAGGCGAAAGACGGAGTATTTTCCTTCGTTATCTGGGTGAAGTGGCCTCCGCCCTCCATGCCATCAATGGTGTCGATCGAGACGAAATCTACGAGAACCTTCTTCGAGTGGCCAAAAGGAAAACAGCCGAAGCCGACACCAAGCTTGACGAAAAAGGCCGAAAATTGGACCCAGATACTGTGTATGGAGAAAACGTCTTGATTGTGGAAGAAGATCAAGAGTCACTTGAAAAGGAACTCCTTCAGCGGTCCAAATCCAGGACCCCCGACCCGAATGAAAACACCACGGAAGAATAATCAGGAAAGATCCCACGATGGCCAAACGAGCACGGAAGAAAAAGGTAGCACCAATACGCCGCGCAGCTGACGCGCCGGTCAAGTTGACGGACAAAGACAAGAAGACCCTCAAATCCATCGTCGGCATGGGTGATCGTGTCGTAAAAATCGCCGGTCTGAGTCGCGCGCCTCACCTCGATATCCCTTCTCGCTCCCTTTCGAACGTCAAGTTCAACAAGTCAAAACGCTTCATCGAAATGGGAAAGGGAACCAACAAGCGGGAATTGTTTAACCTGTCTCAGGCAAAAAGTTACATGCAAACCATGTTGGTTGCTTCCGGCTGCAAACAACTTATCGAGCAGGGAAAATCGACCAGCATTCGAGGTATGTACTATCTGCTCAAGCATACAATCGAAGGGACCAAAGAAGAGACCTTCAATGAACAGTCCGAATGCGACCCTGTGATCGAGGATGTCGAGGTCTCGTTGAATGCACTGCGAGAGGAACTGCATGTCTATGCATCCAACCGAGGTTCCATCGTCGGCAATCTTGTCTTTGACGACAGCGGGGACGAGATCGATTGTTCCCGGATGGGCTCGGGAGGATACACGATCCCGTCGATCTGCGAACCCGACATCATCCAATTCAAAAAATGCGAAGCAGACTTCATCCTCCACGTCGAAAAAGATACCGTGTGGCGACGTTTCAATGAGGACAAGTTCTGGCGCACCCACAATTGCATCCTCACCCATGGCGGTGGACAACCGCCGCGCGGAGTAAGACGGTTGCTCCATCGAATGCATCACGAACTGGAATTGCCCGTCTACTGCCTTCTAGATAATGACCCGTGGGGCTACTACATCTACAGCGTCATCAAGCAAGGATCGATCAACCTTGCCTATGAATCTCGGCGGATGGCCATACCCGGTGCAAAATTCATGGGCCTTCGCAGCAAAGACTATGACCGTTGTGAGCTCACCCCTTCGGTCACGATCAAGCTGAGCGATCAAGACATCAAACGGGCCAAACAAATCGCATCCTATCCCTGGTTCAAAGACAAGAAGCCTTGGCAAAAAGAAATCCAGACCATGTTGAAAAACGGATTTAAGCTGGAAGTTGAAGCGTTGATCAGCAAGGACATCAGTTACGTCACGGAACAGTATGTACCGGACAGGCTGGAGGATCGTGACTTCCTCGATTAACTCGGGCGGCAGCCATGCGGCTTACTGGCGACAGGCTCGCCTGAAGTTCCACGTACCGAAAGAAAAACGATTGACGGCCGCGTACTAGGGGCCGGAGGGACATGACTACGACTGCAAGGCGTCTACGCACGAAATTCACGGCGAGCGGGGAGGAAGCGTATGCGAATTACGATGCAACATCCAGACCGCGAAACAGGCGAGCCCGGTGCAGACCACACCCATACCTCCCATCAGAGCAAGCGTCATGACTTCACGGCGATAAGCCTGCTGGTTCGCTCCCGGCAAAACAGGGATCGTTGAAACATTTGCCTCCTCCGGTGTCACCGACTCCACGGTAACTCCAGATTCGGGCGTCTCGACCTCACCTGCCTGTCTCACCGGAGACGCTGCCGAAGCTACTGCCGGGAACATCACGCCGGTCACAAGCAACGCGATTATAAAACGGGATGCCATTGACGATGAATACATGCTAACCTGCCGCGGTGGTTCATGGTGACTCAGCGAATCGAGACGCCGGTCCTGTGATGTCATCCATGAAGACTGTAATACTTCCCGCTCCATGCAACCGGAGGCTCAAAGTCACTGTTTAATATTTTTCCCAAAAACACAGCCGTAGAAACCTTTGCCTTACGGTTTTATCACAATTTCCACACTGTCGGATTCCTCCAAACCCAACATTCAACCCCATGATTTCCAGTACGCCCTTCGCTCAACTTCCTGACGACTTCCGGCTCGCCTATCAACCACAAGTTCCCCGTGAAACTCCTCCATCGATTGGCTTGATCGGTTGCGGCGGAATCACCGGCATCCACCTCAAAGCCTACCGAGATGCAGGATGGCCCGTGGTTGCCCTGTGCGACCTCGATCGCGAAAAGGCCGAGAATCGTCGCTCCGAATTTTTTCCAGAGGCCAAAACTTACACGGACTACAAAGATCTTCTGAGAAATGAGGAGGTTGGCGTGGTCGACATCGCACTCCATACGCGTTTCAGACCTCCCGTAATTTCGGACGCCATTCTCGCCGGAAAACATGTCCTCAGTCAGAAGCCATTTGTAGATGACCTCGAAGTCGGCCAAGCCCTTGTGGATTTAGCCGATCAGCATGACGTGACTCTCGCCGTGAACCAGAATGGCCGTTGGGCGCCCCACTTTAGTTACATGAGACAAGCCGTCGCTTCCGGACTTATAGGTCACCTGATGTCCATCAATCTGAGTGTTCACTGGGACCATACTTGGGTCAACGGGACCGCATTTGAAAC
>JAKVCA010000032.1:50432-79076 GCA_022448315.1 Pirellulaceae bacterium | reverse complement strand
ATCTGTCTCCAGAACAGACACGGGATTTTCGAGGATTGAGAATCTGGTTGCCAATGATGCTCCACGGCGTCGAGGTCTTTCGGCAAAATCTTGATGAAAAACTCGATCTGGCCGAACACGTCTACGAAACGCTTGTCGCATGGCAACAGGCCGAGGAACCGTGGTGGGTCTGCGGTAAGCCCAAACTCAGTGTGGTCGCTTTCCGACTGAACCCGCGTGATCGATCTCCTGAAGAACTCGATGCGCTTAATCAGAACTTACTTGAGGAGATTCATCGTGACGGTTCAATTCTGCTGAGCCCGACGGTGCTTGAGGATCGTCTTGCAATCCGGCTGTGCGTTCTTTCATTTCGCACACATCGAAACCACGTTGAACAAGCGCTCGAAATGATTCACGAGGCTGGGCGACGAATGCTCGATCCAGCAAGCCACCGTCCATCTTGAGACCCTCCCCAATGGTCGATTACCGCAGGTGACTTGATCCAAAACCGCGGTCACAAGGGGATTGGACAAGCCGAAGCCTTGAGCAGATAATGCACGTGATGAAGGCTCGATTCGAACGTTTCAACTAACGCTGTTCCGACGCGTTTTTCCTCAGTTTTTCTCCAACACGGTTTTCAAAACGGGGCGATGAACTCCATGAAATCAGCTCTCCTTCTCGCGTGTAAGCCTCTGCTCCTGATCGCAGCTCTCATCCCCCCGATGCTGATGGTCCCTTCAGGCTGCGGCCGTCAGGTCAATCTGCAGGAAAATGAGGTCCCCATGGCGGGGATCCGGGAATACGATGCTCCGGCAGGTATCGATGGCCTGCAGTGGCTCGAATCTTACGAACAGGCCCTTGTACTCGCCAAAGCGGAACAACGCCCCATCCTCATTGACTTTACGGGGAGCGACTGGTGCACCTGGTGCATTCGCCTCGACGAAGAGATTTTTTCAAAAAGCGAATTCCGCGACTGGGCGAAAGACAAGGTCGTTCTCTTGAAACTTGATTTCCCGCAGACTCAGCCCCAATCGATGGAATTGGTGGAACAAAATCAGGGGCTCGCCCAGCAATATGGCATTCAGGGCTTCCCAACGATTTTATTCATCAATGATTCGGGGCAGGTCCTTGGGAACAGCGGTTACCTGCAAGGCGGTCCCGGTGGATGGATCGAGGATGCGGAACAGAAAATTGGCTCTTGATTCGAAATAGACATCGAAGCGAGGCAGGGTGCGACCGCAAGCTTTCAATGACGGCCAATGGCACGCCGCCCTAACCCCCTAGAGATCGGAGCTTCATCGACGCTCAGGCGGATTCCTGCCAATGTTAAGACCAAGCGAACGTTCGACCGGTGAGTCGTTCGTAAGCTTCGATATACTTGGCCCGTGTTCGCTGGACAATGTCCTCGGGTAAGTTCGGAGGAAGACAGCTCTTGTCCCAAGAGGTCGTCTCGAGGTAATCACGAACGAACTGCTTATCGAACGATAAGGGATTGGAGCCCGGTTGATATTGATCCGCTGGCCAGAATCGTGAGCTATCCGGAGTCAACGCCTCGTCAATCAGTATCAACTCGCCGTCGTGCCATCCCCACTCGAACTTGGTGTCGGCGATGATGATGCCTCTTTCCGCTGCATATCGCGCCCCACGTTCATACAGGTCGAGACTCCGCTCCATCAGCTCTCTGGACGCATCCTCCCCGACGATTTCCGTCATGCGTTCGAATGAGATGTTGACATCATGGCCCTCTTCCTCCTTGGTCGCGGGGGTGAAAATCGGCGTCTCGAGTTGCGAGCAGTTGACAAGTCCCTCCGGCAGAGCAACACCGCAGACCGATTGCGTCTGCTGGTATTCCTTCCAACCCGACCCGACGAGATAACCTCGAACCACACACTCGACGGGAACCACCTCGCACTTTTTGACGACCATGGATCTGCCTGCCAACCACTCCGGAGCAACGCCCTCTGGGCAATCTTCCGGACGGACCGCCGTCCCCAGAAGATGGTTGGGGATGTCGAAGGTCTCCAGCCAGAACTGAGTGATCTGAGTCAAGACGCGACCTTTGTCTGGAATGGCCGTGGGAATCACCCAGTCGAACGCACTGATTCGATCCGAGGCAACCAACAGGTAGCGGTCACCCAAATCGTAGATATCTCGGACTTTGCCTTGGCGGACCAATGAAGCAGCCATGTTTTCCCCAACCTCTGGTGGATTTCGATCCCGTCCTTTTGCGGATCTTTGCGAGTTCGCTCAGGCTTGGGAGTATAGCAACCTCAGGGTAGCACCGTGAAGCACCGAGGCCGATGAAGCAGCGCGACAGCCCCTGACCTACCAACAATTTGAAAGTCGGAAGCACGGAGTTTGCACCGCCGGCTTGTTTCCAACGCGGGATTCGAGCATCGAAGAGTGCGGCTTCGCCCGGAACAGAATCGGTCGGGAGCACGTTACAGGAGTTTGGCGGCGGCCCATCCAAGAGCAAAACCCGCGGCAACGCCTGCCGGAATTGCAATCCAAAGCAAGCGACGCATGAATTCAAGTTGCCGAAACGCGGCAGTCCGGAAGCCCGTTTCGTAAATCAAGGGTGGCGGTGGTGGCATGGAATCTGCGGAGCCGGTGGTATCCTGCAACGCCCCTAGGTTGCTCATGGTGCCCTGTGTGACCGAACTGGATTGCCCTGAGGCAGCGGCAATCAACTCGTTGAGGTCGTACGCGGAATCCGTGTCCTGACCGTTTGGAAAGGCCTCTCCATCGGATTCCGTTGGCAGCGGTTCCGCCATCCATCTCGATCGCGTCATCTGCCCGGTGGAAATGGGGCTCAGGTCACTCGCCCAAGGTTCCAATCGTTGTGCAACTTCGCTGGCCGACGGCAGTCTGGCTGAGGGCTCCTTTTCCATCATGTCCGCAATCAGATCAACGAATTCATCACTCACCTCTTCGTTGAATCTGCGCGGATGCCAAGGCGTCTCCTCAAGGTGCCGCCGAGCTTTATTTTTTGCCGACCCACCGGGAAATGGCACTTTGCCCGTCACCGCGTAGTAGAGCGTGCAACCCAGCGAATAGATGTCACTGACCGATGTGATGTCCTTGGGATTTCGTATCTGTTCCGGCGACAGATAGTCCGCTGTTCCCACCACCTTACCGTGGCGAGGGTCACTCTCGTAGTCGGTCATGAAGGCCGCGAGGCCAAGATCGGAAACCTTGCCAAGGCCATCGGGCGTCACCAGAATATTTCCCGGCTTGACATCTCGATGAATCAAGTCCTTCTCGTGCGCATACGCGAGCCCCTCGGCGGCCTGCTTGATGATGTTCGAGGCCTGCTGGATCGACAATCGACCACGGGAGCGAACCAACCTGCGAAGATCGGTGCCTGGCACATATTCGACCACCAGATAGTGAACATTACCATCTTTGCCCGCATCATAAGCACGCACCAGGTTGGGATGATCGAGGTTGGCCTGCACGCGAATTTCCCGCATGAAGCTCTCGATCGCATGGTCGGTGGATTTGCTCAATGGCAGGACCTTGATCGCGCAAACTCGCCCCATCACCTGATGTTCCGCCTTGAAGACCTGTCCCATACCCCCTTGGCCGATCCAGTCCTTGATCAGGTAGCTGCCGAGCGAAAGCTTGGTTCTCCCGGCGATCAACTGGTCGACCTGATACGAAGTCAAAATATCTTGGGAAACCAGATAGGCACTCAAATCACGATCCGAAATTTCATCGGGTCGACGGGCCTGATGCTTTTCACTTCGAATGATCCCCGTGATCGCTTCCCGGATCTGCGCATCCGTCAAAAGTCCGCTGACCATCGCGGATTTTGTAAAAACGGATTGTGCGTAGTGCTTTCCAGCCACTGATCCACCTTGGCTCTCTCAAACCCTGTCTGCCTCAGAGAAACTCTCGATCGAAAAGGAACGAACGGATCCTTCGGTGGATTATGGCCGTCAAAAAAGAACGAGACAAGCAATTTCGTCATTTAACACCGAGTCTCGCCAATGAGTCGGCGGCAAAATCGATACCCAATATCCGGCGACAGTCCGTAGCCTCCGCCGGGATGTTGATTCAAGGCTCGAGTTGCTTGAGTGTCGCATCAAGTTGCTGAAAACGCCTGTGCCAATGCACCGGCAATTCCGCGGTCACTTCGACGTTCCAATCTTGGGTCGGGTGGGGCACCTGCAGCCGATAGCAGTGCAGGAAAATCCCGGGCTGCGCAATCGCCGCTCCACCGTACTTACGATCCCCGAGGATGGGAAAACCGCGATCTGCCAGTTGGACGCGGATCTGGTGTTTCCGACCGGTTTCCAGTTGAATTTTCAAAAGAGTCAATCCCTTCCACCGCGCGAGGACCTGATAGTCGAGCCTCGCCTCCTGACTCCCTTTCGCACGTGGTGCCACAATCTCCATACGTTTCCGACGATCATTTTTTTGAATCCAGTCGACCCAATGATCCTGCACTGACGCGAACTCGCCAGGCACGACGGCTAGATAACGTTTGTCGACTCGATGCTCGGCGAACGAGGCGGTCAGTCGCTGGGCCGCTTTGCTCGTTCTGGCGAACGGCAAGGCGCCTGAGACAAAGCTGTCCAACCGACTCACCACTCCTAAAAAGACATTTCCCTGCTTCTGGTACTTCTTTTTGAGGTAGTCCTTGCTCAAGTTGACTGCGGTGGGCAAGCCCTCCTCAGCGCCCATCGTCGCCAGCAGTGGCGGCTTGTTGACGATCAACAGGTGATTGTCTTCGTAGAGGACGGGGAGTGTCTCTGCCTTCATGCAAACCGCCCTAACGGCATATTGTGGGATTCGGGTGGCAGATCAGCAAGTTGCTCGCGGGTCCCAGTCTGCTGAATCCATCCGCCCCCCAACACACGATCCTGCTCGTAGAAGACGACTGCTTGACCAGGCGCCACACCAAAACAGGGTTCGGGAAACTCCACCAGAACTCTTCCATCGTCCAGCGTTTCGACAGTTGCAGGCACCGCCGGGCTGTTGTAGCGGATTTTTGCTTCACATTGAAAACTCGATTCCAGACCCGAGATCAGCCAGTTCGTGCGACTTGCAACGAGCGCGGTCTGGGCAAGTGCCTCGCGAGGACCAATCACGACCCGCCGTGTCTCAGGTTCGATCCCAACCACAAAATAGGGTTCGCCCATCGCAATCCCCAGACCTTTGCGTTGGCCAATCGTGAACCCCTCGATCCCCGAGTGTCGCCCAACCACCTCGCCGTTGATCGTCACGAATTCGCCTCCGAAGTCTTGAGGAGGAAGACGGTCTCGCACAAATTGAGCATGCTTGCCAGAAGTCACGAAACAGATTTCCTGGCTGTCACGTTTCTCCGCGACGTTCAGTCCAATCCGACTGGCCAGTTCCCGGATCTCAGTCTTCCTGTACCCCCCAATGGGCAACAACATCCGATCCAAACGTGAGGGCGCGACGCCGAAAAGCACGTAGCTTTGATCTTTCGAAGCATCCACGCCGCGAAGAAGGGCCGGCGTTTCCTCGTGCGGCAGCCGTTCCAAGCGTGCGTAGTGACCGGTGGCAACAAACTCTGCATCGCAAGACTCGGCGTAGTCAAACAGCTTTCCAAACTTCAGATGGTTATTACAGACCACGCAGGGATTAGGCGTACGGCCCAAAGCATATTCGTCGACAAAGTACTCAATGATGTCACTGAATTCACGTTCAAGATTCAGCGCGTAAAATGGGATGCCCAATCGCTGAGCAACACGTCTCGCATCCTCAGCGTCCGAAGCGCTGCAACACCCCTGCTTGTGATCCGCGCGGCCCTCAAGAATCGGCAACAACGGCGAAGTCTCCGCCTGGCCATCCAGGCTACAGGCAGCCGCGGACTTCTCACCATGCCGCATGAACACCCCGATGACCTCGTGCCCCTGCTCCTGCAAGAGGTATGCGGCAGCACTACTATCCACCCCGCCGGACATGGCTAACACGACTCGAGACATGACCTGTCCATTATTCTTAACGAAATAAATAAATTGCCCCGAGGAAGCCGCGGCAGACAAAACATCCCAAACGGGTGTCCAGTCCAGCTTAGTCGCGTTTCATCGACTCCGGAGCGAGTTGTCCCAGTGGAACGTAAAATTTTCGATAACGGTGGCCATCGCTGTAAAGCTCCCCACCAGGGTGCCTTACGAGTACTGTGGCACGCTGTCCGATGCGATTGACGAACCCCGTCAACCTTTCGCCCTCGTGTTGGAATTCTACCCTCTGTCCCGCGGTCAAACCGTACCGCCGCTTCGCAAATTCACCCCTGGTAGGAAGTTGGTGAGTCGACTCGGTATGACCAAACATTCGCCGCGCGATGCTTTTAAAACGAGTCTCAGCACAACTCGAGTGCACCCACAGCAACATCTCCATCAAATGCAACATCTCGTGTTCAAAAATTCTTTGAGTCGCCTCAAGACGATCGTGACAGACGACACCAGAGACACGTTCTTTGGGATCGGGTGTCTTGAATCCTTGAAATAGAAGGTGGGACGACAACGTGATTTCGTAGCTGCGGACGCGGCCAGAAGCACTCGTATGGCCATAGTCAATTCGCGTCGTTTTTCCTCCCGTCTTGGTCATACGTTTCGACAATCGAAAATTTAGGGAGCCCGATCTTTGATGCACCAACTGCATGGTCTGACCAAGGAAAAAACGCTGGTCGTATTCCCGGAAGAGTTCGTGGAGTGTCCGCGTTGAGATCCGAGTAAAATTCGGCTGATCAACAAGACTCGAATCATTCACGATTGCGCGATGGATCGCCGTTTGCTCGTGCTCGACATGATCCGGCCGTTTGCAGTATCGGATCAGGTGGTCCGCCAACCTCTGCATGTTCGTCTGCATGTCGAAACTCTTCCTTGGGAGCGCCGCTTACCGAGGCCGGTGACGTTGGTCATCCTTGACTGGCGAGACGCCTTCAGCGAAACAAAAATGTAGGACCCAAGTTTATCGATCCCGAACACGTTTTCCCATACAGGATTTCGCTCCGTTCCCGATGGCACACTCTGTCCCCTTTCGATGATTCGTTTCGACTCGCAACGAGCTACGCCACCCGTGCCAAGGTGTTTGGGAAAACCGATCGACCAAGGAACCGAAAGCCAGCGATACTCGTGGATTCCAACGGAAACAAAAGAAAAAACACGGGTCGCTTAACCAAAACCATCCCACCAGAAAAAATCCCGGCCCGACATCCCTCAAACAAAGGGGAGCGCTGGGAAATTTTTCCATGCGATAAAATGAAAAAATTTGGCCAGAAAAGTGATCATTTGTCCACCTATCAAGTCGATATTTGTATACACTTATACACTAGTCGATTGAAGACCTGAAGCGCCGCAGAAACGACGACAACCGAACCGTGTTGTACCATATTTACCGCAAATGATACCTGTACCTTGAACCGAAACGACCGTCGCAGAACCCTCCTCGAGGTGATTCTGAAACCGTAATGAACGAAAAAAATTCTTTCCCCTTCTATCCCTATCCACCTAAAGTCGAGGGCAGCATGCACAAGATATTGTATTGACAAGCGACCCATGCCCGATATATTGGGCCAGTCAGCTGAAAAGGCGCGGGACCGCCTCAAGAGCGGAAACCGAATCAGGAGCGTATTTTAGGTCAAGTCAAAGGCGTTGCGGACCGAGCGAAAGTGCGGTCAACCGCAGAGCAACGAAGGCCACACTCCGACGGACGACCAAGACAGGTGACAGGTCCAGTACAGAGGGCCGGAGACAAAACCCACCAAAAGGGTGGTAACAATTTGGATGCTTTGCCACACTCTCGTGGAAACGTCAGGCATGGAAGCGGTCGGGACAAGGACTCTTCGTGCTGGTTGACAAACCACGACCCGATAAGACACATCACCACAGTTCAACCGTTCGCTGCGAGAATTGCCATGCTCAGGCAGGCTCCAGGCGTTTTTGAGTTGTAGAACGATGGATCGGAAATTGGGTGAAGCCGCTCTGAATTCCCGGGTGAGTCTCCGGTTTGAAAAAAGGGGAAGAACGGTCGCAGGAACGAGCAAGGCCGCGATCGCAAGACTTAGCGGTCGACTTTGATCAACATCTATTCTTATTTTTCTCATCCCAAAAATTGATATTTAGGCCCAGGTGGAAGGAGACCCATCGATGGAAAAGGCATCCAAGCAGGACTCGCTAGCAACACAAACTCAAAGGAAAGAATTGGTTGTGAAGAAGCGGGACGGTCGAATGGTTTCATTCGAACCCAGCTTGATTGAAAGGGCGATTCAAAAAGCGTTTTGCGCTGAACATAAAGTGGCGGAAGCTGGAGACCTTCCCGACCCAATCTCAAATTCGATTGCCCAGATCTACGCGAATGTCCTCGAAAAAATCGGTGGATTGGCGAACCCGGAAGATGGCGTCGACGTCGAGAAGGTGCAGGACCTTGTCGAACAGTCTTTGATGGGAGAAGGCTTCTACTCGGTCGCGAGGCGGTACATCCTGTATCGGGAGGAACACGCCAGAATTCGGCAACTGCGTGCCGAAGAACAGATGGAGAGTGATCAGCCTTTCCCGGCGGTGATGGTCAAGCGGGCGGGACAACTCGAAGACTTTGATTTCGAAAAGCTTCGCCGTCAATTGATTCTGGCTTGTGAAGGATTCGAAGAAACCTGCTCGGCCGAAGCCCTCTTTGAAGACGTGGCGAGGCAACTTTATGCAGAAATCACTCCGAAGGAAATCGCACGGGCGATGGTACTCGCCGCCCGCTCCCGAATCGAACGTGATCCGGATTATGACAAAGTAGCAGGCCGACTGGTCAGAAACATCATTTACCGCGAATCGCTCGGACAGAACACCCGGGGCGAAGCACTCGTCAATCTTTATCAGACCCGCTTTACACAGTATCTCGAAGAGGGGATTGAAGCGGAACGCCTTACGCCAGAACTGCGAAAGTTTGATTGGGACAGGCTTGCGGCGGCACTCGACAGCAGTCGAGACGCGTTGTTCCCCTACCTGGGCCTTCAGACTATCTACGATCGGTATCTGCTCCACATAGACGGAAGACGTATCGAAGCTCCCCAGTATTTCTGGATGCGGGTCGCGATGGGCGTGGCGATTCAGGAAGATGACCCGACCACGCGGGCCATTGAATTTTACACGATGTTGTCAAATTTCCGATTCACATCAGCGACCCCCACGTTGTTCAATGCAGGCACCTTGCATCCCCAGCTAAGCTCCTGCTACCTAAGTACTGTATCAGACGATCTCGACCACATCTTCAAGGTCATTTCCGACAACGCCAAACTCTCCAAATGGGCCGGCGGACTGGGCAACGATTGGACCAACATTCGAGCGACCAACGCTCACATCAAGGGAACTAATGGGCGAAGCCAAGGCGTCATCCCATTCCTGAAAGTTGTCAGTGATACGGCGGTCGCTGTTAATCAGGGGGGTAAGCGGAAGGGCGCGGTATGCTCGTATTTGGAAACTTGGCATCACGACGTTGAAGAGTTCTTGGATCTCAGAAAGAACACGGGAGACGAACGACGCCGAACCCACGACATGCACACGGCAAACTGGATTCCCGACCTCTTCATGAAACGGGTCTTCAGCGATCAAGAGTGGACGCTGTTCAGTCCCGATGAAGTTCCTGATTTGCACGACCTGACCGGCCGCGCTTTCGAAGAGCGGTACGAGCACTACGAGCGAGAAGCGGATGCAGGTCGAATCAAACTCTCGCGCCGTATTCCCGCCGTGCAACTATGGCGGAAAATGCTCACGCGGATATTCGAGACGGGACACCCATGGATTACCTGGAAAGATCCCTCCAACCTCCGTTCGCCTCAAGATCACTGCGGTGTGGTCCACAGTAGTAATCTCTGCACCGAAATTCTATTAAACACAAGCCGAGACGAAACCGCGGTTTGCAACTTGGGCAGCATCAACCTTCGCAACCATATCACGGACGGCAAACTCGACGTCAAGAAGATTGAAGAGACCGTCCAGGTTGCAGTGCGAATGCTCGACAACGTCATCGATATTAATTTCTACCCCACGGACGAAGCAAAGAACGCCAACCACCGGCATCGCCCGGTCGGTCTCGGCCTCATGGGTTTTCAGGACGCGTTGGCCGCATGCAACATCCACTACGCAAGCGACGAAGCGGTCGAATTCGCGGATCGCTCGATGGAAGCCATCTCCTACCACGCAATCATGACTTCGTCACAACTGGCAGCGGAGCGAGGTCAGTATTCAAGCTACACCGGTTCTAAATGGGACCGCGGACTTCTCCCCATCGACACCATCGCCATCCTTGAACACGAGCGTGGCATGCCCGTCGATGTGGATCGTTCATCCACCATGGATTGGGACAAGGTCCGTGAGCAGGTTGCAAAAGATGGCATGAGAAACAGCAATGTCATGGCGATTGCCCCCACAGCGACCATCTCTACCATCATCGGTGTCACCCAATCCATTGAGCCGACTTATCGTCATTTGTTCGTAAAAAGCAACCTTTCGGGCGAGTTCACTCAGGTCAACATCCCGCTGATTGCAGAACTGAAATCTCAAGGCCTCTGGGACGATGAGATGCTCGAACAACTGAAGTTGCATCAGGGATCGCTGGGCGACATCGAACGACTCTCCAAAGACCTCAAGGGACGTTTTGCAACCTCTTTCGAAATCGACCCCAAATGGTTGCTCGAATGTGCAGCAAGACGACAGAAGTGGATCGACATGGGTCAATCGCTGAACCTGTACCTCCTTGATCCAAGCGGTCGAAAACTCGATGACATGTACAAACTCGCATGGCAAAAGGGTCTGAAAACGACCTACTATCTTCGAACACTCGCAGCCACATCGATTGAGCAGACAACCGTCACGATTAAGAACCATGATAAAGACAGAAAATGGTTAAATCGCCGTGGCAGCAGCGGTACTGAAAACGCATCAGATGTTTCACAGACGAAAGCATGCAGCATCGATGATCCTGACTGCGAAGCATGTCAGTAAATTGCGGCAAGTGAGTTGACATCTGCCCCCCCCGTACACTTGATAGAAAAACCTCAAGGAGAGAGTCATGGCAACTGTAGAAACGGATTCAGGGAAACTGGTTGGACGAGCAGGTCGGTTTAACGCAGATTTAAAGCGTTTAATCAATAGCAACAAAGTGGACGTCAATCAATTGATGCCACTGAAATACAAGTGGGCGTGGTCGCATTACGAAAATGGTTGTGCGAACAACTGGATGCCAAGTGAAGTCCCAATGAACAAGGACATCGAAGTCTGGCGGTCAGATCAACTCACCGACGATGAGCGAATGGTCATCATGAGGAACCTTGGGTTCTTCTCAACTGCAGAGAGTCTCGTTGGCAACAATCTCGTGTTGGCAATTTTCAAGCATGTGACCAACGCAGAGTGCCGGCAGTATCTGCTGAGACAGGCCTTTGAAGAGGCGGTCCATAGTCATACTTTCTTGTATGTCGTTGAGAGCCTCGGTCTGGACGAGAGCGAAGTTTTCAATATGTATAACGAGATTCCTGCGATCGCCAGGAAGGATCAGTTCGAAATGGAACTGACTCGAGAGGTTTTGTCACCAGATTTCACGACGGACACTTTTGAAGGCGCTCAGGCGTTTCTGAAGAACCTCATCGGATACTACGTCATTATGGAAGGTATTTTCTTCTACACGGGCTTCGTGATGATGCTCTCCTTCCACCGTCGTAATCTGATGACGGGCATCGGAGAACAGTTCCAGTACATCATGAGGGATGAGTCGATTCACCTGAGCTTCGGCGTGGACCTGATCAACGGGATCAAAGCCGAGAACCCGGAACTGTGGACCCCTGAGTTCCAGGAGAGGATGATCGATCGAATTAAGGAAGCGGTGGAACTGGAAATCGCGTACGCGAAAGATTGCCTACCAAACGGCATTTTGGGGCTAAACGCCGACCTCTTCCGCGACTATGTTCAGTATGTCGCAGACCGACGGTTAGAGAGGATCAACCTCCCCGCACAGTACGGGTCGGCCAATCCGTTTTCCTGGATGAGTGAGACAATCGACCTGACGAAGGAAAAGAACTTCTTCGAGACCAGAGTGACCGAATACCAGGTTGGCGCAGCGCTCTCTTGGGACTGATCGTCTCCAATCAACTTCGTTAAACGTGAAAAAACGTGGAGTTGAGAAGATCAAAAAATGTTCAAAAGGTCAGCACTGTAATAGGTGCTGACCTTTTTTTTCGAAACGAAGATCCGTCGTTCCAGCATGCCCTCGATAGTCAAATTCACCTTGCCGACCACACCTGCCACCTCCGTTCGGGATTCGCAGACGGATTTTCCCATTTTCCGACTGATCAATCTGGCAAGCTGATCCTCCCGTTTCCGAATCTCCTCAGCAAATCGTTCTGCAAAACGAATCCGCTCTTCGGTCGGTCGACAAGCCCATTTGGCGAAGGCAGCGCCCGCCGACACGACACCACGGTCGACCTCAGAGGGGGTTGCCGAGGTTCCAACCCGAACCGTATCGGAGTTGCGGGGCACAAAAAACGAAATTCTGATCCGTTTCCCTACACCCATTCTCCCTCAAGGCAATGAGCACACGGATGCTTCCCGAGATATTCGTTCATGGTATTCCCCTTTGCGAATGCAGAAACGACTAGGGTTGAACATTGGCGAATCGTACCTGATCATTCAGTTTGACTCCGAGTCCCATCGCGGTAACACGAGATAACACGATGTCCCTGACCAGCCCGTCTTTGCTCTCGTTTGAATCGACGGCAACAGGCCCCAACACACAACGAAACTCTTCTTCAAGGAGATTTGAAACCAGTCGTGGTGGTCCCTGCACCTCATCTCGAATTTCCTTCACCAGCCCCAGCTCGCTCTGTCGAACCACGCGGATCCTTTGAGCATCGCAGTGAACCACCGGTCCACCATCAAAAATGTCCACCAGTTCACGCCGTTGAAAGCCCTCTTTCTGAAGCATCGCAAGGGCAGGTTCCGTCTGTTCGTGAACACAACCAATGGCCTGCTGTGCAGATTCTGGAAGAAGGGCCACATAAATGGGGTGGACGGGCATCAGGTCTGCGATGAAGCCTTTGGAGACTGTCGTTGCCATCTCTGCTTTCGGAAAGTCAATGTCAAAAAAGTGTCGGCCAATGGCCTCCCAGAAGGGGGACTGGCCATCAGCATTTACTCGTCCTCGCATTTCCGCAATGACCTGTGTATCAAAGCGATCCGGGAAACTCCCGATGAACAGAAACCTGGAAAGCGACAACAGGCGACCGTGCCCCCCACCTCGATAATCGGGGTGTAAAAAAAGACTGCCGATTTCGGTGGGACCATCGTGCTCTTTGACGAGGTGCAACACCTCGAATTCCCGTGAAGTACGAAGCTGCTGGCTCTCACGAACGACCCGCTCCAGACGATAGGCGTAAAGAGGTTCGAACCCGCCAACCTTCGAGTAGATGGAACAAGTACCAACCACGTGCCCGCGATCCAGATCCTCCATGACGAAAACATAGGGCTGCCCTACGGGCTTCTTGGGCTTTCTTCGGAACGAAAATTGAGATTCCTCGAGTCGCTCCTCCAATTGATCTCTCGTGATCTTCAGCGTGGTCAAGCCATAAGTACTCGACGAGATCAGGTCGTAAAGAGGATTGAGGTCCGCCATGCGCGCTGTACGAATCACCAACATCTGAGACGCCTTTATTCAACGATTGACTTGTGTGAGCATGCGTTAACGCAGACTTTGCACTGACGCAAAGATTACGCTTTCGACTCTTCTCTGACCAGCCTCAACAGAGCACGCTCCAGGATCGCCAACGCGAGATCAATCTGGTCATCCGTGACGAACGCAAGCGGCGGCAGAAATCGAAAGCGGGCGGGTTCCGACCGGGCGAGAAAACAGACCAGACCCTCCTCGTATCAGAGTTGAGTCTGCCGTTTTGCTTGCGTGACCATTCCCCTGGGCTTAGATCGGGGAAAGATAATTCCCCTCCTCTCAGGCCGGCGAAAGACTTGATTTGTTTCTCGTGAGCCGACTTCGATCTGCTTCGGGGGGTTACCCCCCACGAACTCCGCGGGCCCTTTGGTGGAGCAGTTCCCGCAACAACCGCATCGCCTCTGGGTATTTCCGATCTTTTAACCAGGGCAGATGCGCAGAACTTCTTGTTGGGAGAGGCATGACTCACTCCTTTTCTCGTTTTCGGCAGGAAGTGGGACGGAAATGGGTCACTGAAATCTGGCGACCCGCAAGCCTACTCGAGTTTGGATGATCAAAGCTTTGAGCCAGTCACAGGTTAGCACCACAACTGGCTCTAGGACATAACATTCGCGTCTTATCTCGACGTTCAAGACGAACACCGAGCCGCTTTGGTTCACCAACACGTGAGCCGTCCGTTGGCGAACCTTACGTCATGTTGAAGCGAGCAAACCGTCTGGGCTCAAGCCATGCACCAACATCATGCCCGCTGCAAGTTTAGCTCGAGGTACCAGGCTGGTAACGTCAAGAAACTCGCGGGAACTATGGATTTCCCCACCTTTGGGTCCGAGTGTATCGAGATTGGGCAATCCCGCAGCAAACAGTTTGTTACCGTCGCATACCCCCCCGGTATTCGCCCAAGTAATTTTTTCGCCAGCAAAACAGCCGACCCGTTCAACCCATTGGCGCATTTGGCCGATCGCGAAATCCGGAACTTTCGGCGGCGCATTGATTTCGCCGAAAATCTCGCAGGAGAACCCGTCTTCTCCATTAATCTCCTTTGCGATTTGTCGCATCGTCGCCACAAGTGACTCCTGATGGTCAGGACAATCGACGCGGACATTCAGGCGAGCCATCCCAAAATCAGGGACGACATTGGTGGGTCCTCCCCCCAAGATCTGGCCGATGTTCAACGTGGAATCTCCGAACTTCCCATTCAGTTCGTCCAATTTTGCAGCCAGCTTGGAAATTCGCACCATGGCATTTCTGCCTGCATGAAAGTCTCGACCTGCATGAGCCGATTTTCCTCGAACGACGATCGAAAAATCTCCAGATCCTTTCCGTTGAAAAGCCAGACTTCCATCAAGCAACGCTGGCTCAAACAGCATCCCAAAATCAAAGTTTGCGGCGCACCTTCGAAAATAAGAACTGGCCCCGGGAGAGCCAAGCTCTTCATCGGGGTTCAAAAAAACCTCCCAGCCGACTTCATTCGACAACAGACAACGGGTCACCGCACGCAATGCAAAGAGGAGGACGACAATCCCGCCCTTTGCATCAGCAACGCCAGGGCCTCGAAGAATCTGATCGTCGACCCAGTGACATCTCTGGAAAGGATGAGCTGGTCCGTAAACCGTGTCGTAGTGTATCCCAAGCCATATTTTTCGCTTCGCCTTGATTTGATGTTGAAATCGAAGCGCGTGTCCAAGTTTCACCTCAGTCTGGTTTCCCGAGTCATCTACCCGATTCCAACGATCGAGTTCCAATTTCTCAACCGTGTCGGAGATTCCCGAAAATTCATCCATGAGGATGTCCGCAACACGCTCCAGCCCCACAAGATTTGTCGAGCCACTGTTCAGATCGCACAGTCGCTCGACGAGCGAGATCATCTCACCCGCCTGACTTTCCAGCCAATCTAGCGCTTCAAACTCCGCATTCCAGGCGGATAAATCTTTGGTCGACATCGGTTCGCCTCCCCGCATCGTTCAAGAATCATGGCATTGCAAACCGAGTGACTCTGTTCTTCGAACCCGAGCCTTGGATCTTAGCCGATCCCCTCAAAGCATCCACCTCGGCATTTCAGGGACCCTCCCCGTCCGAATTTACGAAAACGATCGGCGCTGGCGGTTTGACTTTGTCCGGCGCTCGTATTGGCAACTTTACCTCCCATGACTCATCAAAGAAGTCCGCCACTACGATACGGCCCGGCCAGACATTGCCCGGGGGAACAGAAAGATCGACCATGGCCCAATCCGGTAGCATGGGCACCTGACGAGCATTGTTCAGATAAGCATAGTCTCGAAAAGTGAAAGAACTGTTGGTCACAACGTACCTTTGCGCATTCAGGGGATTTGGATAAATCATGACAGGTACATGAGACTTTGCCGTGAATGATCGTCCTCCGACTTTCCACTGTCCCTCGCTCAATTGGATGGGAAGTCTGTTCGCGATACTCTGCCAAACTCGATTTGAATCTGGAGTACCCCATAGAATCAGGTGATGGATTGCGACATCCTCGTCCGTTACATCCACATCATCTTTGATGCGCGCGTGACCTCTAAAATGGCGACGCCAATGTTCGACGGCTCGATTCATTTCGGATTCTGCCCAGCCAGCGACCGACATGTATTCACTGGTTCCGGTGGGCCTCACAAAAAGAAACGACCCCATCAGAGCGTCGTCGATCGGCCCCTGCAATCCCGGACGCTTCTTGAGTTGCGGCGCATTCTTGCTGCGATTGGAAACCTGTTGCCACCGTTCGGCAACCCGCTCGAAAGAAACGGACCAGGACCGATCTGTCATCAATGGAGCACCTTGGAAATCAGACGAGTCGAACGTTTGGATGCTCTCGGCATCATTCTGGTTGGAAATAATTTTTATCGTTGGTAAGACTCGGAAAGGAAACTCTCCCGGTTTGAAGTCCAGTGTGAAACCCGTGATCCCTTGAGGGACAATCTCGATCGAGTCCTGAAGTAACTGGGCATTAAATATCCCGGGTTCCCAATGCTCGTCCAAGCCATCAATCGTCACCCATCCCATGCTCGGGTAACGCAAGGTGTAGGTCGTAAATTCAACCTGTCTTGGCACGCGTTCTCGCCCTGCCCGCGAGAGTTCTCGAACCCTTGATTCCACATCACGCGCTACCTCCGGCTCATACCGGTGCTGAGTCTTGGGACCGATCAAATGGACAAGTCCCAAGTCATGTCGCCGCAGTGCCAACGCCATGATGTCGGCCGCTTGTTTCTGACGATCCAGTTCACCCGAATAGGCAACCGTCGGACAATGCCGAAGGTTTCCAGCCCAATCGGTTGCGTCGTACCAACGCCAGAGTTTCTTTTCCCACCAAAATGGCGTCAGTGTCTCCTGCTGAAACGTCTGAAGAAAATCGGGGGTCTCCGAAAAACCGGCACCAGGATTCGCTGCCGCCCAACGGTCTGGGTAATGGACGGCCAGTTGCCAGGTTGAGGCGCCTCCCATCGAAAACCCACGAACATTGATCCGGTCTGCATCGATCGCGTACTCCTGTTGGGCCGCTGCAAGTGCCTCCAGTGCATCGACTTCACCCGCAAACTTGTTGGCGTTCGAATATCTTCCGTAGGGATGAACCATGATCGCGGACTCAGGTTTGAAAACTCCAGCGTTTGCCTGCCTCTGGTTAAGAAAGTTCACTTCACTCAACGTCTCACCACGCCCATGAAACCAGAGGTCAGCAGCAATAGGTCGGGAAGAATCAAAAAGGTAACTCTCAGGAATCACAAGTCCGTAAGGTTGGACACTGCCATCGATTTGGGAGACAAATCCCCGCACCACCAACCCCGTTTGTTGGGCCCATGGCACCTCTCCCTTCTGCAACTGATCAGCGCGTTCATGCCCTTGCCTCAAAAGTCGCTTCGCGACTTCAAACTCCCTTTTGTGAAAAAACTCCTGATAAGTCAGTGCGTCATGGACGGCCCGATGGAAAATGGTCACATCGGGTACATATTTGCGGGCGTCAGGAACATCCGAGATTTGCAAGGAATCGATTTTTGATCTTAAGGTGTCGAGCGACTGTTGGAGTTCCGCGGCAATTTCAGAGGGTATCTCAACCCCCATTTTTGGAATTCGTCGAACCTTCTCAGGGTGGTTGTCATCAGGCCCATCAGCCCGCGCAACGCCATGGAACGCAGGCAGCGCGCCCACCAAGATCGAAACCATCCACAGCCAAAAATGGAATTTGTGGCGAATATACAGGTTGACGCGGGCAAAGCTCATCCCGCTCTCCCCTCGCTTGGATGTTGCCAACCTTGACGAAAAGGCACGCTTAAGCATTCGAAAGACCCCCAAAAATGATAAGATCCTGACTCCATCGATCTGTATCCTAGCCCCAACGAATCGTGGTTGTCACCTTCCCAAAGTGGCTCATTCGCGGAAAATGATTGCAAAAGCGAAATGAAAAGTGGCAGCCTGCAGCCGCCCATAAGCGGCAGAGCGGTCTCGGCTGAGAAAACCGCCAGGAATCCTGGAAAGCTGCAGCCAAGGTCACGCCATTTCCGGGTTCACCGGAAAAAAAGCGTCTCCACTTTGGCCCAAGTCAACCAACCTCCAAATACCTCGCGCGGCTTTGCCCAAGCACTTGTTTACCCATGAGCCAGCCCATGAACCGCCCCCCACGCCAAACGATCTCCTACCTGACGCGACAGTTTCGCGAGGTGGGGCTGGATCCCGATCACCGTCTTGGCCAAAACTTTCTTATCGATCTCAACCTTCTGGAGTTGATCGCGAGATCAGCCCAATTGTCTGAAAACGACCTTGCCCTTGAGGTAGGCACGGGGACAGGGTCACTCACAGGAATACTCGCGGAGTCGGCTGGCGAAGTCGTGACCGTTGAATTGGATCAGCATCTCCATCAATTGGCCCAGGAAACGTTGGAGTCTCGCGAAAATATCCACTTTCTTCGAATGGACATTTTAAAAAACAAAAACCGTCTCAACCCTGAGGTGATCTCCGTTCTACAGGATCGACTTGCCGCACGCCCCGGCTGCCGACTCAAGTTGACAGCGAACCTGCCCTACAATGTCGCAACTCCGATCATCTCGAATCTGCTCCTGTGCGAAACAATTCCAGACACCATGACGGTCACCATCCAAAAAGAACTCGCGGATCGGATTTGTGCTCGCCCTAGCACCAAGGACTACGGTGCATTAAGCGTCTGGATTCAGTCAATCTGTTCGCCAGAAATCGTCCGCGTACTCAGCAATAAAGTGTTTTGGCCACGTCCCAAAGTCCAAAGCGCCATCCTTCATATCGAACATCAACCGCAACGTCGCGCGGAAATCCCCGACATCAAATTTTTTCATCAGTTCGTCCGTTCCCTGTTTTTTCATCGACGTAAATTTCTACGAAGCGTCATGATCAGCGCCTTCAAAGATCAACTGGAAAAGCCGGAAGTGGACGAAGTCCTTCAATCATTGAAACTTGGGCCGGATGCCCGAGCAGAACAACTCGAAGTCGAGTTCGTCAAGGAACTGTGTGAGCGATTTCGGACGAAACTCCATTCAAAATCAAACTGAGATCGGTTACGTTCTAGGTGTTGAACCTCGCCCTTCACCCTTCCTAAAACGACCGCGAGAGTTCCACCGGAAGATCAGAAGATTCAGCTAAATCAACTCCGCGGCACGCGAAGCCCATTCGTTCCCGTGCTGCATTGCTTTGGACCTGACGGAATGTCCGAAGATCGAAAACCCCAACGGATTGGCAACGGCGGCGCCCACGCATTCTCGCGTGTCGTCAACATACCGTTCTCGAATACGAGATCGCATGTTGCTCTCCATACGCCAAAGACTCCACATACACCATGTGAACTTGGCCCCTTCTACCTGGAACTCATGACTTCGACGCGCAGGGAAGTTTTACGATGACACGAGGATTTCAAAGGTTGGCGTTCCTTTCATGCCTGATCGCTTTGATTTACCCGCTCTTGTTCTCGACTTACGCCTTTGGACAAGAGCCGCGTTCCACTCCGATGACCGCCGTGTCTTCACTGGACTCGGACCTGACTCTTGAGTCCATCGCATCCGACGTCGAAGCCACGCAGAACAACCTCGAGCTGGAAGACGAGATAAAAAAGCAGATTCTCAGCCAATTCGCCAAGGCCGAACAAGCGTTACGAGATTTCGCAAGTGCTCGGAGTCGGACCGAAGAGTTGAACCTGATGGCCTCGACTGCGGATCAAGAGGAATCACGACTCGAGAGTGAATTGTCGAGCTTGACTCAATCCACCTTTACGATCCCATCCAATGCCAAGCTCAAGGAACTCGATGACCTTTTGCGGAACGCTGTCGATTCTCTCTCCGATCTGGAGACCGAGGTAAAAACTCTTGCCGATGAAATGCCAGAACGGACGAGACGCGCCGCTGAACTACCCGCCGAAATCGCGGAATATCGGCGGTTGACTGAAGAACTCCAATCTCAGGCGAAAGCAACTCCTCCGGCAGGCGAGCGGCGCGAGCTCACCAACGCAAGACGGACTCGAATCGCCTCCGAGGTGCTTCTTTATGCTCAGCGAATCGCAGAATCCGAGGCCGAGCAAGCCGCCTACACCGCGACGAATGGTCTGGTCCCCAAGCAGGAAAATCTTGCAAAGAAAAGAGTTGAGGAACAAAGAAAGTACATCACCGAACTGAATCGACGGTTGGATGCTCTGTCTGCAAAAGAGACGCGAGCCAAGGTGACACAAGCAAGAGTCATTCTGAACAAGGCCCGCTCCGAACTCCGCCCACTTGCGGAAGAAAACCTGCAAACAACTTTGGAGTATCAAACGCAGAAACAAACGGTCAAGGAACTCGCGGCGCAACTCGAATCTCTGGATAGGAAACTCAAAAAAGAGGCCGATGACTTTGAAGAACGGAAAGAACGGGTCGACACCCTCGGTCTCACCAATGCCTTGGGACGCTTACTTCGCGAGGAACGAATTGCACTGACGCGAGAGCGCCTCTCTCTGACTCAAAAACGACGCTCAAACGCGTCGGTTCGAGATGATCAGGAACAAGTCCTGTCTATCTCTACACAGCGTGATGACCTCCTTGAGAGCGAAGAAATTCAAAAGACGAAGCTGCTCCTCCAGCTTGAAACGGCGTACCCGAATGAGGCGGCCGACGTGTTACAGGATGAAGTGGCGGAACTCCTCGACGCCCGTCTTAGCGGCTTGGGCTTACTACAGACAGAGTACCAAGCAACCTTTGAGAAACGTGTTGCGTTGGACTATGCACGGCTCGATTACCTCAAATTGATTGATCGACGTCTGAACTATATCAACGAACGAGTACTCTGGATTCGCAGCGATCCATTTCTTAGCGGCCGAGAAATTGAAAATTCTGTGCAGGACCTTGGTCAATTTTTCTCGCCAAGACGTTGGGAGGAATTGTGGTCAAACTTTGTGCCGCAGCGAGGATACAATCTCACCTTTCTCCTCCTGATCTTCATCCTGGTAGGAACGTCCGGTTTTTTCCGAATCCGAGCCAAACGACTCCTTTCCGACCAAGGAAAAATCGCCATCAAACGTCGATGCCGGGAATTTACTCCTACGGTCCGCTCCATCCTACTGACCTTGGTTCTTAGCTTGATGTGGCCACTGGCTATTCTGCTTCTCGGCTGGCGGATTCGAATGGGGGAAGACGCGGAGCTATTTGCCTTCGTACTTGGAAATGCGACTCTAACGATTGTCATCTTCGTCTGGCCCTTCGAATGGGCCCGGCACGTGACCCGCGATGGAGGCCTCGCCGAGTGCCACTTTGCGGTATCAGCACCTGTCCGTCGACTCTTGAGATTCCACGCCAAGTGGTTCGTCATTCTGGGTACAGGTTTGCTCTGGATGATCGAGACGAGCGTTGCGTTGGAGGAAGGATCGCTATCCGCTCAGAACTGGACCGGCGCGGTAGGTCGAATCGCACTCCTGATTTTCCTGCTGCAGTTGACCGTGCAAGTCCTGTTGTTTTTCTCTCCCAAACGTGGAATCGGAGCCTTACTCGGAGAATCCGCGCCCAAACATGTCCTGTGCCGATTCCGAATTCCACTCTTTGTATTCACTGGCGTCGTCTTCCCCGTCCTGATCGGACTCCTTTGCTTTGGATTCGGTTACACGAGTATCGTGCTGACAAAACAGGTGCTCTACTCGACCGGGGTGACCATTGGCGTCGTTTCGATTTCGCTGATCATTCGCCGTTGGCTCTTGATTCGTCGGCGGCGACTGGCCTTGAAGCAGTACTTTGAGCGAGTCGCGAAGCAAAAAGTGCGAAGAGACGCTGAAAACAGTTCGAAGGATCTTCGGCCATTTGAAATGCCCGAGGAAGAGACGGTCAACCTAACCGCACTTAACCAACAATCGCTCCGGCTTCTCTATGGAATCATGACGTTGATCGGTGGCTCGATTCTCTGGCTCATCTGGACTGATATCCTGCCAGCGTTTCAACAGATCGGAAGGATGGAACTCTGGAAAGTCGATCACTCTGGCGAGCTAATGACCGTGACGCTCGCGAGCGTGCTGCTTTCGGCATTCGTTTTTACACTCACTTTTTTCGCCTCCAAAAACGTGCCAGCCCTGTTGGAAATGTTCCTCTTGGCCCAGCTCCCCTTTGACTCTGGCGCCAGATTCGCCATCAAGTCGATCACGCGGTATATATTGATCGTCGCCGGAGTTGTCGTTGCACTTTCGATGATTCATGTTCAGTGGTCGCAATACCAATGGCTCGTCGCGGGTGCATCGGTTGGACTCGGTTTTGGTTTGCAAGAGATTTTCGCCAATCTAGTCTCGGGACTGATCGTCCTACTCGAACGTCCCTGTCGGGTCGGCGATGTTGTCACCGTCGGTGACGTCACGGGCGTCGTCAGTCGAATCCAAATTCGGGCCACGACCGTAACCAACTGGGACCGCCAAGAATTGATCGTGCCCAACCGTGAATTCGTGACCGGTCGTCTTTTAAACTGGACCTTGTCGAATGCCGTCAATCGACTCACTATCCCGGTCGGAATCGCCTACGGATCGGATACCGAATTGGCAACACGGCTGCTTAACGAGGTCGTTCGGAGCAACGAAAATATCCTTGAGGACCCTGCCCCACTGGTCACTTTTCAAAATTTTGGGGCCAGCAGCCTCGACTTCATGATCCGCTGCTACTTGCCCTCACTTGAGAATCGACTTGGGACAGTCCATGCGTTGCATTCCGAGATTGATCGCGTTTTTCGGGAACACAATATCGAAATCTCGTTCCCGCAGCAGGACCTCCATCTGAGAACGGTTTCAAGTGACGTCTCGCAGGCGCTCGCCAATGGATTCGGACTGAAGGTGGATGTGGGAAGTCCTAAAGGGGCAAGCCCTCTGGACAAGTGATTCCGAAATCGCTTCGCGAATCAAGATGCATTCAAGACCAATGAATCTCGGTCTGTTTTCCTTGGCGATGGATCCGGCCAAAACTGGACCAGAACTGTCCTCGCTTGTCCGCCAACTCTTGCCACTCGTCCATTTTTTCCTGAGGCATCGCGATAAGCAATCCACCGCACGTTTGTGGGTCAAACAACGTTGCGTAAGCTGCAGCCTGCTCCTTCGGCAGCTGCGAGGGTTGCCTTTCACCCTCAAAACGAAACACGGTTTCTGCCTGACGATTGGAGGGAGCAAGCGTGCTTTCTACCCCCTTTTGAATCAAATCGGTAACGCCGGGCAGCAGCGGCACATCGTGAAGTTGGCAACTCGCTGAGAAGTGCGCTGGAGTGAGCATCTCTCGGAGATGCCCAGCAAGTCCAAAGCCTGTCACGTCCGTCATGGCGTGGGCTCCGAGAGCTTTCGCAGTTCGACCTGCCCAGTCATTGCTTTGCAGCATCGTGTCGGTGAGCGATTGAAACCAGGAACCGCGACAATCGGCATGCATATGCGCCGCAAGCAGAATACCGGTGCCAAGAGGTTTGGTCAGGATCAAGACGTCACCTTCCCTCGGCGTCGACTTTTCACGAACCTGGCTCGCCGCCACATTGGTCATCATCGAAAAACCAATGGCAAAGCGTTCGCTTTCAATCGTGTGCCCCCCCACCAGTCGACAACCCATTTTCGCAAACTCATGCAACGATCCTGCAAGCGTTTCAAACAGGTATCGTTCCTGCTCCACCGGGTCTCCGTGTGGGATCTGGATGATGGCCAATGCGTGGTCAGGTTGAAGCCCCTTGGCATGCAAGTCGCTGGCCGCATGCAAGGCCGCAATTCGCCCAGCCAATACAGGTTCATCAACGGGAGACGTGAAATAGTCGACCGTCCAAGCAGCATGATCATTCGGCGTTTGCGGGATCAAGGCGACATCTTCAACTTGCGAGAGCCTTGCCTTTGTTGGAACCGGCGTCTCTTGGTCGAGACGAGTAAGGACGCGTGATAGTAATTGAGCACCGACTTTGGACCCGCAGCCCGCGCAAAACGGTTTTCCGGTATTCCGTGTGGCCGGCGATTCGACGTCCATCGCCATCGATTCATAGTTCTGGTACATCTTCATGAAACGCCGATCAATGCGGTCTTTCCACCTCCAGACCCAGGCGCCCCTCCACGATCGACCTCCGTAGTCTCCAATCGCCGTCCCGTCGCCCGCGTTGACCAGTTTCAAAAACCGACGTTGAGGTTGATAGTTCAACAGCTTTCGGCCAGCGATGCCCCGCTGTAGATTTTCCCACAGCACCGGCCCCTGTCGAACCGCATAGACCCCCGCTTTCGGCAGTGGTTGACCCTCGATCGTCCCGCAATCGCCAACCGCAAAAATCCGCGAATCTTCCACGCACATCAGGTTGGTCTTTGTCTTTAGAAAACCACGCTCATCCTGACTCAGGCCGAGATTTTCGATCCAGTCGGCCCCGACTGCACCCGTTGCCCATACCACAACGTCGGCTTCCACCTGAAGGTTCGAGCGTGCCACAACGTGATTTTCAGTCACACGTACCACTTCGCATTCACGAATCAACTCGATTTCGCGCTGTTGCATCAAGGCGGACAGTCGTTTCTCCGCGGCAACAGAAAGACCTCCGGCAAGAGTCATGCCTCGGTGAGCAACCGCCAGCTTGAATGACGCCTTTGGCCATTCCCGTTCAAGCCAATGCCGCATGCAAAGGCTGACCTCGACTCCCCCAACACCCCCCCCAACGATCAGCAGCCGTAAAGGTTTGGCTCCGTCCCGCTTCCCACGCCGACGATCAATGGCGTTCTTCAAACGATCCAGCATGGTCTGCATCGGCTTGAGGGCAACGATCTCGCTTTCCGGCTCAATCTCGACATCCCGATCATTCGCCTTCGAACCAACTCCAACGGAGAGCCAGTCGTAAGCCAGAGGGGGTCGTTCTTCAAAGTGAATTTCACGATTCGCCCGATCCAGGCGTTTCACTTGCCCGATAACGAGTCGGGCTCCCGCCGACTTGCAAAGCCTGACCAGATCGATCTGACTTTCGTCCAGCGAATAGTCACCGTTCAAGACCCCGGGCATCATGCCGGAATAAGAAGCGACCCGGTAATTCGACACGCAAATCAGCTCAGCGTCGCGAATCGGCTGGAGGCGATATTGCTTCAGCACATGGGCATTGGTGTGCCCCAAACCAAGCAATACGATTCGATTTCGACGCAAAGGGCGATCCATGTTTCTCGACAATCCGAACAGGTGTTGTTGATTTTCGTTACCCGATCCCTCCGTCAGGATTTTCTCTCAAAGGAGGACAAATCCTGCGGGCACATGCGCTAAGGTGATTTACGCAAATGGCCGCGGAAGTCGATCCAGCATGATTAAAGTCCCCAGAAAGCAAAAGCCCAGACCTATGAGGATCAACAGAATGCGGGCCCTCGACCTCCCAATTTTTTCCTGCCAAAACTTGGGGATGGCCAACTCGAACAGAAACGCCGCCTCCCGGAAACTGGACAGGGCAATCACCAGCCCCAACAGGATCGTTACCGATCCCACAAATTGATCCCCACTAATCATCGGCCGCCACTCCCCAACTCATGACTTGCTCAATGGCTGCTTTCCATTTTGTCATCGCCGATTCCCTAGCTTCGGCATCCATTTCAGGATGAAAGTACCTCTCATGCTCCTGAAGGGTCTTCAATTCGTTCTTATCTTTCCAGACACCTACCGCCAAACCCGCAAGATACGCGGCCCCCAACGCCGTCGACTCCACACTTGCAGGCCGTATCACCTTGGTGCCGATCAGATTCGCCTGAACCTGCATCAACAAGTCATTGGTCGCGGCCCCACCATCCACTCTCAGGGTTCCTTGGACGGGAAAATCCCTTCGCATAGCCTCGATCAGATCGGCCGTTTGAAATGCGATGGATTCGAGGGCCGCCCGTGCAATGGCTCCACGGCACGTCCCCCGACTCAGACCGAACATTGCCCCGCGTGCAACCGGATCCCAATAAGGTGCTCCCAATCCGGTAAATGCCGGAACGAAAACCACACCTCCGGAATCTTCAACGCTCAGGGCGAGTTGCTCCACATCCGCCGCAGAATCAATGAACGCAAGTTGGTCCCTTAACCACTGGACGACCGCACCACCGACAAAAACGGAACCCTCGAGACAGTAAGTGACCGAGTTACCGATTTTCCAACCGAGTGTAGTGAGTAGACCATGCTCGCTGGCAGCGGGGGCGTCCCCCGTATTCAACAAGGCAAAACACCCCGTTCCATAGGTGCATTTCGCCTCACCTGGCTCAAAACACCGTTGTCCGAACGTCGCGGCTTGCTGGTCGCCGGCAACACCACCGATCGGAATTCGCGTTCCCAACCATTCCGCATCGGTTTCGCCTAAGACCTCAGACGAACCAATGATCTTGGGCATCAGTTCAACAGGCAGGTCAAGCAGCTTCAAGAGATCGGCATCCCACTGAAGCGTCTTGAGGTTCATCAACAATGTCCGACTGGCGTTGCTTACATCCGTCACATGACATCGTCCGCCCGTCAACCTCCAAATCAAAAACGAATCCACCGTGCCAAAAGCTAATTCTCCCCTCTCCGCTCGGCGTTGAAGATCCGGATTTTGATCGAACAGGTGACGAATCTTTGTCCCCGAAAAATATGGGTCGATCACCAAACCTGTTTTTTCACGCACCCAATCATCGACCCCTTCTTGCAAGAGACGTTGACAGACAGGAACCGACGCGCGGCTCTGCCAGACCATGGCATTCGCAACCGGTCTGCCCGTGCTTCGTTCCCAGAGAATCGTCGTTTCACGTTGATTCGTGATACCAATGGCCCGAATCTGCTCGGATCCAATCGAACTGGCATGAAGCACACGTCGGGCAGTATCCAACTGCGAGCTCCAGATCGCTTCGGGGTCATGCTCCACTTCGCCCGAACGAGGCAACAACTGCGGAAATTCCCGTTGCTCCATTCCAAGAATCGATCCCGCGCCATCCACGACCAACGCGCGACTTGAAGTGGTCCCCTGATCTAAAGCGAGCAGGTAAGACATTTCGCTTCTCTCCCTTGCGACATCCTTGCGACATCCTTGCGACATCCTTGCGTATCCCGGCCCATAGAAGGCCCAAGTTCATTCAGGCGAATCAGCTTACCAAACTGGACTTGGACTTATCACAATGCCCCACGGAATCGTATAAAATTTGTCCCCAGTGAAATCGGTTCACACTCATCGTTGAACCCTTGATTCCCCATCCAGACCTCCCCCTATCGGAGTCACGACTGTGCGTACCTTTCGCTTGCTCATGCTGTTGCTGCCGATTTTGATCTTTAACCGTGGAATCGCAGAGGATTGGCCGGGTTGGCGTGGCCCCCGGGGTGACGGTTCAAGTCACGACGCCAATCTGCCCATTCGATGGAATGGCCTCACTGGCGAAGGCGTTCACTGGAAGGTCGAACTTCCAGGCAGCGGACATGCCTCACCCGTTGTACTGGGGAATGCCGTATTTGTCGTAGGGTGCGACGAATCGGCCGAGGAGAGATACCTGATGTGTCTTGACCGAGAGACGGGCAAGCAACGTTGGAAACGCGTGGTCATCCAATCACCCTTGGAATCCAAACATCGCCTCAACAGTCACGCGTCGAGCACTCCAGCAACCGACGGAAAACATGTTTTTGTTTCATTCCTCAAAGTCGATGGACGACTCGTTCCTGCTCCGAACGTCGGTTCACCCAGAGACATCACGCCCGGGACCATGGTCATTGCTTGCTACGACTATGACGGAAAACTGCAATGGCGGAAAAATGTTGGAGGTTTTCTCAGCGCGCACGGCTACTGCAGCAATCCAGTCCTGTTCAAGGACTTGGTGATCGTCAACGGCGATCATGACGGCGACTCTTACATTGTCGCTTTGCGCAAATCCGACGGTGAAGTGGTATGGAAGTCGGAAAGGAAACACAAGACGCGAAGCTATTGCACTCCCCTGATTCGACGTCACCAGAATCATTTCCAAATGGTCCTTTCCGGGAGCCAACATATCATGAGCATGAACCCTGAGACGGGTGAACCCCATTGGTTCCTCGAAGGACCCACTAAGCAATTCGTGGCATCCATGGTTGAAAAAGATGGCGACTTCTTCGCGGTGGCTGGCTATCCGACGTACCACGTGATATCGATCAACGGCGGTGGCGCGGGCAACATTACCGATAGCCACGTCAATTGGCACGTCACGAACGCCCGTTGCTATGTCCCTTCACCGGTGGTCGTGGGCAACTATCTCGTGGTCGCAGATGACCGAGGCACCGCAAACTGCTTTTCCGTGCTCGACGGCACCCGAGTTTGGCAAGAGCGACTGGGTCGCAGCTACAGCGCCTCACTCGTCACCTTTGACGGTCAGGTCGCATTCATTGCCGACGATGGCATTGTCAAAATTGTCAAACCGGGCCCCACTTGCGAGGTGCTTGCTGAAAACCCACTCGGGGAATGGTGCTCGAGCTCTCCGGCCATTGCGGATGGCCAGTGGTTCATACGAGGTGAGAAGCACCTCTTCTGTATTGGCAAGCGACAAAACGCCACCCCCTAGTTCCGAGTTCCAGCTTGAACATA
>JAKVCA010000032.1:0-50422 GCA_022448315.1 Pirellulaceae bacterium | reverse complement strand
GTGAACCACCCAAAAAAGCCTCGAATTCAATCATGAATTCAAGGCTCTCCGGATTGGGTGCAATTCTTTTCGCCGGTCTGGAAGCACGACGATCTTTCAAAATCACTCGCTCTTTTCGGCCATTTCCGCCAAGAGTCTATCCACCGCCTGGTCCATCGCTTCACCACGCACATTCTTGTATCGAATGACACCTTTGTGGTCCAGCACATAGATGGTCGGCCAGCTGCGAACATTCCATTTCGACGCGATCGGTCCGGAGGTGTTTCCACCATCCCAGAACGAGCGCCAAGTGATATTTTCCCGCTCGAGGGCACTGACCACCTTGGGTTTCGGATCGCTATTCACACCAATCAGAGCAAAAGGTTCATCTGCAAGTCGTTTCACGAGCGACCGCTCGTGTGGGTACATCGCCCGGCAAGGTCCTCACCAGTCTCCCCAAAAATCAACGACGACTACTTTACCTCGGTAATCGCTGAGCTTGAACGCTACACCTTCCACATCCTCGCCCTTAATTTCGGGCGCCTGTTTTCCAACGCGCAAGTTTTCAAAAGCAAAAAGCTCATTGCCTACCAAATCAGCCAACGCTCCACGGTCCATGCCTCCAGCAAGCATGAGATGCACATCGCCGTAGTCTTTCTGGATCCGCTTAATAAGAGGTTTGACCTCAGCGATATTCTGTTCTGTCAACTCGCGGCCTTTGGCTGCATTCATCTTGTAAAACAGCGCAACGCCTTGAACTTCCCGGCTTGTTGACTCGTTGATCAATTTGTCGAGAACCGAAGCATCGCGGCCCAACATGCCAATCGCAGGAACCAAGCCCTTACTGTTGATGTGCTCGGCCAATAAGCTCTGTTTAGCAGCATCCGCCAGCGACTTGGTGTCCGGGTGGCGTGGTGCAAACTGACTCACCATGGCAAGCGCTGAAGCGGCACCATCCGTTTTCGGGTATTCCTCGGAGATCGCTTGGAATTTTTCTGCGAACTCTTTGTAAATCTCGGGCAAGCGACCCACGATTGCCTGCTTCTTTTCCGCATCCTGCTCTCGTTGGTACTCAGCAAGTAGCTTCTGATAAGCCTGCTGGTATGCCTCCATGGTCTTGTCGACTTTCTCTGTCGCTTCGTCCTTCGCCAGAGCTGTCATTCCCAGCCCGAGCAGGAGAAAACATGACAGAGAGACTCTAACTGCTCTCATAAATGAACCCTTTCAAGAATGATCATCGAACCGCATACCCAGCGGGTCACTATAACGATTTCAAGGCCGAACCGCCAATGCAAACAGGCGGTCAAGAGCGTCCAGGAACTCGAATTCTTAATCAAGTCGCCCCTTCGTCACGTACCTTCGTTCGTCCGAAAGCCGAGACGCATGTAAAGGTACCCTCAAGTCGAACGGACTAAAGGCGATCGCCCGATTTGTGAGTCAGATCTTGCCTGTTTTGTCCGAGCAAAAAGGCCCAAACGAACGGACCTCAAATTCCCCAGATTGAACAGTGCCCCAGAATGAAGAGAACGTGAAGCGGCGATCTGGAACGCGTCGCTTTCCAAACACAGCGACCCGAGTTTTTTCCTCGGTGATACCGTTTTCTTAAAGACTTCGCTCCAAGTATTCCACCTGCATGCGGACCGACTGCAGGTCTGGATTCAAAGTCAACGCACGACGGAATGTTTCCAGAGCGTACTGAGGTTGCTGCATTTTGAGATAGCAATGAGCCATTCCTGCGGCCGCTGCAAAATGATAGGCATTGAGCTCAAGCGCTTGATGATAGTCATTCGCACTATCATTGAATCGCTTGAGATGAAACAAAGCGATCCCGCGCTGATTCCACCCCTCCGCAATCCACGGTGTCGTCTCAATCAACCCGGACGACCGATCTACGGCTTCCTCAAATCGGAGATGATCATTCAGTCGTTGGAGGCTCTGCAATTCGAGTTGCTGGTTGGTCGAACCGCAACGAAACCAGATGGTTCGGATGCCGTTATCCGCGATCAATCGCACCGCCCGATCCCCGTCCACCAAGCCACGCCCGAGAACTTTATTGACGGAATAGTCACCAAGCATTGAAAGCGCGAGCATCGCCCCACGCCGAGTCACGCGCGAACCGTAAGCGGATAACCGGGCAAGCGTCACCAAGGTATAAGTCTGTGCGACCGAATGAACGAACTCCGCTGAATTTTGATCTCTCAGAAAGTTCAAATAGATCTGGTCGAGTATGGGTGCTTGAGACGATGAATTCAACGCATAACACCTTGCTCAAGATTGCAATCTAAATCGGGACTTAGATTATTGTGGAGCATTAGCCGACGCATTTCGAAAGCGTCATCGCCTCGGAACATCACGAAATCAAAGCGTAAAACAGGGCGTTTTTGCTTTACCCTTTCCAGTTTAATTCGCCTCTGGGGGCGATACAATTAAAAAGCCGAGCAGCGCTCCATTGCGACGCGTAGAAGTGTTTATAAGACTTGGCTCGAAGGGCACATTCGTGAAGGTGATGGATTTTGAAATTAGAAGTCCCTGTGCCATGCGTGTCCGTGGAACTCCAGAGAAAAAGGGAAAACTCACATGATCCCGCGAAAGCGATCCCTTGGCTGTAGTCTTTGGAAGGTCACGTTGATGGTTGGATCAATCGTGTCGGTGACCGCACAGAATGCCCGATGTCAAGACTGGGTGACCGAAGCCCGTCTGGAACAGGTCCTTGCAGAAGTCGATCCACTTAGCCTGTCGGAAGGAAGAATCAAAGACGGAATTCAGACGCTTCAAGAGGTCTACAAGGTCTGCATCTTTTTGGATCGCACGGTGGACCCCAACCAGAGAATTAGTATCAAGACGCCTCCTTTACCCCTTCGCGATCGAATTCAACAACTCGCGGAATCCGCCAATCTGGGCTGCGCGATCTTGGATTGGGGCATCTACTTGGGCCCCCCAGAAATCTCAAGCACACTCGCCACACTAACCGAACTGCAGAAAAAACAAATTCGCGAGGGCGACCGGACCACAGCGAGACGACTCCTGACGGAACGCCCCTGGGCCTGGAAACAACCCAGCGAGCCCCGTCAAATTTTACAGAACCTTGCAAAGGAATTTCGCGTTACTGCCGAGGGGGTCGACCAGCTTCCCCATGATCTTTGGGCAGGTAGAACCATGCCTGATATGGATTTTCCATCAGCCCTAACTCTCACTCTGGCTGGCTTCCGCTCTTCCTACCAATGGAAGCCCGGCGGGAATTCAATTCAAGTCATCGCCTACCCCAGAAATATCAGCCTGACCGAAACCTATCGTCTTAAAACATCACAATCTCCACCGATCGAAGTCTGGAAAAAAGAGTTTCCAATGGCACGACTACGAATCGATGGCCGACTCCTGGCAGTTGACGGACCCTCCGAAATTCACAAGCAGGTAAGGGACTGGATTTCGGGTAAACCTGCCCGACCAAGGCAACCCACTGACGGGGCCAAAGCCCTGACATTGAAAATCAAATCGGCAACATTGAAACAGGCCACGGATTACCTGGGTACGCAATTAGGCTTGGAATTCGAATTTTCCGAAAAAGCAAGTGAGAAACTGGAAGAACGCATCGCCATTGACGTGACGGATGTATCCCTTGAAGAACTGCTACAAGAGGTTCTCAAGCCCCTTGCACTCACCTTTGAAATCAAGGATCAGCGTGTCTCCATCCAACCCGTCCCCTGACCCTCATTCCGCGCGTTTCCAGAATGCGACAACAACAAGATGGCCCGCTTCATCACGAGCCCACTGGAACGGGATCATGGGATCGCCTCCCGCGTCTAAGAAAACGAAAGCGGGGCCGTGTGCAAGACAGGGTATTTCGTAACCTCACCCCATTACTTTTACCCTACCATCTGGGTGTGGGTGAAAATCACCACTGCCAAAATGAACAATGGAAACGAGTATTGGCTCGCGGTCCTTTCGGACACGCACGGCCACGAAAGACTGACGAAAGCCGCACTCGCCGCTCTGAAACCCTACCGACCTAAGGCGTATTTTCACGCTGGAGACATCGGCAGTGAGACAATCATTCGCATGTTCCCCAACGATCGCCCTTGCTACTTTGTCCACGGAAACTGCGATCGCTACCCTGAAGTCATGGCGAAAGCCGCTGAAGATGCCGGGCATCACTGGCATGGCGAACTGGCGAAATTGAGTTTGAATGGCCGGAAAATCGCACTCGTTCACGGCGACCAACCACGGATGCTTGCCAACGCTATTGATTCACAGCAATTTGATCTGGTAATCCACGGACACACGCACCAAACACGGGTGGAGCAGAAGGGCAAAACCTTGATCTTTAATCCGGGTGCGGTTTATCGAGCCAACCCCCGCTCGGTCGCCCTCTTGGACTTGGATGCCTTGCGACACGAGTACCTATATTTCTGTTAACACAGATGAATCTTATTTAAGATTCGGCTCGATCTTTGCCCTTTTCATCGACGACTGAAAACTTAACCAGCCAGACGAGTGATTCGATTTTGAGCCGACGTTTCTTCAGCCTGCTCGTCTCGACAACGAAAGCTCATGACATAAGCGTCCTCGGTCGTATCATCGTAGTAGTCGCGTAATACGGACACCGCACGAAACCCAAGGTTCCTGAAAAACACCTGAGCGGAGAGATTTGTTTCTCTCACCTCAAGCATGATTCGGTTTCTTCGATTCGGCGAAAGCTTTCCAATGAGTTTTCCGACCATTTGGGCCCCGACGCTTAAACGTCGAAACTCAGAACAGACGGCAAAATTTAAAATATGTAATTGGTTTTTGTGCAACTCGTAGATCATGAATCCGACCACCTGGTCTTCATGCTCTGCGACCATTCCGATGCAATTACGTTGCCTCAAGCACCGAATGAAATCTTCCTCTGTCCATGGAAATTCAAATGCTTGTGATTCAATTTGCAACACATCCGTCATGTCACGACGGATCATCCAGCGAATGTGCACCTTCACCTTACAATTCCCTTCGTGGTGCATGGTGACTCCTTCTTCCGTGTTCCCCATCACGCAGTCAGCTTGATCCGGGAGAAGCTCATCAACAGTGATCCTTCACTGCGATCTCCAAAGCTGGCGGTAGATTATCAGAAGGTCGAAAAGCTGCCAATACGAAACCTCCCGAGCCCAAAAACGACCCGCTAGACGGCAATTTGACCAGAAAACCACCGACTCGATCGGGAGCGGGAACTCGAAGTGAACAGCTCAAACAGGGTAGTTTTCGGGCCCTATGATGATCCTCACCAAGCCGAAAGCCAACACGCCCACCAACAAGATTCCAAGCCAGAGCGGTCCAAGATAAACGCTGGCCATCGCGACAATCGTCATTAGCAAAAGCAGGGTCAAGCCAACTCTGGACTGCCGACTCAAACGGGAAGCACCCAGCTGCACCATGCCAAGCGTGAGGGTGGCCCCAAGCGAGACCCAAAAAAGTCGCCATGACGAACGGGTGTCTGATTGATCGACCGAAATGCTCAGTTCCTGTTCAGAAGCTTCCGCCTCATAAAATTGCCAATTCCCGCCTACAGAAATAGATGGCAACCGGTTTGGACCTTGCTTAATACGATCCAGATTTTCAATTTTCCTCCAAACCAAGTCGCCCTGATCACCTAGTTTGACGCGGGTACGCATTTCAGATGATTTTGAATCTCCGTCTTCGTTGAAAAATGGGGATTGTGACTCCCACGATTCAATCCAGGTCGCCAATTTCTTCTCACTGAGCTGGGTGTTGGTCGAGCTTACCTGAAGTACTTTCTGAATCGAGTTTGAAAGTTGTTGCTTCCACGCTTCAGCAGCAATGGCCCGCCCTCCGTTTACCGAAAACTGTCCGCTTCTCCCCTCAATGTTTCGAATCGCTAGCAAAGACACCTCCGCCGAGCCTGAGAGTTGAGGCAGCGGTTGTTGGTCCCAGTTCAGGCTATCGCCCTCACTCGCTGATACGAAACACCAAACCGTAACCTCTTCGGGGAGTTCGCGATTCGTAAGCCGGATAATGTTCTGCCCTTCTCTTGCCGTATCTTGAAGTTGCCCGTCCACCTCCACCGCAAGCAGGTCGAAGCTGGAGGGTATCTTCAGCGGAATCGAAGTCCGCCCCGCGGGGTCGACGAAAAAACGGCTCTGAACGTGGAATCCAACCTGGTGTGGTGAGACGCGATGTTCCGCGAGATGGACTCTCGTAGGCCGCACCAACAATGGCTTACCAGCCAACCGGATTTTTTCGGTTGCTGATTCTAGTTGCAGGACGATCCACTCGTCTGACGCACTCAAACGACCGTCCTCAACATCGGGCTGCGACGAGACTTCCTTGCTGTTGTGTTGCCATAAAAACGTATCCTCCTGCCCAACCTTGGGGAGCGCGAACCGAAGGTTGACCTTCTGCGGGGAAACGAGTTTTGGGTGGCCGTCTCCATTGGGAAATCGCGGCAGCGTCCCCCGCAGCACGAACCACTCTCCGGGCGAAATCAATGCGTTCGATACCCAGCGTCGCTGCCGGTTCGGCTCCGCCTCCTCGGAACCCAACCAACGCCCCTGCCCTCCCTCATCACTCGGTAAGAATCCTTCGGGCATCTCCATATCAACCACGTTCAGTCCCCAAGGCTCGTCTTCAGATACCCTCGCCCAAACGGACAGATTCCACTTTGTATTTTCGCGGTTGTACGTCACCAGCATTTCGTCCAACACGGCATGCCGAGCACGCTTCAACCTCAGTCGACACTTCTGCTGAAGCTCAGCGACTTGCTGGCCATCGGTCTTAAAACTCGCTCTTCCGAATCTCTTCAGATCGGCACCAAGCATGTTCAAATCCAACTCGACTGCAGGAGATTCATTTCGCGTGAAGTCTTCTTCCACAGCTTCGGAGCTGGTCGATAATGGAACAAGAAGTGTGGTCATGAGTGGGTCACGCGTCAGATCACAGCGATAAACGATGTCCTGAATCCCGCGAATTTGAATCGCGGGGAGAGGACCTTCGGCCGGTCGGTCGAGGATTTCACCGGCGAATTGGAGCGTAAAAACACTGTTGACCTCATCCTGAAATGTGACCAAATATCGAGACGGGGTGAGGGGCGTCACATCGGCGGGCTGAGACTCACCTTCGAGAGTCAGCTTCAACTCCGACAATTCGAAAGGTTGATTGCCATCCAGTTCAACCGATCGAACATTTCCACGCATGACACTGACCAACGCCGAGCCACGAAACGTGGTTTTTTCCCATCCGAGGGCCAGTTCAATTTGTTGATCTGCGGATAAAACCGGTGTGTCGGGCCCTAATTCAAGGAACTCATCTCCGAACTCAGCTGGCAAAACCACCGCACTGGTCTCTGTCTTGGAAAGTCCCATGGTTGCAATTTGAGCATCTGACCACTCCGGTTTCAGGTCCGCACGGATTTGGTCGGCAAAGGGACTGCCAGGACGGGCATACGCCCACTGCGTATCCAAGGGGCCCATGAGAACCAGTTGACGACTTTCGACGGCAAATGCGTCCGTCACAAGTACGGGCAGCTTACACCAGCCAACCCCCACGGGCTCCGACCGTTTGAGCCGAATCGCCACCAAATCCTGGCCTTGTTCTGATGTCAAAGTCAATTCACAACTCGTCTGCTCACCCTGCCGACTCAAGCGAAACTCGACCTCCTCGGGGTAGGGGCTTCCTTGAACCTCCCATCCGGGCTCGACTTGAAAAAGAAGTATTTTGGGAAGCGATTGGGTATCCAAAGACCGGAACCAAAGCGTCACGAAAAGGTCTTCACCCTTTTTCGAAACTGTCTCGGCAACCCGGACATCGGGCAGCTCTTTTTCCGGGGGACTTTCTCCAAAACGTTTCCGAAACTGCAATGCGTTGTAGTTGCCCCGAAATCGCAACCGATCTGCCCCAAGATCCTGCGACGAGTCCGGTGGGGTGATCGTGCCCAGTTCCCAACCACTCTCAGAGAGGCCATTGAACCGGAAATCGGAATTGGGCACCTCTGGTGGATTCCATGTGAACGAACCATCTCCGGCTGCAGCCGTGAGAACGGTCCCGGGAATCACCAGATCGTGAAGACCGGCCGTTTCGATCTCGATCGTCAAACCGTTTTGTGGCGTCCCCAAAACGGTCACTCCATTTTGGTCAAGCTGAATTTGTTCTGCGGAGACGAGAACCTGCCCCGTCTGAAACGGCAGAACATACCGAACATTATCTCGAAGCGTTCGCAGCTTCACACGGCTCACCATTTTCCATGTGTTCGTTTCACCAAAACTGTTGCTCTCGATATCCACCACATGCTGAATGCCTTCGACGATCCAGGGATTTTCAGATTTCATCGAAGGCGTTGTTTTAAGAAGCTGATCCTTGAATTCCTTGGGGAGGTAAATCAGATCTCGAGCAGGTTGACCTTCTTCGTCGACGGGAATAATCACATCCACCCATCGACTCTCCGAGCGTGTCTCCATGCCTTCCTGAGCATACCCAAAACAGGGGTGGGCAAAATGGCTGGACGCCATCACGCCTGCCAGAAGGAAGAGACCCGCAGTCACTTTCAGCTGACCGGCATGCCCGAGAGTACCGTAAGTCGTCGCACTGACTTTTCTCGGGTACCCTGAGAAGTTCAAAGCTTGAATCAAAAGCGCAAGGATACATCCGGGCACTAGACCATCTGTCCAGTGCTGCCATCCCGTCGGGACCCACAAAATGATCACCGCGACCAAGCCCGTTGCCGTCCAGAGAAGGGATCGACGTCCCCCCACAACAAACAGTAAAACCCCCGCAAACGCGAAGGCAATTATGCAGTCGATACCGACTGCTAAGCTTGCCTTTTCTAGCTTCAGCTGGGTCCCCCGATTGATGCCCTCCCTCCAAGACACCCGCTCCTCGGACAAGGGACGGTTTCCGAACGTCAAGTCGACTTCTAATGATGACGCATCTCGACTGGTATGAGCCTCAGGCTCGAGGTCCAGCCCCGTCCATCGTTGCAACAACCAACTGGACCAGCGACCCAAATCCCAGTTCTGCGGGAGCGACCCGGAATGCCGGACTCGGTACCCCTTGGGCAGATGGACTTGCCAGTCAATGTTTAACCACTTCGCATCAATTTCAGGAAGCGGAGGAACCAAAGTTTCAAAAGCTTGGCTCAAATGATCCGACGTCGTAAATTCAAGCGTCAATGCATGACGAATGGGCACCGCATCCAAATCGAAAACCCATCTCGTCTCTCCGGACTCCAACTGTTCGATCTCACTGGCCGCGACCTGCTTTTGATTGACCACGACGCGGCGCAGTACCGCGTCACGCGGAGGCTGAAATTTGAGAGCCGTAGGGCCGTGAGCCTCCACCTCAAACGTCAATTGATGTCGTGCAGCTGTGGAACTTGGCCAACTATCCAACTGAGCATTCCAGATCATCACCCCAGCGTTCGACGGGGTAACTGGAGCGACGACAATTTGGTCCGCCCCCACGGAACGCTGAGTCAGAACGGTCGTCAAATCAAAAACGCCCAATAACCGGTTTGATGCATTCACCTTGGCCGCAAAAAACGGGAGACGATCAAGTCGACTCCGATTCAGTTCCAACAAGCCGCGTGAATCCGTCGAAACGGTCAATGCACCGCTGATACGAGTGGCACCATCGATCAGCGGAACCTGTGGAGACCATTGGCCGGTCCATCTCTGGTTAAGGTCCCCGACAATTGTGAAGGGCTCATCGAGCCCTTCGCTCCATTGCAACAGGGTTATCAAATTCTGAGTCGTGGCATCAATTTCTTCCACAGGATTTAGCAATCGAGACAATAAACCACCCGATCGCTCCAACCTCCAGGTCCAAACCCCTGTCCGAGCTTGAGGCCATCTGAGCTTCAAACGTCGGAGCCGGGAATCCACCGGGCGACAATGGATCCTTATCTGTTGAACCACGGTCTGATCCGAGACCACGCAATCCACAAGACAATCCGCGTCAAATGGCTCTCCCGCCTCCGTTTGAATCCTGAAAACTCCAGGATTACCACCCCGCTCGATCAGCTGAATTTGCCGGTCGTTCATGCCCTCGGCGGAATTGCGAATCCGGTCATCCGTTGGAAGCGGCTTGATCGGACGGTTCGATAGTCCTGACCAAATGAAACGATACGGGGTCTGAGCCTGAACGCCCAGCCAATGCTGCCATCCCTCCTTCAGGCCGAGATCCACCACTCCAAGCGTCTTAGGCCGCAAACGATCTTGAGGCGTCGGGAAAGCAAGAAGATGAGCTTCAAGCCGGAGGCAGATTTCGGTTCCTGCCGAGTAGGATTGCTTCAACTGGATGTCCACGAGTGAAGACGCTTCACCCTCGGTAACGTCCCAAGATTCAATCGAATCCAAAGTGGTCAGCCCGTCAGTGTCAACCAGTGCAACCTGATCAACAATCCAACCTGAGGAGAGAGGGAATCGCCACTTCAGCGACGATTCGTTGGACGTCTGCCCCCAAAGTTTAACCACAGCATTCAGTTTTTTTCCTTCCGCAGTCACTTCCGTGTAGGCCAACCCCCGAGGCATTCCGTCGGCGATCTCCATCTTGAGTTCAAGTGAAGCATCCTCGGAATAACACTCGGCGGACAATTTCGGTGCGGGCCCCCCCTCCGTGTTCCCCCTCTCCATGGTTCGGTGTGTCCAATCGGCCTCGAAGACCGACAGTTCCTGCGTTCGCAGCACCGGATCCAGATCGAGCGAAAAAGAACCCTGCGTCCAAATACCACGCATCTTGGGCATTTCAAGCCGTAGCGATCTGGACAGATCGAAATACCTCTCCAGAACCAATTCGAGACCATCAGGATTGTCATCACTGCCGCCAATTGAAACCGTAACGCGCCTCTCCCCTTCTTGTTCCTGAACCTGATAGGGAAGTTCCTCACCTGACGAACGAACCCGCATCACGGTCCATCCTGACGGTAACGTTACCGGCAAAAACTCTTCGGTGTTCCCCTGCCAGCGAAAACGCGTGGTCGACTCCACCACACCGATACCCACCCGAAAATCCGTGTCACTGCGATAACTCGTTTTTTTCTTTGGTTCAGGAATGCCACTAGAGCGTTGAATCAATAGGTTGCGTCTTCCCCCGGGAAGAAAGTCGATATTCCATAAGGCCATGTCGAAATCGTCAACTTCGCCTGCAAACTCCAAAACCCGACACCATCCATGATCCGTGGACACCGTCCAGCCTCTTGGGCATCGAAGCGACATTAAGGTCTGTGAAGACTCCGGCAACTCGAACATATAAACCAGATTGGAACTTCGTTGATTTTCGATGTCGGTTGGAGCAGCGTTCCGTCCCGGTTTCGCCGCAATCCTCTGTGGCAACATCGACCAGTCAAACTCCAATAATTTCGCCTCGATATTTTCGACGTACCAGCGTCGCCCCTCTCCCATGCCAACCCGAGCACTCGCAGCATCAATATCTCGCCAGCGAAAATTTCCCATGTAGCAGGAGGGTGGACGAAGCGAAAACCACTCTTCCTGCACGTCGGCTGAAGAAAGTCGCATCAATCCCTGACCAATAAGTTCTCCATCAGGTCGAATTTCCCCGTGAAGCGAAATCTGTTCCAGCGGCCAAAAATTCACCTGATTGGCGCGCTGCTGATTCAAATCGATGAGGTTCTGGAACCTCTTGAAATCAAGCGGCATGTAACGGCCTCGAATCACGGCGTCCAGTTGAGACTCCGGCACTAGAATCCGACGCAGTTTCCAGATCTCGACGGACCCCTCGGGATTGACCGAATCTTGCCCCCATCCCTGAGGTCCGACCATCGCCAGCCCGACGATTAAAACCAAGATCTCGAAGGTGGCGAATTTGGAGAGTCTGGTGCTCATCATGTCGCCAATTCCCCCGCTGTCTGCGTCGACCCCACCTCCTCAGTTACGTGGGGTCGATCAACACTGTCAGGATCGAGTTCCTGCTCAGTCGATGCAACGGCTGCCTTTGCCTGGGGTGCCACCGCTCGTACGGAGAGGCGAACTTCAGGTTCAGGCCAAAGCTTCCGCAAGAACAGACTCAACCCGACAAACACACCCGAGAACACCACGAGTTGAACGAATAACTGACCTATGGGTTCGAGCGTGAGTCCAAGCCCCATTACTCCACACCCGAAAAGCAGCATCACCACGGGTCGGCGTAGCCAGGAAAGATGAACCAGCAGCATGCCACTCAGGAAAATGGACCCGCAAACCACTCCCAAAATCTCCCAACGTTTAGCCGTCCAGATCTTCGCCTCGAGACCTTGACCGAATCCGCTGTAAACGTACCGGTGACTTTTTGACGAAGCTTGAGTTTGATGTTCTACGCCGACCCATTCCTCTAGCCAACTTGCCGAAACAGACGCCTGAGACAGCATCCAGGGCCCCTTCCATTTCAGTTCATTCTCCGAGACCAGCGTCCCAGGTCCCAGAATCATGAGTTCATCAGAAGGTAGCACAACCTCCCAGTAGACTTGATCCACCCAATCCGTCGAAGCAAGCTTGGGCATGGCAAAATCCAACCGCCGATCGTTCTGCCGACTTCGCGGGAAACGGTACCACAACTCCACCGTATGACTGGAGCGTCGAACCAAATCATCAAACTCGACCTCCAACTGCTCTCCGTTCAAACGGTCCACCGCGTCCAACTGCCGGACACCATCTACCGCCAATTCAGTAAATTCAGCATTTGGGGGTAAGCTAATCTGGATTCTCGGGTCGCGGGTCTCCACCTGAAACGCGACTCGCTCACTGCGAAATTGAGGGGTCACTCGAGACTGGACCCAAGCCCCTCCTACCCTGGTCGACCCAACAGAGAGCGTCTCTCGCTTGTTGCCCAATGTCATTTCGACCGCCTGAACCGTCTGCTGATCAAGTTTCGTCAGTAAATAATTCCGCTCCGTTCCTGCATCCGGTTTTTCCTCGAGTTCCCACCGATTCGAGTTGGATAAAATTGACATCGAGCGCGGCATTCGTATTCCCACCGTCTGGGCAAGGTCGCCGAGTGGAAAGACGCTCAAACCGGCAAGGGGTCCTGCGAAAGGATCTCCGATAGGAAGCAATCCAGTGTCGAGAGTTTGGACCGGCGTGACCACGGGAATGTTCAATGTTTGACGCTCATTCTCCGAATCGGAAACGACGGCTGGCCATAGGAATCGCGATTGAATTTCGAATGCTCCGGTCAGCGGTTGAGGCAGCTCGAATTGAACCAACTGCAATGTCTCTCCGAACGAATCGACTTCGCCCGGCAATACCTGAGATCGAAGGGGCTGATCCTCAAGCCTCAATTCAAAACTGGGTAACGCCACCACCGCGGCTGGCACTGCCAGGTAGCCTGTACGCATGGGTGAGAACTCAACCCGATAATTGAGGTTTTGCTGAACACGCCAGTCCGGTTGATTGGAAACCACGTCAATCGTGGAAACGACCGTTTTGCGCTGCTGTCGAGGCCGAACATCACAGTACAACTCTGAAACAGCATTCAGGTCTCCGAGACGAACCGTAACGGCGGACTCCTCAGATGCTGGGGGGTCGGCCACGTCAATCGGCTGGAGATCCTCGGTGGCTGTCGAAATGGGCAAGACCAGTTCAAGATTGCTGATCGTCCGGACGGTCGTGACAGCGGGCGAGAGCGTACTGACCACAGGAGCCGGTAGTGGAATGGCAACATCCTCCCCCGAATCTTCAATCGGCCGTGTCAGTTCAAGGGACAAATCAAATGCCTCATCGGGCAGCGACGCATCAAGTTCCAATCGAAAGCGTCCTGGTAAATTGGGATCAAGCGTGACCTGCCTGACCAAATTGGCAACACCGAATTGAGCCTCGTTCAAGTCCCAACCCCGCGAGTCCACCAGTACCGTCGTCGGCCTGGGGCCAGAGAACGTGTACTTGAATTGACACGCCAGTTGGATTTGCGCTTCACCAATCACAACGGAGTAAGTTGGTTCGCAGGCTGTTCGAGAGACGTTCTGATAAAGCTCCGCCTGCAATTGAATGGGCGTCCGAGAAAAACGAAAGCGGGCAGTCGCATTCGGTCGGTCGCGGTCAGTGTCATCCAGTGAAACCTGACGGACGAACCTTCCTGGCTCCCAATCCAGTCTCCAGTCGCGTGAACTCAGCAGGAGAATCGTCCCGCTCTGGCGCACGGCATCCACTACCTCAAAACCGCCCAAGTCGATTTCGTATCGACTTTCAGTCCCTGGCAGGAAAACATCATCACTCCGGCTCGCAAATAAGACCACGCGAGTTGGCTTCTCCAGTGGATTGGGAAAAGCGACCCGGAGGTAAGCAAAGTTCGGGTCAAGGTCGGCAAGAATGGGATCGTCCGGCTCGAGTTGTAAAATATCGAGTTCCAACTGCTCTGTCGCATCAAACCGGGTACCGGTAGGCAACCGCACAATGAAAGATCGATCCTGTCCATTCAAACTGGTGACATTCAAAGACGCTTGATAACGAATCAGGTCCGGCCCATCGACCTGTACCGTCATTTCATTCACCACGCTCAGACCGGACGCGGATGAGATCACCGGTGCTCGATACCTCAGTTCCACGTCTCCAGAAACACCTGCGACCGACAAACTTGTCCGACCTCCAGAAAGTGGCCGAGTCTCGGGCAGAAGTTTCTCCGACGAGAACGTGACATCGAGCTGATTGGTGGGTAGTTCGAGAGAAAGCTGCGACACTGCGGTGGTAGGAAGGGCAAGTCTCAACAATCGTTGATTTGCCTGCCTTGCGACTCGTGCAACAACGTCCAATTCAACCTCGATCGCTTGATCTTCGGCACTCCGTATCCAGGCGACGTACTCATTGGACCGATCAAGACTGATCAAGATTGTGTCATCCGGTTTGGACTTCGACCAACCGGTTAACGTGCTGCCGCCCAGACGCAAAGGCACGCGAACCCAACCTTCCCGGTGGGGCTGAATGCGAAGTCGGATCTTGAGGTTGGCAAGCTCCTCACGAGGGTCGGCTTGTACCTTGCCCTCAATCCCCATCCGCTGAACCGTGTAAGCCTCCGGCAGTGCGTCGCCTTGACCACCCACGTACTGTTCGTAGAGGCTCTCAAAAACCTCAAACGGAATATTGAAATAAGGGACGAATGTCCCATCTTGCCTTTTTAGGTAGACCGTATCGAGTGGCGATTCTTCAATTTGAAGCCGCCCCGGCGTTGCCGCACCATTTGATTCCTCGGTTTCCTGCGACCGAAGAGGCGTGGATGATCCAATGATCAACAAAAAAAACGCGTTCAACAAAAGGATCTTCGACGAAAGCAGAAGCGTCGCGTACAGCCTTTTGGCTCGCGAAACTCGCTCCGAAATTTCGGATTGCTCTCGAACAACTATCACTGCATCAGATCCAAATCATTTAAAACAACGACCCACCACCTTCGTCAAACGAATGAAAACGATGCATGGCAGCCCTACGTTTTCCTCGCTTCTCGACTGGATTCGACGAGCCTACTTTCATACGCTGCGTCCGGTACAAACGACTTCGTCGAACGCCACGCAAGTCATTGCAAGTGACGACACTCTGACCGTAAACCTTCCAACATTCCTCGCGGACTCCGTGTCTCGATTCCTACGATTCAGGAAGACTCGCGTCCGAGCCAGCACTGAGGATCCATCCGTTGGTCAACGCCTTTCCGAGAGCCCGTGCCCAAGATTTTTTACATCAAGCGGCAGACTTCGCTCTTGAAAATGAACCGACGATAACCCATGAGTCCTGACAATTCCTCCCCGCTTCAAACGGGTCAGGGAACCGCCACCGGCAAGTTATGAGATTTAACCCGCAGCTGGCGTTTTGAACGGTTCCACATGTGGATAAGTATTGGCGGGCGAAAGTGAATAGACCCGCTTGGAAAACCGTTCAACACCCATCAAAATCGCACTACTAACATTCTACTCATAGGGATCAACGGGACGAAAGAAACTTGACCGAAGCCCCCCCTAATTAAAGGGAAATTCCACAAAATTAGCCCGGGTTCTTTGGCCCGACTCATCCGTCCATGCGGCGACGTTAAGAAACGAGTCGTCTTCGCCACTCGAAACGCCTTCAAGACACGGTGAAAAGATGCTGCCCCATTTGCTCGTGCAGCGCCGAAGTGGCGGCCGTCGCAACGTGCGCGCGAATCAGATCAAACGGCTTTCCCTGAATATCCGTCACGATCCCTCCAGCCTCCTCAATCAGCAAAATCCCTGCCGCGACATCCCAAGGCCGCACACTTGTCGCAAAAAAACCGTCCAAGCGGCCTGCGGCAACATAACAGAGGTTCAAAGCTGCGGAGCCAAGTCGGCGGATCGCCCGCGCTTGATAGAGCAGTTCCTCGAACCGACGCACCTCAACGCTTCCGCGTTGAATCCCGGCAGAAAACCCGACCGCCAGCAAAGCTTCCTCCAGCTTGATGCATCGACTCGTTTTGAGTTCCCGATCATTCAGCCAAGCTCCAAAACCTCGCCCTGCATGAAAACACTCATCGGAGACAGGGTTGTAAACGGCGCCCGCCCAAATCACACCGTCGCGTTCCACCGCGACTGAGACACAGTAATTCGGCAATTGATGAACGAAATTGGTGGTGCCATCCAATGGATCAATGACCCAACGGACACGACCATCCGGATTCTCCGAAGCGTGCCTACGCGTTTCCGGATCAGACTCTTCACCCAAGATCAGGTGCTCGGGAAACCTTTGGGTGAGATATAGCTCGATGGCCTTTTGCGAAGCGAGATCCGCTTCAGTCACAAGATCGCGAGGTCCTTTTTCATGCGGAACCACCCGCCCCTGATACTCTTTCAGGATTTCACCCCCAATACGCGCCGCGTGAACGCAATCTTTTTGCCATAACTCGATGGGGTGACTTGGAGACATGCATCCAACCTGCGTTGAGAATCGTGATCGTCATCGACATTTGATTCGCGGCCCGTCGAAAACCGGCCTCACCTCGGAGCCTTGCGTTGACTCGGGTCTCAGCCAAAAGCCGACTTTCTGGTCTGGTCGGGAACCGTCGCGGTCCACCTGCGGGCAACTCCGAAGTCCACCGTACCTGACATTTGTTAACTTAGGTAACCAAAACACTCTTTTTAGGAGCAACTTGACAAAAATCTGGCTTTCTGGATCAAGTTTGTTTTCCTCGACCGTCAGAACTGCTAGATTCTCGTGCAATTCATTTCGCGACGATGCTCATCGCGAGCAACGTCAAACTGTGGTCCGCACAGTCCGATTCATAAGGCCTCTTCTCTGTTCCGGCCCCGCTGCTACCTTTAAACGGGTAACAGCGGGGTTTTTTGTTTGGATGGCAGGGCCGTGACTCCAGAGCAACACTCCCCATCCAGCGACCGCCCTCTCGATTTTCACTTTCTACCCGACTCGATCCTGATCAAGATGACTTGGAAACTTGCAGACCAGCGGGCCACAGGCGTGGTCGACCTTTCAGATCAGACCCGACTTGAAATCGACATGGATGCCCAGCGGACCTCCCCGGGGATTGCCGAAATCCGCGTCAACGGAGTTGCGGTCCCCGGTTTCAAACAGGAAATGCTGGGCAACCTGCTGGGTGTCAGTCCTGACATTGTTGAGATTTACCGCCGAGGCAGCGACCTGGTTTGTCGTTACGCGGAATGCGCGAAGAACCAACTCACACCCACCGTCTATTGGAGTCTCCATACAGATTCCGAGATCAAGGCGGCCATCCTCGATATGCGAGTTTCGGTTCAGACGAGCACGCTGGGCACCCAACCTGACGCAAGCTTTGAATGGTATGCTCCATCCGGAAAAATCCGAGACTTCTGCCTGCCCGCGTCGGCGAGCCAGCGACTTTCTGAGCGACAATCTCAGCCGCTCTCCTATTTGGATGAGACGCTCGCCCAAAAATATCGATGCACGACGATTGAGTGTGCTGGATTGCAGGTGACACCGATCATCCACTTGAGCGACTTCAAACCCGCAACCTCAAGCCCGAACAATTCCGCCTCACTCCACCAAAAACTCAAACTACCCCTGTTGGAAAAAGGGGTCATCCGGACCGCCAGAATCCGTTGCCTGCTTTCTGCTAAGAAAATGACAGACGAGCAGATTCTGGAACAGGCGTTTCGCTTTTTTCAGTCCGTCCTACCGCTCACCACTTAAGCGACCACTCGATGCGTAGCTTGCTCCGCTTCACCGTGATTCTTGTGGGGCTCTCGTTGCTCTCCATCGTTCCGTTCCTTCTTCTCGGTTCGTCGTTGGAAGCGAAGGTTCAGGAGTGGTTGACCCCGGAATCGGACCCACTCGGGTTTGGCACCCTCACCACCGCCCTGTTGGTTGTCGACATTTTCCTTCCTATTCCGTCGAGTGTTCTGGGAACGCTACTCGGCTCCCGCCTCGGATGGGTAAGCGGCGGACTACTTTGCTGGGTCGGCCTGACACTCGGCACCATCGCGGGTTACCTCACCAGCCGGGGTTTTGGTGTCCCCATCGTCAACAAATTTTGCAATCCGCAAGAAGTCGAAATGGCCCGCGTTTTGGTGCAGAGATACGGGGCGATCGCCTTGGTCATGACTCGCGGAATCCCTGTTCTCGGCGAAGTCATGATTTTCGTCGCTGGGCTTTATCGACTCGAATGGTGGCGGTTCATCCTTCCGGTTGCCGCCGCCAATCTTGGCCTGAGCCTCAGCTATGCCGTTCTGGGACAACTCGCACAAGCCCACGGTTGGCTGTCCTTTGCCCTCACCCTCGCCGCGGCACTGCCGGTGGTGGCACTGCTCTCGATTAGAAAGTTGCTGGTCGTGTCCCCCGAGATTAAAGAGGGCCCGAAATTGAAGTGACGGATGTCGACGGAAAACAGGGAATTCCAAATAAGCCTGGCATTGCTCAAATCGAGAATACCCGTCAACAAGAAATCGAAACGTCTCAGACGAGCCAAGCAGGCTCTTCCCGCCCATGCAGACCCAAGCGGTCCGGTCACACACTGAAGCACACTCCGTCACTTTCGAACTCTCAGGCAAACCGTCTCTGGCCAGATCATGTGCTTACAATCCCGAGTTCCTGTGCAATCCGGAGCCTCGAGTTACGGATGTCATGGTTCCTTCTCGACGGAATGCAGCGGCGTGCCGACTCTTCCGAAACTTATCTAACCGGATCTCCTTGGGAAATTCGGCCGAAATCCATGACGCGGCGGTGAAGGGGCAGAGAATTTGAGTCAGGTCAAAAGGATACTGGTCACCGGTGGGGCAGGGTTTTTAGGATCCCACCTGTGCGAGAGACTTGTCGGCGAGGGGCATGACGTTATCTGCCTCGACAACTTTTTCACGAGTCAAAAAAACAACGTGGCCGGCCTTCTCGGTTGTGGCAATTTCGAACTGATTCGCCACGACATCACGCACCCGGTTTGGTTGGAAGTGGATGAAATCTACAACCTTGCTTGCCCTGCGGCACCTGGCCATTACCAGTTCAACCCGATCAAGACCATGAAGACGTCGGTCCTCGGGGCAATCCACGTGCTTGGGATGGCAAAACGTTGTCGGGCCAAGGTTCTGCAAGCGTCGACCAGCGAGGTTTATGGCGACCCCGAGGTCCATCCGCAGAAAGAAGATTACCGTGGATGCGTCAACCCGATTGGCCCACGCGCCTGCTACGATGAGGGAAAACGGGCCGCTGAAACCCTGTTCATGGACTATCATCGCTCCAATGGACTGGATGTAAGGATCATCCGAATCTTCAACACCTACGGACCGCGAATGCACCCCTTCGACGGTCGGGTCGTTTCAAATTTCATTCGGCAAGCGATGGCGGGCGAGGCGATTACCATCTTCGGGGATGGTTCCCAAACACGATCCTTCTGTTACCGAGACGACTTGATTGAAGGCATGATTCGACTGATGAATGCTCCCGATGATCTTGTCCAACCGGTGAACATCGGCAACCCTCACGAATTCACCATCCGCGAGCTTGCCCAACTGGTCATCGAGCTGACCAACAGCTCCTCCACACTGGTTGAGCAGCCATTGCCCGAGGATGATCCGACCCAGAGGCGGCCAGACATCGAACTTGCGAAATCAAGACTGAATTGGCAACCGACCATCGAATTGCGGGAGGGGCTCGAACGAACCATCGCATGGTTCCAGCAAATCGACATCAGCCAGTATCGCCCTCCAACACCAAATTATTAGAGCCAATAAGTTCGGCCGCCCGCGGATGCTGCCCAAGTCACCTTTCAACCTGCCCATTGGCCAAAACTTACCCAACCGTCGTTCTGGGACAGGGCCATGGTCATAGTCTCCAGTCTTTCCACTGAGGCAAGTTGATTTCGTGACTTTCTGTTGTACTCCTTTAATGAAGGCGTATTTGAGCTGACTCGCCGCATGAAAAAATGGCGGCCTCGTGGGGTAGGCATGAAGGGAAAATCGGTAAAGGTGGGTCAACACGAAAATCCGATAGGACCGAAACCAGAAAGGGCCTTCAACAGGGATTTTCATAGTCCCACGGCTTAGGTCGCCTCAATGCAAAGAACGGGCGAAGGGGTTCTTCCCTCGATGCCTCAAGCCGCCCCAAGAGTCCAAGGCCGTTTGTTGACGCTGACGCTTTCGGAAAAGCGACTCATGATTCACGTGCGAGAATTAGTCAAAAGCTATCCCGACCTGAAAAAGGGATCGTTCACCGCGTTGGACCGTGTCTCCTTCGACGCACGGCCGGGTGAAATTTACGGACTTCTGGGTCCCAATGGAGCCGGCAAGACCACTGCCCTCCGAATCTTGAGCACCGTCCTCGCCCCTACGGAAGGAACGGTCACGGTGAATGGGTTCGATGTTCAGAAGCAACCAGGAAAAGTCCGACGAAGTATTGGTTTCGTTTCCACAAATACGGCGGTCTACGATCGCATGACCGCGTGGGAAATCGTCGAGTACTTTGGTCGCCTCCACGGAATGTCGAAACAGGTCCTGACGGAAAGGATGGAGTTTCTGTTTGAGCGGTTTCAGATGAATGATATCCGGGACGTTTTGGGCTCAAAGATGTCGACAGGCATGCAACAGAAAGTATCGATCGCCCGCGCCTTGATTCACGACCCACCAGTCCTCATTTTTGACGAGGCGACTTCAGGGCTCGATGTCCTCGTCGCCCGCGAAGTGCTGCGGACGGTTGCCAGCCTTCGTGAAACGGGCAAATGCATCATCTTCTCCAGTCACATCATGCGGGAAGTCGAACGACTCTGTGACCGGGTCGCCATCATGTACCGCGGAAAAATCTTGGACGAAGGCCCCACCGAAGAACTGGGGGAGAAGCACGGCGAAAAAGATGTTGAGGAACTCTTCTTCCGCCTGATTTCAATGCATGAACTCCAGCTTCAACGCCGTTCCCTCGACGCCAGCGAGGGAACCCATTGATGCAGCTTTCAAATATTCGCTTCATCTACATGCGGGAGCTACGAGATCAGCTTCGAGATCGTCGAACGTTGTTCACCGTGCTGATCCTCCCTTTATTGCTGTACCCCCTTTTGGGCGTCAGTTTCATTCGCATCTCACAGTTCATGCGAGCCCATCCCACGCGGTGTTGGGTCGTCGGCTACCAAAATCAGGAAAGCCTTGGGATTCAGCCGGACTACGCGTTCCCCTCCCTCTTGGTTGATGACGCATTTAACTCCGATTTCTGTCCCGAAGAAGAATCGGCCCTGTTGACCGTGAAACGCGACACAGGAGTCACCGACGCGCTGCAGAAACTTATTGATCAAGCCATTCGGAATCCTGACGATGAGTCCAACGAAGGTGTCGATCGGCGTCTCAAAATCCAAAACCTGCTGATAGAGGAACAGGTCGACCTGCTCCTTTACTTTCCGCCTTATCCACCCGGTGCCCCCCCGATTTTCGGAGCAGATCCAGAAAATTCAGAGGTTCATTCTCCCCAAGATTCCGAAGCGATTCCAAAACTCTATGTTTTCGGCAACTTGGCACGCGATGAATCTCAGATTGCCCGCACCCGCCTGTTCGCTGTCCTCGAGCGATGGCGGACCACGATCGTGGATGAAAATCTCTCTGAGAGTCAATTGCCTCCTACCGCAAGTCGCCCGTTCGTCATCGAGGATCGAGATCTGGCAGCAACCTTGGGTCGTCAAGCGATCTTGTGGTCAAAAATCCTGCCCTTCGTCATGCTGATCTGGGCACTTACCGGAGCCTTCTATCCGGCAATCGACACATGCGCTGGAGAAAAAGAGCGAGGCACGCTTGAGACGCTTCTGTGCAGCCCTGCAGCTCGTTCAGAAATCGTCGTGGGCAAGATGTTGAACGTCATGACGTTCAGTGCGGCCTCCGCCATGCTCAACCTTCTTAGCATCATGGTTTCTGGGCTATTCATCATTCAGGCATTTCAACAAGCCGGGTCAGTCCTTCCCGTCGGATTCCCCCCGCCCTTGTCACTTCTGTGGCTCAGCCTCGCGGTTATCCCCGCTTCCGCCTTATTCAGCAGCTTGGCTCTGGCCGTCGCCGTTTTCGCTCGAAGCACCAAAGAGGGCCAGTATTACCTGGTCCCTCTGCTACTCATTTCTCTGCCACTCATGATGGTCGCTTTGCTCCCCGCGACCGAACTTGAATTGGGCACGGCTCTGATACCGCTTACGGGTTTGATGCTCTTGCTCCGCGAGCTCATTGAAGGCGAGTACCTGCAGGCGATCAAGTTTTTCATCCCGGTCATGATGGTCACAGGGGTTGCGGTTTGGCTTTCCGCCAGATGGGGCGTCTCCCAATTCTCCAAGGAGACCATCATCTTTCGTGAGAGTGAGCAGCTAGGGATCTTGTCTTGGGTCAAGCAATTGATTCGGGATCGTGGCACTTACGCGAGGGTCGGGGAGGCGATGTTCTGCGGTCTACTCGTCATCTTGCTTCACTCATTCCTCAGTATGCTTTTCCCCCCGCCCAACTCATGGACATCCTTTGCGTCGACCACTGCAATTTCTCTGATCGCTTTTGTGGCGACCCCTCCGCTGCTGATGGCCATCTTCCTGACTCGAAATCCATTCAAATCCCTTCTGCTCCGCTGGAGTGGACCCGGCCCGATTCTCGGTGCCATTGCGTTGGCCTGCTGTCTGCACCCAACGCTCATGTGGATCAGTCACTGGGTTGTGGAAATCTATCCTCCAAGTCCAGAATTCTTCACGCTTCAGAAAGATCTTGAGTCCGTATTGCTCCAAGCTCCCGGACTTTGGGCCATCGTCTTGTTGATCGCTGGCACCCCTGCAATCTGCGAAGAAATCGCCTTTCGCGGCTTCGTCATGTCCGGCCTTTCGGGGCTGAAAAACAAATACGCGGCCATCACGCTGTCGGCATTACTGTTCGGCGCAGCACACGGAATCCTTCAGCAATCCATGACCGCTTCCGTCACAGGGATCGCTCTCGGATGGGTCGCATTTCAAAGTCGGAGTCTTTATCCAGCCATCGCCTACCATTTTACGCACAACAGTCTGTCCGTCCTCTCTGCAGCGGGTGCCGAAAGTCAAGCCGCGGAGACCTTCTGGTACCCATGGCTGTTTCGTGTTACGACTGACGAAGGACTGACGGTTGTCCACTACCAATGGCCGACCACCTTCGTGTTATGGCTTCCCGCAATCGCCCTGATTTACGGCTTCGCGAAGCTCAATAAAACCCATCAGTTGGCACGCGAAGAGAGCCTCGACTGAGCCTGCGAAACAGAGGCGAATGCATGCCCGCCCCTTCTCAAGTGAACCCTGCGACAACGGTCCGTGCACGATGGTGTTTTCCGGTCGATCAACCGGGCTGGGAAAATGCGTGGCTGACCCTCCGCGACGGTCGAATCCTCGAACGCGGAAAAGGACCTCCTGGTCGACCCCACATCGATCTCGGCGATGTGGCGATTCTGCCCGGCCTGATCAATCCGCACACCCACTTGGAATTTAGCAATCTGAACGATCCTCTGGGAATGGCCGGCACACCCTTCCCAGAGTGGGTCGGCGCAGTGATTCGATGGCGTCGCGGTCAGGTTTCTGACCCGACCATAGCGAGGGCGATGAAAACACGGGCGATCCAAACAGGAATTGCCGAAAGTTATCGGAACGGCGTCTACGCGATCGGAGAAATTGCTTCCCCGCCATGGCAGGACTGGCAGTACGCTCACAGTCTCTTACCTATACGCCTCTTCCACGAGTTTCTCGGACTGACCTCGGAGCGAAGCGAAGCGGCATGGTCATACGTCGCGAACCTGCACGAATCCATGGCACCGGCCGCAGATTCGGGGTACCAACAACTCCAGCTTGGGGTCAGCCCCCACGCTCCCTACACGGTTCGTCTGGAAGATGTCGCGCGACTCGGCAGTAAAGCGGCAGAACGACACCAACCTCTCGCAATGCATCTTGCGGAATCTCCCGAAGAAATGGAGATGATCGACCGTGGGTCCGGCGCATTCGTGGACATGCTGCGTTCGGTCGACGCTTGGGATCCGAACGCACTGGGTTCACGTCCCTCCATCCGTGCCTACCTCGAAGCGGTATTCGCAAGCCCCGTCAAACAGTTCCTCGTGGTGCATGGAAACTTCCTTCGCCAGGAGGATCTCGATCTTCTCCAACAGTTCAAAGACCGGGCAACCGTCATCTACTGCCCTCGAACACACGCGTATTTTAAGCATCCGGCCTACCCCCTCCAGCCACTCCTTTCACGTGGGATTCCTGTCGCCCTGGGGACCGATTCCCGTGCCTCAAACCCGGACCTCTCCCCGTGGCGAGAAGCACAATCAGTCGCCAACAATTTTCCGGAGATTCCCGGGGACCAGATCTTACGCATGGCCACTATGAATGGTGCCCGAGCGTTGATGCTTGAAAACGGTGTTGGCACCTTGAAAACCGGAACACCGTGGACTGGAATCGCGGTGGACTCCCGAGGTTTGTCCTCAAACGAAACGGATCCGCTGCGATTCCTACTCCAAAAAGAGGACGCTCACCCCTACCCCGTTTGGCCCCTCGCCCCCGGGATTTCTTAACGTCCCAGCAGCTCTCGATTCCGCCCCGGCCATTGCCGGATTTTGAACGACTTGCCACCGACGATGTCGACTTCATTCCGCAGGTAACAGGCGCGTCGCGAGGGCAACTTGCACCCGTTTTTCAAAAGGGAATACGAGGAGGGTCATGGGACGTTGGCCCTTCGGCTTGAGCTTACGCACCGGCGTTAGCCAGTCGGCAGGCACGCCTCGCTTTTTGACTTCCAAAACCCCAGCATCCAGTTCGGCAAGCGTCCGCTTAAGTTTCCTCGGGTCAAGCCGCGTGATTCTTTCTACCCGAAACCTCGCGGTAAACTGCGAGTCATTGGCTCCACCATCGCCCACGAGGTAACCACAGTCGGGGGACACTTGTCGAAGCTCGTTGGCACGGGCCAGTGCGGGTACCAGACCGGCGGCAAAAAACGCGGCATGCGGTTCATGAAGGATCTCACCCTCTTCTGGCACACGGTCCATGAAATCCGGAAACTCCTCGGGACACCCCTCAAAAGAAGTCCATTTGCCCGAGCGCGTGATGACGGTTACCCGGTGTCCTCGCGACTTCCAAGTTAAAGGACCGCACAGTGCCAGTTGCTGCTTGCACTCCCCCTGAGCGCCAATCCACTCCCGCGCACAATCCCACGCTTCCGGTAACGGCGTGGCTGGAGCCAATTTAATGATCCCTTGCGACGCTCGGTCAACCAACGAGTTCAGCTCTTCAAGTCCGGGCGAAAAACGTTCCACGTGAACTGATTTCTTCTCGTCGAGTCGGCGATCCGGATCGATGTGCCACGCGGTGTCCGCAGGCAGGTCGTTGGCATTCACCGCCCGGCTTTCGAAGCGAATGTTCCTCTCAACTCCGAGTGCCCGTGAGGTCAATTTTTGCAATTGGATCAAACGGGGATCCTGCTCGACGGAAACCACAGAGCCTCTCCGTGCGAGCTCCATCAAATCTCCACCAATCCCACTGCAGAGGTCATGCACCTCACCTCTGGAAAAATACCGCGCGGCTTTGTAACGCGCGACAGCGGTCCCCGAAGCTTGTTCAAGTCCTCGGCGCGTGAGCCACCAAAGCTCAGCAGCATCCAGTTTCGCAGCCGCTCGTTTTCGTAGGTCAAGCTGGGTTAGGATTGCCTCGGTCTGGTTGAGTGACCATGGCTGGCGACGCGCCCGCGGCCATCGTTCCTGCGTAGGAATCTGCTGCAGGTACTGGCAGGCTTGCTGTCCGACCTCACTGAGTAACCAGTCCCAAAGATCGTCGTTCACGTTTGATGTCCTCAGGATTGTGGAGGGACCTGCTGATTTGCCCGAACATTCGATCTTTTCAAACAAGGCCGAAGGGCGGCTTGGCCTTCGTTCTCGGATCATCACAGCGGTTCTGGACCCTGTTGATCCCAAATGAGGACCGACGATCATCTGATCCTGCCTGACGGAAAGATTTCGCTCAACCCCCGTCTATGATGTCGAATCCTGACAGGGTTAGAATGTTGAGCAAAATGGGTCCAAACGACCGAAACTGCACGATCGATGATTTCAAGTGACCGAGGACAACCATGTACCGAGTTTGGATTGGGTCTGCCGTCTTGGCCATCATCCTCATGAGTGGGCTGAATCAACGGAGTCATGCGGATGATCAGGCGGATATTGCTGCACTTGCTGCCAAGATCAAAGCCGTTGACCGATTTGGCAAGGGACATCTCGAAGCCTCCTCGGCGGTGGCCGAACTGTCCAATCTACCTCCGAGCAGCATTCCTATTATCCTCCAGGAGATGCGTGGCTGCTCCCCGCTGGCCGCCAATTGGTTTCGTGCTGCGATTGAGTCCTCCAGTCAATCAGATCCCAAGGCTGTCCCAACTTCGGTATTGAAGGATTTTCTCGCCGAAACCGCGAACGATCCTTATGCACGAAGTTTGGCGTTTGATCTCATCGTAGAGCAGACACCCGGACAGGGTCCTGGATTGATCGAAACCTTCTTGCTTGATCCCTGCATGGAATTAAGATTCATGGCGGTCGAACAGAAAATGCAAGAAGTTGCCAAACTGGTGGAGGAGGACAAATCTGAACTTGCGACCGAACGGTACCAGATCCTGCTTGAAGCCGCCCGTCACCCAGATCAGATCAACGCCATCGCCAAGCAACTCGACAGCCTTGGGCAACCGGTCGACTTAAACCAGCACTACGGATTCCTGATGGGCTGGTCTCTGATCGGACCGTTCGACAATCGAAACAAGGTGGGTTTCGATACGGTGTATCCACCCGAGGAGGAGGTCAACCTGTCGGTTGAACTCGAAGGAAAAGAAGGGGCCAAAGTCGAATGGCAGCCTTTTACCTCGGAAGAAGATTTCGGACTGGTCGACTTGAACGAAGCGGTTGGAAAAAACATGGGCGCTGTCGTCTATGCGGTGACCGAATTCACGGTCGAGCAGGAAACACCGGCTGAAATTCGCATCGGCTCACCCAATGGAAACAAGGTTTGGGTCAATGGCGAGTTGGTCATTTCCAACCATGTTTACCATGCGGGCAACGCGATCGATCAGTTTGCCGGAGCAATTACCCTCAAGCCGGGAGCGAACCAGATCATTCTGAAAATCTGCCAGAACGAACAGACCGATTCATGGGCTCAGGAATGGCAGTTTCAGGCCCGCGTCACCGACGCCACGGGAAAGAAGATTTCAGCATCAAAATAATCCAGTTCGACGAAAAACGGCTCCAATTCGAAACCGCCTTTCTACGCAAAGCGATCTCAAATATGAACTCTTTTCAGATGAATCGAACTCTCATTATTGTCGCCGCGGCATTCATGATGGTGGATGCTCTCCGTCCAAACGTGCATGCCTCGGACTGGCTTGAGTTCTTGGGAAACAATCATCAGGCGAACGCGAACGGGGCGCAACTGCCCAAGTCACTTAATCAGGACAAGAACGTCGCGTGGCGAGTTGAACTGCCCGCCCGGGGACCTGCAGGTCCGATCATCGTCGGCAATCGCATCATCGTGACGAGCTCGGGAGGTGAAGGTCGCCAGCAGGACCGAATGCATGTCAATTGCTACTCAACCGAAACGGGCGAGGAACTCTGGCACCACCAGTTTTGGGCCACCGGCCGGCCATTTTCGCACCCCACCAGCGCGAACGCCGCGCCAACACCCGCCAGCGATGGAGAACGCGTTTACGCTTTTTTCTCATCCAATGATCTCGTTTGCCTCGATCTGAATGGAAAGATGCTCTGGTTTCGCGGACTTACTTACGATTACCCCAAAGCGGCAAACGATGTGGGCATGTCGTCCTCGCCCACCATCGTCGGGGACGTTGTGGTGGTTCAGATTGAAAACCAGGGAGACTCTTTCGTCGCAGGACTCAACAAACTCACGGGAGAAACGGTTTGGCGGCAACCGCGCCTTCAGTCCGCAGCCTGGGCGTCACCCATCGCCTATCAAGTCAACGGTGAGCCTCATGTGTTGCTACTCGGTCGAGACGGTGCGACTGCCTATCGGGCGCGAGATGGCGAAATCGCATTCAAAATGGAGGGAGCCGGTTCCACCGTTTCTTCAGCCGTGAATCTGGGCCAGCAACTTCTGCTTCCCTTTGATGGCCTGACGTTGATCGACCCCAGTCAGATCTCGGAGGGCCAACCGAAAGTGATCTGGAAAAGTGAACGGTTGCGTCCCAGCAACACCAGCCCAGTGATCGATGGCACAACGGCTTACCTGTTGAGTTCGCGGGGTGTCCTGACCTCGTGCGATCTGACCGACGGTTCCCGAGGATTTCAATTTCGTGTTGATGGAAGTTACTGGTCGACACCGGTGGTCGCGAACGGCTACCTGTATGCCTTCAGCCAGGACGGGACGGGCAAAGTCGTGAAGCTGGGTGATGAGCCTGAGGTCGTGAGTGAAATTGCCATGGAAGAGACGATTCTTGCGAGTCCCGCAGTGAACGAGACCGGTCTTTTTGTTCGAACGGAAAACGCCCTCTGGAAATTGACGGCGGAATAAAGCAGTGCCTGACTCGATCCTCATCACCCTCCAAGGTCAAGCTCGAGGCTCCATTCGGCCCCCTGGCTCCAAGAGCTTGACCAATCGTGCGTTGATCTGTGCCGCCATGGCCGAAGGCGTCTCAACGCTGAGGGGTGTGCTCGACAGCGAAGACACCCGCGTCATGATCTCGGCCCTGCAAAAACTTGGGGTTGAGATTACTCATGACCTTGAGCAAAGCCACGTTGACATCGTCGGGTCTGCGGGTCGACTTACCGGTCGCGACGTGGATATTTTCGTTGCCAATAGCGGAACCACGATCCGTTTCCTGAGTGCCATGTGTGCTGCGGGTGACGGATCCTTTCGCTTGCGCGGAATCGAAAGAATGCACGAGCGACCGATTGGGGACCTGGTCGACGCCTTGCGGCAGCAGAACGTGGACGCCATCGCAGAGTCTCCCGGCGGTTGCCCTCCCATTCATATTCGGACCTCGGGCATGGCCGGGGGAACCATTTCGATTCGAGGCAACATATCCAGCCAGTTCCTGAGCGGACTCCTGATGGCAGGGCCGTATTGTAAAAGTAACCTCAGTTTAGAGGTGCAAGGACCTTTGGTCTCGCAACCCTATGTCTATATGACGTTGGAAGTGATGAAAGCTTTCGGAAGCCAGGTTCAACAAGACAAGTCGAGCAACCGGTACCACATTCCGGCCCCCGCTCGATACACGGGCACTGATTACTCGATCGAGCCGGACGCCTCGGCCGCCAGTTACTTTTGGGCAGCGGCGGCAATCACCGGCGGTGAAGTCACGGTCGAAGGCCTTCATCAAGACGCATCGCAGGGAGACGTAGGCTTCGTCAAAGTCCTCGAAAAAATGGGCTGTGAGGTATCCTTCACTAGCTCATCGATCACGGTCAAGGGGCGTCCGCTTCGGGGGATCGACATCGACATGAATCCCATCAGCGACACCGTACAGACCTTGGCCGCTGTCGCGTTATTTGCAAACGGCAAGACGCGTGTCCGAGGCGTGGCTCATAACCGGCACAAAGAAACGGACCGAATCGGAGATCTCGCCAGAGAGTTGCGAAAGCTGGGCGGTGGCGTTGAGGAGCATGTGGATGGGCTCACAATCACGCCAGTCGCCCCGGCAAATGGCCCGTCTTCAGCCACGGAAATTGAAATCGAGACCTACAACGACCACCGCATGGCCATGAGTTTGGCGCTCCCCGGGCTCAGGATCCCCGGTGTGAAAATCATCAACCCGGGGTGCACCGTGAAGACTTACCCGAATTACTTTGTGGATCTGGCCACACTGTTCTAAAACCGTTTTCTATTCCAAATTCGACCGTTCAGATCGCCCCTTGGGGCAGGCAAGCTCAGGTCCGCCTGCACAGTCGGAATATCTGATAAAGGCCAACTCGCGTGGAGTACCGCTCCGCCTCGAACATCAGGTTTCTCAGGATGCGTGGGAATTTTTATGAGTTTTTCGTGATTTTCGGAAGGTCTTTGTCCCTGCAGACGCCCCTCTTCTAAAGCTCGTGTTACCTTTGCACGAGAGTTGATTGCCTACCGCGGCTCCATAGGAACGATTGTTCAAACGTGGGGCCATTGAATGAACTTTCTCGAAACGACGTGTGGAAAAGTCGACTCTCCTCCCCAGAACGCGTTGGGAATCCAACTTTTCGTCAGATTCATCAGGGTCGAATCGGGCTTCGCCGCCTATTTCCCCGGAAACCGGCGGAACCAAGGAAAACTTGACCCTTGAATTTCAGCGTAACTATACTGGGATGAGCGAGTGCTTTTTATCAACCCACGGTGCACCTTCGCGTCTGAAGGATCCACGATGCAAAAAATCGGACTTTTATTCATTGCCGCTTGGCTTTCCGTTGCTGGTTACTCGAGCGTGACAGAGGCGCAAGACGTCTTGACACCCAGGAAACTGGCACCGAACGTGCTTAAGGTGATTCCTCCGAGCTTGGATGAAGAGGACGCTGTTTCCGCGCTTCAACCGCTCTACGATCTGGCGTCGACGCCATATCAACCCGAAACTCGCCCTCTCTCAGATACACTTTCGAGCCGCGCCTCGGGTGTCGTGTTCCGTCGAGACATCTGGGGTGTCGAATTTGCATTCAAACCGCTTCGAATGATCGAAGCCGAAGTCCCACAACCGTCGGGAAAGATGCAGAAGAAGCCGATCTGGTATCTCCTTTACCGAATTCGGTTCGATGGACAAGTCCTCGGCAGCGTTCCTTCAGTCGACGTCGGAGGCCGTGAGACCTTTTCTTTGGGTGTCAAAGACGTGGCGACCTCGAACCTGCAAGAGATTCGACTTTTCCCGTCCTTCGTTCTTCAAGCTTCCATCGTCGATCCGAACACCGGCTCCGTCGTTCGCAAAGAATACCTGGATCGCCTGATGCCTTACGTCACCAAGCAGATTCAAGAGTCCGAAGATCCGGCCATCAAACTGTTCAACACGGTCGAACTCTCCTCAAAACCCTTGTATCGCAAAGGGGACGAGAAATTTGCCGTTGGGCGAGAAGTTTGGGGAGTTGCCGTCTGGGAGGACGTCGACCCAAGAGCGGACTATGTGTCGATCCAGATCCAGGGTCTGACCAACGCGTTTGAGGTTGAGCAGGGTCAAGAGAGCAAGGATTTTGCCTTCAAAACGCTCCAACTCAATTTTTACCGACCGGGCGATTCCATTGACGAATCCTCCGATCGTATTTCCTACGGAATCCCTTTGGTCGACGATTTTGAGGAGCAAATCGAAATCTGCGATGCCTATCAACTCCCCGGGCCGCTTCTGGTGGCCACTGAAGTTGATGCATCCAACGATCGCTCCGACAGGTTGGCGACCGTCTCTACGTCGCAGGACCGAAAATTGAACACGCTCGAGGCGAGCGAACTCGACGGTGGGAAACTTCCAGCAGAGATGGAAAAAGCGCTCTCGAATCTTGGATTTGACGTCTCAGGTGTAACCGTCGCGTCCAAAATTCCCGGGGCTCGCTGGGAATTCCAAACCACCCGATTTGGTCGGTCAAAACTGGTCCGAATCGACCTGAAGCCCCAACTCTGGCACAAACTGGGGGATCACTTCGAGTTTAAAGACCGCCTTGAATACTTCTGGACCTATCGCTAAAATTCGTCCTTCATGCAATCGTTTTAATTGCGAGGGAGAAGGCAATGGCACATAAGAAGGGTCAGGGTTCGAGCCGCAACGGCCGCGATTCCAATGCTCAACGTCGTGGGGTCAAGAAGTTTGGTGGGGAACGGGTCTCCGCTGGAAACATCCTCATTCGGCAGGTCGGCACCAAGTGGCATGCGGGTAAAGGCGTTGCTTTGGGCAATGACTACACGATCTACGCCCTGATTGACGGCTTCGTCAAGTTCGATCGGCAAGGTCGCCGCATCAACGTCGTCGCAGAATCCAACTGAATCTGCCTCCCTGCGGATTCGGTTTCGACGTCAGTCAAACCATGATTCTGACGACACGCCTCTAAGCCGATCGTCAAAATCATTGAAAAATCATGAAGGACGCCGATTGCGGTGTCCTTTTTTTGTGCCGGCAGCTTGCCAAATCTTCTCGGATTCCATCGCCCTCCAGCCGATCGTCATCGAGCCATGTTCGTCGACCGAGTTGAAATTGAAGTGGTCGCGGGGAAAGGAGGAGACGGATGTCTCTCGTTTCGCCGTGAAAAATATGTCCCCCGAGGTGGCCCGGATGGCGGCAACGGCGGAGATGGCGGTAGTGTCATTCTGCAAGCCGAGAACGGCGTCAACAGCCTCGTGGCATTAGCCCATCGAAAACAATGGAAGGCAGGGCGTGGCACCCATGGCATGGGAGCCAACCGTCATGGGAAACGGGGTGAGAACCGCACCATCAAGGTTCCTCCGGGCACGGTGGTCATCGACCGCGAGAATCAGTTTGTGATTCGCGATCTGGCGACCGATGGCGAAATGTTTATCGTGGCCAAAGGAGGTCGAGGCGGATGGGGAAACGCCCATTTCAAGTCCTCGACCAACCAGGCGCCACGTGAAAAAACGCCCGGCGGAATCGGGGAACAGCGGCGGATTATTCTGGAACTGAAAGTCATTGCCGATGTCGGTCTCATTGGGAAACCGAATGCCGGCAAAAGCACTTTGTTGAGTCGACTGTCGAGGGCAAGGCCAGAGATCGCGGATTACCCGTTCACGACGAAGTTCCCCAACCTTGGGCAGGTGCAAGTCGACATCAGTCGTGACTTCATCTTGGCCGACATTCCCGGTTTGATCGAAGGGGCCCACTCCGGTGTTGGACTCGGCCATGAGTTCCTCAAGCATATCGAGCGTGCAGGAATCCTGGTTCATTTGGTCGAGCCTGCGCCGATCGACGGCTCCGACCCGCTGGAAAATTACCGATCGATCCGCGAAGAACTGAGACTCTACAAAGATTCATTAGAACATCGCCCCGAAGTTCTGGCAGTCACCAAGTGTGAACTTCCCGAAGCTCAGGAGATCCATACCCAGTTGCAGGAGGAGGTCGGCCACCCTGTCTTGCTGATCTCATCCGCGACTGGACAAGGCCTCGCCGAACTCAAACAACAAATCGTCCGGGAACTGGATCAAAGCAAAAATGAGGACGCTCCTCGCTGACATCGGAAATACGGCGATCAAGGTCGGTGAACTGCAATCAACGATCCTCGATACCGCATGCCGTGCACCAGAGTGGAACCTGCCGCTCCACGAACTCCCGCCAGTGGATTTTGGATCAACACCGACGCGGTGGATTTGCGTCAGCGTCAATCCAAAGGGTCTGCAAAAGTTCGTCGAAATGGTCTCTGATCGGCAGGAGGCGTCCCAGCTACGGATTGCCTCATTCGCTGACTTTGGACTGCCGGTCGATGTGACTGAACCGGACCGCCTCGGAATGGACCGCGTTGCCGCAGGCTCGGCGGCCATCAGAATCAAGGCCCCGGATTCCGGCGTTGTCGTCATCGACGTTGGCACTGCAACCACGGTGGATGCCGTCACGACCGAAGGACAGTTCCTTGGCGGTGCCATTCTGGGGAGTCCAGATCTGCTCCTTCGTGCTTTAAACCAAAACACCCAGGCCCTTCCTCAAATCGCATTCGAACCCAAGGCTGACCCTCCCGCCGCCATTGGACGGAACACGGAACAAGCCATGGCGAGCGGTGCGTACTGGGGTCAGGTGGGGGCCCTCAATGAGCTTATCCGGCAGTATCAAACTCGATTAGGCTCCACTCCAGAAGTGATGCTTTGTGGGGGTGGGAGTGAAGCCATTGCCCCTCACCTTCACCTTCCCCCACGCGTCTTCCCGGGCCTGGTTCTGGCAGGCCTTGCGACGCTGGCCGAGGCCGAAACAGGGCTCTGAGCCTGCGACAGAGCCCCATGGGCAAGTCGACGCAACCAACAACCTCCCGAGTGGACGTTTCTTCGAGTCACTTCGGACCTGGTCGACCTCAGGCGTCAAGCCATAAACCGATTGCCATCATCAAACTCACCATTCCGGCGATCACCAAACTCGTTTTGGAAACAACGCTTGCTCCGTCGGTCGTCCCTCGGTTCACGAAAACGCCGATCACGTTGAATGCCAACCCGAAGAAAGGTAGCCAACAAACCAATAACCCGAACACCGCCAAAACGCGGCCAACAACCGTCGAATCACGCTTTCTGCTCGGGCTCGAACTGTCTTCCAGAGACTCTGGCTTCCTTGTCGGCTGCGAAGGGTCGAGAACCATCACAAGGCAGCCAGCAACCACACCGATCACCCCCCCTCCGACCACGGTGACCCAGGTCGGTGGACCGCCGGGAGCGAGAGGATTACCCAAGCCCACGTAGGCCCCAGCCAGCAATCCGGCAATGGGTCCGGACCAACGCGTCAATCGGCGATTCATGAATCGTTTGGGAAGCATGACAGGTTTGCCTCACTCCTGCCAAGGAAGGGCCGAACGGATCACACCTGGTTCAAGACTCGGTGTAAACGAGGGTCGCTCAAACATCAAGGCGTGTAGGTATGAAAGACAAGATTGTCACGATCCACCAGGATCACAGCCGGCGCATCGGCATCGAACGCTTGCCCATCGATTTCCACTTAGCCCAGACGGCAATAAAAATAAATCTGTGGGCTCCCCCATCAGCTTTGATATCCGCTTGGGGATTTACACCTTGAATAGCTTGAGGCGAGACCCTGTCGAACCCCGCGTCACCCCGCATTCTTCAGGAAACTGAACAGTGCGACGATCTCCTGATCGGAAAGGCCATTCAAAAGCCCGTTGGGCATCAGGGATTGGCTGGACTCCTGACGATCTTCAATCTCGCTTCGAGACAGCGTCACGACACCCTCTTGGGTCTGCACGGTCAAGCGGTCTGGGAGTTGGTTAAGAATCACCCCCACAATCACCTGGCCATCCGCCATTTCAAACAGGCTGGTTCGATAATTCGTGGCGACTTCTTCGCTCGGCGTGATGATATTTTGAAGTAAATACCTGAGGTTGCCTCGTTGACCACCGGTGAGATCAGGCCCGATCAAAGCGCCTTCCCCAAGCAAACGATGACAATTCGCGCAGTTCTTTCGAAACAGTGCGGCTCCCTGCTGCATGTCGGCCGTTGCAAGATTCTCCTCCGTCAACAACCGCTCCACGCGTTGGAGTTGACCTTCGAGATCATCCCACGTCTGACTCTCGGGCCACAGCTTGTAGACTTCGCGGGTCAGGTCATCCTGATTCAGCGACAACAACTGTCGCCATTCATAAGCTCCTATCCAATCCGATGCGATGCGATCCTCCCCAATGGCTTTGAGAAGTCTTCGGGCCGAAGCGGGACGAGCCGTCAAAGTCGTGATCGCTTTCGGTACATCATCGGGTCGCAGTTGAGGGAAAACATTGACGACCGCCTCGAAAACATGTTCGTCTTCATAATTCCTAAGTGCTGTCAACGCAGCACCCGATAAGTCTCGGTCGGAAATCAATTTCAACAATAGTTCACGCCCCTTGTCCGACCGGGCTCCGCCAAGACTCAACAGGGCCTGCTTCCGAATCGCCAAGTCCGCCTTGCCGTCCCGAGCGATGGCCAACAACGCTTCGTCGCCTCGTCCCTCTCCAAACAGAGAGTCCAGCTCTGCTAAAACGAGGCGTGTATCCGCAGCCTCAGCATTCACCAAAGCGGCTTTCCAAACATCCCAATGGACGGGTGTCTTTATTTGGCGAGCCCCTTGAAACCCTTGGCTCAAGCCTCGCAGAAAAGCGACCTGACGTTCCCCGCTCAGTCTCCCCCGAGTGACCTGCATTGCCGAATTCAGCGCCTCGGGGTTTTCCGACTGCAGCAGTGCGAGTCGACGGACTGTCCATTCCACAAGAGACGCGGGTAAATCGGCTCCCAGCCACCCGCCCGCGTTTTCCGGTTCGGCGGCAACCGATGACTCGATGCCATACCAGATCAACATGGCTAAGCGGGGGTTCTCCCGTGCCAATTTCGAAGTGGCCAAAACACGTGCGAGAGACCATCTTTGATGAGGCGGGATTCGTTGCAGGGCGGACGCGAGGTAGGTCACCACAAGCCCCTCCTGTTCACGCGTCGCAAGTAGCTCGAAGGCCTCGACCACCGCGGGATCAGAAATGGTTTGATCGGCCAGAAGCCGGACGGCCCACCGACGCAGTACGGGGGACTCACTCGACAATTGCGTCAGCAACGACTGGCTACTCACCGCATCGAGCTGGTAGAGCGTCCACAGGCTGCGTAAACGTACGAGGGACTCCGGTGCATTCTCAAAACGGGACCGCAGCTCTGCCAAAACCTTTTGGCGTTGCGTCTCGGAAACCTGCCCCGTGCAACGCTCCACCAATTGACGCCGTGCTTGCCGCACGTACCACTCCGCCCCCGACACGGCGAGTTCGACGAGTTCAGTCAACGTGGCCTTGGTAAGATCCACGCGGGTAGGCTTCCGCTCCCCATCGGGATAGGACAACGTAAAAATCCGTCCGCTGCTCCGATGAACGCCGTCGTTTTCGTGGCACTCTCCAGTATCCGACCAATCGGCAATCCAAACCTGTCCAGCGGGCCCCGTCACAAGATCAATGCCGCGGAACCACGGATCTGCGGCAAATGCGAAATCGGGCTCGTGCCGGGCAACATAGGAACTGCCCGCCGCCTCAAGCCGCTCGCGGTTGACCCTCCGCCCGTGCAAATTGAGCGTGAAGATATCCCCGCGAAACTCATCGGGCCATTGGTCCTCCTCATAGATCAGTAACCCGACATGGGCGTGCCCGCCCCCGGCAGCGTCCGTCTCAGCAGTAAACTCTTTGCGAATATCACTCCATGCCTCTTCGGTATTCCAGTGCACATGATCCGCAATTTGAGGCATCAGCGTATACCAGTTCGGATTGAAATCTCCTCCATACATTCGCTCGAAGTGGGAACCGGGCACCGCGTGCCATAGATGGCCGATGACCGTATTGATGAAAAACAACTCACCGTCCTGAGTCCAATCCATGCCCCAAGGATTGGTCGTTCCGGTAGCCACCACTTCGAAGCGGTCTGTTTTCGGATGATATCTCCAAATTCCGCAATTCAGCGGAACTCGACTCTCACGAGGTGCCCCGGGACGGCCGACGAGGGAACTGGCAAGGATCCCGTGCCGCCCATAAAGCCAACCGTCGGGTCCCCATCTCAACCCGTTGACCACATTATGCCGAACCGAGTTTTCATCCCAGCCATCGAGGATCACGATCGGTTCACCGTCAAACCGATCATCCCCATCGCGGTCGGGTAAAAACAGCAACTGGGGTGCGCACAACGCCCAGACGCCCCCCTGCCCCATCGCGATACTGGTCAATTTGTGTGCTTGATCCCAAAACACTTTCCGGGAATCTGCCCGCCCATCACCATTGGTATCCTCAAGGATGAGAATGCGGTCTCGTAACGACTCATCGAAGTTCAACTCGCGTTCCGCGTAGGTATAGTTTTCAGCCACCCAAAGCCGCCCTCGAGCGTCGGTCGCCATCGCGATGGGCTGTCGGACATCGGGTTCGGCTGCGAACAGGTTCATCTCGAATCCGTCCGGCAACACGAACTGAGCAGCCGCTTCCTCCGGATCCATGGGGGGCTGTTCGAATCCCTGTTCCGAATCGTAGGGCTGCTTGGTCACCTTGGAAGACTCCCCGTCCGAAGCGCTCGGCGCTGGGGGACGCGTTTGGAAAGCGTTCACCTCAGGGCCAACTAAAGGGGTCAGCAGAAATAGCCAGACCGCTGAGGCAATTTTGCCAGCGCGTCGACGCTGGAGGAGCGAGGTTTCCAATTTTCGAAGCACGAGCATGTCCTTTACCGATGGACGGGATTCGAGAACTGCAGCAGAATAGAAGGGTCGCTAGGGCAATGGTCGTTGCCAACCGGAGGTGAATCGTCAAAGCTATGCAGACTGCCGGACGGCTTCGCCATCTCGCGGATTGTAGCTGGTATCGCCGCGGGGACCAATCAAATGTTCCGCTTGATCCCACTGGCAACGACTCAGTTTTCGCCGATGGACACCAGCCTCGACCCAACACGCCCGCATGCATCGAGGGACTTTTCCCAATGCGTTTAACCACGTTGGCCCCAACCCATGTTGCGACAGGGACTCCCGTATGAATCTCCTTCTCATCATTGCGGCTGCCTCAGGTCTGTTCGTCGTTCTCGCGTTGGTTGCGATCGGCCTGTTGTTGTTCCGCATCGGGGGAAAAAAACGGGTCGTCCAAAGTCCCACGACCAATATGACGATCGACCTTGAAGCGTTGCCACTGACGCCACTGCCCGGTGGAACAGCAACGATTGACATTTACAGTAGCCCCTCCCAACTGGCGGTGCTCGTCCTGGCCCCCGTAGGACGCGGATATGACCTGCCCGATCAGACGCATTGGCGTCCCCTTCTGGAGCAGTTATGCCCAGGTTTCACCGAGATTCTTGATCAACACCAACCGGTTTTTCGGAAGTGGCCTGCCCAGATCAGTCACGCGGGCTTTTATCGATCGTTCTTTGCCAACATGCGAAATCATGACTCCCCGACTTCGACCACTCAATGGTACAAACTGGCAGGACGCCTAGATTGGCTCGATCGGCAAATTCTTGTAGGCATCGTGGCCAAATCGAACCAGAGCACACCCCTCGCCCCGATTCAGGTCGAGCAATCAGGCAAATGGCGCGAGATTTTAAAAAAAGGGGCTCCATCGTGACACGCCGTACCGCAGAGCAACTTCGAGAAGATGCGGTCGCCATCTGGAATGCCGGTGTGCACGCGGTCCTTGGCGATCAGCTTGTCAAAAATTTCGTGCGTTGGGACGAAGATCAACTGTGGCTGGGTGATGAGTGGTTGGACCTTTCCGGCTTCGATCGGCTGGTCGTGGTCGGAGGTGGTAAGGCGGGCGGAGCCATGGCCATCGGGCTGGAGGAGGCGCTGCGTCCGGTTTCCAAACCCATCGAAATGAAAGGCCTTTTGAATATCCCCGAGGGCTGCAATCGCCCCACCGAGTGGATCGAACTGCATGAAGCACGTCCACCCGGTGTCAACGAACCGACAACGCAAGGGGTTGAGGGCACCGGCAAAATGCTGGACTGGATCCAGGCACTCGGGCCACGCGATTGGTGCGTCGTGCTGCTGTCCGGCGGAGGGTCGGCATTGTTGCCGGCACCACTGGAAGGGATTTCGCTCGAGGACAAGCTGCAAACCACTCGATTCCTCAGTGGGCAGGGAGCCAATATTGAACAACTCAATACGGTTCGAAAATCCCTATCGCGGATCAAAGGAGGGGGACTCGCTCAGGCGTGCACGGCGGGTCGACTTGATACACTCGTCGTCTCCGACGTCTTAGGCGACCCGCTCGACGTGATCGCCAGTGGCCCCACAGTCCCAAACACGAAGGGACCGGCGGACGCCCTCAAGATTCTCCATAAGTTTGATCCCAATCGGACTGAACTTCCGGCCAATATTTACCGCTCCCTCGAAGATTCTCAAGCGAACAGCGGTAGTCCCTCTTCACCCTTGGGATCCCACCATGGTTCGACACACATCATTGGAAACCTGGCCATGGCGGTTGATGCTGCCGGCATCGAGGCCGAACGTCGGGGTTACTCTCACGCGATGGACTGTGCCCGTGAAATGGAAGGGACGGCTGAATCGGTCGGCACGCATCACGCGCGGCTCGCTTGGCGAATGCGTCACGACTGCGGACCGGATTGTCTGATCACCGGCGGCGAACCTGTGGTGCAGCTTGCCCCTTCGGAAAACCGTGGAAAAGGGGGCCGCAACCAACAGCTCGTGCTCGCCGCTCTCGAGGAACTAAGACAAATGGCGTCGGTCGAAACTCCTGCATCCACGTTTGCGACCACCGGAATTTGCTTGTTGTCAGGTGGAACAGATGGAGAAGACGGCCCGACCACAGCTGCTGGAGGTTGGATCGATAGCGAGGTCGAAGCTTCCATTAAATCTCAAGGTTTGGACGTAATGACCGCACTAAAACAGAACGACGCTTTTCCCCTCCTCGAAGCGGCGGATGGCTTGCTCCACACAGGGCCAACCCACACCAATGTCTGTGACCTTCGCGTCGTGGTGGTCGATCGGATCGAAACCGACCCTGAAGCGACGTAATTCCGACTTACCAACCCGGTTTTTATGGGGTTTGGACGTTTCTGGCACGTTGACGATTGAAAGCCCCGTTGCTAGACTCGCGGGTTTCTCACCGTGCTCCGATGACCACGGTAACAGTATTGTGAATCGCACCTCGAACTAAAGAGTTCTTCGAGAAGGTTTTGTGGTATGGCAAAAAAGCATAAGCGGATCTACTACTTCGGTAAAACCAAAACGGATGCCCGTGGTGTCAGCAAAAGCATCGTGGGCGGCAAAGGCCTGAATCTTGCGGAAATGACCAGCATTGGCCTTCCTGTACCCCCAGGTTTCACCATCACAACTGAAGTCTGCGCAGCCTACTACGAAAATGGCAAAAAGCTGCCAGAAGGACTCATCGACGAAGTCAAAAAGACCGTTCGCATTCTGGAGCGGGAACTCGGTAAGAAGTTTGGTGACGCCAACAATCCACTTCTGGTATCCGTCCGCTCCGGTGCTGCCGTCTCCATGCCCGGGATGATGAATACCATTTTGAATCTTGGACTCAACGACGTGGCCACCGAAGGTTTGGCCAAAGCGACCAACAACGATCGTTTCGCTTACGACGCCTACCGCCGCCTGATCAACATGTTCGGCGATGTGGTGATGGGCATCGAACACCACGAGTTCGAAGTCGCGTTTGACAAGGTCAAGGCGAAATACAAAGTGAAGGACGACACCGAAGTTCCTGCAGAGGGTCTCAAGGAACTCTGTGAGGCCTACAAGGCGGTCTACAAAAAGCATACCGGGCAGAATTTCCCGGAAGACCCGATCGTCCAGTTGGCACTTTCGATCGAAGCGGTTTTCGGCTCCTGGAACACGGACCGAGCCGTCAAGTACCGCGAAATTGAAGGGATCCGAAACCTGCTCGGAACCGCGGTCAACGTTCAGGCGATGGTCTACGGAAACATGGGCGAAGACTCGGGCACTGGCGTCGCGTTCACCCGCGATCCCAATACGGGTCAGAACAAGTTCTATGGCGAGTTTCTGGTGAACGCTCAGGGTGAAGACGTGGTGGCTGGAATCCGAACCCCACAACCCGTTGCGGACATGCCCAAGTGGAACCGAGCCATCCATAAGGAACTCCTCGGAGTCAAGAAGACGCTCGAAGATCACTACGCTGAAATGCAGGATATCGAGTTCACCATTGAACGTGGCAAACTGTACATGCTCCAAACCCGATCGGGCAAGAGAACGGGTCTTGCGGCAGTCAAGATTGCATGCGACCTCGTCAAAGAAAAATTGATCGACGAGAAAGAAGCAGTCCTACGAGTGCCACCCAACGCATTGACTCAATTGTTGTTGCCAAGCTTTAACGCGGCAGCTCGCGGCAAGGCCAACGTCCTTTGTAGCGGCATCAACGCTTCCCCAGGTGCTGCGGTTGGAAAACTGGCGTTCACTGCGGAAGAAGCACGAGAACGAAAAGATGCTGGCGAGAGCATCATTCTGGTTCGTCGAGAAACGAGCCCTGAAGATGTCGACGGCATGAGCGCTGCTGTTGGAATTTTGACCAGCACGGGCGGTGCGACCAGCCACGCGGCAGTTGTTGCCCGAGGTTGGGGCAAATGCTGCGTTGCGGGTGCAGGCGATGTTCAAATCGACGAAAAGGCGAAGAAGATCAAAGTCAACGGCAAAACGCTGGGTGCCAAAGATATCATCAGTCTGGATGGCACAACGGGTGAAGTCATGTTGGGTGCGGTTGAAACGCAGGACCCCAAGCTGTCCGGTGATTTCGCCAAGCTCATGAAATGGGCGGACAAGTATCGAACGATGGCGGTTCGCACGAACGCCGACTCTCCCAAGGACAGCAAGAAGGCACGGGACTTCGGTGCCGAAGGTATCGGCTTGTGCCGAACCGAGCACATGTTCTTTGAGCCGGATCGAATCATCCACATGCGAGCCATGATTCTCGCGGAAGATGAACCGACTCGGCGAGCCGCTTTGAAGAAATTGCTTCCGTTCCAACGGAAGGACTTCGAAGGCATTTTCAAGGCGATGAACGACCTGCCGGTCACCGTGCGTTTGCTCGATCCACCTCTCCACGAATTCTTGCCGCATGAGCCCGCCGCACAGAAGGAGATGGCAAACGAACTTGGCTGTAAACCTGCGGATATCAAGAAGCGAAGCGTTGCGTTGCACGAAGCCAACCCAATGTTGGGTCATCGAGGCTGCCGCTTGAGCATCACCTATCCCGAAATCCTTGAGATGCAGGTTCAGGCGATCACGGAAGCCGCGATCCGATGTGCTGCGAAGAAAATCAAGGCCCGTCCTGAGATCATGATTCCGCTCGTAGGAACTTTCAAGGAATTGTCCTTGCTCAGGAAGCAGGTCGAAGCAACCATCGCCGCCACCAAAGCGGCGAAGAAGTTCACTGGAAAACTGGACATTTCGATCGGAACGATGATCGAAATTCCCCGTGCCGCGTTAACGGCGGACGAGGTCGCCGAACACGCTGACTTCTTCAGCTTCGGCACCAATGACCTTACCCAGATGACCTTTGGTTACAGCCGTGACGATGTCGGTGGCTTCCTGCCGGACTACATCGAGCAGGACATCCTTGAGGTCGATCCGTTCCAGGCACTCGATCAAACGGGTGTCGGACAACTCGTCGAAATGGGTGTGCAAAAAGGTCGGAGCACCAAAAAGGACTTGAAGGTCGGTATTTGCGGCGAACACGGCGGTGAGCCGTCATCCGTCGATTTCTGCCACCGAGTCGGACTCAACTACGTAAGCTGTTCGCCTTTCCGAGTGCCCATCGCTCGGTTGGCCGCAGCTCAAGCCGCCATCCAGAATGGCTAAGCGTTGAGATCGTGAATGAATTCTGAAAACGGAGCAGGCTCAGTCTGCTCCGTTTTTTTGTAGCCCTACACTTGTTTCACAGAACGTGACACCCGGCTCGCAATGCTCGGCTAACAGGAACCCCAACCGTGGGTCGCGAACGCTCGAGACCTGCTCATGTGCGAGGCGACCGGTGTTCAAAGCGGCGAAATGTCACATAATGATTGCAAGTCGGCCAAGCCACACGGCGACTTAACCCGCAAGGTTTCATGTTCGCTTTGCCAAGCGAAGACCCTCAAAGGGAACCTTGGAGAGTGAACTTCAAAACCCTACATTCCACATCTTGGTCGATGAAATAGTTCTCGATAAAGAAAGGTTTACCATGGCAGATCTGAATGAGTTGGAGTCCCAAGCCGAACAATATCGAGCCGAAGGCAAAGTCAAAGAGGAAATCGAGAGCTGGAAAGCGATCCTGTCGGAAGACGAATCTTTTGTGCGAGCTCATTTGGGGCTCGCCGTGGCCTACTACAAGGCGCAAAATTTTGAAGCCAGCGTTGAGCATGCCGAGAAAGCCTGTCAACTTGAGCCTGGCGATGCTTTCAATTACACGGCCCTGAGTGTCACCTACCAAAGAGCCTTTGCTGGAACCAACGATCCAGCGTACATCGAAAAGGCGGAGAGCGCCCGAGATCTGGCTCATCAGGTTCGGGAAAAATAGGGGCGATCACCGGCTCGGTCCGCCGAGCCGCACCGTGCCACCCGGCCCCGATTGAATCAGGCCTTGCAACTCCAACTCGGCCAACGCGGCTAGCACTTCGTGCACGGCCAAGCTTGACCCTGCCAGTAACGAATCGATATCAACTTCCCGCTTGGAACCGATCATTTCCAGGACGTTTTTTTCGCGTTCCTCAAGGTTCACAGGAGGCGGAAGATCCGTCTCCTGCTCTGCATTCCTGAAGGTATGCCCCTGCGCCTGCAGTGGAAGTTCCTCCAACACATCCGCTGCAACTTCGGTCAGTTTCGCGCCGTCTCGAATCAGATTGAGACAACCCTTTGAGGCCGGATCTCCGACGCGTCCCGGCACCGCGAATACTTCTCGATTCTGCTCCAATGCATGTCGAACGGTAATCAAAGCGCCCGACCTTTCGGCGGCTTCCACCACGATGACGCCGAGGGATAGTCCTGCGATGATTCGGTTACGTTGCGGAAAATGTCGACTCTTGATTTCGACGCCTGGCGGATGTTCAGAAATCACCAGCCCGTTGCATGCGATTTCTTCATAAAGACGGTGATGCTCGGGAGGATAAATCACTCCATGTCCTGAAGCGATCACTGCGAGGGTTGCTCCACCCTTCTCAAGCGCCACTTCATGGGCAACTCGGTCAATGCCCCGAGCCAGACCACTCACGACCGCCAGATCGGTCCGAATCAGATCGGAGACCAGAGAACGCGTTATTGATTCGCCGTATTGAGTGCTACGGCGGGAACCGACCACAGCGATGGCACGTTGGGCGAGTAACGATTGCTTGCCCTGCCAGAAAATAACGGGAGGTGGATCGTGGATCTCCGCGAGAAGCAAGGGGTAATCGCAATCCCCCAGCAGACAGATTCCGATGTCATGAGCATCGCACTGTTGCAGAAGACTCTCGAGCCTTATTTCCTGAAATCGATTCGACAGCTGCTCCGCAATTTGCGTCCCAATGCCCGGGATCTGCAGCCAATCCCGAGTTTGGTACGCCAACAGGCGTGCCGGACTGGAGACATGTTTCAGGATCTTTTGAAAACGGCCGGAACCGATACCCGGTACCATGGCCAACTGAAGTTTGCACCGTTGGTCAGGAGTGAGAGGGGTTCGCCGCGTTTTGCATCGACTCGTGGATCTCACCAACGCCTCCATAATCGCGACGACTCAGGAACTTGGGTTGCATGATCCTGGGACGACTCGCGCGATACGCCTGAAACCTCGCTGCTCTGGCGATCAATTCGGGCCATGTTCTCACTTCGAAGCTCTTCAGCAACTGTGCCCGACAACTCTCGATGGTACGAAGCCCCAACTCCAAACGTCTTGCGATAACCTTGTTCGCAACCCCGTCGCATACCATCTTCAGGATGGTGCGTTCTCGGTCGGAAAGCTTCGCATAAATCCGTTCCGTCTGGTTCACTTCTGTCTGGATTTCCAGTTCGAAACTTTTCTTCTGAATGGAGACACCGATACTCTCAATCAATTCATCGCTTTTGACTGGCTTCTCAAGGAAGTCGGATGCGCCGAGTTCGACGGCAGTCAAAGCGGTGCGGATGTCCGCATCAGCCGAAAGCACGATCGACGGAACCACGAGACTCTCCACCGCCATCTGTTGCAGCAATTCAAGCCCTGTCGAACTTCCGCTTTGATCGACATCAATGATCAAACAGGAAGGTTTTGAATCTGCCGCATATCGCAACCACGCGGTTCCAGACTCGAAGGTCCTGACCACAAATCCGCGTGCCCTCAACATGCCCGCAAGTGAGATGACGCCCGTAGAATCATCCCCGACTATGTCAACCAATATTGCTTCGGTCATCGATGTACCTGTAGAGAAAGTACCTGAGACGAGTGCAGAGAGTCGTTAAAAAATCAACTTCTCTCCGTCACCTGAAGCCGACACCCCGGCCAATTTATTCTCCCGCTTCGTGCGAGACCCGGACCTGGGATCTGCCCTCGTGCTCCTTCGGCGTAAACTAGTGAAGACATTGGAATAACGCTACTGGCCGGCAGTTGTACCCACCCAATCAAAAATACGCCTCAAAGACATCAAAGGTTCCCTAACTTACCGCACAAAGGCCGCTAAATTAAATTTCAATCTCCTTAACCGCGGGGGTACAGGGTTTTCCCGGGCGGGGAACACCCTGGGTGATGGGAGGCTATACTTGGTAGCTCAGACCATTTGGTATGGCCCGACTACCGCTGCCGCTTCGCCCCCCACGCCACAGAGCGCGATGAGCCTTTACGCCTACCACCAGCGAATACTCATCGTGGATGCCTCCAGTGCGGCAAGCCGCATCGTCGAATTGCCCAACCAGATGCTCTCCGATGTAATCGGTGGAACCGGTCTGGCAACCCTGCTCGCGTTGGCCACCGACCAGGCAACGGCTGAACCCGGTTCACCCGAGTCAGCCGTCATCTTCAGCTTCAGCCCCTTGGTCGGAAGTCCGCTGACCACATCCGCGAAATTCGCTGTGGTCTGTCGCAGCCCGCTTACCGGCCTGTTGAATGACTCGCTGGCCAGCAGCCGTTTCGCCATTTCTGGTAAGCAAACGGGATTCGACGCGCTGATCATCACGGGCAAGGCGGACCAACCTTCCGTCCTTCTGATCGACGAAGGGACCGCGGTCGTTCAACCCGCTGCGGACGCATGGGGACTCCCCTGCTCCGAAGCCGAAGCCAATTTGCGATCCAGGTTCGGGAAAAATTATGCCTTCGCGGTCATCGGTCCGGCAGGTGAAAACGCCGTTCGCTACGCCTCCGTCTCTCACGACGGGCGGCATGCCGGACGCGGTGGGACCGGTGCGGTTCTGGGAATGAAAAACATCAAGGCGATCGGTGTTCGCGGACGGTCGCGTGTCGAGTGGGCAGACCCTCAAGGCCTGCTCGAAGCTTCGCGCGAACTGGCGACTCAATCGCGTGGAGCAGCGACCGCGAAGTACCGGGAGCTCGGAACCCTGAGCAACCTGCTGACTTTCAATCGTCTGAATACACTGCCGACTCGCAATTTCCAGGACAGCTCCTTTCCCGAGGCTGAAAGATTGTCGGTCGAGTCCATGCAAGCCGACTCCAATTCCATCCGTTCTTCCTGTGCAGCATGCACCATCGGCTGCGAGCACATCTACCCTCGCAGCTCATCGGATTCGACCGGGGTAAGGCTCGAGTACGAAAGCGTCTTTGCACTGGGCCCGTTGTGCGGAATCTCCGATCCGAAAGTCGTTGCGGAAGCGACGCACCTCTGCAACGAACTGGGACTCGACACGATCAGCATGGGTGGCACCATTGCCCTCGCGATGGAATGCTCGGACAGGGCCTGGATGCCCGGAAATTCGATACGGTTCGGGGAGGGAGATGCCCTGCTGGACGCCATCCGCCAAACGGCCGCACGCACGGGCATCGGTCACCATCTGGCCGAGGGCAGTCGGAGATTCGCCGACCACATTGGACACGAAGCTCCCGGACTCGCCATGCACGTCAAGGGTCTGGAATTGCCCGGCTATGACCTGCGCAAACTCAAATCTCTCGCCGTGGGCCTCGCAGTCTGCGCGCGGGGTGCCGATCACAATCGGAGCGGCGCCTATGAAGCCGATTTCTCGGCGCTCGACTCGACGCAAGCGGACCGCACCCACTCTGTCGCTCGCGATGCCTGCGATACCGAGGATCGTTCCGCGATCATGGATTCCATGATTCTCTGCAAATTCATCCGTGGCTGCCTGACCGACTTCTGGAACGACTGCAGTCGCTTCCTGACCTTGACCACGGCGTCAAACAGGACCGGAGAGGAACTTAGGGACACGGCTCGCCGCATCATCGACCTCAAAAAGCTGTTCAATCAGAACGCGGGTTGGAGGCAGGAAGACGATCAATTGCCCGCACGATTCTTCTCCGACGCGCCGCAGAATCCGGGAACCCTATCTCGCGACGAGTTTCAGGCTCACATCAGCGCCTATTACCAACAACGACATTGGGAAACCTCCGGGCGTCTCACCGATTCACGTCATCAGGAGCTGACAGAACTCGTCAACCAGACGCGCCGCGCGTTGGCATGGGAGAGTTAAGCCCTCTCACTTACCGAGCTATCTTGTCGAGAATCGGAATCGGAAACCGGGATGAGGGAGTCCGCAACTCAGTCATCCATTGTTTCATCTTCTCAACGACTTTGGGGTGATCGGCGGCCACATCTTTCGACTCCGCAGGATCGTTTGCCAAATTGTAGAGTTCCAATTTCAAGCTCGGCGTCTTGCCGACCAGATTGGGACGTATCCCTTTCCAGTTTTGCCAGCGAACGGCCTGCTGACCTCCGTAGGCTGGAAACTCCCAGTACAACGTCTCGCGTTTCAGCCCGTCCTCGGCAGATTCCAAATTGGCCTTCAAGCTCTCGCCATCGATTCCCTCGGGAATCGGCTGTCCTGCAAAGTCCAGGATCGTTGGCATCAAATCCCAGAAGGCCGAAATCTGTGTTCGCGTTTCCCCTTCGGGCAAATGGCCCGGCCAACGGACGATCAGCGGCACACGAAGTCCGCCCTCGTAGAAACTTCCCTTTCGGCCCCGCAGCCCCGCCGCCGAATCAAAAAACTCCGAATCGGAACCGCCAAGACGATTGTAGGTCGGACCGTTATCCGAAGTAAAAATCACGACGGTATTTTCGGCGAGACCGAGTTCGTCCAGCTTGTCGAGCAGGTCTCCAATCCCCTGGTCCATATGCGTGACCATGGCCGCATAGCCCGCCCGCGGAAAGGGATGCTCCAAGTATCCGCGGTGCTTGTAGTCCGCTTCGGGAATCACGTTCTTATACGATTCGAGCGTGGCAGGAGGAACCTGAATGGAAAGATGGGGCACGGCAAAGGGCAGGTAAAGAAAAAAGGGCTGATCCCGATTCTCTTCCACGAAACGGATCCCTTCGGCGACAAATTGATCCTGAGAATAAGTCTCCCCGTTCAGCGTCCGATCATTGCCCGCTTGTGGCTCTTTCGACCGATTCCTCCAGAGGAAGTTGGGGTAGTGATTGTGGGCATGCACCTGGCAATTGAACCCGTAAAACAGGTCGAATCCCTGCGTGTTGGGATCCCCTGAGGTCCCGAAATGTCCCAGGCCCCATTTCCCCATGGCACCGGTCGCGTAACCGGCCGCCTTCAATGCCTCGGCCAATGTGAGTTCATCGGCAGGCAACGGATTCTGCCCCGGAAATTCCCAACCCAACTGGTTCTTCAGATCCAACTGCTCTTTCGCCCGACCGTTATTGCGAATCGCGGCATGCCCCGGGTGCTTGCCCGTCATCAAACAGCATCGCGAAGGCGCACAAACCGCGTTCCCCGCATAAAACTGGGTGTAGCGAACGCCGTCCTGAGCCAACTGATCGAGCACCGGCGTCCGAATCCACTTCTGACCGTAACAACCCAGTTCGCCGTACCCCAGATCATCGGCAACGATCAACACGATGTTGGGCGGTCGTTCTGCGGCGTTGCTTTGAGCGGTCAAGCCAAAGGCGGCGATAAAAAAACCGATCGCCATGCCAACCCGGAGAAGACGGAGACTCAACATCAGGCGCCCCAACAGAAATCAGAAGAAGAAACACGTCCGCAATCGCGAGCCGCGTCGACAGGTCACGCGGATTCCCAAAAACACTTTCGGGACTCGGTGTCCATGGAAACCAGCAGTTTAACTAAGCCCTTCAACGGCGGTCCTACTTTAAGCGAAACGAGGGGCCGATTGTAGACAACAACGCGGATTCTCCCTGATGTCCAACAGTCCATCTCCGAAATCGCTCCATGGTCAGGTAACTTTCTTCAATCCATTTTTTATCGAAGCGGCTTGAGTTGCACTCGCACTCCTTTTGTAAGACGATACCGCTTACGATTTCCCCTGAAAAAGGCCATGCACCGTGGCCAATCGACTACCCTCGAGAGACCTTCGCCGTGTCACGAACCGAACTCGCTGTTTCGTCAGTTTTGAAGCTTTTCGCCGGTTGGAGCCAAAACCTGTACCTCTTCGCGACGTTTGTTGTATGTCTAACGACGACAATCGGGCTGAGTTCGGCCAACGCCATCGAATCTCCGATGCGAAAATCCCCCAACGTCCTATTGATCATGACGGACGATCAGGGATGGGGCGATGTCACCAGCCATGAGAATTCCCACCTGAAAACGCCTCGACTGGATGCGTTAGCGGCATCCGGTGCCCGACTTCAGCGATTTTACGTCAGTCCCGTCTGCGCCCCGACGCGAGCCGGCCTCTTGACGGGTCGATACCACCTGCGAACGGGTACTCATGGCGTCACCCGGGGCCGGGAAAACATGCGAGGCTCAGAGGATACTTTGGCCGAGCTGCTTGGCCATGTGGGATATCGAACCGGCTGCTTCGGAAAATGGCACAACGGGGCGCACTGGCCCCACCACCCCAACGGCCAAGGCTTTGAT
>JAKVCA010000031.1 GCA_022448315.1 Pirellulaceae bacterium | reverse complement strand
TTTCCATGAATGCGTTCGGCCCAGGGTCCTGCGATCAACAAGGCGATGGTTGACAAAAGCAACAAGCCAAAATTGATCACCGTGCACCAACCAAGTAATTGCGTAACCAATAACTCCAACGCCATCTCCAACTCCATGTCTAATCGAATAAATGAGAGACGATAGCTCCGATTGGACATCCATTCCCATCTTCGACTCCCGTCGCCGCCCTAAGGTCGTTCTGGTCCCAGACTACCAGTTGAAGTGGTGCGTTGAAACACGCCTAAGTGCGTACTCGTTTCCGTTCAACCGACGACCAGCGTTATGGCCATGACATCGTCGAGGATCGTTGGTAACGGTATCATTTGCCCTGCAGCATCACCCCAAGGAGCGCGCCACGAATTTTAGAACGTTCCAGCCCCTCGAGTCTCCGAAAGTCGTCAGAAAAACAGAGTCATTCCTGTCGAATTGGTAACAATATATTATTCCGAAAGACTGAGGGTGTTGGCGGAATCCATCACGGTCGACGTTACCCTCAGTTCCAATCGTAGTTTGAGGTGAAACCTGGCAGTTTCCGACATGCAATGCAATCGCTGGGGCACATCAATCGCTTAAGCTTGGCTGGAGAAAAAGGTGAATCAACGCTCTCTTCTAATCTCGGTTTTCTCCTTATTCATTTTGAGCCTTCTCGCGCTTACTACGTGGGCGTCTTTTGAGAGAAACGTTTTTGACAACGCACATTTACTCAAGGATCGTTGGTTCCTGGCAACCTTGATGGACGCTTACTGGGGTTTTTTTACGGTCTACCTATGGATGGCCTACAAACTGAACGGCTGGGCTTCGCGACTCCTCTGGCTTATCGCGGTCGTTTCGCTAGGTAACATCGCAATCGGCGTCTTTGTTATCTGGCAAATCATCAAATGGGAACCCAAGATGGGTTTAAGTTCGTTGATTCTTGCAGAACGCGACCAAGCCTCGATCGAACCGCTCCCCACCGCTTAAGATGATTGCCAAGATTTTCAATTCACAGCGGTTTCAGGATGGACGCCACTTCCTCCAAAATCATGAGCATCATAATTGGGGATTGCTCAGGTGAGCATCACTGAATTGATACAGCATCAAGCAGGATTCACCTTAGTCATCGGGCGTTTATTTGGTAGAATTGTGCCTTCGAGACGTGGTCGCGTCCACACACCTTCTCGCTGTTGCAAGTGGACGGTCTCGAGGCATTGGACATCCTTTCTCGCACTGAGTCGAACATCACTACTCACAACCCAGACAACACGCCCCCCACCATCTGGCAAATAATGGACCTGCCGCCATGTTGACTCAACCCTTCCTCAAAACACTAAGAGAATCGTCGGCGTTTTCGTGCTTAGTGTTCATGGTGCTGATCACGGCCTCTCCGATCTTCTTAGAAATCGGGGTAGGAGAAGAAAAAACTAAGCCGCTCTCACTCGAAGAAGCACGATCAAAAGGGCGTGAGAAGTCCCGCCTCATGAAAATCGCGCGGGGCATGGTTGATCGAACAACTCAAACGGGAGAACCTGATCTTGCGACCTTCGAACGTTCCATACTTCCGCTACTCCAATCGAAGTGTCTGGCGTGCCACGGACCAGACGTTGAGGAAGGCAATCTCCGTGTAGACTCCCTCGATCCAGACCTTCTCTCCGGCAAGAGCTTGAGTCATTGGCGTGAGATCTACAAGGTCATTGGCAATGAGGAAATGCCCCCCGCGGACGAAGCCGATTACCAGATGAGCGATGAGGAGCGGGGACTAGCGGTCGACTGGCTGAGTCAAGAGTTGACAAAAGCGTCTTTCGCCAAGCGGAATTCGACCCCGCATACCTCATTTCGTCGACTGACTCGTCAAGAGTACGAGTATGTCATGAAAGACCTGTTGAAACCTCCGTACCCATTAGGCGACCGGTTGCCCACGGAATCTGCATCTGAGGACGGTTTCCTGAAGAGTTCCGAGATGCTTCAGATGTCCGCCATGCAATTCGAGACCTATCGTGAACTCGGACTCGAAGGGCTCGGCAAGGTCACGGCGATTGGCGAAAGGCCCGTCCCGGTCGTCTACAACATTTTCATGTCGGATCATTGGGACCGGATCAGTAAGGCAGATCCTTCGAAGTTATTTTCCGCCAGCCATTCCGACTACAAGAAACAGGGACAACGCCCCCACCTTCTCGATCGTTCAAGTAGCATGGGCGTCTTGTTCTCGAACGGCAGTGTAAAGCCAGAACTTCCCTTCACACTCGAACCGCTGCCCGAAGTCTCCCCGGTGGTCATGTCGCTTACGGGGTCTTTCGAATCGAAGTGGAACTTGGATCGTTTTCTCCCTGACGAGGGAGTCATGCGAGTCAGCGTTCGCGCCGGTCGCACATCAAACGATCCAGAAGAACACATTGCTTTACGTTTAATCTTCAGCGCACACACCAGCAACAATGCGAATTTCACCGAAGTCATCAGCCAACACGACATTCCCGTAAATGCTCCGGCGGATGATCCAGAATACGTTCACTTTGACATCCCTTTAAGCCAGATCCAGCGCAATCCTTTTCGCAAGTTGGAAACCACATTTCCGCGTCGGGATGAGTTTTTACACCTGAAGTGCATTTCACACGGCAAACGAGCTGAGATACCAGTAGCGATCCACATCGACCACATCCGGATCACTGCCCCTTTTTATGCCGAATGGCCACCACAAACCCATACCGATATTTTCATCGAGAACTCCGGTTTGGAAGATCAGGACCAATACGTCCGGGAAGTCCTGAAACGATTTGTTTCTCGCGCGTGGCGTCGTCCTGCGAAACCCGATGAACTCGATCGTTTGATGATCCTTTACCAGAAGTACCTTCCACAAACGAACGGTTTCGAAGAAGCGGTCCTTGAGGTTTTGGGAACGATTCTGGCATCACCCGAGTTCTTATACCTTGCCCAATTTCCACCCGAGGGACAGTCGCCCGACAGCTCCCAGCTCGACGATTTCGCATTGGCAAGTCGATTGTCCTTCTTTCTGTGGTCCAGCATCCCCGACGAGGAACTGTTGCGAATCGCCCGTGGCGGGCAACTCAACGACGCGGGTGTGCGACGAGCACAGGTCAGAAGGATGCTAGAAGATCCAAAAGCGGAGAGATTCGCAGAGAGCTTTGTAAGTCAATGGCTAGGATTATCAGGACTCGACAGCATCACGCACGTTAAAGATGCCGAGCTGGTCGAAGCAATGCGGCGAGAGCCCATTGAGGCATTTAGAGATTTGCTTGCCGGGAACGACAGTGTTCTTAACTTCCTTCATGACAAAAGCGTGTGGGTCAATGAGCGACTCGCGAAACACTACGGCATTCCCAACGTTTATGGACCCCATTTTCAGAAAGTCGACGCGCCTTCAGCAGCTCAGCGTGGGGGTATCCTCACGTCGGCCGCGGTAATGGCGATGAATTCGGATGGCGAGCATTCGAATCCCCTCCAGCGAGGCGTCTGGATGCTCGAACACATTCTTAATGATCCGCCACCGCCTCCGCCACCCGATGTCCCTGAGGTAGACTTAACAGATCCACGTATTTTAGAAATGACACTGAAAGAACGAATCGCCGACCATCGTAATCACGCCGCGTGTCGATCCTGCCACGCTCGCATTGATCCTTGGGGGATCGCATTCGAGAACTATAATGCTCAAGGGGCGTTTCGGTCGAAGATAGGTAATGAGCCAGTGGACGCCACCGCCATGCTGTTTAGTCGGCAGAAGCTTGATGGAATTACAGGTCTCAAACGTTATCTACTTCTTGATCGACAAGATCAATTCGTTCACGCGTTGGTTTATAAAATGACCACCTATGCGTTGGGACGACCGTTACAATTCGGTGATCAGGCGGAGATCGACAAGATTGCGACAAAACTTCGAAAAACGGGCGACGGACTTCAGGAACTTGTTTTCCTGATCACTGAGAGTTCTCTTTTCAACTCGAGAGCACAGGTACAAATCCATGAACAACCCTAACAGCGGATTGAATCGGCGAGGTTTTCTCTGGGGCTCAGGCATGGCACTTGCTCTGCCGTGGCTTGAAACTTTCGCTAACGAAAAGGAAGCGGGGCAGGGGACACCGAAACGGTTTGTCAGCATCTATCACCCGGACGGTGTGGGGCTGCCTCTCAAGACAGATCCAGCGTGGAAGGATTGGAGTTGGTTTCCTCGCGGTGGTGAGCATGACTTTCAACTGACCAAGGTCCTCGATGTTCTCGAACCACTCAGGCAGGACATCACCATTTATTCGGGTCTATCCCATCCGGCGGCACGTCGAGTTCACGGTCACTCCAATGCGGATCAATATCTGACCGGCGCGGATATCGGTGGACACGGCCCCTACAGGAATACGGTTTCCCTCGATCAAGTCATTGCTGAAGAATCTGGAAATCTCACGCGTCATGCCTCACTGGTCATGTCGACCAATGGTGGCATTGGCGGACCGCGTGGTGCGCAAACCCAGTCCTACAATCGGGAAGGGCGTCCGATCCCTGCAATGAACAAGCCCAAACAGATTTTCGACACGCTGTTTGTGACCACCGGCAAGGAGGCGAAAGAGAAATTGGCTCGCAGTCAAAGCGCTTTGGACTTTCTGATTGAAAACACCCGGGCGCTGGATCGTAAACTTTCCATGGCCGATCGACGCCAACTGCAGCAATATATGGACGCGGTGCGGGATACTGAGATCAAACTGGAACGGGCTCAGAAATGGGTCAATACGCCCATCCCTGAGGTGGATACTCAGCACTTGGTTCTGGAAGCCGGCCCCGAGGAGGCTCGTCTCTATTTCCAGACCATGTACGAGTTGATATACCTCTCCTTTCTGAGCGACTCAACTCGGGTCGCGACCTTCCAACTCGGTCGTGAAAATGGCGAAGGCCCCCACGATCTGCTCTCGAAGGCCGTTGATCTGGGTAAGGCGCACGCTTTGACACACGATGTCAAAAAACCGAACGGCTGGCAGAACCTGGGAACCTACAATCGTTACCAAGCGAGTGAGTTCGGGCGGTTCGTTCAAAAGCTTCGAAATACGCCTGAGCCTGACGGTCATGGCAACATGCTGGATAATACTTTTGCGATGCACGGTTCGGCTTCGAGTAGTTTCCACCTTTCACGCAACTATCCAATCATCTCGGCCGGTGGCAAAAACCTTGGGTTTCGTAACGGTCGGTACCTGAAGTTCGGAACGGGCAACGAAGACAATCAGGCAGGAGCAGGTATCACGACCGATTCCGGATGGCAATCGAGAGTCAAGGTCGAAGAAGAGCCGCTCGCGGCTTTGTTCGTCACCATCCTTCAGCGGATGGGAATCGATGCAGATTCGTTTTCCGGACACGCGGGAACACTCGCCCGAGTCTGACCTCGAAGAATTTTCGCTCCACGTTCCTGCACTCGGTCTCAAGGTGATGGCCTAAATCCAACGGCTGCAAAAAATTGACCACGCCTCTTTTCGGAAAGAATTCCAAGAGAGTAGGTCAAGTCTCATGACCAAATGACCGAAAACGACTCAGTCGGGGTCTGTCGGCCCGGGCTGGGAGTTCGGCCATGTCGTTACGCTCAATCAGCGCCATCAGCTTACTACTGTGCCTTATTCCTGCCTCAGGATGTTTGGGTCCACGGGCATTGAAGCACTCGCGCGCTAAGTACAACGATGCGATTCAGCGGAGTGCAGACGAACAACTTCTTTTGAACCTGGTGCGCCTACGCTATCGCGATACTCCATCGTTTATCGAATTAAGCAGTCTTTCCACCCAGTTCGCCTTTGGGAGTCGCGCATCGGCCAGTGGAAATCTGATCGAAAGGTCGACTCAATCGGACTCGCTTGGACTGGGTACATCATGGGAGGCATCCGAGCGTCCGACCGTGACGTACGACCCTCTTCGAGGACAGGACTTCGTCAAGCGTCTCGTGTCTCCACTTGGCGAAGAAACCATCATCCTACTCATCCGTTCTGGATGGAGTATTGATCGTGTACTCCGAATCACGGCTCAAGAGTTGAATGGGTTTGAAAACGTCCGCCGGGGCTCAGGCCCGACACCGGAAAGAATCTCGGCGATTGAATACACGCAATTCAGGAAAGCGGTTGCAGCATTGCGACAATTGCAAATTGACCGGGATACCATGATTGGCTACGAGGATAAGCAGAAAGCAATCTCTGGCCCCATTGATCCTAAAAAATTGGAAGCCAGCGACGTGATCGAGGCAGCCAAAGAGGGGTGGCGAATCGAACCGCGTCAGGAACGGGTTTCCATTGCCATCTCCAAAATTCAAGCGGGCTCCACTGCGGCCATCAGCTATCGAGATGAAAACCTGCTGCTGGACTTTCAACAGCAGATCCAGTTGGAAAAAGTCAAAACACCATTTCGAGTTACCTACAAGGCCAACTCGGTCGACCAACCCTTCACGGTCGTCTCCGGTGAGCTTGGGGACCTTAGACTTCTGGCCTACCAAAGTTACTTGGATAAAAACGGTCTTAATCCGGAGACCTTCATTGTCCCCTGCATCGTTGAGTACCCCGAGCAGTACGTGATAACGGGGCCAACTCAATCGCTGATCCTGAGTTGGCAGCAGACGACGGTAGATCGAAATCTACTCGAATCGCACCTCTCGGAGCTACCTGCCTCACCGAGTTTTGAGGCGGGTCGATACGAGCTAAAAATTGAACCGCGGTCGCTAATGGGAACCCTGTATTACTTATCCCATGCAATCCAGGTCCCCGAAAGCCACCTCGCTCGCGGACTGGTCACTTGCACTTTGAATGAAACCGGTGACGGATTTGACTGGTCTCACTTGACCGGTGACTTATTGAACGTCCAATGCTCGCCCAAAAGACCTGAATCATGCGCCGTTTCGGTTCATTATCGGGACCACTGGTTTTACATTGACGATCGGGACCGAAATTCCAAGTCGACGTTCACCCTTCTCATGCAGCTCTTTGAGCTTCAAGCGGGTGGAGGAGCAGCAGGAACGAAACCGGTGCTCACGCTCCCTGTTGGCTCCTAGCAACAGTACCGCTTCAGTAAACGCGTCCGTTTGCTTGGCTATTCTCGAGTGGGTGACTTATGAGCAAGGGACTGAAGCGTTGTCGTCCGTTCCGCACCCCTGGCATCTCACTCGGCTTCATTCATGCTAGAAGCTGGCCTACGTTACCGTTGGAGTGAGGCAACGCGTTTCTCCATTCACCACCGTTCTCGTATCCATCGTCGGTTTATTAGGAACCATCGCAACAACCCCTACATGGACCGGACGGAGTTGGCTAGATCGACCAAAAACAAACTTCGCTTCGAAACATCTACAATCATCATGAAAGTTTTGGGTCGATCGGTCCTGGCAAACTCATCCTGAATCATGAATTGACTGACGGGCCTTCTTCCCGGTATGACCTCGATGTTTTTCCCGAATGCGTTGGAGACTCCGCGTGACCTCCCTTCGGTCCTCGCCTGACCCAAGAGGCGTGATGCCCCTTAACAGTCATCGTTTGGACACACACGAAAGGGTGAGACGCGCTCCTTCAACCTATTCGAAAAACGCGGTTAATCATCGCGACGATCAGGGGTTAAATAAGTAACACAAGGAGCAGATCATGGGATACTCGTTCTACCAAATGAAGGCGACGCTCACCCGCCAACTCGCGACGACCTTCGCTCGTGCTCTTGTCAGTTACGAAACAGGTGATGTCGGTCAGTTGGCGGAACAGGTAGACATCCTCAAGCAGATCACTGACGACAACTCAGGTCTTCTGTCTGGCGTTTGCGATGAACTCGAACTCGGCAAGTTCATGAAGCTATTCGAATCGCAACTTTGTCGCGTTGCCTAGTGTAGAAATTTCGACGTTTCGTCGACGACCAATCTACATCAGGATTCGTCACGATCTCGCGTATGTGTCCACGGTGAAGATTAATTCGATCAAGAGAGGTCTCTGAAGCGTCCTCGATCACGGGAACTTATTTGTCGACCGTAGGATATGACCAAAGCTCGAAGACCGATAAGGTCGTTGCAATGGCAGTCCACGATCAAGGTCGCGTAACACATCGACTCAATCCACAACGAAAAGGCGTCACTCATTGTGAGCCGAAACAGGACGCATGGCGATGCGGACACCCGCAGGGAGACGCGTTTGATTGATAAACACCGTCGACATCTTTTGATCCCCTGAAACGAAACGTTTCCGAGGATTAGTGAAGACGTCGGATGATGCAAGAAGAAGAAATTAAAGATCAGAAGATCGGATACATGGCAAAATATTTTGGCTACCTAAATAGCGTCCGATTTGGCTCACTCGATAAATTGGGTCACTCGATAAAACTGCGGATCAGGCCACGAGGAAGATATCTATCTCACCGGGGTACAGTATTTCCCCTAGGTAAATACGCAGCTTTTGTTTTTTGAGAGCTGTAAAGAGATAGGCAAACAAAGTAAAGAAACGCTGGTGGCCTTGTTAACGAAAGTGTCAAGCTATGGCACCACAAGAAATTCGGACAGTTCACCCCATCGGTAATTGGAATAAAAATCGACAGCATGAACGTACTAAGAAAATCGTTGGATTTTAGCCACCCCAAGCCTCAGGATTCGAAGGCTGGGAAGAGTATGCTGTACGGTCAAAAACGATCAGGCGTGGGGATATTCGTGGTTCTCGTCGGGGGAGCCATCCTCCTTACAGTCTTCGGTGCGATGTTGCCGACCGTTCAAAAACAGGTCGCGGCATGGCGACTCTCAAAAGAGCGTGATGGTTTCAACGGCGTCTCTTTTTTGCATCGCGATTGGGTCATCCTTGACAACGATCATTCCAGCGTGACATACCAGATTCGTAACGATTCCGAAGATACTTATCAAGTTGTGACCACGGAGTGTGATGTCGTGTGGCCCAACAACCTTCCTGCCAAGAGACGCGAAGTCACCGATTTCGCTCCCGGAGAAGTGGCGAAAGTTGAGTTTGTCTTGAAAATGGCGGGAGACGATATTGGTTTCGGAACGAGGATCTTCGCGGATGGAAAGTCCGTTCCAACGAGGTCCGTTGCCAAAAGGTGGCTACCCTGGTTTCTGCGTTAATCTGCCAGCATCCGTTAGCGGAAACATTCCAGTAGTTTCCAATGGTCTCCCTTTGCTACAACACTACTGTTGACGCTGCATAACGCTCACGAATGCTATTGCAATAATCGCTCGCCGGAAGAGGGCTCCATCTCGGAGAACGACTACCGGTCGTTCGTTGATGAAATAGAAATCGCTCCCGTGATGAATGAACAGGGAGCGATCGAATGCGGTTGCGTCCCCAGTATGATGGGGTGGGGTGCTCCTTCCGCAAAACCAGCCCCGTAAGCCAATAGGCTTAGACAACGAGATTTCGCGTCTCAATTCAGCATTGTCAAGTTAGGCAAACAGTTGCAACTAATGCCTCCCCTGATCTGACCAGGCCCATAGCTGACCCTGTCATGTGAGCATATCCTCGAAGTTCCGAGAGTAATCTTGGCCGCCTTGATCAGCGTCGTTAGAAGACGTCAGACCGACAGCTAGGTCGACAAGTATCTCGGATGTTATCAAAGCCCGCGGAACGCATGCTTGCGTGACCAAGGAAAACCATCGATCTACCGACGATGGAACGAAGAGCCGACCCTCTTTTTGCTGACTCTACGCTGCACGCCGAGTGCTTCGGGCTGCTGCGGACAAAAACGTAAGTGAAAAGAAATGATCACTTCTGCACAGAGACCACCGCTTAACCGACGGTGGCGTGAAGAGCCAATCGCACTCGGTGAGGAGACACGGTGGCCGATTAACTCTACGGAGCAGGCGGAAGCCGTGTAATCGCCTAATCCCGGCCTTAGAGCAGCCAGAGCCACCTTCCCACTAATAATTAAACCGTAACCAACGGCTTACAAATCACTCTGGTTCAAATAGCCAGACGCCAGACTCACGACGATCTTCACCCGGAAGTGTCCGACAGCCTCGAGTATTCCGTAGACCGCGAAGGCCATCTACCGCGAAGAGGAGCCTTGAGCATTGTTTACCGAGGTTAATCTTAGGGTTCGGAGTGGGGATCAGGTAATTTAAGGAATCAGCCGAGAGTGGCTTGGACCCCATAAAAACGAGAGTGAAAGAGTGGAGATGATGGGAGTCGAACCCACGACCTCAGCATTGCGAACGCTGCGCTCTCCCAACTGAGCTACATCCCCAGGTGCGGTGAAAACCGCGGTGCGTATCGAGTTCACGCCCGCGTTACCAAGCATCGTCTCGACTCGAAAGCTAATCTTCGCAAACGAACCGGGAAAAGGCAAGGGATCGTTCATGCGACAGAGAACAATCCTTTTTTACTGGGAAGCCCCCATCGTTATGGGATTCAATCGGCCGCATTGTTCGGCAGTTGGGCGCGATACCTGAGGGTTGATTGACGGCAAATGGCCGGCTGAGGTGCCGCGTCGGTCGCGGCCTACTTCTTTGGCAACCGAATCGCCAGCCGTTGCTTGGGGCCAGTAGATCGAGGGGATCGACTGGAAAGTACCACTGACCTCCGGTCAATGGACAGCGGACCAAGGTCACTGAGTTCATCGGAATACGTGTTGATCTCGATCGGTCTGAATCCAGACTACCTCTCGCATTGATCAATCATCGACTGCCCGGACATGACCATCACTGAAAGATCTGTTCCGTTAGAGCGTTGCTCTGTCCCGCAACTCGACTCGTTTGCACCGAATGACCAGAAGAACGCCCACCCATCAGAACTAACCGCTCGTTGGGAAAACGTTGACCTCATCTAAGAACTTCAGCTAACATTTAAGGAGAATTTCGCACAATCTTTCTGCTTACGGAGCCGTTACAAGAGTCTGAACTCTGGTGGCGACTGACCTCCTGCGGTGATCGAGTTCCCGCGACGCCTTCCCCTCCATCAGGACTTCGAACAATAAGGACGATCGTCACCCATAGCGACCGTAAAGACGGATGCGAAATTCGACAACGATACAACAACGACCGCGAAACGTTCTCCCAAAACCGAAGTGCAGTCAAATGACGCTCACCGGTTGATTCAGATTTTGTTGCCAAAGAAGTTGACCAGCTCAAATCCAATGTTTCTGGAGTCCACGCAAAGCCACTAGGAGAGCAACGAATGCTCGGGCGTCACTTGCTCAACGCAGCCGGTCCCATGCTGACCATCTTCCTGTTATCAACCAGCATGGTGGCAGACGAATTAGTACCTCCTTCAGTACTTTCTGATGAACTTCGACAAACGTTTGCCACAGCAGTTCATCCTCTGTTGGTCAAAACTTGTGGCGATTGTCATGGAAAAAGCCCCAAAGACAACGATCTCAATTTAACGAGCTTCGACTCCGCGGACGCCATACTCGCCACGCCCAAAGTGCTGACCATGGTCGCCGAACGACTGCGACTTCGTGACATGCCCCCCAAGGAGGCACTTCAACCGAGCGAGGATGAACGTGACCAACTTCTGAACTGGATTGAAGGGGCACTCGACGCCGAAGCAGCCATGCGATCGGGTGACCCTGGGCCCGTGACCCTCCGACGATTGAGCAACACGGAATACGATCATGCGATCCGGGACCTTACCGGGATTGACTTGCGACCGACGCAAGTTCGAGAGTTCCCTATCGATAGTGTCGGCGGCGAAGGCTTTGCGAACGTGGGCGACGCAATGCCAGTGACCCCCCGACTCATCGAACGCTACCATCAGACGGCAAAAGACGTCGCGGCTCGTCTTGTCCTGCTACCTGACGGTTTCCGTTTTTCAACGTCAACCGAGCGGCCTGACTGGGCCGAAGAGGCTCTCCAACCGATCCGCGAATTCCACGGAAAATATGCAGGCCCTAATGGGGAACCCCCACTTGAGACGCACCTCGCTGCGACGCTGAAGCACCGCGATCGCTTGACGCGAGGCGGTCGTGCCGCGATTGCCGAAGTTGCGACCGAGGAGCAACTCAACGCCAACTATTTGGCGGTGCTTTGGGAGGGACTCAACGGTGAGCAAGACGCTTCAACTGAAGTCGATGCTCTGACGAGACAGTGGCAAGATCAGGCGGCAAAAATACAGGCTGAGAATCTGCGCCGACAGACAGCCCGGGAATCCGCCAAACAAAAAATCGAAGCTCATTGGGCGACATCGAAACAGGTTCTGGCGGAGTCCAAGGTTGGCGAAGGAGGCTCAATTCCCTTTGACCATAAAGTCTCTGTGCGTCGCGGCGAGTTGCTCCTTTTGACCGTCTTTCCTAATGACAATCACGGAGCAGACAGTACCCTCGTCGAATGGACCATTCGTGAAACGACAGGCGCCCAGCGTTCCTGGAGCGTGAATGAACTGATTCCTCAGTTGCTAAAGGGGAACCCGTGGCCGGGCGAGCACAACGCCCTTTGGAGCTTTTTGGATACCACGTCCGCGCCTGTGTTTCTCACCGAAAACCGTGATGGTATTTCCGGTGTGGCTGCATTGAAATCGTGGAACCTCGGTTCTGAACCTTCGGTGTTCGTCAACGACGGTGATGAAGAACTGAAGCTCTGGACCACTTTGCCCAAAAAGACGTTCTTTGTTCATCCGGGTCATCAGCGTCCTGTTTCAGTAGCCTGGACAAGTCCCATTGATGGCGAACTGCAAGTTACAGGTCGAGTCGCCGACGCGCACCCTGCGGGACTTGATGGCATTGCGTTCGAACTGTCTCACCATGCAGCGGGCGATCTTGGCAAGGCGTTAGCCGATCAGGGTCAAATTCCTCCTGACCTGCCGGACCCCGGAACCCCTCCCAACGTGCTCGCCCATGTTCGTGCCCAATGGCGAGAAGCCACCACTGATCCGGCGCCGGTGCTGGCGACGATCAAAGCGTTTCAAAGTGAGTTATTCCGCAGCAACTACGGCGTGAATGCCGCGCTCGCCGTGGGTAATGGCTTTCCCGCGTGGGAGGATATTCGTCGTATTGTCGCTCAAGAGCGAGTCCAGGGAGCGGCGCGTGAACCCCAATTCAAAATGGTTTCGCTGCCGGCCCAGCCGGATACCTTGGTCATCTGGGATCGACTGCGATTGGAAGGGGGCGACGGGGAGCCTCTGGTCTTCGCAGAGCATCCCAAATTGCGACAAATCATCGAGCAGGCATCTGGACTGAAATTCGGTCAACACCCACGGGGTCGACAAGTTCCCGCCACCGCCCTGGTCACGCATGCGGGTACCGAAGTCGTGATCGACTTGACAACGCTGCCTGCAGAACAACTGGATGAGCTGATTCTGCCGAGATTTCTCCGTGCCGACGTGAGCCTTGACGAGGCCAGCCCGACAACAGCATCGATTCAGGCGTTCTTGATCGCGGCGAAGGGAGGCGGCGGTCGATTGGCCGAACCGGTTGCTGCTGCCATCGCAGGCGACCCGCTTGCAGCACAGATTGTGCATCCCGCGATTGCAGCCGATCGAGCTCGACCGACCCAAAGGTTTCGGGCCCTTTTTCCGCCGGCGGTCCTCTTCCAACCCGTGATTCCCAGAGACGCCCAAGGGAGCGTATTCCTCTATCGACGTGAGGATGAGGCTTTACGGCGCCTGCTGCTCGATGATGCTGGTCGAAAAGAAATTGACCGTCTTTGGCAGGCTCTGGACTTCGTGAGTGAGCAGCCTTTGGCGACGCCGTTCGCGTATCAGAGTCTCGTTCAATATTACCGCAAGCCCAATGACGGCGCGCGGATCATGTTTTTCTACATTCAGGAATTCGAAGAACAGGTCGCTCGCGAAAAGGCCGCGTTTCTGGAAAAGCAGGTCGCTGCGGAACCCGAACACCTTGACGCGTTACTCGCTTTTGCCAATCGGGCGTGGCGTCGACCACTCGACCCAGCCGAACGTCAAGCGATCCTCGATTCCTATCGCGCTGATCGACAGGAGGGCACGGATCACGATCCCGCATTTCGAGCAGCATTGGCACGAGTCCTGTCATCACCCTGGTTCCTTTATCGGGTAGAACGCCCAGCCACCGGCCCGCACTGGCAGCCAGTTTCAGGTCTGGAACTGGCAACCCGACTCAGCTTTCTGATATGGGATTCAATCCCCGATGAAGAATTACGAGCTCAGGCCGCCCATCTCCACGAGCCTGCAGTCCTGGAACGCCAAGTCCGTCGCATGATGAAGGACGATCGGGTTCGCGGAATGGCACAAGAGTTCGGAGCGCGTTGGTTGGGTGTAAGAGATTTCGTGACCAATCATGGACGAAACGAAGAACACTTTCCGGAATTCACCGCGGAGGTTCGCGACGCCTTGGCCGAAGAGCCCGTCAAGTACTTCGAAGACATGCTGAAGAACGATCGACCAATCGGCGACATCTTGGATGCCGATGCCGTCGTCATCAACGACGTTCTTGCCAGCCACTATCAAATCCCCGGAATCACTGGACCGGACTGGCGGCGAATTGAAGATGTTTCTGCTTATGGACGAGGCGGATTCCTCGGGTTCGGAGCAGTGATCGCAAGACAATCCGCAGCTTCCCGGACGAGCCCGATCAAACGGGGCACTTGGGTCATTCAAATGCTTGGGGAACGCCTCCCCAACCCACCCCCGGGGGTGCCGCCGCTACCCGAAACGCTACCCAGCGGTCTCAGCGTTCGTGAGATTACCGAGCGTCACCGGCAGGATACGAAATGCGCCGGTTGCCATGATCGCATCGATCCATTCGGCATGGCAATGGAACGGTTCGACGCCATCGGTCGACTTCGGCCAGCACGCGAACTCAAGCCGGGTGATACAAAGGGGACGCTTCGTGATGGGACGGAAATCGAAGGCTTTGAAGGATTACGAAACTACATTGCCGGCCCGCGTCGTGAAGACCTCCTGCGAACGTTGGCGCGAAAACTTACCGGCTATGCATTGGGACGCGCCGTGATGACTTCGGACCGCCAACTTATCGCGGAAGTGGCTGCGATCATGAATGCCGGGGGCAGTTGGTCCGAGGCGTTGCTCGCCATTGCCCAAAGTGAGCAGTTTCGATGCATTCGACCGACGTCAGATGCCGATTCGAACAAATAACCGACGACCGTTAACGGGGGACGCCTGATGTTGAATAAGCACGATCACTTGTCACGACGCACGTTACTGCGAGGGCTCGGTGTATCCATGGCATTGCCCTGGCTCGAGTCACTCTCGTTCGCCGCAAAAAGCAGCACCACGACGGACTCTCAGCCGCCGACGCGGACGCTTGTGACATTCACCGGCATGGGTTTCCATTCCCAGCATTGGTGGGCCAAAGGCGCTGGAGCCGACATGGAACTCGGGCCATGCCTCACACCTCTGGAGCCATGGAAGGAAAGAATGGTCTTTCTCCGTGGTCTTTGGAACGAGCAGGCCAACAATGGTGTGATCCACTGCATGCAGACGGGGAACATGCTCAGTGGAGCCCCCATGTCCAAGACCGAGGTTCGCACGGGAGTCAGCTTCGACCAGCTTATGGCGCAACGTATCGGAGACCGTACGAAAATTCCTTCACTCGTTCTCGGCTGCGAGGACGCTCTGCCCGGACTGCAGGACGGTCATCCCTTGCTCTACAGTTCACATATATCCTGGAGCTCCCAAGTCTCACCGACCTGGACCGAAACACGGCCAGCCCTGGCTTTCGACCAGCTTTTCCGAACCGATCGAAAACGTGGTGACCGTCGGGTTGTTGATGCAGTGCTTGAAGACGCAAGATCCTTACGACAGCGACTCTCTCTTTCCGATCGTCAACGATTCGAAGAATACCTCGGCAGTGTCCATGAGATTGAAGGGCGCATCAAGCGCGCGGACAAAGAACGTGACGCCGATGCTTGGCAGCCCACTTTGGCGGCCCGCGATCTACCACGACCCGCCGATGGGATCCCGACCGACATCCCAGAGTATTGGAAGCTGATGAACGATATCGTACTGCTTGCCTTCCGAACTGACACAACCCGGATCGCAACACTCAAATACTGCAACGACGGTTCGGCAGAAACCCATACCCATTGCGGAGCCAAGGATCAGCATCACCAGATGGCTCACACCCAACCTGCCGAGCTTATTCCTCTCAACCAATACTTCATGTCGCAGCTCGCGTACCTCTGCGAGCGAATGTCTGAGGTTGAGGAAGGCAACGGAACGTTGCTCGACAACACGTCCATCATGCACTGCTCAAGCATGCTGCATGGCAACCATGATTCCAAGCAATTGCCCATCCTTCTCCTTGGCGGCGGCGGTGGCAAATTGCAAGGCGGCCGCGTGCTGGACTATCTCGATTCGCCCAATCGGCGCATGTGCAGCCTGTTCCTTCATCTGATGGATTGGGGCGGTCTTGAACTCGATCGATTTGGAGATTCCACGGAACGGTTGACTGGAATTTAATACAAGGGATTTCACATTCGCTTTTGAAATCCGCTTATAAGCAGTGGGCGTCTCTTTGCGACGGAATACAGTGCGTCCACCGAGCCCAGTTTTACTGGGCTTTTCTTTTTCCGCTTCTCGCCCGTCGAATCCTTCTTGGTACAACCTGCGGCCGCCAAATTTAGGCGAGAGTGTCAGATATCTATGTGGCAAGGCCGAGGGCTCGCCGAACAATCGTGTGTTAGATCGGATTCCAAGGTTTAGCAACCGCCTCGTAAACCGCGTACCAGAATGACGGCCTCGTCGTTCCGTGCGCATCAGACCATCAGCTGCTTCAGAATTCAGCCATTCAAAACGCTAGGGCCCCTAAACTCAGCCAACCTCACCTGACTTGATGGGCAAAGCCGTTGCTATCGGAGTCCCCACCACTCGCCAACGGGCTCAGCATCTATTCGACGAGCGGTTAAACCTCATCGCCGTCGGCAGCCGCCATGATCTTTGGCAACCACTGGCAAACTTTGAAGACTTCCATACGGCCGTACTTGTCGATCAGATTCCGAAGTTCATCCATCAACTCGGGCCCCAACAACGCAACGTTTTCAAAGCTGTACATGTCCGCAAAGAAATCGTCCATCTGGTTGTTGCGTTCTAACAGCCCGACCGCTTTCGCAAGTTTCTCAAGGTCGGCGAGTTTGGCCGCCGAAATAAAATCTCCACGAGCCATGATGATCTGGCATCCTTTCACGCGAGTAGCTCTATATAAACTCGGGTCAAAAGTCCCGTACGATCGTTCCTTGAAGCTTCTACAAACTCGGCGATCATGTTCGTCGAAATCGACGTCCTGCATGACCTACGCGACGGGGTCGTCATCGTCCCAGTCGAAATTCCGTGATCCTGCTCAGATGGGAAACCACGGGCGTCTTCGCGCGTTCTTAAAAATATCAGAATCTGGGCCAGAATCTATCAACCGCTGCGGCAAAACATGGAGTTTTGTCTCCCAAAGCCTCGAAACCACTCCAATTGCCTAGTTCGAAGACATCGAACCCTGACGCGACGCAGCGGACAAAGCGGATCTTTTCGACCCGATCCCAAGATGTCCGGGCCCTCCGTGAAGAAACGGAGCATGGGCGCATCGGAGGGCAACTGCTGATAAATTCATGGCTGCCGGCTCCTGAAGCACAGCGGTCATGAACCTGTACCTAATGGTCGTTATTATCCGCTCCTATCGAGAACACGCCCCATGATTGAGCCGTTTGATCTGATCGACTTGAGTGTTCCTCTTGAGCACCAATCGGCGAGCGAACCCGTCCCCGGCTCGATTCACTATGTCAAGCACGAAGATGAAGGCCTGAAACAGATGCAGAATTTCTTCGGAATCACGCCCGAGGATCTGGTCTGGTCGCAGGGACAGGGCTTGGCCATCGCGATCTTACCCAAGCATCCATCGGGATGAGCTCGATACGAACGACCAATTCTTTCACCCAGTTCGCGACCCAGGACCCCGGTTTCTGGCAAGTGTCGCTCAATCCCGCTCGCCTAAACTTTGGGAAGCGGTACGCCTTTGATCTTACCTTCCACTGCCAGCTTCTCGTTCACGTAGCCTTGGAAGTAGCACATGATGACGGCACCGCGACGACACTTCAATTCGGTCAGCATCAGAACAAGACGATCTCCGGGGACAACCGCCCGTCGAAAACGAACTTCCTCCATTCCCCCTAAACCGATGCGATCCACACCCAGCAGACCATACTTGCAAACAAAGTAACTGGCAAGTTGAGCTGCCGCCTCGCATTGAATGACCCCCGGCATCAGAGCCATGTCCGGCATATGTCCACGGACCCAGAATTCGTCGGGTGTTGCGTCCTTGTAACCCACGCATATTTTTCGCTCAAGGTCCTCATGGACGATGGCATCCAGTTGACACATTTCAAACCGCTGCGGATTGTACTGGTCGATTTCATTTCGACCCGCAATCACCTGACTAAAGTCCAACTCTGAAAATGGCTTGATGATCTCTTTACCCGGCAATTCAATATTCCTTAACGCAGCAGAAACGAGTCTTCACCGTCTCCCTCCCACCTGATGTCGTCCTGGACGCGCAGCCCGAGTCACCTGAAGACAAGAGGGAAAACTCGCGATTAAGCCATGGATCAAAACGTGAGCGGTCGCCCCATCGCCCGAAGCTGCAGCGGGTTTGAGGACCGAAAGACGCGAGGACTTATTGTAACCGAAGGTCCGGACCGGAGCCAAGCGGCAGAAACGACACGGACTATTCGGGAGCATCGAGGAAGGGGTCCTGCCCCATCTGTTCGTGCATGAACTGTTTCTGCTGTTCTCGCTCCATCAGTGCCCGACGTTGTCTGAAGTGTCGCTTTTCGATCTTGCGTTGTGCCCGGAAGAAAATTCGTGGACTCTGATGCAGTTCCCCCTCATGGTGTCTGCCCGTTTCAATCCAACGATTGGCGAGTCGATCACCGAGTCCCTGCCGAAGAATATCGTCGTCAAGGGCAAGGTACTGTCGGAACACACCCGGATCTCCTTGCCGCCCGCATCGGCCCATCAACTGTCGGTCGATCCTCTGGGCTTCGTGCAACTCGGTTCCGATCACGTAGAGTCCGCCCAACGATTCGACGCCGTCACCAAGGCGGATATCTGTACCGCGGCCCGCCATGTTGGTCGCCACCGTGACTTGCCCTTTCTGGCCCGCCTTGGCAATCACCTCAGCCTCTGCCAATTCCTGACTCGCATTCAGCACCTGATGCTCAACCCCCATGGATTGCAGATGCCGACTCAAAAGTTCAGATTTATCAATACTCCGAGTACCCACGAGGACAGGCTGTCCTGTTTCATGAATCGCGCGGACTTCTGCGGCGATGGCCCGCCACTTTTGATCCTGATCGGAAAAGATACGATCGGGCAGTAACTCACGTTTGGGCGATCGATTTGTTGGTATCGGCTGCACCTTCATCCTGTAGATACGCGACATCTCTTTTTCTGAGTGATTCGCTGTTCCGGTCATCCCCGCAAGTCGATCGTACTGAAGAAAGAAATTCTGCATCGTCACCCGCGCTGCTTGCCCCGAATCGGGAGTCAGCGGCAATCCCTCTTTGGCCTGAATCGCTTGGTGAATTCCTCCTCTCCAACAACGACCCTCAGAAAGTCGTCCTGTAAATTCATCCACAATCACAATTTCTTCATCCCGAACAACGTAATGCCGATCACGAAGATAACGATGGTGGACCAGCAACGCGATTTCCAAATGAAAGTAGAGGTCGAGAAGCGGAGTATCTGGAGCCCCATTTGAGTGATGGGATGCTCGTACTCGACGACGGCCCGCCGTGGTCAACTGGACCGCGTTCCCCGCTTCGCTCCACTGATACTCCTCGTGTTCAGTCATTTGGTGAGACAGCGATTCTGCCCACGCGTAGACTCGCGTGACTTCATCGGGACACTTCCCTGGCATCCCACTGACCACCAATGGAGTCCGAGCTTCATCAATCAACAAAGCATCCGCCTCGTCCACCAATGCAAAGCGTCGTTTTGCAGCAACCTGGTTAGGTTTTGAAAGTTTCCCTTGCCATTCCTCCCGGTCTCGGTGCTCAAGGCGATGACGCAAAAAGTCAAACCCGAATTCCTTCGCAGTCCCATAGGTCACGTCACAGGCGTAGGCGGCTTGTCGCTCAATCGGAGTAGAGCGTGAATGAATCGCGCCAACCTTCAATCCCAACGCGTGATAAACCGGGGCCATCATCTCCGCGTCACGTTGGGCCAAATAGTCGTTTGCCGTGGCCAAGTGAGTCCCTGGCCCGAGAAAACCGGCAAGCGTTGCAGGTAATGTGGCGGTCAGTGTTTTCCCCTCTCCAGTTTGCATCTCAGCAATACCGCCTCCATGCATCACCAGACCACCGATAAGCTGGACGTCATAATGACGCATCCCCAGATGTCGCTCCGCAGCTTCCCGCACGAGCGCAAAAGACTCCGGCAACAAGTCATCCAAGGATTCGCCACTTTGAGCCCGGTAGCGAAGGGCCAGCCCCTGTTTGCGAAGCGTCTCTTGGGTCTGGCCCTTCAACGCTTCGCCTCTCTGGTCAATGTCGGCAAGCAAGGACGGCCAGTCCCTGGGCGAATGGAACCCATTTGCTCGATGGGGCAACCCAAGTTTCATGATGATGCCTTCTTCCATCAATCGAGACCGCTACTGCAATCTCCGCGCCGACCGATCAGAGCTGAAGACCTTGATCTGGATTAGAAGCGTGGACGAAAACCGGGTGATCCACCCAAGTTGGTTCTTGAAACAGGTGGATTCGTTGGCGACCGATCCGTCCAGCTCGGCGGTGAGCTTACCGGAGTAGGTACAACCGTAGGCTGCGAAGATCCCATGAGCGACATTACGTCTTGACCTGAAACAGTCGTTGAGAAGGACGGGGGTCTGGCAGGAGGCTGGCTCCTCTCTGCCTCTATTAATGCATTAGCCGGCGTGACCGGGGGCACACCTGACCCGATCGGCCCACTTGCCTGAGTCGGCAATTGAAAGGCAGGGGTCTCAAGTGGATTTTGGGCCAACCGCTCTTTGTCGTTCAAGGCCGAAACTTCCGTCGCAGTACTCAAAGGTTGTGCCGTATTGGACAAAGGAATGCGCCCCGGGACATCAGAAGTCACCCTGGTTTGATCTGACTGAACCTGCGCCCGTCTCTGTTGGCTCTCAAAGATCTCTTGGCTGGAGACCCCCCGCCCGGAACGCTGGACCGAAGATTCATAAGAAACGGTCTGGACCGAAGGATTCTCTGCGGTAACCATCACAGGCGATTGATTCGGGCTCACTTTAGATTGAGCGGGCACCCATTGCCCTGTGGATGAACCGGTTCCCTCAGTTGCAGGCGGCGCATAGTAGGGTTGCTGAGCACCGTTGACCCCGGGAATCTGATAGCTCCCGGTGGCGGGCGGAGGGACCGTTGGTGAATTGATACCGGCCAGCGAGTTCAGGGTGGTACAGCCCGGAAGGCTGGCAAGCGATGCGACGAGGAAGAGGCTGTGGAGCAACTTTGGATTGGACAAATTGGACATCGATCGCAACTCAGACTGTAGGAAGAAACCGAAAGCCACTTGCTTCACGAGCATGGGAGCAGACAACCACAGTTCTCCCGCGGAAACAAGGCGTGGTGATCGTAGCGGAATTCATTTTTTCAACCAAGGTGGATTTCGTGTGATCGGATACTGCCGCAAGAAGTCTCGTTAAACTCATTGTGCGATTCCAGGAACAAGTTGTCACCCAAGTCGATGGCCCCCTAAACTAATGGGTAGAGATTGACCCATTACCCTTTGGCGAGACCTTGCCAGATTTTGTTACCGCCATCCTGGATGCGAAACCCACACCATGAACCTCCCAACTCCCTCAAAGCTGAAAGCGATCATGTCTCGAGTGACATTTTTAATGTTGCTGCTAGCTTCTTCGCAAACGCATGTCGTGGCACAGGAATCCCCCAAATACAACCGAGATATCCGTCCGCTTCTGTCGGACCGCTGCTTTAAGTGCCACGGTCCAGACTCGCATTCACGAGCAGCGGACCTACGTCTCGATCTTCAAGAAGAGGCCGTCAAGGATCGCGGTGGATATTGGGCGATTGTCCCCGGCGATGCCGACGGCAGCGACCTTTGGGAGCGCATTTCAACGACGGATCCCGACTTGGTGATGCCACCTCCAGAGACTGGAAAATCCCTTTCCGATGAAGAAAGGACCCAACTCCGCAACTGGATTGATCAGGGGGCGACCTACGAGAAGCACTGGGCCTATGCGCCTCTCAAAACGAACCTTGAAAACACCACGCTTTCGGAAACCATCGATGAATTGGTCGAAAGAGAATTGCTTGCTCAAGGCTTGCATCGCAACCCGGAAGCCGATGAAACCACTTTACTGCGACGCCTTCACTTGGATCTTACCGGACTCCCTCCTACTCGTGAGCAGATTGAATCCTATCTTCGCGAGGAATCCGGGGATCGCTACGCGAATCGAGTCAATCAATTGCTTGAGTCACCGCAGTACGGTGAGCGGATGGCCATGTATTGGTTAGATCTGGTCCGCTACGCCGACACCGTCGGGTACCACGGCGATCAAGATCATGCCATCACTCCGTATCGCGATTGGGTGATCTATGCGTTTAACAGAGACATGCCCTTCGATGAATTCAGTCGAGATCAACTTGCGGGTGATCTTCTGCCCGAAGCGACGGTCGATCAGCGGATCGCCTCGGGATACAACCGTCTTTTACAAACCTCGCACGAGGGCGGCGTTCAACAAAAAGAGTATCTCGCAAAATATGCTTCTGATCGAGTTCGCAATTTCTCCATGGTCTGGCTAGGTTCGACTCTGGGTTGCTGTGAGTGCCATGATCACAAGTACGATCCCTTTACCCAGCGAGATTTCTACCAGTTGGCCGCCTTCTTTGCCGACATCGACGACCTCCAATCTTTCAAAGGCACCAACTCACTACCCACCAAACGAGAACCCGAACTGGAAGTTCTTTCTCCATTGGACCGCCTCCGAATTGAGGGTCTCAAAAACCAACTTGAGCTTCTGGAGTCCTCCACAGAAGAAACAGAGGATCTTTCCCATGGTCCTGACCGCCAAGTGCTGTTGAATCAGATCGAGCAATTGGAAAAGCGCCGGCGACGCACCATGGTTTCGAAAGCGATCAAGCCTCGCCCCATTCGTGTCCTGGATCGAGGTGATTGGATGGATGAAGGTGGCCCTGTGGTCGAACCCAATGTTCCCGGGATTCTTCCCAGCCTATCTACCGTGTCCGACTCCGGCCCCCGTCGAGCCACTCGGCTAGACCTGGCGCAATGGCTGTTTGAAGAAAATCGCCCGCTTACGGCAAGGGTTTTTGTGAATCGCATCTGGTACCTGTTCTTTAACTCAGGCCTCTCAAGTTCGCTTGAGGACAGCGGAAATCAGGGAGAATGGCCAACCCACCCAGAACTTCTTGACGCCTTGGCCTCGACGTTTGCACAGTCCCAATGGAGCGTGAAGTCCCTGATTCGAGAGATTGTTCTCTCAAAGACTTACCGTCAATCCTCGTTACCGACTCCCGAAGCCCTCGAAAGTGACCCTGAGAACCTTTGGCTCAGTCACCAGACGCGTTATCGACTTCCTGCTGAGATGATTCGGGATCTGGCTTTGATGTCGAGCGGGCTCCTTGTTGACGAATTAGGGGGACCGAGCGCACGACCTTATCAGCCGGCGGGATATTACGCGCATTTAAATTTTCCAACACGTGCCTACTACGCTGACAAGGATCAACAGCAGTATCGACGTGGCGTATACATTCACTGGCAAAGGCAATTCCTGCACCCGATGCTGCGAGCATTCGACGCACCAACTCGGGAGGAATGCACGGCTCAGCGACCGATAAGCAATACGCCACTCGCCGCGTTAACGTTGCTCAATGACCCCAGTTTTGTTGAGGCTGCCCGAGTGTTGGCGCAGAGATCCCTCGTGGCCAATGACTCGTCCGTCGCGCCCAGCATCAAGTGGATCTTCCAACAGGTGATGACGCGCGGCATTAAGCCTGACGAACTCCAGATCTTGCTAACGCTCTATGAGTCGCAACTCCAGCAGTATCAACAACTCGATCCGACGGCTCTGGAAGTCTTGAAGGTTGGCATGGCACCACTTGAAGAGCAGTTAGTCCCCGCTCAAGTTGCTGCCATGCTCTTTGTGGCGCGAGCAATTTTAAACACGAACGAAGCGATCACCCGAAACTAGGTCAATTCATCACTCGTGTCCAACGACAGGTAAACCCATGAATCTGCAACGTCAAATCCTTCGACGATCCTTCCTTCAGGCAAGCGGTGTCGCCCTTGGACACACCGCGCTGGCCCACTTGATGAATCAGGACGCGCAGGCATCGACTCGAGCGTTTGATGCCAGCCCCTTGCCCGACCTGCCACATTTTGCCGCAAGGGCAAAGCATGTCATCTTCCTATGCATGGCGGGAGGACCATCTCACCTCGAGACATTCGACTTCAAACCGAAACTCGCTGAAATGGATGGCCAGCCCATGCCGGAGTCATTCACCGCGGGTCAACCCATCGCACAACTTCAGGGACAGCAACTTAAATGCCTTGGACCACAGTTCAAGTTCCGAAGGCATGGTGAGTCCGGACAGGAGATCTCAGACATCCTTCCAAAGTTGGCCGAAATGGCCGATGACCTCTGCATCATTCGATCCATGCATACGGATCAGATCAACCATGACCCCGCCCATACGGTGATGAATACGGGAACCTCTATTTCAGGTCGACCCAGCATGGGCGCCTGGATCAACTATGGGCTGGGAAGCGAAACGGATAACTTGCCGGGCTTCGTGGTGATGACCAGCAAAGGAGGAAGGAATCCACAACCCATCGCGTCTCGGCAGTGGGGCAGCGGCTTTTTGCCGAGTCGTTACCAGGGTGTTGAATTCTACTCCAACGGCGAACCGGTTCATTACGTTGGGAATCCCGCGGGTGTCAATCGCGACCAACAACGTGAATTGATCGATTCGGTCAATGCGTTAAACACCCTTCGAAACCAACAGGTGCGTAATCCGGAAATTGAAACTCGAATTGCCCAATACGAGCTCGCCTTCCGAATGCAGACCAGCGTCCCTGAGCTTCTCGATTTCTCCGACGAACCACAACACGTCCTGGACCTTTACGGCGCTCAAAGTCCGGATGGTTCCTTCGCAGCCAACTGCCTGATGGCTCGCCGTATGGTTGAGCGAGGTGTCCGATTCGTTCACCTCTATCACCGGGGTTGGGATCACCACGGTGACTTGGTCCCTTACATGGAGACGTGTTGTCGTCTCTGCGATGGCCCAAGTGCGGCACTCATCCAAGACTTGAAACAGAGGGACCTGCTCAAGGACACTCTGATCATCTGGGGTGGAGAATTTGGTAGGACGCCCATGTTCCAAGGCAAGGGTCAGAAGCCAGGCCGAGACCATCATATTCAGGGGTTTTCGATGTGGATGGCGGGTGGCGGGGTCCGTGGAGGCACGACCTATGGAACCACCGACGAACTAGGTTACGCCGCTGAGGACAATCGTGTTCATGTTCGTGATCTGCACGCCACGATGCTGCACACCCTCGGTATTGATCACAGAAAACTGGCGGTAAAGTACCAGGGTCTCGATTTTCGACTGACCGGAGTGGAACCCGCGCGAGTTTTGAAAGAGGTACTGGCCTGAACGTTGAACGGGCCAAGTAATCAAGAGGGACCTACGCGCTTCGAGATAAAGACCAACCCGGTGGACACTGCTAATAACGGGTAATCAGTCGAAAGAACCAACCGTCTGGCAAACTTAGGCTCTTTTCTGATCCACGAAACTCCAACGCGCGATCGATCAAGTAACCGATCTCCAGCCCCGATGTCCGACGACCGGAGTGGCTCGCCAAACCAGCCAACAAGGCCCATTGCCGATACGTCATCACGTCACTGGCACCGTCAACATATTCCATATCCCACGTGCCTCCGCCAAGTTCACCGCGGAGATAAAAGAGCCCGGTCTCACTATAGTGATAACGGAACTCGGGATCTGGCATTTCGATTTGCAGCAACAGCTGATCCGTCATCTGCCACCGCAGCCCGACAATCGGGAGCACATCGTAATCATCACGCCCCAGAAGATCCGCACCGACCACCCAATGAAGTCGAGGCGTGATTGCACGGCTCAGGGCCACATGACTAGGAAAACGAATCCCGTCGCGAGCACTGTCCTCGAAATCGCTGAAGATTCCGACGTTAAACGCGGCGTCATACTCAAGCCCCCATCTCAAAGTCCCGCGACGTTGGTACCCAAGAGTGAAGTCCCATAGCCTCGAATGAAGGTCAGGTGAAACGGGTCCTTCCAGAAGATGCACACCGAACCCAAAATTGAGTCCACTTTTTTCGTCACTTTCGAGGTACCCGGCATCTCGAAAAGTAAAGATCCCCAACCCGGCTTGGCCCGCAGCTACCTGACTCCATTCAGAGGTACGAGCCCGATAGTTGAAGGGCAGGGGAGTGGTCGTTTCCGACTCACCTTCAATCAGTGCCTGATATTCTTCGGGCGTCAACGGATGCGTCTGCGAGGAGAGCGAATCCAACAGTTGTTGGGATTCGTTCCCCTGCATCAGGTCGCCACTCGATAGAGAAACATTCTCAGAGATGACGGGTTCGATTCCTACTCCATATGGACCTCCAAAATTTTGCGCCGTCCCCTGAGCCTGCGCGACTGGCTCACACGCAAGGTTGATCACGAGCCCCCAAAATACCCCATGGGCGAGTTGAAAAAACCAGCATGGAATTTCACGTGAGATCATGATGAATCGAGGGGTGCCTATCGGGAGTAAGAAGTGCGACGACACGACCGTGCCTCTTCAATAAGCCTGAATGGGCTATCGGTCAAGAGAATCTCATCAACGCTAGCTGAGGAGAAGCGACGTCAAAAGAAATCGACTTTTGAAAAAAGACGGGAACGCAGATTCCTGATACCAGCAAGGCATCCGATTTGCGTCTTGCCGTACGCGCTTTGAAAAAACGATCCAACGACTTTGCATTGACCCGCGGGAGTCTGGAAATCGTATTGATCGCCCGGACGAAGCTCCACGCTCGGGATTGTTTGAGCGTTTTTAAGTCAGGAAGAAATTCCGAATCTAGGCCGCGGCAGTGCCATCGCCCGCAGCGGCTCCCTCGGCAGGCGCCCCCTCGCGGGCTTTCCTCAATTCGGAGTCAAGCTCGCCGGAGATGTCGCTGACATGCTTGAGAAGCAGCGTGCGAAGTTGCGTGAACATCCCGTTAATTCTCGCTTGCTCGCGAGTATCATCGGACTGCAACAACCTCTCCTGCTGATTGATGATGTCTTCAAATTGTTCCCGAGTCGGTAGATCACGCAATTCGTTCAACAACTCTTCAGCACCGTCAAACTCGCCCGCGCCAATTCTGTATCGAATGCGAGCGGAGAAAACCTCGCGTCGCGCGACCAAGTCTAGAAACTGACTTTCCAGCCCCTGGATAATCCCTTCGGCACGGAGACGAATCTCATCACTTAGTACCGGAGCATCGACGCGGTCGTAGTAGCCGACAACGAGGGGCATACGTGAAAGAACCCTCTCGCCATTTTTTACATAGAGTGTCTGAAACTGACCGTATTTCTGGTCGACCGTCACCTCGCCACGCCAATCTGATTTTCCTAAAAGAATCGGTTCATTCTTCTCCTGATCAACGTAATAAACGTTATACCCAGACAATGGCTCTTTTGCTTTATCGTTGGAATGCATGACGATGGTCGTTGTTGCGGTTGCCGGCTTGGTCACAATCGCGTAGCGCTGTTGCCGCCGACTGGTGCGGCTTCCGAGCGGGGACCGGAACATTGAGTTCACTTTGCACTGAATCAGATCTCCCTCGCGCCCCTCAATGGACAGACAAGTCCAATCGAGTACGCGAATGTTGGCGCGATCCAATTTCAAGCGGCCTACATGTTTAATGAGGGGCACCATGACATCAGAATTTTGGATGTATGTCGGAGGTGTCACCGGCACAGCATCGTCCGGTTGAGGACCCTGAATCAGACCACTGGCTCGCATCTTCACGGTGGCACGACCGACGTTGGCCTCCTCAACTCTTGCAATGGGTGAAAACGCGCTTTCCACGGCACGATAAGCCTGCCGTCCAAGTCGATGAATGAACCAACATTTCTGAGAAAAAACGGGGCCCAGAATTTCGGTTGTGCCATCGTATTCTCGAGAAGTCACCCGATATCCCTGACCGTCTTTCTTAACACCCACAAAAATCAACTTGTCTGCATCACCGAGCTCCTTAAGACGGTCTTCGGCTTTTTCGGGAAGCGTAAGAGCATCCAGATCTTGCAAGATCCGGCTTTGCCAAGCAACTGGAACGGCCTCCGGCGTCACTCTCCATCCCGAAAGATCCACTTGTTCGGATAGCCAAACAATCTCCTTCTTGATACGCGCAAGTGTCCCAGTTCCCAATTCGGGGGTCAGCTCAAGTGCCACCCAAACTTTGACTCGATAAGGAGAATACTCCCAGACTTCCTCTTTTTCCTGCCCCATGGCTGGAAAAGTCCAGAAGAGCCCAAGCGTCGCAACCGCGAATGCCAGGTACACGACACGGACGGGCTGATGCGTCATTTGTTGGAAGTTGGAGCTGCTAGTCTTCGCGACCATAAATCACCAATTCCCAGGCATCCACCTGGTCATACAAGGTTTGCAGATTGCTGCCCACGCCTCGAAGCGAGTTTCTGCGAGCGTGATAAACAGGCAGCTGCCATAGGGGCAAAATGGCCACTTCATTGAATGCCAACAAGTGCAATTCATACAGTCGCCGCCGCGCCTGTGACCAACTCTCGGCTTCATCCAGGCGACGAAGCGCCAGATCGATCGGCGCCATTTTGATTTGGGCCAACCCATCCTCCGCCATCAAGCGACGCGCGTCGGCGAGGGGTTCCGACATGATGACTTCGGTGAACAGCAGGTCCCAGTCATCATCTGCGGGGTAAACCTCGCCCGGATCGAGTTGGACGAGTTCCATTTCCAGTCCGATCGAATTCAACTGCTTGGCCATCGCCTGACAGGCAATGGATGGAATGTCACCAGCGGGGTAAACCAGTTTGATCTTGATGGGCTCTGGCTCACCTTCCTCCACAGCAGTCGCCTCGCCCCTCTCGATGCGTTCCAACTCCAGTTGATCCTGAAGCTGAATCTCAGCCAGCTTGACCAGTGTTTGGCCCAGACGTTTTTCATAAGGAATCGGCTCAATCCGAAAATTGTAGGCGTAGTTCAACGGATCCGAATCGTCAATCCCCAGAGGAAAGGGCCCACTGATGAGTTCAGCTCCCTCCAAAGGTGCTCCACCAAGGATCATCTGTTGGAGAATCAATTCACGATTGGTGCCGTAGAGTAAGGCGCGTCGAAAAGCCGGAAATTTCATCAGGGCATTGCGCGGATTAGGAATCAAAATGTGCGTCACGGGTAATTCGTATCGATCCACAACGACATCCGGGTTTTCCCGCAACCGAGGCACGTCAGCAGGAAAAACCTGCTCAATCACGTCGATATCGGATCGCTCCAAAGCCTGAACCGCTTCTTCATGCGAAGTGAAAACCTGTTCGACAATTTCCGGCCAGTTTTTATCGACCTTATCGCGGAAGGCATCATTCACCATGAAACGTTTTTCCTGATTGCCTCGCAGCGATTCATGGGGCCTATAGACCCCATTTGGCTGTTCAGTGTCTTCGCTTGCCTTCGACTGGAAGGGTAATTTCAAATAAGATTCCGGAAGCACATGTGGAAACCTCAGATCCACCCGCAAACGATTCTCGGATTCGATTTCAAGACCCGCGAGCAGTCTCGACCACGCGGGAATCGAATCTTCGCGGTTGACATCCGCAGCCTCAAAAAATCGTTTTGAAAGCTGGTAAATGCTGGTCTCTGGCAGCAAGGGGCTGGTCGGCGTTTCCGAGATTTCAAAGACGATTGACTTTCGATCTTCACTCATCTCGATGGAACCCTGCGGCAGGACATAAACCCCTCCGTCCTGTCCTTGCCCGGCGTATTCCACCATGGTTCGATAGGAAAGCCGGCCTAATCGTCGAGAAGCCCAGTTGTTCAGGCTGTTGGGATTTGGCGTCAAACTTGTTTGGGGCACGGCGACCAAAACCAAAGGAAATTTTTCCAGGACTTGGCTCGCGATATCTTCGCCCCCTTCCACCTCCCGCAAGATCCCAAACATTCTTCGGACCGCCTGATGGGCCGCGCGACCGTCACCTGAAGCGAGATAGGTCTTCGCGTCCGCCATGTATTTCAATGCGACGTTTTCGATTTCTTTTTGCCACCGATCCACGACAGGGCGTTGCTGTTCGCCATATTTACCGAGAATGATCTCCATGTAACGTTCGGCCCGAGTGAACTCTCTATTATTGACATAGCCCCCAAGAATCTCGTTGAGGACCTGTTCAACCATTTCTCCCGCTTGAGGCGCACTATTGCTTGGTCGGTAGTCCGCATTGAGACGGTTGAGTTCATCAAGGACAGTCAACGCCGCATAACCATTCCCACGTTGAATCAATTGCCTCGCGTTTTGGTAAAGGAACTCGACCTGCATCTGTTGCAGGCCCTTGGTCTCCGGATAATCCCTCATCAACCGGGACAATGCTGGAAAAGCCTTGTCGAATTCCTGTGCGGCAATCAGGCCCTGAGCTTCCTGAAGCAGCAGGTCCGGGTACCTTTCCACTTTGACGAGCGCGGTCCAGGGTGTTTCGAAAAGATGTTGCGGTCGATCCACAAGACGAAAGCGTAACCATTCACCTGGCGGCGGGGTCTCGGGAACGACGCCACCCGGAAGTTCCAAAGGGAAAACCTCTAGTACGGCATCCTCATTGGCCTCATTGAAGGTCAGACGGTCAAAGGCCTCTCGCTCGCCGATGGTAAGATCTTCAATGGTCTTGTCATCCTGGGCCGACAAGTCGGCAGGCATCGCAACCAATTGACCGATAAGTAAAAGTCCAAGCAAAACCCTAAGACACTGGGCAACCTGTCGACGAGCTCCCGTCCGAACCAGGACAAGGCCCAAGGGTCCCGTTCGTCTGGACTCGAAAGCTCGCCCGAAATTAAACGACCTGTGCATCATCGTAAGTTAATCACTTTTCAGTTTATTCGAAAACACTTCTCATCCATGATGGGATGAAACCCGTGATTACCATCGCATTCACCCGACGCGGCTCCGGCTAATTCAGGCCCACGGCATACAAAGTCCCGTCCGCACCGGAGGCATATAGGATCCCACCTTGAATCAAGGGGTCCCCCTTGAGTGGTTCTCCAATGTTGAGCGTTTTTACAATGGCTCCCTCCGACAACTTGATCTCCAGTACCTGCCCGTTGGCCAAGGTGACAAACGCGTAATCTCCCTCCAGCGTTGATCCAACCGGGTAGGTCCCATTGAGTGAGACCGACCACTCCACATTGCTTTCCCCCGAAAGGCCATGAAGCGAACCATCCGCTGTGGCAATCAGGCCATATTCGCCGGCCGCCTCGGGCCCGTAAGTCACCGCTGCAGGAAGTTCGGTTTCTCCAGCCGCCGCCAAATTGTCTGGATTGAAACTCATCACGGATTGGTTCACACCATCAGACACCACGCCCATAACCTGACCACCAACAGCGGCCAATGGCGAGACGAACTGCCCCTCAACCGATACCTGCCCTTGTTTGGTCAACCCATTTCCCTGCCGCTTCACCGCAAAGATTTCTCCCTCCGCTTCAGCGATCACAAACCGATCATCGCCGATCACCGCTGGGCGCATCCACTGGATCACCTTGCCTGGTGCGACCACCGGCTGAAACGGCGTTCCGACTGCTCGTCCTCGAAAGGCATCAAGCAGGAAGACTGGCCCTTGCGTTGAGCCTGCAAGCACCTGATTCCCCATCATCACCGGAGGGAAAGACAGGGTTCCTGCAGGAACTCCGCTGTCGCTCAACGCCGTTGTGTTGACTTTCTGTGTTGGATCGACTCCCAAGACCCGTCGTTTTTTAGGAGGACCAAAGCAGAGGATACGGCCTTCGCCCAAATCCACCTTATGGTCAAACACAAGATCCTGCTCCGTGGTGCTTCCGCGTCGGCGGGGAATACTGGCTCCCCCAGCCTCCAAAATGGCCTGGTCAACCACGTACTGATCCCCTTGGCTAGTCACTGCAAGGACGGAGCCATCCAATTCGACATTCGGCCGACCCGCCATCGGCGCCGCGAGGTCGGTTCGCCAAACCTCTGAATGATTTTCCGCATTGACCGCCGCCACACTCACCAACTGGGATCCCGCCCTTACTCTGGCATGGAGTAATGTGTCGCCAAAAAGTGCGAAGGGCGCAATGAACTGGTCTCCCGCGTTATAAGCATTGGTTCGATTCAAGGTGCCACGTTGAGCCTGAACTTCGAAATCCGTCAGCCCTGAGTCCCCGACCCAAAGCTTTCCTTTTTCCGCCAGATAGAAACTGTAAGTTCCCGGCGCCGTCTTTCGGTCAAAGGTCGCAATCTCCTTGACGGGATCTTCACCTTCCTCGACCAGTTCCACTTCCCAAAGCTTGATCTCACCTTGGTCAGTCAGGGTAAGCAGGCCACGTCGTCCGTAGAGTTCCAAAGCCGCAAGGACTTCGCCTCGAAGTCGAATCGGTGCTTGGGCTCGCTCCAAACCTAGACCGCGATTTGCAGGCTTCAACACGTGGAGATTGGAAAAGTCAGTTCCGGAATTCTCCACAATAAAAAGTAAACCTTGCGTCAAAATGGGGGTGACCTTGACGCTTCCATCCCGATGCCCGAGGTAAAATACTTCCTCGCAGGACATGGGCTCGCCCCCCTCGCCGGGCGTCAATACGTACACATTGGATTGCAAGCCGACTTGGTAAACATGTTTGCCAATACGATCCGAGGCCGCGCCCACGTTAAGCGGTTGCGGAATCAGAACGCCGTCCATTACGGTCCCGCCCGGTATCCCATTGGTGGCATCTGCTTCGAGGGCCAACTGCAGAACTCGACCGGCGTAAGTTGAAACAAAAACTGAATCTTTGGTTAACGTCACCGGTCCAAACGGCTCTCCAATTTCAGATCGCCAAACTACGGCCCCAGTCCGTCCCTCCACTCGAACAACTTCATGCGATTGCTGATTGGAGAGAATGATATCTCCTCCCGCCTCGTTGACCCATTGGGGCTGGTTGCTCGTCTCATAACCGACAAAATGTCGCCACAACACCTCTCCGGAGGAAGCGTTGAACATGTAAACCGCCCCGCGGGCGAGAAGTGGGTAAAGCTGGCCCTCCAGTTCGGTGATCTCCTGTCCCACACGGGTTGCGAACACCGCGGTCGCCATCGCATCTGAAAGTCGAGCGTTCTCAAACACTTCGAGTTCAGGCAGTTCATTTTTCACCAGACTCTGTTCGTGCTGTGCCGTCCGCTCTGAAGCTTCGATCAACCGAGCTTCGCCCTCAAGAATTGGGAATTCACGAAGCAGATCTTTTCTCAAGATGAAAGCATCGGTCGTTTTATCCTGAGAGATGGCGACATCCATCGCGGCAATCACCGCAACCAGTTGCTTCTCACGCTGAATATCCCGGTTGACGGTCTCCAGGCGGGCCGCCAGGTCGTCAAGTTTGGTTTGGGCCTGCTTTCGCGCAGAGGTCGGCAAGTACATGGCGTTGCCAACGTATTCCATTGCCTCCTCACATTTATCAACCCAAGCCTCTTTGTCTTTGACGGCCGAAGCTCTCTCTGCTTTCGCAACAAATCCGAGGGCGATATCAGGCAGAATACTGGTCAATTCAGGCCGACCTTCATCCGGAAACGCTTCTTCATTCTCAATCTCAGGCAAAACCAGGGGCAGTTCCAGTAGTGCTTTGTCATAAACATTTGAATCGGAAAAGGTACGAATCTTGCCTAGCCCCTGACGAACCCTTGCCTTGCTCGCTTCGGGATGCCGCGGATGACTGCGAAGAAACTTTCCGTAGTTTTCGATGGCTTCCGCATAAGACTGACTTCGATAGCTTTTTTCAGCAATGTCCAACAGTTCCTCAGCATCTTGTCGCAACAGCACGAAGTAAAGGAATGCAGCGGTCATGGCGAGTACGATCACGAGCGTTGGCCCGATGATCATCCATTTCGCTTCCCAACGATTTTCAAGGACCTTCTTGGCCTCAAATCGCCTGCGATCACGTTCCTCTTCCTCGGGCGTCAAAGGCGGAGCGTCCTCTATCCCGGCTCCAGGCTCACCGAGTGCATCCGTTTGCTCAAACTGGTCGACTCCGAGATCTTCAATGGTACCCAATGGTTCGGGGACCGCGGTCAAGTCAACAACGTCTTCAACATCCTCGACCACATCGACCTCAGAAAGTGTCATCAGTTCGACGGGTTCAGGCTGGGCTTCGTTCAAAAACCTCTCGGCCTGAGCAGCAGTCAGTTCCCCTTTTTCAACGAGGTACTTTGCCACTCGATTCGCGGAAATCGTCTTGCCAGGGCGAGAGATTTTACTCCGCACCGCTTTGACGACCTTCGAGTCGAGAACGCCCTTGGACTCAAGCTGTTGTAAAAATTCCAATCCGCTCATCAGTCACCCAATTCCCGCCTTGAGGGCGGCGAGATAAAACCAATTTAACTGTCTCAATCCCTGTAGCGCCAATTCACTGAGGTCGCCGAAGATCACCCCTGGCTCACCCTCAGGTCACGATTAAAGGGCATCCTGTTCCGTCAACATGACTTCGGTTTCAGTCAAACCCACGTCTGTTCCCGCATCCATCGCAATCACGACTCGCTCATGGCTGGCATCGCCGTGTGCCTTGACCATCAGCTTTGTAGGCTGAACATCCGCGCCATTGATCGCCTCACGCAACTGAACGTAAAGCTCCTGCTCGCTGGGAGCCTCTTCTTCCAAATCACCGTAAACGACCGTGTATGTATTGAACTCATCAATAAACACCAGAACATAGTCAGGATTGTCTTCGAATTCCTCCACGGTTGTCATCGAAGGCTCCTCGCTATTGGGCGCTGGTTGCTCAATGGTTTTGAGCAACGTGAACGAGGCCGTCACCATAAAGAAGATCAAGAGAAGAAAAGTGACATCCACCATGGGAGTCATGTCCAACTCCAGAGCTTCGCGGTCTTTCCCCGTGCCCAACTTCACCTCAGCGTGCCCCTCATCCGCTTCGTCAGGCTCCTCTTTCCAACGCAGGATAGGATCTTTCTTTCCGGTCTCCGCTCCAGCCTCCATTGGGACCTCACTCGGCACATCCTCGCCTTGTGACAGCGGCGGTGGGGCAAAGGAATCGCCCGCCAAAGAGTCTTCACGGGAACGCTTCGGAGGGGTCAAATCAAATGGTTTTTCTTCGCTGGATTCGCTCATGCCGTTTTCCTTGAAGCCACCTGGCTTGTTTCCACAACGGATCTTGATCGAGACACTTCCGCCTCACTCGCCGTTGCAAACCCGTGATCGAGTTCGACGGGACTGTCGCTTCTTGGTGAACTCCGTCAACCCGTTCCCATCCTAAATTTTCTGTTATCGTTTCTCGATGACGGCCACGTGGATCTGCTGGTCAGTAATTCCTTGCTTCACCGCCTTATAAATCCGGTCCATGTGTCGATACTTGACCCCTCGTTCCGCCTTGATCAACACGTATCTCTTTCCACCACTGCATTCTTCGTCGACGAAAGCGCGAATGGCCTCCTCCTGCTCTTCGGGAGATCCCGTAATCTGGTTTGCAACTTCCTTGCTCGCACCTTTAAAAATGCTGGGATTATCCGGGTTGTCCTGAGTCACGACCAATACGGCGGAAGTCTTTTCAGGGATCGCACCCCCATGCTTCGCTTTCGCCAGATCCACCACCATCTGAGGGTCCAACCGCGAAGCGACGATAAAGAAAATCAGCAACAAAAAAGTCACGTCAATCATCGGCGTAATGTCCATTTTCGGCTCTTCAGAGCCGCGCCGACGACGCATATCCTTGAGTTCTTGAAGTTCGGATTCCATTGCGGTCCTCTGGTTTTCGTCTTTACTATCCCGCGTTACTTTTGACCGCCCGCATCAACTGGAGACGACAAAAGTTGAACGGCTTCTCGCGCTATTTGTGTCGAGAAAGTGCTTCACGGAACGTGTCAAGGAACTGACCCAATCCGAGCGAAACCAGATCTTCCATCTTACGAATTCGATTGTTCAGTGAGGCCGTGGCGATAACGAGAGGAATGGCGACCGTCAGCCCCAACGCCGTCGTAATGAGTGCCAACGAGATACTGGATGCCAACTCGGTTGGATCCACACTTGCGGCAGTAGAAAGTTTTTCAAACGCCCCCATCATACCGACCACAGTTCCCAGCAGCCCAATCATCGGCGCCGCCGCAATCACCGTTTTGACCCATGTCAGGCGATAGTCCAGATCCGCAAGGACATCTCTTTCGAAGCGGTCAAGCAGCATCTGCTTTACCTTGCTGTAGCCCAGCTGACGATTGATCACTCCCAGCTGAACAATTTGACACAGAGCTCGCGGGTCGCGATGGCAGATGTCACCCACGCCGTCAAAATCACCCTCCATGAGTGGCTCTTCAATCGTATCCAGAAAAAGCTGCTGTTGCTCTTCCGAACGAAATCGTTTCGCGCCAACTCGCAACCAGACCATCACCACACAAAATGCGCCCCACAGGGCGACAATGCCAATGACGGTGTAAATGATGTAACCGATGATATTTGTTAGGTTTTCTGGCATGGGGCTTTGACTTTACCAATCGATGAACAAGTTGTCAGTTTAATTTCCGATGCGAACCCCGCATGCATTCCAAACCCGCTTTGAGCCTCTCGACTCACGGCTCGAATGGAGCGTGGAAATCCCGGTTTTATTTTACATTAGAAGTGAACGGCAATGACTCCGTGGGACGAAAAACCTCTGGCGAATCACCAGAGAAGACCAACCGACTCGTGGTTGAACTCAGTGGCTACCTGTACAGCTGGTCGATCACGTAATACTCGAAACCATTTCCTGTTGCCCGGACTCCAAAAACGGTTCGATAAACCGTTTCCAAGCTCTTTCCGCCGAGTCTTTGTTTTTCAAGAGCCAAGAGTCTTGTCTGAATATCAGGCGGGTAAAACTGCACCAAGATCCGATTCCGCAGATTGATCCCGGACTCTTCCATGAACTGTTTGTCCCACTCGCTTAAGACGCCCTGATTGTAGTTAAAAAATACTCGTTTTTCCGCACTCTTCCGACCGTTTCGGGTCCTTCGTTGCCCGGCAAGATTTTGGAGGTAGACAATGTCCGCGGTATCTCGACTGATCGCTCCCAGCTCAATCTTGAAAAAATCCATTTGCAAGCCGTAATCTTCCTGGCTCGCCGTGGTGTATCGAATTTCCCAACGCTCCCAAGGAGGCTTGAGCAACCCGTTGCCCAAGCCGCCACCGTTGATTGTCCCCAAACCTGTTCCACGTCCCATGAACTGTGCCGAACCGTCCACCGCCCGATCGCTGGCTTGAATACTGGAAGCCGCCGTGGTCAAGGCCTCCAAAGAGTCTGCCAACTGCGGTGTCTCCACTTCCGGAAACTCGCTCCCAGGCTCCTCAATATCATCGGATTCGCCGTCGGGCGCCTCATCTTCTCCTAAAGCATCGTCCAGAATCGTCTGCCGCGACGCGATGGGTGCCTCCCGAATGACACCGGTAAGCCAGATCAAAAACATGATGGCCACCATACTTCCCAACATGATGACCAAAGCTGTCAGCATGGCTGACACCCGATCATATTTGGAAACTCGTGCCTCAGCCGGTATCGCAACATGGCCAATGCGTGGCAGTTCACTACTCATACGCAAAATCCCCAGAGCGATGAAGGATCGTTTCGATCACTTTTCGCCCGTCTATTGACACGAAAACCCATCATTTGCGTTATTGGATCGTCGGCCGGTAAAGTTCGCCATTCGGCTGAACCGTAAAATAAAATTCAACCCAGCGTTTACGCAGCTCTTCGACCTTATTGTCATTGGGTTCAAATGACTCTGGAAGCATGTATTTACCATCATCAAATTTGCGGGCGATCTGCAGCAGAGACCGATTGGCAAATTCAACGATTTGCTTCTCCGGGTCCGTCAACGCGTAGATCAACGGCGGCATATTTTCCAGGTCCTGATAATTACCAAGAGCTCTTACCGCGAGCCAGCGGAGCTTGGGATTCTGGTGGGCAACCAGATTACGAATGGTGGCAAGCTGGCGATCGCGAATATCTGGGCTACTGTCATCGATCGTCAGCAGATCGATCGAATCCAACTTCCCAAAATCGGCGTCCCCACCGGTCTGGCTCAAAAGCCCTTTCATGTCGTCCACACTTCGTCCCACAGCAAGGCTGACGACCCGTCCGCCCTTCATCACCGTGGCCGCTTCGTCACTGAGCCCCTGTCCGCCGAGCAGGCGACCGTCGGAATACTCACCTTCAACAAGTGCCTTTTTGGTACTTCGTACAAGAAACAGAATGGCGAACGCCGTCGAAACGTCGGGCGCATCTGCCTCATCTTTTTCATCGGGGAAAGAGCCATCCTGCCGCTGCGTTGCTTTAATGAATTCAACGCCTTGGTTGTACCAATCCGGCTCTGGATCTGAGATCCCCTTGGAGGCCTCCACAAAACTGGCGTACCGCTCGTACCCGTAAAGGTAGTAGTACTGCCATCGGTTCACGCCGATCCTAAAGTTCGCGTTGAACCATCCCTCAGCTCGGCCTTCAGCGCTTCGCAAACGCCCTTCATCGAGGTCAACCTTTCCCGCATTTCGTTTTTGGCGACGGTCGATCGGTTTACCGGTTCGCTCATCAATCAGCACCAGTCGAACACTGGGCGGAAGCCCTTTTTCCTCGGGGCGACGCGTCACTGAATCCGCATCGTTGCCGTAGCCCAACCAGCTCGCTGCAATGAAGAGTGAGCCACCGCCCGCCGCTGACATCGAGTGCGAGACACCCCGGTCATTCCGCGACGCGCCCTGATACGAGAATCCACCCGTCGGATCCTGATTGATCATCAGGTAATTCAAGGCGGCTAAGCCCATTTGAGGATCGACCTCAAAGCCGTGCTTATCGGCAAGCCAAAAAGCAAGAACCCCATACTGAGTTTGTGAGATATCGGCAACTTGCTGATTCGGATACGCGAATCCACCACCGGGACGCTGGCGTGTTTTCATCAAATCCAGACAGTGCTGAATTTGTGGAGCAAACAATTTGTCGTCATATTCCAATAGAAAAATGGCGGCGACGGCCGCGGGATAAATATGAGGGGGATCGCGGTTAGTGAGCCCTTCGGCAATTTTGTCCACCACAACCTTCAGAGAAGTCTGGAGACGCGGGTGATCTTTCGGAACATCCGCCTTAAGCAACGCGTAACCAATCAACGCCTCTCGACCAAAATCGATCTTCGGCGTCACGGTGTTCATGAAGACTACGGCACGATCGACGATCGCTCTGACTTCGGGACTCTCGGGAGTATGAGGCATCGCGCGTACTTGAACTGCAGTCGCCACAAGCCACAGGCCAACGACAACCGAGCTTTTTAGCAGGTTGCGAAACCTTGCCATATCATTCTCCACCATGAGAAATTTGAATTCAGAAAAGGATCAACAGACGCAGACAATGGTCCTGAATCCATGGGTAAAAGATGAGAACCCTGGATCGCTGAGGAAAACCCCACCGCAGGACTGGTTTGGACCATTAGTTTAACTCAGTCCGACGGGGAAACACCAGAGGTTGGACCCTCCACCGGTAACCGACCTCTTCAATACGAAGCCGCTCACGCTGGAGATCTCTGGCCCCCGCAACACCTCACCCAAGTTAGTCCAAACTCTGCAAAACGTCCAATTTTTGGTTCAATCCGCGGCTCCGTTGGCTTGGTCATTCGGTGAAACGAGGTCCGTCCAGCCGTTTCTTTCCATTTTATGCAATCGCCTCCGCCGACTTTTTTCAGTGAGTGACTCAGGTCGAATTGACACTTGACCTCCCGTTGCTTACATTTTGGGACTTATGCGGCGGGCGGCGGTTTGCCCCCCAGAAGTGAGGTCCTCACTCTGCGGGAAACTTTCGCTAAATCTCGGGTCAGGTAGCTCAGTTGGTAGAGCAATGGACTGAAAATCCATGTGTCGGCGGTTCGAACCCGCCCCTGACCACTTCTACCGGCAACTTCTTGCCATCCTCCTGCAAACGTGCTGTCTCGGACCCATGCGCAGACGCTCGGTTAGACCGAATTGATCAATGAGTTCAGGGCTTCCGCAGAGACCGGCAACTCTCCGTGGATGACGGACGGAAACCCCGTTTCCATTCGCGAGACTTGAAAAGCGTTGGGGATCTAGGTAGGCACACTGGTCGAGATCAGGTGCTTCGGCAAGTCACACACCTTCTCGCAACCCACTTGCTCCATGACCTGCTGCAGTTGCTTTTTGAGCATTTCAAACGTGTGATGACCGCCGTACCTTCCGAGTGCACAGACCCCAAGCATGGGTGTGCGGCCCATGAACGTGAAATCGGCACCGCAGGCCAAACAAGCAGCGATGTCTGCGCCGCTATACATGCCGCCATCAATCATGACTTTGAGTTTGCTGGAGAATTCGGGCGCGAGTTGATACATCGGAACAAGGGTGCTTTGCCCTCGATCCAATTGGCGTCCCCCATGGTTTGAAACGATCATCCCATCAAGCCCGTGCTTCACGGCAATTTCGCCATCGTCCGCATTCACGATCCCCTTCACCACTAGATTTCCTTGCCACTTCTCACGAATGTGGGCAATCTTGGTCTCGGTGAGCCGCCCTGAGAAGGTCTTATTCATGAAAAGTCCAAGGTGCTTCATATTGAGCCCCTTGGGAATGTACGGCTTCATGGTTTTGAATTCAGGCTTCCCCGCCATGAGCTGCCCCAAAGCCCAAGAAGGGCTTCTGAACATTTGCACGATGTTGCGTGGCGTCATCCGTGGAGGAATGGACAAGCCATTCCGGATCTCTTTGGGGCGATAAGCAAAGGTAGGCGTGTCCGCGAGAATCACGAGCGTGCGGCAGCCGGCTGCCCATGCTCTCTCTAGCAACTTGTCTCGTAAATCATCCTCAGCAGGGTGGTATAGCTGAAACCAAAATCGCCCCTGGGTGATCTCTGAAATTTCCTCAATACTCGCGGTGCTGACCGTTGAAAGAGTAAAGGGCAAATTGTGATCGACTGCAGCTTGAGCCAGATACTGGCAAGCCTTCGGCCACATGAGCCCTTGCAATCCGACGGGAGCAACGCCGAACGGCGCGTCATACGTCTCACCAAACAACTCCGTGGTTTGTTCGGCTCCAGCAAAGTCCCGAAGATACCACGGCTTCAACTGGACCTGACGGATATCGCTTGCATTCCGAGCAAGGTTCACTTCAGAAAAACATCCAGCTGCCAAGTAATCGTAAGCAAAGCCGGGCATACGCGATTTTGCTTTCGCTCTCAGATATTCAACCGAGGAATATTCGGAGTTGAAATGAGATTCCATGAGTACTTCATTTACTGGCAGGGATGACGAATGAGTGCGAGGTGCTCAAACGCCTGGAGTGATTGAACCGATGCGGGTCATCATAATCGAAGACAGGATCATCATCCATTACAGCTTGATGGCTTCCTCTTTGCCGGTGTGAGACCGCGAGAAGATGAACCATTTAACGACGCATCATGCATGCCAAAGTGACGAAGATCCGAAACGACTTTCGGTTCTCCCCGCATTACGTCCGTCATGACTGGCCACTTCCCAGGGGATATTGGAGTGCGCACACGAAAAAAGCGTTCGTTGAAATAAACTCAAAGTAAACTTGGACATATACAAGCTTATCGTGAACTCGGTCCGAGTTCGTAGAAAAGATACGACACCTTCCCAAACTTATGCTTCAGCTTCCCCTCGCTTTGCTAAACATGACGCACGCTTCCGATCCATCATCGACTTTTCAGTTTTCCTCCAAGCAGGGGTTTCTCCCTTATGCAGCCCCCATGGCAGGCTACCTGATCTTCACGAGCCTAGAATCCGATCTCATCACCAAGATGGGTTATCCCGCCGCGTACACGATGAAGGCGGCCGTCGTGGCCCTGCTTGTCGCATTTTTTCATTCAGCCATCCCGAAGTGGAATCGCCAAGGAATGACGCTCGCCCTGATTTTCGGAACGCTCGGTTGTCCCATTTGGATCGGCCTCGATTGGCTTCAGAACGAGATTGCACCTGTCATCCAATTGAACTTCATGACTTCGGAGCGGACAGGCTTCTCCCCCACACTCCATCCTCTTACAGTCGAGACACTCGGCTTTCTTGTCGTTCGCATGATAGGCCTCGTACTGCTGGTCCCATTAATCGAAGAAATTTTCTGGAGGGGCTTCCTCGCTCGTTACCTGATCGATGAATCATTCGAGGGAGTTGCCCATGGAAAGTACACGTTGGTCAGCGGCCTGTTTACAACGGTTGCGTTTGCGGCGGTCCATCCAGAGATCCTCTCGGCGATTGTTTGGGGAGCGGGAGTCCATTGGATATGGGTCCGCACCGGCAATTTGTGGGCCTGTATCGTGGCGCATGCCATGACCAATGCTTTATTGGGTGGCTATGTTTTATCCACGGGATCCTGGCACTTGTGGTAACGACTGTGAGTGGAAAGAACTTCATTGCCTGATACTTCCACCCAACGAACTTTCCCTTCGAACAGGTGTCACCCGGAAGAACCAACGGGGAGGGTATCAGCTTCTCCCAGCATATCGTCGGGCCCTGAATAACGAATTTTGACTCGACGATCCGAGGCTCGATAATCCAGCCGGATCATGGGTCGCGTCTCAAGTGGAACAGGGAAATACTCGACCAACGCGCCTTCAGTCGGACGCCCCTGGCTATCCCTTTGAGTGACGAGCAAGCCCTCCTGGGTGAATTCATCCTCTCGCCCCTCGATCGAACGCGTCCAGCCAAGCAGTGTCCCGTCCTCGGCGTAGCGATACTCGTCACGCCAACTTTTAGGCGCATCGATCATGGGGTCCACATAATTTCCCTTGTCGATTCCACCACGGTAGATCACCTCTTGAATGGTGCCGGTGGCGTCGTAGACCCTCTCTTCGTTGTTTAATGAAAAATAGGTCACAAACGCGGGTGCACTGTAGTGGTGTCCGTTGTGGACAAAAGCGCCGATTTCAATACGATTCGACATCAAATTGGAGTCGGGCAGAATCGGGTGTTGAGCCGTATAGGGGATGGTCAGTTCAACCACTTTTCCCTGAGCGTCCAAGGGCCGAATGAAAATCTGTTGTTCATCACCACTCAAAACCTTCCAGTGGAACGTGAGTGGCAAACCGTTGAGGTCATAACTCTCTTCTGCAGAAACAATCATCTTCGTCGTCGGCTGCAACGTACGATAGACACGTGCGACGGCACAAGGCGTATCGAACAGGCGAATCCGATTGGCGACATCAAAATAGTCACGCCCCACTTGCCCCTGGTCTTCCTGCACAACTTTAAGACGCACCAAGGGGGGCAGTTGGTCTTCCCGGAGATCATGAGCTCGCTGAATCATGGCCAACGGATCCAACTGTTCCTTCTTGAAGGCAGCAGGGTGGGCAAGGCCTGTGAGATAGGTTGAATCATCGGGGATATTCTTGTTACTTCGCCGAAAGATCCATTGCAAAGTCGGAGCAATGGCCCCCCCGTCAACGAGTCGCTTTTTAACCTCGGGTTGAAAAGCGGCCAGCGTACAAAACAACGCATCCATGAACGGTTTATCGGTATAAGACGAACCTTGACTCATGATGACGTAAGGCGTGTTTGCTGGAAAGACATCGCCCTCATGGTTCGCACGGTAATCTTTGTGCTCCGGATAAAGATAAAGATGATTGGAGGTGTACTGCAGATAAAGCTTTCGGGTCTGCCCTGCATTCACATAGGCACGTCTAGGATTGCTTCTCCAAAGCGGGTTGCCTGTTGCCGCCGTTGAAGAATTACCAATCACAACACCGTCATGAAGCATCAACGTCTGCAGCCCATAGGGCCAAAATTTATCGATACTCTTGAGCGGCTTGATCCGGGTCAGCCCTCCAAATTCGAGATGATTGTGCTTGGAGTGAATGCGATCGCAGTTGTCGTAGATGTCTCCCCAATTTCCTGCAGCAGTCCCTTCCGCATGCCATTTCCTCAGTAATTCACCTACTTCGCCGTGTCCCTGAACAGGAAATTCAGCCGTGGCTTCGGGCGGTTGACTCCAATCGATAGAAGTTCGTATCAATTTGAATCGACCATCCATGACCGACTGCTCAGCGCCAATGCGTGCAACCTGTGTCTCCGGTTCGACAGGGGCAGGGGAGGGGGCCACAGCCGTAAACGGCTGCGATTGCAAACTTGCTGCTCGTTGCAGGATCTTCTGAAAATCGGGCTCTGCCCTCAAGCTGACGAGGTCGACGTCCGCGGCGATGTGCTCTGGCTCGACGAACCCAGCCTCAACCGCATCCGCAAGACGCACCATTGCCTCATCCTTTTTTCCTTGCAAGGCAAGAATACAAGCGAGGTTGTAATGGTACTCAGAAAGATAAGGCGCTTTTTCAATGAGCGACGCAAGCAGCGACTCTGCTTCTTCCCACCTCTGAGCCTGAGCCAAGGTGATTGCTCGACGACTTTCGCCTTGCATTTCCATCGCGGTTCTTAGCATCTGGAACGGATCACCGACCGATGCATACGGACTGGGGGAGCTCGGAGCTACCGGTGGCTTCTCCACCTGACCTTGGTTGGCAGGTTCGGTTGGCTCCTTGCCTGATCGCTCTGCCCTCGACGTGGAATTTTCTTCCGGCGGAGCCGAGATTTCACTCAACGATTCTGCTCGTTCGGAACCACTGCTCTTTTCGACGACCGTCGCGGGAGATTCGTTCGAGCCTTGACAACCGAACCCCACAAGAATCGTTCCAGCAAAGGCGACCAGCAGTCCTGATCTGAAGATGTCAGTTCGAAGCATCAAGGGCCTCCACATGTTCTATGATCCCACTATCACTGATGAAGTGCATCCAGAGGGTCTGGCAATCCCGATCCTTGCATCCTTCCGACAGTCCTTTGTTTTACGGTTCAGCCCATTTTCCCCATCACGTTGAAGGGCCGACCACCGCCCGAATCGTCAACATTTCGGTCCGCTCTTTGCTGGTAAGCTCGTCCAATTCAATCGGCTCAGCACGGACCACCAGCAACGCGGCGTTGGCATCGAGCAACTTGACTCCTTTACTCTTAACCGCCACACGCGCCTGCCCGTAAAGGTCGGTCCAATTCCCATCCGCCAATGTGACCTGACTCTTTTTGTTCCAACCGTTGACCGTCGCGCGATAGACAAACCGCGATGTCTGGTGATGTTTTCCCGCAGGCTCATCACTTATCAGAACCAACGGGAGCCGCTCTCCATCCACAAGCAGTTCAAGGTTTGTTGCTACGGCGGCGGCGGCCACCTTGGTGAACAATCGAGAAAGCTCCAATTCACTCGGCGACCAATCCTTTTTGCCATCGATCTTTTTTCCCAGTTGTCGAATCGTATGATCATTCATCCCCAATTCAACGACCACTTCGATCGCATCCTCCTTGACCACCACCTGGAGATTTCGATGGATCGTGTCATCCGGTAAAACGTGCGTTGCCCCGAATGCAAACCCACTCGCCGTGGCCAAAAAATAAAGGAGTAATGCCTTCTGAGCCATCTTGATTACCATTACCTTTCTATGCCCGTGGTCAACGATCCTCCGTTAAAGGTTAAGCAGGAACGGCAGGAAAAACAAATGACCACAATGATTCGAGCGATTGTCTCACTGGCGAAAGCCACCGCGGAATCTGGCACGAACAAAAAAATCCACCCTACGAAATCGAAGGGTGGATTTCATTCACTTTGAATTCTCGTCGCATTCTGACTAGTCGACGATTTTGATGGCGTAGAGTGTTGACCGATCCGCGACGTACATCACACCATTCGCAATGGTCGGAGTACTGTAGATCGAGGACTTGAAGAGAATCTCTTCTCGAATAGGCTCCAGCTCCTGCGACAACTTGAAAATCGTCAATTCGCCGTCCTCGTCACCGATAAAGATCTTGTTGTCGGCCACCATTGGCGACCCCCAGGTGGCTGCGAGAAGATCGGCTTCCCAATAGCGTTTGCCATTCTCGACATCGACACAGTGGATCCGACCACTCAAATCCGGAGCAACAACCAAGCCACCGGCGACGGCAACCGTTGAAATGGTTCGGCGGAAGATATCGCTGCCCTCTTTCCCGGTTACCGATCCATCTTCATCCGCGCCACCGTAATGCCAGATCTCACCGGAATTCGGATTGGGCTCACCTTCGGTTCCAATTTCGCCAAGTTGTGGGCTGATATCACCCGTCTTGGTCGCATCAATCCTGTAAAGATGCCCCACACCTTCGCCGTGTTCCGGATCTTGGCCTACCGCCAAGATGACACTGTTTTCATAGAAAACCGGCGTGGAGATGATGGCGTTACGACTTCCACGACCTCCCAATTCCCATTTCGTATCCTTGGGGTTCAAATCGAATTTCCAGATTTGTTCACCCGTTTCGGCATCCATGGCATACAACCAGCCGTCGCCGCCGGGCATGTAGACCTGAGCTTTGCCATTGACAACTCCTACCGCAGGGGACCCCCATTGGCCGTGAAGGATGGTGTCGAAGGGAGTATTGTCCTCCCAAACCACTTCACCCGTATTTTTATTCACGGCGAGGAAACAAGGGGCTCGAGGCGATGGGATTTCAAGATGAGCCTCATCCACACCATTGCTGGTGACCAGATAGATCAAGTCGCCGTAAACCACTGGAGAACTGGTCGCCAAGTTATGTGGGAAGACACCCAGCTCTTCAATCATGTCAAGCGACCAGATGATATCCGCATCTTCCTTTTCGCTGTCCACTTCATCCGTGTAGGGTCCGTTGTTCTCACCATCAAGGAATCCGTTGGCATCAACACACATCAATTCGCATCGATTGGTGACCACGTAAAGTCGGTCGCCCTCCACCACGGGCGAAGAACAGATTCCTTGCAGGGGCCAATCATTCACACGTCCCTGCGCCAACTTTTCGCGAGTCAACTGCCAGAGAAATTCCCCGGATTCCTCATCGAAACAGAGCAAAACACCCCGATCCTGATCTGAGGGGTGCTGAGGCCTATAGCCACCACCATTGTTGGTCCCTACGAAAACTTTGCCGCCGGAAACAACGGGGTTCCCGTAGCTCTGCGAACCCAGTTTTGATTCCCAGAGCACATGGGTCCCATCCTCGGGGTCAAAGTCGATGTTCAAGGGTGAGGTATCGTTGACCATGTTCCTGTCGATTGAGCCACCCCACATCTGCCAATCGCCGGTAACGGTCGATTCGGCTGCCTCTTCAGAGACCTCTTCCACCGTTTCGACAGGTTCCGCGGACTCTTCGGGAGCCGCGGCCTCATCGGGATCGACCGACTCTTCCACGGTCGTGACCTCCACGGCCTCAACTTCGTCGGCGACCTCACCGTCACTCTCAGTAGACGGGCCACCGGCAGTATTATTTTCAGCTGGAACGCAACCAATGAAGACCGACAAGGTCACCACCAAGGCCAACGTCCAAAGAGATGTGTTTCCAAGTCGCATGGTTTTAGTCCTTTGAAACGACGATGTTATCGAAGTAGCTATTCGCAAGATTGTAAACATATATGCCTGGGCTTCCCTGGGTGTTCGCATGTGGATCGGTCACTTCGATTGACCACTCTGCGGGTTCGTCTTCACCTCGCTCCCAAACTTTCCCCTGAACCAAAGCACCATCGTCCGTTTCGGTCACTTTGAGCTTCATGGTGTACCAGACATCAGGATCCAGCCTGAATCGTTTTTCGGAATCCAACCGCAGATGCGCCTGCCAAGTCTGCAGTGAAATCTTGCTCGTATTGCCCTTCAGCACGAAGCAATATCTCTGGTTGAGCAGGCCAAGATTAGGCAGCCGTCTTTTCTCTTCGGACATCCGAACATCCGCCTGAATGGTGTACCCACTCATGGCGCTCGGGCCAAACAGGACGAAATGCCCCGGCTTGCCTTTACCCGGACTTGCCCGCATGACTCGGCTTTCATCCACCGTGTCTGGATTGATCTTCTTGAAGGCTCGAATCCACGTCGAAGGCACTTGGCTATCACCGAAGCCTTCGAAATCCCACATCCATGGCAGGGCGGGGAAAACTCTGACGCGAGCCGAAGCGGACAGATCTCCGACTTTCGCCGTCACCTTTCCTCCTCGGTCGCCGCCATCCGCGTCGGTTTGCAGTGTCGAACCGTCTACGGTCGTTCCAGTCAAACCGGCATCTGCCTCCAGAGTGGGCGAAGATTCTTCAATCAGTCGACCGTTGGCATCATAAGCCATCAGCTTGAATTCAACCGATTCGCCGGCTTGAACCTCGACCTCGTAGGGTCGCATTTGCAAGAGCGCAACCTTATCGCCGACCGGTGATTCATCGGGAAGAGGTGGAATGGGGTCGCTTGCCGCTTCCACCGATTCATCACCGACACAAATGGTTCGATCGCGTGTCACAAAGAAAATCCGACCATCGGAAATCGCGGGGGATGCATAGATTTCATCCATCCCTTCCGAAGTGGTGGCCTTCAATTCCACGAGGGAAAGTTCTTCGCACTTTTCTCGGCTTGGCTTGAGGGTGTGAATGCGACCATTCACCTCCATCACATAAAGTTTCCCATCGGCCCAAACTGGTGAACCTTTTCCAACCGTACCAATGTTGTAAGTCCAAAGCGTCTCACCCGTTTTGGCATCGAAAGCAATCAGGTTTCCGATGTCTTCAACGACGTACAGAATCCCATCTTTGACCAGCAAGCCGGCATACCCCGACTTGATCCCATCGACTCTCCAGACCGAGTGAGTTTCGGTCACATCCCCGGTGCCCGTCGCATCGATGCACTGGATTCGGCCGAGTCCAAGTTCCGACGTGTCAATGTTGTCTTCACCGTGGGAAATGTAAACATAATTGCCATCGACCACCGGAGATGAGTTCAGTCCCCGCAGCGACATTCGGAAGCCCCAGATGGGTTGTCCAGTCCTGGCGTTGATCGCGTAACATCCACCATCCGCGTTTCCACAGATCAGCATTCGCTGACCGTTGATCACCGCAATTGTCGGATTCGTGTAAATGGTATCCTGAGGTGCCCCGCCCGGAGCGGAGACCCAGAGGAGTTCCCCTGTATCTTTGTCAAATGCATAGAATGAGTGTTTCGGAGCTGGGCCTTTGGTGTCTCCCCAGTTCGCCGCCAGATAGCCGACAATCACGCGATTTTCGTCGATGATAGGAGTCTGCGTTCGACCACCGTAGCCTGAGATTTTTCCATATTCTTCAAACATGGAATGTTCCCAAACGATATCACCATCAGGCGTGTAGCAACGCAACAACCCGTCCACCGTATGTGTGATCACATTGCCCGAATCTGTATCGCCGGTTACCGAAGCCCAGCCCACTCTCGGGGCAGGAATATCGGTCAGAAAGACGTTGAACCGATCTTCCCAGAGCAACTCACCCGTCTTGGCATCCCAACAAACCACTCGCTGCTGGGCATCGATTTTCTCATCGGACTGCTCGGAAACATCTTCCGGGGTCCGGCAGTTGAGATAGACGCGACCATTCAGAACGCAAGGGGTCGCACGGCCACCGATATCGGAAGTCCAAAGAACATTTTTTCCCGTTTCGAGAGACCAGTCAGAAACGAGGTTCTTTTCTCTCGAAATGCCGTTTGTCTCGGGACCACGCCAGTAAGCCCAATCTCCGCCATAAGCGAAGGCGGGGGCCAACCAAGCGCTGGCAACGAAAAGCCAACGAACCGAGTTCATGGAATCTCCCTTTCGAAATACAAACTGTGGAACAGCAAAGTCCCTGCGTCCTACCCGATGGCAGGTGGACTGGTGCTGCTAAAAATCAATGCGGTGAGGCGTCTCAATTTACCTCAAGCCCCAAGCGACTACCAGTCAGTTGACGGCATCCAGGTGGGTTCGTGAAAAAAACTTGGAACCCGTCCGATGGAGCACCGTTTTTCAATGGACTCACAAGGCTCAGGCGGGCAAGGGCAATGTATTCTTGATCCTGCGGACAGGGAAGCGAAAACAGAGAAGGAAAACAGTACAGGAAATCAAAGACGCTGCGATCACTGCAAACTGCCAGCCCGCATTCCGAAATATCGAGTTCCACGCTGGAGGCCGCCAGATTCCGCCGTCGGTCGCCAATTTTCGGTCGACAGGTGACGGGTGAAATTGCCTAGAGCCTCACCCCTAGACGGGAGAGACACTTGAGTCACCACTAAAGTTGCGTTGGATTGGGGGCATCCCCATAAACCTTTTTGGGGTCAAACACTTTTTCACTCTCAGTGAATTCTAGACTAAGCGGCTCTGTATTGCCCTCGGTCACCTGATCACCTGTCGGAACCTTACGGTAAAAACACGAGCGATAACCGACGTGACAACTGGCTCCACCGGCCACATCCACACGCAACCAGACGGCATCCTGATCGTCGTCGATTCTCATTTCACGAATGGTTTGAACGAGTCCACTCGTCGCACCCTTGTACCAAAGCGTTTTTCGGCTTCGGCTGTAATACACCGCTTCACCAAGTTCAATGGTCTTTCGAAGAGCCTCCTCGTTCATGTAACCATGCATCAATAGTTCACCTGAGGTGAAATCTGTGGTGATCACGGGAATCAACCCCTGCGCATCGAACTTTGGTGCCAGTTCCTGACCTTCTTCCACTTGCTCCACGGAGATCCGTTGACCAAACATTGAACCAGACATGGATGATGATGTTCCTAAAACGGTGAGGATCGACCTGTTCCAGTCCACGATGTGAGAGCCCAGCCTCCGCATCCAACGCTGAACGGGATGACCATCGTCACTGGAACATCTGCATTCGTCAAGGCGTCGCGGGGTTGAATGAGGGTGAATCTCTGGGCTTGGATCAGCGTCTAATGTCCACTAGCATCATGCGTTAGGCGTTTATCCGCATCCTCAAAGCAGGAATGATCCACCGTGTCCAGATCGTCATTTCCGTCGCAACGGCCTCGCCGCCTTCGGCAAGCCCCGTGGCTAAGAAACCTCGTTCAAGAACACCGTCTCCACGTCTCCGACCTGATCTGGCCCATTTTTGTCCAGGAAGGCGATCAATTGGCCAGCCCGATCGAGTCGATGCCAGGTGTCGAACGACTGACGATCGACTTGGCAATCCAGAAAGCGCAGGAGGCACAGCAGCTTGGCATCCCGGCCATTGCCATTTTTCCTGCGACACCACCGACGCTAAAAACTCCCGAAGCCGAAGAGGCATTGAATCCGGAGAATCTCGCATGCCGAGCAGTCCGCGCTGTGAAAGCGGAGGCCCCGAACATCGGTATCATTTGTGACGTGGCCCTCGATCCCTATTCCAGTCATGGGCAAGATGGGCTGGTCCGCAATGGCATCGTGGTGAATGACGAGACCGTCGAGGTGCTTTGCCGTCAGGCTGTCGTCCAAGCTGAAGCAGGCTGCGACGTGATTGCCCCCTCGGACATGATGGATGGTCGCGTCGGGGCGATCCGCAAAGCATTGGACAGCGCCGGCTTCGAGCAGGTCTCCATCCTTGCTTACGCCGCAAAATACGCATCAGCTTTTTACGGTCCATTTCGCGACGCTGTGGGCTCAGCGGCCAACCTTGGCTCCGGGGATAAAAAGACGTATCAAATGAATCCATCCAACACCCAAGAGGCCCTGCAAGAGGTTGCTTTGGATATTCAAGAAGGCGCCGACATGGTCATGGTCAAGCCGGGCATGCCCTATCTGGATATCGTGCAGCGAGTCAAAGCGACCTTTGAAGTCCCAACCTTTGCGTATCAGGTGAGTGGCGAGTACGCAATGCTCTCCGCGGCTGCGGAGAAAGGCTGGCTCAACCGAGAACAAGTCATGATGGAGTCGTTGCTTGCCTTCAAGCGAGCAGGCGCTGATGGCATCCTGACCTACTTTGCTCTCGAAGTCGCAAGATCGCTCGCTGAAAACGGATCATGAGCACCCGACTGGCCACGTCATCGCGAGCGGTTGACGGCAGGGGCATGTCAGGCCCGAATTGGCAGAGGAGAGTGCGCAGGACGGATAACCGCTGTGGTTAAGAAACTGTGGCTTAGAAACAACGAAGCCCATGATTCCTCGACCGCATGGCCAGACCGGTCGCCCTTCGCTTACTCTTCCTCAATTGGGCCAAACAATCGCAGTGGTTGATCGGCCTTGGGATTATCGACACCGATCGATATCTCGCCTCGAAGCAATTGATCCAAAAGGTCGGAGACGAGCTTTTGTCGCCATCCCTGCAGGAGTGACACATCCTGCTCTGCAATCTGGTCGGACAAACCGAGGCGAAAAGCGACGAAATCCCGAAGGTCCTGACTGGTCCCGACGATGGAGGTCGCGATTTTTTTCTCGCGGCAGATGCATCCCAAAGCGGTTTGGAGAAACTGCACCAAAAGGCCCAACGAGGGGCCGGAAGGCCGTTGATTCCGGGGCCTCGGCCAAGTTGAGGGCGACGAATTGAGGACCGATTCGATTCGGGAAGAGATCTCATCCAGATGCCGTTTCAAGTCACCCCGATCAAATCCGCGGATGTTCTTTATCTTGGATAGATTGTGCGAACTACGCTTTGCGAGTTCCACGACCAGGTCGTCTCGAAGAACTCGTCTTGCCGGACAATTTCGCCGGCTGGCCGTTTCCTCTCGCCATTCCCAAACCGCTTTGACAATGGCGAGACCTTTTGGATTTAAACCTCCGGAACCACCGACTCTTCGCCACGGATCCACCATCTCTGCCCGCTGGACACCTCGCGCCCAAATCTCGGTTTCTTCATAACAACACTGCACACGATCCAGCCGCGCCAGTCGTTTGAAGAGTTCATTTCTCAGCGGGATCAGATGATCAACGTCCGTCAACGCGTAGCCGATTTGCCCTTCTGTCAACGGACGAGCACGCCAATTGGTTCGAGTCTCTGCCTTGGATAATTCGACGTGGACAAGCTTATGGACCAAGGTTCGGTAAGCGGCGGGATACTCCAACCCGGTGAGCCCTGCGGCCAACTGGACGTCAATCAGTTTTTTGGGCAAGGCTTCGGTCGCATGCAGACAAAAACGCAATTCCTCGCGTCCAGAGTGGACAATGGTCTCGTGATCACCCTCGATAATGACCTGCCAGAATCGGTCCACAGAATCCAAGGGTTTGGGATCAATGACCACCAAACCGTCTTGGGTCGCCACCTGGATCAAACACAGGTCTGGCCGATAACAATCCTCCGAAACAAACTCAGTATCGAATGCAATCGCCTCGGCCGACTCAAGCTCGGCACAATAGTCATCGAATTCTCGCTGTTCAACGATCATACGATGGTTTGATGAGGCGGGCGGCGTCAAGGGTTCAAAGCTGCTGGCTCTAGTCCCTGTCTCGGGGGTGTGTAACGGAGGTTCAGACATATTGAGTCGATTCAGATTTTTCACAAAGGCAAGCTGCGCTGCAGGGCCTGCAATGGTTGGGGGGGCAAGGTTACAGCGGCCGTCGATCTGCAGATCGATACATGTATCACTAATATGGTAACTCGAATTGACAGTTTGAGTCAGGCCCCTTCGTCCCTCAAATCCCAGCCATGATTCGTGACCGACGACGGATGCTCGATCGAACAGGCATCCGCAAAAGCAATTTTCCCGCTAGCACACATCAAACTTCTTCGTTTTACTCAAGCGTTTGGCCAAGGCGGCGACCGAAGGCGCCGACTTGGCATTCGTGAAGTCCACCCATTCTGATACGATCTGCCCCGTCGCGGACAAAACATCCCCTGTCGATTCGTGGTTAATCAAGCGTAGGTACAACACAAGCATGCGTCCCGCCGTGGAACTTTTGATCCTTTCAATGGTCCTGACTTCCCTGACCGGTTGCATCACGACTCGTTCGTTGGAATTGCCTTCACGAGATCTGATTCAACGGGGTCAACTGATGATCCATAGTGATTTTGAACTTCCAGAGCGGCACCGTCTCGTCGAAGAACTTACCCATCTACGTCTGGATATTTCACGTATTTTGGACGTGCGACCATCAGACGAATCGATCGATGTTTACCTGTTCAAAGACGCGGATTGTTACGATCGCTACATGGCGGAACATCATCCGCTTCTGCCGACACGGCGTGCGTTTTTCATCAAGTCCGATACCCGACTGCGTGTCTACGCGTACTGGGGTGAAAAGGTGGCTGAAGACCTTCGCCATGAGGTGACGCACGCTTATCTCCACTCCGCAGTCCCCAATCTCCCGCTCTGGTTGGACGAAGGCCTCGCTGAATACTTCGAAACCGGACGAGGAACACATGGGGTCCATCCCGCGCACATTGATTTGCTTGCCCAGCAAATGGCTCAAGGCCATTGGCAACCAGATCTGACGCACCTCGAGAATATGACCGCCATCGGCGAAATGAACCAGCTCGCCTATGCCGAATCGTGGTTATGGGTCCATTTCCTTTTGGAAGGACCGCCGACCCGAACCGACTCGATAGCGGCAGACCTGTTGTCCGCTCAACTCCGATCGCTTCGTGACCGTGGCGAATCGGAAAAAATTGCACACCGCCTCGAACAGGAGATTCCGAACCTCCGAGTGTCGGTGATCAAGCACCTCGAAACGCTGAATGACCTGAAGACTTCCGCGCTCGACAAGAGAGCGAATATCGATGTGTCATCCCATTAACGATCGCGTGGTAGTTCCTCCTGTGTTACCGCACGTTCCGCCTTGCGTCTTTCTGCAAATTGTCGACGCATCTGCATGATCGCCGCGATATCAATTCCAGGTGGCGGATTTTCAAGGACCCAATCGAGATCGGCGATTGCCGCAGTCAGACGTCCGGCTTCGAACCTCAGCACGGCCCTCATGCCTCGGTAGGCTGCAGAATCTGGTTCCAAAACGAGCAACGCTTCTACGTAGTTCTCAAGGTCAACCGTCGCCTTTTCAGATTCGGCAATACTCCGAAGGTTGCTGAGCAGGCGGACCAACATCTGTTGGTTGGTCACGGGGTTCAAAAACGCGTCATCCCAATATCCAGTTGTCTCACGACCCAACTCCTGGACTTCGTTCCGCTCAATTGCTCGGCCTCGATCAAACGCATCGATCCAACGAATCTTCTCATCGTCGTTCCATTGCAGGAGGAAATGCCCGGGTAGCCCTACGCCCTGCAACTCAACCCCCAGTGCCGACGCGAGATCCAGGTACAGTATCGAGAGTGTCAACGGAATACCCTCTCGATCATCGATGACCCGATTGAGATAACTATTCGCTCGGTGATAGTAATCCGTCCGGCTTCCGTGAAAACCATTTTCCTCGTAGAGATACTTGTTTAGCTCCCTCAATCGATCCTGAGGTGACATTTCCGGTTCAATTCTCACCAGAAGTTCTTCTTTGATTTCTTTTAAGCTCTCCAAGTAGGCATCAATGGACAGTTCAGGGTCATCAATCCGCGCAATCCACAGCGAGGCTCTCACCAACTGGTCCGTACTGTCGGTACCGATCGAGTCCGCCAGTCCTTCGAGACAACTTCGCAGGTGCAATTGCTTGCTGACTTTTCGTAGCTCAGCCGCTCTCTGTTCAAGCTCACGGACCTGGTTATCGATCACCACTTGGGAAGCTTGCGATTGAGATCCAAGGCTCTCCAAAGCCTTGACCTTCATCTCGCGCCAGGGCGGCAGGGCCTCGATGAGTTCCAGCAACTCTTTCTCAAGTGCGGGGCTCGGAGAACGACTCGAGATCTCTTCAGCCATCTGAAAGCGTTTGAATTGGGCACGGGTGTCCCTGAATTTCGCCATACCAACCCGAAGCCCCGACAGACGCTGATCCTGCAATTCAAAAACAACTCGGTCGTTGACCATGCAGACAAAACGCCCCTCTTTTTCGCATCGAACCTTGAGATGGTTCCACTCACCTTTTCGATAATGGGGCGAGACCTGTTGTCGAACAACATTCCACTGAAAAACGGTGGGACCCTCAAAACGAGTGAATCGCAGAGCCGTTTGACTGGGGTAAAAACCGTAATGCTGATCGCCTCCATCCGAGCAAAAGATCAGGCCGGCCGCTCCGGACTCATCGTCCAATAAAACATCCACCTCAATTTCAAAGGGGACATCTGGCGTCGGCCGAGTGGTTAAGCAGAGGGAACGACCACCAAAACCTTCCCCCACCCCCTCGGCAATGATCTTTCCTCCCTGCTGCCGCCAAGTCGCTCCACCCAACGTTTGCCATTTTTGGGCATTCATCGCGCCAATCGTCAGCCAACGATCCAAATCGATTGGATTTGGACGGTCCAACAGCTCCTTGAGTTGGTTCACCTCGATTGCAAATCCCAGATTGTCTGTCAAGTTGGACTTGAGTGAAACGATCCCGACCAGCTTGCCCTCTTGAGTCACCAACGGACCACCGCTATTGCCTGGTTCGATAGGCATCGCCAGTTGGATCAATTTTTTGCCATCCATCATCCGTTTTCCGGAACTCACGCCAGCGACAACACTGGACCGCAAGCCATGGGGATTCCCCATCGCCAAAACGGGCTGACCGTCTCGGAGCTGGTCTGAGTCACCAAGAGTCAACGCCGGTAAACCCGTCGCGTTCACCTTCAATACGGCAAGGTCCAGTTGAGGATCCGATGCCCAGACCTGTTGCACTGCCGGGAGACTGCCGTCTTCCGTTTTCACGACAATCTGGCGTGCTTCACCGATCACGTGAAGATTCGTCGCGATCAATCCCCTTGAGGAGTCGATCACGACCCCCGTTCCGACGCCTTCCCGCTTACCCTCGCGACCTAGGTAAGAAACTTCCACGATTGTCGGCCGCAGAAGGTCAGCCAGGTCGGCCGACCAGTTGGGCGAGGGCACCGATTCGACGCCGACTTGATTCGTTCCTGGAGCCAACTCTTCCTGCGTGAACGCAGAAGGCACCACCGAAAAACAGACCCCCATCCACACGATGCGATGGAGCCACGTTGAACTAAAAGACATGGATCACCTTTGAAATCTTCATGATGGATCGTGCTGCGACTCTCCAAAAAATCCGGCAGAGGAGCGGACTTGAATTTATGGAGGATGACGCGAGACCGATCGTCAGGCATTCAATGGACCTGACCTCCACCCCCACAAGGATCTGCTTACTTCCTGACTTGGGGCGTTTGAGCACGAAGGTATCGTTCCTGCCACTTCGCCGTTCCATCATCAGCGACGACACTCGTGGACACCCCTCTCTCGAAGAAGGGCATCTTGCCTTGCATCGCAAGCCGCAAAACAAAGTTCACTTCGCCATCACTCGCGATATCCATGATACGACCGTCGGTCCAGGACACTTGAAGTAATCTGCGCGGTTCGGGTCGCTTGAGAGGTCGGGGCACTTCTCGTCGAGCGACCTCATCCCAGTCGATTTCGTATCCAATCCCAGGGGTCTCAGGCACCGCGACGTGACCATCAATCACCTTGAGGGAGTCGGCCAACAAATCGTGCGCATAAAGCTGGTGGCAATTGACGGCCGGCCATGTCGCCTGTTTGAGAACCGCTCCAAAGTGCAGGGAATAAGCTGCCGTGAGCCCTGAACCTACCAACTGCAGCCAAAACGGCATGTTCACCTCGCCAGCAAATTGCCCCGCCTGCATCACTCGCTGGGCGCCGCCGCCCACCACGAAGCCATCACAAGCCCCCTCGCGCACCACAACATCGGGATCCGGTGTGCCGTAGTGCATCGCGATGTTGACTTTGGTCGCATCACAGATTGCCCTGTTTCCGGGAACGTCCCCCTGTGGAATGGGCGACTCATAAATATCGACCTGAGGGTACGATTCAAGCTCTTTCAAAATGGGAATCGCCCGCTCGGCGTCCAGCAACGTATCGTTGAAGTCCATGTCAATTTTGAAATGATCGGGCACCACCTTGGTGCTCTGCTCAAGCTGCGCCCAAAGGTCATACCACGGACGCCCCTTCGTCTTGTAGGAGAGGTAACCCTGTTTCAGCGCCGTGGCACATTCAGATGCCATATCGGCGGGAGGCATATCGATGTTCCACCATGACAGTGGAGTTTTGGAATGACATTGTTGCCCGAGTAGGCGATGAACGGGAACGCCGAGCGATTTCGCGACGGCATCAAACATGGCCATTTGCAGCCCCGCACCAAGCGAATCGCTCCACATGAGTGCTGCCGCATTCTTACCCAAGCAGGAGCCAACGGCCTCGTCAGAGGGTACCCCCCAAGTGTAGAAAAGAAGAGTCTCACCATGCCCTACGGTTCCATTTTCGAGTTCAACCGAACAGATCTCGGTGTAGCGCCAATGAGGTAACTCGCGATCCATTGCCCGGCGAGTCACAGGGCGATACTGAAGTTTCACGGTGCGGCGATCGACGCTTTTAACGTTGAAAGCCGAGTAAGACGACAGCACTTCCGGAGACAGTTCCGCCGCTTCGAGGTTCGTTCGAAAAGGGAGGCCGGAAAGAGCGATGCTCCCTGCGCCGAGGAGCGAGTTTGAGAGCCATTGCCGGCGATTCTGAGTCCCCTGAATCAACGAGCAATCTCTATTATGTGTTTCACTCTTCTGTCTCATGGCTTCATCCTCGCGTGAACGTTCGGGGCGCGACTGCCTGACCATAGTCGCATACAGCAAGCCCCATGGTACGGCTGAGGCCCGCACCGACGCAAATTCTGGATGTCCCATGCAGAGGGGGTTCTTGTTGCCTTTGAGCCCGAAACACGGTTTCACGCCGGAACGTAAGGTCGTCGAACTACTGCAGTGAAACCAAGCGTAAAGGACTTCAATCGGTGATGGCCACCGCGATTTCACCTGTTGAGCTTCCTTTCGATTCAAGGCAGAGACGCTGGTAATGAGGAGTTCTCCTCGTTCAAATGACAAAAAACGGGTTGCATCCCTGGAGTCTGTTAAAGATGCTAGAAATATTGGGAAAATCCGTAAAAACGCTTCACCCAATCCAACTGAAAACCTGCACCTCAGACAAAATAAACTTCCACCTCCCGGAAGAGTCGGGGGACGCCTCCCCCGACCGGACTGATTTGAAGCCAACCCAAAAACCGAACGACGCCGCCAGCGGCATCGTCAGAGATTCATCCTAAATTCATTAGTCTCAACCAGAAGGGATCCAGGAATGCTCAAAGCCAAAGTCGTTCGCTGGAGTGTCGCCATTCTCACGATCGGCGGATTCATCGGGCTCGCCCCATTAGCCTATTGCCAAACAGGTCCACCCATACCAGGCTCTGAATTCCCGTCCATTGACAAGGTGACCGCAGGCTACACCAAAGTCGTCTCGACCACCGACGGTAGGCCGAGTTTTTACACCCTTTGGCGAAAAGACAAGGACGGTCAGATGCTGGCCGAATTACCGAAGGACTTCGCCAGACAAAGACACTTCATCGCGACCACGGTCAGCAGCGGCAACCTTTACGCGGGACTTCAAGCTGACGATTACTACGTCTATTGGCGGCAATACGGTAATCGGCTGGCCCTCATTGCACCCAACATGGACGTTCGTTCCACCGGGGATCCTGAATCGAAAAGCTCGGTGAAGCGACTCTTTACGGATACGGTCCTTCTCGATGTACCCATTGTGACCTTTGTCCCTCGCGGTGGCCCCGTCATCGACTTGGACGCCATCCTTGTCAATCAGGCTTCGGTGTTCTTCGGCGGATCAGGACGAACCTTACGTCCCCAACTCTCAAAAATCGTGAAGGCGAAAGCTTTTCCGCAAAATGTTGAAGTTGCGTTCGAAGTACCGGCAACCGATGGGCATCTTCAGGTGCTCTCATATTCATTCAGCCTGGTTCCAGATGGATCGTCGTACAGGCCCCGAAAAGCGGACGAGAGAGTCGGGTATTTCACGACCTCTTACCGTGACCTCGGAAAATACAAAGATGACGAAGTCGCCATTCGTTACATCAATCGGTGGCATCTTGAAAAACGAGATCCATCTCTAGCTGTAAGCCCGCCTAAAAAGCCCATCGTGTTTTATCTTGAGCACACCACGCCTGTGCGGTACCGCCGCTGGGTGCGTGAAGGGGTAGAATTTTGGAACGATGCATTTGAGAAAGTAGGCATCTCAAACGCGGTCGAGGTCTACTACCAGGACTCCCAGACGGGCGCCTACATGGATCTCGACCCGGAGGACGTGCGGTATAACTTCATCCGGTGGTTGAACAATGACATTGGCACGGCCATTGGGCCGAGTCGAGTCCACCCGGTGACGGGCGAAATCCTCGACGCAGATATCATTCTCACGGATGGCTGGATTCGATATTTTGATGTGCAATTCAACGAGATCATGCCCAAACTCGCAATGGAGGGGATGAGCGCCGAAACGTTAGCATGGCTTGCGGATCACCCCAATTGGGACCCCCGCGTCCGCTTCGCCAATCCGGCTGAGCGAAGTCAAGTTCAGCGAGAGATTTCGGCGCAGGCCGCACTTCCTTTTTCCGGTCACGCGTTGGGCAATCGTCAGTCGAAAATGCTGGGAGATGACATCTACGACGGCCTCATCGGTCGCACCAGTCAGGTTAATGGACTCTGCATGGCGGCAGACGGACGGAGCTTTGATGTCGCACTCAAGCGGATGATGATGTCACTGGCCGCTGTTGAAGAGGGCGAAACGCCCAGCGAACCGCTGCTTGATGGAATTCCAGAGTCTTTCGTTGGCCCTCTCCTTGCGGATCTCGTCGCGCACGAAGTGGGCCATACCCTGGGCCTTCGGCACAACTTTAGAGCTTCGGCACAGTATTCTCTCGCGGAAATCAACAGCAACGAAGTCAAGGGCAAACAACCCTTCGCCGCCTCGGTCATGGATTACCTACCGGTCAACTATCACCTTGAATCCGGCGAGGTCCAAGGTGATTTCGCAATGATCGGACTCGGCCCCTACGATTACTGGGCGATCGAATATGGTTACACTTTTGACAATGATCTAAGCGGAATCCTCAAACGCTGCACTGAACCAGGCTTGGCCTACGCGACGGATGAGGATACCTCGGGTCCCGATCCTTTGGCACGACGTTATGACTTTGGCAAAGATCCTCTTGACTATGCCAAAGAACAGATGCGACTTGCGGTATACCACCGAGGCAAGATCTTGGACGAGTACGTCAAGGACGGAGACAGCTGGTCCAAAGCACGCAGTGGATATGAAATGACTCTGTCGATGCAAACTCGAGCCACGAGCATGATGGCGAATTGGATCGGTGGGACCTTTGTAAATCGCAATAAGAAGGGTGATCCGGACGCTCAAGCCCCGCTGCAGGTCGTTCCAGTTTCCCAGCAACGTGCGGCGCTAAAGTTCGTGATGGAAACCACGTTTCGTGATGAAAATTACGGTCTGACCCCAGAACTGCTGCGATACATGACGTCCGACAAGTGGCTTGATCGCGGCGCTTCCTCGGCTTCGAGCAGCCCTGCATGGCCGATTCACGATCGTATCATGGGCATTCAGGCTTCGGCCATGACCGCCCTGATGAATCCCTCGACCTTGCGAGGCGTGTACGACAACGAATTTCGAGTCCCTACGGACGAAGATGCGTTGACGCTTCCAGAAATGATGCAGACGCTCAGTGATGAAATCTGGTCAGAGATGGGGCAGGTTGGGGACCAGCAGTACACCGCCCGCAAACCCCTACTTTCCAGCCTTCGTCGCAATCTCCAGCGAGAGCATCTTGAGCGTTTAATCGACTTGATGATGCAGGCGAATGGATCAAACGCGGCTTACAAACCGATCGCAACACTTGCGATGGTTCAATTGGAGACATTGAAAGGCAAGATTGACGGAACCTTGGAGAAGGGTGGAGATAAGCTGGATGCCTACTCCAGAGCTCACCTGCTCGAAGCAAGTCGTCGTATCGAGAGTGCGTTGGATGCAGACTTTATCTACAACGCGTCTTGATCGCATGCCGACAATGTCGTGATTGAGCCACCCTTCGCCGGTCGGCCCGACTCACGCGAAAAGAAAGATAAACGGCCGCTTGAGGAATCGAGCGGCCGTTTTTTCGTGATCGAACGTGGTGACACATTACAGCATCTGGTGCGTCGGTCAGAGCATACTTTTTATCCGGTCCATGGCGTCTGAGATGTGTTGGCAAGCGAACTCCACTTCGGCTGAAGTGTTGAACCGACCAAGACCGAACCGAAGACTCGACCGAATGGCGTCCTCATCGATCCCAAGTGCACCTAGAACGTGGCTGGGCTCTGGCTGACTTGAGGAACACGCTGCGCCACTCGAGATTGCGAGCTGTGGCATATTCAGCTGAAGGGTTTGACCGTCGAAGCCAGGGAAAGAGCAATTGAGGTTTCCCGGCAGTCTCATCTCGTCCCTTTCAACATCGGGGCCATTCAGAGTCAATTCGGGCATATCCCTTCTCAGCCCCTTCCATAACTGTCCCCTGAGTTGTCGCAGCCGCGACTGCTCTGCCGTCAACTCTTGGAGGGAAATCGTCAGTGCTTCCGCGAACCCCACGACCCCGGGAACATTCAACGTCCCGCTTCGAAAGCCCCCTTCTTGGCCGCCTCCTTCGATTTGCGGCAACAGCTTTACTGTCGGCCTCCCCCCCCGGATATAAAGGGCGCCGACGCCTTTCGGACCGTACATTTTGTGGGCCGTAAAGCTCATCAAATCGACCCCCAGATCCTGCACGTTGAGATTCATTTTCCCAACGGCCTGTGTCGCATCGCAGTGAACTAACGCGCCTTGCTGGTGTGCGAGATGAGCAATCTGAGAAACGGGCTGGATGACGCCAATCTCATTATTCGCCAACATCAGGCTAACCAGTCCGGTTTGGTCAGTAATCGCCTCTTCTGCCTGCTGCAGTTCGATTCGACCTGCCTCGGCGTGTCCAGCCGGTAGAACAGAGAGCAGCGTCAGATCAAATCCACTTTGCTGAAGACGACGCAGTGGTGTCAGTGTCGCATGATGCTCAGTAAGGGCACTGACCAGATGCCGCCTGCGATTTCTGGGATGCAGGCTGACCCCACGAATCGCCAAGTTGTTCGATTCAGTTGCACCACTCGTGAAGATCACTTCCTCTGCCCGCGCACCGATCGATCGAGCGATCTTGGCCCGTGACTCTTCGATGGCATTTTTGGCCGCTTCACCCAAAGCATGGTGAAGGCTCCCCGCGTTCCCATAATTCTCCGTCCAGCAGGGCAACATGGCCTGAACAACACGAGGATCGACGCGAGTGGTCGATTGATTGTCCATGTAAACAGGAAATGTCACGCCGTCTATCGCCACAACCACCTTCCCAGCTTCTCAGATCCACACGAGCCGATTTCTGAACCATCGTAACGAGTCAGACAGGCTTCGCCAGATGGGTTTCTGAGGCCTCTTGTTGTGCCGTGGAATCCGAATTTCCGGAAAATGTGCCGTTCTGCAAAAAGTGCACCACTTGCTCCACGACATCGATGCGAAGTAACAAACGCCCGTGCCCGGTCGGAACGGTGTGGTGGTCGGATTCAACCGGGAGGTGGGTCGCTGAAAGTTCCACCACCCGATCACGAGTTCCTGCAATGATTCCAATGGGAACATTCTGTGGAATATTGACCTCGTGGATGACACTTTCTGGCGCGTCACTCAGTTGCACGAGCGGGTAACATAGACGCCCAAAATAGGGTGCCACTTTACGGGCAGCGTGCGAGCCCTGATTGGGAGTACCGAGCATCACCACACGACCGAGACACTCGGGCTGGAATTTTCCGAGCACAATACGAGTTAGAATCCCGCCCATGCTGTGGGTCACAAGATGCAAAGGCCGTTGGCTATCCTGCTCGACGAGGCGACGCAGTCTCGCCTCGAAGCGTTCGGCCAAACCCTCGATGGATTGAAACAACGAGGGGTAGCCGAATTGGGTCACATCATATCCACGCGCCCGCAAGCGGCGTGAAAGCAGCCAGGTCGTGCCATTGTTGGCCCCTAGCCCATGCACCACGACGATACGATCTCGCGCTTTCTCCTCTGTCTCCATCAACTAACCCTCCGTCGGCATTATTAGGAGGAAATCGGGCCCGACAACCGCGCACCGATTTCGTTTGGTGAAAAGCAATCAAAATCGACGAACACAGGGCTTGGGCACACGGTAAAACCAGCTGCTGCGATAAAACCAGCTGCTGCGATAAAACCAGCTGCTGCGATAAAACCAGACTGCTGCAGTCGAAAAGGATGGGCTCTCAGCCTACGACCCTTGAGGGGATCCGCCTGGATCTGGGAAACGCTCGGGCAGCGAGTAAGGATCCGCGAACGCCGCATAACCTCCCAGCCCACCATCCACTTCGAGATCCGTTGCCGTCACAAAACTCGCATCCACACTGGCCAACCAAACAACGGCGTTAGCGATCTCTGAAGGTTTTCCAAGGCGTCCCAAAGGGTGTCTGTTGGCCAACTGTGCCTCACCGCCTTGCATTTCGAGGCTGGCGCGAACCAAAGGGGTATCAATCGCGCCAGGAGAAACGCTCACGGCCCGAATTCCATGCCGCGCGTATTCAATGGCCCACTGTTTAGCCTGCATAAGATTAGCCGCCTTACTCGGTCCGTAAGCCGGAACCTCGCGGGCGGTTCGATGCGCTTGGGCACTTGCCAAATTCACCAACACTCCCGAGTTTTGCTGAATCATGATTGGAAGAACGGCTTGTGCCATCAACGTGTAACCTGTCACGTTGACATCAAGGACTTTGCGCCAAAGGTCAGGCTGCAGCTGGTCCAAGGGGACAAAACTCTCAACAGGCTGAATCGCCGCGTTGTTCACCAACACATCAATGCCGTCCCACTTGCTCGCAAGCTCACTGATGGACTTCTGAACCTGTCCGGCATCGGAGACGTCGCAATGCTGATAAAGAATCTCGTTAGGAAGTTCCGACGCCAGGTCGTCAGCAACATCAAAGACCGCGACCTTGGCTCGGGTTGCGAGAAACCGTTCTGCAATTGCCCGACCAATGCCGCTCGCGCCACCGGTGACCACGACCACCCGTCCCGTGTTGTCAAACTCGACATTCCCTGTCGGGCGACTCGTGCTCATGCGTCAATTTCCTTCGCAGAAATCTTTACGATCCGATCTTCACATCGAACTCGATCTTCCGCAAGCCACCGAATGACCTCGGGATAAACTCGACACTCCTCGCGAAAGACCCTTTTTTGGAGAAGCTCCGCAGAGTCACCTGGCAAGACGGGGACCGCGCGTTGAGAAATGATCGGACCGTGATCGTACTCGTTATCCACAAAATGAACCGTACAGCCGGTCAATTGGCAGCCATAATCAAGGACTGCCTGATGGACCCTCATGCCGTACATTCCCTGACCCGAGAAGGAAGGAACCAAACTCGGGTGAATATTGATGACACGATTGACAAAGTCTTGAGGAATGACGAGTCGCTTCAAAAATCCGCCAAGAATAACATAGCGAACCTCTGCCTCGCGAATCACGCTAAAGAGTGCTTCCGAATACGCCGCGTCCGATGTGTGATCAGCGCGATTGGCGACGTGCAGTGGAATTTTCCGATCGGTCGCAAAGCGATTTCCTGAAGCGTTCGCATTGCTAGAAATCACCTGCTTGACGAGAGCCGGGCAACGCCCTTGATCGATTTCAGTGAGGACATTCTTTAAGGTGGTCCCCCCACCGCTGATCATGACGGCGATCGGAAGTCGATCTTCGGATTGCATTCAATTCGCCCCTTCGTCCTGGGCAACTCGAATGTACAAGATCACGTCGCTTTCGCCTACCGTTTTCGTGACCGCTTCAACATCCAACGCATGGTTCACCACGCGGATCCCCAAGGTCTCTGCCTGTATGTGACTCGCATTTTCCTCGACGGCACGTTTGACGATCTCAGATTCAGTCTCGATCCCAATCGCAATTCGGTCGGTAAAATCGAGATTCAATTCTTTACGTCGGTCCTGAACCAACCGAATCAAATCATTGGCAAGGCCTTCACGAATCATCTCATCGGTCAGATCGGTGGACAGTACGACGACGGACGAAGCACCTTGAGCGGCAGCCCATCCCTCCTTGGCCTGCAAACGGACGTCAAGATCGTCCCCATTCAATTCGATCCGCTGACCATCGATCTCGGTGGAGACATGGCCATTCGCTTTCATTTCCGCGAGTAGCGAGGCACCGTCCGCCGTGTTCAGCCACTTCTTGACTTTGGGCATCAACTTTCCAACCCGAGGGCCCACACGCTTGAAATTGGGTTGAACCAGATAGTTGATGTACTCTTCGGCATCTTGGGTGTAGGCAACTTCCTTGACATTCAATTCGTTTGCAAGAATCTTGCCGTGATCCGCGAGCCACCCTTGATGTTCTGGATTTGCCAGAATCACCTCGACCAACGCGAGGGGCTGGCGAACCTTGAGCTTGGCCTCCATTCGAGCGCTGCGTCCCAATGAAGCGACCTCTCGGAGCAACGCCATCCGCTCGCTCAAAACATCATCCTGCCATTGTTCATTGGCTGTGGGATAATCACACAGATGCACACTCTCGGGCGTCTGATCACCGAAGACCCCCGAGAGGTTTCGCCAAATGGTCTCAGAAACAAACGGTACAAATGGTGCGACCACCTTGGCCATCGTCACGAGGCATTCATAAAGCGTCCAGTAGGCATCGCTTTTATCCACGCTTTCCCGATCTTTCGCCCAAAACCGATCCCGGCTTCGCCGAACGTACCAATTGCTCAGCCCATCCAGAAAGGACTCGATCGACTGGCAGGCTCCATAGTTGTCATAGGCGTCCATACACTCGGTCACCTTACTGACCATCAACTGCAATTCGCTCAATACCCAACGATCGAGTTCACCGCGCTGCTCCACCGATCGGTAGTTCTTTCCTCCGGCCAGCTTGGCAGATTCCAGTTGACCGGGTGAACCGTTGAAATCTTTGGCCGGGTCAAACCCGTCGATATTCGCATAGATCACGAAGAAGCTGTAGACATTCCAGAACCGCAGCAGAAACTCGGGGATACTCTCCCGAATGGCTCGATCGGAATAAATGATCGAATTCCATGGAGGTTGATTGGCAAAGAAGTACCATCGCAGCGCGTCTGCCCCGTAATTATCAAAAATCTCTTGGGGGCTGCGGTAGTTCCGCAGCTGCTTGGACATCTTTCCGACTTTTTTGACGTATTTTTTCCCGCATGCCTCGCGAGCTTCGTCCTCACTGAGAAAGCGCTGTTTCCCATCTGGACTCTCCCACCACTCCGCCAACATCAATCCGAGGACAATGCAGTTCTGAAACGGATGAGGCCATGGGCGTTCATCTTCCGGAAGCCGAGAGTCTTTGGAAGTCAGCCCCTCTTTGGGGCCGAACAACATCGTGCTGATCGCCAATTGGCTGTAGAACCAACCCCGCGTCTGGTCCAACGCTTCACTGATAAAATCTGCCGGAAACTGGCTTTGAAAACCCTCGGTTCCCTGATGAGGATACCCCCATTGGGCGAAGGGCATCGCGCCACTGTCATACCAGCAATCAATCACCTCGGTCACCCGCTTCATGCGAGCGCCAACGCTAAATGGTGATTCGTAGGTCACCTCATCGATGTACGGCTTATGTACCAGCAAGTCATCGGGCAAATCCGGATTTTGCTTTTTGGCGGCCTCCCAGACCTCAGCCCCCGCGACACCCGGTTTGCCCAGCAATTCGTCGTAACTGCCAATGGCTTCCATCTCACCGGTCGATTCGCAGACCCAGATCGGTAATGGTGTCCCCCAATAACGCTCGCGAGACAAGGCCCAGTCAACGTTGGATTCCAGAAAATTCCCGAATCGCCCCTGCTTGATATGATCGGGCAACCAATTGATCGCCTCATTGTTTGCCAACATGGATTCGCGAAACTTTGTCGTTCGGATGAACCAACTTTCGCGAGGATACTGAATCAGAGGATCTTCACTCGCTCGCCAGCAGAAAGGGTAGTCGTGGAGATACTGCTCCTGGTGGAAGAGTTTTCCCTCCTCCCGAAGTCGGCGACCGATGGCCTTGTCCGCATCTTTCACCCACTGACCTTCGTACTCCGGGGCGACATCAGTGAACTTGCCATCCGGTCCGATCGCACAGAACAAGTCTGGGCCTTGACCAGGCTCAAACCGTTCCTTCTCGCTCATCAGCACCTCATAGTCCACCTCGCCAAAGGCCGGTGCCTGATGAACCACTCCCGTGCCACTCTCTGTCGTCACGAAATCTGCGCCCACCACCTTCCAGTAGAGTACCTCTTCGGACCCGCTCTTGAGTTTACCCGTCTGGTCCAAATGGTCTTTCGCGTAGTAGTCAAAGGGAGGTCGATACCTCACCCCCAACAGTTCACTGCCACTGCAAGTTGACTCCACGGTCCATTCCCGCTTGGCCTTCTCAGCAACCGTCTCCACCAAAGCCTCGGCGAGAATGATCCGATCCCCTGTTTCCGCGTCCACGACGGTTGCGTATTGCAAATCAGGGTTAACTGCGGCGAATTGATTACTCGGTAATGTCCAAGGCGTGGTCGTCCATACCAAGAGCGAGGTCTTGTCTCGATCAACCAGTGGAAAACGAACGAACACGCTAGGATCGGCAACCTCCCGATAACCTTGCCCCACTTCGCCGCTGCTTAATGCCGTTCCTCCCTGAGCCCACCACCAAACAATTTTATGTCCCTTGTACAGCAAACCACGATCGAAAAGTTGTTTCAGTGACCACCAAACACTTTCAACATAACTCTTGTGGTAAGTCACGTAGGCATCATCAAGGTGAATCCAGAATCCAAGACGCTCCGTCAGACGTTCCCACTCCTTCATGTACCTCCACACGCTGGACTGACAGCGATGGATGAAAGGTTCGATCCCGTACTCTTCGATTTCTTCTTTTGAATGAATCCCCAGTTCTTTACAAACTTCGACTTCAACCGGAAGTCCATGCGTATCCCAGCCCGCCTTACGCGTACATCGGTAACCTCGCATCGTTTTGTAGCGAGGGAAAACGTCTTTGATGGCACGCGTTAAACAATGTCCCGGATGAGGAAGACCGTTGGCGGTGGGTGGACCCTCGTAGAAGACAAAATCGGTCGCATCCTGTCGGTTTTCCAACGACTTGTCATAAATGCGATTTTCTCGCCAGAACGCCAACACATCCCCTTCAAGTTGGGGAAAGCTAACGTTGTTCTTGACTTCTTGAAACATCGACCTTCACTCTTTTCAACCCAATGAATATGACGCGGTCCAACTCAGAAGCGAAGCCTGCCACCATCAAAGCATTCGCGTTTCGGGCAAGCTCAATTCAACCGATGACTACTTTCCTTTATCTTCGTCGTCATCGCCGAAGTCATCGTCTCCGTCATCGTCATCGTCATCGTCATCCTTGCCACCGCCGAAGTCGTCGCCGAAATTGGCTCCCGGATTCTGCTCCAGAAATTCAGCGCCATATTCGTCGTCTTCAAGCTCATACTCACCTGTAACTTCTTCTTCGAAATCGTCATCGAAGTCATCGTCGAAGTCGTCTTCGTCAAAATCTTCAAACCCCTCGTCTGCAGCCTCATCACTCGACAGCTCGACGGATCTGATTTCAGGATCGGCGGGAGTGGGAAAAATCGCGGGTATCGCTGGGTCGAATTGTGGCACGAGTTCCAAAACGGTCATCCTGCTGCATCCTCGTTCGGGGACAAATGGGACATTACTCTGTATCAGGCCAAGGAGAACCTTGGCGTTAAAACGTCACCGCGGCTTGATGCTGGCATTCCGGTTGGAAAGACGCTGTTGCTGCGGACGTATTGATCAGCCGAGTCGCCTGTTTGGGACACCCATTGCATGGGGACAAAGTTGGCAAACGCTGCGTTTTCGATCCAGTATTGTAAGGGAAACTTTGCCCACTGCTAGGACAACTCCGTTGTTGGCTGGATGATAAAAAACAAAAGTTTTATCGCAGCATGGAAATCCAATCGCTGCCACCGTTCCCTCTCAAAGGTCGAAAACGGTGAAAGCGGCCCAACAAGCCTTAGAAATGGCCAGCTTTGGCAATAGGTTCGGCCGATAACTTGGGGATTCGGGGACTCGCACAACGACTCTCCACCATCGAGATTCTCGCACTCCTGCGCGATCCAAGCGAGCTCATATTTGCGCGAATTTCCTGTGAAACAGGAGCGTTCATCGGCGCGATGCCTTCCCCAGTCCAATGGGTTCATTCGCATTTGCAGACGTCTGTTGAGTGGCCGCTCCTGAGTACGAGCCCCGAATCCGTAACGAAACAATGGTGCCCCTGACGTCAACCGTTTCGAAGTCGGGGCTTTTGAATATTCGCCCTTCATTTTCATCCCGGAAAGGTTCGTGGTACAACTTGGCCGCGTACTTGAGTGACGTGGTCGAGGCTGCTTCGGAGCCCGTACGTCCGAATCCGTATCCATGCGTCGAGGTGTCATGATTCCGCCACGAATCCTCGATGCCCTTGGGTCATTCAACGCTCCAGAGGTTTTCAATATGATCCGGCGTTTTTTCAGGGCCTCGCAGACCTGCGCGATGCTCACAGTCCTCAACTTGACTCTCTTCTGTTTCGATGCGTTCGCTGCAGAAACCCCGAATATTGTCTTCATTTTCGCTGACGATTGGGGTCGGATGGCAAGTGCCTACGCGGCCCTGGATCCTGGCGGACCCAGTGACGTCGTATCGACCCCCAATTTTGACCAAGTGGCTAAAAACGGGGTCTTATTCCGAAACGCATTCGTCAATGCTCCGTCCTGCACGCCCTGTCGAAGTTCGCTACTGAGCGGTCAGTATTTCTGGCGTACCGGGCGAGGTGCAATCTTGCGCGGCGCCATCTGGGACCCCGACATTCCTTCCTATCCTCTTCTCCTTGAGGAGGGCGGCTACCATATCGGATTCAGTTACAAAGTTTGGAGTCCGGGAACACCGGTCAATGCACCCTACGGTGCTGGACCGAACGCTTATCATCAGGGTGGAACACGGTTCAATGGGTTCTCGCAATTCGTCGCGAAAGCAGCGGATCCCGAGGCCGCGAAACAAAAACTACTCGCGGAGGTCCGCACAAACTTCCAAAGTTTCAGAGCGGCATCCGAAAAAGGAAAACCCTTTTGCTACTGGTTCGGTCCGACCAACTGCCACCGTAAGTGGATCAAGGGTTCAGGCAAGCAACTGTGGGGCATCGACCCCGATTCGCTCAAAGGTAAACTGCCTCCCTTTCTCCCCGACGTTCCAACGGTTCGCGAAGACATGGCGGATTATCTGGGTGAAATCCAGGCACTGGATGCGTCCATCGGTGTCCTACTGGATGAACTGCGTGAAACTGGAGACCTTAAAAATACGGTGGTGGTGATCAGTGGGGATCATGGCATGCCGGGGGTGACCAACGGCAAATGCAACCTCTACGACTTTGGAGTCCAGGTCCCCCTGACAATCATGTGGCAAGGGCAGTTCCCGGCGGGTCGGGTCGTCGACGACTTCGTCAACATGACCGATTTAGCGCCGACCTTTCTGGAGTTGGGCCAAACACCGATCCCGGACGACATGACCGGAAAAAGCCTCTTGCCCATTTTGACCAGCGACAAGGAGGGAGTCGTCGACCCGAAAAGAGACCACGTGCTGGTGGGACGTGAGCGTCATGTGGAAAGTGCTCGCCCCGACTTTTTACCGTACCCGCAACGTGCCATAAGAACGCGAGATCACCTGCTGATCATCAATTTCAAGCCGCAGCGTTGGCCCATGGGCGTTGCCCCCGGGTATGGCCTGCCCCAGGGGCCATGGCCGAAACTTCAAGCATGGAATTCGTCGACAAGAGTCGGCTTTGCCGACATGGACGCAAGCCCGACACGGACCTGGTTAATCGAGAATCGATCTGATCCCCAAGCCCAACGGTTTTTTGAGTTCGCGTTTGGTCGTCGCCCCAAGTTTGAACTTTATGATTTGAAGAAAGATCCACATCAAATCGACAATGTCGCGATGCAACCCGAATATATTGAAGTTCGGAACTCGCTTCAGAAACGACTCTTGCAGGAGTTACGAGATACCGACGACCCTCGGGTGGTCGGAACGGGTGAGACGTTTGACCTTCCACCCTTTTCTGGCCCAATTCCCCAAAAATAGGCGTTGTTCGTGCTCGCGAAGAGGTTCCAATCAGGCGCTTGCTCGAACATGCACTCCTGGATCGAACCGTTTGAAGAAACAAGCGTGTCTTCTTAGTAGGGCTTGATGCTGAATCAGGTCGTTTGATCCGCACTGACTTGCCGCAGGCCTTTGGATTCTGTTCTGGGTTCGGAAGATGGGTTCTCTTCAAAGAACGGATTGCTGATCTCTTTGAAATCCGCCTTAGGAATCGGACGGAATTCGGCCGGTAGCAGGGCAGGGGGAACGGCGAAGGGACTGTATCCGTACGGACGAGCGATCCGTTCGCCATAGTAGACGGGCGGATTCAAAGCAAAATAGGGAATCCGTTGCTGGCTAACTCTGACTGCTGCCGTTTGGCCTCCGGCATAGCTCCAACCCACCCCAAGCGCGTAACCTTCCGATGGTGCTTGAGCCTGAGCAAAACTCACACTGACCATGACCATGAAACAAGTCGCGGCCTGTAGAATCAAAGGCTTGACCATGTTCTATCTCCCAACCATGTCAAGGCAAAACGGGCCGCTTGACCATCGTGGCAACTTGTTCGTGCAGTAATCAAAAACCAAGATCAAGACCCTGTTTAATGCAACGAAGCCCGTAAGTTCAGCACCACTCTCCACGAGTTCCAAATTATTTAGATCCTTTGAGAATTCAATAACGCATTAAGGACGACTCAAGAAATGGGGCACAAAATGACCGAAATCGGTGTCATAACCCGTAACTTGAAGCAGTCCGCTCTGGATCTCGGGTTCAGTCAGGCCGGAGTCTGCCCTGCGGTCGCGGCCCCTGGCATGGACCATTTCCAGGAATGGCTTGACCGGGGCTACGCCGGCGAAATGCACTATCTTCCCGAACGACGAGATGCTTATGAAAGCCCCTCATCGGTATTGAATGGCGCCCGCTCCATCATGATGCTGACTTTGGGCTATGACTCTGTTGCTCCTATAACGGCACATGATGGACAAGGCCAAATTTCAAGATACGCGTGGGGTGAATCGGATTACCATGATGTGATTCACACAAAGCTCAAGTCGCTTCGAAAAACGGCGCAAGGTCTGCTCCCGGGACACCATTGCCGTGGAGTTGTCGATACCGCCCCCCTTTTGGAAAGAGATTATGCCCGACTGGCGGGACTCGGGTGGCAAGGAAAAAACACGTTACTGCTGAGCCCCACCGACGGTAGCCTGTTCTTTTTGGCAGCCCTGATTCTGGACGCAGAACTGGAGTATGACGAACCGTTCCTGCGAGAACATTGTGGCACTTGCACGGCGTGCCTGGATGCCTGTCCGACTCAGGCTTTTCCTGAACCGGGCGTTCTGGATGCAAGACGATGCATCAGCTACCTCACCATTGAATTACGAACGCCCATTCCGACGGAGCTTCGGAAGGGGATGGGCTCGTGGGTCTTCGGCTGTGATGTTTGTCAAAATGTCTGCCCATGGCAATCCAAATCCCAACCCTCCCAAGAGGGTTGGCCCCAGCCATTGGAGAACTCCAACCCAGTCGCTCTCGTTGAATTGTTCGAACTGGATGAAGAGGGATTTCGGACACGATTTCGCAAGACCGCTCTATGGAGGACGCGTCGTGCAGGCATTTTACGGAATGCCTCGATCGTTCTGGGAAACCAGAAATTTACACCGGCCGTCAAAACCTTGACTCAAGCAATGTCAGTGGAGGAGCCCATCGTCCGAGGTGCTGCCGCATGGGCACTCGGGGAGATGGGAACCGGCCCGGCAATCCAGGCCTTGAAACTGGCGTTTGACACCGAGAAAGATGAGTGCGTGCATGCTGAAATCGCACGAGCGTTGCGCGATCAAGGATAGAAAATCGCGCACAAAAAAAACCGGCCAATTTATGACCGGGTTGAGTTGCAAAATGAATCGAGTGGGGTGTGGAGCTAACGACTCCCGACCCGATTTAAAACTTGATTGAGTGTCTGCCTCAGGACGTTTCCGCTGGTGCGGAGGCCTTGCATCTCCTTCGGCCACAGATCGATTTCATAGCGGTCGACCACGCCACTGCGGCCCACCACGGTAGGCACAGAGAGGGCGACATCACGAATGCCATAGCAGGTGCCGTCTTGAACACTCGAAACCGGAAGGACCTGTCTACGGTCCAAGGCGATCGCCTCAATCACGTCTTGAATGGCAACGCCCACGGCAAATCCCGCTCCACCCTTTCGACTGATGACTTCGGCGCCTGAACCTTTGGTTCGCTTGAAAAGGTCTGCTGCGAGGTTGGCGGTCCAACCGGGAAATTTGTCAAGGGGAAGTCCATTGACATTCGCGTTGGACCAGACTGGGACCATACTGTCGCCATGCTCACCCAAAATAATGGCGGAAACCTGGGTGGGAGGTAGCTGGCAGTGCTGAGCGATCAGACTTCGAAACCGAATCGTGTCCAGTTGGGTTCCGAGACCGATCACTTGGCTCGCTGGCAATTTCAATCGGTCGGCAGCGAGGTACGTCAAAATATCGACCGGGTTGCTGACCACCACAACAATGGCATCCTGCTTTACCCCGGCCGCATCGACTTGCTCAAGGATCTTGAGGAACAAATCTGTATTGCGATTAATGAGATCCAATCGGCTCTCGTTGGGTTGCCTTCGAAGTCCCGCTGTGATGCAAATCACATCGCTTGAGGGAATATGTTCGTATCCCCCGGAGTTGATGACCTGATCGGCAATACTCGGACCGCCATGCAGCAGGTCCAACGCATGACCTGCCGCCAACTCTTCATTCACGTCCAGGAGAGAAATCTCCCGCACAATTCCACCGGTTTGCAATGCGAAGGCGGCACAAGATCCAACCAACCCTCCTCCGCCAATGATACTGACTTTCATAGGTTCAACGCCTTTTTTTACCATGATTCATTTTTGGAACAGCGTTTAACGAGCCCCTTGGCTCAGTTCCTGCATCACCCGATCGGTGATTGCCTTGACCAGAGCCTCCTGATCCACTTCACCATCGTTCCCGGATGCAGCGGCCGAGGCGACGGGAGGTGCGTCGAAGGCGCGTCTTTCAACGCCAGCATCCTTCCAACTCTCGCGGAAAATATCGTTGGCGCAGATATCGCAATCCTCATACTCTTTGGTGTTACGAGGATCTGAAAATCCCCAGCCGTCTTTCAACTCGAGGAGTTCACGCGATTTTTGATCACCGAGGAAATGAACGCCTCCCAGTTGCTTCGCCAGCATCAACATGCGGCAGTAGGCATCAAGAATCTCGGTCCACCAGTAAGCTCGTTCGACGGACTCACCAAAACTGACGGTGCCGTGGTTGGCCAAAATAATGACATTCGTTTTCTGAACGAAAGGAATGATCGTGTCGGCAAAAGCCTGTCCACCGGGAGTCTCGTACCGAGTGATTGGAACGTCACCCAAAAACACCTCCACTTCCGGAAGAACACACTGTGGAATAGGTTCGCGAGCGATCGCGAAAGCTGTGGCATGAGGAGGGTGACAGTGAACCACGCTTTTCAGGTCGGGCCGCTGTTTGTAAATCTCAAGGTGCAGTAGCGCCTCACTGGAACGCTTCTTGCGACCGGCAATCTGCTTGCCCGTCATATCAATGTGACAAATATCATCGGGCTTCAAAAATCCCTTGGAGTGCATCGTTGGTGTGCAGAGGACTTCGTTATCGCTGATGCGAACGCTGATATTCCCATCATTCGCGGCGGCGAAACCCTTGTTGTAGATGCGGCGACCGATGTCGCAGATATCGAGCTTGATCTTGTGCACGTTCACCATGATTTACCTTCTATTTGTAGACGTTCTCTCGGCGAAGCCGAGAATTGTTAGATCAATTGTTTTAAAACGAAACGCGTGAATGAGTTTTACTGAGTCTCCACTCCGGATTGGCTGATCATCCTTGCTCAAAATCAACGTTCTCTGATCGAATCCACCAATCCTTGATCCAACCTTAGCTCATCAATCAGGGCAGAAGCGTAAGCATCTACCGCCTTGACCTCTGGGCGAAAAGGCTGGGAAGCTTCAGGGCCTTCGCTGATTGCAATCAGACATCCCTCTCCTGTACCGATTTCATCCCACACCACCAGCGTGTCCGCCTGCGGATCTGCAGCATCCGGCAAGTCGTCCAATGCCAACGGGACCACCAATCGCAACTTGGTTCCGATGTAACTCGGGTGACACCGATTCAAAGTGACCTTACCGACAACCTTACCGAGCCTCATGATTTCAAGCCTCCTGCTTTCGGTGAAAGTGCATGGATGCGTTTCAGTTGGTCCAACGCCTCTCGGAGCGTGGCATGGGTATAACGTCGCGCATCAATCACCATGACATTCGGTTTCAACTGCTGTGCCAGCTTACTCATCGCCGTCGAGGTGGCTGCATAGCCGGCACGCAAACAATCGGTGCGATTCAATTCGCAGGCCGCAACATAAGGTTCAAGCGCGACGAGAATGGCTCCACCTGCCGTTTCCACAGCACCGGCAACGCTCTGTCTGAGTGCGTCCCAACCAACCGAGTTGGCATCAATGATCTTGAGGCCAAGCCCCATCAGCAGTGGATCCAAGCGATTGAGATTCCCTTGGGCAAAACACGAGAGTTCGGCCGCTACATTTTCTGATGGCGACTCAAGCTTCAGACGCCGATCTAGCGTTGCATTCCGTTCCCTGAGTTCATCCTTGACAGCAGGTGTCACCACCGCCGTGGCGCTGACAACTATTTTTTTATCGGCAATCTTCAGTCCCCGGAGCGACTCCATCGTAATGACGGCATCGCCAAGGTGGATTTCGTCGGCTGACGTTACCGCCGACGCTTCATCTCCCCCGCTGCCAATCGCAAGCTCAGGCTTTCCCCCCATGTCCTTCAATCTTTCGACGACCTGGCGGACAATGGCATCGAACCATTGCACCTGTAGATCATTCGAATTGGACTTGAACGGGGATGTCATGCCTTACTCGTCAACAATTCCGATAATGGTCCAACGGACCGGCGTTGCGTCTGTTTGCAAAATTTTCCTACTGTGTCGTCCATCACTGGTGATCAACACGGTTTCCCCCATTCCGGCCCCAACTCCGTCCACCGCGATGATGGGATCGCCGTCTGCCTGACCCTCCACAAGTTGAGGCTGGACAAGGAGCATTTTTGCGCCCTGCATGCTTGAGTGCTTCACCGTTGCAGTGATGCTGCCAATGACTTTGGCGGGTTGCACAAGCGGTCTCCTTGCTACCTGGCCGAGGCCTTCATGATTGAGGTTTGCCCGGGCGATTCGAATGGATCAGTTCTTGGGTTGGCCAAGAATCCAAAGGTCGTCGATCATTGAACAGCGTCGCTCCCGAGTGAATGTCAGGGGAGTTGTCACACCTTCACCAGTTGGACCTGCAATGGAGAACGAGAGGTAACCTTCACCACCAAGACCCAGTGACGCCATGCAAGGTCCATTTTTCACAAACAATGTCGTATCCATGATTCTGCCCATTCGGGTCATGTTTCGGACATCGTGCGAGTGAATGATGCTGGTGTGCCTGAAGCCATGCTCATAATGCTTTGCCTTTTGGATCGCCTCATCGACGTTCCGGCATCGCACGAATGGCAAAAAGGGCATCATCTGCTCGACAGAGACGAAAGGGTGATGCTCATCCGTTTCTCCAAACACGAGTTCGGTACCGGCAGGCACCTGGCGTCCGGCAAACTGTGCGAGCCTTGCGGCATCCTGCCCGAGGCATTCCTTGGACGGAGCATCGTGGTTATCTTCACCCACCTGAATCATTGCCGCGGAGGTAAGGCGATCGATTTCTTGACTGTTGAGTCGCGCGGCCCCCGCTCTCTCCATCGCATTCATGAGGGAATCAAAGACCGAGTCGACAACAAAGACTTCTTTTTCAGCGATACAAAGGAGGTTGTTGTCATACGAGGCGCCCTGAATCATCGACCGAGCGGCACGGTCCAAATCGGCCGTTTCATCGACAACCACGGGGGGGTTTCCGGGTCCAGCGACGATCGCACGCTTTCCGGCACGCAAGGCTGCCCTTGCGACGGCAGGTCCTCCGGTGACGCAGATCAGCGCAACGTCGCGATGATTGAAAATGATATCCGCGGATTCAAGCGTCGGCTCTGCGATCAAACAGATCAAGTTGTCAATTCCAAGATCCTTGTAGATCGCCTCGTTGAAACGACGCACGCCTTCAGCGGCAACCTTCTTACCACTGGGATGAGGGTTCACCACCAGCGTATTGCCCGAAGCGATCATGCTTACCGCATTGCCTGTAATCGTCGGCAGGGAGTGCGTAACGGGTGTGATTGCCCCAATCACGCCAAAGGGGGCATGCTCAATGACCGCCAGTCCATGGTCGCCGCTGAAACACTCGCTCTTCATGAACTCAACACCCGGTGTCTGCTCTCCGAGTGTTTTCAGTTTTTCGATCTTGTGTTCCAAACGACCGATTTTGGTCTCTTCCATCTCCATCGTGCCCAGCTCAACGCATTGCTCGATCGAGATTCTTCGAATGTGATCAATGATTTTTTTACGGTCTTCCATACCGCGTTCCGAAAGCTGTTCGAAAGCATCATGAGCAGCTTGGACAGCTTCCTCTGCACAATCAAAAATGCCATGCCGCCCAGCATAAGAAGAGGACGAAACCTCGGGAATCGGTCCCACCTCAGCCAGAACCTGAGCGACGACGTTTTTGATAATGTCTTCGTTAATGTGCATATTTGAATCTCGTATTGAGGAAACGCTTTTTCAAGTAAATCTTGCGTATCTGTTGGGTGGCACTGAAACGATCGGAGCGGAGCAGGGGGTCTCGCGTCATTCTTCGCGATCGTAAACACATTGGGTATCGCAATGGACGGTATCAACGATGCCGATGATGACCGTGTCGACAGGTTTATCTTTGGTTTCCGGGGTCAATCGAGCGCTCGATCCCTGGCAAATCAGGACATAATCCCCCACGCCTGCGCCGAGCGTATCAACTGCAATGAATGTTCGACCTGTCGTCGAAAGCTGCTTGCGATCTGTGGGGTCAAGACGATATGGCTCGACCACCATCAGTTTCTGGCCGATCATTTCGTCCACTTTTTGCGTCGAAACCACCGAACCGGTCACACGGGCAATAAACATTTCTAACTGCCTTCTAACAGGGCTCGAGACTGACGGGCGACGACCAACTCTTCGTTGGTTGGAATCGTCCATAGCTGCACTCGACTCGCCGCGGCTTCCAACTGAGTCTCACCTCGGGCGGTCGCATTCTTATCTGGATCGAGAACCACTCCAAATTCTTCCAGGCCTTGGCATACACCGGCCCGAATTTGTTGGCCGTTTTCACCGATCCCTCCCGTGAAGACGATGGCATCAAGGCCTCCAAGCGCCACCATCAATCCACCGAGGTGCCGACGGATCTCCGTCACAAAAACATCCAAGGCCAATTGAGCACGTTCGTGCCCCTCGCCCGCGGCTTCCTCGAGATCTCGCACGTCTCCACTGATACCGCTCAGACCGAGCAAGCCACTTTGACTCGCCAAGTCCGCAAGCACTTCGTCCAAGGATTTCCCAGTGGCCTCCATGACAATTGGAATCGCAAAGGGATCAAAGTCTCCACAACGGTTGTTGTGAAGCAGACCCGTCTGAGGACTCATCCCCATCGTGGTCCCAATACTTTCACGGCCTCGGATCGCACACAAGCTGCTCGAACCGCCCAAATGACAGGAAATCGCCCTCATGTCCTCTCGTCCGGTCACTTCGGCCAAACGTTGACCGATGTATCGGTGACTGGCACCATGAAATCCCCAACGTTTGATGTGGTAGTCTTCGGCCCATTCAAATGGAACGCCGTAAAACTTTTGTGCGTCAGAAATCGTTTGATGAAATCCGGTTTCGAACGCTGCCACCAAAGGGATTTCAGGAAGTTTTTCCGCCAGCTGTCGCATCGCTGCGATATAAGGCGGATTGTGAGCCGGAGCAACGGCGTTCATCTTTTCCATTTCGGTCAAGACTTCCGCGTCAATCCGTTGGACACCACTAATCTTGCCCCCATGAACCGCTTTGAAACCGATCGCCGAGACTTCGGACGCATCGCTGAGACACCCGGTATCGGGATGTGTCAACTGCTCCAAACATCGCCTGACCGCTTCAGCATGATTGGGCACATGAACGGATAGTTCGACCTGTTCCGACCCAATCTCGACAAAGCAGTAACTCTCGGCCGAGCCGATTCGATCAATGCCACCTCGGGCCAACTGTTCCTCGTTGTCCATATCGAACAGACGATACTTGAAACTGGTCGAGCCGAGGTTAGCGACTAAAACTTTCATGGGAGACCTCCTTGATTTCAAAGACGGCAAACTCAAGCGGCTCAAGTCCCAAAAGCTAATTTTGGGACGTGCAGCACTTGAAACCTGTCGACTTTCCGGACATGGCTTCCTGTCATTCCACGGTTAGGAAACAAATGCGTCAACAAGACCTTCGGCAGGCCGAGGAATCACGTGACTGCCCACAAGTTCTCCGACTTGCGAAGCTGCGTTTGCACCAGCTTCGACCGCGGCACGCACACTACCGACATCACCGCTGACAACCGTGGTCACCAAGCCGCCGCCAACACTGACTCGTTTGACGATATTGACATTCGCGGCTTTCGCCATGGCATCGGTTGCTTCGACAAGACCGAGTAGACCTTTGGTTTCGATCAATCCAATAGCTGTTTGCATGACTGCTTTCTTTCCAAATGATGAGGTTGATTTTGTATCGTTGAAATTCGCCGCTGGACCCACCACCGGGCCACTCACATTTCAGAACAGCGAATCTGTTGGATATTCGGGAACTCAGGTTGCAACCCTTAGGACTTGGACGACTTCTTGACCGGGGCTGGCAAGACAATATTGAGGTCCTCGTGAGGTCGTGGAATCACTTGAATACTGACCACTTCACCCACTCGTCCCGCCGCGGCTGCACCCGCGTCAGTTGCTGCCTTGACGGCCGCAACATCGCCCGTGACGAAAGCGGAGACCAATCCGCTGCCCACTTTATCCCAGCCCATGAACTCGACATTGGCTGCTTTGAGCATCGCATCGGTTGCTTCGATCAGGGTGATGAACCCCTTGGTCTCAATCATGCCGAGGGCTTCAAGACTTTTTGCCATGGCAAAACTCTCCCAAAAAAGAAATTGTTAAACAGTCAATTTGTAAAGCTCTTTACCGCCAAGTAAGAGCATGAAAATACGTGTCATTAATGACGGGGACTTTCAAACAGAAATTCCCCGGATCGTGTCGTAGGTCAGACAATGCTGGTGCTGCCTGTCAGCCACCGCACCCGCAATCTGCATGCTGTGGCACCAACTCAATCGATTCCGCGGCATCGAGATTGCAAGCGTTGCCTTCATCTGTATCGAGGTGAACTTCAAGTTTTGTCGTCGGGTCAGCTCTCACAAGGAGGTCTTCCAAGGTGACCGAACATTGCGGCGACTTGATCTTCAGTTTCATGAAGTCGCCGTTTTGAACACCGTAGTTCTTCGCATCCTCCATGCTCATGTGAACATGCCTTGCAGCGCGGATGACGCCTTCATTCAGCTCCACAACACCTTTCGGTCCAACGAGGACACATCCGGGTGTTCCAGCGATGTCGCCACTGTGTCGAACAGGAAGGTCCAAACCGAGACTGATGGCGTCAGTGAACGCCAGTTCCACCTGGCTGGCGGAACGAGTGGGTCCTAAAATCCGCACGCTGGGCAGCATGCGTTTCCGGGGCCCCACGACCATGACGGTTTCTTCAGCCGCGAAAAATCCATCTTGATAAAGGGGCTTCATGGGAGTCAGCGTGGCACCAGGACCAAACAGCGTTTCGACGTGTGCATCGGTCAGGTGGATATGCCGTGCCGAGATGCTGACGACGAGTTCGGATTTCACTTTCGACGCAGTGGAACTGCCGGATTGTTTCAGGACCAACTGCCTGACAATCTCCTCGATCGTTGACCGATTTAAAGCGGGAGCGGAAGACATAAAACACCTTGTTACTTATCGATTTTGTGCCGACATTGGCTGAAGATTCAGACCCTGTCGATTCACCTAGTCATTGTCAAATTTCGCCGCCGTCTCCGCGATGCAAAGCTCGATTCCCGACGAGATCAATTGGCTACTCCAATCGTCGGAAATTCCGCAATCCACCACAAAGGTGTCGATGGCTTTCAAATCGCATATCCGAGCCAAACTTTTGTGTCCGAATTTTGTGCTGTCTGCCAAAATGGTGACTTCGTCAGAAGCCTCCAGCATGGCGCGTTCAGTTTCAACCAAAAGCAAATTGCTGTTGTACAGTCCATCCACGTGCACCCCTGCCACACTCAACATGGCCCTCCGGCAGTTCAACTGGGAAAGCATCTCCACGGCGTAGGGCCCCAGAGATACCCCAGTCCTCGGGTGGACATACCCACCAATGAAAACCAGGTCCGCGCTGTCACTGCTGGAAAACAAATTGGCAACAGGCAGGGAATTTGTGACGACCTGCAACGTTCTTCCCACCAGCAACTGGGCCAATTCGTAAGTCGTACTTCCACCATCGAGCAGTACAGTGTCCCCATCTTGGACCAACCTGGCAGCCTGATGAGCGATGGATCGCTTTTTCTCCCAATTTAATGACTGAATTTGATCAAAATGAGGAAGCTTTGGTGAAGGACCCGTGTAGAAAACGCCTCCGTGAGTCCTCCTCGCGGAACCTGAATCCTCCAGAAAATCCAAATCTCTGCGAATGGTCGACTCGGAAACGCTTAATTGACCGGCCAGTTCAGGAAGGGACGCAAACCCTTTCGCCCTAACTAGTTCCAGCAATATCGTTCGCCGCTCATCCGCCAACATGATGCCGTCTCTTCACCAGATCGCACACGTCAAAGTAGGAGATCTACCACACCCTGCCCAAAAGATGATCGTTTCCAACTTTTGGATGACAGAGTTCTACCAATCGTACCACAAAGCTCCATGGCTCACGATCTACCCAAGGGCAAAAAAGAGGAAATAGGAGTTTTAAAAGGCCGAAAAGCTCTCGATAAAGAAGGTTAGCTGCAAAAAAAAGGCAACCCAACGCGGAGCGCCTTGGAAGATCGAAAAATGACGCATCACCCATTCGCACAGATACCCTCAGTGATACGACTCCCCTGAACGATACAACCCGAACCCATTTCCCGACTTCACCAGACCGCATTCCTTTCAGGATGCGACAGGATCACAGAAACCGTAACAACCGGTATCTCCCGGCAACTTCGCACCCCTTTTTCGAGTTGAAGCTTCACTGGAACGGCTTCGGAAACCGAAAGCGATCGTTAGGGAGGCCCTTCGTATAGGCGATACGCATGGAGTGTTGATCGCTTGGTCGTAACTCGGCGTGTACGAGGGCTGGAAATTGACTCGTCGAACGCGGAACGCACGTCCTTCAAGGGGGAGAACTCAGTCATGGGCCGGTTATTTGCAACCTTCGCGGTTCTCTCGGCAATCTGCACCGTTTCGACGTCAAAAGCGGGAGAGTTGAAGATATTCAAGCGTACGGTGTGGCCAGAGTCTTCGCCGATTTCCAATATGGAAAACTGGCTCACCCCAAATCCAACTGCCTCGTGGGAGTGCGAACTTTGGGGCGCAGCTGCAAAAATCGAAGCTGAACAAAACTCGCAAGCCGAAGAAACGGATGCTCTGGCTTTACTGGAAAACCTTGATCTGGAAAATGCTCAGGAGGAGCAGGTGGTTGAATCTAAAGTTCTTGGGAATATCAACATTGAGGAAGACGAAGCTCACCTTAAAAAATACATGAGCGATAACGACGTTCAAAGGATGCTCCGAGAACGGGCGCAAAAGGAACGACAACTGCGTCAAATGCGACTGGAACTCAAAAAGAGGCTTGGCCTGTCTTCCGCCAGGCCTCAGGGTAGTGCGTTCATGTTTGGAGGCATGGTGGCCCCAACAACACGCGGGTCGATTCATTTTGGCCAAGGTGCCAAACGAAAAACCGATTGAACTGCGAAATGAACTGCGAAATGAGTCGTCGCCCAAATCCAGCAAAGCTTGGGGTTGATCGAAAACCGACTTGGTCTGAGTGACTCATCCTGATCAGCCCAAGCATTCGTCGCAGGCCCGTTAACATTGGGATGTTGGGGCAGTATCACATCTTCTCCGTCAGACATTTCGATGAGCCTTGCTGTAGAGCGTGAATTCGGCGAGAGATTGACGGTTATCCCGCTGCACTTTTCCGCGAAGGCATGGTGCCAAACGGATCATCTTGCCAATCACCGTGAGATGACTTGTCAGCGAGGGTTTTCTTGGTAGAGTGTCAAAATTCAATTTTGAGTCGTAATGCGGCTTAGATATGGACGGTTGAGGGCATAGCTCAGTTGGTAGAGCAACGGACTTTTAATCCGTAGGTCCAGGGTTCGAGTCCCTGTGCCCTCACTTCAATGCTGCGTTGAGATGCCCTTTTGGCTTAGGACGTGGCTTCTCAGGGGAGAACCCTCTTTATCTCCGCCGGTGTCTTACCTATTCGCCGGAAGCGTTGGTAGAACATCGCTCGTTCTCGAAGGTGAATCTCAGGCGTTTCCTCAGAGGCCCACACGCAAGGTAGAGTCCGAATTCCAGCAGGCGATTTGAAGGGCCGTCGGGCTACCCATGCCCTTTCAACAGTACTTTTCCCTCGAAACGAGTCGGTCTTCATGGTCGATTCCAGTCCGTACGATGGGGTGTTCTGGCCAATTTTTGGCGGGGGCCTAGCGGTCTCCTTTGTCATGGCGACCGCCGCAGCTTTGTCATGGCGACCGCCGCAGCTTTGTCATGGCGACCGCCGCAGCTTTGTCATGGCGACCGCCGCAGCATGGTCTCGTGGATTCCTTATCCCGCTG
>JAKVCA010000030.1 GCA_022448315.1 Pirellulaceae bacterium | reverse complement strand
CTGACCGGATTGCCCCTGACCGGATTGCCCCTGACCGGATTGCCCCTGACCGGATTGCCCCTGACCCGATTGACCCTGTCCCGATTGCCCCTGTCCCGATTGACCCTGTCCCGATTGACCCTGTTGGCCATTGCGACGCGAGCTGTTGGCCTGAACTCCTGATTTCTGCCCATCACTCCCAAGTGCCCATGAGTTTGGCCGAGTACTATCTGGGGTCTTGAAGGAAAAAGGGAGTGATTTTGCGATGGAATATTCTGGAGCGGGGCGAGGTAATAGCCATGCGAGGCAGAGGAGGGCGACCCCGACGACCGAACCGACGCTGATCCAAGAGATCATCAACGAATTCGGCATCTCGACTTGACGTCCATGCAGGTAACGCATCAAGCCGATGAGGCTTGTCGTCATCAGTAAGCCAAGGCTCGCGAGGATGTACGCCACAAAAAGCTGGAATACCCACCGACGACTGGGAAGGTCACTTGCGGGAATAAAGCCTTGTGCAATGCCAAAGATCGGCATGGTTAGGAACGCAAAATAGATGACCCAAAGTCCCGGTGTATTGGCTTTGCGGTGACGAAGCCAACGAAGAAAGGGAGCCCATGGGGCGGCGGGCTGGTTTGGCGTAGTCGGGCGAATCGGGTTCACTTCATCGCTTGCCAATTGGTCAACTTCATCAAACGCATCACGAAGCTTTTTCCATCGACTCCCGACGGAATCGAGAAGACCTGTTGCGGTGACGTCTTTGGTCATGTCAACGAAGGTGCAGTCCCACACCAGTTTGTGCGTGAAAAACCAAACGATAGCCAAAAGTCCGACGTTGATCGGCAGAGAAAAGGCAGCAAGGGGGCCAGTGAGTTCCACAAAACGGACCATGGCCAACAACGTCACGATGCCCAATACAATTGCATATAACGCGGCGACGCTGTGATCTTGCTCAATCGATATTCGACCGATCAAAACCGCGGCAAAAGTGAAGAGCATGAGAATGATGTCGAGTCGGGCCGTGTAGCTTCCCTGATAGAAGACTTCAACCAGAAACATGACAAAGCTCCCCACGAGCACCATGATGAGGGCGGGAGCAATGAGTTCGAGGATAATCTCCGCGACGGAACGCTGTTCTGTGTTCATTGAATGGTATCGACCATGATCAGAAAAATAGGGTCTCGGACGAAACCTGCCGACGTGATACCAATGTAGGTAAATCCATCGGGCGAGGGAAGAAAAATTGAGGGTCGACGAAGGCTGAACCTGCCTCCTTGAGGTGTCGTCTTGCCTTGAAAACGCCTGCAGAAAGCTTATTCTTAATGCTTGTACTTTTGGCGTTCGAGTTGTGTCTGCCTCAGAAACAGGTGGTACGCCGAGAGCCAGTGCGACTTGAGGTGGGTTCAGCGCCTTGGTAGCCACGGTTCAGCCGTCTCATTACCGGGAAATGTAGTCAGGCGAAGCCATGGCAAACGAAGGGTCAACCCGCAGCGATATAGGTTGGGGGAGTCCGCGGACCAAGGTGATTCTTCCAGTCAACTTTGCACCCCCACCTCGTGACCGACTGTGTGGCTAGTATGAGCGAATTCCCTCTGGGATATGAACGCGTTCCACCGACGACTTGGGCCTACTTGTCGTCGCTTCTGATGATCGCGCTCTACTTCAAGTTCACCCGATTCTGGAGCGTTCGCAATCTGGATCTCTGTTTGATCCTCCTCTTAGCTTCGGGGCTGCTCACCGTCCACTCCGGTGCCTCCAGTCGCCAAAGTGTCTTCGATGATATGGCCGCTGCTCGGGAGGCGGGAAAATGGGCTCCTGAACAATATCTTGAAGGCTTGGACCAAGCCACGCGACTTGATGACGAGAATGCTTCAGATGTCACGGAAAATGATTTGAACGCGTCGGATCGCCGTGTCGAAACAGGCACTGAAGATACGTCCGGTTCGGGTGCAGAGTCCGATCTTTCCGGAGGGACGGAAGGAGACCTGGAAGTTCACAGAGCCTTGTTGATCACTTGGCAGGCGCGTTACGACGAATCACGACGACTGGAGCTCACAGGCTATCTGATTCTGTTTTCGATTGGCGGCTTACTTTTGATTCGGATGTTGCTCGATCCAATCATGGTGCGGCGACCTCTTTTGGAGCCCAACTTATCCAGTGGTGGATTGACCTTTATGGGCGTTGCGATGCTGGTCTTTCTATTTACCAACATTTGGGCAAGCGTTTCTGTCACTGAAGATCTTTTTGCCGTTCGAGAAAATACGGACGATGAGGCGTGGTGGGAACTGGAAAACAAGGCTTCGGTCGTTCTGTCGAGTCCCGGGTATCTTCCCCTTTATCGTGCTCCCATACTTCCCACATTCGTTGATGGGGATCGGTCTGAGCATCTAACGTCCGGGAATGTTGGGCTTTCGAGCGAACGCATCACAAAAGGACTCATCGTCTTATGCCTCGTTGCGATCGCGGTTGGCATCGTGATGATTGGCTATTTGCACTTTGAAAACTTTTGGATGGGCATCGGCGTGGCGACCATGTTTTTGATGCTCCCCTACACGGTGCAGATGATGGGCCGTTTGCCCCATGTTTTACCTGCCGCTTTGTTGGTGTGGGCCGTTGTCCTGTATCGAATGCCTTTCCTGTCGGGGGTGATGCTGGGGATATGCACCGGTATGATTTACTACCCCCTGTTTCTTTTGCCGGTCTGGTTGGGGTTTTACTGGAAACGAGGCTTGTCGAGATTTTTGATGGGCTGTCTTTTGGCCGTTTCACTACTCGTATTCGCCTTGGCATACACGTCGGCCAGTGGTGAGGAATTCTGGTTGAACTTTCAGGCCATGTTTGGGCTTTGGTGGCCGAAGTACGGCGGCCTCCAGGGAATATGGTCAGCGGGTTGGGAACCGGTATTCCGATTGCCCTTCATTGCCGGCAGCATTGCTTTGAGTGTCGCGTTGGTCGTGTGGCCGACACGAAAGAACCTCGGCGCACTTTTAAGTGGCTCTTGTGCCATCATGCTGGCCATTCAATTCTGGCACGGTCATGGAGGCGGCTTGGTCATGGCTTGGTATCTCCCCCTCGCGCTCCTTGCGATTTTCAGGCCAAATCTCGAGGATTATACGGCGGTCAATAAGGTTCGAGAGACCCGTTGGCTTTCCCGATCGTAGTGCGTTTTCTTATTGGATTACGGTAAGTTACCGCCCATGAATGGGCCCATGACCGCCAGATGTTTCATTTTGGAAAGAATTGTCGTGGATTGAGCCGTATATCCAGAACTGGAGTCGTGGCCTTCAACTTTGGTTCTGTTTCAGGTCGACAACAGACAGGAGGGATTCTCGCGTCCGTTGACTTTGCCGGTTGGGGAGAGATTCATGCGAAAAATCATCATCATTGTTCTGCTGGTTATGGCGGTTGGCTGCGGGTTCGTGTTGTACCCGCAGAGAGAGCAGATTCATTCATTAGGTGATGCCATTACGGTCCTGAAGACCTCTTTGGAATTGGATCCGACCGAAGCTCCATCAGACATTATCCGTTCGAGTCAGCGAAGCGCAGGAGGTCGTTTTCGGGTCGCATCTTTCGACCTGGGAGTACTGGATGGCTCCAAGTTGCAAGATGAGCGAGCCATGTCGGTGATTGGAAAGATCATTCGAGAATTTGATATCGTTGCTTTGCAAGGGATCAAATCCAATCAGCCCGGAACCATGGTCAGTCTGATGGACTGGATCAATCTCGATCATGAACGTTATGGTTTCGTCATCAGCCATCAAGTCGGCCGTGCTCAGTCGAAAGAGCAGTACGCATATGTTTATGATCGGGATCGAATCGAGCTGGATCGTTCCCAGTCCTATGTCATCAATGATCCAGACGACCTTCTCTCCAAAGAGCCTTTTGTCGTGTGGTGTCGGGTCAAAGGTCCTGAGCCAGAGCAGGCGTTTACTTTTTCGTTAGTCAACGTTCATACGGAACCGGAGGAATTGCAGTACGAACTCAGTTGGCTGGACGATGTCTTCAGGCGTGTTCGTGATGATGGTCGAGGTGAGGATGATGTTATCATGCTCGGGAACTTCAATGCTTCAGATCGTTCTTTAGGGGAACTTAAGCATGTTCCCGGCATGCATGCGGTCATCCATGAGATGGCGACCAATACGCAGGGGACGGGGCAGTTCGACAATATCCTATTCAGTTTGCCGGCCACCTCCGAATATTCGGGACGCGGTGGGGTTTATGATTTCTACAATCGATTTGACATGACCATGGACGAGGCCCTGCGAATTTCAAATCACCTTCCGGTGTGGGCTGAGTTCAACCCGATCGAAGGTGGTGCCGATGGTGTTGTCTTATCTGCAAGTCGAGAACAGCTTTGAGCCAGTCTGTCTGACGGATTGACAACGCCTGCGATCTGTTCTTCAATTCCAGTTGTTGTTGGAATCCCCGGTTTCACAGATTGGACAAGCATTTATGGCAACGCCAAAGCGATACTGGCTCGTCAAAACGGAGCCCGAGGCCTATTCCATTCAGGATCTCGCAAACGAACCGAAAAAGACGACTTGCTGGGACGGTGTCCGAAATTATCAGGCTCGGAATTTCATGCGCGATGACATGAAAAAGGGCGACCTCGTTTTGGTCTATCACTCCAACGCAAACCCACCCGCCGTCGTTGGCATTGCCAAAGTGGTCCGAGAATCTTACCCCGATCATACGGCGTGGGACCCTGATGATAAGCACTATGATCCCAAGTCAACCGCCGAAAATCCGAGGTGGTTTATGGTTGATCTGAAGCTTCAGAAGATTTTCAAACATCCACTCGCGCTGCCAGAATTGCGAGGGCAAAAGCCATTGGCTGAGATGGAGTTGCTTCGGAAAGGGTCGCGATTGTCTGTCCAGCCTGTCCGTGGCAAAGAGTTTACTTGTATTGAGAAACTGGCGAACGGTTAGTGTTCGGCAGCCTGTGGACTCTCCGTGGGCCATCTTCGATAGAGCACGCCTAATATGGCGGCGAAGGCCATGATGGGTGGCCCCTCGCCTGCACTCCACCACCATGGCATCCCGGCCCACAAGTCAATCCCCAGCATGAGCGTTCCATGAAGTCCATGCACCAGGATGAGGAATCTCAGAAGCGACCGATATTTGGCCAGGTCGAATGAGATAAAAAGCAGCAATACTCCGTGCATCGCATACACGGCGGAAACACTCCGGGTCAGATATTCCACGATCGGAGCAATGGGTAGGTCGCCGAGTTGCAATTGGGTGTGGAGATAAACCATCCACTCAGTAGGCATGAGGATCGGAAGAACGGCCACCGATAACATGGCTCCTTGGAGTCGAACCAGACCGGTCAGGTACTTCGGTGGTTGGCGATATCCTGGCATATGTCACGCGTCAGGAGCGAGGGACGGTGCGGGAAAAGACGGGTCAGGGGAAGATCTCGCAATCATTTCTCCGAGCCAGTGGTTGGTGGAGTTGCGGGGCTTCCGGCAGCTCCTCGATTCAGCTTTGGAAGAGCGCCCTTTTTGACGATCAGATCTTCACGCTCAACGCGGAGATTCTTGAAAGAATCTTCCGAGATCACAAAATACCAATCACCAAAACGGCGATTCAGTTCCGCAACTCGATCTTCCGCCTGCGCAAATTTTTCGTTTCGCAATTCTACTTTCCGGCGATACTCCGTCTGCAGACGGCGCCGCTCCTGTTCGATGTCATCCTCCGACGCGGAATTCGTTCCCGTTTCCTCATCCTCGGTTTCACTTCCCGGAGGCGCGGGAGCGTCGTCGTTGTCGGATTCCACAGGCAGCGAGGGCAGGACAGGCTCTTCCGGCATGGGGAATAAGTCTTCATTCACCGCGGCAGAAACCATCATGTACCGATCCAGAGATCCCTTCAGCCCCTCCTCGCTGGGTCGGTTTTTCCCGAATCTCATTCGATAGGTGATACCGTCTTTGGTGGCGACGGAAAGTTCACCGTTCATGGAATAGATTTCAATCAGACCGCGTTGCCGTGAGACAGCCACGAAGCCTCGGCTTTGAAGGGATAAGAGGTCATTTTCATCTCCGAGAACGGTTAGGTCGGCGTTGACGCCCGGGGGTTTTCGAGCCACATCCACCACTTCCAGCGAACCTAAAGTCTCTGCCAGTTTATTCAGTCGAACATTGTTGATTTCTTCTTGATCACCCACTTTCCGTTCGGTTGGGTTGGCCGGATCATCGAACTCCAGAAACTCGCGGAGACTCCAGCGTGTTCCTTCGGATTGAACCTTCGCGCGAAATCGCTGTTTCAATGGATTTTTGGAGTCGACAACGACCTGATAGTCGTTCAGCGTGGCTTCAGCGATATCGATGACTTTCAGATCCAGAACGTCTTTTTCAATCCAATCTCGAAAGTCGGTTTTCAATATGGCTGGATCGTAGTCAATCACATAAACCAGCGGTTGCCCCGGAATGCGAACGAACCTCAAATTCTGCTGTTGAGTCTCTTCCTCGCCCGACTTGGCACTCTTCCCGATCACGATGCTCCCAACAAGATCTCCGTTTCGATCTTTCACTGTCACCATGATTCCCACACCTTGCTGGCCCGCTTCAATGGTGGACCGGTCAGGCTCCAGGACACCGTAGTCTTCGAATTTTTCCTCCTGATCGGCGATCACGCCGATGACCGTGAGTCCACTGAAGCTTGTGACTGCTTCTCGCACTTGTTCTTCCGCATCCGCCGGATAGCCTTCACTGGAAGGGATGGTCCAGATGCCTTTGTTGTTTTTTTCGACTCGAAAATCAATGAGCTGGTCAGACTGTGAGTCGTACCGGACAATTTCCAAAGTCCCGACTTTATCGGCGCTCAGAGACTCCCAATCAAAAAGTGCCTTGCCCATTTTGTCGTTGAGTTGCGGCGGAGTGATCCACGGGTAGGTCATGAATGCAACCAGCATCATGACTGCCGCAATACCGACAAAACTGAGGGAAACGAGATTGTCTGACTTTGGATTTCCGCTTTTCATCTTTCAATTGCCCCAAAAGGGATGACGCTTGGGTCCCGTGTCTCCAATCGCAGTCACAGGCTCAACTCGCGGTGGGCTTGAGTTTGATCAGGCTACTTAAGTCGATTCTTTGAAACACCCTCACGCTCTCGTAGTCGACGATAGGCAAAAACGCCCATGCCAATCACGATCAGTGGGATGGGAGGAACCAGAACCGCAATCCATTTGTACCAGTCCTGCGTCTTCTGGACCGTCAGGTCGGTCAGACGTCGCGACTCCCGGATCGCTTCGTCTCGGCTCCGAACCAATTGCTTCTGCTTGGTTTCCAGCCGTTTCTGAATATTGTCTTCCTCTTGCTTCAAAAGATCGCGTTTTGCAATCAGTTCCAATTCATCAATCTCATCACCGCGGCGTTTCTTGTCTTCCATGGCTCGGACCTGCCGTCGGTATTCCACGGCCGCTTTTTGTAGGCCCTCTTTCTCGCGATTGATGGCTTTTTCCAGTTCCGAGTTGGTTTGCCGTGCGACGAGGCGAACGCTTCGAAGTAGGTCATCCGTCTTTTCTTCAATCGTCTTCAGGGTTCGATGTGTTTGCACCCGGCTACGAATATTGATGTACTCTGTCTCGCTGGTCAGCGAATCGAGCAGGTTGAGGATAAAGACGAGATTTTGCATGCGGTAGACCACGACGCCTTGCTCGGGCTGATTTCGAATGATTACATCGAGACAGTCCATATCCGCGACATAGATCACGTCCATTGGATGGTTGTCGCTCGTCTTGGCTTCGTTGCCTTCATCGGCATCACCCGTTGTGGGCGGAGAGTCACTTTGAGGTTGACTCTTGATTCTCGCAGCGAGGGTGTAGTAGGCATCTTCCGTCCCGCGAACGCTGCCTTCCTCCCCAGCCTGTTTCGCAGCACTCAGTTCGCTGAACAGGACGCGGCCCGCAAAACCGGTTTGTACCAGCGGTGTGAACCGAAGGTTTGATTTGCCTTCTGCGGGTCGTATTGCACCGGAAAACTGGAAAATCAGCTCTTCAAGATTTTTGGTGGGAAGTGTCGCTTCCGGGTCTTCGGAGTCTTCCGGAAAACCGGTCCAGGTGCCGCTCTGACCTTTATCCGCCGGATTGATATTGGTCATCACATTCCGGACAAAGACAAACTCCGGTACCTGATTGAAGTCATCAATTTCTGGATACGGGTTGTACGCTTGCCAGATCACATAGGGTTGATCCTTGCCCAGCGATTTTCGGCTGATGGGACGAACGTGTAAGGCATCCCAAAGGTCGGTCATGTCTCCAACCGGTTCCTGAAAAAGCGGATTGGGTTGATTGGTCCCGGACACGTAGTTTCGTCGGGTGAAAGGAACAGGGTCTTCGAACACTGCCGTGGGTTGACCTTGCTTCATGGCTTGCACAACGTGGTCCAGTTCCAGCGGAGAGAGCGAAGAGGGCTGAACAACCAGCAACGCGTCATACCGCAAACGCTCCTGCCCCTGGTTTTCCGTGTCCTCGATCCAGACATTGATCGGCTGGCTTGGGTCCACCTTATTGACCGTGTACTGTTTTTCCAATTCTTCCACGATGGGCGATTTTGGAATCGGAACTCGCTGCAGGACGTTGCGAATTTCTCCGCCCGCAACCATCACATCCGTGTCGACCACTCCGATCACTTTTCGTCTTGCTTTCGCGACCGTATTGATGGATCGAATCAGTTCGTATTCCACGGGCATGCCGTACTCAAAAAACGGAACCACCACCCGCTCAAGGTTGCAGGTAAAAACGGCGCCCATGATGACTTCCGCTTCTTTGGTGGTGCCTCGAGAGCGGGTTCGGACTTTAACAGGCTTGATTCCAAACCGCTGCTCGGCCAGGCTTGCCATTTCACTAAAGGGTTCAACATTGTTGTGAATCGTGACTTGAAGTCTGGAGCCACCCAAAGCGTCAAATTCTCTTAATAACGTCAGCAGGTCGTAGCGAGTTTGGGCGTACTCTGACGGAACCTCGGGCGCGATGTAGGCTTCGATTTGGATCGGATCTGCAGATCGTTCGCCATCCGAAGACTTGGCCAGCCTCAACGTGGATAGAATGTTCTTTGTTTCAGGAGAAAGACTGCTCAACCCATATTCACTGGCATCCACGCGAAAGCGATTCAGGAACGAGTTTTGAGCGATCAACGTCAGCGAAATGGTCAACGCGGCCAATGCCAGAAAGCGGATGGCAAAATGCCCTGAGCGTTGGAAGCTGTTGGAGGTTCCTGCCCAGTGGCGTCTTCCAATGAGTACGAGGCAGAGGTAGATGGCTGCAATGGCTACGGTGACAAAGTAAATGATGGAGGCCAGACTGATCAGTCCTCGGCCGAAGGGTTCGAATCTGGCAAGCAAGCCCCACTCACTCAACAGACGGGCCCACGTGTTCTGGGAGACGATGGAGTCAACACTCGTGAGCAGAACGAGTGGGACGTTGAAGAGGACACCGAGGATAAATCCGACGGTCAAATTGTTGGTCAGAAATGACGCGACCATACCAATGGCAAGCATGGCTATTCCCATCCACCAATAACCGAAATAGGTGGTGAACAGCAGGCCGATGTCCACATCGCCCTGAGTCAACACGAGCAGGATGTAGACGTTCCAAAGTTGGCTGAGAAGCAGAGCGACCGTAAAAATGAAAACGGCTGCGAAATACTTTCCCAGAACGATATCCAGATCCGTGGTGGGTAGCGTCAGAAGGAGTTCGTCGGTCCCCTGTCGTTTTTCTTCTGACCACGCACTCATCGTGATGGCTGAAATGATGACCAGCATGGTGTAAGGAAGGTACTGGTTGAGTTGATCAAAGTTCGCCAGATTGGAGGCGAAAAATTGATCCGGCCAGAAAGCGAAGCCCGCGGTTGAAACGATAAACAGGGCGAGAAATACGTAACCTGTCGGGTTCAAGAAGTAACCCACAAAGTTCCGTTTCATCACAGCAAAAGCGGCTTGGCGGTACATGCCGAGCGGCACGACAGCCAGCATCAACGCCGCGAGGAACATGGAATCGAATCCGAGCGTCAGTAAGAAAGCAAGCAAACCCATGGTGCTTCCTAATTCAAAAAGTTCTCTAGCAAATTCATCAAGCTAAAAGGTCGGTCAGGAGCATTATCAACGAGACTAGGACGGTCGAGTCATTTCCGCGAACGCGTTGTCCAATCCTTGACCACCCTTGTCCATGCCAGCCAGATCGCCATCGTAAACGAGGCGACCTTCATTGATCAGAACGACACGATCCGCCATCGCCTCCACCTCTTGGAGGATGTGCGTGGAGAGCAAGATGGTTTTCTGCTCTCCCAGTCGTTTAATGGTTTCCCGTACCCCTCGTATCTGGTTGGGATCGAGGCCGCCTGTCGGTTCATCCAAAATCAGGACATCCGGTTCATGGAGCAGGGCTTGAGCCATGCCTACCCGCTGTCGGTATCCCTTCGAAAGTTTGTTGATCGGCTTGTAAATGACGCTGCTCAAATCGCAGAGTTCAACAACCGCTTCGATTCTCTGTCTTTTTCTTTGGCGACTCAGGCCGCGTGCCTCCGCGAAAAAATCGAGAGAACTGTGCGGCGTCATGTCGGGATAGAGCGGTCCATTTTCGGGCAGGTAACCCAGTCGCTTTGATCCCTCAATTCGATGGGTCGACATGTCAAATCCGGCGATCCTCGCTGAACCTTCCGAGGGAGCCAGATAGCCGGTCAGCATCTTCATGGTCGTGCTTTTACCTGCTCCGTTGGGGCCCAGGAAAGCGACGACTTCCTCCTCGTACACCGAAAACTTGACGTCTCTGGTCGCAGCGAAAATGCCGTAGAATTTTGAGAGATGATCAGCCTCAATCATGGGCCGACGTTTTTCATCGGAGACTGCGGACTCACTGTCAGGTGCGTTCATGGTTCTGATGACCCATGTTGGAGAGTTAAAAGGCTCAGGCCGGGCATGATAACGAAACCCCTTGAAGGATCATACAGGACTGAAATAGCTTTCACTTTGGCGAAAACTGATTCGTTTGATCCAGTCCTGGTTGTTGGTGCTTGGGAAATCAGTTCGATAGTGGACGCCACGGGATTCCTCACGAATCCTCGCGGCCTGGATGATGACCGAAGCCACCGTCAGCATATTCTGCAGTTCCCAACCATCGCTGCTGTCGAATTGCTGAGGGAGGACATATCGAGCCCAGCCGGCAACATTTTCCGCTGCTTCAGCGAGGGTCTTTTCGGATCGTCGAACCCCTGCACACCTCCACATCAGACTCTTCAGAGAATTGCGGATATCAGCAATGTCCAAAGCGGAGTGGTTCCCAGGCTTGGCCTTATTGACCAGAGGCAGTGCCGTAAAGTTGTCCGATTGCTCCAATGCTGCATTTGAGGCGCGCCTGCCCGCATTGGCGCCATATACGAGGCCTTCAAGCAAACTGTTCGATGCCAGGCGGTTCGCTCCATGTAGTCCACTGCAAGTGACTTCACCTGCTGCCCAAAGACCTCGCAGGCTGGTTTGTCCCTGCTGGTCAACGGTCAGGCCACCGATCATGTAGTGAGCCCCTGGTCGTACGGGAATTTTATCCGTGGCGATGTCCAGTCCGAATTCGCCGCACTTCCGTCGGATATTAGGAAAACGATTCCTTACGAATTCGGGATCGAGATGACTCAGGTCCAGATAGACACAAGGATGTTCCGTCGCCTGCATTTGCGAAACGATCGCTTGGGAAACCACATCCCGAGGCGCGAGTTCTCCTCGCTCGTCGTACTGTTCCATGAAGCGGACGCCATTCCGATCAATCAAGTGGGCCCCTTCACCTCGTACCGCTTCCGTGATCAGGCTCCGTCCGCTGCCGGCGATATAAAGTACCGTCGGGTGAAACTGCATAAATTCCATATCACTCAGCTCGGCCCCGGCGCGGTATGCCATGGCCTGCCCATCACCTGTGGCCACTAGAGGATTGGTCGATTCGCGATATAACTGCCCAGCGCCTCCGGCGCACAGAATCGTCTGCTTGGCCCATACGAGTCGTTTAGGGCCGAACTCGGGTGCGATCAACGCTCCAAAACAACGCTCTCCGTCTCCGAGTAGATCGATCGTGAACGTCTGTTCCAAAACCTCGACGTGCTCCAAATGGCGGACCGTTTCAATCATTGCTCGTATGATCTCGCGGCCCGTTGCATCGCCCATTGCGTGGATGATTCGATTATGGCTGTGGCCGCCCTCACGTCCTAGTTTGAGGTTGCCTGCGTCTTCATCGAAACGTGTCCCCCAAGCAATGAGCTCCTGAATCCGATTCGGCGCCTGCTCGATGACATTCTGCACCGTCTCCAGATTGCACAGTTCACCACCTGCTAGCATTGTATCCTGAACGTGAAACTCGAAGCGATCTTCCGGTTTACTGACGCTTGCAATTCCACCCTGCGCATAGGAGCTGTTGGATTGTGAAAGCGAGTCTTTCGTGACCAAGACGCCCGACAGGCTTGCATCGATTTCCAACATGGCCCGCAGGCCAGCAAGCCCGCCACCAATGACCAGAACATCAGTGAACTGGTGGGTGAGGCGTTTGGGATCAAACGGCACCAGATACCTTGGAATGGCCGACGAGGAATTCATGCGCGAGGTGCTTCGTGACGAGAATGGAGGGATACTGGGTGGACGTAAGATGTGCAATCGACAGACGAAACAGACTCCCAGCCAATGTCGAGTCATCGGGGGTGGGTCTGGTCTACCGATCGATGGGAAACTCGCCGGGTCGACGCACTTTTAAGTTTAGTCACATCCGGCCAAAAACCCAATGTGAGAACATGGGGCTGATGGATGTCGAGATCGAGACGGATATTCCCAGTTTCCCCAGTTTTCGTTCACAGGATGGCATGGGGCCAACCTTCTCTTCTACGAGAGTGGATGGGGTTCGCTACTCGCGCTCCGACGAGCTTGAATCCTCTCTCGCAGCGCCTTTCAGGAATAGCCTGAATTTCTCCGCAAATTCAGGCGGAGGACTGGATTTGACTCCATCTTGTTGAATTCCATTGAGGCTGTCCTGGCGAACTTTGACACGCTCGGAAGAGGTTTTTCCTGGCATCAGGCCAAGGCTCCGAATTCGATTGTCCAGACGGCTTTTCGCATCGGCTGATCCTGATCCAGCGGCATCACGCATCGCTTGCCACCGACTTAAGAAGTCCCGTAAGTCTTCTTCCGTCCAATCGAGGTCGGACAGCAGGTCGGCATCAGGCTCGTCCGCCTGTTCTTGGAGATAATCCAGAACCAAATCGGTTGCACGACGGCTGTACTCAAGGTTTGCTTCCTCACCTTCGGGTAAGTCGCCTTCACTCGATCCGGAGTGGTTACCTTCCTGTGAACTTTGTCCGGGTGTCCCTTTCTCGTTCTCGCGATCAGGTCTCGTTTGACTTTGCCTTGATGGTTCACTCGAGGACTGTCCTGCTTGCCCTGCTTCAGCCGATTGCTCTTGGTTATTGGCAGGGGGTTCCGATGAACTGCCCGTCTCGTTTTCGTCGTTTGCCGGTTTACCGTTCTCTGCGTTTGGTGGGTTCGACGAGGCTTGCTCTTTGGGATTTCCCGCAGCAGAAGATGTTGATTCTCCCTCTTGATTCGTTTCGCCTGGGGCATCGTCAGAACCCTGGTCGTCACCCGTTGGGTTCGCCTCGGATCCCGGGTCAGAGGCCCTTTCCATTTCCGATTCCCCAGTGTCCGATTCCCCAGTGTCCGATTCCGAAGTGCCTGAGTCATTTGGATTGGTTTTGGGCGAAGATTCGGGCTCACTTGCTCGATCTTGCTTTCCGGTTGCACCTTCATTCTGCGAGTCCGAACCATTTTGCGAGTCCGTAGAAGGCTCGCCTGTATTGGTCGCCTCTTGATCAGGATTCGGTGTGGGTTTTGAGCCACCCTCATCTGAACCCTCTTGTTCCTGTGACCCTATTTTATTTTCTGAGGACCCACGGTTTGTCTGATCGTTGGGACTTTGATTTTCCTGATCGCTGGAACTTTGGGCATCTTGATCGGTCCCCGTTCCACGATTTTCATCTCCTGTATCCGTGTTCCCTTGATTGTCGGGGTCAGTAGACGATTCATTCTGTTCGTCTTGCTCTGATTGCAGTTTTTCAAGAATCTTTTCAAAGACATCGCCTTCGTGTGGGGAATCACCTGAGTCTGAACCACTCTCTGGATCCGAGTTGGAGTCTGCGGTGTCGGCTTGAGGCACTTCCTCAGGATTATTTGAGCCCGACGCACTTGATCCGTCTGTCGTACTTGACTCTTTCGTTGAGCCTTCGGAACCAAGTTGCTCCTGTGGATCGCTTTGCCCGCCGGGATCTGAAGTCGAGTTTTCTCCCTCGTTCGAGGTCTGTCCGCCTGCGCTGTTCTCTTCGGCTCCTGACTGACCGCCATTGCCGTCTTTCGAGCCTTCTGTATCTTCATTTTCCGAACCACCAGTTCCCGACGAGGATTGGTTGCCCGTGTTGTTCTCCCGGCTATCCTGGGTGCTCGACTCGGCCCCTGATCCGCCCGATCCCATGTTCTGTTCGTTTTCCTGTGACTCGTTTTCCTGTGACTCGGAGCCCGTTTCTGGTCGCTCTTGATTTTCGCTATTGCCGTCACCTTCGGTCTCTGAGGACTCATTGTTATCGTTGGGTTCTGTCGCTTCGGATCCGGTTTCGTTATCCCGCGTTTCACCACTTTGGTTTGGCTCTGTGCCTGAGCCTCCCACATCACTTTCGGATGCTGCGGAGGAAGAGCCACCTTGGCCGCCGTCGTTGTTTCCGTTACCGGTCTTCGAATCCTTTCCCGTGATTCGAACGGTCAGATTTGAGGTTCTGGTGCGATTTGGCGAAGCCAGCCCACTCAAAGGGTCGCAGCGGTTGTCTTCCGCGACGGCGTGCAACACGACCGTGTCTCCAGGCTGGAGGCCGTGTTCTCCCGGAACAAAAGTGTATTTTCCAAGATGTTGATCATCTTTGCTTCGACTGGAGTCCAACAACTCTTCGCCAACCATTTTTTTGCCTCTTTGGTCAGCGTGCAGTTCGACGCGTTGGATGGCAAAATCACGATCAACCGCCCGAGTTTCGATTCTTAGTTTTCCATTAACTGGCAGTTCAACGGTGTTCTCTGTGGGTTGGATCCACTCGATTTCCGGGGCCATGTCAGGGAAAACGTCAATCTGGTAGTGGGATGGGTTCTCGTTGGTTTCCTTGTTGTCGGTCAGCAAGGCAATTCGGTAATCCGAGTAGAGAGCGGAGGTGCGATCTTCCGCCAGCTCCAAAGGGAAGCGTCCAATAAAGCGGTCACCCTGAACCGTCATTCGGATTCGTTTGGCAGGTTTACGACTCGGGTCTGATCGATCCGAAAAACCATCTCCATTTCTAAGCAATTCGAGTACGGCCGTTTGCAGAGGGAAGTTGGATACGCCCTCGATTTCAATGACCGTACCTTCCACTCCTGAGACATCCCCTTGGCTCTGCTCGCGAATGGGCAGAGAGGTATAGTTTGGGGGAACGATTGAGATCTGTTCGATCGAGGCTGTCGGGCTTTGACGAAGTGTGACGGTGAATTGACGAGAACGCGCATCACCGGCAAGCACCTGATAAACCAGAGAGTGTTCGATGCCTGAAGGGCCGGTGGTCAGCAGGGCAGTGTGAACGCCCCGGTTTTGATCCCATGTCATTGGTATGGCCCGATCAACATGCTGGCGGTCTGCTGTCGTGAAGATCAGCTCAACTTCTTCATTTGATCTGAGACCTTTGACTTCAGCAGTGACTTCGACCGACTGACCAAAAGTGACTTCAAGATTACCCGGCTCGATGGTCACAATCTCGACGCGGGCTGGTGGAGGGACATCGGCGAGTGGAGCCACGATTCGAGCAACGGTCGCCAAAGGATTTTTGGGTGAGAAAATCATGTATCCGGCACATACCGCGACCAGTACAACCAACAGGTAGCCAAATCGAATCAACTTGGCCCGGTCAATGGTGGATTCTATCGACACGCTTGAGAGATCGACGGCCGCTCGATTCGCCATCGCTTCAAAAATGCGTCGTCTGGCTAATGAGGGGGCGTCACGAAAGGAAAGAAAATTGACCAATGAGTTGTTCAGATCCTGTTGGCCTTCCTCAAGCATCTTGGCAGCAAACATCGGGTTGATGCGTCTTGTGACCAGCGGCCATATCGAGCGGAAGAGGTAGAGTAGGGAGACTCCGACAATGAGGATTAAAGCAACCACCCGGGCGGTAACGCTTAGGGGAAAGATCCACGCATCGATGATGGCCAACATCAGTAGAAAGCCGAGCGTGAGTGAGCCCCACATCAGGAAACCGCCGACCATATCGATGATTCGGACTTGCGTCATCGCCCTTTGTAGCTGCCGATCAACAAACGAGTTGGCTTGCTGAGGCTGCTGCTCAAAGAGTTGTTGCTGCGAAGTGTTAAGCGGACTGGAAGACATGCTGGTCCATGGGTAAAAGTCGCAAGTCGATCGTTACTAAAGGCTTAGGTTGGTCGAGAAGCGTTTTTGCGGCAAGGCATGAATGCTGAGGCCTCGCAACAAGACTTTACGATTTAATGTTCGCTTCTCCCAAGTATAGACGTTAACTCGTCATTTTCGTTCCAATTTGTGAAGGTCGATGTCAAAGGTCGATGTCAAAGGTGCTCAAGCTGAGGGGTTTTTTCAAAAATTCATACCTTGAAAAGAGCTCCTGTCGGTCCAACTTTTTGAAAATTCAAGACCCGTCACAAAGGTAGGTTTGGAGCGAGTTCAGGTCAGTGGAAATCATAGGACTTTGAGAGTCGGTTGGTGGGCCGTCGTGATTCCGGATCGAAGGGCTAAATCTGCAAGGCAAGTCAGTGATTGACGCCCTTCGACACCGAGTTCTAGGGTCCAATCATTGACATACAGATCGACATGCGACATCAGAACCTGATCGCTGAATTCTTGCGCCCACCGCCTCATGGTGGGGAGGGCAAGTTCGCGGTTTCGCATCCCATACTCGATCGAAGATCGGATTACGTTTCCAAGTTTCTGATGCAGGTCACGTCCCAGGCAATGTCTTGCCAGAATTCCACCAAGAGGCAGTGGTAGGCCGGTTTCTTTTTCCCAGCGTGTTCCCAAATCCTCAACGCAGAAAAGTCCCTCTTCTCGAAAGGTGAATCTTCCTTCGTGGATACAAACCCCAAAATCAGCGTCTTGGCTCTTCAAAGCAGGCATGATTTCCGAAAACACCACGTGTTCCACCTGCCCCGTGTTGTAAAAAAGTCGGTACAGCAAGTGGGCTGTCGTATGCTCGCCTGGGCAAAGCACTCGATAGCGATCGTGATGACGGGGGAGGGCCGTTTGATGGGTTTCAGGGCGATGGTCGGATCGCGCTGCCAGAAGCAAGGGGCCCACACCGAAGCCTAAGGCGGAACCGGCGGGCAAGACTCCCAGGTCATCTGCCAGAAACAAGGCGGCGTTGAAGCTCGCTTTCGCGACATCAAAATCACCCCGAAGAAGTCGCTCGTTCAGTTCTTGAACGTCAAGCAATTCGAAGTCGAACTCAAGCCCCTGGAGATCGATCTCACGATTCATGATGGCGTGAAATGCGAAGGTGTCGTTTGGGCAGGTTGAGATGCCGATGTGAATGGCGGTCATGGAGGTGTCGTCACGAGATGGGGAGTACGTGTCCTCAGGATGGAAAGGATTCGCGTCATTTTTGCCAAACATCCGTCAAGGAAGCGGAGATTGGCCGAAGCTCACCTCCGAAACAACCGAAACGGCACCGCCCGTACAACTCTGACTGGGAAGATCATTCTAACGTTTAACGGGATTCAAAGTCAGCAACTCCAGTCGGTCTCTGCCCATTGGTTCAGGGCTTGAGCGACCGATTGGAGAGATTCTCTGATCGACCATTTGCTTTTGTCACGCACTCCTGTTTCGTTGGAGATGCCGCGAATGATGGTGAGGGGAAGTCCCGAGATTGAGCACGCCAATGCCACGGCGTAACCTTCCATGTCTTCGGCAACAGCTTGCGGGTAGCATTGTCGCCGCCGTTCTGCCAGTTCCATGGTTCCTGAGGCGGCACACACCGTGAGCAGTGTTCCAGCATTGGCAAGATGGGGACAGGGAGTCAGCGGGAGGCAAGCTTCGCCATAAGGCCGATGAGGTGCTGACGTTTCGTAGCCATGCGAAAAGCCAAGATCGTGCGGCGAGCTTAACTGCTCCGCCTCTTGAACTCCGACGCCGTCAAGTATTACGGAGTCAAACGTGCACACCTCACTTGGTAGAAGCTTGTCGGACATGGTTCCGGCGATTCCCGCCAGGATGACCTGTTGAGGACGGTGCGTTTGAAGAAGGGACTGCGTCATGCTTGAACTGCCGACGACTCCAAAACCGCAGGGCGCGACCAACGTATCGGAAGGTGGAGCAAAATGCGTCAGCAACGAATTCAATTCCAGTGGTGTCGGCACCAGAACCAGTGTGCGGATATTTTTTTGAACGAGCATAAAAACTAACGGGTTGCGTTCGGAGGAGAGATGAATTCGCTGAACGCTTTCATGCCCACCAGTCATTTTGAGGTCGGCGTCGAATAGCGATTCTGAAGGACTAGCCGACAAGTTCCTCGATCGGTTCCGCGGCGGTCATGGATCGCAGGAGGTCGTTCGGGATCCCGGTCATGGTTCGAAGTTTCCCCATGTCCAGCAAATTGTGCATGACGGTAGCAACCAGGTGTTCCAGTCGGATCGGTGTCGAAGCAGGAGCACCCGCGTCGCTGGTCGACTGGCCGATCACTTGTCCGCCTTTCAAACCCCCTCCGTAAACCATCAGTGGAGTCAGTCCACCCCAGTGATCACGTCCCCCTTTTGCATTGATTTTGGGGGTCCGTCCCATCTCGCCTGTGACCACGAGCATGATGCGATCGTCAAGGCCGCGGGATTCGAGATCTTCAATCAGGGCACTGACCGCGTAGTCCAAGGGCCAGCCCATGTATTGCATGCCCTCTTCAACTGTGGCGTTGTTAACGTCGGAATGCATATCCCAGACGAAATTGGTTGTGACCGTGACAAAGCCGCAGCCTGACTCACACATGCGTCGAGCCAGAAGGAGGAGTTTTCCAAGAGTTTTGGCGTTATCAACGTAATTGTTGTAGTTGTTCCACTTCTTGCTGATCTCTTCGGGGCGAACGAGCGGAGCCGTATCAAACCTTTTCAGGGTTTGACGATCTTCGCGACTGAGATCAAACGCTTTGGCCACACCCCCAAGGATGGTCGAGAATGCTTGCTGTTGAAATCGATCCAGACCTTGGAGCGTTCCTTGAGTATCGATATCACGCTGAATTCGATCGAGCCCTGACAACAGACTGCGGCGATCATCCAGTCGAGTCGGTTCGAACTGCAACTTCATCGCCTGCTGAGCTTCTCCGCCTCCGCCGGGCACAAAAGGTGCGTAGGCCGAACCCAGGGAACCTGTTGATGAGAAGTTGCCAAAGCTGAGGTTCGCAGGTTGAGCCTCCGAATCGACACACCTTGGAAATAGTGCGGCATTTCGTGGCATTCCGGTTTCCGGGTGGTTCGTTCCAGCGATTCGGCCATAAAGTGAGCCAAGGTTGGCGTTCGAAGTTGCCGGGGCGACAACCGGCTTGATGTCGTGGTTTCCGTTGCCGGATTGAAACGAGCGGACGATGGAGAACTTGTCGGCAAGAGAAGCGAGTCTGGGGAAGGTGCCACCGAACTGGATACCGGGTAAGGCGGTGGATAACGCGCCGGTCGCGCTGCGAATTCCCGAAGGGGCGTTCATTTTTGGATCAAAAGTCTCTGTCTGGCTTGGGCCACCATGAAGAAACAGAAAGATGATGGATCGATCCCGGACCAGCGATTCAGATTCGAGACCGAAGGCACTCTGTAAATTCAAAAGATGATTGAGGCCTAATCCGCCAAGTCCCAAGCTTCCGGCTCGCAAAAACTCTCGGCGACCCCAACGTCGATCTCGGTATTGCAAGGAAAGCATTGCAGAATCTCTCAACCAGTGGAGGATTGGCCCTAAAACGCAAGGGGAACCCGCGTTGGATTATCAGATATACAGACTATACGCTTCCCTCATCGTCGGCAACAAAATCCATCTTAACGTCGAGCTTGAAATTGCGGGTTCGGGAGGCGATTCCATTCGTGTTTCCGAAAAGCTTGAGTAAGCAAGGAGATCCGTCGGATCACAACGTTTCAGTCTCTGTTTCAGCCTTTTGGTGAGCGGGTGTCGTTTCCAGGAGTTGTGACTCTTGGCCGTTGTTCCATCGGAGTCCCCTCAATGTGAAAATCAACCGACATCTCCTCGGCCAATTCGGAAACGCGATCAAGCTTGAGTTCGAGCCTGATCCCATAAACTTCGACTTGGGTCACCTTCACCGATCCGCTTGCACGACCTTTAGGGGTGCTCAACGTCACCTGAGGAGGATGTTCGAAAAACGGCCAGATTGGGAGATGGTACCAACCGGTTCGCTGGCCGGGGGACATGGCAAACTTGACTTGACCTTCGATGGTGTCTTGGGGCCCAGTGCGGTTTCGTCGCCATGTCTGCTGGCAATGTCGATCCGAAGAGGTTGCTCGAGAGAGGGGCTCGTTGACAGCAGTCTGTTGAGAGTGACCCGCAGCGCGTGCGTTCCATGATCGTTCGCGCGTGGTCATCCCTCGCACCCAGAGCTTGAACCGCTGCATGTTCGATTCTGCAGACCAAATCGCGATACCCAGCAAGATCAAGCCCAGGCCGCATAGGCACTGGGCGACTACACTTTGATGGCCCCATAACGCAATCCAAGTCAGCAACGGGAGCGTGTAGAGGCCTCGCCATAGACGGACTTGCTTGCGTGTTGGCGACACTGGATTTTGAACGTCGTTTGCCTCAAGTGAGATCACTGCGAGTTGAAGAGTGACGGCGATTGAGAAGAGTGCGATTCCAGGAAAGTCCCGCCAGCTAAACCAGTGAAATGCAGTGGGTTGATTGGCGACGACGATCAGAACCGCGATCAATTGAATCAAGGTCAATAGCCACGCCAGCGGCCAGCCAAGCGTTCGGGGGCGAAAATACTGGAGTAATCGCGAGGTGGTGAGGTCGGTCAAAGTTCAGGTTCTGCCTTATCCAATGGGCCGCAGGATAGAAAAAAAGCCTCGTGTATTCCGCACGAGGCTCGATTTCTGGGAAGTCGTTGAAGGTGTGAATCAGTTCGTGCTCGTCGCGCCGCATTTGGCTGCGAGTTCCGCGGCTCGGTCGGTGGCTTCCCAAGTGAAGTCAGCATCATCACGACCAAAGTGGCCTCCCCACGCGGTTTTCCGAAATATCGGTCGACGGAGCTGGAGGTAATCGATAATGCCACCGGGGCTGAGCGGATAGAATTCTTTGACGACGTCGCAGATCACGCCGTCATCGACCGTACCTGTACCTTGAGTGTCGATGTGCACACTTACTGGATCGGTGACACCAATGGCGTATGCCAACTGGACTTCGCATCGCTTTGCCAGTCCTGCCGCAACAATGTTCTTGGCGACGTGCCGCGCCATGTATGCTGCACTTCGGTCGACTTTTGTCGAATCTTTTCCACTAAACGCACCACCGCCGTGTCGGCCCCATCCGCCGTAGGTGTCAACGATGATCTTACGCCCGGTAAGCCCGCAGTCGCCGTGAGGTCCACCCACGACAAAATTGCCGGTCGGGTTGATGTGATAGGTCGGCGGCGTGCTGGTCAACTCAGCTGGTAGAAGCGGGGCGACAATCTTGTCTCGGATGAAATCCTGGATTTCAGTTTGAGTGACACTGGGATCGTGCTGGGTCGAAACCACGACCGTGTCGATTCTTACCGGTGTAAATCCGTCGTATTCGACGGTCACCTGGCTTTTGCTATCCGGTCGCAACCAGGTGACTTCATTGTTCTGTCTGGCTTCAGTCAGGCGAGCGAGGATGCGATGACTCAGAGCGATGGGCAATGGCATCAGTTCGGGGGTATCGTCACAGGCGTAACCAAACATCAGCCCCTGGTCGCCGGCACCGATTTCTTTTCCTGCTTGCGTGTCAGCATCGACGCCCTGCGCGATATCCGGGCTCTGTTTATCAAGCGAAACCATGACAGCGCAGGTGTCTGCAGAAATGCCCATGGCGTCGTCGGTGTAGCCCGCATCACGAATCGCTTCACGGACGACACTCTGATAATCGATATTTGCCTTGCTTGTGATCTCACCCGCGATGATCGCAACACCTGTCGTCACCATCGTTTCGCAAGCCACGCGACTGTTGGGGTCCTGAGCGAGGAGCGCGTCCAAAACGCCGTCAGAAACCTGATCCGCTAACTTGTCGGGGTGGCCCATGCTGACGGATTCACTTGTAAATAGATATGTACCTGAGGCCAACGATTTCGCTCCCTATGCTTGAGATTCTCGCCGATCAACGGTTGGCCGATTCCGGGCTGGAGCCACCGTTAACGGGTCATGACTTCGATTATTGAGCTGGGTGAGTGCTTGCGACTTTTTGGATGCCTGATCCAGACACCTCCTTCGAGAGCCATTCGCTCACCTTGGCAAGGCGACAAGTATAAGGCTAGGGGAATTGAACCAGCAACGCCCTACGCGCCCTGAAACAATGGAAAACGCGATAAAAAACACCCTTTTACAGGCGTTGTAAGTCCGGAATTCGTGTCGATCTTTGCCCGGAGATCTCCGTCCACCCGAAATGGTGGCAAGGCGGATGCTCGGGTTCGACAACACGTTCGAATCTTTGAAGGCGAGGCTTGCTGTGGGTGGCCCTTTTGGGTGGTTCCGTGGCGGTTTGGGGTCCAACTGGCACGCCGTCGGGCTTCCGGTTGGCGATTTTGAAGACCGTTGTCGCTAGGAAGAGAGCCCAACGATATTTGAGCCTGTACCCAAGTGATCGAACGCTGGCTTCCAGAAACACGTTCGGTGGGTTCGACCTTTCCATTTTCTGCGGCGGGCTTTCCGGATCGGTTTGCGGTCCTCCTCTGCCTAACTTCCAGTGGCTGCTAATCCCTTGCAGTTCCGTGCCGCCTGTGGGATATTGCGTCGAGTTGAACGAATCGTGATCTAGGTGAGTACCCGTACATGAAAATCTGGCCTGCAGTCGATATCCGTGGTGGTCAATGTGTCCGATTGATCCAAGGAGATTACGATCAGGAGACCGTTTACGGTGCAAATCCTGCGGATATGGCGATCCGTTGGGCTTCGGACGGAGCTGGTCAGATTCATCTTGTCGATCTTGACGGTGCTCGAGATGGCTCAACCGCTAATCGCCAAGCCGTCGCCGAAATTGTGAATTCCGTCGAGGTTCCATGTCAGTTGGGCGGAGGTATTCGGGATCGGGTGACGGTTGCGGAGTATCTCGGTCTGGGTGTAGAGCGACTGGTCATCGGGACCAAGGCACAGAAGGATCCCGATTGGCTCTCCGCAATCTGCAAAGAGTTTCCTGAGAGAATCGTGATCGGGTTGGATGCGAGGAGCGGGATGGTTGCGACGGACGGATGGTTGCAGACCAGTGATACCCCCGCATCCGAGCTCGCAAAGAGGTACTCAAAACTTCCGATTGCCGGGATCGTTTACACCGATATCACGCGAGATGGAATGCTCAAAGGGCCGAATCTTGAGGCTTTGAAAGATATCATCGACGCTGTCGATGTTCCTGTGATCGCGTCAGGGGGGGTCACCACTTCCGAAGATGTGACTGAAATCGCCAAATTAGGTGCTGCTGGATGCATCATCGGTCGGAGCCTTTACGAGGGTAAAATGACGCTTGCCGATGCCATGGACGCCGTCGTGGAAGCGAATGCCTGAGGGTGAGTCATGGCTCGCTGCCCTTGTTGGGTGGTTTTGTGAGGTGGTTTGCCCAGCGACTATTGTGATTCGTTTCCCCTCTTGGAAGTCAGCTTCTCAGCGTTCCCCGCCGATTGTCCCGTCGTCTCTTCTAAGGCCGTTTGTTCTCTTAACCATTTTGATCCGCAGAGATTGCCAAAATATTGGGATTTGAACCTTTTGTCCGGGTTCGGTGCGACCTCAAGGGGTGTCTTTGGCCCGAGTTTTCCAAGAAATTGGAGCTTCTTCCGGTCTTCTGTGAAATCATGGGACCTTCAGGCTTTTCGTGTGAGTGAGGTTATACTTATCCGATGCAATTCCGCCTTTTCGGGCCGGATGAGCGTCCACGAACGCAAGATGACGAGGTGTATGCCTGAAACTTCCCGAGAGGGCTGAGTACGTTGTTGAGCGGAGATGTTTCGCTGCGGGTCTAAATAGGGCGAAGATTAAAGCACCGAAGGTGGATCGATCGCGGTATGATGCTGCAGATTTTCCTAGCCACACGTCACTCCGGAGGCGGAGTGATTTAGGCTCGGAGACGGAAGGCTGCCGACGTTGAACTGACGTCACGCCGATTCTCAGGAATCGCTGGACGTCAACGAGTTGTGGCGAGGGGTTGAACGAGTTGTGGAATCGAAAGTTTTCAACGTGTACGAAGGAATTTTCGTGAGAAACATCGTTTTTTGGAGTTTGGCTTGGACTGGATTGTCCGCTGCCGTCATGGGCTGCAATGGCCCCGAACCTTTAACACCCTACAAAGTCGCCAAGCCTCGTCGCATGCTCGTTTCGACGCTGGTCGATCTTGAGAATAATAATGCCTGGTTTATCAAGTTGGATGGGCCAACAACTGTCGTCAATCGACACGAAGCGTCCTTTGCAACCCTGCTGGACTCGATCGCTCTTACCGAGGGCTCGGAGACCATTTCTTGGGAGGTTCCGGAGGGATGGTCGGAAGCGGAGGCTGGCCCCGTTCAATTTGCGACCTTGGCCGTGGACGATTCGGCGAACCCTATCAAAGTCACGGTGACACGGTTACCTATCGCTCCTGATGAGGATGTCGACTCATACCTGTTGAACAATCTCAATCGCTGGCGGCGGCAACTCAGTCTGCCGCCCCTTGATTCACTTGCAGATGCTCAGTTTGAGGAAAGATCGGTGGATGGGCAAAAGCTTGTTGAAATGAGCCTGTACGGCCGCGAACCCGATGGAGCAGAGGAAAACGCGGTTGGGGCTGCACCTTCTCCAGGGCCACCTGCGGGAGGCATGGGGGCGAGAGGCTTGAACGTCGATCTACCTGAAGGCTGGGAGCAGGGAGCCTCAACGGGGGTCAGTGCCTTGTCGGCCGTAGTGAAAGATGGTGATCAATCAGCCAGATTTACGGTCACCCCTCTCCCCGCAAGTCCATGGCCCGCGAATGTTAAACGCTGGGTCGGGCAGGTTGGGGCCGAGGAGATGTCCGACGAGAAGATTCTCGAGGCGACAACGAAAATTGACGTTGGCGGTGCCGAGGCGCAACTCATCGATCTCGTGGCGGGCCCGGAGGTTAAACCTCCGCGACGTTTGATCGGAGTACGAGCCATTCGAGGTAACACGGCTTGGTTCGTCAAATTCGATGGCGCTCCGGACATCGTTGCGAAAGAGATGGAAAATTTTAAAACCCTGATCATGAAACTGCCCCTCCCCGAGTAACTCGTGGATTCGGCCAGTGGCTAAAATGACGAGTCGAAGGGTGCTTAAATACTTCAGCACGCGAAGTGTTGAAACCGAGGAAAGAAATTATGTCGAGTGGTGCTTCCGCAAAGCTCTCCGATCTAGGGAATACGACTGTTGCCGGAACTCGAGCCGATGTTCGTCAAGGTGATATGATCTTCAAGGCACTCAGCGGACTCGCGAGTCTCAAACTCACGGTGGTCCTCTTCGCCCTCAGTATTTTGCTTGTCCTGTTCGGCACGTTGGCCCAAGACAAGGTCGGTATCTGGGATGTGATGAGCGGGTACTTCCGTTCCTTTTTCGTTTGGGTCCCCTTCAATCTCATCCCTCAGAAATGGGCGCCCGACCTCCAGAACATTCCCGGTGGTTTTTGGTTCCTGGGGGGGCGATCACTGGGCCTCCTGTTGGCCCTCAATTTGGTTTCGGCTCATTTGGTTCGCTTCAAGGTGCAGGCGAAAGGGGAGCGATTGTGGCTCGGTTGGGCCATGTTTGTTCTGGGATTAGCCTTGTGTGGGGTCATCATCGCCTACGGAAACTTGAAGGATGGTGTGCAAGATCGTCCCTGGTTTGATTGGGCCGTACTCTGGTGGGCGATCGTCGTGGGCACCACACTCCTTAGTCTTTTGTGCGGCGGCTTTGCTTTACTTTCATTCAAGGGACAATTGCTTCCCAAGATGCTCGCTGCAGTATCTTCAATCAGTTTGTTGGCGCTGGTTCTCGGACTCGCCTTGACGGGCAACCGCCTTGATGACGCAGCATTGAGGATTCTTTGGCAACTGATTCAGGGAACGATCGGCGGGCTCGTCCTGCTTGCCGGATGCATGATGGTTTTCAAGAAACGAGGTGGGATTGTCCTGCTGCATCTTGGAGTCGGCCTGCTCCTGTACAACGAGCTGTTTGTCAGCATCACGAATATCGAAGAGCAAATCACGCTGGGCGAGGGTGAAGAGTCGAATCTCGCTCGTGACACGAGGTACGTGGAAATCGCCGTTGTCGATCGATCGGATCCAACGATGGACGAGATCCTCGCAATCCCTTCGGAGCGGTTCAGCACGGCCCGGAAGGATCATCCGGTGAATATCGATCTTACCGGGATGCCCTTTGATTTGCGTGTTGATCAGTTCATGAAAAACTCGGTGCTCGAAGCGATCGCGCCGATGCTTCCGCCGAACAAGGACGTTCCCGAGGTCACTCAGGGAATTGGCCTCGAAAGGAATGCGGTTCCGTTACCTCCAGTTGCAGGGGCGGAATCGGGAAACCAGACCGACATTGCGTCGGCCTACGTCACCGTTTTGAAGAAGGGGACTGACGAGGCCCTCGCCACTGTGCTTCTGCCTCAGGACGACTTTTTCAACGGCGTGATCCATCCAGTCGATGTGGACAATGAGACGTATTATCTCAGCTTGCGATTCAAGCAAACCCCCAAGCCATACACGGTTCAGTTGCTCGATGTGGAGCGGGTCAATTACGTCGGGACCAGCGTCCCTAAAGAATTCTGGTCAGACTTCGTGATCCACAACCGTGACCAGTCGACATCCATTCAGAGCCATATCTCAATGAACGAGCCGTTAAGGTACAGCGGTGAGACGTTTTATCAGAGCGGCTACTTCAAGCACCCGGATGGCCGAGAGCAGACCACCCTCCAGGTCGTGACAAATGCTGGCTGGATGATGCCGTATGTTGCCTGCATGCTCGTCGCAATTGGAATGCTCGCCCATTTCTCGGTCACTCTGGTCCAAATACTGGGAAAGACTGTCAAGACGGCTCAGAAAACGACTGAGGCTGTGGCGGATGAGACGGCGACCGCAACCACAAAGGCCGAACCTGTTTCAACAGCTCGGCAGAAGGTCCAGGCTTGGCGGCGGCCTGAGGTGATCATGATGGTAATTGCGTCACTCTATGCCTTGGGGTCGCTACGTCCCCCAAGTAACGATTCCAGCTATGACCTTGCCGAGATGGGCGAACTGCCCGTTACGAGCGGCGGACGCGTTATGCCTCTTGATTCACTCGCAAGAAACACATTGAGGCAGTTGCAGAAAAAGGAAACCGTTGCTGACGGGAGCGATCGGAAAGTGTCGGCCATGCAGTGGTTGATTGACGTGATCACTCGCTCTGAAGCCGGGCCGAAATATCGGGTATTCAAAGTTCACAATCTTGAACTGCTGTCATCGATCGATCTGAAACGGCGACCCGGTTTTCTCTACTCTTACGCCGAACTCGAACCTCATCGAGCCGACATCGAAAAGAATGCTCAGGAGGCTTCAAGCAAACAGCAGGACCGTCGGGCACGATTGACGAAACTTGACGAAGCGTTCCTCGACCTCATTGCAAAAATGAGAACCTACGAGACGTTGGTCGAAATCAATCGGTTGCCGGAAACAGATGCTGGCGAGAGTGATTTTAGAACCCTCATGAACATGGTGCTGGTTGCCGCTCGAACCAAGCAGGATGGTCAGTCGTTGCCTTTGTTGGTTCCGACTTCAGATAGTGAGCGGAAATGGGAAACGCTGACTTACCACGAAGCACGTCGAGAAGTCTACGCGTTGGCGGCAGGGCAGGCCGATGATGGACAACCTTTGGAAATCGACACCATCTCCAAGCGATGGGCCGAGTATCTTGTCAAGGACGAACTGTATGATATGGGCGCGTTGTCGCTCGTCACGATGCAGGAGCGGAATCGGCTCGCTTCAGAAGGTAAACAGGGGGACGCCCTTGAGTCAGCACTCCGTCAACATGTTCGAAATCAGGAACTTGATCAGCTGATCGGCATGGCGACGCTCGATCTCTATCAGCAAGCAGAAATGCGGCGACTGCAAGATGAAGGTATGGGGGGCGAGGCCCTGCAGGCCGAGTTGACGCGACAGTTGCTTGAGCGTGACTTCAATGTGGCTCTACTCCGGAGAGTTCAGAATCAGCTTGGACAGATGGGTGGTTCGGTCGACGGATTCGCTGACCTTCTTCGGAAGTCACTGGCGGAACTGTATCCCGAGGGAGTCATTGTCGAAGACGATAACGAGGCTGCAAATTTGCTTGCCACCATCCTTACGTCGTACAAGGATCGGGAATCCGCAGAGTTCAATAACGCGGTCGAGCAGTATCAAGGGAAACTTCCCGAACTGGTACCTGCCGGAACGCCCCTGAGGACGGTAGGCGTCGAGTATCGCTACAGCTCGATGGCTCCTTTTTACACGGCAACCATTTTGTATCTGCTTGCGTTTTTGATCTGCCCACTCTCCTGGATCTTTACTTCCGGATCATGGAGGAAGGCGGCGTTCTCAGTGATCATGGTCGCATTGGTAATCCANACGATNGGATTAATGGCAAGGATTTGGATTTCTGGCCGGCCTCCGGTCACCAACCTCTATTCTTCCGCCATCTTTATCGGTTGGATCGCCGTCATTCTGTTTCTCGTCATCGAGCGAATCACCAAAGTTAGCGTAGGCAATGTTCTCGCCTGCATCGTTGGTTTTATAACCTTGCTACTGGCTTACAACCTCGGAACGCAAGACGATACCTTCAAGGTAATGCAGGCAGTACTGGACACTCAGTTTTGGTTGGCAACGCATGTGGTATGCATTACGGTCGGTTACGGGACAACTTTCGTTGCCGGGATGCTGGCCTTCGCGTACATCATCGGTGCCGTATTTATTCCGGCGTTTAACGGTGCGATCCGAAAAGTTTTTTCCAACCTGATTTACGGTACGATCTGTTTTTCACTTCTCTTCAGTTTCGTGGGAACCGTTTTGGGCGGTCTTTGGGCCGACGATTCGTGGGGACGTTTCTGGGGTTGGGACCCTAAAGAGAACGGCGCGTTGATCATCGTAATTTGGAACGCTCTTGTGCTTCACGCACGATGGGGAGCAATGATCAAAGAACGGGGCTTGGCTGTGCTTGCGATCTTCGGCAATGTGGTTACTGCATGGTCGTGGTTCGGGACCAATCAACTCGGCTTCGGTTTGCACTCTTATGGTTTCACCGAGGGTGTACTGTATATGCTCGGTGGTTGGGTCCTGCTGAACCTGGTGCTCATGGCAGTCGGAATGGTGCCAACTCAAATGTGGCTATCTGAGCGGTCACGAACCAGTTCGGATTAAGTCCTTCGTCTCCAAGAGGGAGGTGAGCACGCAAGGGAATGGTTTCGATTCGTACGATGATCGAATTGATGCGAGGCGAACGTCGTGGCGTCCTCGCATCGTTGCTTAGAGGCCTGCTTTGGACGGCCCAGTGGCCCTACGTCTTGATTGTCCGTTGGCGGAATCGCCGATTTGATCGGGGTCACAAGATGACCCACGTCTCCGTTCCTGTGATCAGTGTGGGCAATATCACGACGGGAGGAACCGGTAAGACACCTGCGGTGGCTTGGTTATGTCGCCACCTACGAGACCGTCAAGTTCGCGTTGCGATTCTCAGTCGGGGCTACCGAGCAGATCAGAGTGGCGTCAATGACGAAGCTCTCGAACTCGAGCAGCGTCTGCCCGACGTGCCCCATCTTCAGAATCCGAATCGGGTCGATTCTGCCGGGATTGCGATCGAGGAACTCGAGTCGCAGTGTCTCGTTCTCGACGACGGTTTTCAGCATCGTCGGCTACATCGCGATCTTGATTGGGTGCTTGTGGATGCCCTGAATCCATTCGGTTTTGGCCATTGCCTACCTCGAGGCCTTTTGCGTGAACCCAGACGGGGCTTGAAACGAGCCGACGCCATATTGATTACCCGGGCAAACCAGATTCCCGAATCTGAACTCAAGGCGTTGGTCAGTGAGGTACAGTCTGTCGTGGGCGGTGAAACTCCCCTGATTCGGACGACCCACCACTGCGAGGGTTGGCGCGACACTGAGGGTACACTTCAACCGCTTGAGCAATGGAGTCACGCAAAAGTTGCAGGATTCTGTGCCATTGGGAACCCAGACGCCTTTCGAGCCACCCTTGAATCCCAAGGTTGTGATGTGGTGGGCTGGAGAATCTTTCCCGATCACCATCGTTATGATCGAGGGGATATTCAAGAGCTGACAGACTGGGTCAGTCGGCATGAGGTTGAGGTCGTTGTTTGTACCGCGAAGGATCTTGTTAAGCTCAATGTCGCTCGGATCGGAAATGTGCCGCTGGTCGCCTTGCAAGTTGGTTTTGCCTTCATCGACGATCCACAGCCATTAATCAGCCAGATCGATGGGGTCCTCCCTCAGTGATGAACCATGAGAAATCGCTTGGCCAAAGATTTCTGTTAAACTGACGGCATGTGATTAATCCTCACTACGAGCGCATCAAGACGACGCGGTAACTGATTCATCTCGTCCAGGCGTCTTGGGCATGATTCGGCGAGAGCACAACATGACTGAGAAGATTCAACTACCGAAAATGTGGGAAGTGCCGGGCGTTTTTCGAGAGCGACTCGGTGATCGATCAGGTCGGCAGCGAGCCATGTTTGCGGACGGTCATCTGCTTCTGATTCTGCATAAGGCGCCGCAGCCCAATGAAGACCAGCGAGTGGCTGCTTTTTTCTGGCGTCAACCCGATGGGAATTGGATGGCCAGTGAGCAGGGGGCAGGTTTGGCCGCGCTGAATCTGCATGTTGACGAGTATGAGAGTGTCATCGACCATTGGGAGAATCAGGAATATGAAGCGGTGTCGGCGGCATCCTACTTTGAAGTTTTGGACAGATTAGCTCCGGTTCATCGTGCCGTCCGAAACCTTCATGCTGTCCTTCAGGATGCCCGAAAGCAGGTGAACGGCGATCGCAACCTGATCAATCTCCGCGATCGCGCTTATGACCTTGAGCGTCGTGCCGAATTGCTTTACGCGGGGGCGAAAAACAGCCTTGATTTTGCAGTTGCTCAACGTTCCGAAGAACAATCTTCGGCGGCGAATCGAATGGCGCAAAGCGCCCATCGATTGAATCTGCTTGCTGCATTCTTTTTTCCGTTGGCAACGCTTTCGGCAGTGTTCGGCGTGAATCTGAAATTCGGCTTGGAGGAAAATCCGCCCCCCTGGGGCTTTCTTGTCCTCGTGGGAGTTGGATTGTTGATGGGACTCGTGTTGGCCGCATTTGTAACGCCACGTCGAAATTCTGCCCCTTGATTCCTGCTGTGCGGTTTGCCTTTTGAAATGAAGATTGGAACCACGCCATGATTGCTGACGTGCCACCTCCTGACGATACGCCTGAAGAACCACTAATCGAATACGGTGAGTACGAAGAATGTGACGACGAACCTGTCGATTTGACGCAACTCAAAACACGTCGAGACGGGCCGAGCGGTACCATCATCTTGAATCGTCCAGATGTCAGGAATGCACTATCTCGACTGACGATTCGCGAACTGACTCAGGCATTCGATGAATTTCATCGGACTCATGGTATTCGCGGCATTATCCTTGCCGCATCTGGCTCAACTTTCTGTGCCGGGACTGACCTGAAGGAACTGTCCGAGGGGGTCGGAGATCCCGAGTTTTTCAAACAATGGCATGACGATGCCAAGCAGGTACAAGGTCTTCTCGAGAAAATGTTGCAACTCCCCGTACCCATCATTGCAGCCGTGCACGGGCCGGTCTGTGGACTCGGTGTCGCTCTTGCGTTGGCGGCGGATATGGTCGTTGCGGCCCCGGAAGCGACCGTGTCGCTGCCGGAACCCAAGGTCGGGCTTGTTGCAACTCAAACCGCGCCGCTGCTGAGCTTTCGCCTCGGAGCGGGGCCCGCAGCGCGATTGTTGTTGTCCGGCGAAGCGGTGGATGCCAATGAAGCTTTGCGTATGGGATTGTTTCATGAGGTCGTGAAATCGGATCTGGTCTGGGTTCGTGCTCAGGAGTTATGCTCCAGTGCTGCTGAGGGAGCGCGCGAATCGTTGTTGCTTACCAAGCAGCTTGTGAACGAGACGATCGGAGAATCATTGAAAACATTTCAGGCGATTGCAGCGGCAAATGCTGCGACGGCTCGAACGACCGAGGCGGCTGCAGAGGGCGTTGCGGCGTTTCTGGAAAAACGAAAACCTCAATGGTAGAGTTGCCAGACCCAAGCGTCTGATATGCGGTCACGCATATTGTATCTTTGAGGTCGGAAAGCCTTTCCCAGGAACACATCGATGTCTGCACTTTTGGGTCAATGCGTGAAGCAGGTTTTGTTCCTGTCATTCGGGCTGGTCTGGGTTTTACCTCAGGGCGTTGCCGCCCAAGAGGCATTAACGCCCGGGGAGTTTGGCAAGGCCATTGATTTTCGAGTCGCAGCTGCTGGAATGATTGGCAGTCAGTCGTTGGTGAAAACACCATTCACCGTGGAACTGATTGTCAAACTGGAATCCAAATCTGGTTTCAATATTCTGCTCGCCAACGAGCCAAAAGCGTCTTCGAGTCATTGGGAACTCTATAGCTTCGCCAAGACGGGCCATCTTTCAGTCTACTTGCCTGGCAGTGGGACCAGTCACGTCAAATCGACGGAAGATATTTGTGATGGAGAGTGGCATCTCGTTGCCATGCAAATGTCGCCTGACCGAATTCGTCTGTTTGTGGATGGACAAAAAGTGGCCGATCAGGAAGTCGAGGTTGTGGCTCCGGAAAATGATGGGTCGACCATGGCCGTGGGACGTCTTGTTGAAGGAGGAATTGGTTGCGATGGAGTGATGGATACTTTGCGTATTCGCCAAGGTCTTCATCGACCTCAGCAAGATCTGCTTCAGGATCTTGCCATGGATCAAGACACACTTGCACTCTGGGATTTTTCCCAAGTCGATGATGAAGGTTCGTTTGTGAACTCTTCCAATCGAGTTGAGAAGTTGATTCTGATTCCCGCGGTAGAGATTGAGAACCAAAGCGCGGATTCAGGACAGCAAGCCAACTCCAATACGGAAAAGATCACCGGCCATTGGGGAGAAGATGCGATCGGCTTTCGCTGGACAGAAGACGACTCGGTCGATGGTCGTTGGCAGGGAATGGATAAAGGCCCCTTTCTGGCGACCGGTTTGCAGGTCGAGGATCAGGTCGTCCTCAAAGGTTTGGTGGTCAGTTTGGACTCGAACTCCGAGGGTGCGATCTGTTATGACACGTCAACCATGACGCCTCGGGCGATGTGGGGAGGCGAGTTCATTCGGACCGAAGCACCGCGATACGGCCTGATTCGGCATCCCCGTCCCGGTGGTCCTTTGACCTGGCAGGGAATTCAAGGATCGGCTTGGGGGGATCAGGCGGTTCATTATCAGGCCTTGTGGCCAAGACCCCAGAGTTGTGTTCTTGGCTACACCGTGAATGGCATCGGCGTGCTTGAGGCTCCCGAAGGATTTTCTGGGACTACTCCGGGTCAATGCCTGAGAACGCTGCAAGTCGAAGCACACGAACAGCCGCTGGAAATGAATCTGGCTCATGTTATTGCGGGCGCAGTCACGAAGAAGCAACGCGAATCTTGGACCATTGTGAGTTCATTGATCGATCCGGAATCCGCCGTCGCCTTTCGGTTTCTTGGCTCAAATCCGATTCCTGAAATGGATTTTGTCACCCAACCGGGGCAAGCCTTCCAGACCCTCAAGCTGGTACTCCCTGAATCTCAGCAAGCTCAGCAACTTCAAATCGTTGTCGGAAATGCGGAAGACCTTTTGCAGGGCGATGCGCTCCTGGGTGTCGAGGCTTTGAATTTCGATGAGTTGCAGCAGCCAGGTCCGTTGCTCTGGGGAGAGCCTCTTGAGACCCAGGGCTCCGCTGGGGAGGTTCAGGCGGGCCTACGAATGGATGTGATTTCCGTTCCATTCGATAATCCTCATCAAGCGCTTATGTTTTTAAGCGGAATCGATTTTTTTGAGAATGGTACCGCCGCCATATGTACGGTGCATGGTGATGTATGGCTGGTGGACGGGCTGGATCGTGAAATGGAAAGGGTGACCTGGCGGAGGTATGCCACTGGCCTGTATCAACCCCTGGGTCTGCGGATTATAGACCAGCAGGTCCACGTTCTGGGTAAAGATCAAATCACGCGTTTGCAAGATCGTGATGGGAATGGCGAAGCGGACCTCTACATCAACTTCAATAATCAAGGCTCGACCAGTGCGGGCACTCATGATTACGCAACGTGTCTTGAGGTCGATCGCGATGGTAATTTTTATTATGCCCGCGGAAACACGGGGATCGAACGCGTCTCGAAAGACGGTTCGCGGCATGAGGTGATCGCAACCGGATTGCGTAATCCGAACGGGATGGGGCTTGGCCCGAACGGTTTGTTGACGGCTGCACCTCAGGAAGGCGAGTGGACACCCGCTTCGAATATTGCCGTGGTCAAAGAGCAGGGGCATTATGGATATCGGGGTCCCCAGCCGAATGCCAATCGCCCCTTGGGCTATGACCGGCCGATGATCTGGTTGCCTCGTTTGCTCGATAATTCCAGTGGTGGCCAGGTTTGGTTACCGGAAGAAGGCTGGGGACCGCTTAACGGTGCGATGATCCATCTTTCCTTTGGCAGGTGTTGGCCTCTTCTGGTTTTGCCCGAGAAGATTCAGGGTGACTGGCAAGCCGGCGCCATTCGACTTCCATTTCAGAGTCGCTCCGGTTTGTGTCGCGGGGCCGTGCATCCTGGAACAGGCGAGCTTTATCTGACGGGACTTAAGGGCTGGGCATCCGCTTCCGTAGATGACGGAAGCCTGGTCCGATTGAGTCCTGTATCGAACCAGATTTCATTGCCTGTTCGTCAAGAAGTTCTCGCCAACGGTCTCATTCTGACCTTTGGGGACGCCCTCGATGAGTCGACCGTTCAAGATCCGAATAACTGGTCGGCTGAACAATGGAACTATCGTTATGCGGCCGACTACGGGTCCGCGGACTACAAGGTGTCGGCTCCCGGTCAACAGGGGCACGACGAGGTTGAAATCAAATCGGTGACTTTACTTCAAGATCGCCGGCAGGTTTTTATCGAGATCCCAAAGATCCAACCGGTCATGCAGTTGGCAATTTCTTATCGCATCGCAGATCATCGGAAACGGGGGATGGATCAGACGGTTTATCTGACATTGCACCATCTCGGAGAGAAGTCCGGGGAGCCAGGGCCACATGCGGCAACGATCCAGTTGGATCGGTTCGCCAGACCGCGACGAGAAGAACTCGAATCAGGATTGATTCTACGACTGAGCCAGCAACGGATTGATGGAGGGTTCGAACGCGATGTCCGGGTGAACCGTTTTGCCGCTTTGGAGCTCGACGGTTTGCACGTCTCCCCGACGATCGAGCCCCGAGAGCTTAAGGCGATCTTTGAGGGGTGGCTCTACGTCGATCGAAGTCAGCCAGTGGACTTTCACGGCTTCGGAGCGGGGAGTGCCGATCTAAGTGTGAATGACCAGGTTCTGACAGCTGAGACTCATCCTGAGAAGCGGGAAACCACCTGGTCCGGAATTTTACTCGAAAAGGGATTGAACCGGGTGGAATTGACTTGGGATACGCCCAAGGAGCCGACTGCCGGATTTCAGTTGATGTGGTCAAGCATTGACTTCGAACGAGAGCCGATTCCGTCGAACCGTTGGTTCCACGACCCATCGAACCCGGGCCTTGTTCGTGCAAAAACGGAGCGACTTGCTCGCGGCGATTTTGCACGTTTTCAATGCTATCGATGTCACCAACTCTCGGATGACATTCTTAAGTCGCCGCAGCGAATGACCGAGTTGGATTTTGAAGCCCCATCGTTATCCCGAGTCGGAAAAGATCTGAAAGCTTCGTGGCTGTATCACTGGATCATGAATCCTCACTCGTTGGACGCCCAAAGTGAGATGCCTACCCTGTTCGATCCGCAGAATCCTGAGCATCAAGAGACCGTTTCAAATCTGGTGGCATTCCTGAGATCCAAATCTCAACTCGAGGAGGAGAACGCCAAAGACCGAGAGTTGAATGCCAAGACCAATCCATCGCAGACGAAAGACGAACAGGAGGCGGGCGAATATCTGTTCGAGGAAATCGGGTGCATCGCTTGTCATCAACTTCGCAACGAAGTCCCAAGCAGCTCCAGAATTTCTCTTCAACACGTCGAACAGAAATACACTCGGGATTCCATTCGTGCTTTTCTGAAAAATCCTTCCCGAAATCAGAAACATCATCGGATGCCAGCCTTTCATCTTGATGACTCGGAACTCAACCAACTGTCCGCTTTCCTCCTGTCGCTTGGCAACGATCATGAACTGGCCGAGGTGGAAGAAGGTCATGTTGAGGAAGGAGAGAAGGCGTTCGTGGAATATGGTTGCGCCAATTGTCACGCGATGCACAATTCAACGGACAATCCAACTCGCGCTCGACGATGGAGCGTTCCAGCCACATCGCTGCGATCGGATGAGGGTTGTCTTCGATCCGCAGATTCAAAGGCAAAAAAATCGGCTTCATTCCCCGTGATTCCCGATTTCAATTTTGAAGAACCTCGACGAGAGAGATTGAGTCAGTGGGTCGATGAGCAGTTACCTACTCTCGCGTACGATAGTCCCGAAGAACGAGCTGAGAGATGGTTTCAGGATTTGCGTTGTTACTCGTGCCATCAAAGGGATGGCCTTGGGGGAGAGCTTGCAGAAATTCTTTTTGACGAGTCCATCCAAGGACTGACGCCCGAGCGGCTGCCGGATCTGAGTTGGGCCGGAGACAAGTTCAACGAGAAATGGCTGGGCCAATTTCTAGCCGAGGGCTCGGAGAAACCGCTCAGGCCATGGTTGCGGGCCCGGATGCCGATGTTCTCGGAGTATGGTCATGGCATCGCGCGTGGGTGGCACCGGCAACACGCTCCATCCACGCATTCGGAATCCACCAGCGAGCCCGAGAATCTCGCTTTGGCGGAGTTGGGCAAACCCCTTCTTGGACAGCTGCAGGGGTTTGATTGCCGTCAGTGTCACGCCTTGGGGCAAATGCCAGCCACCGGAGATCAGAAGACTCAAGTTGCATTAGGCATCAACCTCTTGGACGCGGCAGACCGATTGAAGTATGGATACTATCGCCGTTGGATGTTGGACCCGTTGCGAATCGATCCTTTGACCAAGATGCCTCGATACAGCGAGGATCGAAAAACAACGAAAGTCACCGAGGTTCTCAATGGTGAAGCGATGCCTCAATTTGACGCGATCTGGCTCTACCTTCAACACATGCGTCATGAGGGCTCGCATGAAGGTCAGCCTGATTGAACAGCGCAAAAGCTCCAATTGAATCTTCAGACATGGGCCATGGAGCTTATCGTTTAAGCATCATTTTTCGGGCGAGGCACTCAAACAAGAACTCGTAGACTTCGATGTGCCTGCGAGCCTCGTCGATGTCTTTTCCCCACGTGTAGAGCCCGTGTTGGTGGATGAGATAGCCGTGCGTCAGTCCTTTTTCCGGATCTTGGATGAACGCCTCGACCTGTTTTGCAAGGACCGGAATGTCCTGGGTATTCGGAAAGATGTTGACCCAGTGTCGGGTTTCGTGAGTGGAGATACCACTCAAGCCCTTAAGCATTTCGAAGCCTTCGATTTCAAAACCCTTCTCTTCAAAGAAGTAGTCCGACAGCACGGTCGACCAGACCGAGTGCGTGTGCAGAATGGCTCCGACTTCAGGTCGGGCATTGGCGACCACGCAGTGAAGTAATGTCTCGGCGCTCGACTTGGGCTGTCCGGGTACGGTTGGCTGTCCATGCTCATCGGTCACCACGAAATCTTCGGCAGCAAGCATTTCTTTGTGTTTGCCGCTTGCCGTCACGACCAACTTCAACGGATGTCGACTTGCGACGACGCTGTAGTTCGAACTCGTTCCCACTGACCAGCCTCGTTTCTGAAAGTCGAAACCACACCTTCGAAGACTTTGTACGGCTCTCTCGTGTCCGTGTAGCGGGTGGTCGCTTGGGAAAAAAATCTCTTGAGTCGAGGGTTTTGTGAGGAAGTTGTTCATCTTTGATTAAAAAGCCGTGAAGGAGGAATCGGGTAACGTTCTAAGAGGCCCCCTGAGGATAGAAAAGTACCCCTAGTGTCGACAAGACAGGCACAAAGAACTCTTTAAACATCTGATGCTTGAGCGGCCTTGCGTCCGCGAGTCTTCAATTCATCGATTCTTAATGCTTGCTTCATTGAGTGTTTATTCGGCAGCCTAATAATCCGGGCCATGGTCAGTGGCAGCGAGAGTCTTGATGCTTGCCCAGAACATGGAAAGAGCGTTCGGCTGACGATGTGGGTTTCCCTGAATGAACTCGCCACCGCAAAGGAAGTTGGCAATGAAAAAGCGTGACTTGAGTCGAAGAAGGAGTCGTCGAGGTTTCACACTGGTCGAAATGCTGGTGGTCATCTCCATCATCGGGATCCTTGTCGCTTTGTTGATGCCCGCGATTTTTATTGCTCGGGAATCCGCGAGAAAAACAATGTGCCAAAATAATCTCAGGCAGATTGGTATTGGCCTGACCGCCAAAGCGAACGAAGCGGGTCGGTATTGCACCGGGGCTTTTGACTGGTTGAATGACGGTGCCGTCACTGAAATCGGTTGGGTGGCAGATTTGGTCAACAGTGAGATTGCCGTGGGGCAAATGCTCTGCACTTCAAACGACAACCGCGTTTCAGCAGCGTATGGTGCGCTCTTGTCCGCAGATCCATCCTCCATCAGCTCACTGCAAGGCTGTGTGAATGTCTACGGGAGTCAAGGCCGGACGGCTCCAGACGGAAGCTCGATTGTGAATCCGTGTCGCACGATTCTCGACGGCAATATTGCGCCGGGGGAAAACCGTAGAATTTTGGTCGAAGAGAAGATTCTGAAGAAGCACTACAACACCAACTACACGGCATCCTGGTTTCTGGTTCGAGGTGGTTTGCGACTTAAAAGTAATGGGAATCCGCAACCCGCAGTGAATGGGTGCGATACGTCGATTTTTTCTCGAAACGTCACCAATGGACCCTTAAGGCAAGGGGACCTTGACCGAGCCGCTATTTCCGCCTCCTTCGTACCGTTCCTTGCGGATGGAGGGGGAGCAGGCCAGGTGCTTCCCGAGAACATCGGTAATTTTCCCTCGGGAACAGGGATGGCGGTGACTTACACACCCGGTCCGGTTCGCCGCGACACAATGGAAGTTCCTACCTTTGGAAATAACACGCCCCGAAGTCAGTGGTGGGGCGTTTGGGCTCTTGGAACTCGGCAGGATTACCGGCCATTCGCGCCCTTACATCGCGGTAGCACGATGGTTCTCTTTGGAGATGGAAGCGTGCGGGCAGTCCAAGATCAGAATGGCGACGCCTTGATCAATACCGGTTTCAGTCCTGTCGGCGGATTCGCAGATGACCTTCAGGAGTTGCATCACGAAGAGATGGCAACGCTCTATTCCATCTACGATCGAGACGCGATGGAAAGGAACTAAGTTGAATCGAACATTCACGATCGATTCATTCATTCTTCATCTACCGCCGAGACCATATACAGCGCCTCGGGGTAGTGGGGCAAATGAGTGGTGTGGACTCGGTCCTGTCTGCTTGCGAGCAACCTACGATTTTCGCGACTGAAGTCTCGCCGAAATCCTCACCTGAATCTCAAGCGGGCACAAGGTGCGTTGAAAAACGGGAAACAGATCTTACGGAGAAGGGGGAGAGCTGAGCTTAGGGGAATGGAAAAGGGCTCCCGCTGCCCAACATCAACGAGAAAGCAATCAGCTCATTGCTATTCCGTTGTGTCTTGGTGGTAACAAGACAGTGAAAACAGCGGAAACCACAGTGTATTACAAGAGTCTAAATCGAAAGGTTTAAAAAAGAAATGTCAATTGATCTTCGAACCCGCAAGGGTTTTACCCTGATCGAGCTCTTGGTCGTGATTTCCATCATTGCGATCTTAGTGGCCCTTCTCGTGCCAGCGGTCCTGTTGGCTCGCGAATCTGCCCGGCGAGCTGCCTGCCAGAATAATTTGCGAAATATCGGAATCGGCCTGCATCTTTTTGCTGACAATGATCCAAACGAACGTTACTGCACCGGAGCCAGCGATTTCCGTCGCGATGGTTGCATGGACACTTGGGGTTGGGTCGCTGACCTCGTCAACATGAATGCCGCCGACGGTAACGTGATCGTCTGCCCTTCGAATCCCCTGCGTGGTTCGGAGAAACTTAATGACCTGCTTGGCAAGGACACGACGGATTCGAAAGACGGGGCTCCTTTGGTCCGACTTTCTGATGGAGTTTGTGGCGCCGCATCTTTCAACGGGGCGAGCGGTAGTGGTGGTACGTCTACTTTTGGGGCGACAGCGCCCAACACTCCCGAGCGGCAAGCCGTCATCGCACGTGCTTTTCTAGAGCAGGGGTACAACACCAATTACGCTGCCGGTTGGCACCTGGTTCGAAGTGTGCCCAAGTTTACCGTGGATGCTTCAGGTGATATCCTCGCCGCAGGTGCCGCAGGAAAGACGGGCTTGAAGGGTCTGAGTACCACACGTGGTCCACTGACTCGAAGGGTGGCTGAAAGTGGTGCGATCACTCTTTCGAATATTGGTGTTCTCGGTGATTCGGCGCCGGGTGATGTCGACGAAGCGATTCTCGCTTTCAACATTTCTTACTCGGCATCTCTTGAAGATGGCAGCGCTGATCCTTTTGCTCAAGGAAGTGTTGCGGCGAAGGAGTTCCTTACTCAAGGCTCTTTGCTTTCAGAGGCTTTTAATGACGGGCCTGCGTATTACAACGACACCAACAAGGCCATCAGTCTGATGCCACAACAAGGATCGTTGACCGCTCAAAAGGTCGCCGAAACTTCTGGTGGACAGTTGCCTCCTCCAACAGGTCCTGCCGGATCCGGAACCTACTTGCAGGATACCCGTGACTGGTTTGCTGTTCATGGATCAGGCAAAAAGAAGACAGCGAACATTCTTTTCGCGGACGGTAGCACTCGTACCTACACGGACTTCAACGGCGATGGATTCTTGAATCCAGGTTTCCCTGTGCCAAAGAACCTCACAGAGGCTCAATACGGCGGTATCGGTTACCGAGGTCCTGAAGTCGAAATCGGTCCCGAATCGATGTTCAACGGCGTCTTCCTCATCAAGACGGACAAGTTGAACGTGTTTGAAGACTAATTCGCCTTCAACCTTTGATCTTCAGAAGTCGCAGGTGTTGTTCGCCTGCGGCTTGCTAGCGCGTGTGTTTACACCGCCATTGGAAAAATGGGGGTCGGTGAATTTTTCCCGGCCTCTTTTTTCCAATCCCTGGCGGTTCAGGCGGGGTCGGGAAGAGCAGAGACTCGAAGTGTACCTCCATTTGCTGGCGAGGATCCGGGGCGGATTTCATGGGGCAAAAAGGGTGAGCCGAAGGACACGTTTGATTGACTTTATTTGATGCCTCCGCCCCTGATCAGCGGTGCGTCAGCAAGAAGGTCACGATTCGACCTGTGTTCTCACCTTGGCTTTCGATCATCGAAAAAGAATGAACTTGGAAAATGAGCAAAGTAATTTTGATTGCGCCTCTTGGATTCGTAGTTTTTCTCCTCGTCGGCGATCTAAATTTTGATCCTGGCAAGCAAAGGGCGTTTCCCGATAGCTATGCCGTGACCAAACAACTCGCCGACGCCCGGGAAAAAATGGAGGTTGAAAAGAAACGTTTCCAAGAAGCGTCTGCGGCCGAGGGCATTCCGAAGGCCGTCGTCGAGTCTTTTGAGCACAATTTCGGAGTGATGGAACCCAACTCCGAGGCCTCCTGTGAGTTCGTGATCAAAAACGAAGGAGACGCTCCCTTGACTTTGTTCGACGGTGGCAAGACCTGTTTTTGTGTGGGTTTCAAGGTGAAGGATCGAATTGTGCAGCCCGGGCAATCGGTGGTCGCGGAATTGGTGTGGAACACGAAATTCCCCTCGGAAGAGTATCGGCATGGTGCCTCGCTAAGGACCAATGACCCTGATCAGCCGCTTCTAAAATTCCGTGTCAGCGGGTCGGTTCTTACAACGCTCGGGTTTGATCAAGACGTCCTGATGTTCCCAAAAATATGGCCGGGCAAGTCGCAAACTCGTGAAATGCTCCTCTTCAGTGAGACCTGTGATGAGTTCGAGGTGGTGGAAGGAGTGATTTCCAACCCTCGATTCGATTGGAGCATCGAGCAGGTGCCCGTGGAAGAATTGCCTTTGCGAACCAAGTTTGCTTACGCCGTCAGTATCACCGCGCCGGGGGATCTGCCGAGAGGGCGATTTGAGGAGGAGTTGACACTCACGGTCAAAAAGCCCGGTGCTGAAGAGAAAGGCGAGTTAGAAAAAATCTCGCTGAGCGTCCAAGGTTACACGGCGAAGCGGTTGACGATTTTTGGGAAGGAACTTTCGTCCGAGGGGACAGTAAATTTCGGTGTTGTGACGTCATCAACAGGCAAGGTTTCCAAAATGTTCCTTCGCATTAACGATGAAGAAAAAAAAATCGTTCTGAAAGAAGCTCAAGTCAGTCCGAGGTATCTGAAGGTCGAAGTCGAGCCTCAGAATCCTGAGAAGGGCCTCTACACTTTGACGATGTCGATTCCTCCTTACTCACCGCCAGGGACCTTTACAGCAGATACTGCCGGGAAGATTCGGCTTGAGTTTGATCATCCAAGGATCAAAGAACTCGACTTGCAAATACATGCCGTCATCCTGCCGGTGGCGCAAGGGAATTTATAATTCGGCGAAAACCGAGCATTCGTGTCAATTAAAAAAATCGACGGTCGATGTTTCATGAGTGATCCACCACCAACTCTCACTGTGCAATGCCCAAACTGCTCGTCGTACAATTCAGTCAGTAAGGAATTCTGCAGCGAATGCGGATCCTCACTATGGTTGGATTGCCCGGCATGCGGTGAACGTGTTTCAGTTTCTGAAAAATTTTGCGGCAAATGTGGGTCCAATATCAAGGCGTGGTTTGAGGATGAAGCGAAAAAGGTCAATGAACGTCTTGAGCAGGTCAAAGCACTTCAACGACGCGGAGATTTCGGCGAAGCCATGAGGGTATGCCGGTCGTTGCTCTCGATGGATGCTGAACGATATGCCGATGCAATCGCCTATGCAAAACAGCGTTTGGTTGACCTTCAAGGTTTGCATGACCGAGCTGAGACGCGTGTCGAACAGGACTTCGAATTGGCGAAGAGGTTGATTGAGAAGCAGGAGTACGATGAAGCACTCCAGTTGCTCGGTAAGATTCCTGGGCCACTAAAGACGGATGAAGTCGAAACGCTGATTCAATTATGCCAAGGTCAGTGTGATGAAATTCAGCGGCTGAAAACGGCCCTACCCGCGTTGCTTAAAACTCAACCGATGGATGCATTTGAAGATCTCGCGAAATTGGTCAAGCTCACCCCAAAAGATCTGAAATTTCGAAAGGTGGGTCAGCAATTACGGGATCAGGTTTTCAAAAAGGCGTATGCGCTATACGAGGCACAGAAATTTACGGAGGCTGCTCGGTTGATTCGTCGCGTTCCCGAGGAGTTTGAAAGGGAAGAGACCAAGCAACTCAAGGACCTCTGTGCCGAAGCTTCTTGGATGGTAACGTATTTGAAGGCAAGCCCGTATGTCGATGAAAATTTGGTCGCCTGCACCGCGCGGTACGCGAAACTTGCATCAAAGAGTCGTCAGGCAAAAGAGTGGCAAGTGCACGCTCGACAGCGTTGGGAAGACTCGGTCAAATCAGGCTCCATTTCCACCTGGGTCTCCAAAGAAGGTGATGCGGTTATCGGCAGTGGAGTGAAGTTTTTTAATCCGCTGAAAGGCTTCACGCTTGGAAAAGTAAAGTTTCCTGGGGGCATTTTTGGTCATCAGAAATTCAGTGTCGCGCTGGGATTGGCCGTACAGGCAATCGGTGCGGGTGTGATCAGCGAGATGTTTTCAGGGGAGAAGAAGAGCCTGATTTCCAAGCTGGGTTTCAAGGCCAAGCCGCCCGCCGAAGCATGGGGGATTGATTTGGGGATATCCTCGATCAAGGCAGTGAAACTCGCTCGGCAAGGAGAGGATTTCTCGATACAGGATATTCGAGTTTTGGAATTGGAGAAGTCGGCTCCCCAAACCAGAACTGCGGCAGAGGAAAGGGAGCTTTTACGCGGAGCTCTTGTCAAGTTGAGGGATGATGCGGATTTGAAGGGCACACCCTGCTTGTTTTCCATCTCTTCGAATCAAACGCTTGCTCGATTCATGCAATTTCCAAGCGTCGAGGATAAGAAGTTTGTTGCCATGGTGGAGGCGGAGGCCAGGCACAGCATTCCATTCCCTCTGGACGATGTGGAATGGTTTTGGGCTCGTTTTGCCACACTCGAATCTGGACGGGTGCCCGTGGCGGTTTTGACCGCGCGCAAAGACGAAGTTCAACAAAGAATGCAGATGCTGAAACTCCTCGATTTCAACGTGATCGGACTGCAATGCGACGCCCTTGCACTTTTCCAATTGCTCCGTTTTCAGCAAGAGCAGACTCTGGAGAGCAATGAGGACCGACCCCGCATTCTTGTGGACGTGGGAGCCGAAAGTATGCAAATGGTATTGGTCAATCAGGATCGTTTCTGGTTTCGCACGACAAGTCACGGTGGTTCTCAAATGAGCCTCGCCATCGGTCGCGAATTGAAGTTGCCTTATGCGGATGCGGAGCAGGTCAAATTGCAGCCCTTTGGCTCTTCGGAACTCCTTGCACTCGCTCAGGCCGTGGAGAAACCGATCGGAAATGCAGTCCGTGAAATTGAGCGTAGTTGTACTGCTGCGAGCAAGGAGGGCTTTGTGACCGAGGGCGCGGAACTGCATATTACCGGAGGCGCTGCCCGGAGCATCGGATTCATGCACGCACTGACGACTCCCGCGGAGTCGATGTTTGAAGATTGATTTTGTCAGTTTGATCTTAGATTGCAGTTTGCTTTACCGTGGTGACGATCGCTGCAGCAGATGGAAGCGGAGATAGCCGATCATGATGTCAAAGAAAATTTGGGGCATAACGGGAATCGTCATCACGTTGGTGGGTTGCGGAGGAACCACCACCCAAGAGGAGATGATGAGAAAGGCGATCCGGAGGCCGAAGGACGATGAAGAAGTTGTTCAGCCCGCCGCGAGTCCGCCTGAAATTCAAACTCCGCCAAGCGTGGCCGGTTCGGCAGGGAAATCGACGGTCGAAAGTTCTGACCCACCGGGGACGCCACCAGGCGTTTCAACTCAACCTGCAGAAACCAAGTCTGGCGAGGAGCCTGGAATTTCGCCCGAGATTACGATTAAAGAGTTTCCGCCCAAAGGCCCTATTGCAGAAAACGAAGCCGCATACACGGAGAGACTCGATCAGATCGGGCAGGTATTCAAAAAACATATTGATGAGAAAAGATCTCTTCCGGCGGCGGCCATGTATTCGGGCTCCAGACCGCTATTGAGTTGGCGCGTGCACATGCTGCCCTTGATGGGATATAACGCACTCTACAGCCAGTTCGCGCTGGATGAGCCTTGGGATAGCCCCACCAATCGAGATCTGCTGGAAATGATGCCTAGGGAGTATTACACCGGCGCGACTGAGGCAGGATACACCTGCGTTCAAGTTCCTCTGGGATCTTCAACGTTATTTTCAGGACCAAGGCCCACCTTCGCCAAGCGAGTGGAGGACGGTTTAGGCAATACCGTCATGTTGGTTCTTGTCGCTTCGGAGGCCGCTGTCCCGTGGACGAAACCCGAGGAGTACAAGCCGAAGCGGGAGATGCCGACACAGGGGTTAGCGGTATTCAACAATGACCATCACCTTGTGGTGTGGGGGTCGGGTGACGTGACACGGATCGCAACCAATGCTGGCAAAGGAGCCTACAACTCGATGTACACCATCGACGCAGGAGAATCCTTCATTCGGTCCGATATCGAGTACACCGGAGCAAAGACGAATCGTGTTGCCTCGGCAAACTCGACTTCGACATCGGAGGGTGTGCCCCCGTCAAACTCCAAGCCGACTCCTGTAGGAGCCAACACTGGGACAACCGATACGGCATCGCCAGTCAATAACCTCTCATATGACTTGATGCAAATCGTCCGATCTCGATTGAAGGCAGGAGAGTTGGACCATACTTTTGATCTTCTCGATTTGAGTTTGCTTGTCGATGCGGGAGACGTCTTCATCGGTGAAATGAAATGGGTTCCAGCGTTAAAGCGTCCTGTTATTTTTCCGAGAGTGGGAATTGGCGTCGAATGTCCGATTGGGGGTCGATTTGGTTATGATCCGGAACCCTTTCGATATAAGTCTGGAGGGGCGCCGGCGAATCGTGGCACAAAAATTTCCGTGGTGGACAAGCTCTTGGGTGATTTTGGCAATGAAGTCTACCGAATGATGGAGGCACGACAGAACGCAGGGAACTGGGGACCCTGGGCTCAGGCTGATTTTCAGGCAAATGCTCAGACACGGTCTGGCGACGAGTACTCACCCCGTGCGCTACGTCCAGGAATTGAGTTTCTTGGGAACAATTCTCGGAAGAATCTGATGGATCTCGCGAAAACGAAGGGGCTGGACCTTATTTTATTTTTTGACGTGAGTCGACAGAGAACCGCGAGGGGGGCCAAGCATCACACCACGAGACTTACGATATTTGATGTGGTCAAGAACGAACCCATCTTTCAGACCGATCCCGTCAACAACATCCTGACCTACGTCGCGACTCAGGATCCGACGAAAAAGAATCCACTTGCGATTGCTTTGAATGAATTTGACAAATGGGTGCGGAATGAACTGGTCATGGAACCACTTCCCGCGCTGACGCCTGAGCAAATCCGTGGGCGGATGGCGGCGGCCTCTGAAGATACAGAAGGCACTTCGTGGGACTTTGCTCTCGAAGCCCGCCTCTATTTCAAGTTGGGATTGATCAGTCGCGTCGAGTATGAGCAATGGGCAGAGACATTTACGGGCATCCCATTAGCCGAATTTACGCAAGCCCCGGAGCAAGAGTTGTTGGAGACATTGCTGGAGACGAGGGATCCTGAATTTGCACGACTGACGCGAGAAGCATTGGAGGCCGCAAGGGCCCCGATCAAAGACTTCCGCGATGATGACGACGACTGAGTCAAGAAACGTCAGAAATGTTCTAGGCGGGATGCCAATGGAAAGAAGGACAAGTCTTAAAGCTCGCCAATGACAAACAGCCCTGTTGAACAAGGCTCAACAGGGCTGCGGTCGTGGATTCAGTTTTCCAAGGGTCTTCGATTAAAAGACGTCCAAGTAAAAGTGATGGCCCCAGTGATATCGGCGAGGCTTGGGATAGTAATTCTGCCACCCCTTGTTGTAAACCGGGACACGCATTTCCTGCGGGTACCGATAGTACAAACTCTCGCTTGAGCGATAGTAATCATTCCCGTAGTAATTCTGGGGATAGTACACGTACGGATAGTGATAAAAACGATCCCAGTCCCGCATGTTGTACTCGCCACCCCAAACACGTCCGTACGCATGTTGTTGGGTTGTTTGGGCCTGGGCCTCCGAGTCCGAGACACAGAAGAACATCACAGCGGCGCATCCTAGCGCCAACAACGAACGACGAATCATTGAGGTTCCCCCCTCCAGCTTCCGTAAATAAAGACCTGCGTCACGAAAAGATGACGCAAGACGGATACCTGAAGAGGATCATCGGCAATTCCGCGACCTTCAATTAAAGAAATACCGCTAAATCCGTCATAACGTGTCTCAGGATGCTTCTGGGAATTTGCCTTCGGCGAGTTCTTTCTCCCATTCGTCCATCAGAGGCCAATCCTGGGCGCAGGTGCCAAAGTCTGGCATGTGAAGGTAACGATTGAGACGCTCGATGGTTGCGTCGATCAGCTGATCGTCCTTGCGAAAAATGGGGCCGTGGCTCGGAAGGAGCCATTCCACACTACTTGCTCTGATTCGTTGCAACGACTGAATGAACGAGACCAAATCGCTACCGTGGTGCGCGTCAATGGCTCCAACGCCACCATCACGGAAGATGTTATCCCCACTGAAAAGCAGGTTGCCCAACCGAAATGCGAGCTGGCTGTCGGTGTGACCTGGCGTCTCCCAGACTTCCAATTCAAGATTCCCTACCTTTATCTTGTCCCCGTCTTTCAGCAGGTCATCCACTTCGACTGAAGGCATGTCCATGTTGATTTTCTGGGCAGCGATCTCGGCGAACGTGACCAGTTTATCCCCCGACTTGAGCGGTGCAGCGGCCTTGGTGTGAGCGGCCACACGGGTTCGCAGCATGGATTTTGCTTGGGCCAACCCTTGAATGTGATCAACGTCTGCATGGGTTGCGATCAAGTTTTTGCAGTTCGCCAACGGGAAGTCGAGTTGGCGGATCATCTCGATAATTTCTTCGACGGTGTCGACATAACCAATGTCGATCATCAACCACTCATCTTGGTCGTAAACGACGTACACATTGCATCCAATGATTTCGCCCAGCTGGTAATTGACTTCAAGGACATTGGGGAAGATCGGTTTTCTTGTCAACATGGAGCGTGCTCTTCATAAATTCCGGTAGATCAAGGGCCGGCAATTCGCAGTCCTATCGCCGCAATCTTCGTCAATTATTAAGCCGGCTACATAAACAAGTTTAGCCCCAGAAGACGCTGCTGACGAGGTGTTCAGCGATTCGGATGGCCATCGATTTGTGGGCCTTTTTCCCTGCTTGAAAGAGAAATTTGTTATTGAGGAAGACTACATCACGGTATTACGGTCTAGAGGAATGCGCCAAGACACGGTTGTTTTGCCAAAAACGGCCTTAAATTCCTTTTTTGTGGCGGCTCTCAGACGACTTTCGGGTTGCTAAGGCCGTTGTCTCAGCCAAAAATAACGGGTAAATCAACAAAATTCTCAATTAGCCCATTCAATCCATTGGGTGGTTGAGAAATTTGTTCTTCCCACTCACTAATGTTCGAACCGGTTTGTTTTGGGTGTGAAACATGGATTCAATGAAGAACCAGTATGATTGTGTTGTGGTCGGCGGCGGTCCTGCCGGAGCGACGACGGCGGCCTTGGTGGCCGAAAAGGGAATTCAGACACTCCTTGTCGAACGGGAAAAGATGCCCCGTTTCCATGTTGGTGAGTCGCTGATGCCGGAGACCTATTGGTCGCTAGAACGACTTGGGGTGCTGGACAAACTCCAAAATGGCATGTTCACCAAAAAGAATGGTGTCCAATTCGTCAATCACGAAGGTAAGGAATCGCAACCTTTCTTCTTTCGAGATGCGGACGATCGCGAATGTGCTGACACACTCCACGTTCAGCGGGGAGAGTTTGATAAAGTCTTATTTGACAACGCGTCCGAGAAGGGTGCGACCTGTTTTGACCAAACTCGTGTCCTCAACATCACACTTAACGATTCCGGACTTCATCAGGTGACCCTCAGAGATCGCGAGGGTCATGAGGTGACGGTCGAGACCAAAATGGTGGTGGATGCAAGCGGTCAGCAAGCAATGATTTCGTCGAACATGAAGACCAAAGAGGTGGATCCGCACCTCAAAAAAGCAGCCATCTGGACCTACTTCAAAGATGCGAGACGGAATTCTTCGTCAGAACCCGAAGTGACGGCTATCTTGCACACGAACAGCAAAAAGTGCTGGTTCTGGTATATCCCCCTCAGCGACGACACCGTGAGCGTGGGTGTCGTCTCGGATAACGACTACCTTCTGAAGGGAAGGGGGACTCCGGAGCAGACATTCCATGATGAGTGGCAGCAATGCGTTGGCATCAAAAATCGTTTGCAGGATGCGAAGCAGGTTGGAAAATTCCACGTCGCGAAAGAGTTCAGCTACAAGTCTCGTCAGGTCGCAGGTGAAGGCTGGGTGCTCGTTGGCGACGCCTACGGTTTCATCGACCCGATTTATTCTTCCGGTGTCTTCCTCGCATTAAAATCAGGAGAGATGGCGGCGGATGCGATCATTGCGGGGTTTGAAAACGGTGATCTCTCCGGCGAACAATTGGGAAGTTGGCGAGAACCGTTCGAGGCAGGTGTGGTTTGGATCCGTAAACTGGTGGATGCGTTTTACACGCCCGAATTCAGTTTTGGTGAATTCATGAAAGCCTACCCCCAGCATCGTACCAACCTCACCGACCTATTGGTCGGAAAGGTCTTCGAGGGTGAGCCGGGCAGGATGTTCACGGATATGGATCCCTGGATTGCGTCACTCGGTGAGAATAGTGACGAAACCATGACGGCGTCGGTTTCGTCATAGACCTCCGTTTCTGACGGTCGTGGCCACCGAACTGAAGATAGGCCCCGATCCTCCTTGAGTAAAAAATCAGGGGGATCGGGGCCTTATTTTTTGCTGGTAAATCGACAATGCTGATTAGGGGGTTCGCCTTCGATTGATGTAGAGACTCGCATATAGACGGTCATGGGAGACGCGGATGTTAGGACCTTATCACGCTTTGCTATTTGTCTCATTCGGTGGCCCTGAGGGTCCCGACGACGTGATTCCATTTCTGGAAAACGTCCTTCGTGGCAAACCGGTTCCTCGTGAGAGAATGCTGGAGGTTGCAGAGCACTACCAGCATTTCGGCGGTGTCAGCCCGATTAACGAACAGAATCGCAAGCTCATTGCGGCACTGGAGGCCGAACTCAAATCCCATGACATCGATCTTCCGATCTATTGGGGGAACCGAAACTGGGACCCGATGCTTGGGGATGCGATTGAGCAGATGAGGGCAGATGGTGTCACAAAAGCTCTCAGCTTCATGACGAGTGCCTTCAGCTGTTACTCAGGTTGCCGTCAGTATCGCGAGAACATTCAGGTTTGCCAGAAGGAAATCGGTGACGACGCGCCTCAATTCGACAAGCTGAGGGTGTTTTACAATCACCCAGGCTTTGTCGGACCCGTTTCAGCAAACGTCGCGGAGGCTCTGGCCGAGTTTCCAGAGGACCGCCGAGAGAAAGCTGCTTTGATTTTCACCGCACACAGTATCCCAATGAGTATGGCCACCGGTTCGCTCTATGAGTCGCAGCTAAAAGAAGCGTGTCGTCTGGTCGGTGATGAGTTGGGTCGTGACGACTGGAGTTTGGTCTATCAAAGTCGCAGTGGTCCCCCCCAGCAACCGTGGCTGGAACCGGATATTCTCGACCACATCCGGGACCTTCACCAACAAGGCATCACCGAAATGGTGATCATGCCCATTGGTTTCGTTTCGGATCACATGGAAGTTCTCTTCGATCTTGATACAGAAGCAATCGAGCTATGCAGCGAACTTGGCATCAATATGCGACGTGCTAAAACCGTCGGTACCGCGGCTCCCTTTGTGTCCATGATTCGTCAGTTGATCGAAGAGAGGGCACTGGGCAACGAAAAGTTGGCGTTGGGTCCACATGGCCCGTGCCATGACGTTTGTCCCGAGAAGTGTTGCCCTTCGGGTCGACCTGCAGCGGGGGGCCGCCCTCCCGCTTCAAGACCAGCCCCGTAGATGATTCCATAAGGTCGCTCCTTACTTCAGACCGGGAGAATTGCGATGCCGCGAGGTGTCATTGTGGTCGACCATGGGTCACGTCGCGAGGCAAGTAATCAGGCGTTTGAGACCTTTGTTCAGCAATTTTCGAGACGCTCGGGCTTCGACATCGTGGAACCTGCTCACATGGAGATCGCCGAACCCACGATTGCACAAGCATTCAAGCGATGTGTTGAACGCGGCGCGACGGCTGTCGTGGTCTGCCCCTTTTTTCTCCTGCCAGGGCGACACTGGTCTCAGGATATCCCGCAATTGACCGCGGATGCGGGGAATGCCTTCCCGGAAGTGCCGTTCTATGTCGCTGCACCGATTGGTGGCCATCGCTTATTGGTCGATCTGCTCACCGATCGGATTGAGCATTGTGATCGGCGACGATCCGGTGAGTTCAGCGAGTGCGATGTCTGCCAAGGTCAGGGCGGGTGTATTTCGCCGTACTTTCCCGCCGAGTCCACGGAATTGGACCATTGACCGCGTTGCGGAGTGAATGATGTTGGGCGAGTACGCGGAAAGCGACGTTTTTGATGATCGGGTTGGCTGGGTTGTCCTTTGCATAAATTCCGTTGCCTAAAGAGGTTACGGGAATGTTGTTCCCGTCAAAACGTTGACGCTCGATGAGGTCGACTTACAATGAATTCTAAGCAGTATTGAAACATTAGTTTGCCACCCCACCGACGCTGAACGTGGTTCATCACAACAACCCAAATTTCTGTTGAAAGTTGGTGAGGGGGTCCGGAGAGAGGAAAATATGGCCTCAAAAGTCGTCACGGCTTTGCCAGTCTTTAACGAAGCTCATCATGTGAGCCCAGTCCTCGACGAGGTTCTCAAGTACTGCGACGACGTTGTGGTCATTGATGACGGTTCATCTGATGAGACACCGCAAAGACTCAGTGAGCGTTCGGACATTCAGACCGTCACTCATCCTGTCAATCGGGGCTATGGCGCTGCGCTGATTTCCGCGTTTGAATACGCCTTGGATCATCAATATGAGGTTTTGGTCACGATTGACTGTGATGGTCAGCACGAACCGAAGCGTATCCCGGAGTTTGTGGCGGCCCTCCAAAATCAAAATGTGGATCTCGTTTCAGGCAGTCGGTATCTTCAGGCGTTTGATGGAGACAGTCTTCCCCCTGAGCAGCGTCGCGAGATCAATGCTCGGATCACCGAACAACTGAACGAAATGTTGAAGTTGAGCTTGACCGATGCCTTTTGCGGCTTTAAAGCGTATCGTGTTGAGGCGTTGCGTCACCTGAGAATTGAAGAACCAGGCTATGGGATGCCCCTTGAGTTCTGGGTTCAGGCAGTATGCAAAAAGATGAGCATTGTCGAGATGCCAGTGCCTCTGATTTACCTGAATGAAAAGCGATCCTTTGGCGGATCATTGGACGATGGAGAACGAAGATATCTCTATTATCAGGAGGTGCTGGATCGAGCCCTGAAAAATGTCTCCAGCGAATGTTATGAAGCCTTCGTTGGAGAGACTGCCGAATGACGCAGGTCGATTTGCCACACACCGAATTCTCGATTCGGGCACCTCGCGGTCACGGAGAGTCCGTTTGCATTCCCCAGGGGCCTGGGGTTTCAGCGATGTGGCATGAAAACGCGCTTGTGTTACAACAGGCCAGCATGGGTGATTGGGGTGAAGACCTGCAGGAATTGCGTGACTTGGCACGGTCGGAGGCGTTGAAGGCAGCAACGGCCTACACGTCTCAATATCGAGATGTCGATCCGGCTTCCTGCGGAAAAGCAATCGTCGGCAGCGGCCATCAACCTCAGCTTTTTCACCCGGGCGTGTGGTTTAAGAACTTCGCCCTTCATTCCGTTGCCGAACAACTGCAGGCAACTGCCCTGAATGTGATCATCGATAACGATGTCTGTCAAACCACAAGCATCAAGGCTCCGTCGGGTCCAGCAACGTCGCCCCATCTGGAAGTGGTGGCTTTTGATCAGTCCCGGGAAGGGGTGCCATTTGAAACGCGTCAAGTTGTCGACGAGGAAGCATTTTTCTCGTTTCCTCGTCGAGTTCGCCATGCCCTATCTGGCAGGGTCGCAGACCCGTTGGTCGAGGAATGGTGGCGCGGTGCTCGGGAAGTTGGGAAATGGTCGTCCAACCTTGGTCAAAGGGTTGCTGCTCTTCGCCACCAGCTGGAAGGTAAGTGGGGACTTGAGACACTTGAGGTGCCTTTGAGTCGACTCTGTCAAACCGAGTCATTTTGCAGATTTGCTGCCGTTCTGCTTGGTCATCCGGGACGGATTCAAGCTGTCTACAACTCCGCACTATGCGACTACCGAAAAGCCAATCGCGTTCGCAGTCGATCCCACCCTGTTCCTGCCTTGGAGACCAATGGGCCTTGGGTCGAAGCACCTTTCTGGGTTTACTCGAAACAGGGTGGTGCTCGTCGCCGGTTGTATGTGCGGATCCGAGGTCATGAAGTGCATCTCGGTGATCTCGTCGGTTGGGAAGCGATCATTCCGCGTCGCCAACTCGCTTCCTGGCTTCGAATGCAGGATGTTGACGAAGTCATTCGCCCGCGTGCTCTGATGACCACTTGCTTCTTGCGATTGATCCTATCTCAGATGTTCCTGCACGGAATTGGCGGAGCCAAGTATGACCAGCTGACCGATCAAATCATCAACCGTTTGTGGGGATTCCAGCCGCCGGGTTATATGACATTGACTGCCACGTTGCAGCTTCCCCTAGAGAAGCCGAATGCCGTCCCGCAGGATATTCCACGACTCAAACAGGCGGTCCGAGATCTGATCTATCACCCGGAGGATCATCTCGATCCGAACCACTCCGAGCATCATCGGCAATTGGAGTGGGCCGCGGAGAAGAGTCGATGGATTGGTCGTCCCTGTGCGGATTATCATGAACTCAGGGTGCGTCATCGAGCAATTGAGACGGCCAACCTAGCATTGAATTCAAACCTGAGCGGAAAACGACGGGAACTCGAACAGGAACTCGAGCAGGTAAGGCGCGAAGTTCGACTAAGCCAATTGCTCGGCAGTCGAGAGTTCAGCGTGTGCCTGTTTCCGAAAGACATGCTGAGGCAGGAGTTGATGAGGCTCACCGCAGGACTGTCGCTCAGTTAAGCCTTCGACTCGAAAACCGATGGGAAGCTTCCGAAGCGATGGCCAAAGTTGTGTCGAAAATCCATTGACCGCTAGGCGACGGAAGATGAGGGTATCGGAGCGTATTTTGCCGAATCACTCAAACCGGCACTCTTCGACTTCACTTGTGGCAACTTGATCGTGAAACAGGTGCCTTTGCCCGGTGAGCTTTCAACTCGGATCTTTCCACCATGTTGTTCGATGATGTCACGGCAGGAGGAGAGTCCTATCCCCGTTCCGCCCTTGCCCGTTTCGTCGGGACCTTGTTTGGTCGTAAAGAATGGGTCGAATATCTGCTGCAACGTCGACGGATCCATGCCCGAACCAAAATCACGTACGATGAGATTCACCGCCTGATTTTTCGAATCGTGTTCGAGGCGAATGACCAGTCGACCTCCTTCGAGCATGGCCTGTCTAGCGTTGATGATCAGATTCATCAGGACCTGTTGGATTTGATTGCCACATGCCATGACTTCGGGGACGTCCTCAAGTGACGTTTCGACCGAGATTCGGTATTTGTTCAGTTCACGTTCCAGCAGAATCAGGGACTCTTCAACCAATGTGCTCAACGAGGTTGGTTCGATCTGCTGCGAGCGGTTTCGTGCCATCCCCAGGACAGAATTCGTGATCTGGGTGGCCCGCTGCGAGGCGGCCAAAATCTTCTGGAAAGCCTTTTCACGTGTCGCGTCATCTGAATAGCGAAGGCCCATTTTGGCGTAATTCAAAATTGTCATCAGGACATTGTTGAATTCGTGAGTCGTGGTTCCCACGAGTTCGCCCAACGCAGCCAGACGCTGTGTGTGCAGGAGTTGCTCCTGGAGAATCTTGATCTGTTGCTCGGCGCTAAGCGTTGGATCGGACATGGCTGGAAGATTGACCTTTCGTCGTCAGAAGCACTTGGCTGCGCGTTTTGCCCAGGTTTTCCGGGCTCGCGATTTTCTTTATCTTGCCCTGACTCTTCTTTTTGAAAAACTCGGTGCCCATGGAATCTTGGGTCTTGGCGGCCTAAGAACCTATCGTCGAATCGACCTGTGATTCTGAAGTGGTTGGCGATATAATCTCGGCCACGATCGGGGAAAGTTCGGAGAGCCGTCCTCGGTCCTTAAGCAGGGTTGGTTTGGCGCTTTGGAGAGCGCTGCCCAGGTAAGATTGCGCGTTCTTTTGACCTGCGCATCCTGGTTTAGAGATTCAAGATTCATCGCTTGCATTCCGGAATCCTCTGCAAGTCCATTCGATTTCACCCGGGGCGACCCGCACGAAAGGGGCTCGAAGTCGGGATGCAGAGGCGTTGAAAACAAGCGAACAGCAGGAGGCTGTTGCGGTGCATACCGTTGAGTTGTTTGACCGAGCGTGTGAATTGGCTCGGCAACTGGGTTATGAAGTTCGTCGAGAGTGGCTTGGAGGCGCGACCGGCGGGTGTTGCGAGTTTGGCGGACGAAAGTGGATTTTTCTCGACTTGTCTCTGAGTCAGATTGAGCAGCTAGACCAAATTCGGAACGCGCTGCTCGAGATGCCTGAACTTCAGAATGCCCGCCTGGGGCCGACGATGCAGACCCTTCTTGGTCGGCCGAAGCAAGCCGCGTAGTTCCTCGCGATCAAGCATTGGTTTGCGATTTCACCGTGGGGCATTTGATCGGCGACGCCTGCAACCTCAAGTCGAGTCTCCAAAGGCGGTTTGCTGGAGCTCTTGGATCGCGGACTTGTAGTCTTGGTGCTTGAAGATGGCTGATCCAACGACGAGCCACTGTCCACCCGCCTGAACACATGAGGCAACCGTGTCAAGGTTCACCCCACCGTCCACTTCCAAAATCAGGTCGCTCGAGGACTTGAGTCTCAGATCACGCAACTTGTCCAACGCGACGGGTTGAAACGCTTGACCCCCGAAACCGGCATTGACGCTCATCACCAGCAGCAAGTCGCATAGAGGTAGAAAAGGCTCGACCGCTGCAACGGGTGTCTGGGGATTGATGACCAGTCCAGAGGCAACCTGACTTTTCTGAAGTTGCTCCAATAAGGGTCCCGACTCTGGTTCTGCTTCGACATGGAATGTGATGCAATCCGCGCCGGTATCGACAAAAGCGGCCAAGTACTGATTGGGATTTTGGATCATGAGGTGTACGTCAATCGGCAGGTCTGTCAGTCGACGAATGGCTTCAACAATGGGAAGTCCATAGGTCAGGTTGGGGACAAAAACCCCATCCATCACATCCAGATGCAAGGCCTTCACACCCGCCTCTTCGAGCGCTCGGATTTCGCGTTCCAGATTCCCAAAGTCGCACATCAAGAGCGACGGGAGAATGACCCCTTTTTCGTTCCGTAAAGCGAGGATGCGATCGCGTGGTGACATGCCATGACGTCGGCGGTTGCCGATTTCCGCTAAGAGTGGTGTAGCAATGGTCTTGGGAAGTCACGGGTGACGTCCTTCGGGGTTTACTGTAGCAAAAGCAAATGGCCCACGTAAGCGACAAATGCTGGCTTCAAGATCCGGAGTATGCGTTGGTTCAACCCCTCTCGACGGTGTCCAAGATCTCTGAATGGACGAAGTATCTCGGGATTTCCGTGCCCTTACCCGGTCCAGCGATCAAGATCTTCGCTTTGAGGTAAATCCCCGAGGTCATCGAGCGCAAAAAGCTTCAGGAATCTTTCCGTAGTGTGGTAGGTCTGCTTTGGGCGATCCGATGACTTGGGCTGTAACTTCAGTAAACGCCGTCGCACAAGTTGGCTAAGCAAACTGCCTGATTGATGGCCCCGAAGATCATCAACCTCGTCGCGGCTGATCGGTTGTCGGTAAGCGACGATGCTGAGAACATCGATGGCGGCTTGCGAGAGTCTCGCTTCGCGAATCCGGCCGTAGAACTGGTCACGGATGCTATGATAACTTTTTCGCAGTACCATTTTGTATCCGCCCGCCTCAGCAAGGATGCAGTATGGTGCTCCTTCAGAATCGTAGATGCCATTCAGATCGACGACGAGTTCGTCAATTTCTTCAGGCGTGACGCCACGCATGTAGGAGGCGATGATTCGGGCGGTTAACGGTTGGTTGTCGGCATGTCCGACGAACAGCATCGCTTCCAGAATGCTACGAGGGGTAACTTCAGGGGCCTCTTCGTCATCCGTTTCCTCTGCGTCAACGAGTCCCTGAAGTTCTCCCAATTCGTGTTCGGTCTGTCGTTGTTCGTAAGGGTCGTCACCTTGATCCATCAATTCCGCGTAGGCTCGTCCCAATTCTTCGATCGACAATCCGTCTTCGGGTTCGGGATTCAAAAAACCTTGAAGATCCAGTGAATGGTCTGGACCTTCGGGTGTTGGGGAAGTTTCTGAGTTCTCCATGAAAAAAATCCCGGTTTGCAGAACAGGGTGACGGTCAAATGAAAGAGCCCGCAGCATCCTCGGGGGGCTGCGGGCCATTGATTGCTTTTATAGCCTGGCGACGACGACTGGCCCTTAGCCCCACCGTTTTGCAACTTCCGACTTCATGAAAGCCAGGCCATCTCTTGCCAACTGCTCCTCACTCTCATACATACGTCGCCAGATTTTTGTCGCGGCTGCAAGTTCGGGAAGTGCCAAACCGAAAGCTTCAATCATCAACCACTGGTCATAACCAATTTCTTTCAGCGTATCAAAGTTTTCTTCCCATCGCACATTTCCAGTTCCCGGTGTGCTGCGGTCATTCTCCGAGATATGAACATGGCAAAGCACATCGGCACAGCCGCGAATCGCGTCACCGATATTCTTTTCCTCAATATTCGAATGAAACGTGTCATACATCATTCGACAATTCGGATGATCGACGTCTTTGACAAATCGAGCCGAGTCAGCATGGGTATTTAAAAGGTAGGTTTCGAATCGATTGAGGCACTCGACGCCAAGCATCACGTTGACGTCGCCCGCGTGTTGAGCCACCTGCTTCATGCTGTCGACGCCCCTTGACCATTCATCGGCAGTCGGCCCGGCACCCGAGAAAAGTCCCAAGGCGGAATGATAGGGACCCACCAGTGTCGTGACACCCGCAGCAGCGCAACAGTCCAACGTCCTCTTGGTCAAATCCACCCCTTTTTGACGTGTCGCTCCATCAGGACTGATCGGGTTATCCTCTTCATTTCTGACCGTCACCGCAGTCCGTTCCAGTCCGAGATCATCAAACCGTTGACCCCATGCCGTGTAATCGAGATCAAGATTGAAAATTGGAACTTCAACGCCGTCGTAGCCCATGGACTTAAGCGACTCCAAGACGGGAATCAGTTCGTCATTCAATTCACCGCTCCAGAGCAGTAGATTCATGCCATATTTCATTGATGGAAACTCCTGAGGGAAGGGGGAGTGGTTGTAAACGATGGTGGGCCAAGGGAGCCTTGAACGTCGTGCCGATCTGAAAACGCAAGGCCATCACCAAAAGCGGGGGAAGGCGATATCCGGTGGCGTGATCAAAGTTTGCCAATGGTCCTGAATTTTGGACCGGGCATGTGAAAAGAAATCGAGCAGATCATCTGGCAATTCCGGCAGTCTAACACGCCGCATCACTTGGTTCAGCCGGAGGAGTAGTTTTTTATCATCGGCGTAATCGTAAAGGAATTTGGCGTTGACCAAACGTGGCACCATGGCCTCAAGCTGATCGGTCGAGTTTTTAGAAATGCGGTTTACCGTTTGCTGGAGATGGAGCACATCCAGCGTCTCAACTACCGAATAATATTCGTCGAGCAAACCGGGTTGGTTCTCCGCCAGTTTCCAGTCGAGAAGGATTTCAACAAGGATATGACCGAGAAAACCAGCGCGAAGGCCGGCTTGTTCACTCAGGACTTCACGAATCGCGACGGAAAACTCCAAGTTCAAAGTTTGGAATATTGGTGTTGAATGGAACCATTGATCGTCCCAGTGATGCTGCGCAATTCCTGCCGCGGTTCGAGAGGTCTGTTTATCCTCTGACGAAATCAGCAACTGAGCCGGTTTGGCCCGCACCCGTACTTTCCGATCGACCACGCTAAGCCAGTCCGGAAGATTGGTGCCAGCCACGAAGTAGGGATCAGACAAGTATTGATAGGCGTGCGCCAGATAATTCATCGGGATGCGTCGTTCAAAATAAGTTTCGAGTCTTTGCACACGTTGTTTGAGTGTTTCCAGTCGCAGATTGAGGGTAGAGGCCACCGGTCATCCGTTCGGACTGGCTTACGCCTGACTAAGAAATCGCCTCTTTTTCTGACGTGGCGGGATCGGGTGGTGACGCTTTGCAAAAACTGACGCCTGACATTGCAAACTGAACGGGGCCGGTATCAAAAATCCATGGAGTCAGCATGTGCACATGAGCGAGTTCATGCTTGATGGCTTGATCATGCAAAAGCAGGTCTCGAATTTGCGTTGGGCTGGTGCCTGTCGGTCCGCCGTTTTTCTGTATCACCTCGCTCATGACCCAGTCCAATTTCTCTTCAGGTATGTTGGGAAGTGAGGGCATGACTTTTGAGCTCATCAGTTGGTTCACCAAGATTCCGTACCCACCCGGTTTCAAGATTCGCAAAATCTCCCGAGCATGGGTCAGTCGGATGGCATGATGAAAGTCAGGAAGGCTTGGGTGTTGGTGTCCCACGATTGCCGCTGTCGCAGATAGTGCCATCCCCAAACCCTCGGTCGACAGCACGATGTCGACCTTCCCAGCAACTGGCCAAGGGGCGAGATGCATCGCTGCCTCAATACCCTCTTGAACGTCATGGAATTTCAACTCTTGAGTTGCCGATGTTTTCTGCAACTGCCCAAGGACGGTCTTAATGCCGGCGAAGTCGCTGAGCACATCGGTTTGGAGCTTCTCCGCGTCAATGGACTGTGCCTGCAGATTCAGGTCCAGTCCCTCTTGAGTCACATCGATCAGTTGTACTTCGGCGAAGTGATCAAGAAGTTGGGTCAAATTAAGGTGCGCGCCGCATCCTGGACCAATGATGCAACATTTGGCCGTCCCCGCCACGAACCCCTGGCATAACCAGTCGGTCACCTTCTCTCGGTGTGAAGCGCCCAAGTCAAATCGTTCTTGAAGACTGAGTTCAGGCTTCGTTGGACTCTTCGGGGCATCTGAGTTTTGTTGTTTTTTGGGCCGCTCACCCGGAGGCACAAATTCATAGCTCGGCATGATGAAAACCGTCATTCATGAGGGGAGTTGCACAGACTGAGTTCGGTCGAAATGAGTCGGCCATCGCGTTCACCTTGAAACGTACAGCTCCAGAACCTGTTGATGTTTTATGTTCGGTCGAAAAGCGGCCAACTTCTGAGGGGAAACTGCTTTTTCATCCTTTATCAAATGACTTTTAACTGACGCTCCCAAACCTTGTCCTCACGTGAACTGGGAAATGATGCGTTTTGAGCTGGGGCGCGGTGGGACTCAGGGCGAGCTCTGAAAGTCGGGGGATCGCTCGAACGCCTCAGCCAGTGCGGCGAAGAGCTGTTCGAAGTGTTCCGGAAGCGTATGCAAGTGGCAGGACACCCGGATGAACCAATGGCCTTTGAAGTGGATAATCGGAACCTCAATGCCATGTTGTTGCCAGAGCCAGTTCTGCAATTCACTCCAGTCACCTTCCGGTAAAGGAACTTCAGTCATGCACCCATAGTATTCTCGGTCATCCGGAACCCATGCCGTTTCACCCGTCAAGGATTCGAGTCGGTGACGCACGACCTGTGCTAGTTGATGCGAAATCATTCGGAACTTGTTCAACCCTATCAAATTCATGAAATCGATGGCTGCCGGGATCGCAAGGTAACCACTCGGGTCACGCGTGCCAGACCAGTAAAACTCCTCGTCCCAACGTTTCGGGATGGCCGGGAGTAGCCTTCCCCAGCTTTGCATGACGGGGGAGATTGACGACTGGTGCTCAGGATGAACGTAAAGAAATCCTGTGCCCAGAGGGCCACAAAGCCATTTGTGACAACTCGCCGTGTAGAAGTCACAGGGCAGATCATTCAGCGAAAGCTCTTCTTGTGCGATCGCATGAGGGCCATCAACGCAAACCAGAATGTCGAGCGATTTAGCCTGCTGACAGATCTGATGGATTGGCAAAATCAATGCCGTAGCTGACGTGATATGGCTGACAACAAGCATCCGGGTTTTCGAGGTAACTCTTGAGAAAATGGCTTTGATGATTTCTGAAGTATCGTGGACCGGCCATGGTAGTTCTGCTTCAACAACCCGAGCACCTTCTCGCCTCGTCTTCCTGTCCCAAATCCGTCGGACCGCTCCGTACTCATGATCGGTCAGGAGAATTTCGTCATCCTTTTCGAGGTGGAGATTGTGGGCCACGATATTCATGGCGGCGGTTGCATTTTCAACAAAGACGAGGTTCTCCGGCGATGTTCCTACAAGCGTACTGAGTGTCTCCCTTGCCGTATGAAATGCAGGTTCAAATTCACGAACGAAGAAATTCATCGGCTGGTCATCGAGACGGTCTTGCCATCGGCGCTTTGCCAGCCGAACCTCTGTCGGTGTCGCTCCAAACGAACCATGGTTGAGATAGACCGTACCACCGGGAAACCGCCAGTTCGAAGCAAGTCGCCGTAGCTCTGTTAAGGGGAGATGTTCGAAATCGTTCTTTGACATGATGTCCGCCAATTTACCAGAGTCGCATGTGACGATCATGGCTTAGCCAAGACGCCTGAGTCGTGGAGCAGATATCGAGGGGATCTTGGAATTTAAAAAGCTTGAACCTCCGCTAACCACGAAAGTTTCGGAAGATTCGAATCGTGCTGAATGAGACAAGTCTGAGTGGATCCACCGGAACTCAATCTCCAACAACTTGGAGAGGGACGCAACCCTGAGAGATATGGGCCACGCTCTTCAAGCCTCATGTTTCACGGTGGACTTGCGAGATGACGCGGAAATCACGGCGATCGTCAGGAAAATCGGACGACTGTCGGAGGGATCATGACGCCATGCCGGGTTCACGGTATCCTGTTCATCCCGGCATCAAGACGTTTGAAATCATGTCGGTTCATGACCGAGACGCAGATCGGTTGTTTCCGTGAATTGAAAGTGAGGACGCGATGTATCAGCCTGACGAGAATCGTTACGACGGCAGAATGGAGTATCGCAGGTGCGGACGTTCGGGGCTTAAACTGCCCGTATTGAGTTTGGGATGTTGGCATAATTTCGGGGGAGATGGCCCCAACGACTCGCAACAGGAAATGATTCATACGGCGTTCGACTGCGGAATCACCCATATTGATCTGGCCAACAATTACGGACCTCCTTACGGGAGTGCTGAATCCAATGTCGGGAGACTCCTCAAGGATCTGCCTCGTGACGAACTGATTATCTCCACCAAAGCGGGGTACGACATGTGGCCGGGACCCTACGGCGAATGGGGCTCACGGAAGTATCTGCTGGCCAGTCTTGATCAGTCCCTCAAACGCCTCGGTATGGATTATGTCGATATCTTTTACAGCCATCGCTTTGACCCAGACACTCCCATGGAAGAAACGCTGGGTGCGTTGAATACGGCCGTCCAGCAAGGCAAAGCGCTTTACGTCGGCATTAGCAGTTACACGAGCGAGCAAACTCGATTGGCCGCGGAAATTTGTCGAGAAATGAATTATCCGCGAATTTTGATTCATCAGCCGAATTACTCCATGTTCAATCGATGGATTGAAAAAGGCCTCTTGGATGTGACCGACGAGGAAGGGATCGGTGTGATCGCATTCTGCCCACTCTTTCAGGGTCTTCTGTCTGATAAGTATCTGAATGGAATTCCAGAGGGTTCGCGAGCGAAAATTCCCAACAGTTTGCTTCGAGAGGAAGAACTCGCGCCGGAGGTGCTCTCGGTGGTTCGACAACTGAATGAACACGCGACCGAACGTGGGCAATCACTGACACAGATGGCACTCGCTTGGATTTTACGTGATCTGAGAGTGACAAGTATCGTCGCTGGCGCAAGTCGGCCCGAGCATATTCGACAGAACTGTGAGGCTTTGAAAAATCTCGAGTTCTCCACGGATGAGCTGATAAAAATCGATGCCATACTCGAGGGCCTCAAGCTTCCTCCGTCTTGCTGGGCGAGTGAGTAACCCCCAGCCACAAGACTTTGAACTCGAACATCGGTACCCAAGGAGTGTTTGCGATGACCCAAATTCTTACATGGCCCAAAAAGGCGTTTGCCGCCGTGGCCACCCTGATGGTCATGCTTGGTGCGCCTGGGTTTTCCGTTTGCAACGCCGAAAGTCCTAACGTCATTGTGATCTACAGCGATGATCAGGGAGCGCTGGATGCCCGTTGTTTCGGATCGGAGGATCTTGAAACTCCCAACATTGACGGCTTGGCGCGAACTGGAATTCGTTTGACATCGATGTATGCGCCCAGCGCGATTTGTTCAGCCTCAAGGGCGGGCCTGCTGACGGGACGACTCCCTCCTCGCGCGGGTGTTCCTGGGAACGTCTCCTCTCAGGAAGGACGCCCCGGGATGCCTGCAGAAGAAGTGACTTTGGCAGAAATGTTCAACGCTGCGGGCTACGCCACGGGGCACGTCGGCAAATGGCATCTTGGTTATACGCCCGAGACAATGCCAAATGGTCAAGGATTTGATTTTTCCTTTGGGCACATGGGAGGTTGCATCGACAATTACTCCCACTTCTTTTACTGGCAGGGACCCAATCGCCATGATTTGTGGCGTAACGGAAAAGAAGTGTTCCACGACGGGGAGTACTTTGGAGATCTGATGGTGCAGGAGTGCCAGAATTTTATCAAAGCGCATCGAGATCACCCCTTCTTTCTCTACTGGGCGATCAACTGGCCACATTACCCACTGCAGGGAACATCGAAGTGGAGAGAACGATATCGAGAGTTACCGCACCCTCGGGATAAATATGCCACATTTATCAGTTCCATGGACGAACTGATCGGAGACGTGGTGTCAGAACTGGAAGCACTAGGATTGCGTGACAATACGCTGATTGTTTTTCAATCCGATCACGGACATTCGGTCGAGGAACGCGCGTTCTTTGGTGGCGGCAATCCGGGACCCTATCGTGGAGCAAAGGGATGTTTGTTCGAAGGTGGATTACGGGTGCCCTCAGTGGTCAGTTGGCCTGCCGGGCTTCCTCAAGGCGAATCTCGAGATCAATTTGCGGTCGGCTGTGATTGGTTGCCTACACTGGCTGCGTTAACCGGTTGCAAACTGCCCGAGCGGTACCTCGATGGCAAAGACCTGTCCGCTGTACTCGAATCAAAGGAAGCCAAGTCGCCACATGACGATTGGTATTGGCAGCTTGGAACGGGGCCTAATGCTCAATGGGCCGTTCGATTCGGGGAGTGGAAATTGCTTGGAAACCCAAGAGACCCTCGTCCCGATCGACCCGCTGGAAAACTTGGCAGCCTATTCCTTGTCAATCTGAACGAGGACCCCGGTGAACTGAGTAACGTGGCCGGCGAGTCTGACGGTGAAGTTCAGAAGCTGTTGAAGATCCGTCAGCGGTGGCAAGAGACGCTTGAGTAGCCAGCGAATTTTCGTGTGGGTGTCTGATGAAAACCCATTTATCTGATTTAGGGGATTTGCAGCGATGACGTCGAAACTCAATTGGAACAGCAACCAACTGACTCACGGTTGGCAGCGTGGCGTCACGGCATTTTACTATGGACTGGGATTTGATCAGGAAGACTTCAGTCGAGCGCAAATCGGGATTGGAATACCACTTCTCGAAGGAAACCTGTGCAACGTCCATGCTTATGAATTGGGGCAAGCCTTAAGCGAAGGATGCACGACCGCGGGGATGATTGGTTTGCCCTTTGGTGTTCCCGGAATCAGCGACAATTTGACTCAGGGACAGGAGGGAGGCAACGGAAGTCTGCCATCACGGAATCTGATCGCCAATAGTGCCGAGTGTGTGGTCACAGCCCACCACTACGACGCGATGATCGGACTCCACCATTGCGATAAAAATGGCCCCGGTTTTGCCATGGCCTTGGCCCGGATGAACTACCCCGGACTTGTAGTTAGCGGAGGAAGTATTCGGCCAGGATGCCATCTCGGGCAGGACACGTCCATTTTGGATGTCTATGATTCGCAGGCCGCAGCCATGGTTGGCAACATGTCCGAAGAGGAGGCAGAGCAGATTTTGAAAACGGCATGCCCGGGGCCAGGGGGATGTGGTATCGCCGCTTCGTTCAATACTTGGGGCGTGACACTTGAGGCGATTGGACTGATGTTGCCCTACAGCAGTTCTATTCCTGCGGAAGGATCGGGAAAACGCGAGGAATGTCTGGGCGTCGGGGCAGCAGTCAGGAATCTTCTGGAACAGGAAATCCGCCCGAGGGATATCCTTACAAGAAAAGCGTTTGAGAATGCTGCAGTGACGATGGCGGCCATGGGAGGCTCGACCAACGGCGTTTTGCATTTGCTGGCATTCGCGATTGAGGCTCAGGTCGATTTTGGGCTGTCCGAGTTGCAGGCAATTTTTAGAAAGACGCCCGTGATCTGCAACTTCGCCCCAAGGGGCAAACGGACGATGTATGACCTCCACAAGATGGGCGGAACCCCTTTAATACTCAGACGTCTCCTCGACATGGGACTGCTTGACGGAACCTGCATGACGGTGACAGGCAAATGTCTTGAAGAGAATCTTCAGGATGTTCCGCAAATTCCTGAAGACCAAGACCTCATCGCACCAATCAATACGCCCTTCAAGGAATACGCCGACATTCAGGTCTGTTTCGGAAACCTCGCACCAAAAGGGATTGTTTTCAAAGTCTCCAGCATGCAATCCCCTCGTTTCGAAGGAACGGCGATCTGCTTTGACGATGCTCGCGCAGTTCTCGAAGCCGTTGAAGCGAAGAAGATTCTTCCGGGGCATGTGATTGTCTTGCGATATCTCGGGCCCGCAGCCAGTGGGATGCCCGAGGTTCTTGTGGCCACTGCGGCGTTGTCGGTTCCGGAGTTGGATGGCAAGGTAGCGCTCATCTCAGACACCCGTGTTTCGGGCGTTTCACATGGGGCGATTGGTGTTCACTGTAGTCCTGAGGCCCACGTGGGTGGGCCGATCGCGCTCGTGCAGGATGGCGACCCCATTCAATTTGATCTCCTTGACGGTACCTTGCATTGGGAGGTAAGCGACGAGGAGTTTCAACAACGTCAGGTGAACTGGAAGCCTCCTGGGGCCAATCGAACTCGGGGTTATCTGGCTGATTTTTGTGCAACGGTCGCGCAGGCAGATCGAGGTTGCGTCAGTCGCGCCATGTATCCCGATCCCTGATCGATCTTCAAGAGGCTTTTTGTAAGTCCACCTCTGAGGTTTCTGTAACACGCCTCATCTGCCCCGACACACGGAGCCGCCACTTGTTCAACTGCTGGCGCTTCGGTAGCTCAAGAGAGCACGAGTGAACACCCAACGGCTTGCGGATAATGAGACCAAAGTGGCGAAGCAGGTGAATAGAGCAAGTCCCCAGAGCCAAGGATCCTGAGTGGGTCTTAGTGGTTCAGCAAGAAGACGTGCGGGAATGTTGACGACGACCAATATGGGAAGCACAAACGTAAAGGCTCCCCACAGTCCCCAACCCCAAAAGCCGCGTTGATAGATCTCCATCGGATGTCGATAGAAATTGGTGATGTAAAACCAGAAGTTGTATAGCGTCTGATTGCGACCCAACCAGATACTGGTTGCCGACAGTGAAATCATCACGCTGTATAAGATGGCAATTCCACAGCCAAGATAGAAGAGATACAGCAAGATGACGAAGGTGTGGATCTGAAGCGGATGTTCGCTGGCGGTGGTCAGCTTCCAGAGGGCGTACACCAATAAGCCAGTCCCCATGCCAAAATTGGCGAGCGACGACCACTCAACCTTGGTGAAGGAGATGAGAAACTGGGTGTCGATCGGTTTGAGCAGGGCAAAGTCAAGATTGCCAGTGCGAATCAGCTCACTGAACTCATTCGCGTTCGGCATGAAAAACGCCTGCACCAGACTGTTCACAATCCAGGTCGTTGCGAGAAAGATAAAAAACTCGTGCGGCCCCCAACCCGTATCGCGACCAATGGTCGAAGTATGCTGGAAAATGATGATATAGAAGCCCAGATTCATCAAGGTCCAAGAGACCGAAGAGATGCACTGCAGCAGAAAGTTGGCTCGAAACGTCATGTCTCGAATCAGTGAATTACGCGCAAAGGTGAGTAAAACTCGAAGGTAGGAAGGTTGATCAGACATCGTCGGGTCGATTGGGGATATGAGGCGCTTTTAGACGTCGTTTCACTGACAGTGAAGGAACCCATTTCTGCGATAACGGGATTAGCGTCCCTTCAGTTTAGGATCCAGAGCGTCCCGTAGTCCATCACCCAGAAAATTCAAGGCAAGGAGTGTGACGGACATGACCAGTGAAGGAAAAGCCGCGATCCACCATTTGGTTTCGATGGGTGTAATGACCTGAAGCCCTTCATTGACCAGCAGACCCCAGGATACGTCGGGAGGTGAAACGCCCATGCCAAGGAAGGAAAGAAAGGCCTCGAAGAGAATGACTGAGGGGATGGTCAGAGTCAAATAAACGAGTACCACGCCCATGGTATTGGGAAGCAGGTGCAGGAAGAGAATGCGGCGGCGGGGAAACCCAATCGCCGTTGCGGCTTCCACAAAGGATTCCGTCTTCAACGAAAGAACCTGTCCACGGACGACCCTTGCCATGGTCAGCCAGTAGATTGCGCCGATCATCACGTAGAAAATGGCCGTGCGATCAATGTTCCAAGTGGCCAGCGTATTTTTCCATTCTTCGGCGTCGAGCAAGGTGATCAGGAAGATCACCACAAAAATGAAAGGAATCGAGTAAAGCGTGTCGACCAACCGCATCATCAGGGAATCGACCCATCCGCCGGCAAAGCCTGCGACAGCACCATAGGTGACACCGATCAACAGGGATACAAGAGCGGCAACCAGTCCGACCGTCAGGGAAACACGGGAGCCCCAAAAGACCCTCGCGAGAACGTCGCGGCCCTGATCGTCACATCCAAAGATGGAAGGCAAACAACTTTCCCCGAATAGGAGCAAACGCGTTCGAAGAAGCAATTGGGTAGTCGCTGAGGGATGATGCCACAATTTGTTCAGAGGGTTCAGTGTTTCCGCCATTCGCCTTCGTTCTTGAATCAAGGCCTCTCTATCCGTGTTCGAGTCGGCTTGGGCAACGCGTTCATCCAATGCGGAAAGTTGCTCCTGGTATTGTCGAAACGCGGCCCGCAGTGAATCGTCAGGAAAACCGAGGTCTGTCGTTTGGATCAACCTTTGCACTCGAAAATTTGGGCTCTCGAACCGTCGATCCTGCAAGTCCCCGTGGATCGGGCTTTGGAGAGGAAGAACCGGTGTCATGAAGGCAATGACCAAAAGCGCAAGGAGCAGTATGCCGGAGTTCCATGCCCAGCGATTTTTCTTCAGTCGCGAAAATGCATCCTGCCCCAGCAAGCCCACTATCCAGCGGTTGGGGTAGAAACGAGGCGGCGGAAGTATGTCTCTGTTGGAAGGCATCTAAGCTTGCAGTTCCACTCGAGGATCGAGAATCGCGTAGGTGAAGTCGACGATCAGGTTCAACACCATCAGCAGAAGGGTATAGACCAGTACCATTCCTAATGCCAAGGGATAGTCGCGTTGCAGGGCTGCTTCGATAAAGTGACTTCCCATGCCCGGTAAAAAGAAAACTTTTTCAAGCACCAGGGAGCCCGTTAAGATTCCGGCAGTTGCCGGCCCCAGGTACGAAACGACCGGTGTCAACGCACATGGCAGGGCATGCCTCATCAATACGGTACGCTCACTTAAACCTTTTGCTTTCGCCGTCGTAATGAAATCCTGTCCGATGACTTCAAGCATGCCGGTGCGAGTCAGGCGCGCGATGCTGGCCGCATAAGCGCTGCCGAGTGCGATGACCGGAAGGACCAGGTGGCTCAGGCTGCCCCAGCCACCCGAGGGGAACAGCGGGACAAGGAAAACAAATGTCATGATGAGAAGACTGGCCAACACAAAATTGGGTATTGCGATTCCCAGTGTCGCCAGTGTCATCAAGGACCGATCCCAGACCTGATAACGACGCACGGCTGAAATGACACCCGTCGTGACTCCAACGGATAATGCGAAGGTCATCGCGAGGATGCCCAGAGAGGCAGAAACAGGAAACCCCTCCGCAATCACTTCGTTCACTGAATAGTCTTGGAGCGTCAGACTGGGGCCAAGGTCACCGCGAATCGCCTCCGAAAGATTCAATTGGTACTGTTCCCAGAGCGGTAAGTCGAGGTTGTATCGCGCTTTGAGGTTGCGTTCGATCTCTGGCGGGACGTTGCGTTCGCTTGAGAAAGGACCGCCGGGGACCGATCGCATCAGGAAAAATGAGACGGTGTAGACAAGCCAAAGTGTGGCAACAATCCACAGTGAACGTTTGATCAGAAAGCTGACGATGGACATGGCTTCGGGGTCGAAAAGGGCGATTCGCGTAATGAGGACTCAAGCGATCCAGAACTTTCAATTGGCATGACACGTGGAGCATTTTGCCAATTCCGGGAGGCAGAAACTCCGGGAGGAAGAAACTTGGTCCGCCTATCATATCAACTTGAACTTCATTCCGGGGGAGTCTGCGGTTCGTTCTTCGCGCCGAAAAACCGCATGACAAGCCCAGCCAATATTAGAGTTGCTCCGATGAGCGTTGAGGCGGAAGGTGGTTGGTAGTCGGGCTGAGAGTGCCAGGCAAGATAGACCCAGACGGGTAAAAGTACGGGCTCAAGCAAGACAATCCCTGAGGCCTGGTGACCAGAGATCCGTTGAACGCCCGCAGCAAAAAGAACGTAGGGGATCCCCATTTGAAGGGCACCAAATCCAGCGAGGTAAAGCCACTGACTATCGTGAGGCCAGACCTGGTACGACATGGCTGCCGGAAGAAAAGCCAAAGCGGTAACGAGGTGATTTAACGTAATGAGCCAAGCTGCATCCTCATTCCGAAGCCAACGCAACGAAAGGACGACCCCCGCGTACGTGATGCCAGACAACAGGCCCAGAAGGATGCTGAAAGGATCTTTTCCTCCCAGTTGAAAAATCAAGATGATGCTGACTCCGATGCTCGCAAGGGAAAGCAGCCAGATGTCAGATCGTTGAACTCTCTCGTGGAAGAATAGGACGCTCCCGAGAAGAACCCATGCGGGTGCCGTGTGCTGTAGCCAGATGACCACCGAAGCTTCGGTACGGACCATGGCTTCCAGAAACGTGTAGTTCATCGCAACAAAGCAGAGTACCATCGGGAGCATCCGCCAAGACAGCCTTGGGCGACGAACCATGGTGGAGAGGACCAGTACGGCAAATACGGCCCGCCAAAATGCGAGCAAAAGACTTCGCCCACCGGCAGGCCAGTCTTCGAAAATCGGTGCTTTCGCGAAGAAGCCGCTCGAACTCCAGAGGATCGCCGCAACAAGCACCATCAGTCTTCCGACCGTCGGTGAGGAGATCGGATCACGATACGGTGTCTCAGGAAAACGTGATGAGGCCTCTGAAACGTCTTCCATCGAGCCGTTCTCCGGGTGGATCCAAATCCATGCGACCGCAGCAGGTGGCTCGCCCAGGGGCGAACGGATTGTCCAGGGACGGATGTTGACCTCGTACCAACCTGAGCACCCATGAAATTCGGGCAGTGCAACGATGATTTCTACAACGCCAACAAGGCCCTCAGGTTCTGCTGCAAGAAACGACCCGACTTGGATGCTTTGTCGAGGAGAGGGGGCGCCCTCAAAGCGGCTCGGTGGGATGGGGGATGGTCAGAGCCCACCGGCATGCAAAGAACTATTTCTTGCGATGGCGGATCTTGGCACGCATTTTTCGCTTTTTGCGGCCAATTTTTCGTCGCCCTTTACCGGTTTTCTTCGTTCCCACTGACTCTTACTCCCTGGAGGGTTTCGATACGTCCCGAGGAAGTGGTCCCCGAACCCATCTTTTCCGGACATGAAAACCGCACAGTGTACCGAAATGCGTTAGCAAGTCGCAAGGGCTAAATGCGTGAATGCTTTCCAAAAAGCACACCGCGCACGTCATCGCCGGCTGCCCCATATCGCCTCTGAAGGGGCCTTGGGGGTGTTTATGGAATTATCGCCAGAGAACTTCCGCGATCGTGAAAGCCAATCCCACAATGCCCATCCCGACACCACAGATCAGGCCGATCAAAATCAATTCTTTATTCTTGGTGACCAATTCCAGCAGACGATCATTCATGGACGGGATTCCTGCAAAACTCGAGTGGTCGAATTGACCGAACTTTTATGAGATCACTAGTGTAAATGAGTTTCCGAGATGCTCAACCTTGATTATCCAAATCATGAACTGCAAATTCGCACATGGGCACCTGGTTTTAACCGGGGCATCCAAGGGGCTTCCGCAGAAGGTTTTTGTTAGTTTCGGGAGCTCGGTGCCCCCATGGCCATTGAATCACACGGATTCTTGTGCATAAAACCCGAAATCTTGAGCTGGGGGCCAACTTCAAGACGGCGAAGTGTGAGCGGGCTGGAGTGACCTTCCATGGGAACAATACGACTCCCATGGCATGGAAATGCGGAGACCGCACGGAAACTCAGAGAAACGCAAACCCCAGAGAAACCGTTTCGGAGAAGAAATTTGCCGAAATTTCACAGGCTGTCCAAAGGCGTTTTCGGGGAATCCAAGTTTTAAAATAGGTGTTGAGCGACCTCTGCGACGCAAACACGATGGGTCCATAGAAAGGGGAATTCAGAGATGTGGACCGCCTTGAAGTAAAACGCCTTATCCGGAGTAAGAGAATCGAGCCTTGGTTTTCTAATGATTCATCCGGAATCAAAGGTCTGTTCACATGGACGGAAAACATCAGGCGGAAAACACCGGGTGGAAAACATCAGGCCGGCGGCGTGCCGCCAAACTGGAATGACGCACGAGTGGTGTTTCCGAGTTAAAATGCGGATAGGGCTGGTTGCAGGGTCGGTTGATTGAGACGCCTGCCATCGGGAAGGAACTTTGAGGTTGATGTTCCTTCTTCCATAATGGACAACGAATTGCGGATTCTCATTGGCTTACAGCGCACAAAAAGGAAGCGAATCAAAATGCGATGGGCGCTCGGGACGATTCTTTTGGGTTGTTTTGTTGTTTCGGCTCATGCTGAGCAACCCAATGTCATCTTCATCATTTGCGATGATTTAAATGACTACATAGAAGGATATGGGGGTCACCCTCAGACTCAAACTCCTCACATGGCTCGTCTTGCGAAGAGCGGTGTCAGCTTCACGCAGGCTCACTGCAATGCGCCGATCTGCGGGCCTTCGAGGGCAAGTCTGTTTACAGGAATTTATCCGCATCACTCAGGTTGCTATGGCTTCACCAAGTGGAACACCTATGAAGTCCTGCAGAATTCCAGAACCTTGCAGGAACACTTTGAGGCCAACGGCTACAGGACCATCGGGACCGGGAAGTTGATGCATCATCGGGTCATGGAACGGGGCTGGCAGGAATATGGTCATCCCGCCGACTATGGCCCCTTTGCTTTCGCCGGAGGTGAGAAAGTTGCTCATCCAGACGTGCCCGCCCCTTTTCGAGAAATTGGGCCGGTGGATGGGTCGTTCGGCCCTTTTGAAAACTTGGAAGGACGTAAAACGGCTGACGGTAAAGTGTTTTCCTGGCGCAATGGCGGGTGGGGGAAACAGGCCCGCAATTTACGGGTTGAGTCGCAACAAGATCGTGACCAGACGCCGGATGAGATCAATGGCGATTGGGCCGTGGAAAGACTTGCCCAACTCGCCGAAGAATCCGCGAGTGCTCCCCCGTTTTTCATGGCGATCGGTTTTATTCGACCGCACACTCCATTAATCGTGCCCCAACGGTTCTTTGATAGGTTTCCGCTCGAAGATGTTGAGTTGCCGGAGATCCGTCCTGGGGATGTGGATGATACCTATGCTCGATTCATTCGTGGTCTACCCAATGGAGAAGAACCGTCTTCCCCGCGGACCGAGGACATGGGCTCAAGGCTGTATCAGAGTCTGACGGCTTCCTACTCGAATGCCGAATTGGGACTCAAGCATTTCATTCAGGCTTATCTAGCGAGTGTGGCATCCGTGGATGAACAGATTGGGCGAATTCTGGATGTCGTCGATCATTCTTCTTTGAACGAGAATACGATCATCGTCTTTACCAGCGATCACGGGTGGGGCATGGGGGAGAAAAATTATCTTTATAAAAACTCACTCTGGCAGGAAAGCACTCAGATCCCGTTGATCATTCGTTCGCCTGGTGTTTCCCGTCGTGATAAGGCCTGTGATCATCCAGTATCCCTCATCGACCTGTTTCCAACACTTGTCGACCTCTGTGGTCTCGAGGGGAGCACCATGAAAAGCGACAAGGGGCACCCACTGGATGGTCATAGTCTCAAACGGCTCCTCCAAGATCCAGAGCTGGGTGAATGGGATGGGCCCAACGCAGCATTGACGGCCCTGTACAAATGGCGAATGAAATACGACCCATCCGAGGAAAGCTATTCGTTACGGTTCAAAGACTGGAGATATATCCGGTACGAAAATGGGAAAGAAGAGCTGTATGACACGGTGGCGGACCCATTTGAGTGGACCAACCTCGCGGGGGAGGCCCGACATTCGCGACGGTTGACGGAGTTTCGCCGCGATCTGAAATCAAGATTGCCGGAAAAAGGCAGGATCCCTCCTCAGCCGGATTGGCAACCCAAAGACGCAAATAATCCCAAGGCGGATGCGGAAGGTTGGAAAGACAAGTACTTTAAGGATCATCCAGCGGCAGATGCTAATGGGGACGGGAAACTTACCTGGCCCGAACTGAAGAACTACCGTGAAAAACATGATCCTCCTCCGGTCAAAAAAAAGGCAAAATGAGCCTTGCGGCGGGGGATATGGGCACGCGAATCTCGCCTGCCGATCGGATTTTGTTTTGTCGAGCGGTCGCCTCCGGGGGACAAGAGGTGTGCGAGGATTGAGAGCGAGTGGTGGGGTGAGCAAATCTGCCCTGTGCGCCGCGAAGGATCTTGCCGATCCACACTTAAATTTGGTGCGAGAATGGTCACAGCAGTTGCGAGCCAACTGGAGGGAATCACGATGAGGTCAGTCTTTCTTTTTCACATCGTTGCCGTTGCTTGCCTGATGTGGGGTCAACCACTGCCGCTTGTCGGGCAGCAGGTGGATTTTGAAAGAGAAGTCGCGCCGTTATTGGAGGATCGGTGTTGTTATTGCCACGGTGAGGAGGACCAGGAATCTAACCTTCGACTGGATCACCGTTTGGGCATGCTCAAAGGTGGAGATTCCGGGTTGGCCGCGGTTGTTCCAGGGAAGCCGGAAAAAAGCTACCTCATCGAAGTGGTTCGCCATCTCGATCCTGGTATGGAAATGCCGCTGGATGACGAACCTTTAACCGAAGCGGAAATCGTTTTGCTTGAGCGGTGGATTCGTCAGGGTGCGATCTGGCCCGGGCAGATGGACGCCGTCGAGCAGGGGGAAACCGAACTTTGGTCGTTCCGACCGGTCCAGCGACCGAAGGTTCCGGAAAACCGGACAATCCACTCTCACCCAGTCGATGCCTTTCTAGCGGAGAAGCTATCGGAAACCAAGTTGGAATTTTCTGTCCCCGCTGATGCTCGCACCCAACTGCGCCGCCTGTCGATTGTCCTGACCGGTTTGCCACCCACGCCTGAGACGACCAAAGAGTTCATCGAAAAGAGCGCAGAGAATTCTGAACTTGCTTATTCCGAGATGGTGGAGACCCTTCTGGCGTCTCCTCAATTCGGAGAACGTTGGGCTCAGCATTGGTTGGATGTGATCCGATGGGCGGAAACCAATGGTTCGGAAGCGAACCTTTATCGCAAGAACGCATGGATTTACCGTGATTATGTCATCCGATCGTTCAATGAAGACAAGCCTTACGATCAATTCGTGCGGGAGCAAATTGCCGGAGATACCACGGGCGTTGGCGAGGCACTGGGGTTTCTCGTGGCTGGCCCTCACGTTCCGTCAGCGACCATTGGGCGTGAACCCACAGCCATTCGTCAGGCAAGAGCCGATCGCCTTAATGAGGTCATGCAAACGATCGGCGCCTCCGTGATGGGCGTCACGGTCGGGTGCGCTCGTTGCCATAATCACAAGTTCGATCCCATCACGATCCGTGATTACTATGCCATGACTGCGGCCTTTGAAGATATCGAATTTGGCAGTCGACATCCCGAATATTCCAGCGACCATCCTCTGCAGCAACGCGGTAGCGAGTTGGTCGCAGAGCTTGAGGCCCGACGGGATGAACTGAAGCGATTTGGGGGATGGGAAGAAAATTGGGGCGCGTACCGCGAACTGCACTTCAGGCCAATCGAAACGCAAGGTGTGCGGATTCGTTTCAAAGCACCCAGCATTTTCATCGACGAACTCGAGATTTTCGGGCCGGATGAGCCGCAGGTCAATCTCGCACTCGCAAAGCATGGAACGAAACTGACGGGATACCCGGAGAAAGGTTTTGAAACACGAAACCCTGTGACAAGAGTCAATGACGGCCAATACGGGACGATGGTTTGGCGGGCGAAAACTGAAAAAGACGAAGAGAAGCCATGGGTCCAATTTGATTTGAGTGATTCAAAAACAATAAGCCGACTGCGAATCAGCAACAACCGAGAGTATTTCTACGAGACCGATTACCTGGAGAGAAAACCGAATCTGCCTCGTTACGAATTCGACTTGCAGATTCTGAAATCTGATGGCACATGGCAACCTTGGGTCGGCACTTGGGCGGTCAACAAAAAACTGGCCGAACAATTCCCTGAGCGCCAAGAAACGTTGAATGAGATTCAGTCGTTGATCGGACAATTGGCAGAAGAAGGTCCAAGGCCAAGTTTTGTGGGCCGACTTGTTGCTCCTGGGGATACCTATGTTCTGCTTCGTGGCAGCCCGGAAAACCCGCGTGACAAGGTCGCTCCTGCTGGTCCTGTCATGCTGGGTGGGAAACTTGACCTGCCCGAAGACTCAACTGGCCCGCAAAGACGTTTGGCCATCGCGCAGTGGCTCGGGAACGTCGAGCATCCTTTGACTGCTCGTGTGATGGTCAATCGCATCTGGCACCATGTTTTTGGACAGGGGCTTGTTTCGACAACCAGCGATTTTGGAAATGCAGGGGCATTGCCAACCCATCCTGCACTTCTCGATTGGTTAGCTGCCGAGTTCATGCAACCGACAGAGATTCAAGGGCAACCATGGTCCACCAAATCCATGCTTCGACTTCTTGTGCATTCCCGGGCCTTTCGACAATCGAGCCAACCCAACGAACGCGGAAACAGATTGGATGCCGATTCGAAATGGCTCTGGAGATTTCCACCGAAACGTGTCGAAGCTGAAGTGATCCGAGACTCGATTCTTCAGGCATCAGGAAATCTTGATCTTCGAGTGGGGGGACGCAGCTATAGGATTCACAACGTCAAAAAGACGTACGCGCAATGGGAGCTCGTGGATAACCACGGCCCGGAGACTTGGCGACGAATGATCTATCAGGAACGAATGCGTCGGGTCGATGATGGCATGTTTACGGCCTTTGATTTTCCAGATTGTGGTCAGGTCCGAGCGAAAAGGCCGGTGTCCACCACGCCGCTGCAGGCACTGAATCTGATGAACAGCGATTTCGTCATGGAACAATCGCGTTTGATCGCGGAGCGGGCACAAAGGGAGAGTGAAGGAAAATCGGAGCAAGCTCTCGCAAGATGCTTTGAATTGCTGCTTGGACGAAAACCCACGCCACGTGAGCAGGAAAGTTGCTCAACGCTATTGCGAGATGGCGAGCTGAATCTTATCTGTCGCGCGATCATCAATTCCAACGAATTTGCTTTTTTGCCGTAGGACTTACCCATGAACCATGTCGAAAACCTTTCACCCCAAGGGCGGTCGCTCCTGAACCGACGCAGTTTTCTGGGAACAGCCGGGCTTTCCGCGGCAGGACTGGGTTTGGCCAGCGTGCTTAGTCATGACGGACTTTTGGCCGAGGAGAAACGGACCGTCGGTGGAAAGACGCCCATTCGGCCCAAGATCGATCCCAAGCAGCCCTACGCTGACCGAGCTCCCCATTTCGAGTCAACGGCGAAGCAGGTTCTGGTCATCTACCTGCCTGGAGCGGTCAGTCACGTCGATACATTCGACTACAAGCCTGAATTATTCAAACTTGACGGCAAAAAACCGCCCGGGCTCCCCTCGGTGACATTTGAGGGACCTGCGGGTAACATCGCGAAGCCCTTTTGGGAATTCAAACCAAGGGGTGAGACGGGCAAGAGAACTTCTGAGCTGTTGCCCCATTTGGCCCGTCAAGTGGACGATTTCTGCTTTGTGCACTCCCTTTCCACAGAGACAAGTGCGCACCCGCAGGGCGAAAATTTTATGAACACGGGTTTCACCATGGAGGGGTTTCCTTCGTTCGGTTCCTGGGTCACTTACGCGCTCGGTACCGAGAGCCAGGAGTTGCCCGCTTTCGTCGCCATCAACGACCCGCGGGGACTGGCACGCAGTGGTAAGAACAACTTCGGCAACGGATTCCTTCCGGCAGCGTTTCAGGGGACGGATTTCAATGCGAAAAATCCGCCGAATAATCTTTCGCGGCCTTCGACGTTGAATCGCGGTGCCGATCGGCGGACAGTGGATCTGTTGCAGCGACTGAATGAACAGCACTTGGAGAGGTATCCACAGGATGCGGATCTCGCGGGTCGAATCGCCAGCTATGAACTTGCGGGTCGAATGCAAACCTCCGTTCCCGCAGTGATGGACCTGACCCGGGAAACTCAGCAAACGTTGAAAGAGTACGGCGTTGAAACTGGCAGTTCACTGAAACAAGAATACGCCAAGAATTGTATTTTGGCGCGCCGACTGATCGAGCAGGGAGTTCGAGTCGTTCAGCTTTTCAACGGAAGTGATCCGTCCGGTGGAAATGGCATTACCAACTGGGACTCACACGCGAACATTCTCAAAACTCACGCGATGCAAGCGGAAATCATGGATCAGCCCACGGCAGCATTGATCGCCGATATGCGAAAACGGGGATTACTTGATCACACGCTCGTCGTGTGGGCAACCGAGTTCGGGCGCATGCCTTTCCTTCAAGCGAACGGGACCGGGAGAGATCACAACCCGAATGCATTCACCTGCTTTTTGACCGGAGCGGGGGTAAAGGCAGGTACAAGTTACGGAGAGAGTGATGAGTTCGGATTCAAGGCGGCGGTGAATCCCGTTTCGGTCTACGATTTTAACGCAACCCTTTTGAACCTCATGGGCTTGGACCACGAACGACTCACCTACTACCACAATGGTCTCGAACGCCGACTTACAAATGTGCACGGGAAAGTGATTCAAGACGTGCTTTTGTGATCTGACGGTGATCTCTTTCTTATCAGTACATGCTGGCGTTCTCTTACGCAGGGATGTTCGCTCTGGAGATTCGCCTCAGCAGGTCGCGATCGACTCGCGGGATAGCGAGCGGGGATTTATTCGGCTGCAATTGCTGCCCGTACAGCTTCAATGACTTCCTGCGACGCAGCGGGGTACTCATCAACGCCCACAGGGGACGCCGCATCCGTTGTCGGCGTGGAAAACGTGCCGTGCAACTGTTGACATCCGGTCTGGCGGAGCAGCTTCACGGCATTGTCGGGGCGAACTCCCGATCCAGGGAGAATCTCGATTTTCGAGCCATAATCACTTTGCCAACGTTGAAGCTGTTCAATCCCTTCCGTCACCGTTGGTTGACCGCCCGATGTAAGCACTCTTGTCGTGTTCAGTGCGATCAACTCCTCCAGCACTTTTTCGGGCGACTCAACGGTGTCGATTGCCCGATGGAAGATCAACTCGCGGTAACGGACCATGGCTTTCATGTCTCGCCAAAAGGTCGAATGCAGACCATCGTTAGCGTTCAACGCACCACAGACAATGCCATCGGCGCCTGCCTCTAGCAAGCGTTTCGCGCAGGCGTGCATCACCATCAATTCGTCGGAGCGGTAATGGAACCCTCCTCCACGAGGACGGACCATGCAGACGACTGGCAGCTCGACAGCACTTTTGACTTGTTGAAGGAGGGCCACGGGAGGGGTCAAGCCTCCCAGTTCGATCGCTTGATTCAGTTCAAGACGATCCGCTCCGGCTTTTTCCGCGGCCACCGCGTCGGCGACCGAGGCAATGCACACTTCAATTTTGACTCTGTCCAATGATCTTGGGTCGTCTTTCCGTGCCCCAATGTCGGCTGCGTTCATCCAAAATATCCAGTGATCATGAGGGGAGTCGGGAATGGTAAAGGTCGGATGTTTCCGCGGGATCCAGACCAGATACTCCTGCACTCGTGCAAAAACTAGAGGCAATTCGACCTCAAGTGTGGCAGGTTGTTTGGGGATTTCATATTAACGACGGTGTCGATGGCAGGGCAGGGGTTTCTTGCTTTGGGCGTGGTGGCCGATGAATAGATATCACTGGGCTCGCGGCTCAGGTCGGTGATCCGTCCACCGGAATGGCTGGTTAACAGTGGGATACTCGCGGGTCGCAAGTGACTCACATTTTTATTAGGCTCATTTCGACTCAAAATACCCGCGAACATCTCTGTTTGATCCATTATTCATTTCCGCGTGTTTGATTGCGGATGCTAAAAGCGATCCGGGATTTCGAACGACAGCGGTCAAGCTTTGACCCACTAAGAGACTCAAATCGACGAGGATACTCCACCATGTTGACCGAATGTTCGCCCTCACGCGGTATCCGACTGTTTGTCGTCGGTTTGATGTCCTGCTTCATGGAGATTCACGTGAACGCTCAGGCGAATGCCGGGCCCCATGTTCACGTCAGCGCGACGCCGAATAAGTCCTCGGAGATTCCGACTCGCCCAACTTTGCGTGAGGTCATCGTCAGCTACGCCGAGGGTAACGGAAAGCTCCAGCTCTATCGCGTCAAAACGGATGGCGCATCACGGAAACGTATCACGGACGGCCAAACGAATTGCATGATGCCAGCCTGGTCGCCCGACCAGCACAAAGTGGTTTATGTCAAACAGAGTGATCAGGGACTTGACCTTTGGATGTGCGATCCGGAAGGTCGGTCCCACAAACGCCTTACCAAGTTCGGGGCTAATCGGCTTCCCGCGTGGCTGCCGGATTCCAAGCATGTGATCTGGATGGTCTCAACGCCAAGTGGCGAAGCAAAGGACCCGGCTGCCAACAGTCAATTGCACATCATGAATACCGAAACGATGGAGTCACGACCACTTTTCGGCGATGCCGCGCAATCACGTTTCAGCAATGCGATGCCTACCGTTTCTCCAGACGGTACCAAGGTTGCTTTTGTTTCAAATCGTAGTGGTGAATTCAGGGTCTGGGTGAGCAATTTGGATGGAAGCGAGGCAAGAGCCGTCTCCCCTGTTGCCGTGGGGACAGACCCGGATTTGAAATTGCCGATCGAGCAGAAGGTGCCCAGTTGGTCTCCTGATGGAAAATGGATTGCCCATTGGGAGGGCGTTGAGATGATTCACATGAGCCCATTCACCGGCATTTCCAATCCCGAAAGAGATCGGAAAATTGAGTCCACTTTCCGAATATGCGTGGTTGGACTTGATGGCAAAAAGAAACGTGTTGCGGGCCGTGGTGACGATCCCAACTGGTCTCCTGATGGCTTTTTGACGCGGTCCTTTCCTGACCCCAGGAAAGGTGGCGCCAACATCATGATTGATGGTAAGGATGGCTGGCAAGAACTGCCGATCTTACCTGCCAGAACACTTCGTTATGGAAGATTTACCTGGCAACCCTGAGGCATCGTTTCGAGCTTGGGTTTCTCGCGATCAACGGACGAGGACATGTAGTCGGCAGATTTGGGTGTTCGCATCAAAACGTTGACGGTCGGCGTATGCCTCAGCTAACGTTTCGGCAGACAGTCAATCGAGAGTTTTTTAAGTGCATCAACTGGAAAAGCGGAACCATATAGGAACTGCATCTAGTCATTGGGTGGCTGACGGGTTACGGCGAAAAGAAATTAAAGGCGATGATCGACAAAGAAGTCGACTTTGAGACGTTCTTCAAAAAGTGCAAGCTTAACCCCAACGCCCACCTCATTACGGGGACCATTTGCGGTTACCGCATTGAAGATCTGGAAAGCCCCTTGATCAAACAAGCAAGGTTCATGGACAAGCTCGTTGATGAGTTGGCAAAGGGGCGGAAAATGAAAAAATGTTGCGCACCGAAAAAATGAGGCTTCATTTTAATCGATTATTTGCACTGCGAAGGTCGTATGCGGGTGATCAGAATGCGGTGATCCCAATGGAAAAAGTCAATGCTCTGGAACGAGTCATAAATTTGAAGCGTGAAATGATTGAAGTCTGAGAGGTCGAGCTATGCGTCGCTGCGAAGTGATTCCTAAGGGCAGGCATCAATTTTCGATGTTGTATGATGGCCTGACGGTGGCCAACTGGAATTGGGATCCGTCTGAGCCACGTCCCTACTTCTATCCGCTGATTGGACCTTCCGGATCAGAACTCACAAGAGTGGGACATCCCGGCGCGCCCAATCATGACCATCATCGGTCGGTGTGGTTTGCCCATGCCAAGGTCATGGGAATGGATTTCTGGTCGGACCTGACGGATGCGAGGATTCGGCAGAGGGAGTGGATTGCGATTCATGACGGCGACGACTGGGGTGGCTTTTCAGTTCTTCTTGACTGGGTGGATGGACACAATCCTGCACCGCTGATGACGCAGCGCGTGACGGCCATCCTTCACCCGGATGAAGATCGCCAGTATCAACTTGAGTTGCAGCTCGATCTTGAAGCAGAGAATGGCTCGGTGGAGTTGATGACGTCCAACTTCGGCATCCTGGCCATACGCGTCGCCAAGTCCATCTCAGCTTATTTTGGACAAGGTCAAATCCATTGCAGTGAAGGCCGAGTCGGAGAGGAGCAGATCTTCGGAAAGCCTGCCCGGTGGATGGACTACTCGGGCTCCGTAATGACAGGACATCGGGAGAAAAGGGTGGAAAACCGTGAGGGATTGACCTATTTCGATCACCCAGACAATCCTTCCTACCCCAGCAAGTGGCATGTTCGCGAGGATGGATGGATGGGCGCGTCACTCTGCCGGGACCAAGGAATCGTCATGGATGCCGGCCAAGTCCTGACACTGAGGTACTTGATTGACGTTCACCGAAATTTGTATGACCGCACGCGTGCAGAGCGGATCGCGGAAGGTTTTGCGTCGAGTTTGTCCTGGCAGGTCGAACGCTCGACAAAAAAACACACGCACGCCGAAATCTCTCACGGAGCGCGATAGAAACGACCACGATTTCCATTTTATCGCACCGTGGCGATTTCTGAGGACTCCCGTTCAAAGTGGGTTCGTTTTATTCGCTTACAGTCACGTCAGAGAGAGTGGGATCGATGTACCCTCGCAACCTAACGGTCTGTCTCCATTCACTCGCATGACCATCTTTGGAATAACGCTCACCCATTTCCGCAATCCGCTGTCGCGGGCAATCTGCCTGTTCTTAGGTGTCATCACCGCCAGTCCGGAAAGTAAAATGCTAAGGCGATCCCAAATGCTTGTCGGCAAATTTGATCCACTGCTCCCAGTCATAGTGAGTCACATCGTGTTTGCCTGACCGAATGTGGTAACCAACGGTTGAAAAAATGGGGGACTCAATCCCGGGCATCTCTTGCTGCGCGATGCCATCTGTCCCAAGCAATTCGTAGAGGGGGGAGGCATGGACGCAAGAGAGAAATTCGCCACGCGGATCTGCCCAGCGATCATCTGCCGCGCTTGCGACGTAAACCGGTCGCGGGGCAATGAGGCCAATCAACTGGTGTTGATCCACCGGGCAGGCATCGACGCGTTCGCTGTAGTCTGTAAAGTTGTCACAGAACCAGTGAGGGAAGGCGTTGTTGATGATCTTGACCGTTTCGCCGAACTCTCGTCGATGCAGAGCGGCACCTCCACACCCTGAATTATTTGAGATCACGATACTGAATCGCTCATCTTCGGCACCTGCCCACAACGAGGTTTTGCCGAGACGCGAATGCCCCATCAGGATGATCCGCTTTGGATCGATCTCAGCATCTTGTTGAAGATAATCCATGATGTAAGACAGGCCCCAGGCCCATGTCGCAATACTCCCCCATTCGTCTGCGGCGGGTGCTTTCTCGCCAGCCAGTGTGTGCACGCCATTGCGAAAGCCATCATTAAAGTCCGGGTCGATGTCACCATAGTAAGCTGTGGCAAGACCGTAACCCGCGGCCGTGATTTTTTCCACGGGCCAACGGTTTGCGACACGCCCGCGTCCCTCGGCGGAGGCTTGGTGGTTCTCGGCTCCCACATCCTTGTTGTTTCGAACCCACGATTGAGTGACGGGAATGTGAGGGTCGGCATGGATGGTGTGGTTGCCTTGAAAGTTCAAACCCAAAAAAACGGGAGAAGGACGAGCCGCCTTGACTGGCAGGTAGATCAGGAGATTGACTTGAGGACCTTGGTCGTCATCGGAGAAGTAGAGTCTCACCTGTCTCCGCCGCGCCTTGCCCTGCAACGCTTGATCCTCGTGGTCCTGAACCTTGAATCTCAAGCTGGGCCGCGCCATCGGGGCACGGCCATAGACGTGAGTTCGGAATTGTTCCAGCGTGGCTGGACGACCTTTGGTTGTCCATGCATTTGCATCGGTGATTGCAGTGCCGTCAGGCATTTCGAGAATGGGAGGCAAGCGGTAGTCCGGGACTTTGGCTTCTTCGTAGTTGACTTTGCGCTCTTGAGCGTCCGCGGTCAGGGTAGCAAGGCAGACGAGGATCAGCGGAAGAATCTTGGCAATCATGTTCACGGAGGGTTTCCTTCACGCGGTCAGTGGATGGGTTTGGGTACTTGCAGGTTAGATTTAACCCATGTCATAGGTCCAGCCGTCGCGGGGTTCACGGAAAAGCAGAGCGTTGGCCTCAGTCGAGTCGAACCTCTCCGTGGTCGGGTTCCACGCCAGAGTTTCACCGAGTCGGTAACTGATGTTGGCGAGGTGACAAATTGACGCGGAACGGTGACCCACTTCGACGTCGCAGATCGGCCGCTTGCGAGTTCGGATGCATTCGATCCAGTTCCGCTTGTGGTTGTCCGAAAAGTAAACCCGTTGATCGGCATTACCGAGGGGTGTTTCAAGGATGGTGCCGGGATCGCTTTTGATCTGACCCCGATCGACATAAAGGGTCCCCTCAGTGCCTTCGAACGTGCAGCCGCTTGGGCCCCCATGAAACATCTCAACTCCGTTCGCATAAGTGAACTTCAGGCCCGAGGTGGATCCACCGGCAGGAGGCGTGATTTTTACCGGGCCGCTTTCATCCATGCCTAAAGCCCATTGCGCGATATCAAAGTGATGGGCGCCCATGTCCGCCAGACCACCTCCGGCAAACTCTTGATATTTCCGGAATGCCGGAAAATGCTTGTGCATCCCTTTAGGGCATAAGATTTCGCTGTAAGGTCGATAGGCTGCCGGGCCCAGCCATAAATCCCAGTTGACGTTGTCCGGCATATCCTCAGCGGGCAGGTCACATGAAATCGGAGGCGCACCTACGCCCACACGAACGGTCTTGAGTTCGCCGAGGCGACCGTTGCGAACAAGTTCGGCGGCCACACGGAACTTACCACCAAATTCACTTCGCTGTTGGCTGCCGGTTTGGAAAACGGTTTCGTACTTTCGTACGCAGTCAACGAGCATGCGACCCTCGTGAATGGAATGGGTCAAAGGCTTTTCGCAATAGACGTCCTTTCCAGCCGTCGCAGCCATCATGCAGGGAATGACGTGCATGTGGTCGGGGGTCGCAATGACGACGGCATCAATGTCCTCTCGTTGCAGAAGCTCGCGGAAATCAACGTAAGCCGTGCAGCCTTGATAGAGCCCACTTTTCGTTCGTTCTGCATAGCGGCTCTCCACTTGCTTGTGGGCATTGTCGCGTCGTATTCCCTCGATATCACAAACTGCCACCACTTGAACATCGTCTTGCCCGAGGAAAGCGTTCAAGTGACTACGACCCATCATGCCGATGCCAATGAATCCGAGGTTGATGCGATCATTCGCCGAGGTCGTCAACGACATGGCTCGCGCCGGGTCAGAAAGTATGAGGCTTGAGCTCAGGGCCGCTGAAGTTTTCAAAAAACGGCGGCGATGCAGGCGTGGGAAGGCCATGGTTGACTCCTGTTGGGATCAAAGGAGGTCGGGGCGTGTCGGGTGTGGGATTTGTGATTTAAGATC
>JAKVCA010000003.1 GCA_022448315.1 Pirellulaceae bacterium | reverse complement strand
TACGGCGACCATATTGAAAAGGTCACACCTGTTCCCATTCCGAACACAGTAGTTAAGCTTTTCAAGCCGATGATAGTGCCACAAGCGTGAAAGTAGGTATCGCCGTTTTTAAAAAAGCTCTCGGGTTACTGACCTGAGAGCTTTTTTTGTGCGCTGAACGAACGTTGGGCATACATCAGTTCTCTCCGCAGACGCAGACACACACAGAGACACAGACACAGACTTCGGAAAGATTAATTTTCAGGAAGTTTTTGTGTATGCGGCTCAAAGGTCGGTGCGTTAAGGGGGGTAAAATATGGGCTTCTAACGGCGAAAGTCACCCCTGAGAATCTCATCATGAGCCCTCTAGTGATCGGTCTACTTGCGTTCCTGCCGCTCTTTGCGGTCGGCATCCTTCTCGTTGGTTTTCGTTTGCCGGCTCGACTTGCGATGCCCGCGGGTTTCATCTTGAGCCTGTGGTTGACGCTGTTTGTCTGGCAGATTGCGCCCCTGCAGGTGATCGCGGCCAGTGCGTTAGGATTGGTTAAGGCGGTTGAATTGTTGCTTATCGTGTTTGGCGCACTGTTGCTTTTGAACACACTGGAGCAAAGTGGTGGACTGCAGACGATTCGGCGATCATTTCGCCAGCTGAATCCTGACCGTCGAGTTCAGGTGATCATCATTGCCTGGCTATTTGGCTCCTTCATCGAGGGGGCAGCTGGTTTTGGCTCTCCAGCAGCCGTTTGTGTCCCGCTTCTCGTGGGGCTCGGGTTTCCAGCCTACGCGGCCGTCATCGTCGGGATGATGATTCAGAGTACCCCTGTATCCTTTGGCGCGGTTGGGACCCCAATACTTTTCGGGGTGAAGGAAGGCCTGGGGCCTCTTGGAGCTGACCCGGAGTTGATTCACGACATTGGAATGAAAGTCGCAATGGTGCACGGGTTGATTGGCACGTGGCTACCGCTTGCACTCGTTTGCGTGATGACCCGATTTTTTGGCCAGGAAAAGACGTGGCGGCAAGGGCTCGAGGTGTGGCCGTTTGCAATCTTTGCTGGCTTCGCCATGACCGTCCCCTACTTTCTAGTCGCTTGGTTGCTCGGGCCTGAATTTCCATCGCTTGTCGGAGGTCTCGTAGGGCTTTGTGTTGTCGTCGGCGTAGCCCACCTCGGTTGGCTGGTGCCGCGAGGTGAACCGTGGGATTTCAAGCCTCGGTCGGAGTGGCCCGAAGATTGGAAGTGCATTTTGAAAGTTTCCGAGGAGGAAATTTCAGGTCGGCCTTCCGCGATTATGGCCTGGGTCCCTTATTTGATGGTGGCGATTCTGCTGGTGTTGAGTCGGCTGGATGAATTACCCCTAAAAAGTTGGCTGGGCTTCGTCAGCTTCAAGGACGAGAGTGTGTTCGGAACCGGTGTGGGGATCTCGAGTAAACCGCTTTACCTGCCTGGTTTTCTTTTTGTTGTCGTCTCGTTGTTGACTTGGTGGCTTCATCGCATTCCCGCAGCCAAATATGCCCAAGCTTGGAAAGTGTCTGGAAAGACTTTGCTGAGCGCGGCTGTTGTTTTGTTTTGGGCCGTTCCGATGGTCCAGTTATTGATTAACAGTGGCGGAGGAGGCCAGGGATTTGATTCGATTCCGCAGACAATGGCGACGACGGTCGCAGGTATTGCAGGGTCATCATGGACGTGTTTCAGTCCTTGGTTGGGTGGGCTGGGGGCATCCATCGCCGGCAGCAATACCATCAGCAATATGACGTTCGCGGGTTTTCAATATGAGACGGCAATCGCCATCGGTGTTGCCCCAACTTGGATGGTGGCCCTGCAGGCGGTGGGCGGGGCGGCTGGAAATATGATCTGTATTCACAACATTGTGTCGGCCTCGGCCGTCATTGGCTGGGTGGGCAGAGAGGGGCAGGTAATTCGTTTTACGCTGATCCCCTTTGCAATCTACGTCTCGCTGTCGGCGGCCATCGTTCAGGGGCTGCTTCTGCTTGGATTCCTCTCATGATTACGACGGTACAGCCAATCACGTCTTGCCCAACCGGTCGCATAGGGCTGGACTTCAAGTGATCCTCCTAAGAGTTCGGACCAGTTTGGATTGCCAGTCGACTGATCTGCTTAAATTCTGGAGTGCCTGCGATTTCGCACCATTCGAACATTGTGGATTCGGTGGTGGTGAGTTGAACGCCTGCCCGTTCCATTCGACGTAGAGCGACCTCATGGTCGTGGGGGTGTCGGGAACCGATGGCGTCAACTGCCAGATAAACGTCGAGACCATTGGCCAGCAGATCGAGAGCGGTCTGCTGGATGCAGATGTGTGTCTCAATGCCGACCAGCAGCACTTTTGTCGCGATCGGCGGCGTTTGCAGGTCTCTCCATGCGGATAGACACTCACGACAGCTGAACATCAGTTTTTCATGGAGTGACGATAGACCTTCCCGGATTGGGGGCAGAGTGGCTCCCAGGCCTTTCGGATACTGTTCCGTCCCCCAAGCTTGAACTTCGAGAATGGATGCCGCTTCGAGTAAGCGACTGATATTCCAGATAAGTTCCTCGTGATGTTGCATCAGCGGAACAAGTTTCTCTTGGACGTCGACCACCAAAAGACAGGTATTCTCCTTGGACATCAGCGCGGGGGATCGTGGGACGGGAGAAATGGAATTCGATGACGGGGGGACCATGATGCATGTCTTTCTAGGGGCTGAGAGGCTTTCGTTCAATCAGAATACGGATCCATCAAAGAGTCGCTTGGCTGTCACGCATGAAATGGGTTGGGCGATTCCATAACAATGGGGTCGTGACCCCAAGGTGAGAACGCCTACAATACCAGCATTGTCCGGATATCCGGATGCTGAAGTCCAGTGAGCGTTAAGGCTCGAGGAATGTTGGAGTTGGGAGACAGGATGAAGATTCGCGCGACGACCATTCTAGCCGTTCGACATGGCGGAAAGGTGGCACTCGGGGGAGATGGGCAGGTCACGATGGGAGACGCCGTCATGAAGGCTGATGCCCACAAGATTCGGAAGTTGGCCGATGGTCAAGTGATCTGTGGATTTGCAGGTTCCAGTGCGGATGCTTTCGCATTGCTCGAGCGGTTTGACGAGAAGTTGCGAGATTATCCCGCCAATCTTCCGCGTGCGGCGACCGAACTTGCGAAGCAATGGCGAACCGACCGAGCTTTACGTCGTTTGGAGGCCCTGCTGATCGCGGCAGACTCCAGAACGTCACTGTTGATCAGCGGAACGGGGGATGTCATTTTGCCGACTGATGGAATTTTGGGTATCGGCTCTGGAGGGAATTATGCCATCGCCTCCGCGAGAGCTCTGAAAGCACACTCCACTCTTGGGGCAAGCGAGATTGTGAAGCAGTCGCTGACGATTGCGGGAGAACTCGATATCTATACCAACACCAACATCGTGGTCGAGGAGTTGACATGTCAGGACGAGTAGAGAGTGGTGACGCAGCGGCTTCTATCTCCCCCGAATCGCTTACACCGAAGCGAGTGGTCACCGAACTGGACCGGTATATCGTCGGGCAGGGCGAAGCCAAACGCGCGGTGGCGATCGCGATACGGAATCGCTGGCGGCGGCAGCAACTGTCAGAAGAAATGCGACAGGAAGTCGCCCCAAAAAATATTTTGATGATCGGGCCCACCGGTGTTGGGAAAACAGAGATTGCTCGACGTTTGGCAAAGATGACGGGTGCTCCATTCATCAAAATTGAGGCGACCAAATACACCGAAGTGGGTTATTACGGTCGTGACGTCGAAAGCATGATTCGGGAGTTGGTTGAAAATGCCATCGGCCTGGTGAGAGAGAGCGAACGGAAAAAGGTCGAAGAAGAAGCCAAGGTGCGGACCAACGAGCGACTGGTCGATCTTCTTTGTCCGCGTCCGCGGGCTACCAATGTCGGAAGCATGCCGGCCTCGTTACTGGAAGGTGAAAGCCTCGATGCCGACCAGACCGTGGAAGGCGGGATTGAGGACGAGCAGAAAAGTTACGATCGCACTCGGGCTAAAATCAAGGCCATGCTTCTCGCCGGGGAGTTGGAACAACGCAAGGTTGAAATCACGGTGGAGTCCAAGTCGAAGCCGATGGTTCTGGGAGGAGCTGGGTTGGAGAACATGGACATCGATCTTCAAGGGATGTTCGAGAAGATGATGCCCAAGTCAACGAGTCAACGCGAATTGACGGTCAGCGAGGCTCGTACCTATCTGTTTGAACAGGAATGTGAAACCCTGCTTGATCCTGAAGCGATCAATGGTCAGGCGATCGAGTTGGCGGAAAATCTAGGGATGATTTTCCTGGACGAAGTCGACAAAATCGTGGCCACCGAAGGCAAAAATGCGGACGTGTCGAGGCAGGGGGTGCAACGAGACCTGTTGCCGATTGTGGAGGGAACGACCGTCCAGACGCGTTATGGCTACGTTCGGACGGATCATATCCTGTTCATTGCTGCAGGCGCTTTTCATCGAGCTCAACCCAGCGAATTGATGCCGGAATTGCAGGGGCGATTTCCCATCAGGGTTGAGCTTCGCGATCTGACTCGAGATGACTTTGTCCGCATTCTTAAAGAGCCAAGGAACTCGCTTACCCGCCAGTATGAATCGTTGTTGAAGACAGAGGGTGTTGAATTGGTTTTTGAGGACGACGCGATTCTGGAACTCGCGTCCTATGCGTTCAAGGTCAATCAGTCGACCCAGAACATTGGCGCGCGGCGGCTTTATACGATTCTGGAACGCTTGCTTGAGGAGCTGAGTTTCGAGGCGCCCGAAATGAAAATGGGGCGTGTTCCGATCAACGCGGCTTACGTGAAACAGCGTCTGGATGAAGTGGCTGAAGACGAAGACCTCAGTCAATTCATCCTGTAGTGGCGTTCTCGAAGATCCAGTGAGAGTGGGCCGTGGCGTCAGTCCCTTGGGGAGTTAATTTTGCCGAAGCCAAAAACAAAATCGATGAAGCTTCGATTGGGCATCGTCATTGCCGGTGTGCTTGCGGGTTATGCCCTTCGGTGGATCTTGGGTCCGCCGCCAAGCGAGTTTTTTGAGCCCTCGACCGAAGGGGCCATGCGGCCAAAATCCCAGGTTATGGATTCCAATGGGGGCAGCTGACCCGGCGCGGGTCAAATAGCTTCTGTTGCGGGCCGTGGTTAGCAGGCATGCCCTTCTCGATGCGAGGCTGTTTCCTTAATCGCATCCTAGAACGCGCTTGGGTCGTTCGCACCCAGTGAAATTCCTTGGACGATAAGGACGATGAAGGCGACAATGCTCAGTAGGCTCAAGACCACACCCAAAATCCCGAAGATGTAACCGGCAGTGATTTCGCCCTTTCCACGACCGGCGTAAACTCCCGCTTTGAATTTTTTCAGTTCCTGTTGACCGACGAGCCACGCTGGAATTCCGCAGCCAAGGGCGACCAACATGGGGAGCAGGCTAAGGGGCCAGCAGCAACAAACCAACAGGTAGATTCCGACGGCTGATATCAACGAGAGGGTGCCAAGGGTGAGTACGACACCCGTCTTGGGCTGTGGACCCTGTGGTCCACTCGGCCGGGCACCATATGGTGTTGCCGCAGCATTAGGCGACTGGTACGGGTTGCGACTGGTCGGGGAAGCGAGGGGTAGCTTCGACGGTGCATGAACTCCAAGGGGATTCCGTGGGCCTGGACTTGCACCCGGTCCGAGTGGATCCGACATTTCGGCCGTGGATTCAGTTGCCGATTTCTGCGTTGGTTGTTTCTGCGATGCCGGTGAAGACGAGTGCACCCCGCCCTTGGCTGGAATCACCATGATGCTGCCGCAGTCTGGGCAACGACCATTTTTTCCACCGCTGTCGTCAGGCGTGCGTAGGGTTTTTCCGCATTCTGAACAGGTGAATTCAATGGGCACGCTTCTAACTCCTGGCCGCTTGTCCGCAATTTCCAACAAGGATGGTGTTCTCGTGGGTGCGTTCACGATCGGGCGTCGCTAGACATCATGTTGACCCAATGCGGAGGGGTCCGCAAGACTTTGGTGTCAACGCGTCTTGGCCGTAACGACCCTTCACTGAAAATCTTTCCAGCGGGAAAATAAGACCTAATACCACAATGAGGCGATCATGGTCTTCGAAAGGTGTCTCGAATCTCCGCTCTCGCCAACTGCGCGAGGGCCCAGATTCCGAATAAAACGCCCAAGGGCCAGGCCGCGTGAGGGAGGCACATGAGCATCGCACCTCCAATAGCCTGCGAATAACTTCGCACTTGTCGCATGTGGTTCGCACCGACAATCCCCAGCGTTGCGAGAAGGCAATTCCAAGCCACAATCAGCAGCATGATGCCCAAAGCGGGAACTGATAGGGACTGGCCAGATGGAGTACTCGCGGCATAGAAAGCAAAGACCAGAACGGTAATGACGCTCGCAACATAGAGGGCACCTGCACTGACGATCAGGCCCACCGCAGGAATCATTAAACGCCGCGAGGTGGCTTCGATGCGGTTTTGCTCGTGGATCAGGTGACTGGCATATCGATCCTCTCCCCAGACTTCAGGATCGTCGTTCTTCCACTGGCCTTTTGAGCCTTGCTCCTGTTCTGCATTTCCAACATGTTGGCTGAGCTCCCGGACATCACCGAGAAGCGAGTCGACTGTCGACCGGCTGGTGGTGAGGGTGGGGGGAGTTGTGGGACGAGAGGATTTTTCGGGGATGACCTGAATATGCCCACAGTGGGGGCAACGCCCCTTCTGGCCCGCAGCATCGGTCGGGGTTTCCACTTTCTGAAAACAGGAGTCGCAGGTGAAAACGATGGGCATGAGATGGCCATTCGGTGGCTAGATTTTGAACCGTTAAATCACAAGAGGAAATGCTGATATGAAATAGCATTCCCCTTCGACTTGGCTTCGTCAAGAATGATCGTGTGCCGACGAAGAGGTTTTCAGCCGATTTACAAAGCGTCGCCAACCGGCTGGTTCACGAGGTCATTGACGATCTGGTAGCGAATTCCGACAATGATAATACTCGTACGAACCGTTGATCATTTAACCGACCTTGGGTGTTGCCATGCGTGATTTACAGAGTCAGGATCCGGAAATCTGGGAAGCCATCTGCGGGGAGGCAAGTCGGCAGGAAACGGGCTTGGAGATGATCGCCAGCGAGAACTACACGAGTCCAGCTGTGATGCAGGCCGTCGGAGGTGTACTGACCAATAAATATGCGGAAGGGTATCCTGGCAGACGGTATTACGGTGGCTGCGAACACGTCGATGTTGTTGAAGATATTGCGAGAGACCGGGCAAAAAAATTGTTTGGGGCGGAGCATGCCAACGTCCAACCTCACTCGGGCTCTCAAGCGAATCAGGCGGTCTACCTCACCTTCTTGTCTCCTGGGGATACGGTTTTGGGTCTTGATCTGGCGCACGGCGGCCACCTGACCCATGGAATGCGGTTGAACCAATCGGGAATCCTGTTTGATTTCCACTCTTACGGCGTCACTGAAGACACTCACCGAATCGATTTCGATCAGGTGGATCGCTTGGCAAAAGAACTCCGCCCCAAGATGATCGTGGCGGGTGCCAGTGCCTACCCAAGGGAAATCCCTCATGCGAAGTTTGCTGAGATCGCAGAGTCTGTTGGGGCAAAGCTGATGGTGGACATGGCCCATTATTCGGGATTGGTCGCCGCAGGCTTGCACGACAATCCAGTTCCCGTGGCTGACGTGGTTACCACGACAACTCACAAAACATTGCGTGGACCTCGCGCCGGTTTGATTCTTTCTCGGGGTGAATACGCCAAGGATATTGATCGCTCCGTCTTTCCCGGAATTCAGGGCGGGCCACTCATGCATGCGGTGGCAGGTAAAGCGGTCTGTTTTGGGGAAGCCTTGTCTGATGAATTCAAGCGGTACACAGCGTCGGTGATCGCCAACGCGAAGCAGCTCGCGGAAGATCTCAAGTCAGGTGGGCTCAATTTGATCAGTGGTGGAACCGACAATCACCTTGTCTTGGCGGATGTGACGCCTTTGGGCGTGGGTGGAAAATTGGCCGAAAAAGCGCTTGATCGATGTGGCATTACGGTCAACAAGAACATGATTCCTTACGATCAACGCAAGCCCATGGATCCGAGCGGGATTCGATTCGGTACGCCCGCGTTGACCACACGAGGCATGGGGACAACAGAGATGACCTCGATTGCTCAGTGGATCGTTCAGGTCTTGGGCGCGCCGGAAGACGAAGTTGTGATCGGTCGAGTGAAATCCGAAATAGAACAATTGTGCGAGCAATTTCCCGTTCCTGCCAATCAAGCCGTTACGGCCTCTACGTAATCGGTGGGTTGTCCAAGAGTTGAATCCGGACATTGGTCAAGGGTATTGGCAGCAATGAGGCTCATGGCGTGGATACAAATCAAGCGTATGAGCAGGTCGATCCGGCTAAATTGAAACTCGAGGCCCGCATCCGTCGGCAATACCCACTCCGTTGGTTGTCTGTCGATGCGGCAGGGAAGAGCTTTCGAGTGGCGAAAGTTGCCGATCCTGATCTCGTCTTTGATGAGGCGATTGACGAGGAGAAAAAGCTGGGAAAGACACCGCTCGAGTGGCAACCTTATTGGGCTGAGGCTTGGGAAAGCTCTTTGGTCCTGGCTCAGGTTGTTGCGGAACTCGGGTGTCGGAATCAGAGGATTCTTGATCTCGGGTGTGGTGTTGGTGTTGTGGGTGCGATCGCTGCGGCCCATGGCGCAGAAGTTACGATGGGGGATATCGCACTGCCCGGCCTTCTGTTCTGCAGGCTCAACGTTTGGGACTGGCAACATCGTGCCACCATTCGCAGAATTGATTGGGAGCAGGATCTTCTTGAAGCCAAGTTCGATACGATTGCAAATGCTGACGTGGTTTACGATCGGAGAAACTGGCCTGCTTTGGACCGATTCTGGAGAAACCATCTCGCCCCTGAAGGTGTGGTCTTGGTGACCGAACCTAATCGCACCACTGGGCGGGAGTTCCGCGCGAAGATTGTTGAAATGGGTTGGATCTTGGACGGGAGTTTAGGGATACGCCGATCAGCACATAGTGAAGTCGTGATCTCGAGACTCAAGCGTCGTTACTGAGGTGCAAGTCGACTAAGACATTCTCCTCGTCATACATGAACTCGGCTCCGCCGGTAGCAAAGTTTGAAACGTCGGCGACCGCGGCCTGACCTTCTGGTGAAGCGAGTATTGCCTCCATCGCAACACGCGATTCTGCATACAGTCCCACGATCAAGTAATAAGGCGGCTTTTCGCCCGGGGTTACCGCTTCACATTTGCCGAGGGTCCAACCTTGGAGACCTTGCATCTTTGATGCTATGGGGAGGTGAACCTCGTGATAGTAACGGTCGAACTGATCGGGATCATCAGGATGACCGTAAAGCACTGTTAAGCGATACAAGGTCGTTTCCTTCCGCCGTCAAGGACACGAAAAAAGGTTGGTCGCTCTCATCGTTCAAAGCGACCAACCCTTTGTTTTTCTGGCAATTTCCGAGGATGCCGTGTAACACACGTTTCGAGTGTTACCTGTTGCCGCTTACTGTCAAACGGCTGCGTCTTCAGTGCGGGCGAGAGGATTCGAACCTCCACTCCTTTTGGGAACATGGCCCTCAACCATGCGCGTCTGCCAATTCCGCCACGCCCGCAGCGATGTCTCTGAATTCGACTCGCCCTCGGCTGAAACGCCTTAAAGTTTCAGGTATCCGCGGATGCCGAAATCCAGAGTAGGTAGTCTATGCAACCCTACGCGTCCGTCAAGACCAGCACCTCGGGTCTTGAGATTGAATCGTTTGACTGTCTTCGCTCGCTAAGGTTATTTCCTTCGTTGCTGGTCATGGGGGTGCTTTCAGGTCTAGCGACCTCGTAGAACCAACAGGCTCATATCAAATCTCGGGTCAGGAGCGGTATCCAGTTGCAGCCATTGCTGGATCTGCTCGATCATCTCCACTGACCTGCGGGGTTGAGCGTGTCTCAACTGCTCTGCAAGTTGTTGATCCTCATGGCCAAAACCGACCGTGGCAAGTCGATGACGGACCCCGTCTGAAAAGGCCAGGAAAAAGTCTCCAGGGCTCAGTTGGCGAGTCATATGCGAATAATAGGCCTCAGGATCGCCTCCTAATGGGGCCAGCGAGTCCGTCAGGATTTCTGTTTTACTGCCACTTAAGTGGATGGCTCCTACAAAGCCTGCCGCAGAGAATTGCAGTTCCCGGGTTTCCAGATCAAGAATCCCATAGAGTAACGAGGCGAACTGGTCTCCCATCGATCCAGCCCACAGACTTTCAGCCACCCGATTTAAAACTTGGCCCGGGGAGGACTGATACTCGGAATGGCATTGCACGAGTGCGTGTAAATTGGCTGCTCCAAGGCCCGCTTCAAACATGGGAGCTTGCACATCACCGAGCGAAACAGCCAGTTTATGATCGGGCAGTGTTGTCCATGAATGAAAATCCCCCCCCAAAATTCCACTTTGTTGAGTCCAGCCTCGAACTTCGACCTCTTCCAATAGCGGCGGTTTATTCGGAATCTTCGCTTCTTGCCAATTCCGCGCCTGAGCCAGTTCTTTTTGGTACTCGCTGGATTCCGCTCCTTGGGCGAGGGCGACTTCCCGCTCCAATTCTGCAGCGATTCGCCCTGCAACGATCTCCAGTAGATTCGTTTGCTCGGAGGAGAAATCACGGTTTTCGGTATCGAAGACCCAAAGTGTTCCCAGAGGTGTAGTGGCGGAGGAAACTGGCACGCACGCTGCGGAGGGGAAATCTTCCGGAGGATTCCAGTGACGTAGTAACTCCGTATCCTCGATGACCACCGCATGCCCAAGGAGAGCCTCGAGATCCGCCAACGCTCCCTGGAGTGGCCGAGTCCGACCGGCGAACTCATGAGTGGCCAGACCAACTGATGATCGCAGGGTCAACTCATTGGTCGCGTCATTGAGCACGTAAAGAGCCGCTGCCTGTGCGCCCGTGGATTCAAGGGCGGCATTCAGGCTTGCTTGCAACCGTGATGCAATATGCTGATCATCTTCCGCGGGTTGGACCACGGGCACGGCGGTCGCGAGTTCCGCATCCCGTTTCCAGATTTCCGATCGAGAGGACTCCAGTTGCCCGAGGAGATCGTTGATGGAGTCCACCAATTCTTCACATCGCACGCGATGACAGGCGGACTTGCCTGCGGGTAGCTTGGCGGACATGTCATCAATCGTCAGTTTGCCCTGCGGAAGCGACTCTTCGAAACCTCGGTCATCCAGCCGTCGCCGATAACTCTCGGCCGTTTCTCGAAATTTCAACGTCCAGCCTGTGACATCTTCGAAGCGTTGAGCCAGCGACTCCAAACCCGGTAAAGACTGAAGCGGATCACTGATCTTATCTTGGTCTTCAACATGCAGTCGAAGAAACGAATGAGGACTTGATTTCACGTCTCGCAACCTGAGCGATAATGGGCATGAAGGCTCTCCGTAAAAAAACACTCTCTTACCCGTCATCCGTGATCGGTACATCTTCTATCGTCGTGAGACTTTGCCCCGCCCAGTCTGTCTTGCCAAAAAACAACCAGTTGTTAAGCCTTTCCTTTCGATCCCACGAACGCGAATGTAGGAGATGTGAGGATCAGACCTCATGCCCTGTCAGAGTATGAATCGGCGTTAGAAATACGAATAAAACGCGAGTTTTGCCGAGACACGGGGCGAGGGACTTCCGAGCGGGATCAGGGAGCATTTTTGATCGCCGAGCCTGAAAATGCGGCAGGCAGGAGTTCCTGAAGATCGTATCTTTGCTGAATCTCAGGGGCGTCTGGAGAAATCAGGAAGAGTTTCAGGTTGGGGGCAAATTCAGCGAGCACTTGACGACAAGCGCCGCATGGCGCGACAGCGCCATGGGAGGAAAGAACGAGGTATGAAAATTCTCGAACGCCTGCCGCCACTGCGGTATGCATGGCCACACGTTCTGCGCAAATGGTCAAAGAGAATGAACTGTTTTCAACATTGCATCCCCCGAAAACCTCATCGTTGGACCCCACGAGAACAGCGCCAACCGGGAATTTTGAATAGGGGCAGTAGGCTCGCCGTTGATATTCTTGAGCCAACGCGATGATCGACGACGGAGGGTCGGGGAAGTTGGACACAGTGAACCTTCGCACTTACCGCCGAGGAGAGGGTCAATGGCTGTAGGTGATTTCCAACACCTCGAAATTGATGGACCCTTTGGGAACTTCAATTTCGACTTTGTCACCCACTTTTTTCCCCATCAGGCCTTGTCCGATCGGGCTGGTGACGGGGTACTTCGCCTCATCGTAGTCTTCTTCACCTGCTCCCACGAGAGTGAATGTCTCTTCCTCGTCCAGGTCCAGGTCCATCACTCGGACGGTCGCACCAAATGCAACCTGATCTTTCGGGAGTTTGGTTTCATCGACAATGGACGCCCGAGCAAGCTTCGATTTCAGTGAGTTGACCTTCGCGGTCAACATGGATAGGGTTTCCCGCTGGCCGTGGTACTCCGCATTTTCCTTCAAGTCGCCTTCTGCTCGTGCCTCCGCCAGTTTTTCCCGGACAACAGGCATCTCTTCGTTTTCGAGGCGTTCAATTTCCGAGCGGATCTTGTTGTACCCGGTTTCGGTCATCGGTATGTAGTCGGACATAACGACGATTCTCCTAACTCAATGACGACGTGCACTTACCCGTCGTGCGTATTCAAGACCAGTTCAGCCAAGGTTGAAGTTCGGTACTTGCTCTGCATTCGGGGCGATCGACTCTCCGTCGCCCCAAGCATGCAATTGCCTCATCACTGAAGGTTTGCTCAGAGAAGGTGTGTATCGGACAGCCTCCCTGCAAACGAGCCCTTATTGTGGTGGAATGTGTGGGTTCTGTAAAGTCGAGCACATTGACTTATTTGTCGGTATCATCAGGCGGCGGCACGTTGCAAACTGGACGGGATGAGCAAGCATCATGATGCGACATGGGTCGCGTTATCCCTTACGAAGGAGCAACAAACTTGAAGACCAAGGAACTGGGACAAGTCGAACAGGTCTTCTGTTTCGGCGGCGTTTACTCCAACCATCTCGCGCTGCAGTCGATGCTCGAGATGGTTTCCCTGGACAGTCAGGCATTGCGACTCTGCCTTGGGGACCTTGGCGCATTCGGCCCGTCGCCCGATCGCGTGTTTCCTCTTTTGCAAGAGCACCGCGTCGAGGTTCTCCAAGGGAACTACGATGATTCAATAGGGAACCAGAAGAGCGATTGCCAGTGTGGCTACACAGATCCACGCGATAATCATTTTGCCCAGTTGAGTTATGACTACACGCTTGCAAAAACGTCTGCGGGCAACCGGAGTTTCCTGCAACAACTCCCGCAGTGGGCCCGGTTCCAGTGTGGAGACTTTGAGGTTCTGGCTTGTCATGGAAGTCCGAGGCGTGTCAATGAATTTCTCTGGGAATCCAATTCCTCAGATGCCTTTTTGAATCGCCTCCTCGATCAGTTCGATTGCGACGTTCTGCTTTGCACCCACACGGGAATCAAGTGGCACCGTGCCTTGGGAGGTCGCCGCCACGTAATCAATGTCGGCGCTTTGGGGAGGCCCGAAAACGACGGAACGCAAAACGTGTGGTACACCTCTCTCAGACCGGAGGGCTCGGAACTCCAGGTGGACTTTGTCCCGGTGGAGTATGAGGCCGAGCGACTGGCATTTGAGATGCGACGTGAAGGACTCCCCGACGAATTCATTGAAACCACGCTTACCGGATGGTGGACAACTTGTCTTGAGGTCTTACCCGCTCGCGAGCGTTCGAAGGGGATTCACTGATCACGGAAGCACTAGGGCTGAAGAGATAGGTTGCAGGGCCCCGGGTGACTTGGTTGAAAAACATGTGACGCAGCGCCCGCGCCGCGTCCAATCGCGTTAAGATTGTGGTTGAATTTTCGACTTCGTTTTTCCGGCTTCGAGTGTTCAGATTCCAGTATGTTGGGCCTCGCCCCGGTTGAATGCGGACGAGAACGCCTCTTCAGTCATGCCGATGGCTTTTGGATGAGAGGTCGCCGTTTGAAGGAGAAGAAACAAGTGCATTCACGTTTTTCTCATCTGGTCCTTGTGTTGTGGTTGGGCGGGTGCCTGAATCTGGCTGCGCAGACAAGTCCTGAGCCATTGCTTTATAAGGACAAGGATTTGGTGGTGGATCTTGGGGTGGGCCTATGGGCTTGGCCGTTGCCCATGGACTATGACGATGACGGTGACCTTGATCTGGTCGTCGTCTGTCCAGACAAGCCCTTTAACGGCACTTACTTCTTTGAGAACCGAGGTCGATTTCAGGGCAAAAACTCAAATCATGTCGTCTTTGAACCACCTGTCAAAATCGATCGGGCCATCGGGAACCCACAACTTTCGTGGACGGCGGAGGGACCACGGGTTCTCACGCCCGGTAAGGTGTACCCCGACTTCAAAGCGTCTGCTTTCCAAGAGTCAGAGCCATTGCCGATTGCGATGAAGGACATCCATGTTGGTCGGGTGCGGGCCAATCAATGGAAGCTTGCCGATCTGGACGGTGATGGTGTCGATGATCTCGTCGTGGGGGTGGGAGACTGGGCGGATTACGGCTGGGACAACGCATTCGATGAACGGGGCTTATGGAAGAACGGTCCCCTGCACGGTTGGATTTACTGGCTCAAGAATGAGGGAACGTCGTCCGAGCCTAAATACATTTCGCCCCAAAAGATGATGGCAGGTGACGCGGTCTTGGATGTTTATGGGATGCCGTCTCCCAATTTCGCCGATTGGGATCAAGACGGCGATCTGGATTTGATCTGCGGTGAATTCCTGGACGGTTTCACCTACTTTCGAAACGAGGGAACGCCGAACGCGTTCAGGTTTGGCGAAGGAAAGCGGCTCGTCACCCATGATGACCGACGGCTGAAAATGGATCTTCAAATGATTGTTCCCGTGACCGTAGACTGGGATCGTGACGGGGATATGGACCTCGTCTGCGGTGATGAGGATGGTCGCGTGGCGTTGCTGGTGTGTGAGGGGGTCGGTTCTGATGGAGTGCCACAGTTTGCTTCACCTCACTACCTTCAGCAGCGAGCCCAACGCGTCAAGTTTGGTGCGCTGGTCACTCCCTGGAGTGTTGATTGGGATGGAGACGGGGATGAAGATCTGATTTGTGGAAACACAGCAGGTTATGTCGGGTGGATCGAGAATCTTGATGGCGGGGCGATGCCGCGCTGGGCACCGCCGAAAAAACTGATGATTGGAGAGCAACCACTCCGCTTGCAGGCAGGGCCCCAAGGTTCGATTCAGGGCCCTTGCGAGGCAAAATGGGGATACAGCACCCTTTCCGTTGCCGATTGGGATCACGATGGGCGACTCGATCTGATTGTGAATGGGATTTGGGGCAAGGTCGAGGTATTCCGAGGTGCGGGAGTTGCTTCCAAACGGCAGGTCTTGGCTGGCGAACCGATCGGTGTCATCTGGCCCTCTGAACCAGCAAAGCCGTCGTGGAACTGGTGGGCACCAGGACCGCGCGAGTTGTCGACCCAGTGGCGCACGACCCCCGTTGCCATCGATTGGAATAAGGATGGGCTCCATGATCTCGTGATGTTGGATCACGAGGGGTATCTNGTTCTATTTGAGAGATTTCTCGACGATGAGCAAATGGTATTGCGGCCGGGNCGTCGGATCTTCACGACCTTGGGCCCTTCGGTTTATGACTCTCGCAACGGGGTCATGGATAAGAAGCCCGGTCTCCTGCGACTGAATGGCAAGACGGCGGGTGCAAGTGGGCGGCGTAAGTTCTGTTTTGGAGATTGGGATCATGATGGCGAACTCGATCTTTTGGTCAACAGTGTCAACGTGGATTGGTTCAAAGGACAGCCACTGGAAACGGGGCAGTATCGTTTTGAGAATAAGGGAGCGGTCACCGATCGGATTCTTGCCGGACATACGACCAGTCCAACCCTTGTTGACTGGGATCGCAATGGTCGACTCGACTTATTGATTGGGGCCGAGGACGGATTTCTCTACTATCTTCCGAATCCCGTGATCGAGGAATAGCGTTCATCCGTGGATGCCTGGTTTGTCAACCCGAACCTACTTTGGTTTGTAAGCCTTGCAGGCCTGCCGTGGATCGTGCGCTTTTTCTTTCGCCCGAGATACCCGGTCGTGCTGTGGCCGACGAATCGCCTTATGGCAGCTGCGCATAAAAAGCTTCAGGCGCGTACCTCGTGGCTGCAATGGATTCTAATCACGGTCCAGTCCATGACCTTAGGTATGTTGGGGGTCTCGCTGGCAGGCCCGACCGGTGGGCCGGCGTCTCTGATCGGTTCGCCAGAGGACTCAAGCCGAATCTGTTGGATCCTTGTTGTCGATGATTCCATGTCCATGGAATATCGCGAAGATGCCTTGAGTCACTTTCAATTCGCCATGCAGGAGGCCCAAGATGTCGTCAATGGAGCGTCCAATCGAGATGCTCTTGCCTTGGTCAGTATGACAAGCCTCGATCCGGGAGTCATTTCTGTTCCAACCTTCAACCACGCGCGAGTACGCCAGCGATTGGCCGACTGGAAAACTCGCCCTCATCGAGCAGATTTGAGTCGGACCCTGAACTTCCTCGAACAGCAGGTGCTGGCAATCCGTCGCTCGGGGGTCCGATTTGATAAGATTCACGTACGGTTTTGGACGGACTTGTCGACCGTGACCTGGCCAACAACATTGGGTAGTGACTTCGAGCGTCGCTATGCGGGACTTCAACAGGATGCCGTCGTTCATGTGACCGATCTGGGCAACTACAACAAGGGCAACCTGACGGTGGATCGCCTCTCGGGTTTTCCATATTTCGTCCCTGAAGGTCGCTCTATTGCGATGACTGCGAGAGTGACTAATCAGGATCCGCTTGACAAGGTCGTCACACCCCTTCGGGTCTACGTCGACGGCGTGTTCTACGCAGAACAGCGGGTCGAACTTCAGCCTCTGGAAACACGCGATGTCCGGGTCAATTTCGAAGTGCAGGGGGAAGGGAATCACTGGATCCATGCGGAGGTTTCCGATACCCACCTGCCGTCCGATAACCAACGCTGGGCCATCGTTGAGGCGCCGGGGGAACTCGACGTGATCTGCTGGTCAGACCAGTTGCGGGAACGTGAATATCTGATGCAGGGATTCAAAGCCCTTTCACGCGACGGAACGACCATCAAAGTTCGTTCTGGCGACGTCGAGGATGTTCTTCCGGCACGGATCAAGTACACATTGTTAGTGCTGGGAAGCGTTTCTGAAGTGACCGCCCGCGACGCCAATCGCCTCCGTGAATTTCTTCAGAGAGGCGGGGGCGTTGCCGTTTTCGCAGGGCCCAATGCAAAGCCATGGCAGACTTTGGGAATCTTTGATGAAATGTGGCAAGACGCCTCCGCTTGGAAGTCGCAGGCAAGTCGACCTCTTGAACTGGTTTGGCCTCAATCAAAATCGGGCCTTCTGTCAGGGTTTCAAGATCGTGGGAGAGAGACCATTCTCAGGACGCCCGTGTGGAACAAGTGGACATTGCCTCAAGCCAAACAGATGGAGTGGGAAACGGGCTTGGATACTCGTGAATCCGGTGTGCTGCTTGGAACGCTTCGGTTGGACCGAGGCCAATGTTGGTTTTGGCTTTCGAGCGTGGATCCGGAAGCGGGTGTGAATGAACTCGGAGAGCCTTGGTCCGCCTTTGCCATCTGGCCGAGTTACGTTCCCGTATTATCTCACATGCTTTTCGGAACACTGGGAGACCGTACTGCAACGAGAGAAACTGTCCCAATCGATCCGCAAACGGAAATGAAAAATGTTTCTGGTTGGGAACGTTGGGAGCGTATCGCACCCCGAGATGATTCAGATGTTGAAGGGGCGGATGCCCGCTTAGGTCCGGGCGTTTATCGAGAAGCACTGGGACTTGGGCAGTCGCGTTTGCACGCCTTCAATTTTGATCCATCCGAATTGCAAGGGCAGCGAACCACAATGGCTTCATTGCCACAGTGGTTTCAAACCAAGCCCGAAGTCGAACTCGATGCCAAAGGGCCTTCCCCCTCAGTTCCTCATATGCGCTGGTATCAGGCACTGCTTCTCGGTGTGCTTCTGCTCTTGGTACTGGAGCTTGGGCTCTACCGGAGAATGCTCGGCCCCCGGCCTGTAAAGGTTCAAGGTAGGAGGGACGGGCGTTGATGCTTTTTACGCAGATTACGGTCGACGTCTTCTCTACGGAGCAGTCTTGGCATCCCACTTGGTTGTGGCCGTGGTGGGCCTTGATTTTGGTTTTGTTGGCCGCGTTCGTCTGGATTGTCTGGACCTATCGGGCATGTCGGGAGAACGCAGCCCTGAGGGGTAGGCAACGCGTCCTGTGGTTGGTTCTGGCGACACTGCGATTCACGCTCTTTGGATTGCTCATTTTTTTCTCCATGGGATGGTATCCGAAAACAGTCGAAATCGATTCTCCAGAAGTCGTGTTGTGTTTTGACCTGTCCGAAAGCATGAATCAGCGAGTCAGGGGGAATTCGAGTTCCGATGTGCCGTCCACACGTCTTGGTCGTGTCAAAGATGCATTGGCCAAAGCGAGCTTGGAAGGGCAGGGAGATTGGGAATTCAAGTGGTATGGCATCGGAAGCAAGCTTCGGGAGCTTCCGTTTTCTGAAGGGGCTTGGACGTCGCTCGAGGCTGCCGATTCAGAATCTCGACTCGGCGATGGCCTTCGCGATCTGTTGATTCAAATGGCGGGTCGACCCGTGGCCGCAATCGTGTTGGTGACGGATGGGATCAATACGGAGGGGCCGAAGTTGTTGGATGTCTCTCCATTGGTCAAACAACGCAAGGTTCCTGTGTATACGGTTTCCTGGGGAGAGGGAGATGCGATTCAGGATGCTGGGATTGATCTTGTGACGGCTCCAACGCACGCGTTGGTCGGGGAAACAGTCTTGATGGAGGTGGGGGTCGATGCTCGGGAAATCGAGGGCAAAACGCTGAAGTTGCAAATGCGACAGGGAACAGACGACCAATTATTGCAGGAGCAAACGTGGGTTCCCGAATCTAAGAAAGCGGAGAAGAAATTTGAGTTCGTTCAATTGATGGATCAGGCCGGTGTCCAGCCCTACCGATTTGAGGTTCTTGTCGATGGAGAGGATTACAATCCAACAAATGATAGGAAGCGACTCCAGATTCAAGTCCATGAAATGCAACCGCGAGTTCTCGTTGTCGCTGGTGGGCCAAGCTGGGAATTTCGGTTTTTGAAGCACACCATCGAAAGAAGTATGCGTGAGATCGACGAGAAAAATCAGACTCCCTTCGAACTTGACGTGCTGCTGCAAAATTCAGATCCTCGATTTCCTGAGATTGATTCGTCAGCGCTAAATGTCTTTCCTGTTTCAATGGAAAAACTCCAGCGATATGACGTTATTCTGCTGCTCGATCCGAAAACGGTAAGTGAAAATCCTGCGCAGGGGTTGAACGCAAACGACTGCCAGCACCTGTTGCATTATGTGCAGAGAGACGCAGGGAATGTGGTCTGGATCGCAGGTTCCGACTTTGATGCCAGGAAATGGATCGACTTGGGACTTGAACGCCTTTTGCCTGCGTCCGCGGGGGATTTTACGCCCTCCACGAGCTTTTTGAGTCGATCCGATAGGGTGCGGGTGGGGCGTTCCAAGCTTGGCGAACGGATGCGTCCTCTGCAGTTAGAAAGAGTGGACTCCCGCTGGCCATTTGAATGGCAGGACGGTTGGAAGGTCGGGGACTTTGTTTATTTGAATCGGATCAAACCTGGCACTCAAATCCTGCTTCAATCGATGGATGACTTGCCGGTTCGTCAAAAAGCGGCTCCCTTGTTGATGCTTCGAAATGTCGGCTTGGGCGGTACTTTATTCCAAAGTTTTTCCGAATCGTATCGTCTTCGTTATCAACGTGGTGATGAGGTATTGAACGCGTACTGGAGTCAGTGGATTCAGTACTTTGCAAAACGCCGATGGTTGAGTCGTCAAGAATGGCGTGAGATCAGGACAAACCGCTGGACTTACGACGAAGGTGAGACCGTCCAGATCCTTGCGAGAACGTTGGGGGCAGATTCCGAATCTTCTCGACTGCCGGTCCGGCTTTGGTCCGATCAAGGATTTCAGACCGAACTGGAGCTTTTGACCGGAGTGGGGGGGCCGTTAGACTATACGGGAGAAGTATCGGGACTCGTGGCAGGTACTTACCGGGTCCAATTCAGGGATTCTGACAGTGACCCAAACGCTCAAACCCAGTTCGAGGTTCGAGCACAATACGCCGAGTCGGATGTGGTGGCAGTGAATCAACCGTCTCTGGATAAAATTGCGAAGTCGAGCGGTGGAGAACGTGTTCGTGTCAAGGAGCTTGCCCGATTGATGCAGTGGCTGCCGCCGGGTGAACCCCTTGTGGTTGGCGAACGCACAGGGCGTTCGCTTTGGAGTCGCCCTGAAATTGTAGGGGTTGTCGGAATCAGTTTGTTTGGACTTTTGGGTATAGAATGGCTCCTGCGAGGCCTGTTGGGCCGATGACTGGTTATGGGTAAAAACGATGGCCACCTCGCGGGAAACACGTTTGGATCAATCTGCCCCATTTTCAGGGAAGCCGACGCTCACAATGGACGTTGTGGATCCTGAAATCCCCGGGCACTCTCGATTCAACCGTTTTCTGGCTCGTCAGATTCAATGGAGCACACACGCGTGAATTCCAATCCTGCAGGTCTGGAAATTCGCAAACGAGTCAAGGCCACCATTCGGTGGGCCTGTGCTCTATTCGTTCTTCGAAAGCTTCTTTGGACCCTCGTATTCGTTCTCGTCGCGTTGCCTGCCCTCGTTACCACCGACTGGTGGTTGAGATTGGGCGAACCAGGCTACCGTTGGCTTTTGAGCGGATGTGGCTGGTTTGTGATCGTGACCGGTCTCGCCGCCTGGCTGGTTCCCGTTTTTCGTTGGAGGCTCACGGAAATTCAAGCGGCATGGCTGATTGAAAAATGCGAACCGCAGCTGCGTGGACATCTTGCGTCAAGTTTGAGTCTGATGTCGCAACCCAATCTGGTGAAGCCGTCAACCCTGGTGCACGCGGCGGTTGAAGAGACTCGTCGGCTCGTCGATGGTTTGCAACCGTTGCGTCTGCTCAGGTGGGATCAGCTTTGGATTGGAATGGTTTCTGTCAGCGTGCTAGGTTTTGCGATGGGCGGAGCTGTCTGGACATCGCCACACCTCGCTCGTATCGGTCTGACACGATTACTGAGTCCTTCGGATACGTCACGGTGGCCAACCCGATATGAAATGTCTTTTACGGCGTTACCCGAAGTGGTTGCTTGCGGCGAACCTGTAACCGTGGTCGTTGCTTCCCGTTCAGGTAAGTTGCCGCGGAAAGTCACGGTCCAACAACGCCCATTGAATGGAGACCTGACGCAATTCTATGAACTGCGTGGAGGGACTGCTGAGATTCCTTTGGTCTTGCCTGCCGCTGCCGGGGATTACGAGTTGCGGGCTATGGGAAGTGATGGCGACACGGGATGGCAGGTCGTCAGGGTGGCCGAGCGACCCAAGTTGCTTAATTTTGAGCTCACGGCTGAGCCCCCAGCATGCCTTAGTCTGCCTCCAGTCATTGCAACGGGGCCGCTTCGGGCGCCGGAAGGCGCTCGGATGAACGGTATCGGTATTTCAGACCAGCGACTGCGATCCGCGGTCATCGAGACCAGGATGGATGACCAGGAGCTTCAGGTTTTAGAAATGCAATTGTCCGAAGACGGTCGCTTCTTTTTTATGTCAGAGCCTTGGGTTCTTACAGGCAACGGTCAGTACCGGATCGTCATCACGGCGGAGTCAGGCCTGCAAGCTTCGACGGAGCAACATTCGGTCCGCGTTCAGGTCAACGTGCCTCCCGTCCTGGAGTGGGAATTTCAGGAATTGTTGTGGCGTGGGGAGTATGCCCTGTTGCAGGGTTATCCGGCCAAAATTGAGTTGGGTCTCGTCGATGATTATGGTTGGCGAAGGATTTCCCTTGCCGCGGCTAAACCAGTGGACGATGGACCATGGACGATTGTTTGGGAAAGTAACCGTGACTCCGCGGATGAGAGACAGGCAAAGGCTGATTTTTCTATCCATTGGAACCCCGAGGCTCGCATGGCTGACGGTGAATCATGGCGTTTGAAAACGGCTGCACAGGACAATTGCGGGTTAGAGGCTCTCGTTTTGGAACAGAAATTTCGCGTTCTGAAACGGGAGGAATATCGACAGGCATTGCATGCCGTCTGGAATTCGTGGCGGTCTCAACTCGCTCCTTTTCAAAACGAACTGCTTGAGCTTGAAACTCAGTCGAAGCAAATGTTGGACACCCTTCAAACTGGCGATGCTTCGGATCTTAGACCCTACCGGTCTTCACAGGGCCGAGTTGCGGGTTTGGTCTCCAGTCTGATTGCCGATGATAATGTCGCTTACCGTGATCTTGTGTTGCTGTCTCAGTGGATTGAGCGGTATGGATTCGTCGAGGAGCGGATCGGCGTGTCCATCCTCGAAATGAAGCAGGAGTGGCAAGCAAACTTGATTCCCCAGCTTTCTCGCGCTGCGGAACTTTGGGACCGAATTCGAACGACGAATTTCGAAACTCTGGATGCTCCAATAGACCTTGTGGTAGAACTTGTTAAAGTCCATCGATTGTTAACCGAGTTCTTCGTTCGTTGGTTGGGAGATACAAACGACTTGACGACCACTCAGGTGATCGAACAAGTGAACACTCTCTACGAAGCTCAGCTCACGCTGATCCAAGCGACTGAAAGACTACGTTCCGCCTCTTTAATCGGAGATGATCCGACTGATTCGCAGGCTGCGGAATTATCGCGTGAGCAACTTGAAATCGCCGCTTCGTTGGAGAATCTTCAACCCAGTTTCGTTCAGCTCCAAGCCGCTGGACTCGATGACGCATTTTTGGTCGAGCCGGTGACCGCTTGGCAACGGGAGTCGGCAAGATTGCTTCACCGGGGACAGTTTTCCGCAAGCCTTGAAATGCAGAGTAAGGCGGTGGAGGTTTTGCGGCGATTTCTTGAGGCAGAATTTCAGGGGCCCGGCACGATCCCGTTGAGTAAAGATGAGGAATGGATCGCGTGGTACGAAAAACGGCTGAACCAGATCGAGGGCTTGATTGACGAGATGCAAATACTACAGCACCTTCATTCTCAGGAAGTGGTTTCAGAGAGGCAAGATGAACTGGTCGGCCGACTTCGACGTTTGCAAATGGATTTCCACGGTCTTACCAAGGATGCGATCCAAGCCGGGGGAGGCATTGCCGAGACTCACCAGTCCGTTCTTCAAGAGATTCAAGATGCAGAGAAAATGGCCAGCCGACGAGCCTTCGAGCAGAGCGAAGAATCAATGGAACGAGGTTCGTCCTTACTCCAGGAAGGAATCAGGAGTCTGCGGATACCCGAGGAATCCGAGAACTTGTCGCGCAATGAAAACCAATTCGCTCTGATGCTTAAAGAATGGTGGGTGCAACAAGGAACCCTCGTCGATGATCTGGTCTGGCTTTCCAAACTCACCGGCGGCCTCGACGAACGAGAGGTCAAGAATCTTCTTTCACGGAGGCAGGGCCTGATCCGCGAGGCCATCATGACTTCGCGCACGGTGTGGGAAACTTCGCCACTTCTCAAACTGGAGCTGAATGAAATTGCGGATCAGATGAAATCGCTGGAATCCATGTACGGGGAGAATCATTCCTTCTCTGAGCTGCTCGTTGAAACTCGACTCATCTACGAACGTCTCGCCGTCATGGCAACGGCTTCCCCATCAGCGCAAACTTCTGAGGGAGCGGACGATGCTAAACCCGATTCGAATGACAACCCAAATCGTGAGGCAGAGGAGGCCAAGCGTCCTGCCGCTTGGCGGGAGCAGCTCGCGGTCATCCGCAGGCGGCAGCGAGTAATTCTTGAAAAGACCGTGGAGCTCGCTCAGCTGGAGGTGACGCTGCCTGAATTTCGAATTGAGGTCGATCGGCTTTTGCAGGAGCAGGATCGCTTGCGGCTCCAGACACAGGAGTTGGGAAAAGCTGCATTAAGTCTGATGCGTGAACGCGCTGCCTCCACGCATGAGTCGCCGGAGGGACAGAGTAAGTTTCCTGACCCGTCAGGTTTGCCTGGCTTGCCGGGGGGGAGTGGAAACAGCCAGAATTCTGACGCGGGCAGACCTTCCGAGTTTGCTCCCGCGATGAACCCGTCGAAAAATGATGACGGGGAGGACTTGGGTGAGCAGCGACATCCACTTGCGAATATTGAAACTCGCATGAGCCTTGTGGTCGAGTATTTCGCGGCTTATGACTGCTCCGACCCGAATCAAAAGATTCAAGAGGCGATCCTTCATGAGCTACAACCGCCTGAATCCTCTGGTGGAGATTCGAGCTCATCACAAGATTCAGCAGGTCAGGCCAATCAAAACGATTCTGGTAATGTGATGGCAGGCCAGGTCCGGGCGACCGATCAATCGGAACTTCTTCCGGCAGAACTCATGACGCGTTCCGGAGTATGGGGCCACCTTCCCCCTCAGTTGCAGCGAAGTATGCAATCGGAATGGATTGATGGTTGGATTGAGGGATTCGAGGAAGCTTCGATTGAGTATTTTGAGCAAATTGGAAACCAAATCGAAATTGAGAACAATTAAATGTGGGACCGTCGGAAGTGGTGCCAGACCCTTGCGATTTCAGCATTGGGGCTCGGGGCGCGATGTCATGGCTATGCTCTAGCGGCAACGGGGCCAAAGAACGCCTCGCAAGTTGACGAAAAGACGCAGCAGGCCATCAATCGAGGACTGGCGTTCCTCGCTCAATCGCAAAATGAAGACGGGTCATTCGGCGACGACGATTACGCGAAAAATGTTGGCGTGTGCAGCTTGGCAGGACTTTCGTTTCTTGCGTCCGGGAGTACACCGAGTTCGGGACGATGGGGCGAAAATATTGAGGCGACCGTCGCCTTCATTCTCAAACAGGCGTCTCCATCTGGGTTCATGACAGTGAAGGAGTATCAGAGTCGAGGGCCGATGTATGGTCACGGATTTGCAACACTTTTTCTCAGCGAGGTGTATGGCATGTCTTCAGATCGAAGAGTTCGCCAGACGCTTTTCAATGCCATCAAGGTGATCGTTGAGACCCAGAATGAACAGGGAGGATGGCGTTATCAACCGCGGAAAGATGAAGCGGATGTTTCCGTGACCGTCTGCCAATTGATGGCGTTGCGTGCGGCGCGAAACGCGGGTGTCTTCGTGCCCGATGAAACCGTAAGTCGTGCGGTGGACTACCTGCACCAAAGTCAGAATGTGGACGGCGGGTTCATGTACATGAACGAGGAGAGGGAAAGCGCTTTTCCAAGAAGCGCGGCGGCGATAGTCGCCCTCTATAATGCGGGAGAAAGCGGGACGAGCGAAATCGAACGCGGCCTTGACTACCTCGACAACTTTCTGCCTCGAAAGATCGAAGGCCTTTTACCGAGTCACTTTTTTTACGGCCACTACTATGCCGTTCAAGCGATGTGGCATGCTGGAGGAAAACGCTGGGATCGATGGTACCCTGCAATTCGAGACGTTTTGTTGCCCTTGCAGAAAGAGTCGGGTGCTTGGAGTGATTTGCTTAGCGAAACCTACGCGACGGCGATGGCCGGCATCATTCTTCAGGTTCCCAATAACTTGCTTCCCATCTTGCAGCGTTAAACCTCGGGTGTTGAACGAGCAGGGCTGGCAAAACTCGGTGGTCTTGCCAGCCCGTCTCACGGCCAGAGCTGATGATGCAAATTGCTACTTGGTGCCTTGGACAATCTGCTTGGCAAGTCGATCTTCAGCGGCACTCAATTCGGGATTGGGAGTGGCATCTCCTTCGGTTTCACCTAGCATCCACTTGATTCCGCCAAGCAACGATTCCATGAAGGTGGGGTTGGTCCAGACATCTTCCCGGTGTCCGAGACTCATGTGCATTGCTTTCCCCTCCCCGTATTCCTTGACCCACAGGATGGGTACGTGGTAGGGCTTTTTCAGGTCAGTTTTGGCCATGTCCAGGCTCATCAGGACTTTCACTTTTTCCGGTTGCCAATTCTTGAATTGGTAGATTTCATCTTTCAGTGTGACTTCGTCTCCCCAAGGGCGACTGGCGGGGTGGTTCTTGTCATGAACCTTGATGGTGACGGTCGAATTTGAGCCCCAGGGGTGACCGTTGAACGTTCCGCCGATCATGTCCCAGTACGGCTCATAATTCTTAAAGGTATCTGCGGCCGAGTGAGTCCCAATGAAACCATGTCCCTTCTGCTTCAGCCATGTATTGAAGAAGTACTCGAGATCCTCTTTCGCAATCGGGAGATCACCCGTCGTATAGAACAGGACAAGGTCATAGTGCTGAAGTTTTTCTTTCGTGAAATCTTTTGCAACATCCTGAGTGCAATCCACACGAAAAGCATTACTTGAAACGCCAAGTTCCGTGATGGCCCGCTCGGCAGGCGAGAGTGGCTTGTCCTGTCGGTTGACGCTGCCATGTTTGAAGCCCGCGCTCTGAGTGACCATTAAGATTCGGGCGGGGCCTGAGGAGTCTTGGCCGTTGGCAAATGGGTTCGTGAAGAAGCCGAGGCAGAGGATCACAAGGTGTGCGCACATCATGGTGTTGCGTTTGCGGAAAGGAAGCGTCGGTGTGCGGCTCATCGAAAAAGTCCTTTCGTTGGGAGGTGGGCCAAACCAATGCGTTGTTATTTTAGATCGAGGACGACTGAGATTCAGCCACGTAGAGACGATATTCCGTTTCATTTACCGCTTCCTCAGCCGCCGCTCGGACCTTCGGGCCCCTTGGCGAGGGTGCCTGACCCGCGTTGAAGTTTGAAAACAGCGGGCATACTTGCCGCTGCTGTACGATTTTCTCATTTGGAACCGCCGTTAAAAATAGTCTTCGCAGGCAACCTGTATTACCTATTTTGCGTTGACCTATTTGGCCAGTCGCTCTAGGATCAATCGGTTTGAGGTCGTGAAGAACGCCATGATCCGGGGGCTCTGAAATTGAGATCTTTTTTGATTCGAAGCGTACTTCTTTTGAGCCTGGTTTTCGGGGGCAGCGTTATCTTTTTGGCTTTGGCCTACCGCTCAACCCAAAGTGAACCGGATTTTTATAGCAAAGCCCTGAACGTCGAAAGCGTCGTCAGTGCCAACGCCGGCGAGGAACTTGAAGTTGAGGCACTCAGACTTCGAAATCAGATCGTTGACGAGGGTGAATGGTCAGCCACCTTCACGGATTCGCAAATCAATGGTTGGCTAGCGATGGATCTTCCGGAAAAATTCTCGGAAACTCTACCGAAATCTGTCGCAAATCCAAGGCTGCACTTCAGTCAAGGGAAAATCACCCTCGCCTGTCGCTATCAAACTCGGAACTTCGGCGGCATTGTGCAGTTCGAGTGCGAGCCATTCCTGACCGATTCTCCCAACGTGATCGGCGTCAAAATCTGCGAGTTGAAGACGGGCTGGGTCCCTCTTCCGACCAACCAGTGGATGACCACGATCAGTCGCCGAGCAATGAACTCAGGACTCCAGATTCGGTGGACGCAGCGGGAGGGCCAACCGGTCGCCCTGATTGAATTGCCACTCGACGATCATGATGACGGAAGGCGACGTGTCCTTGAGGGATTGGCGGTGCTCGAGGGGCGGTTGCAGGTCACGGGACGCAGCGAAGGTGCGGTCGCTGAAGAGGGTGAAGTGACTCCTCATGTTGCCGAAGACGTATCCCGCGACGACCAGTCAATCCGCCAATGATCTTCCTTGGAACATTCAAATTTGATCATTGATTCTGAGTGCGGCCAACTGACCGTAATGCAAAACAGGTTTTCCTGGAAGTCGCCAAGTCGTTGAAACTCACCGCCAGCGACTCTTGAGACGGTCCCTCTTCCGTCCGAAATGGGCCCCTCATAATCGAGATAGCGAATCCGATGATCAGGCAGTCGGAGAGCAGCAGCCTCGCTGCAAGGGGGAAGCTCCTGAATGGCCCAAGTCCACAATGCCCCCGCATTCTCGATCATCAGATCCCAATGCGTTCCTCGTCGACCCAGCGGAGTATTCGACGGGGGCACTTCGTGGTGCAGCAAGACCCATCGCCCTCTTTCGGCGAGTCTCATCGTCTTGTCTCCCGCATGATCGACGGTTTCTCGGTCAAGGTAATTGCGTGACTCCCATCAAATAACGGTCGCACTCGCGGGCAGCTTCCCGCCCTTCCGCAATCGCCCAGACGACGAGGCTTTGGCCTCTTCGACAGTCTCCGCAAGCGAAGATGCCGTCAACGTTCGTCGCGTACTCACCATACTCGGCTTTAAAGTTGGAACGCGAATCAACTTCAAGACCCAATTGATCCGACAGCGTTGCCTCAGGGCCGAGGAAACCCATCGCCAGCAGAACCAGATCCGCAGGATAGATCTTTTCAGAGCCAGGGACTCGACTGAATGGAGGACCTCCTTCGACCGGCTGCTCCCAGTCCACTTGTGTCGTCTTCAAAGCTTTGACATGTCCGTTTTCGTCACCGATGAATTCGACGGTTTCGATGCAGAAAGTGCGGGGGTCTTCTCCGTATTTGGCCGTGGCCTCGGCATGCCCGTAGTCCACCCGGAAAATCTTGGGCCATTGTGGCCAGGGGTTATCCTCAGATCGACTTTCAGGAGGATGCGGGACAATTTCGAAATTCACCAGGCTTGAGCATCCGTGCCGAAGTGAAGTCCCCAGGCAATCTGTACCTGTATCTCCACCGCCAATGACAATCACATTCTTGTCCTTCGCGGTGATGTACTGACCATCGGCGAGTTCACTGTCCAACAAACTCTTTGTGTTGGCGTGCAGGAAGTCCATTGCAAAGTGGATCCCTTTGAGGTCACGTCCCGGGATGGGCAGGTCTCTGGGGCGGGTTGCGCCTACGCACAGGATGACCGCGTCGAATTTATCCTGAAGCTCAGTTGCAGAGATGTCCTTTCCAATCTCCGTATTGACGACGAACTCCACGCCTCCCTGACGAAGCAAATTCACGCGGCGTTCGACCATCCACTTTTCCAATTTCATATTGGGGATGCCGTACATCAGAAGTCCGCCAAGTCGATCTGAACGCTCGTAAACCGTGACCTGATGTCCCGCTTCATTCAATTGCGCAGCCGCAGCCAGACCGGCGGGGCCTGAACCGACAACCGCGACGCATTTGCCAGTGGGTTCACCAGGAGTCGGGGCTTCTACCCAGTCGTTCTCGAAGGCTTTGTCAACGATGGAGCATTCGATATTCTTGATCGTGACCGCGGGTTCACTGATGCCGAGAACACAGGAACCTTCGCAGGGAGCTGGGCAAACTCGCCCAGTGAACTCCGGGAAGTTGTTGGTTTTATGAAGTCGATCAATCGCTTCTTTCCAACGTCCCTGATAGATCAAATCGTTCCATTCTGGAATCAGATTATTGAGTGGGCACCCGGTTGCCATATTGGCCATGATGCCGCCCGTGTGGCAAAACGGAACGCCGCAGTCCATGCAACGCGCACCCTGTTCTTGCAAGGCCTCGACGGGCATGTGCTCGTGAAATTCGTTCCAGTCAAGGATGCGGAGTGTCGGATCTCGATCTCCCGGTACCTGACGTGTAAATTCTTTAAAACCGGTTGGCTTTCCCATGGATTCAATTCTCTCGAGCGTTTGGCTCGTGTTAGGTCCCTATCTTTAGGATGATCACAAGAGGCGCGTGCCTGATCGCCTCACTTGGCGAAGTCGGGTCACTTGGAAGCGAGGGTGTCGGATGCTTTCTCCTCGTCCTTTTCCGCTTCCATCTCAAGCAAGGCACGCTTGTAATCAACCGGCATCACCTTCTTGAAATTCGTGAGTGAGGCATCCCAGTCCTCCAGAAGTCGATTTGCAACTGGTGAGCCCGTGTAATCGGAGTGCTTCTCGATCAGTTCTTTCAGTTCAGCAACGTCGTTGTTTTCGACCACGCTTTCAAGCTCGACCAATTCAAGGTTGCAGTGTCCCAGAAGCTGATCCTCGGGGTCATAGACGTAAGCCACACCGCCAGACATGCCTGCGGCGAAGTTCCGACCTGTGGGGCCGAGGATGACAGCACGACCTCCGGTCATGTATTCACAACCGTGGTCTCCCACGCCTTCGACCACCGTGCGGGCGCCCGAATTGCGGACGCAAAAACGTTCCGCGGCAACGCCCCTGAAAAAAGCTTCTCCCTCGGTTGCGCCGTAAAGAGCGACGTTCCCGATGATCATATTTTCTTCTGAGGCGAAGGTCGAATCCTTGGGCGGATAGACCACAATATTGCCTCCCGACAATCCTTTTCCGACATAATCATTGGCGTCACCTTCAACTTCCAGCGTGATCCCGTGAGCCAACCAGGCCCCCAGGCTTTGGCCAGCCGATCCGGAGAACTTGATGTGTATGGTGTCATCCGGGAGTCCGCGTTCGCCGTGTCGTCGGGAAAGTTCAAAGCTCAGCATCGTACCGGCTGAACGATCCGTATTGACGATCGGAACGTCGATTTTTACCTCTTCCTTGCGTTCCAACGCGGGTTCTGCAAGTTCGACTAGCTTTCGGTCGAGAATCTCATCGAGGTTGTGATCCTGAGCCTTCGTGCAGTAAACCTCCACGCCCGGGTGAGGCGGTTGAGCGGGCGTCAGCAGGAGCGTGAGGTCAATGCCTTGAGCCTTCCAGTGATCGATCGCTTGAGCCGTCTCAAGGACATCGACACGCCCCACCATTTCGTTGATGGATCGAAAACCGAGTGAGGCCATCAGTTCCCGCGCTTCCTCAGCGACCATGAACAAGTAGTTGACGACGTGGTCCGGTGATCCCTTGAACTTCTTGCGGAGTTCAGGGTCTTGAGTCGCGATACCGACAGGGCAGGTATTGAGGTGACACTTTCGCATCATGATGCAGCCCAGTGTGATCAGCGGGGCGGTGGCGAATCCATATTCCTCAGCACCGAGCAACGTGGCAATCACAACGTCCCGCCCCGTCTTCAGCTGACCATCCGTCTGGACACGGACGCGACTTCGCAGGTCATTTTTGACAAGGGTCTGATGCGTTTCCGCAAGCCCCAGTTCCCACGGCAAACCCGCGTGTTTGATGCTGGTGAGTGGTGAGGCTCCGGTACCACCATCCATGCCGGAGATGAGAATGTTGTCGGCATGCCCTTTGGCAACACCCGATGCGATGGTGCCCACTCCCACCTCGGAAACCAGCTTCACGCTGACTCTGGATGTCGGGTTGGCATTTTTCAAATCGTAGATCAGTTGCGCGAGATCTTCGATCGAATAAATGTCGTGGTGAGGGGGAGGGCTGATCAAGCCGACGCCGGGAGTTGAGTGGCGGGTCGCTGCTATGATCTTGTTGACCTTATGACCGGGCAGTTCACCCCCTTCACCCGGTTTCGCGCCCTGAGCAATTTTGATCTGCAGTTCATCCGCATTGGTCAGGTACCAGCTGGTGACACCAAATCGCCCTGAGGCGATCTGCTTGATCGAAGAGCGTTTTGAATCACCATTGGGCATGGTTTTGAATCGCTCATAATCTTCACCCCCTTCACCCGTATTGCTCTTGCCGCCAAGGCGATTCATAGCAATGGCCAGGGCTTCGTGAGATTCTGCCGAGATCGAGCCGTAGCTCATGGCTCCCGTGCAAAACCTTTTCACGATTTCTGTGGCGGGCTCCACTTCTTCGAGTGGAATGGCTTGGGTCGATTTGAAATCCAAAAGCCCTCTCAGGTGGCAGTTGCGCGAGAGCTCTTCATTGACATAGTTTGAAAAACGCTTGTAAGCGTCCTTGTCACCCGATCGAGCGGCCTGCTGGATGTTGGCAATGGTGTCCGGATTCCAGCTGTGTTTCTCGCCCCCTCTTCTCCAGTGGTACTGCCCGGTGTTCGGAAGCACCGGTAATTTTGGCTGTTCCCGCGTGGGAAAACCAAGTTGGTGGCGTCGCAATGACTCGCTCGCGAGAACGTCAAAGCCCACACCGCGGATGCGGCTTGCGGTTCCTGTGAAACAGAGGTCGACGGGACCGAGGTCCAATCCAACGGCCTCAAAAATTTGGGCGCCCTTGTAGCTTTGCAGGGTGGATATTCCCATTTTCGCGAGGACCTTGAGCATGCCCTTTGCAACCCCAAGACGATAGAGTGACACGACCTTGTCATCGGTCCAAGAGTCGTCAAGCATGTTTCGAGTCCTGGCCATCTCCAACGCGGCAAACGCCATGTAGGGATTGATGGCGTCGACACCGTAGCCGATGAGCAGGCAATGGTGGTGGACATCTCTCGCCTCACCGCTTTCCACAACGAGGCCGAATTTTGTTCGGATTTCCCTGGCAATCGTATACTGATGTACCGCACCGGCGGCCAAAAGACTGCTGATCCCCACGCGATGTTCCGAAACGGCTCGATCCGAGAGGACCACAAGTGCGTACCCGTCGGCAACGGCCTGTTCCGCTTCGGCACAAAGCCTTCGCAGCGCCGGTTCCAGTCCTTCAGGCCCCTCCGATACTGGATAGGTCGCATCGAGTGTTTTGGATTTCCAGCCCCGGTAATCGCAACTCTTAATCGCCGCCATCTCTTCATTGGTCAAGATCGGGTGGGGCACCAGCAATCGATGACATTGCTCCTCCGTAGACTCGAGGACATTCCCTTCCGGCCCGATGTAGCATTCCAGCGACATGATGATCTCTTCGCGAATGGAATCGATCGGCGGATTCGTGACCTGAGCAAACAGTTGTTTGAAATAATCGTAGGTCAAACGTGGTTGATCGCTCAGGCAAGCGAGGGCCGCATCGTCACCCATGGAGCCGATCGGATCCTTCTTGCTTTTCAGCAGAGGGATCAGCATGAATTGCAGGGCTTCCGTGGTAAAGCCAAAGGCCTGGAGTCTCGAGAGCAGTTCATCGTTGGAGAAATCACTCACGGTTTCCTTGCGAGGCAACTCGTCGAGCGTGAGTCGCTGATTCTCCAGCCACTGTTTGAAAGGCCGGCTGGTCGCTACAGACTCTTTGAGTTCCTCGTCCGCGATAATTCGGCCTTCATCGAAGTTCACGAGAAACATTTTTCCGGGTTGCAGACGCCCTTTGTAGGCCACGTCTTGCGGTTCGACATCCACGACGCCGACCTCACTGGCCATGATCACCCGATCATCCTTAGTGATGTAGTACCGGCTTGGACGAAGGCCGTTTCGATCCAGAACCGCGCCAATATAGCGACCATCCGTGAACGACATCGAGGCAGGACCATCCCACGGTTCCTGCAACGCCGAGTAGTACTCGTAGAACGCGCGTTTGGATTCGGGCATGCTGTGATGATTTTGCCAGGCCTCTGGGATCATCATCATCACCGCCTCCGGCAAGGGGCGTCCCGCCAGAAGCAAGAGTTCGAGGGCATTGTCAAAGTTGCCCGAGTCGCTGTTATGGTTTTCACAGATCGGAAATGCCTTTGACAATTCTTCGCCGAATAGCTCACTGCTCATCATGCCCTGACGAGCAAATACCCAGTTTCGATTGCCGCGCAGCGTATTGATTTCCCCATTATGGCTCATGGTTCGAAGGGGTTGAGCGCGGTCCCAGCTTGGAAACGTGTTTGTCGAGAATCGGGAGTGGACCATCGCAAGGTGACTTCGATAGTCCGGGTTGGAAAGGTCAAGGTAAAAGGGGGCCAGCTGGTGGGTTGAAAGCATGCCTTTGTAGACAATCAGTTTTGTCGACAACGAGCAAACGTAAAACATCAGCGCCTGCGACTGATCCCCCTCACGAATTTCACGGCTGACGCGTTTCCGGATCAGAAACAGTTCCCTCTCAAAGGCGAGTCGATCGGTCGTATCATCTCCCGCGGCGATGAAAACCTGCTCAATGGCCGGCTGGCATGCGCGTGCAGAGGGGCCGATGTCCGCCGCTTCGGCGTCCACAGGCACTGACCGCCATGCAAGAACCTGTTGCCCCTGCTCACCGACGATGCGTTCAAAGATCTGACGGCATTGCTCGCGTTGCGTTTGGTCGTCGGGGAGAAAGACATTGCCAGCTGCGAATCGACCATCGTCGGGCAGTTCAACGTTGCACTCGTCCTTCGCAATCTGTCGAAAGAAGTCGATCGGCAATGCCGTCATGATGCCGGCCCCGTCCCCCGTATTGGTTTCGCAACCACAGGCGCCACGATGCTCCATGCGAGTCAGCATTTCACATGCATCCTCGACGATTTCATGCGACCGTTCGCCTTTGATGTTCGCGATGAAACCAACGCCACAGGAATCGTGCTCATTGGCAGGGTCATAGAGGCCATTTGCGGCCGGGTAACCGTAGTTCGTAGGATTTGTCATAGTGCGTGCTTAAAGTCGGTCCGTGAATGCGGATGAAAACGAAAGAATCGGGAAACCTTAAGGTTTCCCGTTGCCCACGTAGTCGGGAGTTTTGCTCCCGATCTGTTCATTGGGGCAATCCTCCGGCAGTGTGTTTTCGGAGGTTGTGGAGACAGACTCAACGTCAACTCCCACTTGTAACTTTTCTAGTAACGTTTCCAGCTCCTCCTCGACGGAGCACTTGCTGTTCCGGCGGTGCTCAACGAGGAGATGAATGAAACGTTTGACGGTCTGGCTGAGTTCCCGACCTCGTCGATGGATGAGCCCAACGGGGCGAGTGAATTCAACATCCAGAAGTGGACGGCAGACCAGGGTGCCCAGCTTTAACTCACGCTCCACAGAGGGGGCTGGGAGCAGGCCGATGCCAGAGTCCAACTCGATCGCCCTTTTAATAGCCTCCGCGTTGTCAAACTCCATGACCACTCGGGGCGAGACATGGTGAAGCGTTAGAAAACGATCGGTTTCCCGACGAATCTGGAGGTCGTTGTCAAAAGCAATCAGGTCGCAACCTTGCAGTTCGTCGCATTTGATCGCTTGCTGTTCGACGAAGGGATGGGTCGGAGCACAAACAAGTACGACGGGTTCTTCCAGCCAGACCGTGGCGTTGAGCAGGCGACTGGGTTTTGGGTAACTGATGATACCGAGGTCGACTTGATTACTTTCAACCAACTCAATCACACGATCCGGGTGCTCGTAACCAATTTGAACATCGGCTTCAGGATTCTGGTTCAAGAAGCTTTTGACGCAATCGCTCAGGTGGCTCAGGCCAACCGAATAGATGGATGCAATGCCGACTCGCCCCGCCACCTCTTGATGAAGCGTTCGAACTTCTTCCTCCAAAGCGTGGAGTCTCTCCACGATCTTTCGGCAGCCGCTGTAATAAATGGAGCCCTCGGGCGTCAGAACAAAGGGACGCTTGGAGCGGTCCAACAACGGGACATTCAATTCATCCTCAAGCTGTTGCACAATTTGGCTGGCGCTCGATTGTGACACACCATTCTCGTCCGCCGCGCGGGAAAAACTCCGGCGGGCGACAACGTCACAGAATATCTTAAGTGATCGGATGTGCATCTTGAAACTAGAATTAGGAATCTTGATATCGGTCGCGTCTGGGATAAGGATCGTCAATACAAGCTAGGGAATGCCCCCGGTGATCGTCAAGACCTTAGTTCCGTCTAAGCGAAAACTCGAATCGGATCGGCGTCCCTTTCATTACGTACGCCAGCGTCGTAAGTTCATTCCAGTCAGTACTTTGTGGCCAAATTGAAGGGCCGTTGAGGCGTTGGGGAAGCTCTAGGGATTCTTGAAAGTCAACCTGACTAACGTGATCGAGATATGCAGGTTTAGTGCGTAAAGGCTTCAGGTTGGACGAAATGTCCCGCTTGGACCTTAGAGTGATTCGGCCGTCGCGGGACCCTCAAGGAATCCTTACGCGGGTGACTCACCAATGGGAATGGCCTGGGAAAACGCACGGTCGAGATCTCAACGGACTTGCTTCCGAATTCAGGAATTGGCAAGCATTCGTTCGGATAGCCAGTCGCTCATGGTGTCGAAAACCTCCTGTTTACGACGATCATGGTGCAGCTCATGTCGCGCTTCTGACCAGGGCCTCCAGTCACACGTTTGGCCCGCCGCTTTTGCGAACGCCTCGCTCGCGGCACATGAGGTAATCTGGTCATCTTTGCCATGCATCAGGAGCAGAGGGAGTTTCCAACGCTTGGAGTGTTCCTGCAGATACGTGCAATCCTTCAGACTGTCGAGCCCGAGGCGAGCGGAGATTTTTCGATGCCTCAGAGGGTCTTGCGTGTAGGCCAGAACCTCGTCTTCTACACTCGAAATGTCGTCCGGTTTAAGGCCATTGTCGACTGCCAAGGACGGCAAAAGGCGTCCGACCGTATGAGCGACCACGAGTTTCCAAAGTGGCGGGGGCTGGGTTGCTGCGATTAAAGGACTGGAAGCGATCACACCATCGAGTTCAGGAGCTCGCCTCAGACCATACAACAGAGCCAGATGTCCTCCGAGGCTATGCCCGTAGACAAACTGGGGAAGCCGAGACGAGTCGGTGGTCGCCTCTGCTTGCTGGCGGATCGCGTCCAGATCGTCGTACAGCCGTTTCCGACTCGGGATATGTCCGCGGGGTCCTTTGCTCAGGCCATGCCCCGGAAGATCAATTCCGGTCACGTCCAAATCCAGACTGCAGAAAAGCTCAAACACCTCGCTCAAGCGGCCCATGTGTTCTCCGAGCCCATGGATGATGAGAAGCTGGCCCCTCGGGCTTGAAGGGCAATGACGATAGACGGCTAGACGATCTTCGAACAACTGCGGGGCTTGCATGCTTCGTTCACCTTCCAACTGCTGCTTGGGCGGTGCCACTTCTTTAACCATGGCCCCATGTTCATCATGAAGGAACAGGACAGAGAACTTCGTGAGGAAATCAAGATCATTGGTACCCAAAGCCGAATAGTCGAATCGACCTCGCAGATCTGTCTACCCATCTTTGTAGAACTTCACCATACCATCTTATCTCTACGCATAAACGTTGACTTAGGTCTTCAGCAACGGACGCCGATCCTTCTGCCGCGCCGCAAGCTGTCCGTGATCATCTTGCACCATGACGTTGGGTGAGTGGGCGAAGGAGGCCTGAGACTGGGGCTTGCCCTCACCAAAATTGGATTCGATTCAAGCCTCTGTTTATGGTCGCTCCGCGATAGGGAGCCAAAGCAAAGAGGCAGGGCAGGAGGTCCTCAAACAGGTTGCATTCAATGAGTGAATTTTCGTGCTTGAAGCTCGATTGAAGTCCTTGCCACAACATTGCGCCAGTGAAGTCGCGCCAGTAACGTCGCGTCAGTGCAAGGACTGAACTGGAGTCCTTCGAGGTTCAACAATCGGACAAGTTCCACCCACGGTTAAAAAACGGCCCAAAGCCCGGCGTTCCCACATCGATACTAATCGTTAAACCGGTTGTTCGCGAGAAACGCACAAATAGAAGGGGCTTTGCGGGGTACTCGATCGTCGCCGGCGTTTCGAGCGATCGTTGCTTCACGGCCAAAGAAAAATGGCCTACAGCGAGCGAAGAAAGTGAATCAGGTCGCGTCGCTCCTGCGAGGTGAGTTCTTTTGTGACTTGGTGCCGGAATTTCTCGAGAACCTCTTCGAGTGACCCAGCTCGATTGTCGTGGAAATAAGGTCCTCTTTGACTGACCCCACGAAGGCTTGGCGGATTGAATTCACGATTTCCTTCTTCATCTTCGAACCCGACGTCGTAGAGGTCGGGGGAAGTATAAAGCGGGGGCTGGTGACACCGCACGCAATCTTGTTGTTCAAAGATTGCCTTTCCTCTGGCCAGCAAAATCGGATCTTCGACTGCTCGGGCTCGATTCAGCGAGGGAGCTGGGGGAAGTCCGTGCAGGTAAGTGGTCAGCGCCTCGACCTCTTGATCAGACAATTTCCGCGGGCCCTGCATGGTGAGTTCAATGGACGACTCAATTTGCTCTCGCATGGATTCTTTGGAGCCATTCCACGCGAAAGGCTCCGTATCGGCCTTGCCCAGTAAAGTCAGAACTCGTTTGGGAGCCCCAAAGGAATCGTCCGACAGATTGTCATTGAGTTGACCATTGGTGTGTCCCCGAACATGACAGCTGGAGCAGCTCATCCAGCCATCGTGCGACAAAGTTGCATCGTGGAAAAGTCTTTCTCCAATTTGCCTCTTATCGAGTGCGGGGGTCTCGCCCAAAGATGTCGTTTCTACAACTTCCTTCGCTGAGACATCAATCCACGAGAGCGAATCGTCAAATCGATTTGCGACGATCAGCATCTCATTGTTCGGTGTGAAGGTCAGGTCCGTTGGTGCTTGTCCCACGGGAATCGCATGCAGGCTGAAATCTTCTTCTTTGCCCACGACAATCTGACCGACGCCCGCGAGCGCCACCGCGACCGTACCGTTGGACGACATGGCGGCACCGGCAGGGTCCCCCATGCCCGAGTTGGCTTGACCAATCGGGTGCATGTGACTGTCCTTGTAGAAGTCGTCGCTTTGACTCCGAAGGACCGAAAGATCCAGCCACCTCAAATCGTTGCTCATCAGCAAGCCCCAATGGACATCGTTCCGGATGGTATGGGCGAGACTATTGAGCATCTGGTGACTGACGACCAGGCGTTGACCATCCAGGGTTACCGCCAGGCCTTGCATTTTGTGGGCTGGAATGGACCGTTGCCGCAGGATCTTTCCAGACTCCGCGTCGACAATCGCCATGGTTCCGCCAAAGGCATCCGTTACCACTAATTGTTTGCCTGCTTCGATGAAAAGAACTTCCTGCGGAGCAAATGCAAGATCGATGGACCATTTTTTCCGTGGGCCTTGAGATTCATTCGGCGCGTCGAATAGTGTGAGTCGTCGCGACCACAGCGACGCAACGGCAAAGGTGCTGCCTTGGGGGGCGCTCGCAACACCCACCGGGTACGGGCTGACCTCCACTTGATGCGTTTGCTTCAGATCTTCCGCTTTCCAGTTCAGTAGGCGAATGCAGTGTTGATCGAAATCGGTCACGATGAGCTGGTTCGTTGTTCCGAGGCGACACAGATCTGAAAGCCCTTGGCCGACTTGGAATTCCGATCTTAATTGCCGACGTTCCACATCAACGATGGAAATGGAGTGGGACCGTTCATTACCTACTGCCAACCAACTCCCCTCATGATCGATCGCAACGGCAACAGGCTGTCGCCAGTGAACCGGATGGTGAAGCCTTTCCTGACCCGCCAGTTTCCAGGATGGGATGGCGAATGCCGACCAGACAGCAAGCATCACAGGTAATCGTCGTAGGATCAGCGGAACCGCAGGATGAGGTGGGCAAAGCATCGGCGAACCCCCGTCGATAGGACTTGGAAGACAGCGTAAGAGTTCGAGGCGGACTGGACCACTCAATGAATGGATGTCCGGATATTGTAACGGAAAATCAGACAAGGTTTCGCAAAATCAAAGCTCGACGATCCCTCATCGAACGTGAGGCTGTCGGCGTGGCATGCGGCTCCGCGGGTGGTTGCCGGTCGCTGAAGCGGAAGTTTTACAGGCTTGGATTATCGAGTCCAAACGCATCCGCAACACGATTGAAAAATGCGAACAACGCGGTGATATAGACGGCCTCGGCGATCTGTTCATCACTCCACCCAGTATGGCGAAGGGTGGCAATGTTTTCCGGCGTATTTTTATGCGGCGAAAGCGTGAGGATTTTGGCAAACTTTAGGAGTTCGCATTCGGGGTCGGGGAGCAGTTCGGACGGGATCTTCCCTTCGGCCAGCGCTTTTCCGATTTCTGAGTTGGCTTCCTGCAACTGCAGGAAATGATGGTGAGAACCCGTTCAGTATCGACAGCCATTCAACGCGGAGACGTAGGTGGCGATCATCTCTTTTTGACGTCGTGTCAGGAAACCATCCGAAAACTGGAGTGGGTAGGAGATGTCGATCACGGACGAGAGTAGATCGGGCCGAAGGCTGAAGCACTTCAGAATTTCAGGGATCTCATTGCGGCCGGGGTTGTTTGTCAGCCACTTTGAGTAGGTTTCTTTGACTGGGCCCGTCGCCTCGATTCTATTGATCCATCGAATCCACGGCATTCCATGGTCCTCCCTTCACCGAACGACTTTTCTGCACGACGAACCTTTGTTCCGACGAACTTTTGGGGCACAAAAAAACGTCCAGCATCATGAAGCGATGCCGGACGTTAAAAATCTCTTCACAGGTCCCTTGGAAACTCTTTTGAACCTGAATCTTGGCGACGCTAGTCGACGTTTCCTACACGATGGAAGTGATTGTGGTCGATGTAGATGACTTCGCGGGCATCATCATCTTCCAACTGGTGTGGGAAAGGCCAGCCCACCATCGTTCTCTCCGAGAAGTAAATGGTGCACTTGTAGTGAGCGTGGTGCAACTGCGCGGGGCCGATCAACGGAACGAATCGTGGCGGATCGACGTAGTCCGCGATCTTTTCCTTGATGATTCGAACGTTGTTGCGTTGCTTCTCATAGAGCAGAGGGATACCGCCTTGGACGGGCCGAGCTCGCTCCATGGCCGACATCACTTCGTGATCGCTCGGAGGATCAAGAGCGACGGCAGGACCGCCAGCAGTGATGGGCCCGATGATGGGGACCCCTTCATAACGCTCTTCGATCTCCCATCGATCCTCACGCTGCTTCTGATGGTAAGGGCTGACGGGTATCGGAATACTTAATAGTCCCAGCCCGGGACCCGAGACGGCAATACATCCTGTACCCGTCACGGAGACGGCAGCAAGGATCAAACAAATAGCGGTGGTAATTGACCTATGCGACATTGGCAGTTCCTTCATACCAAGAGTTTCCACAGCTAGTTATCGTGTCAAAATGTAACGGACTTGCGGCTTTTCGGAATAATTCGGCGAATTCGTGCTGAAGGCTTTGTAATGAGCCTCCGCCGGCAAACGAGCAAATTTTTTGACAAGCGATCGCTGAGGTCAATCTGTTGAATGACTTACAAGGGGCGTTTCGCACGGAGCCGCTGAAGGCTCTTGGAGCCTTGGTTCCGCGTCTGCGAATCCGGAAGTGAGTCCTTCGTCAAATCGGACCAGGGCCCAAGCCTTGGGTTCTCAGACTGTTTAACGCGGGGGAGCCTTCGAGGTCCCTCCGTGTTTAAAAGCAGTTGGTTCGCCGGGTGGAGCTGAAAAAAAACCTCCGCGAGGTGCGGAGGTTTCCGGAATCAGCATTCGTGAGGTCACTCACGCGGTTCGTTAACGATCTTGGAAATCGAGGAACCACCAACCGTCTTCCCATTCCAAGGTCACTTTTCTCCATCCGAGTGGGACCTGAGGATAAGGATAGAATGGACCGATGTAGGGCCATACGCTGGGTGAGTACTGCTGTGGATAGGTGACCGCACCGTAGTTGGGGTGCGACGCATAAGCTGGCCATGCGTAATTTGGCATCGAAGGTTGATCGTGCCGGGCACCTGCGGCGCGAGGCTGGCTCACGGGCAGGTAATTCGCAGGAGCCTGCTGTTGCGGATAAGCCGTAGGTTGGGCAGGCGATGGAGTCATCGTGGGTGCTGCAGGAATCGCAGGCAGTGGTTGCAGCGGTGAGAAGGTGCTCGGAATTCCCGAACCGACCGTTGGAACCGGCGTGTTGTTGCGACGAGCGGATGCGACTGCAGGCTGCTCCGTCGTGCTGGTTTGACGAACCTTTGCCTGAGTTGCTTCCTCAGAGTTGTAGTTCGCCTGATCTGCGGTGGGCTGTCCCACAGCACTGATCTCGATCATGTCGTAAATCTTGACAACTCCAAGATCCTTAGCGCTCTGAGCCGCTTCGAAAACGAGCTTCTCTTGAGCTTCCGAGGCCACTTGGCCTTTGAACCAAACTTGCCCCTCTTCAACATAGAGGTCAAGTGAGAAATCGCTCAGAGTCCCGTTGTCTTTAGCTTCGATGAGACGCTGATTGATGTGATCTGCGATCTGCTGGTCTTCCTGTTCACCGGCCGTCGCTACCGTTGGAAAAACGGCGGCAATGGTCGCGACTAGCCATGCATAGACGTGACGTCGCATGAGTCCCCTCCTGAGATTGATAATTGATCGCTTTGTCTGATCCCTTCGCAAGTCGTTGAACTTAAAGCCCCAATCCGTGGAAGCTTCACCAACCTTGCGCGATGTAAACCATTCGGGCGTCGGGCCGCGACCCAAGCGTCAACGGCAGTTCCGGTTCCCAACAGGCAACCGCAAGTCGGTCGATGGGACAGCCCGCCAAATCGCCATCGCGTTTCAGCAGATTTAGGTCCCTTCAGCGCAACTCTACACTCGGTAACGATTGCCTGCTAAGTGTTTTCGGAATTCCAAGGGGCAGGATGGTATGTTTTTTTCGATTTTGGCAATGTTCGCAGAAAAACGTGTTATTGGGCCGCGTAACTCCCCTCGATTCGGGAAATAACTGGCGAAACACGTCTCGAAAGAAGGCAATGCCCTTCGGCAACGCGTTGGGGAAATGGCCCAATGATCGAACGCTCAAAGAAAATACCGGCAAAACCAAGCCGCGGACTCAGCGTTCTCGGGCGGGCCGAACCTGCATCGTCGAACCGATCGAAATGATCGAAAGTGAGGCGGCAAACCCTAGCCAGTGGTGACTCGATACACCGATTGCGGTGATCGTGGCGATTCCCAGAAGGACCACGAAGGCAAAACAGAGCCCCTGACAGAGATTTTGACGCCAGCCCAAATCAGACATCCTTGTCATACAAACCGAGATTACCCCCAAAACGGGGAGCCAATAGATGGCGGACGAGAGAAGTGCTTCGAAAATCGATTCCATTTGTTGATCCCTCCTTGGATTCTTATAGGGACCAAATCTATTTCATTTGATCTTTCAACACAATAAAGATTGTCGTGCTGCAAATCGGCCGGGGTCCGGCATTAGGCAACTTCTAGAGCGGCGAACTGGGGGCTGAATGCCGCCAATGTCGGAGTTAACGCACCAGACGAGTCACCCGATTTACCCAGATTTTGCCTTGAAAGCTGAAAAAAAGGATTAAGTCGGCCTTAGAACGATTCCTGACTCGGACGGCCCGGTTTTATTAGAAAGCCAGTTTATGCGCATTGAGTCGGGCCGTAATCGAGAGACGATCGGTGTCTGTCGGGAACGCCCATCGCTATAGTGTCGGGTAAAAAACGGCCCCTTTTGGGCTCGCCGAACTGGCTCTGCCCAAAATTTTTGCAGGTCCCATTGGCGGAATCGCTATTTTTAACCCGAACGGCGCAACTTCACACCGTATCTGGTTATCCTATCCAGTTTGCGACTCATCAACGGGAAGTCTGTGATTAGACTCGCAAACTGAGACTTTTAGTGTTCTTTCGACATTTTGTCCCCATTAGGGGGGCATAGGCAGATCGAGATATGATGGAAGCCGGTGATATTTTATTGAAGCGTGGGCTGGTGGATCAGAATCAGCTCCAGCAATCTCGTGAAGCAGATGGCGTTGGCGGCGTCCAGCTGCTCCGAAAGATGGTGGACTTCGGACACGTTCGTGAGCACGAAGCGTTGAAGGCTATCGGCGAAGAAGTCGGTCTCGAATTTGTTGATCTGGCCAATGCCGACATTGATCTTTCTCAGCTCGCCCAATTTCCTCAGAAGTTGATTTATCGCCAGAGCTTGTTCCCACTTTGGAGCCAAGATGGCGGGCTCGTGGTCGCCACGAGTGATCCGTTTGATCTATACCCGCTGGACGAAGTCAGTGCGGCGACAGGAAAGCCGGTCTTTCCTGTGCTCTCTGAAAGAGCCGAAATCGACAAATTGATCAAGCGTCACCTGGGTGTCGGTGGTGAGACCGTTGAAGGCTTGATCGAGCAACGCAGTGACGATGGCGTGGAACTGCTCGAGGAAATTGAGACCGACGGATCTGAATTGTCGGAAATGGCTCTCGAAGCCTCGGTGGTTCGTCTGGTCAACGAAATTCTGCTTGAGGCGATCGACTCAAGAGCCAGTGATGTCCACATCGAATCTCAGGCGACGGGGATCGTGATCCGGTACCGTGTCGACGGAATCCTCCACTCCCAGGCCGCACCTCCAGAAATCAGTCACTTTCAATCGGCGATCATCAGTCGTCTCAAGATCATGGCGAAGCTGAATATCGCCGAAAAGCGTCTGCCCCAAGACGGCCGAATCAAGTTGAAAGTTCACGGGCGAGAAATCGATGTTCGTGTGTCGGTGATCCCGATGATTCATGGCGAGGGTATCGTCATGCGTATTCTGGACAAGGGCAGCGTCGTTTTCGACTTGCGTAAACTCGGCATGGAGTCGGGGATCTACAGTGGCTACGACGAGCTTATTCACCTGCCGCATGGCATTATTCTCGTCACGGGGCCCACGGGTTCCGGAAAGACGACCACGCTATACAGTTCATTGCTTCGAATCAATAGCCCGGACACCAAGATCATCACGACCGAAGATCCAGTCGAGTACCAGCTCGATGGAATCAACCAGATTCAAGTGCATCCCAAGATTGGATTGACTTTTGCCCAGTCGCTTCGATCCATTCTGCGGCACGACCCTGATGTGGTCCTCGTCGGTGAAATTCGAGATCATGAGACGGCTGAAAATGCGATTCAGGCCTCACTGACGGGCCACCTCGTTTTCAGCACGCTCCATACGAATGATGCGTCCGGCGCCTTCTCGCGTATGATCGATATGGGAGTCGAGCCATTTCTCGTTGCGAGTACGGTGGAAGCGGTCATGGCGCAGCGGCTGCTCCGTCGACTATGCCCGCATTGTAAGGAGGCCTACACGCCAAATCCTGACGATCTGCCTCGCGATTTCCCGTGGGAGTCGTTTAGTGAAGGAAAGCTTTATCGACCTACGGGCTGCCGTGAATGTCGAGGCGTTGGGTACTCGGGGCGAATGGGCGTCTATGAATTGTTGATCACCACGGATGAGATTCGAGAGCTTGCTCATGAACGTCGAAGCAGCTGGGAAGTCAAACAGGCGGCATTGAAGTCGGGTATGAGAACCCTGCGGGATGATGCGTGGGTGAAGGCGATGCGAGGCGAAACGAGCGCGGAAGAAGTCCTGAGAATTACGAAGAGTGATCGAGCTATCGAGACGGAGGCGTCGAATGCCTGATTTTTCTTACGTTGCCCGAAACCTGCAGGGTGAGAAAGTCAGCGGTAGTATTTCAGCGGCCTCGGAAAAAGAGGTCGTCTCGATGCTGAGTGCGCAGGCCTTGTTCCCTGTCACCGTTGCCAGCACTGAAAAACGCCAGTCGGGTTTCAGTTTTGGTGGACGAGTGAACGGCCAATTGATGGCCAACTTTTACTTTCAGCTCTCGAGCCTCCTGAAGAGTGGAGTGCCGCTGTTGAAGTCCATCACGATCTTGAGGGACCAGACGGCCAATGGTGCTCTGAAGACCGTTCTCAAAGACGTCCACGGACGTATTGAAGACGGCGAAGGGATTGGTGATGCCATGGCGCGCCATCCAAAAGTCTTCAATGAGATCTCTGTGAACATGGCCCGCGCGGGTTCGGAAGGTGGCTTTCTCGAGGATGCTCTCGATCGCGTTTCAAAATTCACCGAGCAACAGAATGATTTGAAGGCAAGGACCACCGGGGCTCTCATTTATCCGGCGATCCTTGCGTTCGCGGGAACTTCAATCGTAACCGTTCTCATTGTTTTCTTTGTTCCCAAGTTTGGCGAGATGTTTGAGCAGTTGCGTCAACGGGGGGAATTGCCCTGGGCCACCGATTTTCTTTTGGGCCTGAGCGAAACAATTCAAAGCTATGGGGTGTTTATACTCCTGGGTTTCGCCGCGATTGCTTCGGCAATTTACTATCAGCTCCAGACCGAGCGAGGCATGCGTTTGGCGGATCTAGCCAAGCTGAGAATGCCAATGTTTGGTGTGATTTTCCAAGCCTTGGCCGTGGCAAGATTTTGTCGAGTGCTGGGAACATTGCTGAAAAATGGTGTACCCATTTTGAAGTCTCTGGACATCAGTCGTGCCGCTGCCGGAAATCGGATCCTTTCCGATGCCGTGCAGCAGGCGAGTGAAAATATTACAGCGGGTGAGTCGTTGGCGAAACCGCTTGCCAAGTCGGGTTACTTTCCCAAGACCGTCGTGGAGATGATCTCGGTTGCCGAGGAATCAAACTCCCTGGATTCGGTCTTGGTGGACGTCGCGGACGGCTTGGAGAATCGGACCAGTCGAAAGCTGGATTTACTAGTTCGAATGCTTGAACCTGCCATGCTGTTAGTGATGGCGGGTATGGTGCTCACGGTCGTCATCGCGCTGCTGTTGCCGGTGATCAAGATGAGTCAGACCATGCGATAAACAGTTACGTCGAAAAGTGGAGAATGAAATAATGGCAACGAGACAAAGACGGCGGGGGATGCATCGTAAGGGTTTCACGCTGTTGGAAGTCCTGCTGGTGATGGCGATCCTCATCATTTTGGCTTCGGTGGTGACGATCTCGTACACCGCGATTCAGAGAAATAGTCAATCCGATGGGGCACGGATGAACATCCGTGTTCTTGAGCAGGCCTGCAAAACCTATCAGCTGGATGTTGGGCGACTGCCTCAGACGCTTCAGGAGTTGATCGCGGCGCCTCAGAATGTGCCTGCAGGCAAATGGCGAGGACCTTACTTGCAGGAATCTCAGGTTCCTCTGGATCCCTGGGGGCAGGAGTATCAGTACACGACCGTGAATTTGAACGGGCTGATGGAACCGCAGATCGTCTCGGCCGGTGCAGACATGCAGCCGCAGACCGCCGATGATATTTCCAATACGGTTCAGACACAGCAGTAGGATTGCACGAAGGTTCCTGTCCGTGGGACGGAATCGCCTGCCGTGGCTCCTGGAGATTGACGCTTGAATCAACAGCAAACCAATGACGTTCGTCGCAAACGACGAGATGGCTTGACGTTGATCGAGATCCTGCTGGTCCTTGCGATCGTCATCATGGTTGCCGCCCTCGCGCTACCGGCAATGAACGGAACTTTTGATGCCCAGCGATTGACTCGGGCGGCCGATATGGTTCGCTCGGACTGGAGTCGGGCTCGTGTGGAGGCGATTCGCTCCGGGCAGGAGTGGGTGTTTTGTTATATTCCCGGTACGGGCAGTTATGGAATTTCGCCCTATTCGCCCTATCAGGAACCGACGTTGCCTCAAGGTGTCACCCCGGATCAAGACGCTCGCTCCAACTTCGATTACGGAGGGGGACAACTGCCTCGAGGGGTGATCTTCAATCAATCCGACGTGATGGCGGATACGCGTTCACAGGCACTGGATGAAGAAGGGGGCGGGAATCCTGGGGCAAATTCGGCCGAGACCATCCTGTTCTATCCGGACGGAACGGCCCAGCAAGCGGCCCTGAAATTATCCAACGAAAGGGAGTGGTTCGTTCAGATCAATTTGAGAGCGTTGACGGGTACCGCAACGGTCTCGGAGGTCGCCGCTTTGCAGGATCAGCCAAATCGTTAACGGTCCAGTAAATAACCATTAGGAGTGTTTAAATTGACAAGGGTCTCCTCTGCAAGCCGTCCCCTCGCGATAAATCGTCGGTGTGCCCGACGGCGGGGCCTGTCGCTGCTTGAGGTCATCCTTGCGATAGCAATTCTAGGTGGAGCAATTGCCGCAATCGGGGAGCTGGTCAGGCTCGGCGTGCGAAGCGCCTCCTATGCCCAGCAACAAACTCTGGCTCATCTCCTCTGCGACACTCGGATGGCCGAGATCGCAAGTGGAGCGGTGGCTCCCGAATCGATCGGGCAGACACCGTGCAGCGAAGCTCCTGAATGGATTTACAGCGTCGAGGTCGCCCAGGGCGATCAGATCGGTTTATTGAAAGTGATGGTCGTTGTTCAACAGGACCCTGCACAGTTTCCACTCCCGCTATCGTTCCAGCTGTACCGTTTTATTCCAGATCCTGCTTACATCGAAGAGTTGGAGGCCGCCCAAGAGGTCGTCTATTAATGTCGTGATCGGTCGGATTGCGTGCGACGTCAGTCGAGGTGTTTTGAGGAAAATAATGTACTTCACCAAGCCATGTCAAAACGAACCACAGATTCGGGGCGAACGCATCGTCACCGGGCGTGGCGGTTTTACATTGCTTGAAGTCCTCTTGTCTCTCGGTCTGTCCATCGTGGTGGTGACCGTCATTGGTTATGCCATTTTCTTTCACCTGCGGGTACTCGACAGTCAGCGAGCTCGGGTCGAGCAGGCTCTGGTCGCACGCGGGATGCTCAATCTGATCGCGGGGGATGTTCGGGCCGCCGTTCAATACAAACCGGTGGATGTCTCGCAACTCGAAGCGCTTCTTGCAAGCGTCGACTTGGCCACGCTCCTCGCGTCCGCTGCCGGTGAAGAAATGCTCAACTCTGCAATCAGCGGCAGTGGTTTAGATCCGGCGACCATCCTTGGAGCTGGATCAGAGGGGGAGACGGGTGAGGAACTTGAGCTAGCGATCGAAGGAGAGGAGGGCCCGAGGCCCGGTCTCTATGGCTCATCGACAGCCATGCAGGTGGATATCAGCCGGATGCCACGACGAGATCAGTATCTTTACGGGCTGCAGACGACCGCGAATGACTATGCCAGTGATCTGAGGTCCGTCTCCTACCAGTTGCTGCCGACAGAATCGCTGGATCCCACGCTCGTCAAAGGGGTAAAACGTCCCGATCCATACGCAAGCCAGGCCGCGTCCGGAGGAACGGGTTTTAGTCTTGTTCGGAGTACCATCAGCCAGACGGTTCGTCGTTACGATCAACTCGTGGGGAATGGTGGCCAGACCTTCGGTGAGACCGAGGTGTTGGCCGATGAAGTTTCGAGCCTCCAGTTCCGTTACTTCGATGGCTCTCAAGGGGCATGGCTTGAGGAGTGGGATACGGATGAGATGGAGAGTCTGCCGACCGCCGTTGAAATCACCATTCAGTTTCAGTTCAATCCCACCGGGATTCAAGATGCGACTTCTTCGTTGGATCAGGTCGCGACAGATTCCTACCGGCTCGTAGTCCATTTGCCCCTCGCAGAACCCCCCGAGGATGAAGACTCCGAGGAGGCCGAAATCTCGATAGGCCAGCTATTGCCACTTCCCGTGGAAGCGGTCTTCGCGCTACTTTCTCAGACTGAGGGAGTAACGCTATGAGACGGCCAGGTACACGAAAAGATCAAGTTCGATGCGGCCGGAGTTCCTCTCGTCGATCCGGCATGGTGCTGCTGCTCGTGCTCGTTGTCGTGGTCGCTTTGTCTTTTTCTGCATACACCTTCACGGTCATCATGAGGACGGAGCAGGAAGCTGCCCAAATGACAGGGCGACGCATTCAGTCACGCTATCTTGTCGATAGTGGCGTCGACACGATTCGCCTCTACTTGTCTCAGACGGATACCTTGATTGAGGAGTCAGGTGGAACGTACGACAATCCGACTCAGTTTCAGGCTTTGACGGTGTACAGCAATCCCGAGGGTGCCGAGAGTGGTCAGGTGTCTGTCGTGTCACCCGCGTTGGACGATCAGGGCAGTCTAGCTGGCTTTCGATTCGGTCTTGTCGACGAGTCAAGCAAGCTGAATCTTAATATCCTTCCGCAGATTGATACGCTGATGCTTGATGGGGGGCGAACCCTGCTGATGGCATTGCCAGCGATGACGGAGGAAGTCGCGGACGCCATTATGGACTGGATTGACTCCGATACAGAAGCTAGGGACTACGGTGCAGAGGACGGCTACTACACGTCGCTCGAACCGCCTTACACGGCCAAAAATGGACCGTTGGAGTCCATCGAAGAGCTTTTATTGGTCCGTGGAGTCACCCCGGAATTGCTGTTCGGGCTTGATGACAATCACAATGGAATCCTGGACGATTCTGAGAGTGCTGCCGCGGGCGAGCGCGGGTTGGAACCGGATATGGCACTCGGATGGGCAAATTACATGACGCTTTGGAGTGCTGAACGTAATTACAATGATGAAGGCTTGCCGAGGATCGACTTGAATCAGGAAGACCTTGAAGTCCTTTACGAAGAACTGAGTGCGGTCTTCAACGCGGAATGGGCCAACTTTATCGTGGCCATGCGTCAGAATGGTCCATTCCTGGGCGATGAGGAGTCGGAAGGTGGGGGATTGCCCGGAACGCTCGATCTCGACCAACCCGCGTCCTATTCTTTTGATCAAGTCCTCGATTTGGTTGATGCACGGGTTGAAGTGACCTACGTTGATGCAGACGAACCAGTCATCCTGGAGTCTCCATTTCGAACGCAGACCTTGGGCCTCGTTTTTCCGTTGCTACTGCCGAACGTTACGACCGTTGCAAGCGATACAATCCCAGGGCGAATCAACATCAACCAGTGTACGCGTTCGATGTTGTTGGGGATCCCGGGCATGGACGAAGCGACGGCGGACGAGATTATTTCACGCCGCGATATCGTTTATGACGGCAGCGATCCCAATCGAGGTCTGGAGACCTGGATCTTGGTGGAACGAATCGTCGACCTTGAGACGATGCGGCAGCTGTTGCCGTTTGTCAATGTCGGCGGGGACGTCTACAAGGGCGAACTTGTCGGCTATTTCGAAGACGGAGTTGCTTCGAGTCGAGCGGAGGTCGTCATCGACCGCACGGAGGCCTTTCCACGAATTGTGTTTTGGAGAGACAAAAGCCACCTGCCCCTGGGTTACCAGTTGGAAACTCTTGGGCTTAACTTTCAGGCGACGCAATAATTATGGCCAGTACAATCATCCTCCAGTGGGATACTGCCCGCATTCGCGCGGCCGTCGGGACCGCTTCAGAGAATTCACCGTCCGTTCAAAAAGTCGTGGCCTTTGATTTGTCAAGTGGCGGCGACACGGATGAAGTCATGACCATGGCCGACACTATCGCCGCCGGATTGAAGGAACAAAAAGTCGGAAAAGGCGATGCCGTCGTCGTGGTGGATCGAACGACCGCCGAACTACGAGTTCTAAGTGTTCCTCCTGTTCCTGATGACGAACTGCCGGATATCGTTCGCTTTCAGGCGAATCGAGAATTTACCTCGGTCAGCGAGGGATGGCTCATCGACTTCATCTCATTGCCCTCGTCTCCGAACGGACAAAGGCGGGTACTGGCAGGTGCCATTTCACCGCAGGTCGCCGCCCAAATTCGGGGGGCTTGTGATACCGCGGGACTCAATCTCAAAAAGGTGATCCTGCGGCCTTTTGCCTCGGGGAGTTTGCTCTCAAAAGCCGGAATGCTTCAGGAGGACTGCGTTCTCATTGAGATGCTCGGAGACGCGGTCGATCTGACGGTCTATGCTCAAGGTGAGTTGCAGTTGACTCGCTCGATTCGACTCTCGGCTGAAGCATCCGAAGAAGCGTTAATCAAGCAGATGCAGATGGAACTGAAAAGAACGCTCACCTCTTTTCAGAACCAGCAGCACGATGCAGCTATCAAACGGGTCATCTTGATGGCTCCGGAATCACTTGCCGAATCACTGGAGAAGGAACTCGCGGAAGGGACAGGACTGCAATGTTTGTTGGTCGATCCCTGGTCCGTTTTCAAAAATATTGGCTCCGCCAAACGTCAAGTACCCGCGGACTCCGAGCAACTGGGTGCGGTTCTTGGTGGGCTATGCACACCCGCGGGTGACTTTTCGGAAATTGACTTCGTCAATCCGACGCGTCCTCCGGCGCCACCGAGTAACCGTCGACGAAATGTGCTGATCGCGGCGACGGCTGCGACACTGCTTGCTTCGGTTGGCGGGCTCTATTGGGTTCAATCTTCTCAGCTTGATGCCCAGTTGACGCAATTGCAGCAAGAGGTTGCGAAGATGGGGCGGGAGGATCAAACCCATCAGGATCGTCTCAAGGAGATCGAGATGCTGGAAAGTTGGGTTGGAAATCGTCCTAACTGGCTGGCCGAGATGGGAGAAATGAGTCAGGATTTTCCGCTTCCAGATGATGCGATCGTCGACAACTTAGGACTCGCTCTCGACGAGAAGAACCAATTGGCGGTGATCAAGATCACAGGTAAAGCGTCCTCTGCTGAGGCCATTCGGCGACTCGAAACGGAACTCCGCGACCCGGAGGCGGGGCGGGAAATCAGCGGCCGGCAGAACTCACCAACAGCGGGCGGGCCCTACAAGTTTCGTTTCGATGAAACGCTGACCGTCGAGCTTGCAAGAGCGACCGGGGCGGATTCAGATGAATCGGTCGAAGTCAGTGCGACGGAAATCAGCGTGGAGGAGATCGCAGGCGACGAGGTGGCGTCCGAAGCGACGGAGCCTGAGACGCCAGTTGAGAAACAGCCGGATGAGAAACAGCCGAGTGAAGACGCTGGCAAAGAAGAAGACAAAGATGAAGCTGCAGACGCGGAACAAACGGCTCCGAGCAACGGCGAAGTGAACGAAGCCGAGTCCAATTCGGAGGACGATGAAAACTCTGCGTCTACAAATCAGGAGGTCGAGGTCGAGCCCGTTGATGAGGGCGGTTCCTCTGATCCATCAACTCAAGCCGAAGATTCAGATCGCAAGACGGCGGAGGGAGAAGACGATGCTTAATAAGATGAACGCACGCGAACGAGTGATGGTCATTGCCATCCTTGTACTCGTTCCGGTTTGCCTGCTACCTCTCGCTGGACTTTTCGCGTGGAACAGTCTTGACGCGAAAAAGGACCTCATCGAAGGTTTGCGGAATCGCCAGGGCAATCTGGAACTGACGAAACGTCGTTGGATGAATGCCGAATTTGTCCGTAACGATCTCCGCGCACTTTCGCTTCCCGGGGATGCCGAGCAAGCGTCATCCGCTTATCGAAACTGGTTGTTGACGCTTGGCACTGAAGTCTTTGGTGATTCAGCCGTCCGGGTCCAGCACACGGGTGATGTGGCTCGAAAACACAAGGACTTTCAAGTTTATCGGCAGAGTCGATTTACGCTTTCCACGGAAGGGACGTTGGCCCAACTTCTCGAATTCCTGGAAGCGTTCTATGAGATAGACTGCCTCCATCGAATTTCCAATTTGTCGGTGGTGCCAAAGCAGAATCTACAAACTCAGCAGCCTTCGAAGACGCTGACCTTAAAGTTCACATTTGAGGCTTTGTCGGTGAGTGGATCTGAGGAGTCGAGAGATATCCGAGAAATCGCCGAGATCCAGGATGACTCATTGCGGCAGCACATTCCTGAGCAGTTTGCCGAATGGCGAGATCGCGTGTTGATGAGAAATATCTTTGGATTTCCTAACGAGGCACCAAGATTCTCACGAGTTGGCACGAAACGTTTCGTGAAAGGTGAACGGGTGGAAGTTCGATTGTCGGCGCGGGATTCGGATGACGGGGACCTTCTTGTTTTTGAATTGGAAGAGGCGCCGATGCAAGGCGCTAAAATCGAACAGGATGAGGGTGATGATTCGGCGACCTTGACGACACCCGATCTTGATGTTGGTCGATACACATTTGTTGTTGCCGTAAAAGATGATGGTTACCCTTCCAAAGTCGATCGTCAGGAATTTCAGATTGAGATCGAGGAACCCAGAGAAAAAGCCGTACCTGAACCCGAACCGGAGTTCGATCCCTCGCTTGCCACGTACGTTACGGGCGTGGTTCGAAATACACAGGGCGTGGAATTGGCGTTCGTGCATGTGAAGCCGACCGGCGAGTTGCTGAAACTTGCGGTGGGGGATGCATTTGAAATCGGAACCGTACAGGGTTTTGTCGTGCTGATCAACGATGGCAAAGTGGTCATGGAGGTCAACGGGGAGGAGAAGGAGTTTCGTCCCGGCCAGAAACTTAATGCGTCATCAAGCCTTAGGAGTCGACGGTCACGGTAGGCCGTTGGTCATGAAGAAAGCGAAGTGGTGCTTCGTTGGTGAGCCGTCAACATAGAGCGGCTCACCCTCGAGGATTGTCGACGACGCTCCAGCGGAGTGGTATGACCGAAGTGAGATCGCAAAACCTGCTTGAAGGAGCCCGCAAACCCAATTCAGCGCGGACTCCTCGCAGCGGTTTCTCGCTTGTCGAACTCCTCGTGGTGCTTGCGATTCTGGGAATTCTACTCGCCCTCCTGCTTCCCGCCATTCAGGCGGCACGCGAAGCAGCCCGGATCACAGTTTGCCGGAACAACCTCAAGCAGATGGGGCTCGCAGTTCATCTCTATCACAACGTTCACTCGGTTTTTCCACCGACGTTCTGTCTGCGAGGTACCGGACGCCGGGAAGATTCTTGGAGTGTCCACGGCAGGCTGTTGCCGTACCTGGAGCAGAATCAGGCCTACGAACGTGTCGATCTTGATTCGGATTGGCATCACCAAGTGGACTCCGGTGTGCCGGCCATGCGTTTACCGATTTACCTGTGCCCAAGCGATCCTAATACGCAGGTTCGATACAAAAACGACCGGCCGTATGTGCATCCCATCACCTATGGCTTCAATATGGGCACTTGGCTGATCTATGATCCTGCGCGTCAGCGATATGGCGATGGCGTCTTTCGTGTCAATCGATCCACCCGCATTTCCCAAGTGGTTGACGGCCTTAGCCAGACGCTATGCACCTCAGAGGTTCAGGCCTACACTCCCTATCTGCGAAATACGCAAGTGCTCCATCCGTCCCTGCCCGACTCGCCCGCCAGTTTGTCCACTTGGACCGGCCAGCCCAAAATCGGCCCCGCGCGAAACCAACAGACGGGGCATACCGTCTGGGCAGACGGGAGAGTTCACCATACGGGCTTCACGACCACCTTTCCCCCCGGGACATTCGTACCTTATGAACTTGGTGGCCAGGTTTACGACATCGACGTCACGACTTATCAGGAAGGTCTAAGTCCGGATCGGGCCACCTACGCAGCGATTACCTCGAGGAGCCATCATATGGGGGTCGTTCAAAGTTTGATGTTGGACGGCGCTGTTCGTCCATTTCGCAAATCCATCACGCGTCATGTCTGGTTGAGTCTAGGGGATGCCGCCGATCGCCGAGCGATTCAGGTTCCCGAGTAAAGCCTCTCGAGTGCTGAGGCGATCTGTATCCCGGTTTCTGTCACCCACCGGACCACAGGGACGTTACACATGGGTGGGAATTCCGACGATTTTGCAGCGAAGATTGGGGAAAGTGTTGGAGTTTCGATCCCTTCTGCAAATTTATACGTACTGAATTTTGAGTCCGGTTACCCTACAATCGTAGGGGCACGGGGCAGTTGCCATTGATGCCCCTCTGAGCTGCGACTGGTGAGGATTCGATCATCCCCAGAGTCGGATGCCGAATGCAAAAGTACTGCGTATGAAAAGGCCAATGATGTCCAAATCGTCCATCTTCGGAATCCCCGTATGCGGCATGCTGCTAATGGGTACGTTTTATGTAGGTCTCGGGTGCAATACGGGGGGCAACGAAACCGCCGAGGAGACCTCCCAATTCGAAGTGGCATCGCCAGAACCCATTGAAGACGGCGAGGAGCCCACGATTTCTTCGTTGGCCGAGTTGGCTGGCGTTTCTCCCTCGACAGGGACGTCTGGTGTCATGGATGGGGGCGTGGGCGAACCGGGGACCCCACCTCCGTCACTCGCGGGGACGGATTTGAACGCGGACCAGTTGGCTTTGCCAGATGGAGGCGTGAATCAGATTCAGGCATTTCTTCAACAGATTTATCGACGACGCGGATCGGTCAGTACAGAAGAAGAGGCGATCGAGTTGCTCCAGTTGCAGCGGCAGGCGGCCGAGCGGCTCATGGCTCCAGGTGTTGATGAAGTCACGCGGATGAACGCCATTCTGATCAAGTTGGATGCCATGCGGACCCTCGCGGCCATGAGAGTGCCTGACGCCGATACCAGCTATCTCGAATATTGTGCGCTGCTCGAGAAAGATCAAAGTCCCATCGTCAATGAGCAAGGTCGCATTCGGGCTTTTGAGATCAAAAGTGTGTGGTATCTGAATGATCGTGAAGGAACAAGCTTTGAAGAGATACGTGATGCACTGACCGAATTGGTGAATGATCCGACATTGACACAGGATACCATCACGGTCGTGCAGGAATTTGCCCAACGAATTTTTCGATCGGAGCACCGCGACAAAGGAGCCGAGTTGCTCGAAGTGGCAGCAGAAGCCTTTTCGCGAAGTGAAAATGAGGTGGTGCAGTCGGCCGGAGCAAGTTTTCTCGATCAATTGCTGTTGGCTCAATTGGAACTCGATTTGATTCAGGAAGCTGTGTTCGATGGTGAAGAAGGATCGGCCGAAGAACTCTACAACCGTACTTTGCGGTTGATCACGGAGCGACCCGCAACACCTTTCACTCTGGATCGCGCTCACATCGGAGCCCGGGTTCTGGAACTCAACCATCAGTACGATCTTTCGCGTCAACTGTTTCAAGATATCTCAGACCAGATTGCAACCTCGGAGAATGAAGATCTCAAATTGAACGCTTCCCGCGTTTTGGAGCGTGCCAATCTGAGAATGGGACTTCTTGGTAAACCACTGGCGATTGAGGGTGACTTACAGACCGGTAAGCCTTTTGATCCGGCGCCGTACAAGGGGAAGGTGGTTCTGGCTTTCTGTTGGGCTTCCTATCCGCAATGGGCGGGTGCGTTGCAGGAAGTCGAAGGAATGAAGGTGGTTTACGACAGATATCGGGATCAGGGATTTGAGATCATCGGTCTCAATGCGGATGAGATCCCGCAGGAACTCGCTTTCTTTCTTACAGAGAACCCCATGCCCTGGGCCACTGTGGTGACGAATGAGGCCGAGTCGATTGGACTGGAGTCACCCATGTTTCGAACGATGGGCATCGATGCCGCTCCCTTCAACCTTTTGATGAATCGGGAGGGGGAGGTCGTTCAGTTGCACGTTTACGGCGATGAACTTGAGCCGGCGATTGCTGGAGCTTTAGGCATTGAACTGGCCGAGCCTGCAGGGGACCCGCCACAGCCACCTGCCGAAGTAGACACCGGTTCAGGCAGCGAGGGTTCTGAAAACGCTGAACCTGGAAACGCTGAACCAGCGGATGAAGTTGAGGGGGAGACTGAGAATCCAAACTCGGGGGCATCAGGAGGTTCGTCGGGCATTTTATCGAATCGCTACCGTTTTGTCTCCACTGCTTTGAACCCGCAGGAGCCAAGTGTTGAGGAGGATAACCCCTATTTGGCACCTGCTCACTGGGGCACTGAGGATCTAGTCGACTTTCTTTTCAGTATGGAAGACAAGCCCCGAAGTCTTCAGGGAAGAGCCGAATTTGTCGAAGCCTTGGTGGATGCTGCCGATCGGATTTTAGAAGATTCTGAGGCACGTGTTGCCTTCATTCGAATCGCTGGACTGCAAAAGCTTGACGCACTGCATCGGATGGCCGTCATGGATGAACCGGGTTACGAGGTGCGACTACAGCAGGCGGTGGCACAACTCGCTCAGGTCGATGACAAACGGGTGCGATCCGAGGTCGATTTTCTTGAGCTCGAAGCGAAGGTAATGCAGGTGTCGGAGCTCGATGCAGAGCCGCGGCAAAAACTTCTCGAAGAGATCAAAGCGTTTTTCAGTGAATTTGAGCCAGGGAAAAAACATCTTCGACTTGCATCTGCAACGGTCGCAGTCATCAATGGGATTGAAGATGCGGAAGCACCCGAACAAGCTGCCGAGAAACGTGAAAAGTGGTATGGCGAATTTGGTGAGATGTTTGCCGAAAGTAAAGACAAGCAACTTGCGGGATACGGCCGACAACTCGCCAAAAGCCCTTCCGCGGCGCCGAACAGTGTCGTCGGGAAGATGTTGGAACTGACCGGTGAGACCCAAGCGGGTTTTGATTTTGACTGGCAGGCGTACCGAGGGAAAGTTGTCGTGATCGACTTCTGGGCGACATGGTGTGGCCCGTGTTTGCGAGAACTACCAAATGTCAAAAAGACCCACGCCGAATTGCAGGATCAGGGTTTTGAGGTTGTGGGGATCAGTATTGATCGGGATCTGGATGCGTTGTCCGCGTTCCTTGAACGGGACCCCTTGCCTTGGACAACGTTGTCGGGCGACGCAGCTCAAGCAAAAGCTCGAGAGCTGGGTGTGAGAGCGATCCCAACAATGATGTTGATTGATGGTGAAGGGAAAATCGTTCAAGTTGCAAATCGCATTGAGCAACTACGTCCTCAAATCGACCAACTGCTCGAAAAATAGACGCGGGAACTTCGGTGGATGCTCGAGGATCGGCTTCCAATCTTAGGTCTCCGTTGCCGCGATAGAGGGTTGAGGTTCGAAGGTGATGCGATTTTCGTGGACTTCTTTGTGTCGTGTTTTCCTGTTGACACTGACGTCGATCTACATCGTTCTGCTTGTCGGTGACTTTGCTTACTCATGCTGGGTCACCCGACAAATCACGGCATGGGAATCCAAACAGGTCTACGACGAGCAAGGCGTTCGCGACGGTTGTCAAGCTTACAATCGTGGCGAGGGTGATGACGCAGTCTTACTGGTTCATGGTTTCAATAACAGTCCTCGCTTATGGGACTTTATTGCGCAGGAACTCGCGGAACAGGGGTATCACTGCCGCGCCATGAGGCTGCCCGGCTTCGCGATGACCAACGAACAGTATGCAAGATCAACGATTGAGGACTGGATCGAGGCGGTTCAAGAAGAAGTGGCGACGTTGAAGGCCAGTCATGGTCGAGTGCATCTTGTTGCACATTCGCTGGGAGCGGCAATCAGTCTCGCGTGCGAAACACAGAAGCCCGGCACGTTTGACTCCATGAGTCTGGTTGCTCCGTTGATTTCCGTTTCAAATGCACGCAGTCCCATTCTGACAACGCGACAATGGCAGTGGGTCAGTCGTTTGCTCTTGGTGTTCACGCATTCTACGTTCAACCCTTTTCCGCCAGACATCAAGGATCCCAATGCTGAAGATTATCCGTGGGGTGTCCCCGCAACGCCACGCAGTGTGAGCGCACAAACGTTGCAGTTGGCCAAACAAATTCGACCCCTCGCCGATGAAATCACGGTGCCCGTCTTGATGGTTGCATCGAGACAAGATCTTGTGGTTGACTTTGAAGCGTCCAAACGCTTTTTCGAGGCAATCTCCACAGAGAAAAGATGGGTGGAGGCGATACAATCGGGCCATCTTGTTCCGCTCGATCTTGACCGTGGGGAGATTGTTGAGAGGCTGGTTGGATTTTGGGATGAGCTGAAATCACGCCCGTCCCTCAGTCAGAACGAAACGCAAACGGATTGATTGCATCGAAGGTTTCCAGGCCGCGTCCCCCGCGACCTGGAACCTGAAAGTGCGAGAGTTCATTACGGTCCCGGGGTAACTTCAACCGAAATCTCCGCCGAAAAGATGCCGCTTGGGTCTCCGCGTTCCTCAAGGGTTTTCGCCAGTGTCTGGATCGTTCGTTTCGGCTTTCCTTCAAAGAGCGTCGCCGTTCCCTGGACCAACTTGATTGGCTGATCGAGGTCAAGCATGTCGTCTCTGAGGCGAACCGAAAGGGGCATTTTCTGGGAAGCTGACGTCACGGTAATTTCCTGCCCTGAGCGTTCGATCGAGACCATCTGGCCCGCTCTGGCTTGGGACTTGTCGGTCGCCAGCCAATAAAACCGGCCGCCGGTCACATTGTCTTGACGCCAGACAACTTTATCCGGCGTGGTGTTCCTAACAAATGCGGCCATCCAAGGGACCGCTTCGGCGTCTTCCCGATCCATCCAATGCCCTTTGTTGGGGTAGATTTTCACGCGGTGAACATAGCCCTTTGGGTCATCTGCTTGCAGACCGCCAAGTTTCTCGCCCCACTGCTCCGCGATCTTGTTCCGGTTGTATGCGGAATCCTGACCCCCGCAGTAAAGCGCGAAAGGAAGATTGCGAAGTCCTAAGGGGGACGCTTCATTCGGATGACCGGCCATCATCGCTGCCGCAGCAAACCGGTCTGCCATTCGGGGAGCGAGTTGGTAAACACCGTCACCGCCCGCGGAATATCCCATCAGGTAGACGCGCTCAGGATTCACATTCTCGAAGATCACCAGATTGGCAATCAGCTGATCCAGCAGCGGATCCATGTAACCTTGATGCCACATGTTCCAGGTGTCGGTAGGAGCTCGTGGGGCGAGGTAGACACCTTCCTTGGGCGCGTAGAGTCTTTTCTGATTTTCCCACTGTTGATCATTGACACGTTTGGGGGCACCTCCGCCTCCATGCATGGAAATGTAGAGGGAACGTCCGCCCTTCTGGGGTTTCCCGAAAATCTTGTAATCGAATTTCATTTCAAAGTCACCGAATTTGATCGACTTTGATTTCATCGCTTCGAGGTGCGACAGCTTCGCCCGTGCAACGTGATCCTTCCAAAGCAAATCCTGGCAGACCTGAGCTTCGGCCTTCGAAAGGGCTACCCCCGCAAAGTCCTGTTCCGGCAAAGCTTCCCGTTGCTCGGCGGGCTGCTTCAGCCATTTTCGCAACTCCTGCACGGCGTTAGGCTCGCTGGCCTTTGCGAACGAGCTACCGAGACACGCGACCAGAGTCACGCAGAGAGGGAGGGAAACCTTGTTCCGAGATCCATTCATCTTGAAAAGCATGGTCCTGAACCTTGAAATAGAGAGAGGGTCATTAGGGTGAGTTGTAGAACGATGGAGTCGCCATCGGGGTCGCGCTTTCGTGTCGTCCCGTCGCTCGAAAGTTTACCTTGGTCGTTGCCGGGACGCCATCAGAACCGGCTGGCTGGAAGCAGGATTCCTGCTGTCCGGCGTATTGCACCTATCCGACCGGAGGTTTGTGACTGTTGCGGCCTGCTCGAGGTGCGAAGTCAATCAACTGGACGAATCTGATTCGAGGAGTTTGGAGGAGACGCGAGCTTGCGATTGTCCTGCAGCGGCGCACGTGGAGGAGCTAGCGGGGCGATCAGGAGAGCGAATCCAGTTCGGTCAAAGCATCATCAATCGATTTCAGCTGTTCTTGGAGTTGGAGCAATTGCTCGCGCTCGCGCTGAACGACTTCCTCGGGGGCGCGACTTACGAAACTTTCGTTGGCAAGTTTCTTCTCCTTGCCAGCGATCATGCCCGCCGTTTTTTCTTTCTCTTTTCCAAGTCGCGCCTTTTCGGCTTCCACATCGATGAATTCTTTCAGGTCGACGAAAAGTTCGATTCCCGGGAGACTGATGGTGGCGTTCGGTTTGGGTGGGGAGACGTCTGTACCCCACCCGCAAGATTTGGCCTTGGCCATCGAGGCATAATAGGATTCCATCGGTTCAAGCAGGGCGGCGGTCTCCGGCGTGCATCCAACGTAGAATTCGATCTCCGCTTTGGGTGGGATATTCTGTCGGCTGCGGATTTCTCGAAGCGCACCAAGACTCGCCTGAAATCGGGCGAATTGGGCTTCGATCGCCTCATCTTGATGCTTGGGCTCAAACGTGGGCCAAGCTGCTTTCATGAGCACCGGTTCGGACTCGGACGGATCGAGACCTCTTGAGGGGGCCACTTCGTTGAGTTTTTGCCAGATCTCTTCGGTGATGAACGGAATCACCGGGTGCCACAATCTTAAGAGTTGATCAAGGACATGAGCCAGAATGCGTTGGGCCGTGGGACGCGATTCAGGGTTGGCGAAACGGTCTTTCAAGATTTCGACATAGAAGCTGCAGAATTCATCCCACGAAAAATCGTAGAGCAAGCGGGTTGCGTCGGCGTAGCCATACTTCTCCAACAAGGTCGTCACCTGCTCGGTCAGATTGGAGAGTCGACTGAGAATCCAGCGGTCCTCGAGTCGAAGGTCCTCTTCCGAGACTTTACCAGGCGAGTAACCATCGAGGTTAAGGATTGAAAATCGTGACGCGTTCCAGAGCTTGTTGCAGAAGTTTCGTGCGACCTCGAATCGCTCGCTGAGAACAAGCCCACGAGGCAAAGCCAGATCTTCGTCCGTTTTCGCCCATTGCGTCGCAAACGGTTGGTCGCACTTGGGGCACTGGACACGAGTGAGCGCGCGGTTCTTTTTGGTCTGATCAAACGTGGCTTCACAGTGGGGACATTCGAATTGGACCGGCATGCGGACGTCTTGCGTCTCTGTGGTCAAGAATGCCATGCCGTATCTCAACGCGTCTGCACCGAACTTGTCAATCACATCGAGAGGGTCGATGCCATTTCCCTTGGACTTGGACATGGTCTCGCCATAACCGTCCAGTATTTTGGGGTGAATGAATACTTCACTGAAAGGAACGGCGCCCATGTTGTTCAGGCCCGTGAGGACCATTCTTGCGACCCAAAGCGTGATGATATCCCGACTCGTGATGAGTGTGCTCGTGGGGTAAAAATGCTCGAGCTCCGCCGTTTTTTCTGGCCAACCCAGCGTTGAGTGGGGCCAAAGTGCCGAGCTGAACCATGTATCCAGTACGTCCTGTTCTCGAACGAACCCAAGATCTTCCAATGTTTTTTCGAGGCCGCCGCCCTCGGGTCTGAGGCAAGCGTGTAACGTGACGGCACCGGCGGGGTCGTCGCCTCGGTCCTCGCTTTGAACGGACAGATCCTCTGCCTCTCCAAGGTCCTGCAACTGCCGGGTCAGACGGTCAGCATCTTCGGCCGTTTCAACGGTCAGGGACCAGACCGGAATCTGGTGCCCCCACCACAGTTGCCGACTGACGGGCCAGTCTCTTTTTTCGCCGAGCCAGTCGAGATACCCCTTGGCATAACGGTCTGGGAAAATCTGGACGCGTTGATCCGTGACGGCATCCATGGCGGATTGTGCGAGATCGGCCATCTTGACGAACCATTGATCCGCGAGAAAGGGTTCGATGGGAGTCTTGGATCGATCCGAGTGAGGAAGTTCGATTTCTCGTTCCTCGACCTTTTCGAGCAACCCGAGCTTCTCAAGGTCTTCGACCACTCGCCCCCTTGTTTGCTTGATGGTGAGGTTTTCATAGGGGCCCGCCGATGAATTCATCGTGCCATCCGTGTTGAGGATGTTGATCATCGGCAGGCTCTGGCGGATCCCGACTTCATAGTCGTTCGGGTCATGCGCCGGGGTGATTTTTACGCAGCCAGAGCCCAGTTCGGGTTTGGCCCAGTGGTCAGCGACCAGCGGGATTTCTCGATCGAGAAGCGGGAGTCGGAGTCGACGGCCGGACTGTGCCATATCGCGGAGTTGTTCGAGGGACGGCAGCATCTCTTCGCGTCTCGCCTGAAGCGCGTCGAGTTGCTCTTGAACAGCAGGACGGTCTTTGTCTGAAGACTTGTCAAGTTTGTCGAGGAGCTCCTGTTCGGCCTGAGCCAACGCTTTCGCTGGATCGGGATGGACGGCCACCGCCGTATCGCCCAACATGGTTTCGGGACGCGTGGTGGCAATCGAGACAAACTCAGGTTCGCCGGGCAGGGGATCGATCACAGGGTACTTCAGATGCCAGAAATGGCCTTGGACGGTTTCCTGGAAAACTTCATCGTCACTCACCGCCGTTTGGAGGAAGGTATCCCAGTTGACCAGTCGCTTCCCTCGATAGATCCATTGCTTTGCGAACAGATCAAAGAACGTCTGCCGGACTGCGGTCGCGCAGCGCTCGTCGAGCGTGAATCGAGTTCGCTCCCAGTCGCAGCTGCAGCCCATCCTTTTGAGCTGTCCGAGGATCCTGGCTTCATACTGGTTTTTCCAAGTCCAAATTCGATCGACCAGCTGTTCGCGTCCCAAGTCATGACGCGTTTTGCCTTCCTCCTCCTTCAGCCTGCGTTCCACAACGGCTTGGGTGGCGATACCCGCGTGATCAGTGCCGGGCATCCAGAGGGCGTTGTAGCCCTGCATGCGTTTTAGGCGAATCAGCACGTCCTGCAGCGTGTTGTTCAAAGCGTGACCAAGGTGAAGAGCTCCGGTCACATTCGGAGGTGGAATGACAATGGTAAAAGGTTTGCGTGTCGGGTCGGGCTCCGCATGAAAACAGCCTTTTTCTTCCCACCAACTGTAGATCCGTGGTTGAGCTTCAGCGAAATCAAAACGATTCGGGTAGTTTTCTGACGTCAGCGTCATGTTAGGAGATAACCCATTCGAAAAGTAAGGAGGGTGTCCGTTTTACCCTTGGGAGGCGATGCGTCGAGTTCGCGAATGCTGTCGCGGTGTAAAGCCCCATGACGCCGCGCCGTTAGGAACCAGAGCTTCCGCGAAGTTGAGGCTCCTGGGGACGCTCAAAATCTTGGTCTTTATAAAGCTTGTATTCGATGGCGTCGACCAGTGCCAGCCAGCTTGCTTCAATGATGTTCTCACTGACGCCGATCGTTCCCCAGAAATCATCCCGATCGGCACTTTCGACAGAGACACGGATCCTTGCCGCGGTGCCAGCTTCGGAGTTCACAACACGGACCTTGTAATCGACAAGTCGCATGTCTTCCAACGTGGGATAAATGTCCAGTAGGGCTTTCCGAAGCGCGGCATCCAAGGCATTTACGGGGCCATCGCCCTCAGCCACTTCATGTCGGATCACATCATTGATGCTGACTTTCACGGTGCCTTCCGTCAGGACCGAGGCCTCCTCGGAGGAGCCGATGGCAACGTGGTACTTCAGGCGATCAAAGTGAGGCGTGAAAGTGCCTGCACAACGTTTGACCAGCAGGTCAAAGCTTGCTTCCGCAGCTTCGAACTGGTAGCCGCGGTTTTCCAGTCGTACCACCTCGGCGAGGATCTTCTCCTGCAAACTTCGGTCGTGCTGCAAGTTGAATTTCGTGGTGGTTGCAACAATGTTGGACCGACCTGACAGTTCACTCACCAAGATTCGCCGCTCATTGCCGACCTGATCGGGTGAAATGTGTTCGTAGCTGGAGGCTGCCTTGTTGACGGCATGGACGTGCATGCCACCTTTGTGGGCAAAAGCGCTCTGGCCAACAAACGCCTGGCCGGGGCGAAGGTTGAGGTTCGCAGTTTCATAGACGAAACGGGAAAGCTCAGTGAGATGTTCCAGCGAGTTGCCACCCAAAAGCTCGTATCCGGATTTTTTCAAGCCCAGATTTGCCATCACCGAGATGAGATCTGCGTTGCCACATCGTTCTCCTATACCGTTGATGGTCCCCTGAACCTGAATCGCTCCTGCGTCAACGGCCGCCAGCGAATTGGCGACGGCGAGCTCGCAGTCGTTATGGCAGTGAATGCCAACGCTGACCCCTGTCTCTTTGAGGGTGGCTTGCGCTGACTTCAGTATTGATACGATTTCTTCTGGAAGCGTCCCGCCGTTGGTGTCGCAGCAAACGATTAATGACGCTCCCGCTTGGGCCGCGGCAACAATGGTTCGAGCGGCGTAATCCGAGTTGGCTTTCCAGCCATCAAAAAAGTGTTCCGCGTCATAGATGACTTCGCGACCCTCACCTTTGAGAAACGCGACGCTATCGGTAATCATCTCGATGTTTTCGTCGAGGCTAACCCCAAGAACATCGGTTGCGTGAAAGTCCCACGTTTTGCCAACCATGGTGATGACCTCCGTCTGTGCTGCGATGAGCGCCTGCATTCCTGGGTCATCCTTCGCCTTAACTCCACGGCGTCGTGTCATGCCGAAAGCCGTCACTTTGGAGTGGGTCAAATTGAGTTCGCGTACCCGTCGAAAATATTCGGCGTCTTTCTCATTCGAGAGCGGGTATCCTCCTTCGATATATTCCACGCCCATCTCATCGAGGCGTCGCGTGATCTGGATTTTATCCACCAACGAAAAGCTTACGCCCTCACCTTGGGAGCCATCGCGTAGGGTGGTGTCGTAGATCTGGATCTGCTTCATCTTTTGGGTGCTCGATTTCAGGAGATAGAATCGATCTTCGGGGTGTTCGTGCATTGGGGATGGGACAAAAAAAAACCTGAAACCGTTATCGGGTTTCAGGGCATCTATGACAACTTTGTTTCCATCAATCCCCTTAACCGTCACGCGGCGTCAGTGGAGTCGCGATTAAAGCGATCATAACGGACGGTGTTGGAGGCAGGGGGCGGATCATTTTCAACGATTCTGGATCAGGGCAGGGGCGATCGTCGGCGGGAAGTTCGGCCAATTCAGGTCCGACCCACAAACTAAATGCGGACCTCCGAGGTGTCAAGGAAGGCAGTAGGCAAGGACGGGGCGATCGATAGCCTTGGGGGAGATGCTGCCGTCGGTGTGGCCGCTCCGTGACATGATGCCTGAGCTTGGGACAGGGACGTAAAGTTCAATTCCTTGAAGGACGAAGTCGGTTATCGACCGCCTCTTCTTCTTGTTCTTCTTCGTCGTTTTCCTCTTCCTCCTCCTCTTCCTCTTCATCTTCCTCCACTTCGATCAGGTCTTCATCCTCTTCATAATCATCCTCTTCGTAGCCCTCTTCCTCCTCGTCGTACTCTTCCTCAAGGTGAACTTCGTCGAGTTCCTCCTCTTCGACTTCTTCTTCGTCTTCAAGCTCGTATTGAAAACGTTGTATCGCCTCCGTGGGCGAGAGGTGGTCACACTCGGCAGCGGGTGTTACTTCAGTAGGCTCTTCGGCAACCCGCTCATCCAGGACCTTGATTTTGTTGGTCCGCTTCGGTTTTTCGGGCTCGCTTTCCATGGGCGGCTGAATCTCACCGCCTTCCTGAATCTGCTGCCATTGATCGATGCTAATCACGACTTCCCGAGCTTGTGAGCCGTTGTAGGGGCCCACAATCCCATCTTCCGCCATGAAGTCAATCAGTCGAGCTGCGCGGCCATATCCGATACCCAGTGTGCGTTGCAGTAGCGAGACGCTGCCGCGACCCTCGCGGACGACACAATCGATCGCGCTTTCGTAGAGATCATCACGCTTTCTCAAATTCTCTGCGTTGGTGGGGGCGTCTTCGGGATCCTCAACCTTGAGATTGACCAGTTCGTTGACAAAATTCTGCCCGTGTTTGCTGACTGATGCCGTCACCTTTTCGATTTCATCGTCCCCAAGGAACGTTCCCTGGCCTCGGAGCAGCGTGCTTGTGCCTGGCCACAGGAAGAGCATGTCTCCGTTGCCAAGCAGTTTGTCGGCTCCCATTTCGTCGAGGACGACTCGACTATCGGTTCGGCTGGCGACCTGGAAGGCGAGTCGCGCGGGCAGGTTCGATTTGATCAACCCGGTGATGACGTCCACGGTCGGTTTTTGAGTTGCAAGAATCAGGTGGATCCCGACGGCACGACTTTTTTGCGCCAGGCGGATGATATGTTGTTCAACCTCTTTGCCAGCCGTCATCATCATGTCTGCAATTTCGTCCGCCACAATCACGATGAATGGTAGGTTGAGTGGGATGCCCTCTCGTTCTTCGTCGGTCTCCGGTTGAAGACGATCCATCAGTTCTTCTTCACCGAGTTGGTTGTAGCTCACGATATGTCGAACGCCCGCTTTGGCCAGCAGCGAGTACCTCTCTTCCATTTTTTCCACTGCCCATGCCAGGATCGCTTCGGCTTTCCGCATGTCAGTAACCACAGGATGCATGAGGTGTGGCAGTCGCCCGTAACCACTCAGTTCGACCATCTTGGGGTCGATCATCAGCATCCGAACTTCGTCCGGACGTCTCGTCATAAGCATGGAAGTGATGATGGCATTCAGGCAGACGCTTTTACCGGTTCCGGTTCGGCCGGCGATCAGCAGGTGAGGCATGGTGGCAAGGTCAACCACGAGAGGATTGCCGGAAACGTCTTTGCCGAGGAAGATCGGGATCTTCATCTTTGAAGTCTTGCCGTCGGCTTCTTCCATGACTTCCCGGAGTCGGACAACCTGTCGGGTTTCGTTGGGCACCTCGATGCCAACCGTATTTTTCCCGGGAATGGGGGCAACGATACGCACGCTCGGAACACGGAGGCCGATCGCAAGGTCGTCCGCCAATCCTGTGATCTTGCTAAGCCTCAGGCCCGCTTCAAGTTGAATTTCATATTGCGCGATGACCGGTCCTGTTTCGATTTCGACCACTTTCACCTGGAAGCCGAACTCCGCAAACGTCTTTTCAATCTGCCGAGCTTTACGCCGGACCTCTTGTTCCTGGGCGTCGTAGGAGACGTCGTCGCCCTGCAGGAGCAGGTCGATGTCAGGAAGTTGGTAATCGTCAAGGTCATTCGCTCGTGCGGCTTCATCAAGCTGGGTCATGACCTCGGCTCGAGCGTCTTTTTCCTGTCGTTTATTTTTAACCTTGAAGTGGGGGGGCTTCGCGGATTCCTGACGCTCCTTTTGCTTATCGGTTGGCGTTTTGACGAAGAGGTCTTCAGATTCCTCTTCCATCTCGTCTTCTTCAATCAGTTCATTCTCAAGTTCCGCGTCTGTTTCCTCTTCCAGCTCCAGTTCTTCGTCCTGCTCGGCAATGTCGTCAGGCTCGAGTTCTTCTTCGGACGTCCTCCGCTTTCCACTGATTCGAATCTCGAGTTCGTCTTCGTCGAGATCGTCCTGCGCAAATGACGCCGTGTCCACACGACGGCGGGGCAATCGCAACTTGGGCGTGCGAAAGCCTGTCGGCAGATTGGCCATGAGGCGTTGGGTGACATTCAGCAATTCGTAGTCCGTGTAGAGCAGCAGGCCACAGAGGGTGATGCTAAACGCGAGAACCGAACTGCCGAGGGTGGCGAATTGGAGTTCCAGGAGGCCACTTCCAAGGGTCCCGAGGTACCCCCCGGATCCCGAGACGGGGCCGGGCGACCAATGGGGGAGCAGCAGCCCAAGCAGTGTGGTGACGCCGGCGAGCGTGAGAAAAAAGCCAGTGGATCGAAGCCATGGAGATTGGAGTTGGCGCCGCCTTAAGAGCGTCCAGTCGACCGCGGCGAGTGAAAACAGAGCGAAGTAGGCCGAATATCCAAGAGTTGAAAAGGTCAGGTCCGCCGCCCACGCACCCCAGTAGCCGCAGGCATTGGAAGGGACGGTGTGTTGAGGATAAACCAGGGGATCAGGCTGGTGTAGCCAATTGAGGGGGGCTACCGGTTCCGCCACGGGATCGGCAGGATCGTAGGTCAGCAGTGAAATGCCCAAAAAAAGAACGAGCCCAAAAAGTCCGATCGCAAGCAGGTCTTGCCTAAGGTCTCGATTATCCAGCATGGACGCACACCCATCCCCAGAGTGACTTTAGTTACGCGGGTATTCTTTGTTCCAGTCGGTGCGTCCGTGCCTACGACTGATTGCCACGGTCTCCACCGAAGCGCAGCAGTGCTCGCTGTTGCACAGATATCATCGGTGACACTGGGGGACCACGTTCAGTCGCGGTCGATATGACGGCAATCTTTACCCCAGCGGAACTCCGGGGGCGTTACATGCGGCAGCGGCGTCAAAATCGGAAAGTCGTTGGGGTTAGCGGTCGCGCTGTGTCGCCTCAGCGGTCGCTTCTTCCCACGTTACGACTCAGGAAAGCTGCCTTTTTGCGGTCCGATTGAGAGAGGGGTCTTCGGCCCTGTCGGATTGCTGCTTCCTGTTCAAGGCGAAGGCGATTTTCACGAAGGGCGGCGGCCTCCTGCAAAACGGCCCGATCCATGGCTTCCAAATCGAGGATTCTGGCGGTGACGGACACGCTTGAGGTGCCAAAGCTTGCACCCACCGATCTTTGCCTGAAAACCGGCCCAAGCCCTGGGATCCTGCCCAAAACTGGAACTCCACGGGAGATCGACCCAATTTGTCCCCGGGTCACACGGCCAAGTTCAACGGTTCCACGGTCGGGGACGAGAACCGTAGTACCGATACCGAAGGTCCGATAGGTCGGAAGTTGAATGACTTGGCCGGGCGCCTTCTGAGTCAAGAAGGTGACCAGAAGAAGGCCCCCCATGGCGGCGAGTCCGTGGCGAAAAGGGAAGATCGAAGGAACAAGTCTGTGAGTTGCCATGAGTCAGATCCTGCGTGTGAACATGCGAATCATTCGGCCGCTGACCGATTAAACCATAACAACCTCATCGTTTTGCTCGTTTCTGATGCAAACCAGAGAAGAATTCACAAATTTTTGCTCGGGCTTCCTTGACGGAATCGCCCGGGAGCAACAAACTACTCGACTCTCCGGCGGGGATTGGCGGCCCTTGTGACGTCACTAAATCATCGTGTGGAGGTGTTGTCGGGTGTTTATTGAGAACTCGGCAAAAAGAAGGGTTCTCGGCGTTGACGGTTTGGGACGAAATCCGTAACCTATGTGGTTTCCCCTTGTGGAAAATTGTCGAGTGTAGTCAGTTTAAGCACTTTTGGAGTTGCAACTCGTGTCGACCGGTTCTCAAGAAGTCATTCGAATTCGGATGGAAGCCTACGATCATTCCATCCTCGATCAGAGTGCCCAAGAAATTGTCGATACTGCGAAGCGAACCCATTCCGAGGTGCATGGCCCCATTCCATTGCCGACGCGGATTGAGCGGTACACGGTTTTGAGCGGCCCGACGATCGATAAGAAGGCTCGGCAGCAATTTGAGATTCGAACGCACAAGCGTTTGATCGACATTGTTCAGGCAACTGCCAAGACGATTGAGGCGTTGAATAAATTGAGTCTCCCCGCAGGCGTGGAGATCAAGATCAAGGCCTCTGCTAGGTAGTGGATTTGTTCACTCGTTTAAATTTCGGCTGGATCTCTACATGAGATGGAAGCGAACTGGGTAAGTTCGGGCGTGCAGCTCGTTGCTCCCAGTCGTAAAGCTTGATCCAAGAGGTAATATCGCCATGGCGAAGGGTATACTCGGCCGCAAGGTCGGCATGACGCAGGTCTACACCGAAGACGGAACGGTGGTCCCTGTAACGGTTGTGCAAGCGGGGCCCTGTAACGTGCTGCAGGTGCGAACCTTGGATCGGGATGGTTACGAAGCGGTTCAGTTGGGGTATCTGGATAAAAAGCGGCCTCAGGGCAAGCGGTCTCGTCAAAGTTCTGCGTCTCGAAGCGAGCGTGGTCATGTTGCAGCGATTGCCAGTAAGCGGTCCAAGGGCCGGCAGGCAGCGGGCGTTGAATCGACTCCGAAGGCGGATTGCGAGCCAAAGCGGTTTGTTCGCGAGTTGCGTGGGTCAGCTGAGGGTTACGAAGTCGGGCAGGAAGTTTGTGTTGATGTCCTTGAGGGTGTAGCGGCAGTCGATATTGTCGGGACGTCGAAGGGTCGCGGTTTCGCTGGCGTGATGAAGCGGCATAACTTCTCGGGGCAGCGTGCAACCCACGGCGTCAAGAAGGTTCATCGGCATGCGGGTGGTACGGGAATGAGTGCCTATCCGAGTCGTACGATCAAGGGTAAGCGGATGTCTGGGCAGTATGGGAATGCTCAGATCACCACTCGAAACCTGAAAGTGGTTCGGGTGGATAGCGAAAACGGTTTGCTTTTGGTGCGTGGTGCAGTGCCAGGGCCAAACGGAGGTTTGTTGGTCGTGCGTGAGACCAATAAGCTTGGTTGATGCGGTTTTGGATCTTGGTGGTTCGTTAAAATAGTGGTGTTAGAAGTCATGATAAGCCTTCCGGTTTATGACAAGACGGGCAAAGAAGTGGGGACCTATGAGGTGGATCCCGCGGAAATTGCACCCAAGATTAATCGTCAGTTGCTGCACGATGCGGTGGTGATGTACCAAGCGAATCGTCGTCTTGGTGCCCACAAAACAAAAACCCGTGGCGAAGTCGCGGGTTCGACCAAAAAGTTGTATCGCCAGAAAGGTACGGGAAACGCCCGTGCTGGATCTCGTAAGAGTGGCACCCGGCGGGGCGGTGGTCACATTCACGCGAAAGCGAATCGTGATTATTCGTACCGGCTGAACCGGAAAGCGGTTAAGTCTGCGACAAAAATGGCGATCGCTGGGAAGATTACTGGGAAGCAGGTGGTCGTGGTTGACGATCTGAATTTTGATGAAATCAAGACTCGCCAGGTGGTGGATCTGCTCAATGCGTTGTCGTTGGGCGGAAAGACGGCGTTGATCGCAACCGAGGGTGTGAACCGGGTTGTTTATCGAAGTGCCCGGAACATTCCTGGGGTTGAGGTGTTGCCAGCGTCTGATCTGAATGCCCTCGCGGTACTTCGTCCGGATTGCATGTTGGTATCAAAGGCGGCGATGGATCAGCTTCGCGGTGGTAAGGCTGAAGAATCTGCGGCCTGATTGGGTCCTGAAATAAGGATGGATGGGCGATAGCCATGACGAGACCAAATATTAAGCCGGAACCGGCCAAGACGTCACTCAAGCTCGAGAATCATCAGGTGCTTTTGAAGCCCTTGGTGACCGAGAAGGGGATGCATCGGTCGGAGCGGTACAATCAGTATTCATTTGAGATCAACGTGCTCGCCACAAAGGAAGATGTGCGTCGGGCCGTAGAAGAATTGTTTGACGTGCGAGTGGCAAAGGTGAGAACGCAGAATCGCGTCGGGAAATCCCGGCGGTTTCGGTTTCGCCGCGGCAAGACTCGAAGTTGGAAGAAGGCGGTGGTGACGCTGCGAGACGAGCATCGGATTGACTTCTTCTAAAAGAATAGGCAGTTAGGTCCATGGGAATTCGAATTTATAAGCCAACGTCGGCGGGGCGACGCAACGCTTCGGTCAGTGATTTCAAGGAACTGACTAAGGGTGCGAAGCCAGAGAAAAGCCTGCTGTGCCGTGCGAAGAAAAAGGGTGGCCGCAACAATCAAGGGGTCATTACGGCTCGACATCGCGGCGGTGGTCACAAGCGAATGTACCGCATGATTGACTTTCGCCGTGCGAAAGACGGTGTGACTGCCAAGGTGGATTCGGTTCAGTACGATCCTAACCGAAGTGCCCGAATTGCGTTGCTCCACTATGTGGATGGAACCAAGGCTTACATTTTGTCGCCGGATGGCTTGAAGGCGGGGGACACGGTCGAAAACGGTCCTGATGCTCCTGCGAAACTCGGCAACTGTTTGCCGCTCAAGAACATTCCGCTGGGTATGGCGATTCACAATGTTGAGTTGCGGCCTGGGGGCGGTGGAACCTTTTGTCGGAGTGCCGGGACATTTGCCACATTGATGGCAAGGGAGGCCGGTTGGGCTCAGTTGCAGATGCCCAGTGGTGAAGTTCGACGTGTGCCTGCGGCCTGTCGGGCTTCGATTGGGAAAATCGGGAACTCGGAACACTCCAGTGTGCGGCTCGGCAAAGCCGGTCGGAAGCGTTGGTTGGGGCGTCGTCCTCACGTTCGAGGTACTGCCATGAATCCGATTGATCACCCGCACGGTGGTGGTGAAGGTCGGACAAAGGGTGGACGCCATCCTGTGAGTCCACAGGGTCGGCCCGCGAAAGGCGGTTCGACGCGACAGCGAAGGAAGCCTTCGAACGCCGCGATTGTGCGTCGTCGTCGATCGAAGCGTTATGGCGTTTTGCGAATCAAGTAATTGGATCAAGGTTCGGTGGCCAGTGAGCTGGTGCCGGGAAGATAAGCGACCGAGAGGCATTGCGATATGAGCCGTTCGTCGAAAAAAGGTCCCTTCGTTGACATGAAGGTTTTTGCCAAGGTGCAAAAGCAGGTGTCATCGGGGTCGACTGAAGCCATCAAGACCTGGGCGAGATCGTGCACGATCGTGCCCGAGTTTATTGGGCAGAATTTTCTCGTCCATAATGGTCGTCAGCATGTGAAGGTCTATGTGACTGAGGACATGGTCGGCCACAAGTTGGGCGAGTTTGCGCCTACCCGGACGTTCCGGGGGCATAGCGGTAAGGGCAAGAAGTAGGCGAATAGAGGACGACGGAGATTCACCATGGCGTATAAAGCCATTCACCGCTTTGCTCGGATCAGTCCACGAAAAGTTCGTCCGTTAGCGGACTTGGTTCGTGGGAAGTATGCAGATGAAGCGTTGGACATTTTGAGATATCAACCACACCGTGGTGCCCGGATGATTGAGGGTGTGATTCGCAGTGCTCTGGGGAATGCCCAAGACGCGGATCAGAATCCTGGTCAGACGATCAACGTGGACAGTCTGTTTGTTAAAGAAGTCAAAATTGACGGTGGGCCGATGTTCAAGCGGATTCGTCCAAGAAGTCGCGGGATGGCCTATCCGATTTTAAAGCGTTCCAGTCACATCACGGTCACGCTCGAGGAAGTGTGAGAGTTGAAACCGTGGAGGTTGAGCAAAAGCTTGATCGCACACTGACGAGAGAAACAGGTTAGCTATGGGACAAAAAGTTAATCCAGTTGGTTACCGTACCGGGGTTTTTCGAGACTGGAAAAGCCGTTGGTATGCTCCCAAGGAAGAGTTTGCGAACCTGCTGGTTGAAGACAAGAAGATTCGGCACTTCATCAAGAAGCATCCGACGAAAAACTACAAAGCCGCAGGAATCGATCGTATCGAAATCGAGCGGACGCGCGATGAGGTCAAGGTTTATTTGTACGTCGCGCGACCCGGCTTGATCATTGGTAAGAAAGGTCAGGAGGTCGAGATCCTGCAGGAAGAGTTGCAGAATCTGATTGGGCGACGAATCAATTTGAAAATTGAAGAGATCGGTCGCCCCGAGTTGTTTGCCCAGTTGGTTGCGGAGAAATTGGCCGAGCAGATTGCGAAACGGGCCAGCTTTCGACGGATCATGAAGCGTGCCATCGAAGAAACGATGGAAGCTGGTGCGAAGGGCATCAAGATACAGATGGCGGGACGTCTCGGCGGAGCTGAGATGGCTCGAAGAGAGAAGCAGATTGCCGGCTCGATTCCATTGAGCACGTTGCGGGCGAAAATCGACTATGGCTTCACTGAAGCGATGACCCCGCAAGGTCACATCGGAATTCAAGTCTGGATTAACCAAGGTATGTACGACGGAGAAACCGCCGATGGCGTCGATGCCCAAACGAGTCAAGCACCGAAAGGTCCAAAGAGGTCGTATAAAAGGTAACGCCAGTCGCGGGAATACGGTCGTTTTTGGAGATTTTGGTCTCCAGGCGATGCAACCCGGGTGGCTGAAAGCCCAAACGATCGAAGCGGGCCGTATTGCAGCACAGCAGTACATTCGTGGTTCTGGCGGTAAGTTATACATTCGCGTGTTCCCTCACCGAAGTGTCACTTCAACGCCGTTGGAAACACGTATGGGTAAGGGTAAGGGTGAGCCCGAGTTTTGGGCCGCGACCATCCGCCCGGGTACCGTGTTGTACGAATTGTCGAATGTGACAGAGGAACAGGCGAAAATTACGTTTGCCCGTCTCGCACACAAGATGCCGATGCGCGTGCGAATGGTCAAGCGCCGGGAGTTCTGATCCTGTGATCATCTCCATGGGATGAACTGGGTGAGAGAGACGAGCCACAAGGTAATTCATCAAACGGTTGTGCACATCAGATGAAGACAAGCGAATTGAGAGAGATGAGTGACGAGCAATTGCAGGTGACGCTCAAGGATGCGTCGACCACGTTGTTCCGACTCAAGATCAAATCCCAGACGGAACGGTTGGATGTGCCAAGCGAATTGGCGAAAAACCGACGTCTGATCGCAAGAATCAAAACGGTTCAAAGCGAGAGAAGGCGTCAGGCGGAAACGGGCGGAGTCTCCGCCGAGTAATTTAATTCATTTTTGGCTGTTGAGATCATAGCGATGCCGAAGCGAGTAGCGGTTGGAGTCGTCAAGAGCGACAAGATGGCAAAGACACGAGTGGTTCAGATCGCTCGAAAAGTGCGTCATCCGCTTTACGGAAAATACGTTCGGAAACGAACGACATGTTACGTCCACGACGAACAGGAAGTCTCTCACGTCGGCGATCGAGTTGAGATCGTCGAGTGTCGACCTATGTCGGCGAAAAAACGTTGGGAACTCGTGCGAGTGGTGGAGGAAAGCCACGATGTGAGTGCGGCGGATCTCAAGTCCGCGGCCAGTGAAACGAGCGGGGAGACCACCGAGTCATGATTCAGCAAGAGAGCCGACTGAATGTGGCTGATAACACGGGCGCCCGCGAATTGATGTGCATCAAGGTGTTGGGTGGTAGTCGACGACGGTACGCCGGTGTCGGTGACGTGATCATCTGCAGTGTCAAAAGCACGATCCCAGGCAGCGAGGTCAAGAAGAAATCTGTGGTGCGGGCGGTGATCGTGCGGTGCAAGCAGCCGACTCGACGTGCTGACGGAAGTTATATCCGGTTTGACAGCAATGCAGCCGTGATCATTGACAAAGATGGCAACCCCCGGGGCACCCGTATTTTCGGTGCCGTGGCCAGGGAGTTGCGAGATCAGAATTACATGAAGATCGTCAGTCTGGCAAATGAGGTCCTCTAAAGGCGTCTTTAGAAATCGAGGCGTTTGCAGATTTTACGATTCACCTGTTGATACGGAACGTGGTTCATGAAACCCCGACTTCAATCAAAGTACGAAACTGAAATTCTTTCCAAGCTTAAAGAAGAGCTTGGGAGGGAGAATCTTTTGTCGCTGCCACGACTTGAGAAAGTCGTGATCAATATGGGTGTTGGGTCTTCGGTGCAGGAAAAGAAGCACGTTGAAGAGGCACAGCAGTCATTGACCATGCTGGCAGGACAGAAAGCCGTGGTCACTCGCGCCAGGAAAAGTATCGCGAACTTTCGCTTGCGTGAAGGTATGCCGATTGGGGCCAAAGTGACGCTGCGAAAAGCCCAGATGTATGAGTTTCTGGATCGGTTGATCAATCTGGCCTTGCCTCGAGTGCGGGACTTTCGGGGCATCCCGACCAAGTCTTTCGATGGCCGAGGGAACTACAGCATGGGACTCAACGAGCAGTTGGTTTTCCCAGAAGTGAACCCGGATAAATTTTTACGTCCTCAGGGACTGAATATTGTGATCGTGACCTCCACCGATTGCGACGTGGAAGGAAAACGATTGTTGGAGTTATTTGGAATGCCGTTCCAGGGTAAAGACGATAAGTCTGCCGGTGCGGCCTAGACGAGCGAATACCGCGAGATAGTAGGTACTTTCCGTGGCCCGTAAATCAAAAATTGCGAAAGCAAACCGGACACCGAAGTTCTCGACCCGTCGGGAGCATCGATGCAAAATGTGTGGTCGGTCTCGTGCTGTTTACCGCAAGTTTGGCATCTGCCGAATTTGTTTTCGTGAACTGGCCGATCAAGGCGTGATTCCTGGTGTCCGTAAGGCAAGTTGGTAAAAGGGGACCTTTCATATGATGACCGACCCGATTGCCGACATGTTGACCCGCATTAGAAATGCGGTCCGAGTCGAGCGACCTTATGTCGATATGTCCGTTTCCAAGGTGAAACGAGGCGTCGCGGAAGTGCTGAAGCGTGAAGGCTTCATTTGGGACTTCAGCGAGGTTGATGATTCACCGCGGAACCATCTTCGAATTGAATTGAAGTATGGTCCGAGCGGGGAACAGGTGATCCGACACGTGAAGCGTGTCAGTAAGCCTGGACAGAGGGTTTACTCCAAAGCGAAAGATCTGCGTCCCGTTCTCAACGGACTGGGCATTCAGATCTTGAGCACGAGTCGTGGTGTTGTGAGCGATCGTGAAGCCCGCCAGCAAAATTTGGGTGGGGAAGTACTCTGCGAGGTGTGGTAACTCACTCTTTCAGGACGTAAGCGTTACATCTCAGTAGCTAAGCATACAAACCAACGAAGTTGACGAGCGAATAACATGTCGCGGATAGGTATTAAGCCGGTTGCCGTTTTAGACGGCGTTAAAGTCGCTATCGAGGGGCAGACGGTTAAAGTCGAAGGCCCTCTCGGTAAACTTGAGTTTTCCCATCGGCCTGAAGTGAGCGTCGCGTTGAGCGAAGACGGCAAACAACTCGTTGTGGAGCGGCAATCAGACGATCGGGCTGCGAAAGCGTTTCACGGTTTGACCCGTTCACTCATCCAAAACATGGTTGACGGTGTGAAAACCGGCTACGAGAAGCGACTTGAAGTGGTGGGTGTCGGCTACGTTTGCTCGCTGCAGGGAAAGACCTTGAGCTTGAGAGTCGGCTTTGCAAACGAAATCAAGAAGACCGTCCCTGACGGATTGGACGTCAGCTGTCCTGATCAGACCCACGTCGTGGTCAAAGGTTGTGATAAGCAATTGGTCGGTCAGTTTGCAGCTGAAGTTCGTGCGGCTCGGAAGCCGGAGCCCTACAAGGGCAAAGGGGTTCGGTACGAGGGCGAGCACGTGAAGCTCAAGCCTGGTAAGGCTGCGGCCAAGTAATCTTTAGATCTTGCGGGAATTTGTAGGAAGTTCGATCGTGAAACGTCATATGGTCAAATCGGTTCGCAGAACTCGTCGCCGCTATCGTGTGCGTAACGGTCTGCATACCAAAGATAACCGGCCTCGCTTGTCCGTTTTTCGGAGCAACAAGCACATCTACTGCCAGATCATTGATGATCTCAAGGGCGCGACACTTGCTTCCGCAAGCACCCGCGATAAAACCTTGGCCAGCGACATCAGTTACGGTGGCAACGCGGACGCGGCTCGAGTGGTAGGCAAGGCGATTGCTGAGAGGGCTCAGGCTGCGGGCATTAACGAAGTGCGTTTCGACAGGGGAATGTATCGCTATCACGGCCGAGTTGCTGAGTTAGCGACGGCAGCCCGAGAGAGCGGTCTTCAGTTCTAGTTTGAGTGCCGTTAATTTAATTTCAACTGTAGTAAATTGAGTCATATCGGAGTATCCCAGCCGTGGCAACAGATACGACCCAGAACGGATTAGTCGAGCGAGTCGTCCGAATTAAGCGATGTGCCGCTGTGGTCAAAGGCGGCCGTCGATTCAGCTTCGCCGCAATGGCCGTTGTGGGTGATGGAAAAGGCAAGGTGGGCTGGGGCTATGGCAAAGCCAACGAAGTCCCACCCTGTGTTGAGAAAGCAACGAAGCAAGCGAGTCGCACGATGCAGGAAGTTCCCATCGTCGATGGTAGCATCCCTCACGTCGTTAAAGGACGTTATGGGGCCGCCAAGGTTATCCTGATTCCGGCTGGTCCCGGTACAGGTATCATCGCGGGTGCTTCGGTACGTGCGGTTTGCGAAGCGGCAGGAATTACAAACATCTTGACGAAGAGTTTTGGAAGTCCGAATGCCGTCACTCTGGTGAAAGCAACGATCGATGCTTTGAACCAACTGCGTACGGCGGAACAAGTTCAGAGTCTGCGAGGGGTGGAATTGTCATGAAAATTCACGACGTAAACGAAGATATCACCCCAAATCGCAGAAGAAAACGACTCGGAAGGGGGCGTGGCTCCGGGCATGGAAAAACGTCCGGTAAAGGCCACAAGGGGCACCAGTCACGTGCGGGCTACTCCCGGCAGGCAACCTTCCAAGGTGGCATGATGCCCGTCGTCCGGCGTGTGCCGAAACGAGGTTTCAACAACCGCTTTGCACTCACTGTTGCCGCAGTCAATGTGGGCGACTTGCAGGAATGGTTTGAGGCGGGCGCAGAAATTTGCCCGGACGCCCTCAAAACGCGTGGGGTACTCACCAGCCGCTACGACGTTCTCAAGATCTTAGGGGATGGAGACCTGGACAAAAAATTCAAGGTTTCAGCTCACCGGTTCAGCAAATCGGCTCAAGAGAAGATCGAGAAGGCGGGCGGGGAAGTCGTTGTGCTTCCAGGTAAGGCTCCCGTGGTCAAGAACAAACAAAAGCCTGTTAAGGCCTAAGATCTACGACCGATCCCTGTTTACCCGATCTGTGGAAAAGTGCAAAATGGCGGCGGGTGGAGTTCCCGCAGCAATCGCCGCTTGACCAAGATGGACCGCTGATATGTTGGAAAAACTACGCGTCGTTTTTACGATTCCTGAACTGCGTCGGAAGATCTTTCTGACGCTGTTTTTGTTGGCCGTTTATCGGGTGGGTTATCAGATTCCGATGCCCATGGTCGATGGCGAAGTGTTGCAGACACAGTCGCAAAGCACGTCCGCGAACCCGTTGTCGACGTTGGTTGCCAAAGCGGCAGTTTTCAGTGGCTCCAATTTGAGTCAGGCAACGATTTTCGGTCTCGGGATCATGCCGTACATTACGGCGTCGATCATCCTTCAGTTGCTGGGGACCGTCTGGCCTCCGTTGATGGAACTCAAGAAAGAAGGGGAGGCGGGGCGAAAGAAGATCAACGAGTACACCCGGTACTTGACGGTCGTTCTTTGCTTTGTCCAAAGTACGGCCTACGTCTGGTTCTTCTTGATGGGTAAGGATTCCGGAGGGAATGATCTGATCAATGACGCGTTCGAGTCCAACGGGCAACTGACGTATGGCTGGCAACTTGTCGCAATCTTGATCATGACCTGCGGAACCGTCTTCCTGATGTGGTTGGGTGAACAGATCGATGAATACGGTATCGGAAATGGAATCAGTCTTTTGATTATGGCCGGTATCCTCGCGGATATGCCAGGAGCACTTTATCGCCTGGTTCTCAACTCCAAGCTGGAGTTGACCGGATTCGGTTCTACTGGCATCGAGACATTTATTGTTCTCGGATTCTTGTTCGTCGGCGTGGTGGCGGGCGTTGTCTTCATCACGTTGGCTCAACGTCGAATTCCGACTCAATCGGCTAAGCATGTCCGTGGGCGTCGGGTTTACGGGGGCACGCGTCAGTACCTCCCACTGAAAATTAATCAGGCCGGCGTCATGCCGATCATTTTCGCAAGCAGTCTGCTCATGTTGCCAACCCTGTTATTCAATGGGATTGGGAATAGCATCGAAGCAAAGAGCGGAACGTTCATGCACTCGTTCGGTGGATTCATGAGCGACTTGGGGAACATGTTCGGGAACGGCACTTCGTTGGTTTATAACCTTTGCTACGCGGGCATGATCTACTTTTTCTGTTACTTCTGGACGTCCATCATTTTCAACCCCAAGGAAATTTCGGACAACCTGAAAGAACAGGGAACGTTCATTCCAGGGTATCGACCAGGTAAGCGAACGGCCGACTACCTTGAAAGAGTGATGGAACGCATCACATACGTGGGAGCAGGCTTCCTCGCGTTGGTGGCCGTGGTACCGACGGTCATTTCATCTTTGATGAATGTCGATTTTCAGGTTGCCAGTTTCTATGGGGGTACCGGATTGCTGATTGCCGTCAGCGTGGCATTCGATCTCGTTCAAAAAATCGACAGCCATCTGGTGATGCGTAACTACAGCGGCTTGCTCGAATAGGGCAAAGCGAACGCAGTCGTTGGATTTTGGCCCGTACAGAGAGGCGAGGATGCGACTGATCTTCGTGGGGCCACCCGGGGCCGGCAAAGGGACTCAGGCGACACGTCTCGTCGAGAAACTGGAGATTCCCCACTTTTCGACGGGCGATATGCTCCGGGACGAGATTCGCAAGAGGACGCGGATCGGCCGCATCGCAGACCCTCTTATCTCAAAAGGCAAATTTGTCAGTGATGAGTTGGTTCTCGCCATGCTTGAGAGCCAACTGAAGCAACTTGAATGCGAAGCCGGATTTTTGTTGGATGGGGTGCCTCGGACACTGAATCAGGCGAAGGTCATCGATTCAATGCTCGCTCGCCTCAATCGCCCGGTGGACGCCTGTCTCTACTTGAGCGTGCCGGATGACGTCCTGCATCACCGATTGCAGAATCGAACATCGACCACATCGCAGCCTCGCGCCGATGACCAAAAGCAATGGATTCCGCGACGGCTGGAAATCTATCGGACTCGAACGGCCCCTGTGGTGGAACACTATCAGTTGCAAGGCCGTTTAGTTGAGGTGGATGGAACGGGAAGCCCCGACGAGGTTTTCAGTCGGATTCAAGAGGCACTCGCACACATTCATGACGCGCGGCCGTGTGAGGAGGAGTGAAGAAGCGGCTTTCAAGATCTGCGGTATGAAACCGGATCATTTTGACTTGCGGGGCAAACTCGTTCCCCAAGATCAGGCCTCTCCGTCCTGCGGCGCGCAAGTTAAGACACGCGGGCCTTGGTGGGTGATTGCGACGGTGTGTTCAAAATGGGCACTCCACCTGCCGTCGACTGTGCTCTGGGTCCATTGGTCTGGCATCACCTTGACCTTGCGATTTCCCATATTCACCATTGGCTCAATGGCCAGGACGGTCCCTGGACGGAGATCAAAATCTCCTCTCCGGCACCATTCTTCCGAGTAATAATTGGGAACCTGTGGCTGTTCGTGCATCTCGCGGCCAATGGCATGCCCGACGAAGTCCTCAACGACGGAAAACCCAGCGTCTTCGACGAATGCCTGCATCTCCCTGGCGACCTCGCTCCAACGACTTTTTTCTCCCACGAGCTTGATGGCGAGAGCAAGTACGCCGCGAGTCGTATCGAGAAGGGATTCGACTTCAGGTGCAACGCGTCCGACGGGGTGGGTGATCGCGGCGTCCCCACACCAACCATCGATGCGGCATCCGGTGTCGATGCTGACGATGTCACCTTCCTGAAGTTCTCGAGAGCCGGGAATGCCGTGCACCACTTCTTCATTGATCGAGATACACGAGACTGCCGGAAATGGAGTTGGCCCGGGGTAACCGAGAAATAGGGGTTCCGCGTTTGCGTCTTGGAAGACTCTCGCCATGGCATCACTGATTTCACCTGTGGTGACTCCCGGGCTGATCAGCTTTGCTGCCGACTGATGCGCTTGCCATACCAACAGGCCTGCTTGACGCATCAAATCGATTTCACGAGGGGACCGCAGATGTCTCACGGTAACTCCTTGGATAGGCAGGCAGAAACGATTCGGAACGCGCTGACTTGGGTCACACGATGGACTTTATTACCGAGAAGTTCAAGTCGTAAGGCGTGGTTTTCGCCAAAGACGAGAATGAACCCGTGCGGTTTCCGCGTGGATTATCGAATGCGCGGCCGGGGACAGGTTCAAGGTCCTTAGAAACGGAGCAACGGACGCCGATTTTCGGCGGCGTGTGGGGAGACTTGAGCGAAGAGCCTTAGGGTCGCGGCCGCGTCGAGTAAATCGATTGGAACGCCTTAAACCGCTCAATCGACCTCGCAGCATTGATCGCCGACATAGAGACGAAGTATTTGGCTTTGGACCTTGATCGCTCTGATCAGAATCCAGATCTGATCTGGAGAAAACTCTTGGGGATCGGACTTTGCAAGGTTCTCAAGTTCGTCTGTCATTGCCGCATGCTGATCCGTGGCTGCTTCCAGCCTCCAATTGATTTCTCGCCACACCGTTAGCAGACGCTCTTCAATTTCGAGTTCATCGATGTCGTCCACCGCGTTTTGTATCAGCAGGACAAGGCGAGCGATTTCAAGTGGCGTGGCATCAGGTTGCAGTTCATCAATGCGACGTGCTAGTTCCGAGCTGTTCATGCATTTCCAATCCAGGATGATCCATGTCGCGGTGTTGAAGGAGCTCATCACTTTAAATGAAGGTGAGCCTAACCAAGCGAAACGTTCTTTCTCTCTCAACTCTAGCTCAGGTTCCGGAGAATCGAAGCGGAATGGAAACCGATTTTCATCGACACTTTTGGGGAACTTGATGATTGTGACCCCGTCGGAGGTCGATGTGATACGCCTGTGGTTTTTCGGCAACATCTCACCGCTAAGCCAAGCTGAATACGGTCGCGGAAGACCGAAGAATCAGGTCTAATATCGCAATCGATGCCCAAATTCGGTCCGGGTGAGTTGATGCCACGCATTGAAGTGTTTCTGGTGCGAATTGGCGGAAAGTGGTTACCGAAGAATGGATCGGTTCGTTTCGAATCCTGGGCTTGGGGAATCGAGCGGTGAGTTTTGAGCGGGGGTCAAAGGACTTTATTTCGAATAGAACGATGACACGGCAAGAGGTTTTTAGCATGGGCAATGGTCTTCGATCGATGGGTCTGGGGTGTGTCGGCCTGGTTCTGGGGTGCCTGTTAAACACGATTGCTGGCTTCTCCGCAGAGCCAGAATCCTTGGAAGTGAAGGCCATGACCTTCAATATTCGAAATGCTAACCCTGGAGACGGTCCCAACTACTGGGGAAAACGCCGAGAGTGGGTGGCGGAGTTCATTGGAGAGCAGAGCCCCGATGTTCTCGGGATGCAGGAAGTGCTGAAAAAGCAACTCGACTTCCTGGAGAGGCGCCTGCCGGATTACGAGTGCTACGGTGTGGGGCGTGATGATGGAAAAATGGCTGGAGAATACTCACCGATTTTCTACAAAAAAGCTCGGTTCACACGGTTGGACCAAGGAACCTTCTGGCTTTCGACCGAGCCTGACAAAATTGGAAGTCGGAGTTGGGATGCGGCGATCACTCGCATCTGTACTTGGGTTCAATTGCAAGACCGGGAAACAGAACGACAGATCTTTGTGTTCAATACGCATTTTGACCACCGAGGAGAGGTTGCTCGTCAGGAGAGCGCCCTCCTGATTCGTAAGCGGATTTCGGAGTCTGCCAAGCAGCTTCCTTGGGTCCTGTTGGGCGATTTCAATACGCTTCCCGGTGGAGAGGTTCATCAGAGATTGACGCGTAAACAGGCGGGACTTGTCGATACGCTCGATAGCTACGACGCTCCGCAGGTCAAACGCAAGGGCCCCGATTCCACGTGGTGTGGTTTCAAAGAAGTGCGACCCGGACAGAGAATCGATTACATTTTTGTTCCGTCCAAAGCTCAGGTTTTGGAGTTGGAGGTGGTGGTTGAGCAGAGGGACGGTCGGTTCCCGTCTGATCATTTACCGGTGGTTTCAACGATTCGAATGTAACGACATGGATTCGTCTTGTGACTTCTCAAAAATGCTCAATGAGCCATTCGGCCGTCGAAGGTGCGATTCTTGGCCATCGATCCAGTGATTGAAACCGGGGATTCTATGCCTGCCATCAACATTTTGGACTGCCCGAAGAAGATGTTTCGGTGGACACGCCAACAACAGGCCAATGGCGAACTGGTTGGGGTGGTTCCGACGATGGGGGCACTGCACGAAGGGCACCTTAGTTTGGTCGAGGCGGCTCGTGCCCGATGCGAAAAAGTGGTGGTCACCATTTTCGTCAATCCGACTCAATTCGGGCCGAACGAAGATTACGAACGTTATCCACGGACGCTGCAAAAGGATGTCGGACTTCTCAGTGATCTGGGTGTCGATTGCGTTTTCGCGCCATCCAAGGAAGACATGTACCCACAGGGAAGTTCGACCACCGTGGCTCCACCTGCGGTTGCAACCAAGCTTGAGGGGGAGTGCCGCCCGGAACATTTTGGGGGAGTTTGTACCATTGTGCTAAAACTACTCCAGATCATTCCCGCCGACCTCGCATGTTTTGGTCAGAAGGATTTTCAGCAAGCGCTCGTCATTCGCAACATGGTCCGTGACCTGAATCTCCCGACGCAGGTTGCGATCTGTCCGATCAAACGAGAGCCTGACGGGCTGGCGATGAGTTCTAGAAACGTCTATCTGGATGCCGGCGAACGTAAGCGAGCATTGAGTCTGGTCCAAGCACTTCGCCAAGTGCCTGAAGCCATTGGGCAAGGGATCAAAGATACAGGGTTGATTGAAACGCGGATGAAAGAATTTTTGCGGCCCTTCGTGGATCGAATCGACTACGCTGTTGTCGTCGATTCTGAAACTCTAGAATGTCTGGAAGCCGTGGACCGAACCGTTGTCGGACTGATTGCCGCTTACATCGGGAAGACTCGTCTGATTGATAATTGTGTCGTTTCGGTAGCTGGTGAGACTGACCTTCTCATCGAATCCAATCACTGAAAATTGGCGATACTGTCAGAGCATTCAGCATACGGGCAATACCTTAGTGCAATGAGCCGTCGAGGGGTTGGAATCGTGTCACCGCGAGCATGGAAGTAGAGTAGACCTCGTCATGCGACAAACACTATTTTTGATTCCCGATGAATGGCTTGCGAGTTTTGCCCTGCCGCTTTGGCTGGTGTTATGCGTAATTGCCCTCCTGATTCAGGCTCGACGTTTCGGTTGGGGTAAAGAAGCCGTCGGAATGATTTGGGTCTTTGTATTTGGCGCCATCGTGGTTGGATTCGTTCTGCCGAGAATTGGAATCAACGTTTCCGACCCCACTGACCCTTCGAAGACCCTCGCCGGACTTCCGATTCGGGGGTTCGGGTTGATGTTTTTATTGGCCACGGTTGCCGGGGTTGGACTCGCGACTCGCCGTGCGCGTCAGATGGGAGTCGAGCCCGATGAAATTCTGGGTCTTGCCTTCGCGATGTTCATTACCGGGATTATCGGTGCGAGAGTTTATTATGTCGTCCAGTACTGGGAGCAGTTCCAAACCGATGATCTGGTGACGACAGTGACGCGTATCGTAAATACGACGCAGGGAGGAATCGTCGTCTATGGGGCGCTTATCGGAAGTCTGCTCGCCGCCGTCGTGACCTGTTGGAGGCGGCGTTTGCCGATACTCGCCATCGCTGACCTCATTATGCCTGCCATGCTCATTGGTCTTTCCATTGGGCGCATCGGTTGCTTCATGAACGGGTGCTGCTACGGCGGGGTATGCGACTGGCCAGTGGCGGTGCAGTTTCCCAGTCGCCCGGTCTATGCCGACGCTGGGCAGTTGACACCACCCTATGACAAGCAGCTCGATACCGGCCAATTGATCGGTTTGACGACCCGTGTTGATGTCAGGGGTGGAGATTGGCGTGAGGTGTTGAAGATTGAAGGGCAATCCTTGGGTGAACGAGCAGAAATTCAGTTGGGGGATCGCATGCGACGGGTGCGAATTGCCCCCGGTCTCTATCAGCTTGAAATTAAATCCGATGCCCAAGGGCCGTCGCGCCTGTTTGAGATGCCGCTCCTTGAACTGCCGCCACGCTCGAACCCCGTGCATCCCACACAGCTTTACAGCTCGATCAATGCGTTACTGCTCTGCTTTTTCCTTTGGTTTTATTATCCTTTCCGTTATGGTGATGGTGAAGTATTTGGCATGGGCCTTTGCCTGTATGCAATCGCCCGATTCCTTTTGGAGTTGATTCGAGACGACGAGCCCGGGCAACTGAATACCGAACTGACGACCGCTCAGTTGACAAGTCTGATGATGTTCATCCTCGGTACCGGGCTGGTGATTTGGAGCCGTTTGAGACGCCCCTTTCGAGCGCTTCCTCTCGAAAAAAGCCCTTTGTCCGAAACCGTGAGCCCGAGTCCAAACTGATTCTTCAAAGCGTGGTGGGCGAGTGGAATAGTCGAAAGGTCCGAGAAAACCTAGGGAACTTCTTGGACAAGAGTACGTCTAACCGGGTAATGAATCTGTGAAACTAGGTGACATAGAACTGGTCGATCTCACCCTCGAGGGGGATCATGCCGCGTTCGAGGAGTTGGTTTTGCGGTACCAGGACCGACTCTACAACGCCTTGGTTCAAACGGTCGGGTGCGCCAATGAGGCTCATGATATTGTTCAGGAGGCCTTTCTATCGGCGTTCTCGAAGTTGTCAAGCTTCCAGAAGCAGGCTTCGTTTTACACTTGGTTGTACAGAATCGCATTCAATGCTGCGATTTCGCAAAAAAGAAAAAAACGTCCGTCACTCTCGGTAGATCAATATCGTGAAGAGGTCGGATTAGACCCTGTGGACCGACATGAAGCCCCCGACGCGAAACTTGACCGTGAAGAGAAAGTCCAGCACGTCCAAAACGCTCTGAGTGCTCTGCACGAGGAACATCGGGTCATTCTGGTTTTGCGGGAGATGGAGGGATTGTGTTACGACTCCATCGCAGAAATCCTTGGCCTTCCTGTTGGCACCGTTCGAAGTCGCCTGCACCGGGCACGTGGACAATTGAAAGAAACCTTGGAGATGATGCTGCAGGACGTGGTCGACTGAAGAGAGATCTGTTGGTTCGAACTGACATGAGATAGAGCCAATCAAAACTTGCCTCGAAAAATTGCCCATGACTTTGGGTAACCCACCGTTTGAAGAATTTTTAGAGCACCGAATTCATGACCGACCGGCGACAGGAAGATTGGATCAGCGCCTACTTGGATGATGAACTATCACCCGAGGAATTTGAGCAAGCGCAGCTATGGCTCGAAAACGATGCGGAATTGCGCGACTATGTCGAAAAATTAAAGGGGGTCGGCGAGCGAATTCGAACGCTGCCAGCACACCGTCTTCCGTCTGCGTTCGCCGCCCAAATTCGGGAAAAGGTGGGTGCTATGACATCTGACGAGAATTTGGATTCGAAAGGCCGTTTGGCTCATGCAAAAACGCCTGTGAGTCTCGCCCGCCAAGACGACCGATCTGGTCTGAATTCTTCCAGTCGCGGAAAATATCTGGCGTTCGGCCTGACAGGCACCCTTGCGGCAACCCTCCTTCTTGCCGTGGTTTTGCTGCCTCAGCTTGTCCCGCAATTCGACCGGTCTCTTGCCGAGTCAGCTTCTTCTCCAGCCTTTGATTCGCTCGGCGGCAATGCGGAAGGTATGGCGGCGTACGAATCTTCAATGGCGGATGTAGAGACAGATTCGTTTCAGGAAAAGCCGAAGCTGGGCTCTGCGCAGTCGTTCGACCAGAATGATCGCGAAAGTGTGGCAGGGCAGGAACCCTCGCGGCCCACTCCTGCTGGAGTGGCAGCACGTGCATCCAGATCTGATGAAATGCGAATGCAAAGTGGCCAAGGAAATTCCCTTGGCGTGGAGGCAGCACCGAGGGGGGGTGGTTTTGGTGCAGGCTTGAATGCGATGGCTGAGGACGCCGACACCGAAGGCGGCTCGCAGACGTTGGCCCAGCCAACCCGAAAAATGAGTGCGAACGACCGGGAAGCCTCTAGATTCTTTGGCAGCATCAATCGGTCGCAACAAAATGGCGGGGAGGCTTTGCTATATCAAGGGGAACAGGTGGACGCTCACACCGAGTGGTTTGCAACCCTTTCGATGGAATCAGATGCGACGTTTGACGAATTCCTTGAAAGCCTGGCCCTTCAGAATTTTGAGTTTTCATCTTCAGAATCGGTGGCCCCCGCCGTAAGGGCAGAGATCGAGTCAAACGCGGGGACACCTGCTGAAGCTGGACTTGGCGACTTTCGACGAAAATCCAAGAGCTTGCTGGAGCAGGCGGGAGTCCTCCTGCTGGCGATCGAAGGCACTCCTCAAGAGCTCCAAGTTTTGCTTGGGCAAGTTTCAGCGGCGGATGAACTTAAGCTTTACCGCCAAGTCTGGCACGAAGTTCAGCCGATGGCAGCTGCGATGGGCCAAGAGGAGACACCTGACAGTGTCGAAACAGAAGATCCAAGGACTTTGCCTCGGCCCATTGAAGATCCTGACTCGTCGGCCAATGAACCTCCTTCCCGCGATGATGAGATTTCGAACGAGGAGACAACGGAGGTGGAGGCGACTCGACGGGCAGGACAAGTTCGAATTGTCCACGCTTCCGAATGGCCATTCCGTATGATCGAGAAAGCTCGCCTTGGTCGAAGCCAGAAGGCAGGGTCCCAAGTCGAATCTTCGCAGGCTGATCCGGATAACCAGCCAAGTGGACTTGCGGGAGCAGGAACGGGAGGGCCTGACGGCGAACAGGAAATTGGCCCGAGGATATCCTCGGGCGGTGTAGAGGGTCCCGTGGCAGAAGAGTTGGTGGGGAGAAATGACTCAAGCTTAGTACCAAATGCCACGACGGAGCAAATGAAGCTCTACCTGGTGATTGTTTCTGATCAGCGAGGCGAGAATCCTTCCCCGTCTGATCAAAACTGATCTCAGATCTCCCGAATGAACGTTCGATCTTGGATGCGAGGGGACTCGCGACCTGTCCAATGTTGCGTGGCCCGCATGACCAAATACAACGCGTCTATTCAAAGTACCCTTCGCCAAAATCTGCTCGATTGGTTTGATTCTCATCAACGCGAGATGCCTTGGCGAAGCGAGAAGAGTCTTTACCGAGTTTGGGTCAGCGAGATTATGCTGCAGCAAACTCAGGTGGTGACCGTCATTCCTTACTTCGAACGGTTTTTGGAACGCTTTCCTGATGTCGAGTCGTTGGCGGAGGCTGATGAGGCAACGGTTCTAACGTTTTGGGAAGGTCTGGGCTACTATCGTCGCGCAAGGCTACTTCATCAGGCAGCAAAGACGATTGTCAGTGATTTTGGGGGGCAATTTCCCAAGAGCTTCGACGCTGTCCTTGGTTTGCCAGGAATTGGTCGCTACACGGCGGGTGCGATTCTGTCGATCGCGGATAATCAACCTCTGCCGATATTGGAGGGCAACACGATTCGAGTCCATGCTCGGCTGGCAGGAGTGACTGGGGATGTTCAGAAATCAGGAACACAAAAATCTTTATGGTCTCTTGCAACCAGTGTGGTGGATCCGGAGAGGCCGGGGGACCTCAATCAGGCGTTGATGGAGTTGGGCAGTGAAGTCTGCACGCCCAAAAAGCCGCAATGTGGTTCCTGTCCAGTGCATGGTGTCTGCAACGCCTTTCAAACCAAAAGGCAGTTGGAGTTGCCTTATTCGTCAAAGAAGATTCGCCTGACACCGATCAATGAGTCCGTAATTTTGATTCAGCGTCGCGGTAAATTTCTGCTCCGACAGTGCCTTGATGGCGAGCGATGGGCAGGTTTGTGGGATTTTCCACGTTTTCAAACGGACGAGGATGGTCTGCACTCGGACCTTGAAGCGATGGTGCATGCTTCGACAGGGCTGTCTGTGGAGATCCGTGATACCGGTTGGTCAACTCGGCACGGCGTCACTCGATTCAAGATACACCTTCGGTGCTGGGTTGCAGAAAAAGTTCAGGGCCGCTTGCGGAAGACGCAGGAGAACATTCAGTGGGTTGATCGTCATAAGTTTGAAGATTTTCCCATGAGTGTGACGGGGAGGAAAGTCGCAACGGAACTCGACTCTTTAATCACGTCTCAGGCTTTATTTCCCTGAGTCAAGTCATTTCCGTGACCCGTCTCGTCAAGGGACTCTGTTTCCGACTCACTCTTCGGGCTGCTTATCAACCAAGGGGCGGATGGTCATGCCATCGGATGCACGAAGTTCGACCTGATAAACCATACCCGGTTTGGCTTTCACGTAATTGACCTGACCATGACCGGCTCGGATTCCCATCTCCGAGGCCTTGTCAGGGTTCACGCTGATTTCCCAGAAGTCGTCCCAAATCTTCTTTTCAAATTCCGAGACCCTGCCTCGGCCATAGGCGAGAGGGCGAGAATTCTCTTCTTCAAGCTCGTGAGCGTTTTGCGGACCGTCAAGGTTTCCATAGATGCTCTTGAAGACGCACAGCGATGTCCCTCGGATGAGGTCCGCATCCTCGATGTATTGATCTGCAAATTTGACAATCCAGCTGTCCACACGAATTTCATCTCCCATGAGTCGGAAGGTTCGTGGTTCTCCAAGAACTTTGCCTTCCTCATCAACTTCAATGAATTCGATATCGGAAAAGGTCTCGTTGGTTTCTGTGTTTGTGCCAACATTGATGACGCGTATCTTCGCCAAGCGACGATCGAGTTTGAGCAGACGACGAGCCGTTTCGAGTTTCTCGTTCGTGTCCTGTAATTCTGAGATCACTTCAAGTTGGACTTCGATCTGGGTTTCCTGCTGGGCCAGCATCTGGGTCTGTTCGTTGACTTTGGCTTGTGCCGACGCCAGTTCACGTCCTGCAGCGAGCAGTTTCGACTTTGCTTCCGCCAGTTCGCGATCCGTGGCCTGAGCTTCTTCTATTTGTGGTTTGATCAGATACTCATAACCCGCGTAAGCTCCGTAGCCAAAAACGCCAAGGAAGATGACAAGCAAGAGTGTTCGGATGAAACTGTTGAATGTGGAAACGGATTCGGTCACGCTTGGCATCGACTTTCACTCCAGGAACTCGCAAGGTTCGATGATGCAATGTTGATGATGCAATGTTATGGTGCTTGCGACCGGGAAATTCGGTCTAAAATCGGGTTGGTTTAGGCGAAAGGAAGTCAGAAAACGGCGAGTGGCCCGTCTTACACGATTTTCCGTCATTCTGTCCCAGTTCTACACAAGTTCTCGGGGAACCGTTCCACCCTGAACAAGATGAACGGGGCGTCCCGAGTTGTCTTGAATGGTATCGTTGGGGTTGAGTCCTAAGGACTTATAGATGATGGCGTTAAAGTCAGCCGGTGCGACGGGGCGAGACGTTGGACGCTCCGCTTTGGCATCGGTGGTTCCGATCATCTGTCCGCCTGGGTAGCCGCCTCCTGCGATAAGGATACTTTGAGCTTGAGGCCAGTGATCTCGTCCTGCATCTTTGTTGATTCTTGGGGTTCGCCCAAACTCACCGGCAGTGACAACAAGCGTATCTTCAAGCATGCCTCGATCTGCCAGATCCTGAATCAAAACACCTACGGCGCGGTCATGTCGTACGAGTTTGTCATTCAGAGCCTTTTCAATTCCGCCATGGTCATCCCAGTATCCGGTATTCAGGGTGACAAATCGCACTCCGGCTTCCACCAATCTTCGAGCAAGCAGTGCCTGTTCTCCCCAGCCGGGTCCGTACTGCTCTCGAATTTTTGGATCCTCGTTCTCCAGATCGAACGCATCTCGAGCCCGTCCGCTCAAGATGATGTCCTGAGCCTGCTGGTTCATGTGGTCGAGGTTCTCGAAAGTTCGGGATTGATCGAGTTGCCGACGCATACGATCAAACTGGTTGAGCAGTGAAACTCGATTCATTACTCGGTCGTTGGTGAGGCCATCCACCAACGAGAAGCTCTTGTCAGAACCCGTCGGCAGCCGTCCCGCTTCGTTGCCGTAACTGTATTCGCCTGTGCGGAACGGGTTGTAGGCGACACCCAGATAGGAGGCGCCGTGGAAGCCAAATCCGCCGTCGTTCATATTGACGGTGGCAGGGACTCCCCGCTGCCGTGGTCCAAGAAGGTAGGAGGAAATCGCCCCCATCGACGGATTGCGGGGGACCCGGTCGGAACCGTTTGCGCCAACGTAGCCTGTCAGCAACCAATGGGCGGCCGCCCAGTGATCGCCATTGCCGTGGGAAAAGCTGCGAATGATGGAGCACTTGTCCATCACCTTCCCGTGGTAGGGCATCTTCTCAGAGATGTTCATGCCGGGGACGTTTGATGCGACGGGCATGTAAGGACCTCGATATTCGGCCGGCGCGTCCGGTTTCATGTCGAAGGTGTCGAGTTGTGAGGGGCCACCATGTTGCCAGATCAAAATCACAGAACGCTTCGAATGATGCTGCCTTTTTTTTCCTGAGGCGTCTTCTGCTTTGAGCAAATCAGCCAGTGAAAGCCCGGCGGCACCCAACGTACCAATCTGGATAAAACGTCGGCGATTCAGCCGATCACATGCGGATTGTGCTGCACCTTGAATACTCAACATTTTCAGTGTCCTTTGCCAAGCAAACCAAGCACGGTCAACCAAGACCTGCGATTACATGAGGAGCCGCCACGTTCACTTATCGACCGTCGAAATACCGGGGCTTGAACAAGCCCGGCTCATTCGGGACCGGTTGCAAATTCCTTACAAGCCAAGGCTTCTGGAGGTCCGCCCGATCTGGCAAAACCCCCAGTGGCAAACAACTCCAATGCGATACCACGATAACCCTGCCGTCATATTAGTTATTGTAGGCTGACGACCCTGTGCGCGGCAATGTCGAGCTTCAGGACTAGTTATTCCTAGGGGAGGGACCCTCAGGCGGATTCTTAAAGATTTCAGCGAGACGCTTCCGTAACGCATCGTTTCTGAGGTTGACGGCAATCACCTTGCCCTGCGGATTGATAAGAAAAGATGAGGGGACTTTGCTGATCCCATATTCCAATGCCATCGGGTGATTCCATCCTGCTTCCGGCTCGCACAAGCAGGGCCAATTTACACCGTTTTCAGCCATTGTATCCCGAACTCGATCGAGGTTTTTGTCGAGGCAGATTCCGACGATTTCAAAACCCTGAGCGCCGTACTGTTCTCGAAGCTGAACCAGCTTCGGCAGGTTCGCCAGGCTGGGGCCACTCCAGCTTGCCCAGTAATCGACGTAAACCACTTTTCCCTCGTAGGAGGACCAGTCCAGTGGGTTTCCGTCGGACAATGTCCCGCTTAGCGATAGATTCTGACCCATGATGCCCAAGCGTCTAGCAGCTCCCAACATCCGTTTGCCATGGCTCGCGATCTCCGGTAAAGAATTTTCAGAGAGTTCGGGGCCAAACTTTGAATAGGCCTCCGCGGCTAAAGAAAAACGTTCGGCATCTTCGAGTCGTTCCGCGATCTGCGTCGCCAAACCGGCTGCTTCCGTCTTCCCCAACTCGGTTTTCAGGCGGTCGTCGATTTCATCAAGCAGCCGCCTGACTTCGTCGTCTTGAAGTTGTTCCAAGGCGAAAATCTGTGCGACCAGCGTCATGTAGGCAGCTTTGCGATAGCTCAGACTTTCGGGGTCTGGCGACAGCTCCATAATTTTTCGAGCGGCGCTGTCGAGTGCCGGGGGCATCTGCCGAATGTGTTGCAAATACTCTTCGCCATTTCTCGGCCGGATGCGAAGCAACGCATCCATGAATCGCTCCAAAGTCCCGGGATCATCCGTCTCGGGGACTTGATAGTTTGCTGTAGCAACGGGTTCGTCAATCGGCTCTTGCAAGGCTCGAACAGGTTCGTTGTTCAAGCTGATTATCAGAAAGAGGGCCAAGCCTATCCAAAGAAATTCGGGGCTTCGCTTGGATACCATTTGGCAAGGTCCTTTCAACCAAATCGTCTGGCGGGAATCGTGGACTGCCCCACGCGGATAGGGAGTCTCGCTGTGTATCAAGTACCCAGCAAGCGGCGTGAGGGTGATTTATTTATTTTGGGAATCGGTTTCCAGAGGATCGACTTCCCGCCATTGTAAAGATATCCGTCCGTTCCAGCATGCCCAATTTCGGATAAGACGCCAGCAAAATCGCAGCGATGGTGAGACGCAAGGCTTTCGTCGATGCGTTGGAGAATCCACCTAAAGAGGATTCATTTCACCTGTTTGTAGTCATCCCCTCCGCTGTAAATGGTCCGACCTCCATCCACCGGCAGGCAGGTCCCGGTGATGAAACGATTCTGAATCAAACCGAGAGCCGCCTCAGCCACGTCATCAGGGGAGCCCTCCCTGTGCACCAAGGTGCCAGCCACCGCTGCCTGATACTGGGTTTCCGTCAGGGACTTCGGGAGCGTCACAGGCCCGGGTAACACCGCGTTGACACGAACATTGGGGTTTCTCGATGCCAACTCGACCGCGAAAACCCTTGTCAGCATCGGGATGGAGCCTTTGGACATGAAGTAGGACGCATGGTGGAGGTAGGGACGGGCGTCCGCCCAGTCTCCCATAAGTACGATTGAGCCCCCGCTGGGCTGTGAGGTCATTTGCAGGCCTATTTTCTGTGCGATAAGAAAACTGGCTTTTTGGTTGATTGCGTAAAACGCGTCGAGGTCCTCCGGCAGAATTTCCTCCAACGGTTGGGGATACCAGATGGCTGCACAGTGAACCAGGATGTCGACCCGCCCCCATTTTTTTGAAGCTGCGTTAACGAAGCGGTCCAATTCGTCTGCATCTCGAAGATCTGCCGCGAATGCTTCGGCTTCGGGGCCCTGTTGCTCAAGCTCGCGTGCAACGTTCTTCCCCTGTTCGAAATTCGTATTGGCGTGCAGAATGACGCGGCAACCCTCTCGATGAAGACGTCTGGCGACGACCTGCCCCAATCTTCGTGATCCTGCGCCCGTGATCAAAGCGACCGGTTGTTCTGTTCCATAAAGCTCTGATAGTGATGTCATGATCTGACCCAGCCTTTACAGGGACAAGTATCGTTGAGGGATGCCGTTGTGGTTACAGGGGCAGCAGTCGCTATTCGATGCGGTGGTGAAAAGTTGTGCTGGAGGGGGCAGACTTTGATTCCTGCCGACCGGAATCCGTTTCGCCCTCCGCCTGAAAACGACTCAGAGGTACCTCGACAGTGCGTCTCCCCGACTCGCCAATGCGTCAACCCGCCGAGTGACTTCTGGCGATTCGATCAAGGGAGGTGCATGGTGAGGCTTGATTCGCGCGTCGATCACCAGCGGGCCTTCGCACCCCCAGTGCTTGTCGCGGATTGAAGCTTGCAAGCCATCAATATCAACGGCCGGGTTGCTTCGGGTAAAAGTAATCCAGACAAAATTATCAATCGATCTCGCCGTCATGTCAGGATCATCCACGAGGATGATCAATCGAAAACCGTCTGTCCCGCCGAGCATGGCCGCTTGTTCGCAGAAATTTCGAAGCACGCCATCCTCTCGCCCCGCAGGCGGTCCCTGGACGGCCAAAATGCCCGGTAGACAGAGGTGAGGCGAATGGAATCCCGCCGGAAGTTTCAGGTCTGAGGAGATCTCTTTCTTCAGATCAAACCGGGCAGGGCCACGCGCCGCAATCACCAGTTTGGAGCCGAGATTGAGACCTTGGCCGGAGTAGTCCAGGGTATCGATCGTGGTCTGGGTCTGGAAATGAAGGTCTCGTCTCCAGTCCGCCCTAGCGAGCATGTGTTGGAAGAAGTCGGCAATCTCGTGACAGCCAGGCTTGACCATGTCGCGTTGGTCCGCAATCCAAAGGTATTTCGCCAGAGACATCTGACCTTGTCCCAGGATGGCGTTGGCTTGGGTAAGCAGTTCCATCGGGCGATCGTCCTGAGAGTAGGGCGTGTATCTTTCGCTTCCAACGGCCAATAGAAGCGGGTGGACACCGGCAGCGTCGACCGCGTTCACCTCATGGACCCCGGGCAGCACCGTCGGGATGATAGGCCCCGTCAATTCGTGGATCAATTCTCCGAATTGCGAGTCTTCCTGAGGGGGCCGGCCGACCACGGTAAAAGGCCAGATCGCATTGTCGCGATGATAGACGCGTTCCACTTTCATTACGGGAAATTCGTGAGCCAAACTGTAATAACCAAGGTGATCGCCAAACGGTCCTTCTGGTTTGACCTTGCCGGGTTCCACTCGGCCGCAGATGGCAAAATCGGCTTCACCGTAAACGGGGAGTGGGAGGCCGCCGGTGGCCATGGAGATCCGGTGTCCGCTCAGGGCCCCTCCAAAGGTCAATTCCGACATGCCTTCAGGCAAAGGCATGACCGCGGAAAGGGTCATTGCTGGTGTGCCGCCAACAAACACGTTGACGGGGAGATCGACTTCCAGATTCGCAGCGACCTGATGATGCACACCGATGCCTCGGTGGATCTGGTAGTGCAGTCCGACCTCTTCGTCTTTGACATAGTCGTTTCCACCCATCTGGATGCGATACATGCCGAGGTTCGAGTGCTTCAGGCTTGTCTGCTGAGGCACGTGACTGTAGACCTGTGGGAGAGTCACAAAGGGCCCACCATCGTCCGGCCAGCTTTTCATCTGTGGCAGGTCACTCAGGCGACATTGATTCTTTAGAACCGGGCCACTTCGGCTCCGGCGAGGTTGCATGGTCAACGCGGTGAGTGGTGCTCGCCAATAACGCCAGGGACGGGCAGCCGCCTGAGAGGGATCAACCTTTAATTCGATGGCACGCCGAACGCTCTCCATCGTGTCCCGAAACATGAAACGTGAACGTTCCATCGTTCCGAAGAGATTGCTAACCATCCGGAAACGGCAATCTTTGACGTTTTCGAAAAGGAGGGCAGGACCGCCGGATTGAAAGACGCGCCGATGAATCTCCGCAACCTCAAGGTTGGCCTCCACAGGTTCAGCCACTCGGAGAAGGTGGCCGTGCTTCTCCATGTCATTGACACATTGCTCAAGCGTACGGTAGCCCATGTTCGAAACCTTATTTGCCGCGTTTCTCGGGCCGCCCCGATTTCAGCATTTCCGTTTGCCCGTAAATTTTTTAGGGTCACACTCCCGTTCTTGGCCGTGGGGACCGCGAGCACGAGAAGGGCAGGATGGCTCGTCTGGTTCGTTTCACCCCCGGTGAACTCCGCATTCACAAGATGACCTTAACATCTAGATGCCGGACTTGGAATGCAACCGGGCCGACAAGATACGGTCCCAAGGGATCAGTAGCTCAATTCATCTCTCGAAGCCGGGTTCCTTCACGTTAAGAAAATGCGAAACTGTAACGTCAGACAGAGTCGCCCGATGTCCCGTGTTTGGGTTTTCATGCGTTCGCACCGACCTGTCACTCTCAAAGAATTGCAAAGGAAATGAAGATGCACCTGGTTGCCTGCTCGGAATCGCCACTGGAACAGGAGGTCGATTTTCTGGTTTTAGGGATTCACTCCGAAGAAGGTGTTGCGGGGCCCATGTTGGAGGTGGATCACGAGCTCGGAGGGGCGCTGCGTCGACTTTGGGAGAATGGTGATTTCTCAGGAAAGAGTATGGAAGCGCAGTTGTTGGCCTTGCCGGGCCTGATGAAAGCTCGCTTCCTTTTGCTCGTTGGCCTCGGCCCCAAAGACGAAAGGTCCGACGAAAGGGTCATGAAAGTGGCGGCCATGGCGGCCAAAAAGATGGGCGATCAGGGAGGACGCAAAGCGGCTTTCTATTTCGGTTCGGGGAATGTTGCCGCCGGGATATGTGGAGCTTTCATCGGTGGCCATGGTCAGGATTTATGCCGGACAGAATCCTCACTTCACCCTCTCGCTGAGCTTCGCTGGCATGGCGGTTCGGACGAGGATTGTCAGCAAGGTCGGGACTTGGGGGAAAGTGTCAATCTGACTCGGCGTCTCGTCAATCTACCTCCCAATCACATTTATCCGGAAAGCGTTGCGCGGGAAATGCAACAACTTGCCGACGAAGTGGGACTGGGAATTGAAATCTGGGACGAAGACCGTTTGGTCGAAGAAAACTGTCAGGCACTTTTGGCCGTGGCCCGTGGGTCGGTTCGCAAGCCTCGTCTTGTCATTTTGAACTATAAAGGTGGGGCTGAAGATCAAGCGCCCGTGGCATTGGTCGGTAAGGGGGTGACTTTCGATTCCGGAGGCTATTCGCTAAAGCCTAGCGACGGTATGAAGGACATGAAATGCGACATGGCCGGGGCAGCCACTGTGATTGGAGCGATGCGAGCCATCGCTCTTCGTAAACCTCAGGTGAATGTAATCGGCCTGGTTGGCTTGGTCGAAAATCTAGTGAGTGGCGATGCCTACAAACTGGGGGATGTGCTGAAATCTCGGAATGGCAAAACCATTGAGATCCTTAATACAGATGCTGAGGGCCGTGTCGTCCTCGCAGACGTTTTGGATGTCGCTGTGGAACGCGGAGCCGATCGGATCGTCGACCTGGCAACCTTGACGGGCGCTTGCCTCGTCGCCCTCGGCATGGACGTCGCCGGAATCATGACCAATCATGCCGACTGGTGCCAGAGCATCCAAAATGCAGCTGCTCAGACGGGAGAGCAGGTGTGGGAGTTGCCCATGTTTCCTGAGTTCGGTGAGCAGGTGCAGAGTAAAGTTGCCGACATAAAAAATGTTGGCAACGGCCGTTGGGGAGGAGCGATTACGGCGGCGAAGTTCCTCGAGGAGTTCGTTCGAGAGACCCCTTGGGTTCATATCGATATCGCCGGACCCGCCTACCTGGACAGTGAGAAAGCGTGGATTGATGCAGGGGGATCCGGCGCGTTCGTTCGGACACTGGTCCAGTTGGTTGAAAACTGCGCGAGCGAAGCGAAGGCTTGAATTTTGTCCAACATAAGCCTCGTCCCGTGGGTTGAAGAGGATCCATTCAATGTTTTGTGACACAGTTCCTCGCAATGAAGCCATGAAAAAAACCTCACTCCGGCGATTGCCGGGTGAGGCTGATCATGAATTGGGATTTTCGCTTTGGGCGATGCGTGTCAGCCCTAGCCTGTCAATCCTTCGAAGAGGGGCGTGGATAAATAGCGTTCACCGAGACTGCACATGATGGTCACAATCCTCTTGCCTTGAAATTCTGGTCTTGATGCGATCTGGGACGCGACACAAATGTTGGCCCCCGAACTGATTCCCGCCATGATGCCTTCTTCAGAGGCCAGTCGTCTGGACCAAGCGAACGCGTCTTCATTTGAGACAGTGATGACTTCATCGACGAGACCTGTATCGAGGTTGCCCGGAATGAAGCCAGCTCCGATCCCTTGTATCTTATGGGGGCCTGGTTGCCCACCTCCAATTACGGGGGAAGCCTCGGGTTCGACCGCGATGGTTTTGAAATTGGGATTCATCTTTTTGAGGTAACGAGAAACTCCGGTAATGGTGCCACCGGTGCCCACGCCAGCCACAATGGCATCAATGTTGTGGCCGGAGTCTTCCCAAATCTCAGGTCCCGTTGTTTTCTCATGGATGGCTGGATTGGCCGGGTTTTCAAATTGTTGCGGAGAGTAGGCATTCTCCTCGGTTTCAACAAGTTCGGCCGCTCGATTGATTGCCCCTTTCATCCCTTCAGCCGCGGGAGTGAGCACGAGATTCGCGCCCATGGCCCTGAGCAACGCACGCCGCTCCAATGACATGGACTCGGGCATCGTCAACGTGAGCTTATAACCTTTGGAAGCACAAACGAAGGCAAGAGCAATTCCCGTATTCCCGCTCGTAGGCTCAATGATATGGGTGTCCGAATTGATCTTGCCACTCGTCTCACCCGCTTCGATCATCGCCACTCCAATTCGATCCTTCACGCTATTGAGAGGCTGGAAGAACTCGCATTTGGCGAAGACGGTAGCGTGGTCTTCTGGAATCAAACGATTGATTTTGATCATCGGCGTCGCACCGATTGTCTGAGTGACCGCGTCGTAAGTGCGATTACGGAACATACAGCATTACTCCATTGATGATTTCCCTTGCGAAGATAACCTCTCCACGTGAACAACAAATCGGCGGAAAGCTCTCTTCGATCTCGATCAGGTTGCGTCAACGCCTTGTCCCAACGCCCATATCGCCATGTCCGGTAAGACCAGCGAATTGCGGGTTCGAGTTGCGCATGACGTCGACGATCGCGTCGACATCATAGACGAACCTTGACCAATGAAGTAAGGCCAGTCTTGCTCAAGGCCAAGTCGGCGCCGCAGGCGTTTAGAAAGCCTGCTCTGTTGAGTCCGGTCCGGTACAGCTTTTCTGAGTCGCTGTGAGATCGACGCTGCATCACACTGGAAGATCGTAGGACTAGACAGTAGCACAAGATTGTAGAGCGAGGCGCAGAGATCGTAGAGCGACGTGGTGCTTGGGTTGGAAAGCAGGTTTGTTGATCCACCAAGCCCAAGCAAAGGCTCGTCGCGGTTCCCGAATGCTAGCGTTGGCGGCAGCGATCTTGGAAGCCTCTGCTACGGTTCTCGAATGCTCTGGTCGAGTTGGCGGAACAGTGGGTAGATGAAGTAGTCGAGAACACGTCTCTTTCCGACGCGGATTTCACAGGTGGCGCTCATGCCAGGCATCAGACGCATATCCTCCTGAACATTTTCCAGCTGTTGACCAGCAGGAAGGGTCACCGTTGACAGGAAAAACGAGCTCTGCAGAGGGCCCTGTCCCTCTTGAAAAGAGCCTTCGCTGATCGTCTGAACGGTTCCACTTAATGTTCCATGTTTCTGATAGGGAAATGCGTTGAGTTTGATCCGAACGTCATCGTCGAGAGAAATCCGACCGATGTCCTTGGCGGGGATCTGAATTTCCGCTTCCAAGGGAACATCCATGGGCACGAGTTTGAACAGGGGCTTCGCGCCCTCTGCGACCGAAGCTCGATCGGTCGCCTCAACGACCATGTATCGCTGACCCTTCGGCTCTTGAGGAACCGTGAGATTTACGAAGGTTTGTGCTTTTTGGGCTTTCGCCAGATCGCTTTTGACCAGTTTCAATTCATTCTGGGCTTTCACCAGGCTGTCATTGACAGTCGCGGTCCAGTTCGCCTCATAGGAGTCCAGTGACTTGCTGGCTTGATCCAGTTGTTCGCGAAGTTCATCCTTTTTCGCTTCCAGGTCTCGGACTTTACCTTCGGCCTCAAGACGACGGAGTTTTGCCGATAGAAATTCAAATTCGGACTCGATGTTTCGTTCAAACAGGTTGGAGGTGACGTTTTCTATTTCGACAAGGACCGCCAGTTTCTCTTTGTTATTGTTGACATTGGTTTCGTTCGTGCGAATTTCCGCTTCCAATTTTCTGACGGCCTGGTTCAGTTCCTTGATTTTTGCCGTCCGCTCCTCCTGACGAGATTGATAGAGTCCCCATTCGTCGACCATGGCTGGATTGGAGGTCGACACTTTATCCACGGTAAACGGCTTACCATCTCTTTCTGCCTTTAGTCGAGCAATGGTTGCTTCGCGAGAAAGGATGTCGCCCTCAAGTTTTGCGACATCGAGTTCCGGGAGGTCACCGTCGAGGACGGCCAGCACGTCGCCGGGATTCACCACCTGACCAAATTTCGCGCGGATTTCACGCACTTCGTTGGTGGTTGCCGACTGAACCACAAGAGGTGTGATTGCCGTAATCAATTCACCTTCGGCCACTACGATCCGATCCACTTCGGTGAACCATGACCATGCGACGACCGAGACAATGATCAGGATAACGATGTAGAGTGTCCAACGAGCCTTGCCCGGTATCGGCCGTTCCTCAATTTCCACCGCGTCCGGTTGGAATTCGATCAGCGCAGGATCGATTTTTCGACGGCGCTCAGGGCGGCGACTTTTTTTCGGCTCGGGACGCTTCTCTTCTTTTGCTGGCGTTTCTTTGGATTCGGACGTTGGTGTAACTTCCGCTTCCTCAGCTACGCTCGGCCCATCTGTTGATACCATAATTCTTTGTATACCTTGCTTTGGTTAAGCAATTGCTGGTGAGTTCCCATGTTTTCAATTTTGCCCCTTTCAATGACCACGATGGCATCGCAACGGGTCAGCGTCGAAAGTCGGTGAGAAACGATGATGACGGTCCGGCCCTTCGCAATCTTTGCCAAGTTCGCCTGAATAATCGCTTCGCTCTCGGGGTCCAGAGCACTGGTGGCTTCGTCGAAAATGAGAATTCGCGGATCCGTTAACAGGGCTCTCGCAATGGCAAGACGCTGTTTCTGGCCGCCAGATAAGTTGGCACCATTCTCTTCAAGAATGGTATCAAAGCTCTGCGGAAGTCGCTCAATAAATTCTGCAGCTCCCGCCAGTTTCGATGCTTGGACGACCTCTTGAAAGGTCGCGTTGGTTTTCGACATCGAGATGTTTTCTCGTACGGATCCGCGGAACAAAAAGTTCTCTTGCAGGACGACGCCGATATTTCGTCGCAGGTGTGCAAGGTCATATTCACGGATGTCCATGCCATCAAAACGGATCAGGCCACCCTGCATCTCATAAAGGCCTTGCATCAGGCGAGTAAGGGTCGTTTTTCCCGAACCGCTGCGGCCCACGATTCCAACGACACTGCCCGCGGGAATATTTAGGGAGACATGGTCAAGTGCAGGTGGGCTGGTTGGAGAGTAGTGGAAGGTGACATTTTCAAATTCCATCCGACCTTGAATTGAGGGGCGAAGACCTCGACCCATCCCGGGCTCAACCGGTCGATTCATCACCTGCCCCATCATGCGAACGCTCAACGCGGCTTCCTGATACGAATGGACCAATGAAACGAGTTGAACCAAGGGACCGGTCACACGCCCGGCGATCATTTGAAACGCGACAAGGGCACCCACCGAGAGATTGTTATCAAAGACCAGCATCGCCCCGACCCAAACGAGGGTTACTGTCATCGCTTTTTCGAGCAATTTGGAGATGGATCTGGCGGTAATCGAGATTTTGCCGACATGAAAATGCATGGCGACAGATTGTGCCGATTTTTCATCCCATTTTCGCCGCTGAATCGGCTCCATGGACAACGCCTTGACCGTTTGAATTCCATGGATGGACTCGACCAGCATGGCTTGTCGATCCCCTTCTGCGGCATACAACGCCTCAAGTCGGCGTCGGTAAGGCCCCAGGAGTACACCAATGACAGCTGCCAATGCCGCCGAAAATCCCAGGACAACAAACGAGAGGGTCGAGCTGTAGAAGAAGAGTATTGGCAAAAATACAAACAGAGCGGTGCTGTCGAGCAACGTCATGAAGAGTTGTCCCGTAAGGAACTCACGAATCTTCGATGTCTGTTGCATGTGTTTCGTCAGCACGCCGGCGGTCATCTGCTCGAAGAACTGGATCGGCAAATGCAGCATGTGGTTGAATGTTCTCGTTGCGACTCGCACGTCAATCTTGCTGGTGGCGTGGAGGAGCAGAAAACCTCGCAAGTAATCGAGGATTGCGTCGAAGACGATCGCGATCAAAATTCCGATGGTGATCGTTCTCAAGGTGTCTTGAGCATTATTGACAAGCACTTTGTCGATCACGATCTGGAAGTATAAAGGCGTGACAAGGGCAATCGCGTGGATGAACAGAGCCCCGATGGCCACATCAATGAAAGCGACACGTTGCCTGATGATTTCCGGAATGAACCAGCGGAGACTGAAGGGCTGGTTCTTGTCCATCATGGAAAACGATCTCTTCATCAGGATCACGTCGCCTTCCCAGGATTTCTGGAAAGTCTCTCGATCCATGAAAATGAAATCGTGACGATCGGCTAACGGGTCAAAAATCGCCAGCTCTTCGCGTTTTTTGCCCTCTTCATCTTCGGCGTCACGCAATCCAACGAGAATGACGTAATTCCCGTTCTTGAGTTGCGCCATCGCCGGAAATGCCTCACCCATTCGGCGAAGCTGGTGCCACGCGAGGCGAGTGCGACGAGCGCGAAACCCGGTGTCCTTGGCAATGCGAAGCAGACGTCGTGTCGAGGGTTCAGAGGTTTCCAGCGAATAATCATGGACCAGGCGCTCGACACTGACATCGACACTGTGGTGACGAGCGATCAAGCAGAGACACTTCAGTGAAGTGTGATCCAATTTCTTTTGCTCTTGTTCGCTCATTCAAATACCTGAAGGGAGGCAATGTCCGCGTTTTTCAGCACTTGCGTCGCTGGACGATTCACGGACAAAGAACGGTTGCTAGGGCGGCGTTTGATTGCAGGAGTTGCCCGGAGCACCGTCCGTCACCCACGCCCATGGGGCGTTTAGTGGACTCATGATCTGTCTGATCTGAATCGCTCCTCCGAAGCCGGTTCGGATTCCCCTGCTCCGGAGTTGTCAGCCGTAAATCACTAGTCTAGCTGGCGTTTAAGATCCCCTCGGGTAAGGGCTTGAGTCCCCGAATCTAATTCCGTGACCTGCGCACGACTTGAGAGGGTTATTCGGGTTGTGCGTGCTCAGAGAAGGTCGCGTCGGAAAGCTAAGGGTGGGATGCCTTCAATAGGTACCCGATAAGATTGACGAATTCGCGGCGAGGTAAATCAGAAACGAGGTTTCCGGGCATCAGTGACAAGGGCGAGGGTTGGCGTTGCTCCACCTGATTTTTGTCAATCAGTAACTCTTTGCCCTGCGGGTCAATCAGGCGGATTGAAGTTTCTGTCTCTTGGCGTATCAGTCCGCTCTCGGTTGCCCCATCTTCGGTTTGAATCAATGTGGTTCTGAACGCAACGTCGACATTACGGTTGGGATCGAGGAGATCTTCCATCAGCCGCTCAAGCCCGCGGTTGCCAATCCCATCAAGTTGCGGACCGATCATTGCTCCTTGACCGGCGATCTGGTGGCAGTTGGCGCAATGTTTTTTGAATACTGCCGCGCCTGCCACGGGGTCCGCCGATTCGTGGGAAATCCAGCCTCGCCGTTCCTCGATCTGCTTCGCCAAATCATGACCGTCCGGAATGCTCTGTGAAAGCTCGTTGAGTGTCTGCCGTTCAGATGGCGTCATATTGGCTCGCATGGTCTGAGCGATCTGTTCGGACGAGATGATTCGACGGCTCACCTTACCATTCTGAATCAACTGAAGGAGCAAGCTTGCTCCTTCTCGATTGCTCGACAACTGTTGAGCAACCTGTGTCTGAAGTCGCCCGGGAAGAGAAGCCAAGGTCTCATCGAAAAAAGTTCGGCACGCGTCGTGATCAGGATGTTCGAGTTGTTCGGCATAGCGTGCTACCCATTCAGGACTTGGAGAACTGTCGGACAAAACCGGCAGCATCGCTTGAAGATGGACTTCGGGCTGAAGAGTGAGAGCTGCAGTTGCGAGCTGTTTTCGGGTTGCTCCGTCACTGCCGGCTCGCAACAAGTTTCGCACAAGGATCGGTCGATGCGAGGCCAGCTTCAGGCGCCGGACCAACTGGGCCATGTTTTGTAAATCCGAATTATGCTCACGTGGTCCGATGGCAGGGACCTTCACCAAGCCGGGTTCAAATCGACCGATTGCCAGCCATGCATACGCATTGGCTTGATCGCGATCCAGGATGGAGAGTTGGACTTGTCGATTTTCCAGTTGGTCGAGAGTCCAGACGACCTTCTGTGCCGTGTCGTTCCGAGGCGGATTGACTTCGCGTAAGACATCGCCTGTTTCCACGTCAAGCAGTCGAACGAGGTTTTGATTCTGGACGGGCTGATTCGGAAATCCGTCGTGCCCTGCCAAGAAGAAGGTGAGTTGACGGGGCGCGGGAAAGGGTTTGCTGACAAGTTCTCCCGTTGCCTGTTCACCCGCGGGGAGCGAACAGAGGAAGTCATGGGTCGCACCGTCCTGGCTGATCCGTGATTGGACAACCCAAGGATTGTCTTGTCTAGTTTTCCCTGCGATGGCACGATAATCCCATGTGGGATCCGGATGGACTCGCGTTAGAAAACGATCCGTGAGTTCTTTGCCCCAAGTTTCCAGAACCGGTAATGGATCTTGGCCCCGCTCACGCAATCCCGATTCGATGGCGGCAAGGATCTCAAACTGGATGTCCAAGTGTTCTGGAAACTTGGAAGGGACCAACGTGGACAGCGTTTCCAATTGTTGAGCGTTTGCATGAAGTGCGATGTGCCGCATCCGAGGTGTCAATTCGCTGGGGGGCAAGGCGGAATCTCGTTGGATCTGATCCAGAAGGAGTGAAGCCGACTCTGCCGTGGGAACCGCAATGGCGATGTTCGCCAAAAGATCGCGACGGTTTTCGTCGATTTCGTTGGCCAATGTGGGGAACCATCCGGTCTGGGACAAGAGTTGCTGTTTAACTGCGATCCGTAGGCCTTGCCGCAAAAGGAAATCCCCTTCTTTTACGTCATCCAACGCCGCCAGAAGGCTCTTGATTCGCTCGTTCTCAGTGTGTTGACCCAATACATCAGCTGCTGCGAGGCGAACTTCCGGGGCGGGATCCTCGAGTGCCCGCACGGTCTGAAGCAGAGCGTTTGGAGGCACCGAGTTTGATTCGGCCAAGACGCGGAGTGCGTGGGTGCGAACTTCGGGATGATCATCGGCCAAGCCTCTTGACGCAACCTTCTCAATTTCCCAACCCAATCTGGCCAATACCCACAGAATGGCAGAACGTTGATGAGGATTGGGGCTGTCCTGAAAGGCCGTCAAAGCAAGTTGGCAGAGCTGCGTGGGGTCGTGATGGTTCTGATGTTGCAGACTTCGGTCGACAAGGTAGTTCAGTACGAGCAGGCGAGCCGTCAAGTTGGGATCCGCGAGTCCTTGAATCAGATCGGAGTCGGAGCGACCTTCGAGAGATTGGAACGTCGATTTTCGAGTCGCCGGCGCGTCTTTCGTCCCTGAGTAACTGACCCTCCAGATTCGCCCGCGAAAACGGTCTCTTCCCGGGTGTTCCAAGGGAACTTCGTAGTGGCCGATGATTCGGTTGTAGAAATCGGCCACGTAGAGGGCACCGTCGGGGCCAAGTTGGATATCCACGGGGCGATACCATGGATCCGTGGTGGAGAGGAAGTCGGGTTGCTCGACGGCTGTGGGGGTTGCACCGTTCCGGTCGAGACGATTCCGGTTGATTCGGCTGGTCATCACATTGCCGCTGAAAAGGTTGTGCCGGTAGGGCGCGGGAAATCGATCATCGACGTATAGCGAAACACCGGCGATGGCAGTTGAGCCATGCAGATGTTCCATGATCGCAGGGACGTAGCCAAGCCCATCGTGTGGTTTTCCAAAACTCGGGTAGTAACCGCCTCGAATCAGCTGGTACACCGGTTTGGAGTGGCAATCTGCGGTGAATAGATTCCCAAGGTTATCGATGGTCATACCAAAGGGATTGACTTGACCCCAGGTGAACTGTTCGATTCGGTCGCCGTCGAGCCGCATCCGGTAAGTGTTTCCCGATTGCATATGAATTTCATGTTGGTCGCGTCCGGCGACTCGCGTCTCATTATTAAAACCATGGCAGGCGTAAAGCCAGCCGTCGAAACCGCGAGTAAAGGCGTTGTTCATCCCGTGGGTATCTCGTTCGTACCCCATCGGTCCATAGAGTCGCGTTTTTCGATCCGCTCGATCGTCGCCATCCGTATCCTCCAACAACCAGATGTGAGGAATGCTGTAGACGATGCAACCAGTCAACGTCGGGTAAATTCCAATCGGGATGTTCAACCCCTCGGCGAACACGGTGGTTTTGTCGTAACGACCATCCCCGTCAGTATCCTCCAAGATTTTGACAGAATCCCGCGCGACGGTGCTTTCGGGGGCAGGAAACGGGTATTCCGTCGAGTCGGTCACCCACAGTCGCCCTCGGTAATCGAAGTTGAGATTCAGTGGCTTGAGGATATCCGGCTCTGCCGAGACCAGTTCCACTTTGAATCCTTCGGGAACCTCGAACGTTTTCAGTTGCTCCTCCGCAGTCAACGGATCCGTGGAACGGACGCCTTCCGAAAATGGAGGCTGCGCGATCGCAATTTCGGGGAACAAAATCCACAATGTCCCAGCTAGAAGTTGTCCCACCCGGATTGCAGTCGTTGATCGCGGTCTAAGGGGATCAGTCACGAGCGAATTCGTCCCAAAGTTGGTCAAAGTGTCTTCCAAACTGCTGCAACAGGGAAGCATCATCCGTCACGATGAAGTTGTCCTCGTTGACTTTCGATGCGGAGCGGGTCCAGTTGTAGCTTCCGGTCAGGAGCAAACGTCGATCAAAGATCGCGTATTTGTGATGCATGTGGTCAGGGACCGAGTCTGTCCGAACCGGAACACCACGCGCCTTCAAGTTGTAGACGTCGGACCCCAGATCTGTCGCTTTATCATCATCACTGATGACTTTGACCTGAATGCCTCGGGCATGTGCATCAACGATACAATCGCTGATTCGGTCGTCCGTAATGGTAAAGACACAGATTTCGATCTGTTTTCTCGCACCTCGGATCAATTCATTGATTCGGGAAACACAGTTGGCTTTGGGACTGAACCACGCCTCGGATGTCGCGTCACCCGATTTCTGACGCTCGTGAGCGAGGGTCGTCACCACTTTCTCCAGCCAACCCAATACGGATTTTGCGGTTGGGTCCGTTAACTTTTCTCGCGCCATCTGGAACGCTCGGTTGCGTATCAGATTGGACTCATGGGCGTCGATGCAGGCTTCGGCGATCGAATGCTTGAAAACGGCTTTTTCGCCCCGGCTCATGGTGAGGTCTTCAAGTGATTGCGTGAGGACTTGTTCCCATTTTTGGCGTGACATGTGCAGCCCTCTATCAAAAACGTGGATGTTTAGCAAACCCTGCAACTCATCGAACCCTGTGTTCCGGGGGTGATTCTTCGGCCTGTAATCCTACCATTTCGAGAAGCTTGAGGGCATTCGTCGTCGTCGCAATCCCCGGTCTCATCTGGTAGTCGAATTCCATCCGGTCCTTTCCGTCCTCATGCACGAAAGATTCTCTGAAGTGGACCGGTTGACATCGCCCTTGGAGTCCTTCGGCATTTGCGAGTTCCAGGTCGTGGGTCGAGACTGCGCCGATGGCACCTGATTCAATGAGATGGTGAACGACCTGGCTGACCGCGACGTGGCGTTCAAGAGAATTGGTTCCCTGCAGGATTTCGTCCAGTAGGAAGAAAAGGCGTGGGCCGGTTGAAGCACGACGTTCACGAGCATGATCAACCACCTGCTTCAGTCGTTGAAGCTCGGCCATGTAGAACGAAACGCCATCGGCAAGACTGTCGTGGATCCTCATGCTGGTGGCCAGTTGCAGCGAGGGGAGAGTCAGGGCTTCCGCACAGACCACGCCGCCAGCCTGAGCCAATACGAGATTGGCGCCCAGAGAACGCAACAGCGTGCTTTTGCCCGACATGTTGGAACCGGTGACCAGCAAGACGGTACCCGCAGGTCCAATGGAGACCGTGTTGCAAACACGACCAGTGTCCGAGAGGAGCGGATGGCCAAGCTCGACAGCGTTTACCATGGCGTCCTCAGGAGCAAGATCTGCGACGGTAGGAAAGTTCCAGTTTGGCTGGTCATGGGCCATCCGGGCGAGGCATGAAATCGCTTCGAGTTGCCCGAGTGCGTCAAACCAGCCTCGAACATGTTGCCCATGTCTTCGATGCCAGTTTTCCAGGACGGCCAGCCAATGGAAATCCCACAGGAATAAGAACTGTAGGAAGAGATAGATCAACCCGAAGAGACCGCCGCGTCGAAGATTGGCCATGGACATCACAAGGCCGAGTTGGGCGATCGAATCGATCGCAGGTTGTTGACCCGCATTCAGTCCCGATTGGATCGACTCAATGAAGGAGCTGGTGCCGGGCACATTCGCAGCGTGTTCAAAAAGTTTGCGGTAGTGAAGGACATCGGCCTGCTTGGAGGCAACGCTGTTGAAGTTGTCGTGGATCCTTCCCGCATACCAGAGGGTGAGCAAGAAGTTGGCGACAAGTAGCGAGCAGAGGCTGACGCCGCCGACCGTGGCGTCGACCCAACCGAATGACAGCAGGATGATCAAAAGGAGTGAAGCGACGGCCAAGCCTCGTACCGTCGGAGTGAGCCACCGAATTCTTTCGAGCCATCTCGGGCTCTCCGCCCAATGCACAAACTGCTTTGGGCCATTTTTGGAGCCGGAAAGCAGTTGGGCTTTCAGTTGCAGTTGATCCAGGTACTCAAGCTCTTCTCGAAGATCACCGACCGCCGCCTGCCGACGCTGAATCTCTTTGGGCGGAGCCGGGGCAAGCAGCCAGTCGCGGAGGGCGTCGCAACCCATCGGAGTGCGGGCCACACACAACCACTGGAAGAGCGAGGCTTTGTCAAAAAGATCGAGGTCCTTCGCAAGCGGTTTCTGTTCTTCAGGGATCTCGGTTCGAAGCACCGGCAGTTCATCCCAGTGCCGCTGCAAACGTGCCAAGGCATGAAGGTGATTCTGCCTGACGAGTCGCGCCACATGACGAAGACGTTCGTAGTTGTCATGGCGATAAGCGGACCAGACAAATGCAGGAAAGGAGAGGCCGGCAATCATCGCCGCCCAGCCATTCTGAGTGACCAGCGTCAACAAGCCACTGATCATCAGGGTCAGTAAGAGCAGCCCACGAGCGACAAGAAGGCTTCGGAGCGGTCGCGTGTATTCTTCAATTTCAGCCTGCTGGAAGTCTGCTTTTTCTTGGTAAAACGCAACCCTTTTATCTACCGAATCACTCGGGTCGAAGGACATTTCTTTGGGTTCTCCGGGATGTCATTGGCCGACTAGCCGATGGGACGATGGATTCGAAGCAATGTGAGTACGAGGTCCAATTTGCTGAAGCGGACCGAAGCCGACGGATCGGGGAACGCCGCATCCTTTTCGTGACGGCAATGGCTCTGGATTCAATCCACTGCTTATGAAAGGAAAGCAAATTTAGAAACCCGCCAGTTCGGCTGCCCGGTACACACGCTGGATTGAAATCATGAAGGCTGCTGTCCGCAAGCTCACCCCTTTTTCAGTGGAGGTCTGCCACACATCTTCGAACCCGCGGGACAGGACGGAGTCAAGCTCTTGGCGAACTCGATTTAAACCCCACTTGTAGTGTTGCAGGTTCTGAACCCATTCAAAATAGCTGACGGTCACGCCGCCGGCATTGGCGAGAATGTCGGGTAAAATCAGAGTTCCTCGACTTTGCAACATCTCGTCGGCACCCGGGTGAACCGGTCCGTTGGCAGCTTCAATAATGATGTCCGCACGAATTTCCCCCGCATTCTCTGCGTGGATGACGCCACCCAATGCCGCCGGAATGAGAACGTTGACATCCAATGCCAGCAGCGCTTCATTGCTGATCTTCTTGGCCCCCTCAAAGCCTTCCAACGACCCGTTCCTGAGGGTGTGTCGTAGTGCCAAGGGAATATCGATGCCCTGCTCGTCGTAGTAGCCCCCCGAAATGTCGCTGATCGCAACGATTTTGAATTCCGATTCGTGCAAGAGTTTGCCTGCGTGAGAGCCCACGTTTCCGAATCCCTGGATGGCGACCGTGGTTTCTGCGGGCCGGCGTCCCAACCGTTGAAGCATTTTGAATGTCAAAATGCCAACGCCTCGGCCGGTTGCTTCTTCACGACCCTCTGCGCCGTATTGATCCACCGGTTTGCCGGTGATGACCGCCGGATCAAAGCCGTTGTATTTTTCCCATTGGTTGCGAATCCAGGCCATGGTATCCGCGTTGGTTCCCATGTCCGGAGCCGGGATATCAGTCCGAGGTCCAATGATATCGTGAATTTGATCCACAAATTTTCGGGTGATTCGTTCCTTTTCACGTCGGCTTAGATCTTGCGCGGAAACCTTGATTCCACCCTTTGCCCCGCCGTAGGGAAGGTTAACCACAGCCGTTTTCCAAGTCATGAGCGAGGCGAGGGAGCGAACTTCATCGAGATCGACTTCATGGTGATATCGGAGGCCTCCCTTCATTGGGCCTCGATAATTGTTGTGTTGCACTCGGAAACCGATCAGCGTTTCCAGACGGCCGTTGTCCATTTCTACCGGGATCTCTACGCGGACCTCGCGGCGAGGCGTGATCAGTAATTGTCGGATTTCAGGACTGAAATCCAGAATGTCCGCTGCTTTATCGAAGTAATACTGGGTCGCCTCGAATGCTTTCATGGTCGTCTTCCTTTCAAGTGACCATCCCCGGAGAACGTGCCGATGAACTTCAACGGCTTCCATAGGTATCTTCGATGTCCCCGTTTAAATCTTGGCTCCAACACCGCGTGTCAACGCCATGAACGCAGATTCCAGGTTGACATCCTCCTCACGGAAAAGTGTGAGTTTGAATCCGCTTTCAATCAGTTGGGTTGGCAACGTGGAGTAATCTTCCGCAACGTCTTTTAGCGATACCACAAGATGGCCATCACCTTGACTGACATCTTCGACGATTTCACTTTCGTCCAACAGTTTCGCCGCCGCATCCAGATTCTCTGCGACGTTGATGTGCAGCACCGTTTTGCTTCGTACCTGCTTGATCACCTCGGTCACTTCCGAATTGACATTCATGACGCCTCGGTCGATGATCCCGATCTTGTTACAGATATCGGCAAGCTCGGGCAGAATGTGACTGGAGACGACGATCGTTTTCCCGGTTTGCCCCAGTCTCCGAAGCAGATTTCTCATCTCGATTCGAGCGCGTGGATCGAGGCCGCTCAGTGGTTCGTCTAGCAGCAGCACCTGAGGATCGTGGAGCAAGACTCTGGCAAGCCCCAGTCGCTGTGTCTGACCTCGCGACAATGTATTTGCAAATGCGTCCCGTTTGAAATCAAGGTCGACAACCTCAAGCATCTCGTCGCACCTTTTCCGTCGTGCTTCCCCTCGGATGCGATAGGCGGCTGCGAAAAACTCCAGATACTCAATCACCTTCATGTCGTCATAGACGCCAAAGAAATCCGGCATGTAGCCTACCAAGCGACGAATTTCTTGAGCGTTGTTGTAGATCGAATTGCCACAAACGTAAGCTTCTCCCCACGTCGGTTCAAGCAACGTGGCGATGATTCGCATCGTGGTCGTCTTGCCCGCGCCGTTAGGGCCGATGAACCCAAAAAGGTCACCCTCGTCAAGGTCCAGTTCGATCCCCTGAATGGCGTGGAGTTCACCGTATTTTTTCGTAAGGTTAACGGTCTTGATCATCAGGGATTTCCTAACGCTGTTCGACGGGCAGAAGGATGCGAATCATGACAGTGTGTTGGTCGTAGTTCGTTTCGAGACTCGAATCTCCATTGTGGATCTGTGCGATGGGCCTCTCGGCTCGAGCGAAAAGGACGGCCTGACGACGGGCAAGCACACTGGACCAATCGAGGTCCGAGTGAAGTCGATTGTTCAGCGACGTGTAATTGCGACCTCCAGCGACCCGATAAAAGGACATCATTTCCAGGATCCTCGGGATGTTGTTGCTTTTTGGATCCCAAGGGTCCGAAACGTCATTGCCATCCACGACGCGACGCCGTGCCAACACCGATTGGATCGTCTTTTCGACCGTTTGACCTTCGATGGAAATGGTTTCGCCCGGATCGATGTCTCCCGTTACTTCATAGGCCCAGTTGTCATAAAAAATGACTGCCCGATCCAGCGTATACGGAAGCGGGTTAGTGAGGTCGCCGTGTAACGAATTATTGCGCTGATCCGCGTAGAGCTGAGCACTGATGGGCCCTTTCATTTCGTCCCACCAGGAAGCCGTCAGCGGTCGAGTACTCGCGACCTGTATGGCCAATTCGTCAAGCCGGTTGGAAGTTGAGTCGTTGGGTTTATCCGCCTGGGATCGGTAATTGGCCTGCATCAAGTTCGAGTTCAGCTGAGCGTCCATGCCGCCCAGACCGGAGCCTGGCAGACCTTGCCATGTAAGGAGTGTGCGGCCAATTCCCTTCGAAAACTCATTTTCGCGATCGAGCCACAGGTCAAACTTCTTCAAGCTCGGCGTGTAAACGTGGGCCCAGACGGTTCCCCTTACCTCCCCCGTCGTGGCGTCAATGTCGACCAACTCTGCCTGATTGACTTGGACTCGCGACCCCTTGGTTACGTTGAAGAGGACGACCGCAAGAATCGAAAAAATCAGAATCGTCAAGACGCTCGTCACCCATGTCCATTCCATTCGCCGGATGACGTACTTCAAAAGCCAGAAGTCGCCCGGACCAATCAAAAGGATGAAAAAAGTGACCAGAATGGCGACTGAAGTGAAAGTCACGACGATGACTTGGCTGAATTGGTCGAGCGAGACTCTGAGTTGACCGGAGAGGTCATTGTAGCCAAGGTGCCCGACTCTGCCCCGCCGCGTCGTATCATCTGCAATCAAATCGGGGTAGATCAAGTCCATCAACTTGCTGATCAGATTTGCTCGTGACTTCCAAGACGAAAATGGGGGAATGTCCAGGTCGACGGCGACCCACAAGACATCACCGGTACCGTAGGTACTGGCAACCACCAGGGGCAAATCCTCGGCCGCCTTGCCCTCGTAAGCCACAATCGAACCGCTGACGTCGACCAGTTTTGAGGCTGTAAAAGACTCGCCTGACTCCTTGAGTAATTGGTCTGCCGCGGCGGTAAACATTTCCGCTCCAGCACTGCTGGTCTGAACCACGAGCGACTCAAAGGTGCCCGGAATCAAGGGCTTCAAGGGGCTTTCTGCAGAGGTCACAATTTCACCCTGCTGTCCACAGAGTAATACGAGGGCTCCGCCGTGTCGTACCCACTCCGTAACCGATTTCCACTGAGCCTCATATTTCGGTTCCCAAAGACTGGGATCGCTCGTGGACACCACCATCAGGTCGACGCTGCTCAAAGCGAGCCAATCGGTTGGGATTGGTAGTGGCGAAGTGAAGTTCGCCATCTGAACAGGCTGGTCATCGCTCTGGCCGATCCGATCAGAAACCCACTTCATGAATCCTGAATCATTCCCCAGTTCGACAACGAACAACTCGTCCGATCGCATGAGACCCGCATTCAGTTGATTCGATCGTAGGCGGTCCCGATCGTAGAATTCCCCGTCGTCGCCCAGCAATTCAACGAGGATTTCCGGGCGGCGGCGACCCACGCGAATCAATCTTTCCTGAACGACGGTCGACCCCGCCTCGACGACGAAGCTTGAAGGATCCATCGTCTTGGCCGCGATTCCCTCACCGTCAGGAGCTGACCAGTTGAGAAGGCAGGGCTGGTCAGTCTCGCCTCCTTCGATCGCAATCCTCAGGTTCGTCCAGAACCCAAGCTTGAAGTTCCCTTCGAGCCCAATCTCGACGGACTTGATCGAGGGAGACTCTTTCTGCGGGTGTCCCCACGCAATCGCAGAGGAAATCCCAACGAGGAACAACGCCCAAATCCCGAAACGGAGCGGTGGCGAGATGTTGGCACGCCGAAGCTTGAATTGAGGAACGGGCTTTTTATACATGGATGGTCGATCGACTTGTCGTTGCTGATAAGGGGGCTTGGAATACGTTAAAGGGGACGAGGCTTCGAAAGCATCGCAGGGGGCAGAAGCGAGATTTTCGTGTCTATCGGCAATCCGTGTCAAGAATGAGAGCGGATTGAACCCGGTCCTCTGCCAAAGCTCAGCCAAACCTCGGAGGATCGAGCAAAATCGTCACGACCCATGAGGCAGGAGCGAATTCCTGGCCACTTCATCAAGGCTTCTCCTCATCTGGGCAGTCGCACACAAGGTGATTACAACCTGGACAACCGTGTCCATATTTACGTTGCACAGCCTCGGTTAGATCGATTTTGGCCACGTTGGCGATGGTTGCGAGCCAAGCCAGCACATCCGCGAACTCCCCGAGTCGTTCCTCTTGGGTACCGTCCCTGAGGGCACTGGATAACTCACCCACCTCCTCCATGAGCCACATGAAGGTGCCTTCGATGCCCCTTGCCTCATCTTTCTCGTAGTACATGGTGCGAATAAGCCGCTGAAAATCCTTCAGGTTGATTTCACGCGAAGACGGCTCTTCAGGAGCTTGATGGGACAAAGTTGGGTCTCCAAAGCAATGAATAAGTTGCGGGGCAAGTCGGGCCGCCGATGCTTGGGGTGTCGTTCTGCTGAGGTTGTCAAACCGATCGTCAGGGTCTATCGTCCCTGATCCCAACAGGGTTGACTAGAAGTCAGCCTCTATTCAGCATAGGCCAAATGGAAGCCGTTCGACTCGGTTTGAGGGCAAGGAGCGTGAAAATATGAGTGAATATGTCACCGTGGGGAAAGTGGGTGAAATCCCGGAGAATACCGGAAAGACGGTAGAAGTTGACGGGCGTTTGGTCGCAGTTTTCTACGCGGACAACCAATACCACGCGATCGATGATCTCTGTCCTCACGCTGGCGCATCGCTGGGGGCTGGATACGTAGAAGATTGTGTCGTTCTATGCCCTCTGCACGCATGGCGTTTTGATATCCGCGATGGGACCTGGTGTGATAATCGTCGCCTGAAGGTGGACGCCTTTGATGTTCGTATCCAAGACGATGATATTCAGGTGAGCATTACGCCGAAAGTCGTCGAGGAAGATGAGTAAACAGTTGAACTGGGATACGGGCTTCTGGGCGAATCGCCGGTCGTTGGGGCGACCTTCCTCAGGTCGAAAGGTTCGGTTACAGGTAGAAACGCGGATGTGACTGACAAAACCGTGGGGATCCTCATTGTTGACCCCCGGAGTGAACTTTGAGCCCTTGTTGGTCGACTCGCTGACGACTACGATACGGGCTTGTTTCGCGATGATTCTTGGGATTGTATGACCCTTTTGAGTGATTTAAGGTCCCCTTGGTTCCACTGAGCGGACCACTTGAACTGCGCGGACAAGTTGTCAACCGGTTCATGTACTCCCTGCTCTGCCCAGAGTGATCGCTCGTGGGCGTCCCTTCACACGTCTTCAGTTTTACGCGGAAAATCACCATGCGACATGTTCTGTCGGCGATCGTCCAAAATGTTCCGGGTGTGCTGGCCCATATTTCAGGAATGTTGGCATCGCGAGGTTACAACATTGATTCTCTCGCCGTGGGGGAAACGGATGATCCTCAACTGTCGAGGATGACTTTTGTCGTTGTTGGGGACAACCGAGTGCTGGAGCAGGTGCGTAAGCAGCTGGAGAAGATTGTCACGGTCGTTCGTGTGGTGGATGTGAGCTCCCAAGATTACGTGGAGCGGGATTTGATGCTGATGAAGGTCAAGTCCCAAACAGGACCGGAGCGGGCTGAAATTCGCGAGCTTGTCGATATTTTTCGAGGCAGCATTGTGGATGTCAGTGCGGATGACCTGATGATCGAAATCAGTGGCCGCGAGAACAAGATTGAGGCTTTCATCGAGCGGATGAGACCTTACGGAATCATTGAGTTGGTTCGTACAGGGCGGATTGCGATGGTCCGAGGTGGTGGGCTGGATGGTCACCGAGAAACCGAATCATGAGACGACGCCCCGTTTTTATTCATACACCCCCTTTTGTTTGCGAGTAATCAACAGGAAACCAAAATGGCAGCCACGATTTATTACGACAATGATGCTGATTTGTCATTGCTGAAGGACAAGACGATTGCGATTCTGGGTTATGGCTCGCAAGGTCACGCTCAGGCACAGAACCTCCGGGACAGTGGTTGTAATGTGATCATCGGGCAACGTCCCGGCAGTGCCAACTATGATCTTGCCGTCAGTCACGGATTTGAGCCCATGTCGTTGGCTGAAGCAACGAAGAAAGCGGATCTGATCAACATTTTGCTGCCGGACGAAGTGCAGGGCGACTTGTATCGAGAGCAGGTTCTACCCAATCTGGAGCCGGGCAATGTGCTTATGTGCTCCCACGGTTTCAACATGCATTTTGGTCAGGTCGTGCCACCCGAGGGTGTGGACGGATTGCTCGTTGCCCCGAAGGGACCGGGTCACCTCGTCCGGAGTGAATTTGAAGCCGGGGGCGGAGTGCCGGCACTGATCGCTCTTGGGGAGGGCGCCGCTGACGAAACCAAAGCTTTGGGACTTGCTTACGCCAAAGGGATTGGTGGAACTCGAGGTGGTGTGATCGAAACCACGATTGCTGAAGAAACCGAAACCGACCTGTTTGGCGAGCAAGTCGTTCTCTGCGGAGGTGTGAGCGAATTGGTTCGGACTGGGTTCGAAGTTCTGGTGGAAGCCGGCTACCAACCTGAAATGGCCTACTTCGAGTGCATGCACGAACTCAAGCTGATTGTTGACCTGTTCTATCAGGGTGGTCTGAACTACATGCGTTACAGTGTCAGTAACACGGCGGAGTACGGTGACTACACCCGCGGTCCCCGAATCATTACTCCCGAGACCAAAGAAGAGATGAAGAAAATCCTCAACGAGATTCGTACGGGGCAATTCGCGAGGGATTGGATCCTTGAAAATCGTGCTGGGGCAGCATCCTTCAAGTCGATGAGGCGGCTTGCACGTGATCATCAACTTGAGGACGTGGGCGTTCGATTGCGACGATTGATGACCTGGATCGACGCCAAAGAGGTTTAAGAACCGCGTCTCGTCCCGCTTTGGGGCAAGCTTCAATCATGAACGCCGGCAGTTTTCTGTCGGCGTTTTTTGATAGGATGAGAGCTGGGACTCGCAGGTCAAGTCCCACGCTTGGTGCCTACTGAATGAGTTTAGGTCGGACGATGGACTCTTTGTTTGATACGCATGCCCACCTCGATGATGAGCAATTTGCAGACGTCCGGGACGAGGTCATTGCGCGAGCCGTTGCCGCAGGAGTGCGGTACATGATCGCGATGGGTACGACGGCGACCTCCAGTCAGAAGTGCTGGGAGATTGCCGAAGGTTCACCCCATGTCTGGGCGGCGGCTGGGATTCAGCCCAATTATGCGCACGAAGCCAAGCTCGAGGACTGGGATCTCATCCAAGATCTGGTTGGGCGTGAGCGCGTCGTTGCGATCGGCGAAACGGGACTGGATCGCTATTGGGATCATTGCCCCTTCGAAATCCAGGAGCAGTGGTTCGAACGTCACGTGCGGCTTTCACAGCAAACCCATTTGCCCTTTATTGTTCATATGAGGGAGTGTGAAGCCGAGATTATCAAATCGTTGACTCGCTGGTCGGATGGCCAGTTGTTGAATGGTGTGATGCATTCATTTACCGGGTCTCTCGATACCGCCGAGGCGGCCATGGATCTGGGGCTCGACATCAGTTTTGCTGGGATGGTAACGTTCAAAAACGCCGCGAACTTGAGAGATGTCGCGGCGCGGATTCCGCTGGATCGGTTGTTGATCGAAACCGATTCACCCTATCTGGCCCCTCATCCCAAGCGAGGGCAACGGCCCAACGAACCTGCACTGATGGTGCATACGGCTCGATGCCTGGCTGACGCTCATCAAATTGACCCTTCGGAACTGGCCCGGCAGACGACAAGAAATGCGTGCCGACGATTCGCGATTCCATGAATGTTTGGGACGACGAAGCCTGAAATCCAAAGGTATGCGACTTGAGTATCCTGTCGGGAAGGGTGCGGTGGACGGGATGTTGTGGATACGAGGGATACTGATTTAGATACGAGGGAAAAGTGTGCCCGAGACTCTAATCGCCCTGGGGGCAAATCTGAGTAACCGCAGTGAAGTGCTTCAAGAGGCCATCGACCTGATTGTCAGTCGCCCGGGCGTCCGATTGCTTGGTATGAGTGACGTCCTCGAGACACGACCCATTGGTGTTTCCGATAGCGATGCCATGTTCCTTAACGCAGCGGCCCGATTTGATGTCCAGCTGCCTCCCCGAGAGTGGCTCCAACATCTGTTGGATACTGAAATCGAGTTAGGGCGAGAGCGAACCATCCGTTGGGGCGCCAGGAAAATCGATCTGGACCTGTTACTTTACGGAAACCAGATCATCATTTCTCAGCCCCTTTGGGTTCCTCATCCGCGAATGGCGTTTCGTCGATTTGTGATGCAACCCGCGGTACAAATCGCTGGGGACATGTTTCATCCGGGGTGCGGGGCTACGTTGGCCGAAGTTTGGCAAGCACTGAATGGCCAACCCAATTTTGTGGTCTGGCTTCTCGACAAATTGGAGCATGGCCAATCGATCACTTCGCAGTCATTCGAACCAGAGGTGCACTGCGAAGTTGTTACTGAGGCGACTGATTTACGCACGACAGTCGCTGAGGGATTCGCCCGACTCGAAAACGAAAGCGTTCTTGGAGGGCCTCCCTCCGCATTCGTTCTGATGCTGCCGTCTGAGAGTTCAGCCGCAAGTCTGAAGACTGTCTTAAGAAACCAGAATCGACGTCCCAAGCTCGTGATTCGAAATGCCTTCTCCACACCTTGGTTCGGGCAGGTGAGCGATGGCCTCGATGCCCCCCCTAGGATTGAATTGCAACTGGATAATGACGACCCCAAGCGGATTCGGCAGGAGGTGGTCGGTGCCATCGAGTCGATGTTGGCCCTCTGATGAGTGCCTCTCAAACGAACCAGGATTGTCCGACTCCCGGTAACTGAATTACTGGGGCGGGGTGAGGAATCCGAAATGAACCAGCTCGAACCCAACCCGCGATGTCAGCCCTGGCGCGAAGTCCTACTCCGTGCCTGGTGCCTTATCTGGTTGATTGGCTGGCAGGGAGGCTTCGCGTTTTACAGTGGAGTGGTCGTACCCCTCGGAGCGGAGGTACTTGGGAGTGATCTCGAACAGGGATTGGTGACTCGAGCCGTGACACCCTGGCTGAATGGCATTGGCTGGACTGCAGTCGTCAGTACTCTTGCCGCGCTGAGCATGACCTCGTGGCGGCCTTCCATGTCGGGCCCAACAGCGAGGTCTTGGAAAACGGCCGTGGGCTTCACCCTGTACCTGATGGTCACGTTAATGGTTCTGGGTGTGCTTTACAGGCAAGTCGATCAATATGTCGATCCTGTGAATCGCCAGATCCTCGATTACGATACTTTTTATGCCCTGCACCGAGTCTATCTGATCGTTAGCGCGAGCCAGTGGCTCAGCACGCTTGTCTTGGCAAGCGTGCTGACTTACGGCTGGATGCGTGGAGAAGAAGGAACTCCGCGGCAAATCATTTGATGTTCAAGGAAGACGGCAACGGTTGCGCGCCAAGGGTACCGACCAGTTGTTGGGCTGCATCCGGTGCTTGCCACCTTGAGTGTTCATCCTGAATCCACGCGAGTCGCTCCTTCAACCTCAGTTGCTCGGTCACCCGGTCGTCGACGTGTTGATCCAGGTAGGCCGTAAGGTATTCCGCCTTGCGGGATGAAAGCCGCTGGTTGATGCGGACTTTCTGCTCCAGTCGCTCTTGGTACCAGTCGCTTGCCAAGAGGTAGTCACGAGTGAACATGTGACGCAGGTCAGGACAATCAAGTGCTTCAGCCCCCTGTCCATTGACCATGACTTCGAGCAATTTCTGAATCGGAGGGCATGCGAGGCTGATCGTGCCGTCATCAAAGTACCGCTGAGCCACTTGCTTTTGTGCCGCGGTAATGTATTGGATCCCCTCCGAGAACGAATCCTGATCCTGCGTTTCGGGGTGAAGCCACGGCTGATCAAATACCTTGCCGGGGTTGTCAAAAACGCGGCCCATGAATCGTCGGACGAATTCGCCGGTAATGCGATATCCGAGGCGACTTGCGAGAACCGGTTGACCGTCATACTCATAGTCGGTCAGACGTTCCAGCAAACCTTCGCGGATCAGATAAGCTGGGTCGCGTTCCTGTCCACGGAGACGACACCAGATTTCGGGAATCAACAAGCTGATATCGTGATCCACTTGAAACTCGGGCCCGATAAAGCCGGCGGGCGTCGAAAATCCTTGCAATCCCGTAAGGATGTAACTTACCAGAGCATCGTTCAAGTCGATGGCGGGGGGCAACATGTTGAAGGGCCCCTTGGTGAGGGCGCCTTCGCTGCCAAAGCCCGTCGTGGATGGGCTTTTACCCGTCATGGAGCAGATGAAGTCCATGAAAAGCTCGGGGAGCGGTTGGAAGTGCAGCGGACTGTAGACACACAGGCCTTTGATGCCCGTCGTCTTATCTGGCGGATTGTTGCGTCGACCGAACAACACCGCATCCACCGTTTTCATCACCGGTTGATCGGCCGGGATGGAGTGAAACAGTCGCATGCCCATCTTGCCGATGTGGTATTTGGCGGGTTGGGCCAAATCGGGCCTCTTCTGAAGGTAACGCGGATTCTTGGAAACGCTCTTGCCCAACAATCTGGGGTTCGACGAACAGACCACATAGTTGGCATCGCTCTCCGACATGCCGATCAGAAGACTTTTCATCGGTGGAGTAAACTCGTCGAGGTCGACGGCAAATTTCACCATGTGATCGATTTGATCGCGATTCAGAGGCTGGAAATTTGACAGAAAATTTTCGGGCTGAGAGAGGTCGGCTTCGGCCTGCTTGTCCATACCCCGGTTGATCGCTTCATCTGGTCTCTGAAAAAGTCGATACTCACAGTTGGTGACGTACTTATAGCTGCGATCATCGGTAAACTGGCTCCCGTCAATTTCGGATCCGGGAACTACGGTGGAAACACTGATGTCATCTTCGGTCTGGAGCTTCTCTGCAGGGTAAAAGTCCTGCCGCAATTTAAAGGTTCGCCACGAGTGATTGCGAAGTAATCCGACTCGCAGATATTGACCTACGAGTGTTCGACCTTCGTATTTTAACTCGTGCCCAGGGTGGCCATTCACCACATCGACCGAGAAAAAGTCACGCCAATTCGTCTCCCAGCCCGGTCGTTCAAATCGTTTGATAATGAAGACAAGGGCGTAGAGATAGTTGGGGATCGATTCCAGCCACGCGTTGTATTCGGCATTGTAGATGGCACTCGGAGTCAACAGTTTGATGACGCTACCAAGCGAACGGTTGGGGTCAAGAAGTTTTCGGCTGGGACCATCTTCATAGCTCGGTTTGTCTTCCATGTTTTCGTGCCACCGAGTGGAGTAGTCACGAGTGAAGACCTCATCCAGTCGCTGCATGTCACTCTCTGCATCGGCGACGAAAATCGGACCATAAAGCATGAAGTCTTTCAGGCTTTTGCTGATTTCGCTTTTGCCGCCCCCGCTCACGGTGCATGGTTTGTGGCAAAAAGTGCCTTCGCCGATGGTCCCTATCAAACGCCAGGTGGGAGCCGCAGGGTGACGTTCCATACGGACTCGATACCCACTTGGTCCCATGTAGACTTCGTCGGGCAGCAGAGGAATTTCCCTCGCCTGGCCGTTGTAGGTCCACGTGACCGTTTGGTCTTCAATCGAAACGAACGCATTTTCGTTCACATATTTTAGCTGGGGATACCGCTTGTCTGTTGCAATACCCTGCTCGTGATCGACTTCGAGGAAATCTGGGTATTCGTTCACCAGATCCTGCCACGTGCGGTCGTTGTACTTGCGACTGTTGAAAGCAAATTCATTTCCCAGGCTGTAACTTTGAAATGCAATCGCGCCTCCCGCGTGCTCTTCTTCGGTGTTGCCGTAAAGGTTTGCGGCGTAGGAGAGTTGGGTTTTGACCTCCTTTTTGCAGTAACCAAAATAGTTGTCAGCGATTAGGGTGACGACAACGCCCGCGTCAGTGCGGCATGTGAGTTTAAAAGGCTGGCCATCGTTGTAGAGGTCTTCCTCATTTTTCCAGCACATGCCATCCTGACGTTGCCGCTCTGTCGCTTCATCGTAGTGAGGCAGGCCAAGGTCCTTCTTGCGAGCCTTGAGCATTTGAGGGGCGAGGATGACACATCCGGTGTGCCCCGACCAATGCTCGACGTCCAAGCCGGAATCATTGGCAGGATCAAAGGGGTTGCCTCCGTTGCCAAAGATGGATTCCACGAAATCCAGATTGCTCACGAAACTTCCCGGGACAAAGAAACGGACCTCGATCTTCTGTTCTGGATTGACCCCCGGGACCGCAGGGCACAATGTCGGACGAATCAACAGCGAAACAAGGCCATGCGCGGGTTCGGGGAGCGTGCTGGTATAAGGGATCTGCGAGATCTGTTTTTCCGGTTTCAACGACAGAGCGAATAGTCGAGCGAAAGCTTGGCGAGGAACCTCACGTTTGTCTCCAGGGACAGGAATCGAACCTTCCACAATGTGGAAGGTTCCTACGGTCGTTCTTCGATCGTGCTTGGGATTGTGGAGGACACCATTCAGGACCCGGTAAGATTCCACGAAGGAATTTCGATAGTCGTCCCTATCCCAGGGCAGCGAAAGTTCACGTGCCACTCCTGGGCGGTCTAGGATGAGTGTGCGATGAGGTAGGCGGAGATCTTCTTCCGGTGCCACATCTCCCAACGTCGCTTGCAGAAAGGTCTCAATTCGATCATCCGCCGGGCAACGCAACTCTTTGTTGCGTCGCGACTTTTGGGAGAGATTACGAATCAGTTGGGTGGCGTCGTTATGAGCCAGGGCGGCTGATTTCGTGGGCGGACTCGCGTAATCGTTCGCGGCCAACAGGAGGTCAATATAAGCCTGCAGGGTATGACGCTCACGTCGCACTTCTTCGACCGTTTTTTGATGTCCCAAAGTTTGTCCAAGGCGAGTCCAAACCTGCTCTGCAAAATGATCCTCCGCATCGACCGGCAAAATTGGGTCAAGACTCGTCGCTGATGGATCTCGTACTTCAGGCATTTGTTCACCCATGGAGTAAAGGCAAAGGAATTGCGCCAGAATGCTCGGGCCTCAAAATTCGGCGGACTCGTGTGCTGGTCGCCTGTTCGGGTGCCACCGGGAACAAGGTGGGCGTGCTCTGAATCGCTCTGCGACACCGCTTCATTCTCGAAAGCTCTCCCAAGTTTCGTCCCTTTATAAACCAGCGAAAGCTTACAGCAAGGCGAAATGCACACCCTAGCGAGGGGGTGAATTGTGGGCCGGAGGTCAAGGTAGTGATCGTAAACGCTAGCAACTAATAAAGGGTGACAGTTTCCCGCTGTTGAGAAGGTCATTCGGGAATAAAACCCCAGCGATTCGGTGTTTTGGTCGGGATGCCGGTCACGAATTGGTGTAGCGACTCAAACGCGGGTTGCGGTATGATCTTGGAGCGATGCCATCGACTTGCGTCAAGACTTTCCGGGACTAGGACGGTCTCGGGAGAAATCTGGACCCGGGTGTGCCGGAGCGGATGCCATTGGTTTTCGGGGTGCGAATTCGCCAAGACGATCCGTGTCAGATCGCCGTGGGATCGCGAGTTCAACGTCGATTGTTTTAAGGTCGGACAAGGAAGTTCTCGACCATGTGTCAGCGTCAGCGAATGATCTTTTTTTGTCTCCTCCAGAGGCACTTCTTGCGGAGTCGCAGTGCGTTCTCCGCAATGCTGTTCTGGATTGCGCTAAGCGTCTTTTCTGATGTCGCCGATCCAGTGTGCGGAGTTCTGTCGGCGCAAGAACTTTCCAACGAGGCTATCGCGGAGCAAGAGACTGAAGAGCCGATTCAGTTGCGATTAAGAGCGAGTTGGGGGGGAGGGACCTCGACACTATGGCACGGTAGTTTTCGAGTTCAGGGGGGCACGATCGAGCAGCCCCATTCACTCGGTCTAGATTTCGACGGTCCAGTCGCCCACTACCTGCATCACGGTGGGTTGGTGATTGAACCGTTTCTATTGAGAGCTTACGACGGCGTCGAATTCACGGTCTCGGGGATGCCAGAGACGGAACTCGTCTGGACGTTGTATGACGCACAAAGGTCGAGCGGCAAGCAGACAGGGCGGATTACGCTCGGAGAATTGTCTCGAAAATCCTACGGCAAAAAACTGGATGGTGGCAAAAATCGACTCTTCATTCAACGTGCTGCGGGAGATGATCTTCGACTCGACTTCGATCGATCCCATCTGGTCTTTGACTCGCGAGAAGAGTTTGAATTTACGCTCTCGCCCACACTGACGACTGCTCCCCCGGGCGAGTTTCTGAACTGCGATGTTAGTCTTCAGGCTTCCAGAACTCGGGAGCAGCTGTGGGCGTGGCGGGAGACACTTGAGTTTGATGATCAGGGGAGCGCTCCTACACAAAGACTCACGGTTCCGCTGCCCGAAGAGCCCGGGGCTTACACATTGGTCGTGTCGATTGAAGGGCGACGTTTTGGGCCTCCCATCGTTCGTCCGAAGCCCATTGCACGCCGCGAGATTGACCTCGTTGTGGCACCGACTCAGAAGACCAAGGTGCAATTCGATGAGGAAGTTGGCGATTCGAAAACGGTAGTGCCTTGGAAACAGCGTCTTGAAATCGATCCAACGACTCCTGGTTGGATGGACCGCATTCGTCAACTTGACCAGCTCAATTTGGTGTCGCGCTTCTACAGTGGAGCGCTCGGAAGCGAACCACTTCAGACCATTGAACTCGATCAAGAAAAAGTGGTTCGTCTCGAGCCAGGTCAATGGCACGCGTTTCCACTAGCGATTGGGGAGCGAGGCGTTCCGCATCGATTGGATGTCACGCTGCCGGGCACAGACCAACAACGTGTCGTCGTCAGTGTCGTTGAGCCGGATCTTGATAAAACTGGAAGTCAGGCTCAGCTGGATTCCGGGATCATTGTTCGCCGGGAATCTGGAATCGACAACGAAGAGGCCTCGGATCGCGGCTCTGTTCATCGGGTTGTTTTCTGGCCGGCCACCAAAACACCTTGGGTCATCGTTGCGAATCCGGATCGAAGTCATCCTGCATTCTTCCGCTGGATTCGGATGTTCGACGGTCCCAAGTCCTTGGCAGAAGCCGAACCGCTCACCAAAGAAACGGAAGAGGCGGTCTCTGAGATCCCATCGTCACCTGATTTTAGGAAGAGCCGCCGATTGGTCGGCCCCTACTTTGAGAAGCCTGTTCTGCACGAAAGCTTCCTCGTTAACAAGCTACTGGAATCTTCCTCGGAACAGCCTGTTGATGACTGGTATGCATTTCATCAGCTCGTAAGCCGTCTGGTGGACTACTTGAAATACTCGGGATACAACTCTGCACAAATTACAATTGCGGCGGATGGCAGCGCCTGGTTTCCAAGTCAAAAACTGAACCCCACACCCAAGTATGATAGCGGTATCTTTTCGAGGCTTGGACGAGATCCAGTCCGTAAAGACGTGGTCGAACTTCTATTTCGATATTTCGACGCGGCAAATCTGACGTTGATACCGGTCGTCGACATTGGTGCCCCACTTCCCGAATTGGAATCGCTGCGACGTTCGACCAACGATCTGATCCTTGATCAAATAAATGAACGGGGTCAGAGTCGTTTCCAGAGCATGCTTGAAACAGGTATGCCAGACGGTTTTTACCAACCGACCACGCCCCAGTTTCGACAGGCGATGGTAGGCGTCGTGAACGAGATTGCCGCGCGGTATTCTCACCATTCAAGTTGGTCCGGCCTGGGTTTGCGAGTTGGCCCCGGAAGTCACCTTTACATGCCAGATGCCAGCTGGGGGCTCGATCCCCAGCACTTGGAACAATTCAAAAAAACACTCGGCCCCCTGGACAGTGAAGTTGAAAGCATCAACCCCGTCGATTGCGTGTACGGCAGATTTCGCGAACCTTGGGTCGACTGGCGAAATGCCCAGTACTTCAAGACGCTTCAGGACCTCGAAAATGCGGTGACGGAGCACGGTGGATCCCTCTTCTTGTTGGGGCTCGACAATTTCCAGAATGTTACGTTGACCCGAAAGCTACATCCCAGTGTACGAGGTCAAGAGTACTATGGACGGCTCGCTTGGCGGGAGATTGGCTTGGATCTGGCCAATATCAAGGAGCTGGAAAGGACGGTCATTCTTCCGGCTCGAAGTCACTCTTCGTTGTGGTCGCCCGCGAGCCGTCGAGTTGAGCGGGTGATGTTTGAAGACAAGGAAATGAAAACGCAGCTGGGGCTCATGCAGCTACCGGGTGCACTGTTTTACCGTTCGCCCGCCAGTCTTTCAGTTCCAAAGCTGGACCAACTTACGGGCCCGTCGACGATCCCAGGGGAGGGAATCATTCAGCCGGAATTCTCACCTGCGGCAGATGGCAATCGAAAACGATGGGCTCAGGCAATGACCTTGGCCGATTGCCAATTTCTTTTTGATGGTGGTTGGGGAGTTGCCCTTGGTCAGGAGCAATCGACCGCACAGTGGCTCAGAGCCTACCGAGCCATTCCATCTGTACCGTTTGACCCTGTTGAGAGCCCTCAAGCGACCACGAACCCCGTCCAGATTGTGGTGAGGCAGGCATTTTTTGACAACGATACCTGGTGGTATTTCGTCAATCCAAGTCCTTGGGAAACTCGTGTACAGCTCGTGGTCACTGCCGATGGATCTCTGAATCTACAATCGAGTAATTCAGCAAGGCGGGAAATTTCCGGGTCACAGGAATCAACGAAGACCTGCACCCTGACTCTGGATCCCTTCGGTTTGCATGTCCTGAGGGCTAGGGGCGTTCAGGCGACCGTCGACAAACTGGACGTGAGTGTTCCAGAATCTGCACGCGTGAAAATCGAACAAGATCTAAACGAGTTTTTCGCACAGGTCACGCAACTCGAAAAAGAGCCAACACCCATGACGGGCATTGCCAATTACGCATTCGAAGCCGAGGCAACCTCCAGATCGATTCCAGGGTGGATTTTCGGACAGGGTGTTGGGGTTTCAGTCCAGGTTCTTGAAGAAAGGGCGGAAGAAAAAAATCAGTTTTTGAAAATCGAGAGTCAAGCACCCGTGGCCTGGGTTCGGAGCACACCTTTTCCTTTACCGCAAACGGGACGCCTTTCGTTGATGGTGTGGCTGCGGACGGAAGCCCCAGAAAATCAGCCCCCCCTCCGTCTGGCGCTCGAAGCCAAATGCACGGATGGGGATTATTACCAATTCGCGAACATCGGGGCCCTCGCACCGGAAAATCAACCTCAAATCGTCACCCGGGAGTGGAAGCCCTTTGCCGTTCATTTTGACGACCTGCCGCAGGAGGGAGTCTTGGAAATGAGGGTCGGCTTTGATCTGATGGGAAGTGGAGAGGTTGAGGTCGATCGAGTGCAAATTTACGATCGATGGATGAATCAGCAGGACAAGCGGGTCTTGCTTCAACGTGTTTCGGCAGCCCGACATCAATTGAAGCAAGGGAATCTGCTTGAGCCGCAACAATTCCTTGAGAGTTACTGGCCAAGGTTGATCATGGAAACTCGACCTCAGCATCTGGCCGAAACGACGGACTCGCTTCCTCAGGAAAAATCGCCTCGCGCGGCACAAGCACCAAGGTCTGTTTTCGATCGAGTCAAAACCTGGGTGCCGACGCCCACGTTACCATTCCGGTAACCGTCTGCCCGCCGGCACAGCCGTGCCCCTCAAGAAGATGCGGCCTTCAATTAGGCAAGCATGTCAGAATGGACAACGCCGTGGACATCAGTGAGGCGATAGCGACGACCTTGGTGTCTGAAAGTCAGGCGTTCGTGATCAATCCCGAGGCAGTGCAGGAGAGTCGCCTGCAAATCATGAACGGGAACTGGATTTTCAATCACATTGTATCCGTACGGGTCGGTCTCTCCGTAGGAGAACCCTGCCTTGATGCCACCGCCGGCCATCCATATGGAGAAACACCGAGGGTGGTGGTCTCGACCGAAGTTCTGAGCGGTCAGTTTGCCTTGGCAGTAGTTTGTCCGACCAAATTCGCCACCCCAAACGACGAGAGTATCTTCAAGCATGCCCCTTTGTTTAAGGTCGCGCACAAGAGCCGCACTCGCCCGATCCGTTTCCTTGCATTGGTTCTTGATTCCCCCTGCAAGATTGCCGTGTTGATCCCAACCCGGGTGATAAAGTTGGATGAAGCGAACACCCTGTTCAGCCAGTCTTCGGGCAAGGAGGCAGTTTGCTGCAAAGGTGCCCGGGTTCCTTGCATCTTCTCCGTATTCTTTGAAGGTATGGTCCGGTTCATCGCTGATATCGGAAACACGTGGGATGGACTGTTGCATCCGGTAGGCAAGTTCATACTGGGCCAATTGAGTTTCAATGAGAGGATCATGGCTCGTCTCCAGTGATTGCGTGTTAAGGCGTCCCAGCGTGTCGAGCATCTTGCGCCGCGTGGCACTGGTGATGCCCTCGGGATTGTTGAGGTAGAGGACCGGATCTTTTCCTGAACGGAAACGAACGCCTTGAAATCGGCTCGGCAAAAACCCGCTGCCCCAGAGACGAGAGACGAGAGGCTGGCCACCCTTGTTTTTTGTGACCAGGACGACGAACGCAGGAAGATCGGCGTTTTCGGTACCCAGACCATAATGAACCCAGGCTCCCATGCTTGGTCGACCTGGAAATGGGGAGCCGGTTTGTAGGTGGGTCACGCCCGGTCCATGGTTGATTGCTTCGGTGGTCATGCTGCGGACCAAGCAAAGGTCGTCAGCAATTCGAGCGGTTTCTGGAAGAATCTCGCTCATCACCACGCCACTCTCGCCCTGAGGTGAGAACTTGAAAGGTGATCCTGCGAGTGGAATGCTTGATTGGTTTCCACTCATGCCCGTCAGCCGTTGGCCCCCTCGAATTTCCTCCGGAAGTTGAGTGCCATGTTTTTCATTCAGCAGTGGCTTGTGGTCAAACAGGTCGAGTTGGGACGGGGCGCCGCTCTGGAAGAGAAAGATGACACGTTTTGCCGTGGGACGATGATGGAGCGATGTCGAGATTCCCTCATTGGCAAGACACTGTTGACGCATCAAGTCAAATGCCGCGAGGCCTCCCAGGCCCAGTCCAAAGTTCTGGAGCACCTGTCGTCGGCACACGGAGGTGGAGTGAGGTTGTGCGGAAAACATGGTGTTGACCGATGGGCGTTTTTTCGAGGTTGTCCGAGGGTCATCCTGAGTTGTCATCAACTTGGTTTCACTTATGCGGGGAGCGGTGGATGGGCCTATCTCTTGTAGAGACTTGCATCGAGATTCAGAACGGTACTTACGACGGTCGTCATCGCCGCCACGTCGACAGGATCAAGATCGGCCTGCGGCTCTTTTTCTCCGGCAGTCGCGACCGTCTTCGCTTCGTCGGGTGCTGCCAGGAAATCCCTTTGCAGATCTTGGTAGAGTTGAAGCAATTCGCTCATCTCCAATTCCGTTGGGGAGCGTGAGGTCGCTTTACGCAACAGGCTTTCGATCATCATTTCAGGACTGTTGTGTTGGTTCAAAAGAGACTCGGCCAGAACTCGGGATGCTTCAAGCATCTGCGGGTCGTTGAGCAGGACGATGGCTTGAATCGGGCTACTGGTCCGTTCTCGTTTCACCGTGCAAACATCGCGTTTTGAAGCGTCAAGGGCAAGCATGACAGGGGCAGGCGCAGTCCGCTTCCAGTAGGTGTAAAGGCTGCGTCGGTACAAGCCTTCGCCCTTGTCCGGGTTTGCTGGTTTGAAAGAGACTCCAACCTCATAGGGTCGAACGGGTCCACCCCCGACGCGTTTCACCAGCAGGCCAGAAATGTAGAGCGCCTGGTCGCGGATCATTTCTGCGGGAAGACGATATCTTGGTCCGCGACCCAAAAACAAATTGTCCGGGTCAGCAAGCCATTGGTCGCGGGAGACATCCGACGTTTGCCCATAGGTACTCGAAAGCACCACTTGTTTGAGAAACCGCTTCTGATCCCAACCATGATCCATGAAATCTCTTGCCAACCAGTCCAGAAGTTCGGGATGTGTCGGGAGAGCGCCTTGAGAACCAAAATCCTCTGGGGTTCTGACAAGGCCGAAGCCGAAGCAAAGTTGCCAAAGTCGATTCACGGCGACTCGTGATGCCAGAGGATTCTCGGGGGACGTCAGCCACTTGGCCAGACCAAGACGATCGTCCTCGTAATGTGAGATCGCCCCCAACGCGGCTGGGGGGTCGGGATTCACCGGCGTTGTGGGTGAGTCATAATCGCCTCGTTTTAATATGAAGGTTTCACGACGGGGACGCATTTCCTTCATGACCATGATTTCCGTCAAACCATTTTGAAGGTCGTATAGCGATTTGCGGTCGTTCTGCAGTTGTGTCAGTTTCTCCTGGTATTGGGAATCCAATCTGGCCAGGAAATATTTCTTCAAATCCAGGCTCTGTTGCCGCGCAGGCACGTCCCAGCTTCGTACCTTTTCCCACGTTCCCGATGCGTAGATCTGTTGGACTTCAAGGCTCTTCAACTCCGTGTCATAAACCTTGAATTCATCAATCCCGCCTTGGTTGAATCCTCGGTCCCTGAACCGCTGGCCAATGGTGATATTGTCCCCCCCACCTCCAGTGATGTTTTTCACGAGGTGATCACGAATCTGAATCGTAGGCGTCTTTTTCCCATTGATGTAGATGGACAGTCCAGCCGCTTTGGACGAACCATCGTAGGTGACGGTCACCTGAACCCATTGGTCTACCGGCACGGGGTCTTGGGTTCGGATTGAAATGGCATTTCCGGGCCAGAAGTGAATCAGGGACCAGGCGAGACGGCCGTCATCCATGAGAAGCTCGTAACCGCGACTGCCGGCATCCGTCCAAGCTCTTGAGCGATGAAAGATGACGGCGCGGTCTTTGAGTGCGGGAGTTCGAAGCCACAGAGCCACTGAGAATGGTTGCGACCGATTGAAGTTACCAACGTCCAGGCCAACGCCATCATCGCCCGTCAGTTCGATCGCTTGCCCAATGACACCTTCAATCGCCTTGTTGTTGCCTGAGACCGACTCGAAGTCGAGGTGCTTGATGGGGGAGGGCAGCACCATGGATTCCGGTAGATTTTCCAACCATGAGTCGAAGGCTGCATGGGGCTGCTCATGAATGTTGACTAAATCTGACCGATGCTGCTGGATTCTTTGATTCGCGAGTAGCTGTTGCTGTCGTTGTTCATCCGATTCCAGTTTCTGTGTCGGCGTCGGGACGCTGTTGGTGAAGTAGGAATAAAGACCGGCTTCATCAATATTGTTGAAATATGCGAAAAGCTGGTAATACTCTTTGGTCGACAGCGGATCGTACTTGTGGTCATGGCATCTCGCGCACTCCAGCGTTAGTCCCAAAAAGGCGGTTGCAAAAGTGTGAGTGCGATCGGCCACGTATTCCACCCTGAACTCTTCTGGCGTGCTGCCGCCCTCCACCTTTTGAGGATGAAGACGACAGAACGTGGTGGCAAGAATTTGCTCCGGGGTTGCGTCCTGAAGCAGGTCGCCGGCGATCTGCCATGTGACAAATTCATCGTAGGGCAAATTGCGGTTGTAAGCACCAATCACCCAGTCTCTCCATGGCCAGACATAACGGTCTCGATCCACCTGGTATCCGTAGGTGTCCGAATAACGCGCGACCTCAAGCCATGCATTGGCCATTCGCTCTCCGTATTCTTCACTCTCCAGAAGTTGGTCCACCACCTTTCCCCGAGCCTCTTTTGAGTCATCGTCCAGAAACTGCTGGAGTTCTTCAGGGGTTGGTGGCAGGCCAATCAAGTCGAAGTAAACGCGGCGTAGCCAGCGAGATCGGGTCGCTGGAGGTGATGGTTGTTTGCCCTGTTTGAGTAAACCCTCAAGTACCCATTGATCGATCGCGTTGACCGGCCAAGTCGCCAGGGGATGCTGATCATCGATTTGGGGAATCTTCGGTAGTCCCACGGGCTGAAATGACCAGTGATTCTGGTATTCACTCCCGGATGTAACCCATTGCCTCAAACTTTCGATTTCTTCCGAAGTGAGCCGATTCTTGAATTCGGGTGGAGGCATTTGTTCGTCGGGATCTTTCGACGTGATGCGTCGCAGCAGTTCGCTTTGGTCGGGGTTTTCCGGAGTGAGGACGTGGATCGCGGCTCCTCGGTCGTCCAGTCGCAGGTCAGCCTCTCGAGTTTCTGCATCCGGTCCGTGACAGGCAAAGCATTTGTCGGAAAGGATGGGGCGGATGTCTCTCTGGAAACTCAAATCGTCATCTGATTGAGACCATGCCGGCCCTCCAAAAATGAAGAAAGTCAAGCATGACAGCGTCGGGGTAAACCATTCGTTGAGGCGCATCTTGCGGTTAATCCATGTGGTTTTTGCTGACAGTCGGCGAACCGTTGAGCTTTTCGGGTTGATCGGTGAGAGACGTGAGGCATCCACGAAATCAAAAAAAGACGATTTCTGTCGCCAAGTAGCCAAACAAACGGGCTCCTAACCAAAAGGTTAAGCCTCAAGGGTTCGGCAAGCAAGCAAAACCGGCGAGCGACGACACCTCCATATGTACCTTCCGTCTTTTGGGTGGTCGGAAAACTCCTCGAGCTCAAAATGCCCCAAAATTTCGGCCCACTTCTTATGCGTGAGAACCAACGACTGGCATTGCCAGACTGGTCAGAGGCCAAAGATGAGGCGAAAGAGCCTCTAAAACGTCGGCCTGACAACCGATCGGAGCATTCTGCTTCTCGATCAAACACCCTGAGCACAGGCTGCAAGTCTAGAGAGATGGACTGATGGAAGAGTT
>JAKVCA010000029.1 GCA_022448315.1 Pirellulaceae bacterium | reverse complement strand
CTCACGTCAACGACTTCGCTACACACTTCTGCTCTAAAGGATGTCGAACCCGATTTCAGAAAGACGCCGCTAACATGATCGTGAAGATTGAATCCTAATGGTCTCTTCAGGTCGCGAAACGAACCGCGATGAGGCAGGAGCGTTGCGGAGGCCCCCCAACACGATCCTTCCCGACTCATCATTATGAAATAAAAGTCACAACTTCCGTGGTTGCGCGGTGGGAGTTTCTGAGACCCACCACTTGCACTTCCTATCCCACCTCCCTAGGGATTCGCACACTCCGCGCTATGGCCGAGGAAAACGGTCGAGTGGGTATCCGAACACGCCGCCACCTCACGAACTCCGATCGCCATCTCATTTGGATGGAGGGCAACTTCTGGACGAAGATCGGGAAGCAATGGTGTTCTGAACATTACCGCGTGCCATGGTTACTCCGGCTCTTTGCAAGAGAGCCACACACCATCCCGATCCAGCCGCTGCCGTATTTGGTCTTCGGACGCCGCGGGGATCCCACGAGTGCTTCGAACCAGGCTATGCTTCGTTTTTCCGTTCTGTGCCGATGGATCGCGTCACAACTCCAAAGAACCACGCATCCATCCCTCTTTGCCACGCCGCCTGCGTGGTCGGACTCTCACCGTCAGAAACCGCAAGCGTCGATTTGAAAGGATAAGACTGTGGCTTGCGATAAGCGAGTGCCTCCATAATAATCCAGCCCCTTGACCGACCCCACCGTTCGTTGGATGCCGACAATGAAATGGTTCGTGAATGGTTTCGCCATCTGGATATTCCTCGCCAGTCTGCTCGCCTTCATTTATCCGCCCAGTTTTCTGTGGTTAAACCTCAAACTCTGCGTTGATCCCATGCTTGGAGTCATCATGCTCGGCATGGGTCTGACCTTGAAGTTTGAGGATTTTTTACGTGTTGCCAAGATGCCCCGATCCGCTCTAAGCGGGGTTGCCTTGCAATTCACGATCATGCCACTCGCCGGGTATTTGAGTGGTCGCCTTTTCAACTTGGACACCCCTTACGCAGTGGGGTTGATCTTGGTGTCTTGTTGCCCCGGCGGTACCGCATCGAACGTCATCAGCTACATCGCCAAGGCGGATCTCGCCCTCAGCGTGTCCATGACCGCGGTTTCTACGATCGTCGCCGTATTGGCGACGCCACTCTTGACTACCGAACTGGTCGGGAGTCGCGTCGATATCAATCCAGTCGCGTTGATCACCAAGACAGCATTCGTCGTTTTGATTCCAGTGGCCGCCGGTCTTTCGATTCGCCTCTGCATGCCAAAATTGACGCGCGCTATACTACCTTATTCCCCTCCGATGGCCGTTCTCTTTATCGTGCTGATCGTTGCCGCTATCGTGGCAGTGCAAAGAGAGAGCATCCGTGACTCAGGCGTTCAGATCATCGCCGCCGTTGCCTCAGTGCACCTTACCGGTGCGACGTTAGGCTACGTGTTCAGTCGATTCATCACCGGAAAGGAGAGGGCGGCTCGAACGACGGCAATCGAAGTGGGGATGCAGAATGGTGGTTTGGGAATCTCACTCGCGACAAGTGGAACCTTTTCCCAAGCTTCCATGGTTTCCCTCCCCTGTGCCTTTAGTGCTTTGGCGAGTTGCTTGATCGGAAGCATCCTCGCTGCCGTCTGGTCAAGATTACCACTAAAAGACGACGAAGGCGAAGGTACCGCGGGCAGCCACCGCGTCAAAAAAAGCGTGGACACTTCATCAAGCTCGCCCAGTACCTAAGGTTGTCGACCTTTTCTCTGGACATAAAAAAACCGGCCCCCAAACGGGACCGGTTCTTTGATTCTCTAACCAACGAAGAGCAAGCTTAGTTGCCTTCGCCTTCGGCAGGAGCTTCTGCAGGCTCCTCGGCAGGCGCTTCAGCGTCACCTTCTTCCGAGTGACCCTCTTCACCGTGATCGTGGTCGGAGTGATCCTCAGACATCTCTTCGCTTCCTTCAGGGCTACCGGTATCGTCAAGTGGAACGTCAGGGGCAGAGATATCGTCGCCACCACAACCTTGGAAAAGAACCAGACCACACAACATGGCACCCACGGCAAAGAACTGACCCAACTTCTTCAACATGTTCGAACTCCCGGTCAAAAATGTAGATGTACGATTCAACTGTAGAACGACGAATGAGCGGGAATTCCCGCAGTTAATTTCATCTGACGTCATTGTTTTCTACCGGAACTCATACCGTCAAGCGGTGTTCGGCGATTCCGGCTCATTCCATTCGCTTTTTCATCGGTTTTAACCGCACAACTCATGAGTTCAACCAGATCCTTAAACACCCTATTTACAACCAAAGGGGCAATCTCGCTCCAAGCGAAACCACACCTCAAACCCTAGCTCCGACCCTCCAATTCCCGCCTTTTCACCGGCCAACTCGATGGAAGCCGGCATCATCCTCGGAGCGTTGCCATCCTGTTTTCCGTCGCGGAATAAGCGTGGTCACAAAAAAACCCGAGCTGCATTAACGCAGCTCGGGCCCGTTTTTTTAGTGATCAAACCTTCAGGGATTGCCACCCGCGAGTTCAACCTCACGTTAAACTTCGCCAGCTTTTGGCACGATAAATGGAGCCCGATACGGACGGGTTAGCATCGTGTCCGCGGTGGCGTGGTTTACGAAAGTCTCGGAATTGGGGTCGAACTTCAGATGGGGTCCCAACGTGATGTTGGCGGTCTCCAACGCGACATCATTTTTGCCGAGGTGCGTCATCGTCCTTTCAAATGTCGCTTTCATGTTCTCGGGCGCGTTCATCTCACCAACCGAGACTGCTGCATCTTCAATTCCGGTCGATTCCCCGAGCGAATACGAGATATTCCCAAGGTGGCAAAGAGCGCTGGAAAGGTGTCCCTCCTCAATGTCAGCGTTCAGATCGGATATTTTTCGTGAGCGGACGGCCTTCTTAAAGTTCCCAAAGTGATCGCCGCCCCCCTTAAAGGTTCGAGTGGCTTGACCATCAAGGTCAAACGCGGTGCCACTGTCGTAGCTTGTCATCACCACATAGCCATCGGTACCCTCAAAGATCACACCCACTTTGGCACCCTGATAAGCATCGGTGTTCAGTCCACGCACTTCGAAGACCAATGAGGTATCCCCGTAGTCATGAACCACGACCTGCGTGTTCGCCGTTTCACCGGCGTCTTCATATCCCAATCGGCCACCGTAACTGAACACGCCCTGGCACAATTTTGATTCGCCAAGTCCCCAACGGGCTAGATCCATCTGGTGAATCCCCTGATTCCCTAGATCGCCGTTGCCGTAAGACCACTGCCAGTGCCAATCGTAATGAAATTGCGGTCGTGTCAACGCTTCTTCCGGCGCCGGTCCGAGCCACAAGTTGTAATCAATGTGTGGAGGCACTTTGTACTCGCCCCGCGGGCCGATGCTTCCGCGTCGCTTGTAGCATAGACCTCGGGCCACCTTAAGTTGCCCGATACCACCATCCTGAACAAATTTGATCGCTTCTCGCATGCCGGGATTCGAGCGGCATTGGGTTCCAGTCTGGACGATCTTTTCGTATTTTCTGGCAGCCTCAACGATTCTTCGTCCCTCGGAAACGTTGTGGCTCACTGGCTTCTCCACGTACACATCCTTCCCCGCCTGGATGGCCCAGATCGATGCGAGTGCATGCCAGTGATTGGGTGTCGCGATGGAGACAATGTCGACCGAGGAATCCTCCAACATTTCCCGGAGGTCCGTGGCGAATTTCGGGGACTGTCCGTTTTGCCGTTTCCCGATCTCTTCAGCTCGATCCCCACCGATATTTCGGTCCGGATCGACCACCCAGGTGACCTGAGTGTCCTGACGCCCCGCGAAGGCACCAATGTGTGAGCCTCCACGCCCCCGCACACCCACGACAGCGACATTCAAACGGTCGTTGGCCGACTTAGGTGTCTCCTGTTCTTGAGCAAATGCGTTCGTTGCAGTGGTTGTCGCCATTGCGGCGGCGGTCGCAAACATGGAGTCTTCCAGGAACTCTCTTCGGGTGCGTCGCGGCATTTCATTCTCCTCATTGCTGAAATGACTGAGTGGTTGTCTGGGAAACGACGAGTCGTGGTCGCGAAGATGGGCTGTTCAGTAGGCCAACCCGTCGCCAGCCGTAGGCTCGCATTCAAAGCGGGGAATTCATTGGGGGGGGGAAGTGCGGGTCAAAGGATGGCGAGCGGAGCCTTAATAGAACTCGGACCGCCTGCCTCGCCGCGACTCGATATTGTAACGACCGACGATTGGGATGTTGCCTTTTCACAAAGATTTTTCGGCTTCGTCTGACTCAGGCCGCCTGATGTCGATTCCCATTCACTATCCCCGGTGGACGACACTCAGGTATACTAATTATGGTGCGTCCGAGGGATCTAATGTCGGAATCCACAAGGGTCTCCAAACGGCATCGAGAGCGAGTCGGAGTCACAATTTGACCCAACGTGAATTACCTCGCCTGTAACTTGAAATGGGAGAGCGATCGCGTGCCGACCAAAAAATTTCGCGACCACCAAACCCATCGCTGTTTCAGCAGCCCACCTCCGCTTGGCCAGTCCCCTGTCATTTTGGCCTGGACCCTTGCAGCGATCTGCAGCCCCGTCGTCATAAGCTGGGGGCAAACCCCTCCACGTGAGGATATCCCTTCTCTGTCACCGATTGCGGCTTGGAACTTCGACAATGCGGACGACGCGGATCCACTGATGACTTCGGCCGAAAAGTCGTTGAAAATCCTGTCTCCGTTCCTGATTTCCATGCGATTCTTTACGCATCCACGGGAATCAATCCAACGCATGAAATTTATGATGGAGAACGTCCCGTGCCACTCACTGACCAAGGCCAGTCTTTGGCCCAGGTGTTTAGCCGCTGAGCGACGCTCGAAGTCGTCGACTCGGCGTCCCACGCCCAACTGTTCACGCAGGATCCGTTTCCTCGCGAACGCGAAATTGCTCACCCCAAAAAGCAACCTATCATGAGTCCAACGCCTTCTGGGAACGACCCCTCTTTTGAGCAGTTTCGATCTTATTTGCAGTTGCTGGCGCGTATGAACCTGGATAAACAACTTGCGGCCAAGGTCGATCCGAGTGATATTGTCCAACTCACCATGCTCCAGGCTCATCAGGCTCGAGACCAGTTTCGTGGAGAGAGTGATGCCCAACGTGCCGCATGGCTACGGCAGATCCTCACTCGCAATCTGCTTCACACGGTACGCGACTACCACCGGGACAAACGGAACATCAGTCGTGAACGAGCGTTACAAAACGCCGTCGATGCGTCTTCGATGTGCTTGGAACGAATGCTGGCCATCGATGAGTCGTCACCCGACCAGAAGGCCATGCGCCATGAGCAAATCCTGCAACTGGCCGATGCCATGGAACAACTCCCGGAAACACAGCGGAACGCGATTTTGCTCAAATACCACGAAGGCTTGACCTTGTCCGAAATCGGCGGAGCGATGGATCGAAGTGTGGAAGCGGTTGCAGGTCTGCTTCATCGGGGATTGAAGAATTTACGCAGTCGGCTCGGGAAAGAGGACTGAACCGTTCATTACTTCGGAACCGCACGCAAACCTCTCAATCCCACTCAATGTTTTTCCCCTTCCAAGATTGATTCGCGATGACAGGTTCTCGATCAGAACTTGACGAGTCCTCAAATTCAGAGGTTGATGGCGTGATCGCCGCGATGTTGATCAGCCTCGAACAGGGAACACCCCTCAAACTTGAGGATTGGGTGGCGAGATACCCGGATCTGGAAGAAAAGCTTCGGGATTTTTTTCAAGACCATGTCCGTATGGAAGCGGCGCTCGCGGATCCCGGTCAATCGGCAAGTGCGCTTCACGCGGGTGAATCAGCCGAACCCCCGGACTCCTTCGCCGATATGGAAAATCAGTCGTTTGGTGACTACCTATTGGTAAAAGAGATTGACCGAGGGGGTATGGGCGTTATTTTTGAGGCCCTCGATCAAAAACTCAATCGCCGCGTGGCAATCAAAATGATCAAGTCCGGCGGACTGGCAAGTGCCACCGAAGTGGCAAGATTCCATGCCGAAGCCAATTCCGCAGCCAGCCTCGACCATGCCCACATTGTGCCTGTTTATGACTCGGGGCAGATCCAGGGTCTTCATTTTTTTTCTATGGCGTTGATCGAGGGCGAAACGCTGTCCGCAAAAATCATGAAAGGTCCACTGGATGTTCAAGAGGCAGTGATGGTTGCGAAGAAAATTTCATCCGCCATCGCCTACGCTCATCGAGAAGGTGTCATTCATAGAGATCTGAAGCCGGGAAATATTCTGATCGATCAGAATAACGAACCGAGAATTACAGATTTTGGGCTCGCGCATAACCCCAACATGAACCAGCAACTGACCACGGATGGTCAAATTCTGGGGACCCCCGCCTACATGCCTCCCGAGCAAGCACGAGGTCAATCGGTCGCTGCAAATCCGGCGGCCGACGTCTACTCCATCGGCGCCATCCTGTTTCACTGCCTGACCGCTCAGGCACCCCACACGGCGGACAATCCTTTGGACGTTTTACTCCGAGTTCAGGAGGTCGCGCCGCTCCCCCCACACAAACTGAACCCCAAGGTATCCAAGCCACTTTCGGATATCGTGCTCAGGTGCCTCGAAAAGAAGCCGGCAAATCGATACGAGACCGCCACTCAATTGGAGAGGGACCTCGACCGATTTTTAAGAGGAGAGACGCCGGAAGCGGGGCAGGTGGGCAGGATCCAGAAAATACGCCGCACCTGCCGGCGGCATCCGCTTTTGACCGCGCACCTCGGTGGCATCAGTACGATTTTCGCCGTCTCCACCCTGTTTTTTCTCTCTCACCAGGACCTGAGCTATTACGTCGGCCATTCGATGATTATGGTTCTTTGGGCAGCCCTGTGCTTTCCTTTGGCTCGTGGTATCCGGAATACCGTACGGCGAGATCAGATCGAGGCGATCTGGGGGAGCGTGGATGTGGTTGCATTCACACTGCTCCTTCATGGTGTCGACGGTCCTGCGAAAACCACCTACCTGATTGGCTACCCATTCATCATCGCTTCCAGTGGTTTCTTTGGTCGCAGGCGTCTCGTCCTCGGGATCACCGCGCAATGCATCATGGCCTACCTTCTCCTCTGTTTTCTCCACACGGAGGACCTGATTCCAATCGGTGATCCCGAACGACCAAATCTTAATCGTCGTATTCACCAGCCTCTGTTTTATTGTTGCGGCCTCTTCCTTATAGGCATGGTCATCCGCGCGCAGGTCAAACGCCTGAGGTCCATGTCTCAATACTTCGAAGTGAATCGTTAGCCACCGCGAATCGAGTTTTGGAAGGACCCATTTGCCCTGAAAATTGAAACTCAATCCGCGACCTTCGTGTGCTTTGAAAGTGTTTCAACTGGCGCAAACCCTCGGTGAGTTCAAATTTTTGCGCATCGGGTCAATCACAGCAGTCTCAACGGTGGAGCCATTCGCAGATTCGTCCCGTGCCCTCATCCAAGCCGTTGAGCAAAAAATGACAGGCCCCCACCGGTCACTTGTATTTGCGGGCAAAAAGCCAATCGGACAACGTCCCAAAACCAGCGAATTGTTCCCAAAAAGTCGCTCGTTACTTGAGAATCGGTTAGCTTATAGCTCGTCGAACAATCTGAGGGATCACGGGGATTGGAATGTCCCGTAAATATCAAGGAATGAAAACGTTGACCGATCAAACCAAGGCCTCTTCAGACTCGACCTCAGAGATACCCTCAACCCTGAGGGACCGAGGGTCGATCGGCAATCGCGGGTTCTTATCCCTCCTCGCCATTTCGTTCTTTGGCGCGGCCAACGACAACATCCTTAAGCAGATTCTCATCTTGATGGTGGCGGGTGGCGGACTTTGGGCCAATCGTCTGGGTGACGGAAGCCAAGGGGTCGTCGGACTGGTCCTCACCCTCCCATTCATTTTTCTTTCCGGATATGCGGGACAACTCGCAGACAAGTTCAGTAAGCAGCAGGTCATCCTCTGGGTCAAGATCGCTGAAATTCCCATCGCCTTGCTCGCCTTTGCGGGGCTGATTTTTGCAAGTTTTTGGCTTTCGCTCCTCGCACTGCTTCTTCTCGCCGTCCAAAGTTCATTTTATGGCCCAGCGAAATTCGGCTCGATTCCTGATCTGGTCGACGATCATCGCCTGAGCCAAGCCAACGGCTTCATCAACGCGCTCAGCAATGTCGCGGTGATTCTTGGGTCGCTCGCTGCTGGCCCTTTGGCAGACATGTATTATCCCATGATCAAAGCCAGTGAACTCGAAACGCCTCGTGCGATCGTTGCGGCAGAAACGACAAGTCCTGATGGCGACCAGGCCCTGTCCGTGCAAGAGGTGGAGGGCGAAGGCTCTGAGCAGGGAGTCAAAAAGGAAGACCAGTTGGTCAGGGACCCCGATCGGCCCGAGATCCGGTGGCCCGCAGGAGCCGCTTTGCTCCTTGTCGCCTTCGCAGGGCTTGGTGCAGTCCTTTTCATGCCGAAAATGAAAGCCGTCGCTCCCGATTTGAAACTTTCAAAAGATATCTTTGGTTTGCACGCCAGGACGTTCAAGGATTCCAGTCGCCCCTTGCTTGTGGTGCTCTTCTCCTGGTCCGGCTTCTACATGATTGGCATGCTGGCCCTGCTCTTGCTGCCCGACTATCGGGAAATTTTATTGGTCTCCAACACCTCCATCACCATGACCGTTGGCTTACTCGCCATTGCCATTGTGATCGGGAGCATCTTGGTCGCCGTTCTGTCCGGCAAGACGATCCGGCCCTACTTGGCCTTGATCGGAGCCTTTGGCATGACCGCTTGCTTTGCCACGATGGGCTTCGTTTCCAAAGATTTTCTTGGCCTCGAAATCGTCGGAACCGACGCGGCTGGACTTAAGATCCTGGTTTTCCTGATCGGCTTTTTCGCGGGTTTCTATATCGTACCTTTGCAATCGCTCCTGCAATTCCTGTCACCTACGGATGAGCGAGGACGCTTCTTTGGAACCGCCAACTTCTTATCCTTCGTCTTCACTTCCGCGGCATCGCTGCTTTATTGGGGGCTGAAAGGTTGGCTGAACGTTCCTACCGAACGCATTCCCCTGGTCTGTGCGGCTCTGGCGCTTACCGGTACGCTTGTCGGAACGTTCGAACTCAACCGAATCATGGCTGCTCAGAAAAGCCTGAGGATCGACCAAAACGATGCTTTAGAAAAATCAGGATAAGAGGTCACCCCTTTCTAAAACGTCTATTGGAAAGAGAAGCGAATCTCGTTCGACGGAAAACCGCTCACTCACCCCAAAAAAGCCCACACACCTCAAGAATGAGTTGGTTCACGATCAAACAACGTTTTATCGACGGGGAGGTGGTTCGGGAGATTGCGCTCTGACGTTCGCATCCTGAGGGGGGATCGTCATCGGACGAGAATCTCTACTCGAGGCCCAACCGTTAGACTCCCGGTTCTTTTCCGCGCGGATCATTCGAATCAGCTCCTCTGAGGGATTCGAGATGGTCACCATTTCTGCAAGCCCAGCATTCGCATCGGACTGAATCAGAACCGTCATTTTCGGTTGACCACGCTCCGTCGAAACCGGTTGCAGAATCTGTGAGTGAAGAGGAGTTGTCAACTCATTTGTTTGCCGAACTGGATTGCGCGAAGGATCAGCCATGGTCCGATTTGTACCCGCGTTACCCGAAAGAAGGCCGACATCCGGAGTGAGGACCTTGTTCCTCAAGTTTGTCGCATCCAAAGCCGCATAAATCCCTTGCAGTCCAGCATAGATTCCTTCGTCAACTTGAACGGCCGCGGCATTGCACACACCGATCAACTGCCCGCCAGCAGAGAATAGACCTCCACCACTACGACCTTGTTCCGGTCGACGGTAAGTATCGATTTTTACAACGCCCGAGTAGTTCGTCAGTGCTTTGATGCGGGTGGGTAAAATCGATGGTGCCTCGCCTCCCGAGCAACCTGCGGCAAAAACCTGATCCCCTACATTGACCACGAATTGGGGCGGTGCGATTTTCGCCACACGAAACGTCCGCTCGGTATGAGCCACCACAAGAGCGACATCGTGCGTCTCCGAATCGTAAAACAGGACACGGGCATCGAGGCCAGCCACGGGTTGATCAGGAAAGCCAGCATCGATCTTGATTCGCGCGTGCTGACCAGACTCGCGAAACAGGTGACCACAGGTCAGAATCAGAATCGACCCTCCCTCTTGATCGATCACGGTCCCTGTACCCACGGCGAAGGCCTGCGGTTCCTCGACATGAATACGGACGGTGGAGGAAAGCGCATTTCGTTGAGCCATCGGCGATTGGCTTGTCGAAACCATTCTGTTGGTGCCGCTCCAGCGGTCAGCCAATACGGGATGCTCCGGTGACACGCGGGTGTCTTCCGCGGAGGGAATTGTAGAGCTGCGTGGCGGCTGACCCGCCCGAAATTGCTCCCCGGAAGTCATGGTGGGAGTGGCGATGTTGGAAGCGTTTGCCGCGAGCTGTGCTTGTGACAGTGCACTTTGCATCCATGCTTTCAGTGTCGTCGCGGTACGATTGCCCACCACTCGGTGGACTTCCTGTCCGTTTACCGTCAGAACAAAGCATGGAATCTGTTGGACTTGATACCGGTTCGCAAGGTCGGATCGTTGGTCGATATCGACTGGGACAACCGGATACCCCTCGCTGAGCATCTGGGAGACCGCCGGTTTAACCTGCTGACAGGGCAAGCAAGCCTGGCTTGAAAAAAACAGGAGCTGCACGTCGGCTGTGGCCGAATAGACAAAGACAAGTGCGATTGCAGAAACACTGCCCATTGGGATCCCTCCATGGAGTCGCCGGTATCCACCGCGCCCGGGCCTACCATCCTTGAAGGCCTCGTGTTTTTTGGTCGAGTCGTCTGTGCCGAAACGGTTGCGTCAACCAAAAAGGTTCGGCTGAACCTCTTCTCGGAGTTCACAGCAACACCTCGACGGGACTCAATGTGTTCCGAAACGGCTGAAACGGCAAGACCAATCGCATACCGCTAGCGTCCAAAAAGAAAGCCGAAATCCTCGGGCCTTTTGAATTTAAGAGCGGCCACTTATAAACATGGGATAAACTCGCTTAAACGCAAGCGAATCTCGCCCCGCTTGATTCACGACCCCTCGCACCCAAAAAGCTTCCTACCCTTGTCTCAATTCACCCCTTCGGAACTGCCAATCCAAGATGTGGCTTGCACCCTTTGCGGCTGTGTCTGCGATGACCTCAAAATCAGCGTCCAGGGCGGACGCATGGTCGAAGCGGAGAATGCGTGCGAATTGGCCCGGCCTTTTCTGCTGAAACAGAAGTCCCATGCCCATTGGCCGGCGTTCCACCATGGGTCGGAATGCACGCCCGAAACCGCAATACGTGAGGCGGCGGCCATTTTGAAATCAAGCCGTGCCCCATTAATCTACGGACTTTCGCGCAGTAGCACGACTGGGCAACGAGCCGCAGTCCGACTTGCCGACTCGCTCGGGGCCACCATCGACACCACCGCATCTCGATGCCATGCGCCTTCCATCGTCGCCTTACAGCAAGCGGGCGAAAACACGTGTACGCTGGGCGAGGCTCGCCATCGGTGCGATCTGGTCATTTTCTGGGGTTCCAATCCAGCCGTGAGCCACCCTCGTCACGGCGAGAGATATTCACTCACGCCTGGCGGAGAATTCCTACCCAATGGTCGCCTCGACCGAAAAGTGGTCGTGGTGGATACCCAAAAAACGGAGACCACCGAGATCGCCGATTTTTGGCTGAAACTTCCCCCCGGAGGCGACTTCGACGTCATCTGGGCGTTGCGGAGTCTTGTCGGAGGGCAGGTGCCATGTCGATGGCCTAAAGGCGTTGGGACCGAGGCCATTCAAAAGCTTGCATCACTCATGACCCATTGCCGCAGTGGTATCGTTTACTTCGGCCTTGGTTTAACACGGCATGGACCACCCCATGCCAACGTGGAAGCGCTACTTCGGTTGGTAACCGACCTGAACTCGAAAACCCGATTTTATGCACGCCGTATGAGAATTCCCGGTGACGTCGCCGGTGCGGACAGTGTTCTATGTTGGCAAACAGGCTTTCCCTTCAGCGTCAATTTCAGTCGTGGCTTCCCTCGCTACGGACCCGGCGAGTATTCCGCCAATGAGATTTTGGAACGTCGAGAAGCCGATTGCTGCCTCTTCGTTGGAAGCGAGGGGTTTGAAAAATTATCTGCATCGGCCCAAGCTCACGTCAGGGCGATTCCTACTATTGTCCTTGATTATCCTTCCGAGACACCGGCCTTTTCACCCACGGTTCGTTTCACCACGGCTGTCTATGGAATTCACCAGCACGGCACCGCCTATAGAATGGACGAAACGCCAATCCCCCTCAAACCCGTGCTACCGTGTGGTGAGGGAAATACCGACGCAGACATTTTGGACAAGATCCTAAAACAGCTCGAAAATTTGGATCATCTATCTCACGAAATCCGATGAAGATTTCGTCAACGAGTACATCACCAACAAAAAAGGTTGGTTCTAAGGGGGCCTCGAACTCAGGAACCTTTACTAAATAAGAAGGCCGTGTCCGTTATTGGACACGGCCTTTTTCTATTCGCGGCACGAACGTCAGGGCAGAATGACTCTCCTTCCGTCCCCCCAAACTCTTCTATTGACTCGCTTGGATAGTAGGGCTCGCGTCCCTTAGCGGTTAAATCTTGCAGGCGGCAGTTTCTCGATTTTCCACTCCTGACCGCGCTCGACGACGTAGTAACGCGCGTGTTGTCTAAGATCTCTCGTCATGCCTCTTCGGTAACCAAAAACAAGTTGCTCCGCATCGTCTTCGCCCTCGAGATTGGCAAATAATTCATCTTGACCTGACCCAGCCCAACGAAAGATCACCAGCTGCTTTTTCTCCAGGTCGATGCGCTTCAAAAGTTCACCGGCCTTTTCTTTCCCAAATGCTTCCTCCAAGTCGTCCGACGTTTTGAGCGTCCTGGGTTTATCGATGCCGACCGGCTTATCCTCGACAAGCGGGAAATCCTTGGTCGGAATTTCTCGGATTCCCAGAACGATTTGCTGAATCAGATAATGAAGTTCCATGGCGATGTCACTTCGAGGCGGAATTTCGCGAACCCAAGCTTTACCGTCGACCTTCCTGCGAATCGTCATTTTGGGCAAGTCAGCAATTTTCGGCGCATTGGGATCCGGTTCGGGGAGGTCATCCAAACCAAGGATCTGAAGTTGCTCGATAAAAGACTCCATGGGCATCATCAGCTCACCGGTCTTTGGCCCCTTCCGATCTTTCTGAGGTGCAAAGGAGTTGTACTTCCACTCCCCATTTTTCTTGATTTCGAAGCCATAGTCACTTTGAGGTGTCATGAAACCGGGTGGTCGAAACCCCATGGTTCGTGAAATGTAAAGCATGGCATCTTCTGGCGGCTGTGCCCAAGAGGATTGGGGGAGCACAAAGAGGACAGAAGCGAGGAACAAGAGGATGGTCTTCATTTCAGTGGTCACTTTATCGTTGGTAAAATCGAATCCATAGTTAGTCAAAAACGCGACATGCAGGCGAGCCGTTCAACCCGCTTAGCTTCTAAATTTTCTCGAAGCTTTGCCGAACGCTGTCCCATTCTAAGCCTCGGCTTAGATTCTCAACCCTACCGAAAGTTCCCTGTCATTCTTAAAACTTCGGCAATATACAGTCCATTGGTCTTCACGCCGGACCGGGAGTGGCAGCACCGGCTTCAACGTATGCATCCCGGAGGTCCAACGCTAGGCCAAGACCTCCCGTACGACTCGGCACGGTTCGACTCCTGTGAGTGTTTGGTCCAAACCTTGCGCCCGAAAGGTCAGGCGATTGTGATCGATCCCCATGCAATGCAAGATCGTCGCGTTTAAATCTCGGATGTGAACCGGGTCTTCAATGATGTTGTAGGAATAGTCATCAGTCTGGCCCAGTACAAAGTCCTTTTTAATTCCTCCCCCGGCCATCCAGATCGAAAAACACCGGCCATGATGATCTCGGCCATGATTACTCTCTGTGAGTTTCCCCTGAGAGTAAATCGTACGCCCAAACTCACCGCCCCACACCACCAGCGTCTCTTCAAGGAGGCCGCGTTCCTCGAGATCGCGCAAAAGACCCGCCGCAGGTTGGTCGATATCTTTGCACTGCCCGCGAATCTGGGTCGGCAAATTGCCATGTTGATCCCAACCCCGATGATACAGCTGAATGAATGGGACGCCGCGTTCCGCCAACCTTCGGGCAATCACACAGTTCCTTGCAAAACTGCCGGGCGTCTCCACAGCATCGCCATACCACGAGAGTGTCTCCGCGGACTCGTCACTCAAGTCCATCAATTCTGGAACACTCGTCTGCATTCGGTAGGCCATCTCATACTGGGCGATCCGCGTCTGGGCCTCTGCATCTCCGAATTCATTGAAACTCTGTTCGTTGATGGCGGCCAACGCATCTAGCATCTTCCGCCGATTATCGCGGTCCATGCCTTTCGGATCATTCAAAAACAGCACCGGATCGTTACCGCCGCGAAATTTAACCCCCTGATGTTTGGAAGGGAGAAAGCCGCTCCCCCAGAGTCGAGAGTACAGTGCCTGCAGACTTCCTTTACCCCGTGAAATCATGACGACAAACGCGGGAAGATTCTCGTTTGGGCTCCCCAAACCGTAGCTCAGCCATGCCCCCATGCTTGGCTTCCCCGGTTGTTGGGTCCCCGTATTGATGAAAGTGATCGCCGGATCATGATTGATCGCTTCCGTGTGCATTGAACGAATCAGGGAGATCTTATCGATACTTTTGGCCATCTTGGGGAGAATCTCACTCACCCACGCACCGTTGGAACCATGCTGTTTGAAGTCAAACATCGGGGCAACACACGGAAACGACTTCTGCCCAGAAGTCATTGTGGTGATCCGTTGACCTTGCCGAATTGAATCAGGCAACTCCGTTCCATGAATCTCCCTTAACGCGGGCTTGTAATCCCACGTGTCGATATGACTGGGGCCTCCTGCCATGAAGAGGTAAATTACGCGTTTGGCCTTCGGTGCGAAATGAGGAACTCCCGGAAGTCCCGTGTTTCCACCGATCGAGGAACTCGTTGCTCCCATCGCCAGTTGACCGTTAAGCATGGCCACCGCTGCAGCCCCAAGAGCACGGCCCGAATTCATTAGCAGTTGCCGGCGTTGATTGAAGAGTAACCGTTCAGATTGCGGATCCATCGAGGGGACCTCCACGTAAAAATTCTTTGTTCATAGACAATCAACCCGATCTGGGAGTCTTAGCCCCGAGTGAGGGTTTCATCCAGATTGAGCAACAAACTACAAACCACCATCCACGCTGCATGCTCGACAGGATCCAGGCTCTCATTCCGAGGACTGTCTCCATGAGCCAACAACTCAGTGGCCGCATCCGTGCGGTCTTGGTAATGGGAACGTTGCCCGCTTAATTGGTCCAACAAGACTTCCAAGACGGCCGCCTGCGGTTTGCGCGCCGTGACCCATTGGTAAGCCAACTCGAGGCGGGAGGTTTCGTTGAGGCCCTCGGTCAGCAGCAATCGCTCCGCCATGCCTCGCGCGGCTTCGAGAAACTGAGGGTCATTCATCAACACCAGGGCCTGAAGCGGTGTGTTCGTTCGGCTGCGGCGAACAGAGCACTTCTCGCGACTCGGCGCATCGAAGATCAGCATCATGGGAGGGGGTGACGACCGTTTCCAATAGGTGTAGAGGCTCCTGCGATATTGATTCGGGCCAGCGTCCTTGGTGAATTTCACACCCGGATTCAGCGACACCTCACTCCAAAGTCCCGGCGGTTGATAGGGCTTAACCGAAGGCCCGCCACGACGTTCCACCAGCAGTCCGCTCACGGCCAATGCCTGATCGCGGACCATCTCCGCCGAGAGTCGATAACGCGGTCCGCGGGCGAGAAGGCGATTTTCGGGATCTACCTCGATATCTTCCGGGCGGACACTTGAGGATTGCCGATAGGTTTGACTCATCAACATCTGTTTGACCAGGCGTTTGATATCCCATCCATGCTCGACAAAATCAACCGCAAGCCAGTCGAGTAATTCGGGGTGGCTGGGCCACTCACCCTGCGAACCAAAATCCTCAGTGGAACGAACAATACCCGTTCCAAAAACCAATTGCCAAAAACGATTGACGGCCACCCGCGCGGTCAGTGGGTGGTCGGGTCGGACCATCCACCGAGCGAGATCCAGTCGGGTGGAGGCCCCCTCGTTGCTCAAGGGCGGGAGTATTTGAGGTGTACCAGGTTCGACGGGACGTTCCTTGTCCGGAGAATCGTATTGTCCTCGCATCAATACGTAAGTCATGCGCGGATTCTCCTGGTTTGCCATAATCATCACGGTGCTCAGTGGCTTGCGAAGTTCCTGTAGCCGCTGTTGAAGTTTTGTCTGAACCTGAAGGGTTTCCTGATAGGGTCCATGAACCTGTGTCAGAAAGTGGTCTCGCAGCTGTTTTTGCTGGGTGTCGGTTCTGTCTTCTTCCGCAACCAACAGCAATTGGTCGATCACATCCGCTTCGGCAAGCCGGGCCGCTTCCTCAGGTTCCAGCACTCGGTCGTAGAGGCGGACTTCATCCACACGACCATTGAACGCGTTGCCGTTCGATCTGCGACCGATCAAAAGTGGCGACTCCGTCCGAATACTTTCGCTCAACTGATCCACTGCGACAGCGACTTCAAGCGGCTTGCCATCCAGATAGATTTTGACCCCGGCAGCTTTGCTACTTCCGTCGTAGGTCACGCACAGATGGTGCCATTTTTTCGGGGCAAGCTCAGCTTTCGCCTCCACCTTGATCGCATTTTCCGGCCATTGATGGATCAAATGAACCTCAATTTCCTTGCCGGCGATCAAGACATCGTATCCACGGTGGCCTTCCTCGACGTGCATTCGGGCCAACGGTGCACCGGAGGGCTGATTCTCGCTCCAAATCCAAAGCGAGTGACTGAAACTTTGGTCCCGCTGCCAGTCTCCCTGCTCCGGAAACTTCCCATAACCATTGCTCGTCACCTGAATCGCCTGCCCAAGTTTGCCAGTTTCAAAGCGAGCGTCACCCTCAAGCGTTCCCGGTTTATCGGGCGCCAAACCGTCATCGATCCTTTTCTCAGCAGTTTCGTCGAAATTGATGAACGAAACGGATCCCGAAGGTGTCTCTTTTGCCTCAGCTTGTTCCTGAGCTTCAACCATCCAATTTCCGAAGTCCGGGTCTGCGGACTTGTCGAGTTCCATCAGCCGATTCGCAATCGCCTCAAGTTCCGCTTCCACCCCGGGGACCTTGAGCAGGTCCTCTTCATCCGGAACCTCAACAATGGGTTTCTGATTACCGCGCCTCGTTTGCATTCCGGGGTCCGAAGCTTGATTGAAAAACGCGAAGAAACGATAGTAATCCTCTTGTGAAATGGGGTCATATTTATGGTCATGGCACTGGGCACACTCCATGCTCAGTCCGAGCCAGACCATGGAGGTGGTCTTCACGCGATCTACCGCGTACTCCACGCGAAATTCTTCGGCGATCGCTCCACCTTCGTCGGTCGTCGCATTGTTTCGAAGAAATCCGGTAGCGACCTGCTCACGCCACGTCGCTTCCGGAAGTAGATCTCCCGCGATTTGTTGAAGCGTGAATTGATCGTAAGAAAGATTGTCATTGAATGCGTTCACCACCCAATCCCTCCAGATCCACATATCCCGAGGACCATCGGCGTGAAACACGCTCGTATCACCGTATCTTGCGGCATCAAGCCAATGCACAGCCATTCGCTCCCCAAAACGAGGCGATTGCAACAGGCGATCCACAACTCGCTCATAAGCTCCAGGTTGATCGTCTTTCAAAAAGGCGAAAATCTCCTCAGTGGTTGGGGGTAACCCGGTCAGGTCGAAGGTCGCCCGCCGAATCAAGATTTCTTTAGAGGCTTGAGGCGATGGTTTGAGGTCCGCTTTCGAAAGGCCTTCGAAGATGAATCGATCGATCGGGTTCTCGTTGAATCGCCCCTTATCAACCACGGGCAACGAGCTCTTGTTGGGTGTCAGGAAGGACCAATGACCTTCATACTTCGCGCCCTGCTCGATCCACGCCCGAATTCGTGATTTCTCGTCCGAGGTGAGTTCTTTATGAGAGTCGGGAGGCGGCATCACCAGATCCGGATCTTCGCTGAGAATTCGTTGCCACGCTTCACTTTTCGAAAGATCACCCGCCGCCAACGCCACATACCCCCCTCGGTCCGCCAATGCCGATGTCTCATCGTCCAACCTCAGATCCGCCTCGCGATGAGCCGCGTCCGGCCCGTGGCAATGAAAACAGTTATTTGAGAGGATCGGACGGATGTCCCGATTGAAGCTCACCGTTTGAGCCCAACACTGGCCGGAAACGGTAGTGAGCCCAAACAACAGAAAAAGTAGAAGGGCGATCTTCAGCTTGACCATGTTGCGATTCATTGAAGTAGCGACACAAATGAGGAGAGAACCTTCGAGGCCGACCCAACCTATTGGCGGCCAGGCCGACTGCGATCATCCAAAAACCATTCGGATATCAGTAAGCCATCAAGTATACCGCCGTCGTGAACCCGGTACACCTTTCTGATCCGGACTTGGCAGGCTCCAACCTTCCGCAGTGGACTCCTGAATGCATTGCGCGGCGAGGGTGACCGTTTCGCCGCGTTCTTTCCTTGGACCGATCTTGATGTAAAATCGTGCGGGGATCGTTTGATCCTCCAGTTGCAACAGAAGGGAGTCGAACTGCGTCGCGTCCCCACTGGTTCCAAACTCCTCACTCACGTCCCGATTCGCTTCGGTTCCGAAGCCAACGTTGAGTCGCAAGTCGGAAAAAGATACGACCAAGGTGAGTTTTTCAAAATTTATGTCACCCAACACATCATTGGCACTGGCAAGAAAAGGCGGAGTTTGTGGCGTGGCTATTCCTGATTTTGGGCGGGCTGTTGATCGGTCTGACGCTTGGGCTGACCGGTTCAGGGGGCTCCATTCTGACCGTACCGGTGCTCGTCTATCTTGTGGGACATCCAGACAAGGTCGCCATCGCGGAATCCATGTTGATCGTCGGAGCGATCGCGATCGCCACGGTCATCCCTTACGCAAAAGCGGGAGAGACCGACTGGGTCCGGGTACTTGGCTTTGGCCTACCTGGCATTCTGGGAACGCTTCTCGGTAAATTCGCCAGTGATCAGATCGACGGCTCACTTCTGCTGATTATTTTTGGCGGGATTGTTCTGGGCTCCGCAGCGTGGATGCTACGAGGAAAAACGGGTGATGTGGCCCCCGATGATCAAACGGCTCCCGAAGCCCTTCATTCGGCGACAAGGAAAGAGGCGAGCCGGATCATTTTCGCCACGATCGGGCAGGGGGTGGGAGTCGGATTCATGACCGGCCTCATTGGTGTCGGGGGTGGCTTCCTGATCGTGCCTGCTTTGGTATTGTTTGCAAAGTTGCCCATGCGGCGTGCGGTGGGCACAAGTTTGGCGATCATTTCGATCAATTCAACAAGCGGGTTTCTTTTTCAGTTCCCACGTCTTCAGCAGGCGCTCGCTGCCCCCAACTCGACGTTCACCTTGAACCAACTGATCGCCACCACCTTGATCTTTGTCTCAATTGGCATCGCGGGAAGTTTTTGGGGGCGGAAGCTCTCCTCCAACATCAATCAAGCAAAACTTCGTCGCGGATTCGCCGTGTTCCTGTTGTTCATGGGCTCCCTCATCCTACTCATCGAGCTTCAGAATCTTTCCCCCATCGCGTTTTAGAAACGGACAAATTTGCGGTGTCGTTCACATGGATCTGGGTGTCAAGCTCCGGGTTCCACACACTCGAACCCCCGATCAAGGTGAACCAGGCCTGACTGTCCAAATGAGGAATGAGCTTACGCGTCGACGAGCTTATCCAAAAGTCGTTATGCTGAAGGACTGAGAATCCTACAACCTCATGCTCGGGAAAAAGAAGATGAGTCGTCTACACGCTGTGCTGTTCTTTTCGGTCCTTTTGATTCTCGCTGCAAATGGCAAGCTATCAGCAGCCGAGTGGGATTGGACCAATGCAAAACAGTTGACGCTCGAAGGTCAAGGGTGGACAGACACAGAATCGCTCTTCGATCGGCTTCCCGCGAAGGCAAAAGGCGTCGTCCGTGATCCGGTGTGGAGCTTGAGTCATCATTCTGCCGGCCTTTGCGTTCGCTTCAGGACAAACTCGACCTCCATTGCCGTCAACTGGTCCCTGAGCTCCGATCGCTTGAACATGCCCCACATGCCGACGAGCGGTGTGAGCGGCGTCGACCTTTATCTTCGCGACTCCCAAGGACGTTGGCGATGGGTCGCCAACGGTCGTCCAAACAGGCAATCGGACAATACCACAACTCTGATTTCCGGACTGGATGGGAGAGAGCATGAAGCCATGGTCTACTTCCCGCTTTATAACGGCGTCACTCAACTCTCCATTGGCACAATGCAGGGCACTGACATCCAGCCACTTCCGAGAGACGAAACCGCCAAAAAACCGATCGTGTTCTGGGGAACATCGATCACGCATGGTGCCTGCGCCAGCCGCCCCGGCATGGTCCACACCGCGATCTTAGGGCGACGCCTGAATCGGCCGGTCATCAACCTGGGTTTTTCAGGAAATGGTCGCATGGAATCGGAAGTGGCCGAGTTGATTGCGGAGCTGGACGCCGAGGTATTCGTGGTGGATTGTCTGCCCAACCTGAAAGCTCCTGAAGTGAAAGATCGAGCCCCCGTTCTCGTTGAGATTCTCCGTAAAGCCCACCCGAAGACACCCATCATTCTCGTCGAAGATCGAACGTATGCCGATGGCTGGATCAATCCTGGCAAATTGCAACGCAATCTAGATAGCCGCCGCGAGTTGAAAGAAGCTTATGACCGACTCAAGGCCGCTGACGATCCTTTCCTGCTGTACATCAGGGGAGAGGGCATGCTTGGAGACGACGACGAGGCCACCGTGGACAGTTCCCATCCCACCGACCTCGGCTTTTACCGAATGGCCGAACATTTCGAACCGATCATCCGAAAGGCGATGGCGAGCCAATAAGTTAGCCCCCGGAGGGTCGCACGCCCTTCATCAAGCCAGTCCAAACTTCTCCCGAATGGCCGGAATCACCTGATGAGGTACGAAACGGGCCAATTTCTGATCATCCGCCAGCGGCGCGATCTGTTTGATCAAAGAACTTGAGACGTGGGTCAACGATTCATCGGCCATCAAAAATACGGTTTCGATATCAGCATCCAATTGGCGATTGGCCATCATCATCGTGAACTCGCCCGCCGTATCGGTCAAAGGCCTCAAGCCTCGGATCATGACTCGCGACCCAATAGAACGAACGTAATCGACGGCCAAACCATCGAAGGTTGTCACCCGAACGTTCGCCAGCGCATCGGTCACGGATTGAAGTAGCTCGACTCGTTCGTCCGTTGAAAAAAGCATTTGCTTTTCGACATTCAATCCGACAGCCACCACCACTTCGTCGAAAAGCTTGGCACTGCGTTGGATCACACTCTGATGGCCCAAAGTCACAGGATCAAATGATCCCGTGTAGACCGCTGTTCGATGTGTCTCTGCCATCAAAGAACACCCGAGTTATATGGCCTGAAGGAAGTTTTTCACACGAGCCGACCGAAGCAAAAAGGTCATGGCGGCAATATAAAGGGCAGCAAAAATGGCCCCAACAATCATCCCAAACGCGCTCGCACCAACCGCGATTCCATGGGTGAAGCTGGCAATGGCCTCCATCTCTGCATCCAACTGCGAATTTGCCATGAACTCACTGACCTTACTCATGGCCATCATTTGATAAATTCCGGACCCGATGGACATGATCTGGCAAAGAACCCCACCGACGCAGCCGGCAATCAGAATCCTCTTGGAAGAAGGCGTCCCCTTCAGGCCCATAATTCCACCAGTCAACATGATGCAAGACACCCCAAACGACACGGCCAACATGATCAGAGTGATGGCGAGGGGCGGTTGCATTTCTACCTGCAACATCGCGCCGAATTGGTCAGGAGTCATCTCGTCGAGATCCTCCACTGAACCTATACCAGCTGAGGTTCCAGCCGCGCCCTGTGTGGCAACACCTTGAAGTATCACGGCAGGCACCCCGCAAAGGTTACCGAGAATGCCAAAGCCGCCGAAGACAATAAAAATGATCGCGATTGCTTTGTAAACACCCGGAAGTGCCGGTTTCGTGGGGGTCGGAGCCTCGGCTGGCATCTGATAAGGGTTATTCATTTTTGCTCGTACGGGTTAACGCCTCAATCTCGAAACAAATGACCGATCTTTCTCCAAAAACGCTCTGGTGCGGGTTTTCCGTCGACTCTCTCCGCACCACCGTGGTCGCAGTTTAGCGTTTCCAGCCCCGAGGTTGAAGGTAAACAAAGGACTTCTGTGAATAAATCGTCTCGAATCAACCCCAGCCACCTCGGTCCTCGGCGGTCGACCCCACTCCGTTCTCTAGCGACCGATGACTCAGTCGCTCCCGCAATCGACTTCACAGATACCCCATTGTCCTTCGTTCTCATCAACGCCTAAACGAATACGTTGGGGACACTCCAAACCGCGTTCCTTCAATTTCGCGATCAGTCGATCGATCAAGTATCTCGCCAATTGCTCGGCCGTAGTATTTACGACCGGAAGGAGTACGGCATCATCTTTTGGAAAGACCCAACGTTTCGATTCGAAGGTCACCGTCACTTCATGGTCATCGGGCGCGACCTTGATTGCCGCATGTTTCGTCGGCAAAAGTACGTGATGATCGAGTTCCTGAGTCAGTTCAAACAGGCTATCCCGCAGAGCAATAAAGTCGATCACATACTGATTCTCGTCCAACGGACCAGCCACATCACAACGGACGCGATAGTTGTGACCGTGGATCCGCTCACAGATGTTCCCGTTGAACGTGATAAAGTGAGCCGCCGAAAAAATCAACTGCTCTTTCTGCAGCGAAACCCAGTAGCTCGCCTCTCCGTTGATCCATGATTGAGACATACCCAAACCCACCGTAATTTTATTAACATGCTTGGCCCACTCGACCTCCAAGATCAAGACCAGGCTTGAGGTCGAAGTTGACCTTGAACCAGAGCCGCAAAAAGCGCGGCACAGATGAGATCGGCCGTCGTTCCGGGGTTTCGCCGCCGTCCATCGGAGCGTAACCAGAAGTCAAAATCAGACACCGCCTGATGATAACTCTCTTCGCCTGGATTTCCTGATTCCAAAATCGCTCCCGCCAAATGTCGCACCCGCTGGTCGATCTTTTCACCACACTTCCTTACGATCAGCGAGTCGCCCCATCGAGACAGACAGGCGATGTGCTCGTGGACAATGGCTTGACTCAACGACAAGCCCGCCTCCAGATGCCCGACGAGATTCGGGGCAACCACCCTCAGCACATCCTCAAAACCTGACACGTACTGCTTCGCAACACGATCCCGCTCTGACGCATGTCGCATCGCCGCCAACAGGTCCTCTGGCGCTTCCGCACGGATATCCATCGAGTCCCGCCGCCCAAGTCCGCCGGGTTGTGCGAGGTTGATGGCTTGATAAACATCCCGACTATCTTCCGGTGTCAAACTGTCGAGGACCGAACGGACGCCATCTTCAAGAGAATCCAACGAGCGGTTTGCAGCCTTGGCCAGCGGAACCAGAAGCAGGACCATCCCCAGATTGGTATTGGTGCCGACGGCATCTCTCGTGGATTCAACGCACCCCAGCACCGCTGCGCCCAGCGACGTTTCACCGGCCGATTGTATCCATGGGGTGATCGCCAGCCCGCTCGTTAAGAAATCCCCAACGGTGACGTCATCAAAATCCGCGCCCCGATGAACATTGCCCGGTTTTGCCGCGCAAACTTCCCAGGTACAAGCCAACGCAGCCAGTTGACCCAAACTCCATCGCGACCGATCAGACGCCTTGGAATCTACCGGGGAATGAGTCAAGCGTCGGTCCTCCGTAGAAATTCGCGGACCGTTGTATTGACCCTTTCTTGCGCCTCGAGAACCACATAGTGACCCACTTCCCCGAAACGGTGCGTCTCTGCGTTCGGCCAAACCGCTTCAAAGCGCTCCAGACACTCGGGACGAAAACACCAGTCTTTCATCCCCCAAATAAGACACTTGGGCAAATCTTTGAATTGGGTCAAACCCGCCTCGATCGCTTCGAGTCGCTTCCACGTTGGGTGGTCAGCACGACGCGGGATGTCTTGAACAAAACGGTGTGTTGCAATGCGATTTTTCCAGTTGTCATAAGGTGCAACGAGGCCTTCTTTGACTGGAGGCGAAAGGCTGTGACGATCCTCCACCGCCATCGTGATCGCAGCCCGCGCGAAGGCATTGAACCCACGGATCGCAAGCGTCCCAAACAGGGGCCAACGACAAGCCGCAATCCGCAGAGGAACATACGGCGGGGGAAAAGCGCCGGTGTTGAAAAGCACCAGACGTGAAAATCGTTCAGGGCGTTCCAAAGCTGCCCCTAAACCAATCGCACCTCCCCAATCGTGCACAAGAAGCGTCAAGTCCTGTAGGTCCAGAGTGTCGATCAGTTCGACCAGGTTGCGGATATGATCGTCCAAACGATAACCGTAGCGTTGGGGTTTATCACTCAAGCCGCAACCGATGTGATCCACCGCCATACATCGATACTCTCCCCGCAACTCCTGGATCAGACGGTGCCAGTAGAACGACCATGTCGGATTACCGTGCACCATCAACAAAGGGCGACCGTCACCTTCGTCAACGTAATGGTAGCGATGACACACGGAGTCGGCAGGGTCTTTGATCTGGATGGACCGGTCTTCGAACGGATACAAAGCCCGCCAGGACTCTTGCATCGATGCCCGCTCAATCCCTCGCTCTTTAGCTTGCTCGTTGTTCAAATCAAATCCTGAGAAGACTATCGCGTCTTTGGTATCAGGTTTCCGATCCGACACGCAGGATCAGATGAACCGAGTATCTTCTTTTCATGCATGGGCATGCGATAACGGGTTCAAGTCAGGGTGCCAATCGAAAAAACGCACGCGTCGCGCAGTTCATCATTCGCCCGAAAGTCCTGCCGTCCTCATCGCCAAAAGCATGTTCCTGGCCAATCAAGGGTGTCGGGTCAGTGTCCTTGACCAGGGTTTCAACACCAAAAAGACGAGCCTGAATAAGCTCTTTTATACCGAATCTGCCAAAAAGGCTAAAAGGGGGCGGTTCGGTATTGCCGGTCACCCACCTTTTTGAGCGAAACTCTCGGCGGTCCGTCGACTATGATGCTCGACTGCAAAATACCGACAACATTCATGCGGGCAAAGTTACCGTCCACCCGCCTTTCGAAGTCCGTCCAACGCGCCGCCGAGATCGCGATGAACCTCGGACGTCGCACGAATGACCAAAGCATTCAAGGGCCGGTAAAAATAGATGGATCCCGGCCCACCATTCACATCCCAGAAGTCGGGCTTGACGGTCCGCTGGATCAATTGGACGAGATCATCGCCATAATCCCCGTTCGCCCCCCCGGCGCGACTTCCACCCGCATACCAAAATAGGGGCGTTGGCCCTCCATTTGCCGCGAAAAGCAGGGGAAACTGTCCTGAGAAACAACCACTGACCTCGACATCAAGCGTTGCTTGATCCTGGGTCAAGCCGTTCGAAGGAAATGCGCCGTCACCAACACCATTGCCCGTGGCCTTGACCGACGCCCGTTGCTCTCGTTTCAGCTTCGCCTCGAGTTCACGTTTCACCCTCTGCAACCGGCTATAGAATTTGGCCTTATATCCCTGAAGCACGGCTGAAGTCGCCAAGCGAGGATCCTGTTTCAATTCCTCATAAAGATCACAAAGGTCTTCGATGGCCGCCGCCCGCTCCGCTTCCGATTGGGCTCGTGTCTCCCGAAGTACGAAAGCACGGAAATCGCGATCCATCTGAGAATAGGGCCGTTTACCCGCCTCAATCATCATGGTGCGGTCGACCGATCTCTCGGCAAGCCCGTCACCGATCAGCAGGACGCACATGAAAAACCATGACATTCTGATTGGTCTCCTCGAAGAAATCAGCAACCGCGTTTCGCGCACATAGGTATACGAATCCTGTAGACGAAACGTCAACTCAACCGGGACAGCGTCACCCGCACGCAAAGCCGCAAGCAACCAGGTTCAATCCATGTCCCCGACCACCTGGTGAGATAACGTCTGTTTATAGCACAGTCCCTGATAAAGTCGCGAGCAAAGGGTCAATGGTCAAACGTCTCGCTCGGTTCGTAAATGAAAAAACTTTGCTCAGAACCCGCAGCCGCCGTAAAACACAAGTAATTCACCCCATTTAGGGGCAGATCAATTTGCCTACCGGAGGGCTCCGTCATCAAACTCGACTAGGCGAATCCCTCGATATTTGCCACAATCCGAGAGAGATTCGCCAAGAGTTTGAACATCGGTACGCCTCCTGCAAGGGCAATCGTCCAACCGGTTCGATCGCCAAGATGGATCCCCGAAGGCGGTTAAGAACTTACCAGAGGTCAAGGATGACTCGTTCGTTCAAAACAGAAGTATGCGACTACTCGGTCTACTTGGCCGTTCGATTGCTGATCTGCTTCATCCAGTCCCTGTCCCTTCGCGGATGCCAGAAATTCGCAAGAATCATGGGCTGGATTGCATCGGACGTGTTTCATCTTCGTGAAAAGGTCACTGTCGAGAACCTTCGAGCTTCATTTCCCGAGTTGTCTGAGCAAAAAATTCATGTGCTCAAACGGCAAATGTGGGAGCACCTGATTCTTATGGTCTGTGAAATTGCCCTGACACCACGCAAGGTGCACCAGACCAACTGGCACAAATACATTTCGGTCCCGCAGAAAAGAAAGCTTGTGGGCCGACTCCTTGAGGATCGACCGCTTGTTCTTGTTTCGGGGCACTTCGGCAACTTTGAGATTGCTGGCTTTGCCGCCGGCCTTCTTGGCTTCCCTACCTACGCGATTGCTCGCGACCTTGATAATCCGTATTTGCATCGCTTCATTCAGAAATTCCGTGAAGCCAAGGGACAATACATCCTACCGAAAGAGGGTAGTGCGAATCGAGTCAAGGACGTCCTGGACACCAAACAGACCCTGGCATTGCTCGCCGACCAACACGCCGGAAAAAAAGGGTGTTGGATCGATTTTTTCGGCCGACCGGCCTCCTGCCACAAAGCCGTTTCTGTGTTTACTTTGACCAGCGACGCGCCCATGCTCGTGGTCTACGGTCGACGCGTCGGTGGACCCTTGCAATTTGAAATTGGGATCGAAGGCGAGGCAGATCCCGCCGACCTGCCGCGAGATCTTGCAGGCATCCGCCCCCTTACCCAATGGTACAGCGCGAGGCTGGAAGACATGATTCGTCGAGCACCCGAACAATACTGGTGGTTGCACCGGCGATGGAAGGAACCTCCACGAAGACGTAAAAAACAAAAACGCCCCATGGCTGCATAACCGGTCGCTTTGAGAGCGCGGTTTCCAAAAGTTAACCCCAGGTCTCATTTTTTGCCGTTCGTACCAAGGCATACCCCTATGACCGTTCCCGCTGACCCAAATTGGTTTGATGCAGGGCCCGAAGATCTTTGCGAATCCGGCTCAGTGGCGGAGGTGGTCGTCGCCGGTGAGATTGTCGCGTTGTTTCGTGTCGATCGAGAATATCGGGCGATGCAAGGGACCTGCCCCCACCACGGCGGGCCGTTGGGCAAGGGAATGCTGCGGGGCTGCATCGTGACTTGCCCTTGGCACGGATGGCAGTTCGATGTCACCGACGGTACGTATCAACACAGCGACCAACTGCAACATCCATGTTTTCCAGTCAAGGTCGAAAAGGGTCGCATCTGGATCCAAATGCCTGCCCCCAACCATGGAAATTGAATCCCTCGGCTCGTGATGACACGGTGGCGTCGGTGTCAGAGCTCATACACTGAAACGACGACACTGGAACGACGACACTGGGGGTGGCGAAGTAAAATTGTTGACTCCCAATAAGAATTCAAGTGAAAAGAATTTAAAATGGAATGCTGCGCTTTCCAGGTCTCCGCGGTTGACGACCATGCAGTCATTCGGTACACCGTTTTAATCGAACGAGTTTTGTGTCATTGGTCATCCTGACATGCACTCGAATTCCCACACACTCACCTCTCGAGTTGCGGTCAAGGTGATTCTTTATCGGTCGTTTTTGAATACCGACATCCCCCACCTCGCCGATATTTGGCGGAGCCATCCGCCCATGCGGGGATTTCTTCAGGGTGTGACTCCCACACTGCTAGAGCGTTATGTCTACTCGAAACCCTACTTTGACCAGCACGGACTCATCGTTGCGACCGAAGAAGACCGCTGCATCGGATTCGCTCATGCAGGATTTGGGCCGTCGGATGACCTCGCAAGCACCTCGCCACGACAAGGCGCGATTTCCGCCGTTCGAGTCCTTCAACGCGAGGACCGGTTTGACGTCGGGAAAAAACTTCTTAAGCTCGCCGAAAACTACTTGCGCGACGCAGGCTGTCACCGGATTGTTGCGGGTGGACAGTTTCCGGTCATCCCTTTTTATCTCGGGCTGTACGGGGGCTGCCGCATGCCAGGGATTCTGAAAGAGGACGAGGTTTCACTCGAACACTTTCGGCAATCGGGTTTTGAGGAAGTGGGTCGACAATCGATCATGCACTGCTCGCTCACCAAGTTCCGCCCAACGGTCAATCGCCAGCAGATGGCCAATCGCCGAACCCATCAGGTGATGGCGGCATTTGATCCCTCAGCAGAAAGTTGGTGGGAAGCCTGTACCTTGGGCTGGGCTGAAAGGGTCCGCTTCACACTGCAGGAAAAAAACGCTCGCACCCCCTGCGGGCAGGTAATGTTCTGGGACATGGAGCCCCTTTCCAGCCAATGGGGCGTTCGTAGTATGGGACTCTACGATCTGGGAATTGATATCGACAAACGTCGTTGTGGTCGAGCGACCTACTTGGTGGGCGAGGCCTTGCGTCAACTGGCGAGTCAATCTGTTGCCCTGGTTGAGGTGCAAGTGAATCCCCGCGAAGTCGGCGTCGCAGAACTCTTCAACAAACTCGGTTTTGAAGAGGTAGACGAAGGCATCTTGCTGGAAAAAAAATAGTTCCTTCTTCCCCATCTTTATTTCAGCCAGTAACACCGCGATTTTGTCAAATCTGCTTGAGTATGTCCGTGCAAGAAGGATTAGACCGGGTGAAACTAAATTTGATTCAAGGCCGTCGCGTTATACTGACGGGAGCCTCCAGCGGCATTGGGGAGGCTTTGGCATCGCGACTCCTTGAACTCGAAGCCAACGTTCTCGTGACCGCAAGGCGTGAATCGCCCCTGATCAAACTGAAAGAGAAGTACCCGCAGCAGGTGCACTGGGTCAGCGGGGATATCACTGCCCCCTCAACACGCCAACGTCTGATTGAAACTGCTCAGGAGCATTGGGGTGCGATCGACCTCCTCGTCAACAACGCGGGGATCGGCGCCATGGGGCCATTCGCTGAAGCCTCTCCCGATCGCCTCGAGTTGTTAATGAAGGTCAACTTCATTGCTCCTGCTGAACTGAGCCGATTGGCCTATCCCCTTCTGGTCAAAGGTGAGCAACCCGCATTGATGAATATCGGCAGTATTCTTGGCCATCGCGCGGTACCTTGGAAATCTGAGTATTGCGCTAGCAAATTTGCGATCCGGGGACTCACCGCCGCCTTGCGATCCGAATGGAAGTCGGAGGGTATCGACGTTTTGCACTTGAGTCCCAGCACCACCGACAGTCAATTTTTTGATCAAGCCATCGAAAATACGATGCAACGCAACTGGAAAGGCAATCGCGCGATGGCTCCAAAACGCGTCGCCGAAATTGCGTTGGATGCTTGGGTCAACCGGCGGAGAGATGTCCTGCTTACGCCCGGAGGCAAAGCCTTGGTCTGGCTCGATCGCATCGCCCCGCGTATTGCCTCATGGGCCGTTACTCGTTGGGGTTGAAATCGCCGACCAGCGCACTTAGACGATTCAAGAGGAGGGGCCGTGTGGTCCGCGTGTTCTCCATTGACTCAACCGCTGCTTTGACGGGTCGTTCAAAACTCCAAGCGGGGCTTTCGAGGAGGAAAGTGAATGTCGGCCGCCGATGGCGATTGAGACGAACTCCCACGCTGGGGATTCACTGCCTCAGTTGGATTTTCTTTGGATTCTCGGACCGGTGGTTTGGTGAGTTGAAAGCTCGTCTCCAGTCGATTCTCTTCTGAGTTGCCGTAGACATGGTCCGTCACCGTTACACCGTCTCCTCGGACTTGCCCCATGAATCGTTGTGGAATCCGGCAATGCATGGTCAGCCGCTCGCCCTTATACTCCCGTGTCAGAACCTCACCATGACGGGCGAGGTAGGCCATCAAGCGACCATTATCAACTCCCATCTCAACATCGATGTCGGCAAAAAATCGGCTCAAGGCATCTGCCACCGCCTGAGAAAAATCCTCCAGACCCTGGCCTGTTTTCGCACTGATACCAATCGCGCCGGGATAACGCTCAAGGATCTCTTCCCAAAGCCCCTCCTCTGACATCTGATCGAGTTTGTTGATCACAAGCAGGGCGTCCTTTTCTTCGATCTCGAGTTCTGCCAGGACATCGAAGACCGCGTCGATCTGTTCGAGTACTGCCGAATTAGAGCCATCGGCAACGTGCAGCAGAAGGTCGGCACCCCTCGCCTCTTCAAGCGTCGCCTTAAAACTGGCAATCAGTCGGTGGGGAAGGTCGCGAATAAAACCGACGGTATCACTCAGCAAGACGGGTCCCCAGCCGGGCAGATGCCATCTTCGAGTCCGTGTATCCAGGGTTGCAAAGAGTTTATCCTCGGCCAAAACTTCCGCTTCGGTCAGGTAATTCATGAGCGTACTTTTTCCCGCATTCGTGTAACCGACGAGGCAGACGGTCATTCGGTCCTGCCGGCTTGCAACAAGACGTTCCTTGCGTTTCTGAATGCTTGTGAGTTCCGTCTTCAATTCGTAAATTCGCTTTTCCACCAACCGGCGATCCACTTCAAGTTGTTTCTCACCCGGGCCCCGCATTCCGACACCCATCTTGATACGGGACAAGTGGGTCCACATCTGTTTCAGGCGGGGAAGCGAATACTCGAGTTGTGCCAACTCCACCGCCAAGCGAGCCTCATAAGTCTGCGCGTGGGTCGCAAAAATATCGAGGATCAATTCCGTCCGATCGATGACTTTGACGCCACAGGCCTTTTCAAGATTCCGAGTCTGTCCAGGGCTCAAATCGTTATCGAAAATAATGAGATCAGCGTCGTGGCTTTCTACAAGCACCTTGAGTTCCTGCACCTTGCCTTTGCCCAGATACGTCGCGGTATCCGGTTGATCGCGTCGCTGAACCATCCCGCTCACCACGTTGGCACCCGCAGTGGTCGCAAGGCCGTCCAATTCGTCCAGAGGATCCGATTCGAAATCGTGGTCGGACAAGAGAATCCGCACCAGGATAGCGTTCTCACTTTCTACCGCTTGCGCTCGTTCGCGTTCGTGCACGTTTTCGTCGACTCCACTTTTTGCAAAAGAACCCGTCTAAGCCGTCATTTTCATCTCAACCAGGAGACGACCCATTCTCGATTTGACGTAGCCATTTCTGAGCCATGGGGCGTTGGATTTCGCAGTCATAGGCATGGTTTTCGCGCAGCTGGACTTTTTGATCTGCCGAGGCTGCCGAAATCAATTTCTGCTCGGTCAACGGCGAGGCCCCTTCCTGTTGACTGGCATATTCGATCTGGCCCCAGAGGTACAAACGATCACCGCCATCCAGACAGTGAATCACCCGACCTTCCATCCACGCCAGCGCGTCGGTGAGTCGAGGTGTCCCAAGCGGCCCCGACTCGACTTGGGTCTGCTTAAACTTATCCCGATCCCGTCCTGAGCCAATTGCGAAATTCAGAGCGAGATCCGCCTGATCCTGCCTCAAAAGATGAAGTCCAAAACGACCGCTTTCACGAATCAAATGCCCCGTGAAATGGTTCGGTGCGATGCCCAATAAAACCAGGGGGCGCGTCGGGTCGATGGACGCCTGCGAAATCCATGTCGCGAGCAGACCACCTCTCATGTGATCCGCCCCACTCGTCACCACCCAGACCTCTCGGTCCAACAGACGAAAGATGGAATCAAACCGGTCGGGCGTTATCTTCAAAAACTCATCGGACACCACTGGCCTCGCTTCTTTGATCCTGAACCGGCCCCAAAAATAAGTGAAAGAGCCGAGGAATATTGCATCCCGCAATCCTGAAACCCGACGTCAAACCCTTACTATAGCGGCCGATCCTCCCAAGTCCCGTTTTGGTCTCGAAAGACGAACCGCGCGTTCAGTCACCTGCTCCCGAATCATCCGAATCTTTTTCGCCCTCCTCCTTCGCTGGTTCGTCCTGAGAACCTGGGTTTTTGGGCACAGCATCTTTCGGAGCCTGTTTTTTAGGGATTTGCGGTGCGAGTACCAATTTGACAGGCGTCCCCTTGGGAGGAACCTGATCGGGGTTTGCCTCAAACAACAGGCCGGCGTTTGCCTGACTACTTTCGACGGGCAGGTCCAAAGTGGCCGTCGAAAAATTCGAGACGCAAATCAACTCACCTGTTTCGGCGAGATAGTGCCGTGTTCCATTATCCGGATTGACCCAGTACCCGCTTCCAGCAAAAACCCAGTGGGTATTCATCGGTTTTCGTGTTTGGGAATTCAACACCCAGTCTTGGGCTTTGGCCCAACGAGTTTTGCCATCGAGCTCCCAAACGAGATAGATATCCACCACATTTCCAGTAGCCGGTTCATATTCCGGATCAAATTTCACAGGATGTCCGCTCTTGGCACCGACAGCAAGCAGCCCCGCATGGATCACAAAGGCGGCCGATTTCACTCGAAGAATCGACTCATGCTCTTTGGTATTTGGCGGGCAAGCAAACATCTCCAACGGCCCTCGATTCAACACCACTTCACTGTTCGCGACAACAATCTTTTGTTTGACGTCAAACCAGACATCATGGTCTGGCATCAGACGTCGCAACCCTTTGTGTTCTGGGCCAATCTTGTATTTGAATGGACCATCGCGCCCTGCGGGGGACTTTTTCTTGCCTTCTCCCCCGTCTTCCGTCTCCGTCTTTACAACGTGCGAGGCGTCTCGTTCTGTCTGCGTCTCTTCTGTCTGCGTCTCTTCTGTCTGCGTCTCTTCTGTCTGCGTCTCTTCTGTCTGGCACAGACCGACCTGAACGCACATTGCCCACGGCAAAACGATGAACGTCAGATCAATGAAACGAATCGCCGACGGCCTCACCTTCCATTTCCGATTAAAGTTCCCACGTTTCATTCCGTTTGTTTCCTTGTTTGATTCCGTCACTCGGTTGCCGCTTCGTGCACGCGGGCGCAGCTCCCGGTCACCACAGAAAGAATTCTGAGTCGCTTCTTCCGGGTGTGAATGCACCGGGCTACCTCGGCTGCCCCACCGTTACTTCCAGTTTGCCACCATTGTCAGCGAGTGAGGTGTAATCATCGAAGACTCTCAAGTAAAGCCGACCGGAACTGGGCGCTTCAAATTCACAATCGGCGCCCAACTCAAAGGGTTCACCGAGTTGATAATCGTTGAAAATCACCCCCATCAGGCAACCCCGTCCTTGACTGTCTCCATCCGCCGTCACTCGAACTCCCCCTTCCGCAAGTCGAATTTCTCCTTCGGCCAACAACTGATATTTGGAGCCTGCGTCAATTTCCACGCCCGAAGCTTGCCAGCCGTAGGCGGCGAGCACATCACACTTGACCTTTCGACCAGAACGTAGGGGTGTAAACTTTTTAGTCCACTGCCACGCACAGAGATCCGCTCGGTATCCATTGGCCACGTGCTTGACGAACTGGTCGTATTCGAAGGAGATCTCTTTTGCGACCCCACCGTACGCGGACTCAAACGACTCTGGAAGTTTTTTCATCATGGCGATACCTAACCGCTTGAACTGCCCCTGATAGTTGGGATTGTTCGCCAGCAGGTGGCATAACGCCCACCTCCAAGCGTAGGCTTGCCATGAATCTCCGGTCACCTGCCCGGCTGCAACAATCTCAAGAAGTTTCTTTTTGGGCTGACTTCTGGAGAGGTAATCGGCAACCACGGGATCGATATTGACCGCAAGTTCTCCCGCCTTCCAGTACTGGCCCATTTCAGCGACGCCTTCGGAGTACCACGTTGGTCCGGTACTTCCAAAAGTTTGGGCACAGAAGGCATGCATGGCCTCGTGTTGTACGACACCGTGTTTATCGCAGGAGTAGACCACCGAAGTCACCCCTTTTAATGAACCCCGGCTGATTGTCACGCCCTCTCCAGACTGAATTTTTGCACGACCCGCGGCTTCAATCGGCCAGTCTTCCCATTGGCTGAGGTCCCTGACGACGTAACATTCGATCGGTTGACGACTGCGTTGGCCAAAGTACCTTGAAACCAATTCGATCATCACCTCGAGTTTAGACAAGAGGATTTGTGCCTGCCGATCGGAGAGATCCGTGTGCAAAAGAAAATGGGCCGACCGAACATCTCGCGGTGGACTCGGCTCATCAGAGAATTTTGAAAACTTCAATTCCAGCGGATCGACAGTCGATTCAGTTTCCGCGTTCGAGGAAGCGGAGACATCAATCGATTCGATGACGAGATCACCGGTGGAGAACCTCGCGTAGGCCACCGATTTCACCTCATCCCCCGGGCTCACCTGACTGAGATCTTTACTCTGAAAGAAAACTTGGGTGGAGTCATCAATCGGAACCGCGAGACGACTGCCACTGGCATATCGCGATCGATCGACTTGTAAGGCCAATCGATTTGTCTTCACTGCTAAAATCTGACCCACCACCGTGCATTCAACATAGCCCTCGTCGTCTTCGTCCGTTTCGGGGGTCACCGCGACGGTTGTCGGAGCATCCAGCAGCTGGATCCGCCCCACGACAACTCCCGGCTTGAATCGGCCGCTTCGTCGAACCTGAGCCGTAAACTGAATGAACTGAGACTCCTGTAATGCCGCGGGAGTCAGCGTCCCTCGGACGTCAATGCTCGCCGGAAATTTGATGATGGCAGCGGCTCCATTGAGCGAAACGGCCTGATCAGCCGGACCTTGAAATTTGAGGTCGAGCGTTTTGCCATTCTCATCGGTCATGCGGAGCAGACCGGGTTTTTGCGAAACCACCACGCCAGAGGTCATCACGCGTTCCTGCAATACGATCCGCTGAGCCATGGTCTTTTGGTCGCAGAGACAGGTCAGCATGATGATGATCAGACCGGCCCACAGATGGGATGGGGCAACTCGGCGCATTGATTTACCACACCAACCACGCTCCTCGACTTGTTGAACCAACATGCGTGTCGGAGTGATGGGTCGTCGCTTCATTGTGATCATTAAATTCCAAACGGCTGAATCTTGTTTTCTTTCGACAAACAGCGGCGAGTCAGGAAGACGCAGAGTTGCCCCTCAAAAAGCATTTGCGAAGATTGTGTGAGGCCAACTCCCAGCATTTTAGCTCAACAAACAACATCCGTCTCGTTGGTGTCCAACGGTTTATCCCTTGAATGTCGCCTCACTTTACCATCAATCATCGGAGCGAAAGGTTCGACCACCCGTAATTTCGAAGGTTCCCCCAGACTGCCAAAATCCGCCAACGGACTCCCTTACCCGTCGCGCTCGTTTTAAACTCGCCAAAAAAGGCCGCGTACGAGGATTAGGTTGGTGATCCATGGGCGTGCTTGCCTTATCGCAAAGCGCCAGAAGCCGCTTGTCGAGCCAGTGCCTGGTTCGGGTAGACATTTACAAGAAACTGGGCCACAGCACGCTCAGACGGCGGCAGTGATGAGAGCATTTGCTGCCTGGCCTCCGGAATCGAAGCGGGACTGCTTGTGATAACGGTCGCTCGCTTGCCGCCCGCCTTCATCAGCACAACGTAGTGGGGTTGATTCAGAACAGGGTCGACATAAGGCAATCTTTTGAGTCGATTGAAAAGCTCCGTCTCAAGTCGCGCCCAGTCCTCACCAAAATGCGTCTCAAAAAGTTCCAGTTGTTGGTCGGTCGACAATGCCCCGAGGGGACCAATTTTTTCAACCTCCGAAAGGTACTCAAAAAATTGTCTCGGACGGTGCTCCGCTAGAAAGTAAGTGATGGCCCAGGCGGATGCGTACCCATCCGAATTCAATTGTTCAGCCATCACCGTGGATTTCAAAAAGTCGCCGCGTCCGAAAGCCGCTGGATTTGCGCGAAATCGCTCATCGAGATTTTTCATCCGAAGATCATTGATTTCACCCGCACCCTTCCAGCGAATTCCTCGTGCCACATCTGTCGGTGAAAAATATTCCGGGAGTCCCTCGCTGACCCAAGGTGGCCAACCAGAGAGTCGTCGCTGCACACCAATGTTGTGCAGAATTTGATGAACCCCTTCGTGCGCGATCGTTGAGATGGCTTGCTTCACCGCAATCATAGGGGCGACTTCAACGAGCTTGCTTTTCTCATACATCACGACGTAATTGGAAATCCCGTTGTAGTACGCAACGACGCCCTCGGGCATTTCCCGATAGTTCTGAAATTCCTCCTCCGTACGAAACATCACCACTACCAGTGGCACTTCCGGCTCCACCACGCTCAAGTCCCGACGTTTGCAGAGGGCGATCAACTTGGGGTGCATGGTTTCCAGAATACGGGTCGTCGCCGTCGCAAATTCCTCCGACGTGTTGTAGACGTAGACATAACGCCGCGTGGCCTTGGTTTTGAACCCCGGGAACTCGTTCTCTTCCAGACGCGTCTTCAACGTCTTCGGATCCAATGCGTCGAAGGGCCTGTCGGTGGGCGTCGTCGAGGCTGCCGGAACACTGGTCAAGCGGCCTGAAGGCAATAGCACCACTCGTCGATCACCACTTTTGAAATAGAGCTTCCCAACCACTGGCTCGTCCAACTCATCCGGCACCATGATTCTCTGGCCCTCGCCAGAGATCGGCTCAGCGCCACGTGCGATTGCCAGGCCCAGATCACGGGGATCGACTTGGGGAGCCAGTGTCTCCTGACTCCGAACGAAGGACGTCGGCAGCACGGTGAACAAGATGACGAGCCACATCAAAGGACCAAATCGCAACATGGGAACGCTAACTGTCCATTGGAGTTTTCGTGTCTGTACGCGGACCGAAACCCTAGGTCATCGGGGATACGCAAAATCCCTCGCCGCCCAAGATCTCAGACCTATTCCATTCTAATCGCTTCCTTCAATTCTACGCGACCCATTGTCCGATTCTCTTGCCCTAGGACCGACCTATCTGGATTGCCCCCAGCTTTCTCCCGCTCCAAATTCATGTAACCTGAAGTGTCGCTACAAATTTCGCATCAACGGCGAAGTTTTCCTCTCCAAAATGGTCCCTCCCATGAGTCTCCCGAAACCCCAAGGCCTCGAGATTCTTCACGATGATGGACTCAGCCTGGTGTTAAATAAACAGGGCGGTTTGCTGACTCAGGGTCCCCCTGACGTCGACAGTGTGGAATATCGACTGAAACATTGGTTTCGCCAGCAAAACCCGGGAGCGAAAAAAATTTACTGTGGTGTCCCACACCGCCTGGACCGGCCTGTTAGCGGAGCTATGGTATTCTGCCGCAATCCGGAGGGAACGCGGCACATTTCCGGGCAATTTCAACATCGATCAGTCGAAAAGGTTTACTGGGCGGTGGTCAAGGGCGAGGTCAATCCCGTCTCCGGCACCTGGACTGATTTCATGAGGAAACTGCCAGATCAGGCAAAAAGCGAAACCTGCAATGAACAGCACCCTGATGCTCAACTGGCAAGACTGAAATACCAAGTGCTGACGCAAAACCAGGACTTGAGCTGGCTTAAAATTCGATTGGAGACAGGCCGGACTCACCAAATCCGCGTTCAGGCATCCTCAAGAGGTTGGCCGATACTTGGAGATCATCTGTATGACTCCACCGTCCCTTTTGGACCAGAACTGGCTGACCTTAGGACGCGATGGATCGCCTTGCACGCAAGGTCCCTCACTTTTGATCACCCAACACTGAACAAGCGACTGACGATCGAAGCGCCACTTTACGAGGCTTGGCGACCCCTCGCAGACCAGATTGATGCAGGGTGTCCCGAAGTTCAACACGCGCTTCAGGAGGCAATTCTTCCACCCAGTACGACGCTTTAGTCGTTCACAAAACGTGTGTTTCGCAACGCTCGCATCCACAATCGCGGCTCGAGGCGTTGCAGATCGGTACTCGGGACGAAACCATTCAAGACCAAACGGGTCGTCAGGGCACACTTCAAAAATACCTTCCCGCAAGACCACACTTTTGACTCAGTCAAAGTTCTACCCGTTTATCCCAATCGGCCGAGCGGGTCTTGTGAAAGTGGAGAACTTGGACTCTTCTTTCGTCAAAAAACTGTTCCTATCCGCCAGAAAATCGCCGGGGCCCGATCCTTGGAATGGGTCAAACCTGATATACTCCCGGGCGTGCCGAGTCGATCACACGGGTCGCTGTCCGTATCGGTTTAAGCTGAGCGCCTCTCGAAAAGGGGAGGCGAAGGTTGGCCGAGTCCCATCTTTCCTTCGCCCCAACACGTGCGGAATTCGCCTTGGGGTATCGGCACTCTCAACCAACACTTCACTTCGCCGGCGTTCTCGCTTCAGAGTACGCCGCATTTTAAATCAGGAGTTGTTTCATGTTGACTCGATGGACCGCTTTCGCCGTGGTCGCTATTGCGTGTTGCCAAATTACCATGGCACAAGAAGAACAGGTTCCCGCGCCGACAGACGCCAAGTCACTGAACGAAAAAGCCAGTTACATCATTGGTTTTGACATTGGTAATAATATCAAGAGTCAAGACTTGGGTCTGAATGTTGACCTACTGATCAAGGGTATCTCCGCGGCAATGGCGGGTGAGGAACTTGGAATGACGGACGCCGAAGTCGCGGAAGTCATGCAGGCCTTCCAGCAGCAAGCTCTGGCAATGGCCCAGAAAAAATCGGAAGAACAAGCTACCGCGAACCAGACGGAAGGCGCCGCATTTCTGAAAGCCAACAAGGCCAAAGAAGGCGTCGTAACGACCGAAAGTGGTCTGCAGTACAAAGTCATCAAGGCGGGCGAGGGTCCCAGCCCCGCGGCAGAAGATACCATCAAGGCCAACTACAAAGGAACCTTCATCAACGGAGAAGTCTTTGACCAGAGCCAAGAGGGGCAGCCCATCGAAATTCCGGTCGGCGCCGTCATCAAAGGTTGGGTGGAAGCCTTGCAACTGATGAAGGTCGGTAGCAAGTGGGAACTATACGTTCCCGGCGATCTCGCCTACGGTCCTCAGGGCCCTCCGGGCATCGGTCCGAATCGAACTCTGATTTTCGAGGTAGAACTTCTCGAAATCGTTTCGAAAGATGCCCCCGGGGACAAATAGCGGGGGGTTGCCCGGTCGTCCCGTATTGGGACATCTCAATTCAACGCCCGCGGGAAACTCGTTTTCCTGCGGGCTTTCTTCTTGTGACCGCTTCTCACGCGTTCGTTCCATCAACGAAACCCATTTTTCCACATTGGCCATGCCTTGGACACTCTGCTTCGGGCAGGCATGATTCAGGCATGAAGGTCGGCCCAAATTGAGTCCGGGGGCGCAAAGGGATGAATGAGACGAGCGATTTGCTGCGATCGTTCGAGGGCGTTTGCCAGTATCTCTGACCAGGGCCGTTCTTTGGCTCGTTGATAACCTCGCTCCGCCATGACCGCCGCCTTACCTGCCCCGGATAACGGATCTTCCGGCAACCGATCGAAGTAGGATCGGAATTCGGTTGTGGCAGCCAGAATGTCACGCATGCCATACTCCCCAGCAAGTGTCGCCTGTAAACGCAAGCAGGCGTATTCGTGAATGACACCCGCGTGGGTCAGTCCCCAATCAGGTCGGTTCCAAGCCTCAGAACCCTCGACAAGGAAATGGCACATCTCGTGGAAGATCAGCTGGGCGAGGGAATCGTCAGCATCGAGCGTGGAGGGAGTTCCAACGTACAAGACCCCTTTTCCGTTCCAGGAGGCGAAAACTTCGGTGGACCGCTCCACCATAATTCCCGCCTGCCTCGCCGCGTTGAGCCATACGAGATCGAATGGGTCTTGATATTTCCGAGTGATCTCTCTCATCGTTCCTTGCACCCTCTCCTCGGCAAACTCCTACACTCTCAACCTTTCGCGGGCAAACTTTTGCAGGCACACTCTTCGCGGGCATCCTTCCGCGATTCTATCCCGCGGTTCCCATGCCTATTGAGGTTGGGTTTCGTCATAGGATCGGCTCCAAACGTATTGGTATTCTGAGTAGGGTTCGTAACTGTCCTGCATCTCTCTAATGACGCCGGTTTTCACAAATTGAAACCGCCGAAAAAATTGATGGGCTCTGGTGAAGCGAGTATCTGACCAAAATTCGATGCGGTCCCATCCTGCCTGTAAGGCCCAGTCCAGCGCCCAGTTCATCAAGACGTCTCCCCACCCCTGACCTCGAAGTTTTGGGGCAAGGTAGAGGCGGCGCAGCGTCCCGAGTTTCGCCGCTGGATCAACCGGCAGCGTCGCATGGCATCCGACAATTTCGTGGTCTTGCTCCAGAACTACGAAACTGCCGCCCCGCTCCATGTAAGCGCCCTGGAGGTTTTGAAGATCGCGATCCGCCTGTTCCAAGTGCATTGTTTCACCGTACTCCCGATAAACGTTGTCAATCAATTGGATCACAAGGTCGGCGTCATCGTTGGTCACGGGGCGAAGTCGGCACTCCGATGGTTTCATGGCTGGCTCCATTTTTTTGCAAGGCTGAAGATCATCAGAATCTCGTGGGACAATTCCTGAAAATCCCCGCCGCGTTCGCGTCGATTGTAACGGAAACGCTGGTGGTTCGAAGGTGACCGGTCCCGTACAATCAGGCGATGTCCCCGTGAGCGTCGTTTCGGGTTTCCGTAGTCTTTTTTCAACGCGCGAAACACCCGTTCTCCGGTTGGGTGGGGCAGGGCGTTCCTACCACTGTTTCCAAAGGGTTTCTGCAATGAAGAGCTTCCTCAACTGCGTCATGTTACTGGCCTTGCCCCTCTTCACCCACGCGAGCACCCGGGCCCAGACGTTTCAGGAAACCGCAGCTGACCAATGGCACCAGTTTCGGGGCCCTCTTGCAACAGGCGAGGCGCCTCATGCCACGCCCCCCACCGAGTGGTCGGAAAAAAAGAACGTGAAGTGGAAGACAGAACTGCCGGGACCGGGTTCGTCCACGCCAATCGTCTGGAAAAATCGCATCTTTGTTCTTGCCACACGCCCCACAGAAGACATTGATGAATCGATTCCCACTCCAGAGGATCAGCCGAATCGCCCATTTGGTATCAAATTCGAGAATCGTATTTTCGAGTTTATCGTGCTCTGTTTGGATCGCGAAACCGGCGAGGAAATTTGGCGCCAAGTGGCTCGACGCTGTGTCCCATTCCAAGGGACGCACCCGGACAACAACTTCGCGTCAGGAACCCCCACCACCGACGGCAGATACCTATACGTTCCTTTTGGGTCCCAAGGCTACTACTGCTATGACCTGGACGGCAAGCTTATCTGGGAAAGAGATTTGGGGAACGTTGAAACCCGGCTGAGTTTCGGTGAGGGAGCTTCGCTGACCATCGCTGGCAAAAAATTGATTATCGTCCGAGACAACGAAAACCAATCTTACATTGAGGTTCTCAATACGACGGATGGAACAACGCTCTGGCGGCGAGACCGCGATGAGCCAAGTGCCTGGGCAACGCCTCTGGTCATCCGCCAAGGTAACTCTCAATATGTTGTCACCAACGCTTCCAATCGAATCCGCACCTATGACCTGGACACGGGCGATCTGATCTGGGAGTGCGGGGGGCAGGTCTCCAATGTCACGCCGTCACCCGTTCATTTAGGCGGAACGGTCTTTTGTGCGAGTGGATATCGGGGCAGCGCACTCCAGGCCATCGAGGTGGATTCCAAAGGCGACATCACGGATACGGACCAAGTCGCATGGAGCTTGAACAAAGACACGCCGTATATTCCCTCGTTACTCCTCTACCGCGGACATGTTTATTTCACCAAAAGCTTAAATGGAATTGTAAGTTCGGTTTCTACCGAAAATGGGCAAATCATACTCGAGGCGACTCGCCTTCCCAATGTACGAGCCATGTATGCGTCTCCGGTCGCCGCCAACGGTTACATCTATCTTTTTGGGCGGGATGGCCAAGCGACCGTGATCAAAGCAGGAGGGACCTTCGAGGTGGTTTCGGAAAATCGTCTTGACGATCGCGTGGACGCCTCTCCAGCTCTGGTAGGGAAGCAGTTGTTTGTCCGCGGATTGAAGGCCCTGTATTGTCTGGAGGCGTCCGATTGAATGATTGCGTTGAGGTGCCCGAGTCAGTGGCTTGTACTTCGAGACAAGCACGCGCGGTTTGGAAACACTCGGACCGCGAGCCGGCTTTTGGCGATCACTAACGCTTGCAACGATTGAATTGGGGTGACTTCAGGAACCCACTTTTTTAGCCACTTTGATACGAATCCAATCAACATGATTCCAACGCTCTGGCAACTGATACTCGTCGGCTGCGGCGGCGCGGTGGGCGCCATGCTCAGACTCTGCGCGAACCAGCTCACGGTTTATCTCTGGGGTGAACGCTTCCCGTGGGGCACACTGATCGTCAACCTGATTGGCTGCTTCCTACTCGGCTTCGTGATTCGCCTCGGCGCCCCTTACGTCTCCGAGAATATCCGCCTGGCCATTGGCGTGGGACTGCTGGGCGGCCTAACCACGTTTTCGAGCTTCAGCGCCGAAATCTGGATTCGAATCAACAGTGAGGATTGGCCTCTCGCGATTGCCACGTTGTTGGCCAACGTGACAGGAGGTTTACTGCTCGTGGGGCTCGGTGCTGGATTGGCATCCATCTGGCTCGGTCCGGAAAGCTGATTTCCGAATCTCCACAACCGCGGAGAATTTTACGAGTCGAAAACCCCGTACACGATGACGCAGCGGGTGAACCGATCAGGCTGCGTCGGTCTCATCCCGACCACTTTCGGGTCGGACCTCACGGTCGACCGCCTCTCTTGAAATCTCACCATCCTCACTGACATCTTCAAAGCGTACCGACACCTGCCGTGATATACCGGACTCCTGCATCGTGATCCCGTAGAGTGTATCGGCCGCGGTCATCGTTTTTTTGGAGTGTGTGACGATGATGAATTTGGTCGAATCAAGGAATCCGCCAAGCACCTCAATAAAGCGGCTAATGTTTGCTTCATCGAAAGGCGCATCCACTTCGTCCAGTACACAGAATGGACTTGGCCGATGCTGGAAGATGGCCATCAACAGACTGACCGCGGTCAATGCCTTCTCACCGCCGCTCAGCAGTGAATTGCTGAACTCAGGTTTACCCGGAGGTGTTGCCACGATATCGATCCCGGACTCAAGGATATCGACACCTTCCTCCACAACAAGATCCGCCTTGCCTCCACCAAAAGACCTCCGGTACAGGGACTGGAAATTCACCCGTATCGCTTCCAACGTCTCTGCGAAAAGCCTCCGACTGTCAAGGTTGATCTTGTCAATGATCTTCTCAAGCATCTCTTTGGATTGAAGCAGATCCTGATATTGGGCATCGAGGCTGCCAAATCTCACCTCCAGTTCTTCCAATTCGTTCAATGCGTCAAGGTTGACCGCACCGATCGAATTGACCTTCCGCCGGAGGGACTCGATCTCCGTATCGATCTGCTCACGTTCACCAGCCTCCTCCTCAGACAATTCCACATCGACCGTGGAGATGTCGATGCCGTAATCATCACTGAGTCGTTCCGCCATGGTGGAACGTTCAAGATTCAGTTGAGACAACTCCAACTCGATCCGATGCAATTCGCTCTCAAGCTGATGCTGGCGGCTGCGACATTCTTCGACCTGCTTGCTCGCTTCGCGTCGCTCACTCTGGCAACCTCGCCTCTCAATCTCGCGGGTTTTTGTTTGACGGGTACGCTGTTCCAGTTGCAGGTAAAGACCGGACAGAGTCGACGTCGCTTCAAGTTGACCAAGGTCAGCCTGACGCAGTCCATTTTTCAGTCGGCCAAGTTGATCCTTCAAATCATCAACGGCCATTTCTCGCTCTCCAAAATCACGGCGTCCTTCCGCCGCTCGTCCCTCCGCATATGAAAGTTGCTGTTCGCGTTTTGCCAGCTCGACTTTACAGAGCGTCAGGTTTTTCGCGTCGCTCTCCATCGATTTTTCAAGCGTCTGCACCTGCCCGGTGGCTTCATTCAGGGAGGCTTCGATCTGCTCGAGTTCGTCCCTCCCCTCCGATGCAGCGCGATCGGTCAGTGCCAATTCATCTCGGACAGATTCCAACTGTTGCTGACACTGGTCTCGCTGTTCGGTTTGTTCTTTCAAATCACGTCGGACCTGAACGAGTTTCTGGTCAGCCGACTGGCACATCAGCTGTTGATCATTGAGCGATCTTGAGAGTTCAGCCTGTTGGTTCTGAAGCTGCTCCACCTCTGAGGTGCGTCGTTGCAATTCGTCTCGCGCATCGATCGCCTGGCTCTGCAGAAGTTCGAGCCCCTCTTCCAACTCTTGAATTTCCCTTTTCAGGGCCCTCAATTCACTCCGACGAGACACCAGCCCGAGTCCGTGGGCTTTTGGGCCAAGGACAAGCGTACCATCCACGTCGACGATCTGGCCGTCAAGGGTAATGAAGCGAACGTCTTGCGCACGTTCCCGTCGCAACCTCAGAGCATCACCCAATGTCTTGACGAGCCAGGTTCCGCCCAGAAGCTGCGTCGCCAATTGCTCAAATCGGGGATTCGTCTGCACCATCTGATCCGCCCTGCCGATCACGCCCTCCAAGCCATTCAAATCAAATCGATGCACGGCCGCCATGCGAAAATGTCCAAGTCGAATAATGCCGACTCGCCCTTCCAGCGACAACTCGCCTCGGACCAACTCATCCACCAGTTGAGTGTCTTCGACAACCAGATGCTGTGCCATATCGCCCAATGCCGTATCCACAATATTGGCATGCTGAACATTGACCTGAACCAGATCGGCAACCAGCCCCACAACCCCGCCGAAAGGTCCTTGCCGATCTCGTTGAGATTCACGGAGTGCCTGCTTGACCCCGGAATTAAGTCCTTCGAGTTTTTCTTCCAACTCTTCAATCACCGCGGCACGTTGCTGGAGACCGTTGTAGTCGCTTTGTTGCTGAGCAATTTTCTGGGTCAGCGATTCATGACGTTCACCAACCCGGTCTCTTGCTTGTCGCGATTGGGCCAACTCCGTGTTCCGTCCCTCCATTTCATCCTGTAGACGCTGTCGCTCAGCCAGCATCTCGCGGTGCTGTTCGGAAACTTCCGCTTCATCGAGAGTCCATGTCTCAATTTTTTCCAGCAGCTTTTCCAACCTCACATTCAACTGGCGAGACTCATGCCTGAGCACTTCCCCTCGAGATTCGGTTGCATTCAACTCCCTCTGCATCGCCGCAAGTCGGGCTGTCTCACTTTCACGTTGCTGCCTCGATGCGGACAGTTCGTCTGAGGCCGACTTCAATCGGCTTTCCAGTTGAGCGACCTCATCCGCCGACTCCCGGAAAATGAGTTCCGCATCCACCAACTTTTGATCTTGTTCGGCCAGTTGATTTTGAATTTCTCCGAGGCGGACTCTCTGCTGGATCAATTGTCGTTGCAGTGGCGCTACCTGCTCACTCAACTCTTGAGCACGAGTCCGATGAAGCTGAAGCTTGGAGTCCTGCTCAGCAATCCCCAATCGGAAGGAACTGAGGATGGAATCGTCTTTGACGGCTCGTTCGGCCAGTTCAGCGAGTTGCTCGTCCAAAGTTTTGAGTGAACGCTCGACTTGTTCGACCTGTTCGGTCGATGTTCCCAAAGCCTCAGTGAATTCGGCCTGCTCGCCTTCCAGCGTGTCAAGACGCTCACTCAGACGTCGCCAATCAGTCATGCCTACGTAGGTTCGGAGCTCTTGGAGCCGTTCCGTATACTCGCGGTATCGGACGGCTTTAGAAGCTTGCGCCCGAACTGCTCGAAGCCGACTCTCAACCTCCTCCACGATATCGGAGAGTCGGAGCATGTTCTGGTCGACTCGAGCGAGGCGACGCTGAGTCTCGACCTTCTTGGCTTTGAAACGACTCACGCCTGCGGCTTCTTCAAAGATCGCCCGTCGGTCCTTCGGTGAGGCCTGCAGCAATCGATCGACTTTTCCCTGCTCGATCAAGCTGTAGGCATCTGTCCCCGCGCCGGTTCCACGAAAAAGGTTTCGAATGTCTTTCAATCGGCAAGCATCACCGTTGATGAGATACTCACCTTCGCCACTTCGATAAACACGACGCGTGACATGGATCTCGGTCGCATCCAGTTCGAATCGCCCATCCTCGTTATCGAGGACCAAAGTCGCCTCAGCACTGTTCAGCGGCTTCCGTCCTGATGGCCCACCAGAGCCTTTGAAGATGACATCTGCCATGTCCTTTCCGCGAAGGCCCTTGGCGCTCTGTTCCCCAAGCACCCACTTCATGGCGTCGACGATGTTCGATTTGCCGGAGCCATTAGGACCCACCACGACGGTAATCCCCTGCGGAAACTCAAACCGAGTTTTATCGGCGAAGCTCTTGAAGCCGTAAAGTTCGAGGGCCTTGAGCATGCTGGGTTCCGATGACTAGGTCCGTGAGGAAGAAAATCGCGAGGTAGGGAACAAAATGGCGGAGCAACACGCAGTGCGGGGCCCTGCGCGATCGTCCACAATAACCACGGCAGCGTCGTTCGCCAAGAGAGACGTGTTCGAAGGAGGAGGCAGGGGAGGGGGCGGCAAAACTCAGCAAATGCTCAAAAGAGCAAGCCGAGGTAAAATACGTGACGATAAGGCGAGTGTACGCGGACCCCAATTGGGCATTCTCGCGAAGTCCGCGCCGATGCAAAAAAACCTTTTTTTACCAAAAAACCCGCACTTGAACCCTAAGTCACCAGGTTTGATTCGATTTCACACGGATCAATCCGTGCGTTTCTTGATTTTGAAAAAATCGCCCATCTGCTGCAGCTTGGACACCTTCTCTTCCCCATCCACCATCTCGAGATCGGCTTCACTAAGGCCTGTCCCAGAGGAGGTCTGCCACTCGCGTTCCCGCTGCGAATCATTGAAGAGGTCGGGTAGGGGACCTTGATGCATGGCCGCTTCCTGCCCCTCGGTCGACTCGCGGTCGTATCGACGCTTGGGATTCGGGACGGCATGCACGGCAACTTTGCCCTGCAGTTGCCCCTCCCGCTCAGCCGTTCGGAACATGGCCAACATTTTTCCGTACGTGACTCCCATCCCGGAAAGTGTTTCAATCAGGTCGCTTACGCGATCCGAACAGACGACCTTTTGATCCCCGCCGCTGGCCCCATAAAGCGTGATATCGAGCTGGCCTTCGCCGATCGCCTTGACCGTCAAGCCTTGCCCCACGTAGAGAAATCCTGAGCGGACGCGCTGATCGTGACCAAACACAACTATCTCAGGTCGTCGAACACGAGAAAAATGAACGAAGGGCTCAGAATCAGAAACCACGCTATGCAGATAAAAACTGCTGAGGCGTTTGCCAGCAATGGTGGGATCCTGCGGTGAGCGTGCAAACATGGCTCGAAAAGAACCGTAACGCGTTTCAATATTGGGATGATGGAGCAAATTGGAAAGCGCAACCCCGGCCTCGACATCATCCATACTCGCTAGTGCCGTGATCGCATGCCAACGAAATGCAGGGCTGGTCGCTGCAATCTCGCCTAACACCGAAGCCGCCTGCACTTCCCCCATATAAGCCAAGCTTTCAGCGGCGTAAAAACGAATCTCCGAATTGTCCAGGGTGAGACCCCGCAGCAGGATCGGCACGGCAGCCTCCCCCAGAGCCTCGAGTTTCTTGGCCGCCTGTTCCGCGACGACAGGTTCCCGCAACTCGCTTTCCAACTGCGTCATCAGAACCTGACGCGAACCATTGGACTCCCGAAACGGAAGATTGCGGATCACGGCCAGATAGCGACCGATATTCAAACGATAAGCCCTCGGTACAAGCAGCTCGATGATTCGATTGTCTTTAGGAGTTGCAACTCCCGTCTTCGAGCCATCCTTGAAAGTGTCGAACCGACGATTGATGGCTGAGGCGACGAGCAGCGAAGCAGAAACGGAACCGGACTCATCGCGAATGTAAAGACCGATGGGACGAGATTGCACCGCAACACCACCGCCCAAGATACGCCCACGGGATTCATTGGAGTCGCTCTCCTCAGAAAAAATGGAATCCACCAAGATTGCTCCCGCCGCCGAACTGGAAACGTGGCCCTGATGCAACTCTCCACCCCGACGCTCGGTACGACGCAACTGAGTGGGCATCAATGTTCCGTCGCGAAGACTGGCCGTTTTTGACCGCGGCGGGGCCACGACTTCGATATCATATGAATCACCCTTTTGAATGCCGGGAGGAAGCCATCCGCGAACCACCACCAACGACGTGGAAGGATCAGCAAGGATTTCATTGGGGTTCATGACCTTGTTGATCTTCATCTCGTTGATCAATCGGGTTCGCAACTCATCTGCCGGTGGGTCGCTACCTGTTTCCTTGAGATTCGTCACCAAGCCAACCGATTGGACCTGAGAAAATCGGGTCCCCCACGTCCCTGCGATCTCGCCGATAAACCGGGTTGAATCAGGATCCTCAGCGACTGACAGCGGATCTGCATCGGAGTCCTTACCCCGTATCAGATAACCACACCCGGAGATCGAGCCAGTCAGGGAGGCGGTCCCGGCAATCAAGAATCGACGTCGGTCTAAAAACCTGTTTAGGGTTTGTTCGTCACCGCTGGCATCCATGCGATCCTCCAGAGTCCATTCCTTGGACTAATGGGCAGTATTTTAATTTCAAGGTTTCGAGCCAAAGTATCGCTGTATCTTTTCAGCGATCTTTTCAACGATCTTTTCAACGCCGGTACCTCTACCGTGAGGTGAGTACCCTCGCGACATTTTCTGACCGGCTTACTCGCACGTCCGGCGGAGCCGCCCACACGCTCGCCTGGTCATTGTTTGGCGACCCTAAGTTTCGAGATTGGGGGCTTTTGTTGTTCGCAATCGAGATGGATACGTGTCCCTGCATTCCATGTCAAGGTCAAGTCAATGTCAGCTTCACCATTGAGACCTCTGCGGATGTGGCCCTGCCTATGGAAAAACAACGGTTCGGCCTGCTTTCGCATCCAGAGACGAAATCCGCAGACCGACGGCAAGTACCCGCGAGGCCAATTTGCTAGCTTTCTGCCCCTGAGCCATGCGGCGGCGTGCTCGCTGCCTACCCTCCTCACAAATCTGGTAAAAGAACGCCCTGAACCCTTGCCGACCACCAGTGAACCTATATAACCTATAGGCAACACACCCCCTAGACTTCCCCAATTCCCATATAAGGCAGGTCGCACATCGAACCGAGGAAGCGTTTCAGACCGACGCTTTCCGCCTGCAACAAGAGCGAGCCTCTTTCGATAGGCCCGAGTCGAGATTGCTGTCGAAGTCAAAGTGGGTTCTCGGAGCTGATTTTTGGAGTCGTCGTTTTATATTGCGAGGGCAGCTTTCGGCCGCAGTCGCGGTCAAGGATTTCCCAAGCATCCGAAAGGCTTGCCCCCATACGTCAGGAAATAAGGAGTTCGTATTCTCCGTCTCCGATGATTGTGATTTGAAGTAGCTTGGGCCATAGGTCCTGCCCGAGAAGTTTTCGCTGGTTTTCAACTTTGTTTAATAGAAAGTCCATTTATGGCTCGCAAAAAGGCTGCACCCAAACTCAGCAAATCCGCCGCAATCCGGGAATATTCCGGCAGCCACGGCTCAGCCAAACCCAAAGAGATCGCAGAGGCTCTGACCAAATCCGGCTATGCCGTGACGCCTCAATACGTGAGCATGATTCTGTCGAACGACCGCAAGAAGGCAGGTAAACCGAAGCGAACTCGCCGAACCAAGGCCAAGTCCGCTCAACCAAAAGCGACCAACAAACAGCAACTTGCCATGGATGATCTGCGCGCTGCCAAGCAACTGATTCAGGCAACAGGGAGTCTCGCGAAAGCCAAGGCGGCCCTCGATGCCTACGCGGACTTGGTTTCGTAAAAAAAGCCGCCTCGGCGGTCGAACCTCGGCTGCCCTCACCGGAACCCGGATGGCTCTTCAAGTCCCGTCGGCTTTCTTCCCATCTCAAACCCTGATGAAGAGAGGCATTGGTCTCTCTTCTTTCAGGATTTCCGCCTCCTCTGGCATTTCTTCGGGCGGCGTGATTGAGTCAAGCGATTCCCGCAACGTGTCGGGTGATTTTCATCGGATTGGCTCCTCGCAATTTCCAGGATCGGCGGGTAAATTATGGACCTTCGTGAGCGAATCCCATTGCTGACTGGTCGATAAAGAGGCGTGTTGATGAAAGCGATTGCTGTCTATCCTGGCCAACCGAACAGCGTCCACTTGGAAGACATTCCGAAGCCGACGCTTGAACAGGTTCCCGACGGACATGGCGTATTGGTCAAAGTTTTGAAGGTCGGCGTCGACGCCACCGACAAGGAAATCAACGACGCACTCTATGGCAACTCTCCTCCGGGCGATGACTTTCTCGTTTTAGGGCATGAATCCTTTGGTGTCGTCGAGGCCGTGGGTCCCAAGGTGCGACGGCTGAAGCCTGGAGATTACGTGACCGCTACCGTCCGTCGGCCCGGAAGTTCGATCTACGATCAGATCGGCACTTACGACATGACGAGCGAAGAAACGTACTACGAGCGGGGAATCAACCTTCTCCATGGTTACCTCACGGAGTACTTCGTCGACCATGAAGACTATATGGTCCGAGTTCCTCAAGGGCTGAAACATCTGCATGTCTTGATGGAACCGATGAGCTGTGGTGCGAAGGCCATCCAGCAAGCCTTTGAAGTTCAGCGACGCATGAAGGTCTGGCAGCCTAAAGTTGCCTACGTGATGGGCGCTGGGCAAATCGGTCTGCTATCCACCCTGATTTTGCGTCTTCGTGGGCTCGAAGTTTACACGATGGCCCGATCACACCCCCCAACGCTGAGTTCTGAAATTATCGAAGGGATGGAAGCGGAATACGTTTGCCTTTCCAACACGACGATCGAAGAACATGCGGCCAAGGTTGGAAAGGCGGATCTGATTGTCGATGCGACAGGCTCCAGCCATGTCGCCTTCGATGCCATGAAGTACCTGGGACACAATGGGGTCCTTGTCTGGACCAGTATCACGGGTGGGGATCGAAGTACGGAACTGCCATCCGACCAGATCAATATCGAATGGGTATTGGGGAACAAGCTTCTTTTGGGGAGCGTCAACGCCAACCGTGATCACTTCGAGTCGGGAATTCGTGACCTTGCGCTCGGGGAAGTAATGTATCCAGGGGTGATGGAAAAAATCCTGACGTCCCCCGTCGATGGGTTGGACAACTATCAAGAGATGATCCGGCTGCTGGTTGAAGACAAATCCGCCCTCAAGGTTTACGTGAACGTCGCCGACGAAAACTGATTCCTCGGTTCGCTTTCACTTTTCAATCTCTTTATAAACGGTCTCTGGCTTTGATTTTGAGTGCGGCGTGCGCACTCAAACCGGGTGCACGCCCCACGCCGAACAAGGTGTGTTACGCCCCTGAACATCCTCGGTCCAGTCTCCCGCAAACACTCGGTAAAGATTCGCGTTCCCTCATGCTGGTCCTGAAGTTAAAGTGAAGCAATGGGGAGATAATGTCGCGCTGAGCCATGGCCTGCGGTCTATGAAAAACATCCCTTTCGACAAAAAGGATGACGGATGAAAAAGCCACGAAGCGGGGGAGGTTGGAGAGCGATCGGCTATACCCTCCAAAAAGCGAATGAGGCGGGTTGGATTCCTTTTTGGCAGGCGATGCGTTCCAAAAATACGTGCAAAACATGCGCAGTCGGAATGGGTGGCCAGAAGGGCGGCATGGTCAACGAGTCGGGCAGCTTTCCCGAATTCTGCAAAAAGTCACTGCAAGCCGTGACCGCGGACTTGCAAAAAGGGATCCCTGAGGCGTTTTGGAAAACCTACTCTCTCCCTCAATTGGAAAAGTTTTCCCCCCGTCAACTGGAGCATTCTGGCCGACTTGTTTTGCCCGTGCGTTATCAGGCGGGAAGTCAATATTACGAAACCATCGATTGGGATACGGCCTTGACCACGATCGCGGACAAGCTGTGCGGGTCGAAACCTGATGAATCGTTCTGGTATTTCAGTGGCCGAAGTTCAAATGAAGCTGGATTTTTGTTGCAACTCTTTGCCCGCCTCTACGGGACCAACAACATCAACAATTGCTCCTATTACTGCCATCAGGCGAGCGGTGTCGGCCTCAATTCCTCGCTTGGCACTGGAACTGCAACGCTCGTGCTCGAGGACCTTGAGCATGCGGACCTTGTTTTTCTGATTGGCGGCAACCCGGCCAGTAATCATCCCCGTTTGATGTCGAGTTTAAAAGCGGTTCGCCGTCGTGGTGGTCAGGTGGTCGTCATCAATCCGGCGATTGAATTGGGTTTGGTCAATTTTCGCGTCCCAAGCGATCCACGCAGCTTGTTGTGGGGCACGAAAATCGCGAGCACGTATGTCCAACCTAATATCGGAGGTGACTTGGCGTTGTTGACCGGAATCGCAAAAAGGGTTCTGGAACTGGGGGGCGAAGACCGACACTTTCTGAACGCCCACTGTCAGGATGTCGACGCATGGGAAGCATCCCTCAAGGCACATCCGTGGGACGATCTGGTCCAAAAATCGGGTGTGGCCCAACGACAGATCGAGGAGATTGCTGAAATCTACCTCCGCTCCAAAAATACAGTTTTCTCATGGACGATGGGTATTACGCACCATGCAAACGGGGTCGCGAACGTACAAGCCATTGCCAACCTTGCGCTTTCGCGAGGCATGGTTGGGAAACCTCATGCCGGTCTGCTACCTATACGCGGGCATTCAAATGTCCAGGGCATCGGTTCCGTGGGCGTGACGCCGAAACTCAAACAAGTCATTTTTGATCGCCTTCAGTCCGAATTCGGATTGGAACTCCCAACCCAAACGGGCCTCGACACACTTAGCTGCATGGAAGGAGCCCGAGCTGGCACCCTGAAAAATGGCTTTTGTTTGGGCGGCAACCTCTACGGGTCGAATCCCGACGCGAAGTTTGCTGGCGAGGCCTTCCGCGAACTCGATCTGATGGTCTATCTCAATACGACCCTGAATACCGGTCATGCCCATGGCCTTGCGAAAGAAACGTTGATTTTGCCCGTTCTGGCTCGCGACGAAGAACCCCAATCGACCACCCAGGAGTCCATGTTCAATTTCGTTCGATTGAGTGACGGCGGGAAGGCCAGACACGAGGGTCCACGTTCCGAAGTCTCGGTGATCGCCACCTTGGCCGACAAAGTCTTAGGTCAATCCGGGCCCATTGAATGGAAGCAACTGGAAAACACGGATCGAATTCGGGAAATGATCGCCAAAGTGGTGCCCGGTTACGAACAGCTCGAAGCGACGAATCAGACGGGGAAAGAATTTCAAATCGCCGGAAGAACCTTTCATACCCCACAGTTTCCGACGGAAAGTGGACAGGCTCAACTTCACACTCATGAAATACCCGATTTGCCGTTGGAAGAGGGGCAACTCAGGTTGATGACGATTCGCAGCGAGGGTCAATTCAACACCGTGGTTTATGAGGAAGAGGACCTTTACCGCGGCCAGGAACGCCGTGACGTCATCCTCGTCCATCCTGATGACATTCAGCAGTTGGGGCTCAAAAATGACGAACGGGTCACCGTTACGAGCACAGCCGGCCAGATGGATGAAATCATCGTGAAAAGCTACGAAGAGATTCGGCCGGGTAACGCCATGATGTACTACCCGGAAGCCAACGTGCTTGTCCCTCGTCAGGCGGACCCTCAATCGAAAACACCGGCCTTCAAAAACATCCCGATCTCGCTCTCGAGGTCTCTTGAAGCCGCAAACGCCTCGGCCTGAGGCAATTCACTTCAAGGGCCTGAGGCCTCTGGCTTGGCGACCGCGATTGACCTGCTCGAGTGCCGCTGGCTCCAATTTCAAAAGCTTGACTGCCTGGCTCGTCGTAATCTCAAGAACGTGAGCCGCCTCAGCAATTTGATCCTCATGCGCTCGCCACTGATCCAGCAGTTCCGCAATCAAACTTGGGAAGTCCGCGTGAGCCTTGCTCACCGATACCTTGCCATTGCGGACTCTGCGACGCCAGAGTTCCGATGGCGTCGACGGGGGCGTTCGTCGGATATGGACGGCGAGCTGTAATCGAAGCCTTTGATAGGCGACCTGACGATTGGCTGCCTGACTTCGTCTTTCAGACGCCTCTGCACGCACACCCGTCTCGCGATGAGTTACAATGACCGCCGTTTCAACCTTGTTTCGATGTTGTCCACCGGGTCCCGATCGACGAGTCGCCAAAAACTGAGATTCCTTCTCTAGATCTTCTGCATTTTTTTGGGCGGGATGCCAAACAGTCGACACGAAACTTGCACCAAAGTTAAAGTAATCCATAGCGTTCAGGTCATCTGAACGAGACCCGTCATCAGGAAAATCGAGGGGACCACACAGGTTGCTCGGTCTTCTGATCGTGCCATGCTGACCGAGTCTGCTCCCCGATCGCAAGTGGAACTCAAATATTCTAATCGCTCCAGACTAACCGCGGCCGGTCGGCAAATGAGTTGCCGCCTGTGGAGACCGAGATCTCGACCCGAGTTTTCATGCATCAAGACGTTTCTCCCGCCGTTCATCGACGCGAAAGTAAATCATGGATTTTAAACAGCTTGGGCCCTATAAGTTGAAACGGCGGATCGGACAGGGCGGAATGGGCACCGTTTTCGAAGCGGTCCACACTGAGACCGACGAGGTGGTGGCGGTCAAGTCTCTGGCGACCGTCCGATCCTCCGACGCCAAGTTTCGGAAACGGTTTGAATCAGAAATCAACACCCTCATCGAACTCAATCATCCGAATATTGTGAGAATCCTGAGCCATGGACAAGATCAGGGGCACCTCTACTTTGCCATGCAACTTGTTGAAGGTGAAAGTCTTTACGATCGCCTCAAGAAACTTGGGGCGCTCTCGTGGGCAGAAACCGTCGCTTACGCTCAGGACATCTGCGAAGGCCTGAGGCACGCCCACGACCGTGGGTTCATTCACCGAGATCTCAAGCCGAGCAACTTGCTGTTGGATAAAAAAGGAAGGGTGCTGATCACGGATTTCGGAATCGCCCGAGACTCCACCGTACTCGGCCACCATTTCGAAGAGCAAGTGACTTCCCCTGGAGGTATCGTCGGCACTTTGGATTACATGTCACCGGAACAGGTCAATGGTCAAACGGCGACCGTGCGGAGCGATATCTATAGCCTCGGCTGCGTATTTTACGCCCTCCTTGCGGGCCGGCCACCCTTTGCATTCCGATCGGTCGGGGAAGCTCAAAAAACGATCGGCCAGACCGACCCGACCAGCATCAGTCTGCTCGTCCCCCAATTACCAGCCCCATTGGCTCGAATCATCATGAGAATGCTCGAAGCGGATCCTGCCAAGCGACACGGGACGGCGTTGGCCATCAGCAAACGTCTCAACGAGTTTATGGAGGAACAGAGTTTGAAGATGAGAGTCGAGGAAACATTGGAAGTCCTTGACGATGACGACAATGAGTACGCGCTGCAAGAGGAACCTGACTTGCACGTGCAAAAAACTGAGATCACCCACCCCAAGGACGGTGGTCAAACAACGTTGGCAACCGGAGGCCAACCCTCAGTCGCTGATCAACCGGGAAAAGATGATGCGACTCTGCTGGCTCGCCCCACCGCCACCGCTCATGAAGATGCATGGGGAGCGGCACCCAAAAAGGACTATTTTTCGAACGTCTCTCCTGATGACCCGCCGAAACGGAGTTGGGACCTCCCCACCGAATCGACCGGCCCGGTATGGCCTTACGTGATTGGCCTCTCCTCCATCCTCGTCTTGTTGATGGGCGCACTTTTCTGGGCGTTGACGCGTCAACCCACCGCCGACCAACTCTACGAACAGATCACGCAGTCAATCGAATCGGGAAATAATCCGACGATCGTCGAAGATGAAATGAATCTGTTTCTCCAGCAATATCCGGATGACGAGCGAGTGGTAACGGTCGAGCGACAATTGGATGCGATCGCAGCCAAGCGATTACCGAGGAAGTTGAGTCGAATCCTGCAGTTTGGCGGGACAGGGCAATTGAACGATGCACAACGCGAGTTTCTCGGGGCGCTTCGGGTCAGTGAAACCGATCCGCAAAACGGGTTGCGTTTCATGGAGGCTTTGGTGGGTGTCTACGGCGACTCCGTCGATCCTGAGACCCTTGCGTGTGTGGAATCGGCCGAACAACAGATCACATGGTTGATGGAAGTGGTTGCCAAGCAAACGGAGGATAGGAAAGCGGTGATTGCCGAAGCCTTGGCGAGATTTGAACAACAACCTGCCCCATCCTCGACAACGATTCGCGACATGTGTGAAAGTTTGATCGTGCTCTACGGTAACGACCCTACGGTTCGAGCCGCCATGGAGCCCATTCGCGAGAAACTCGAGACGCTCGAATCTGGGGAGTCTGCATCGCCATCAGGCAGCGAAAACTGAGAGAAAGGTCGAGGCAATGGATCCCGGGTACCTCCCTGATGGCTTCCAAAAGTTGCAAGGATGGCTACGATAGTCGTTTTCATGTTCGAAAGGCACCCACGCATTTTTAGCGATTAAGGTTTGACATTATGCGAATATTGATACTGGTACTTATCGTTTTGGCAACGTGGACTTCGGGTGATTTATCCACTGCCGACGACCGACCAGAATGGAAGACTTCGGCTCCCCTGAGTCCGGAAATCGCAGCAGCTTCGGACGAAGGGGCAAACGCGTTGTCAGGCTTCAAGGTACCCAAAGATATCCGCGGGACGCTCTTCGCCGCAGAACCGATGGTGGCCAACGTCGTGGCCTTCCACGTAGACGCTCAGGGAAAACTCTACGCCTGCGAGACCTTCCGCCAGAGCAAAGGCGTCGAGGACAACCGTGGGCATGATCACTGGCTGGATGACGATCTGGCCGCCCAAACGGTTGAAGATCGATACGCGTACATTGCGAAGCACCTCGGTGAAAAGGCTGTTGACTACACCCGCCAAGACGATCGAATTCGATTGCTGGTGGATGAAGATGGCGACTTCGTCGCGGACAAAGCCACCGTCTTTGCGGATCGTTTCAATGAAGTGGTCGCAGGGACGGGCGCAGGAGTGCTTGCTTACCGGGATAAGGTCTACTACACCTGCATTCCAGACCTGTGGATGCTCGAAGACACCAACGGCGACTACCGAAGCGATCAACGAAAGTCGTTGCAATACGGATATGGTGTTCGGTTCGCGTTTCGCGGACATGACCTGCATGGACTGACCCTCGGGCCAGACGGCAGGCTCTACTTCAGCATTGGCGACCGTGGCTACAACGTTCAGGCCGCAGATGGTCAAGGCATCAATCCTGCCTCCGGTGCGGTTTTCCGGTGTGAACTTGACGGTTCACGCCTCGAAGTCTTCGCGATGGGATTGCGTAATCCACAGGAACTCGCGTTCGACGATTTTGGCAACTTGTTCACGGGGGACAACAACTCAGATAGCGGTGACAAAGCACGCTGGGTTTATGTGGTTCAAGGAGGAGATACCGGCTGGCGAATGCACTACCAGTACCTCGGAGACCGAGGGCCGTTCAATCGCGAGAAGATCTGGCACCCCTTTCACGAACAAACCCCCGCCTACATCATCCCACCCGTTGCCAATTTTGCGGACGGGCCGTCTGGCCTGGCCTACTATCCGGGGACAGGCTTTTCGGATGATTTCAAGGGTCGATTTTTCCTGTGCGACTTTCGAGGACAGGCATCGAACAGTGGGATCCGGTCGCTAAAGGTCGAGCCGAAGGGCGCGTTTTTTGAAATCGCCGACAGTCAACGTCCGTTCTGGAAGATTCTGGCCACCGATCTTCAGTTCGCCCCGGACGGCGGCCTTTACGTATCGGACTGGGTGAACGGCTGGGAAGGGCTGGGCAAAGGGCGAATCTATCGTTTTTCCGATGCTCGGTTTCAGGACTCCGAGCTTGTTCGAGAGACCCAGCAGTTGCTGGGAGGTAAATGGTCCGAGCATGACGAATTTCGCCTGTCCCAACTTCTGGAGCATCCGGACCAACGCGTCCGTCGAGAAGCCCAGTTCGAACTGGCCCGGCGGGAAGCCTTCGAAGCACTGGATGGCATGGCCCGCCATCACCAGTCTTTATTGGCCCGAATACACGCCATCTGGGGCCTTGAACAACTTGCCCGTCGAGACGTTAGGCGAGATGCCGCCGTGGAAACATTTGGTGAACTACTGAGCGATCCCGAAGCGGAAATCCGTAGCCAGGCGGCTCGAATGCTCGGTGAACTACGAGACTCCATTTTTGATCGTCAGCTGATTCAACGGCTCTCCGATACCTCTTCGCGAGTGCGGTACATGGCTGCCATGGCACTCGGTCGGAATGCGAGTGGAATTGCCTTGAAGGAGATTTGTCAACTCCTCGCGGAGAACAACAATCAAGATCCAATCCTACGGCACGGCGGAATCATGGCGTTGGCAGGTATCGGAAGTCAAGATCCTTCAGCCATTGTCGACCTCCACTCCCATCCGAGCTCGGCGATCCGACTCGCTTCGGTTGTGGCTCTTAGAAAGCTGAAGTCCGCCGAGCTTGGTCGCTTTCTCATGGATCCCGCCCCGGAAGTTGCCCTGGAGGCGGCACGAGCCGTCCACGACTTGCCCATTAACGATGCGATGCAGGCCTTGGCCGACCTGATCGAAATCCCTTCGGATAGCGACCCTCTACTACGAAGAATCTTGAACGCGAACTACCGTCTTGGCACCGCGACACATGCCGAACGACTCGCCATCTTCGCAGCGCGAAGCACGGCTCCAGAGGCCATGAGAATCGAGGCATTGAACATGCTAGGCTCATGGGAAAAACCGGCAAGTCGTGATCGCGTTCTCGGAAGCTGGTACCCACTGGAAGCCCGCGATCCAGAAGACGCAGCTCGAGCACTGAATCTTCAACTCCCATCGATTCTGGGGGCGGGCGGTGACGTGGCCTACGAGGCCATCGACGTTGCTTCAAAGTTGGGGATTAAGGAAATTACGCCCGCATTGCTTGAACTCGTTGGCAACGATGAAATCGAACCTCAAACCCGTGCGAGTGGACTCCGTGCCCTGGGACTCCTGAAAGCCGACAGCCTCAAGGAAATCCTGACCCAATACCTCGATCATGATTCCCCCAGCGTCCGCATGACCGCTTTGGATCTAATGATCGAGCAAAGCCCGGAAATCGCGCGTCCGATGCTGGAGAGGCGTATTTCGGCAAAGGATATGAGCGAGAGGCAGATGGCCGTGAAGGGGCTCGCACGAATGGATCATCCGGACTCCAGAAAACTCCTGATCAAGATGGTCGACCAACTTGCGTCGGGACAACTTTCACCTGACATGCAGCTTGAGGTCCTGGAAGCGGCCGAAGCATCGGACGATAACCAGGTCAAAAATCGACTCTCCCTTTACAGCCAAACAATCGATCCCGCAGAACCCATGACGCAATACAAAGTGGCACTGGAGGGAGGCAACGCTGAATCCGGGCGGATTTTGTTCTACGAACGAACCAGCCTTTCCTGCGTTCGATGCCATAAGGTGGGTGACTCTGGTGGCGAAGTAGGTCCGAACCTCAGCGGTATCGGCAAGGACAAAACAAGAGAATACCTTCTTGAGGCCATCATTCATCCTTCAAGAAGCATCGCGAAAGGGTACGAAAGTGTTCTGGTGCAAACCATCGATGGCTCCGTCATCTCGGGTATCCTTCGTTCAGAAACGGACGACGAGATGGTGCTTGTCACAGCAGAGGGGAATCTGATCCGCGTCCCGCAGGATGATATCGACGATGTCGTTCCCGGCAAGTCTTCGATGCCGGAAGATTTGATCAAGCACTTGAATCGCCGCGAGTTGCGTGACCTGATCGAATTTCTCGCCCAACAGAAAAGCCGAGTCGAGTGATCTTTGGCAGCGTCTGACGGCGGTAGCGATATCGCTCAGCTGAAAATGGGGTGAACCACCTCGCCGTGAACATCGGTGAGTCGGAAATCTCTTCCGGCATAACGATAGGTCAACTTCGTGTGATCGATACCCAGAAGGTGCAGCAGGGTTGCGTGCATATCATGCATGTGCACCTTGTCCCGAATCGCCTTGTGCCCGAATTCATCCGTCGAACCGTAGGTAAACGCCGAACGCAAGCAGTTGCCGGCCAACCATGATGTGAATCCAGCTGGATTATGGTCTCGCCCCGTACCATTCTTCTGAGCGTAAGGGGTTCGACCAAACTCGCCACTGTACCAGACGATGGTATCCTCGAGTAAACCTCGCTGCTCAAGATCCGCCAACAAACCGGCAATTGGCTTGTCGACCGCTTTGGCGTGTTTCGCGTGCTTTGGCAGATCCGAATGCTGATCCCACGCGGGGTTCGCAGTGCCATCACCATAGGTCACCTGAATGAATCGCACTCCCTCTTCACAAAGTCGGCGGGCCATCAGGCATTGCCGACCAAAACTCTCGGTTTCCTCTTCTCCAATCCCATAAAGATTCAGAGTGGACTGCGTCTCGTGTGAGAGATCGAGAATATCGGGCACATTGCTCTGCATCCGCCATGCGAGTTCATAAGACTTGATCACCGCCTCCAGTTCTGAACGATCATTCACGCCCGCAACCTGTTCCGCATTCAGTGACTGGAGAAACTCCAGCTGCTTTTGCTGTTGAGGCAAAGAAAGTTTTGGGTTTTTCAAATTGCGAACGGAATCGTCGCGCAGGGGGCGTCCTGCCATGCCGATGGTCGTCCCCTGATAGCTTGATGGCAAAAACGCGTTTCCATAATTTCGGGCACCGCCGTTGCCCGCTGACGGACAGATGGAAATGAATCCGGGTAAATTTTCGTTCTCGGAACCTAAGCCGTAAGTGACCCAAGAGCCGAAAGACGGGCGAATGAAGTTGGTGGCACCGCAATGCAGAAACAGAGTCGCCGGACCGTGAGCGACCCCCTCGGTGTGCATGGAATGAATCAAGCAAAGGTCATCGAGGTGTTCCGAGACGTTAGGAAAAAGATCAGAACCCCATAAGCCTGCCTCGCCATACTGCCTGAATTTCCATGGGGATTTCATCACCCGCTGATTGGTTCCGCGATTTCCCGTGTTCGCGATGGTCCTCGCATCATCGAAGGCCACCTGCTGTCCATCTTGCTTTTCCAGAAGTGGCTTATAGTCAAAGGTATCTACCTGACTGGGGCCCCCCTGCATGAAAAGAAAGATGATTCGTTTGGCCTTGGGCGGAAAATGGGGCTGATGGGCGGTCGAGGCGTTGGCCCCCGTCGATTCCTTCGACAAAAGACCGGCCAAAGCCAGTGACCCAAAGCCGCAGGCGCTTCCTTTGAGGATTGACCGGCGGCTGACTTGAGGTTGAGGAAATTCCACGGTAGTTACCTTACTTCAGGTCAATCAAACGGCATCCATCTATTGTACGTATCGGAAATCGATTGTCGAAAATAAAGATTGGATCAGCTGAGTCCAGTTTTCCGCCAATTCTGCATCACTCGGCTCGGATGCTGAGGAAAGAAACTCCAAACTCAACGCCCGCTCTTTCTCGTTTGGTAGCCGACCCAAGGTCACAAGGAAGGCGTGTTCTACCCGCTGCCCATGTGTTTCGAAGGGTTGCTCCAGAATTCGCTTACCGCAAGCCTGTGCCAGTCGACGGGGCAGGGGGTGATTCATGAAAAACAGGGCCTGTGGGGCTACTGTGCTGACATCTCGACGCCCCGTCACCATACTGACGTTCGCGAAATCGAACAACTCGAACACCTCTGGCAGACTGTTGCGAAAGGCCGGAACGTAGACACTACGGCGTGGTTCTTCATAAACAAAATCATAATCGTTCGCGAGGTTACCCGGAAAAGTTGCCCCACCCATTTCAAGGTCCAACTCTCCGGAACAAACCAGCATTGCATCGCGAATCACCTCAGCATCCAGGCGGATGCGGTTCATATGCGAATACCAACGATTTTCTGGATCCGAGGCCAAGACTTCAGGATCAACCTCCGAAACCAACTGGTAAGTACGGGAGAGTACAATCTCCCGGATCAGACTCTTCATCGACCACTTCTGTTCGACCAGTTGCGTCGCGAGGTAATCCAACAACTCCGGATGCGATGGCGACTCTCCTGTCGTCCCGAAGTTGTCCACGGTTCGTACAAGCCCGACGCCCATCAACCAATGCCAAACCCGATTCGCCATGACTCGAGCCGTCAGGGGATTCTCCTCATTAACCAGCCATCTGGCCAACTGCAGCCGACCACTTTGATCAGCTGGCATGGTGGAGTCAGAGCTTGAAGAAATCACTTTCAGAAAACCACGAGGAACCACCTCGCCGAGATTGCCAACGTTCCCGCGAATATGAACCGCTAGATCTTTCGGTTCCGCATGGTCCAGCAGGGACATGGTCATGGGCTGTTCGGGTGCACGCTTCCGCAACTTCGCAAGTTCACTTTCGGCGGTTTTCAATGCGTCCGTAAGCTGCGTTTTCGCTGCCACCTCCTCCGCCAAAACTTGCTCATTGTTCTCAGACCTTTCCTTCCTCTCAGCGTCGGCGTCTGAGGCGAGGACAAACTGAACGGCATCCGCAATCACGTAGCCTTTGGTCCCTTCCGTGCCGACAATCACACACTCCTGCTCATCCAAGTTAAAAGGAAAAGTTCCCAGCGAAACGAATCGATTATTGATGTTGGGGCGTTTGGACTCATCCACCTCAACCACTCGATTCCCATCAGCACTGACCACAGTGACGGGAACATTCTTCGCGCGACTCGAGCCCCACTGATAGGACAACCGGACTTCATAGAGGCCAGCCGCCGGGAGTTTTGGAAAGAACGTGAGCGTCTTTTCACCTTTGCTTTCATTCTTATCGTGGGCGTACCCCCGATTCACAAAATGCTTATGAAATGTCGAGTGCTTCCATTCGCCCACGCGTTCCGCATCCTCGTCATCAACAATCCAGCCCTCGAGATCCGCGGCTTGAACAATCTCGTCCTTCAAATCAGGATCATCCGAGCCCAATGCCTTCAACTCTTTTTTTAACGCCTGGATGTGTTGGTTGAGTTCCTTCACCTCAGCGTTGTGCGCGTCCAACGCTTTTTGCGCCTCCGGTTCCAACGGAAGCGGAACCTCCACCCACTTTGATATATTCGCGTGATTTAATGTTGTGGCGTTCTTCAAAATACCAGCCAGCGCATAATAATCTCGCGTCGGAATAGGGTCGAATTTGTGGTCGTGACATCGCGCACAAGTCACCGTTTGACCGAGCATTCCGCGACCGATGACATCCAGTTGTTCATCGACGAAATCCATCTCCAACTGAGCCTTGTTCTGATCCTCCAGATTGGCGTTTCCCATCATGAGAAACGTCGTGCCAATGAGTTGTCGTTGTCGTTCCGCAATCGATGAGTAAGGCAAAAGATCACCAGCAATCTGCTCAACAAAAAACTGATCGATCGCGCGATCTTGATTGAACGTTTCGATCACGTAATCTCGGTATCTCCACGCTTCCTTGAGGACAAATCCCCTTAAGGTCACTGACTCGGCGTACCGAACGACATCCAACCAGTGCCTCCCCCACCGTTCCCCGAAACGAGGCGAGTCAAGAAGGCGATCAACCATATTGGCGTACGACGATTTTGAACTGTCATCCATGAACGCCTTGATCTCCGCAGGACTGGGTGGCAAACCAATCAACCCAAGATAGAGACGGCGGATCAAGACTCTTTTTGGAGCATCTACAGCCGGGGCAAGGCCCCTCGATGTCAGTTCCTTCAAGATGAAACGATCAATGTTTCCTTCCGGCCAACCGCTTTCCTTTAAATCCGGAATTGGGGGTGACCTGATCGGCTGGTAAGCCCAGTGCTCCCGGCCCGCCTCAAGATCAATCGTCCGTTCGGGCCTCGAGCCCGGATCGTCGGTCGTTCGGGGATCAAAAGCTCCGTCTCGAATCCACTTCTCAAAATCCACCACAACCGACTCCGCAAGTGGGCCGCTCGGTGGCATCTCCAAGTCGCCGTACTTCATCGCTTCAATAAGCAGGCTATCCTCCGGCCTCTCTGGAACCAACGCGGGACCTGAGTCCCCGCCCTTCAGAAGACCATGGCGCGAATCTAACGCGAGACCACCCTTAAACTCGTTGGTCGAGGCGTCATGACATTCATAACAGTGCTCGACCAAAACCGGACGAATTTTTGTCTCAAAGAATTTGAGTTTCTCAGACGAATCCTGTGCCGTTGCTTGCAGGGCAACAGCCATCCAAAAAAACAAACACAACCAAGATTCGAAAACAACGCGTATCGACAAGATTGAACCTCTGGACGTGGGGCAATTTAATCGTGGCCGATTTCCGAGCGTCCTGCAGCTATTTGACTCAAGCAGACACTCTCCTCAACGACTCCGGCCTTTTACCAGAATAACAGACACCGCTTGGTCACCAAAATACTGAAAGGTGAAATCGCGTCATGGCCGTTGAATCTCAGGTCGATGTAGAACGGCCGTGTTCACCTAATTAACTCTCCGCCAATTCGGTGGTGACTTCACATCGGCAACAATTTGACGGCTTCAGTTTGGTACCATATCGGCGGCAACGAGGCCGTATCAACAATCCCTTCCAGCCCGATCTCGAAGAAATACTGGACAAATATCATGTTCGTTGCTCTGCGCGATATAAATTTCCGTGGTGTGGCCTTGGCCGTCATTTTCGTCCTCTCTGTGGTCGGGAGCTCGCTTGGCCAGGGTAGCCGACTGGAATTGGGACGACGCGTCCAACGCCTCGAAATGGCTTGGGAAAACGCGGACCTTACCCAACGGGATGCGTCGCTCAGGCCACTGCAAAACGCGGTCACCTCATTTTTCAGTCTTAGACTCTCGGCGGCCGGGAAAAAAATTGATGAGGCGTGGTACGGCTTGCGGGAAAAATCATCGAAAACTCCGCTCGATCTCAGTGTGATTGGTTTGACCGTTGTGGCGAACCCCGTTTTGTCTGACTGCGCTGTCGAAGAACTCAAAGTCGAACTCATTGATTTTTATCCATCACCCAAGAAGCTCCCGGATGCCACGCAGCTTCACCTGCAACTTTTCAAAGGCTCGGACCGCGTCGTCGCCTCGACCACTTTTCCTTTGGCTCAAGAGTCTGGCTCGTGGATATGGAATACTGGAGAATTGCCCGAGGGCGATTATCAAATCGCGGCCGAATTCCAAAGCGAAGACGCCAGATTCAAATATCCTCCGATCACGATCAGCCGAATTGCCAACCTCGACTCGAGACTGATGTCATTGAAAGAGCACTTGAAGTCCGTCGAGAACAAGAAGCAATCTCCGGCTGAAACCAAAGCCCCAGAAGGACTATCCAAGAACGTCGACGCGAGTTCAGCAAATTCCTCGATCCTCGCGACACTACGCAATGAAGTTCGGCTCGTGGAAAACATGCAAACTGGAAAAGTTCAAGAAGCCGACTTTCCCATGAACGCTCGTCTGAACTTTTGTGAATTGCTCGCGAAACTGGATCATCAACAGCACCCTGTTCCCAAGGTACTTGACGAGGGACAGCAATATTGGATGAATCTTGCCGCCGGAAATCGCAGTGTTCGTACAAGAATCCAGGTCCCCAATACGATGACTTCTCCCCGGCCAGTCCTCTTCCTGTTCCATGGGGCAGGCGGCAGTGAAAACATGTTTTTTCAAACCTATGGCGCAGGCAAGGTGGTTGCCGAAGCAACCCAGAGGGGATGGATTGTGGTTTGTCCCGGACAGGGACTACTGGGGTTGGCACTCAATCTCGAGGAAATGCTCGACGCCCTCGAGTGTTTCATTCCTTGCGATCGCAACGCCGTCATGCTTGTGGGACATTCGATGGGCGCCATGCAAGTCATGAACCAGGTGAAACGGTTTCCCGAGTTACCGATTGCCGCGGTGGCGGTGGGTGGCGGAAGAAGTTTTCGTCCGTCCAGTTCGCGTGCCATTCCCAGAGCTCCCTGGTTTGTGACGGCAGGCACGGCCGACTTTGGCCGGTCAGGAGGACGTGCACTCCACGAAAGCTTGCAAAAGCTGGGTTGCGATTCGGAATTCCATCTCTCACAAGCGGCGGAACATCTGACTTCGGTTCAGGCAAGTATCGGCCCAATCTTCGAATTCCTGGATCAGGTGATGAAGGCCTCCGCTGAACGCCAGTAGCCCTCGCCCGAACTCGACTCATTCCCCTCGGATCGCTACCCTGACCCGCTTCGAAACCGATGGAAGTCTACATGTGCCGCGTTGCAAGCGAACGCTTCAATGGTCTCCCATTTCGTCATTGAAGCCCGTCAGATTCAACCATGCCCAGCGGTAGAGATTTCGGCTATCGGTATACCGACTCGAGGACGACGAGGAACCGAGGACCACCAATAACAACTTCCGATCTTCTCGAAAGCAAACCGAGGCAAGACAAGCCCCCGCCTTGGACGTCGTTCCCGTTTTGACCCCTTCATATCCTTGGATGGCGAGAAGCTGGTTGGTGTTTTTCCAAATCACATTTCTCTGGTAGCCAGAGCTACCCCGCACCACGACGCCCCGCTCTCGCGTCGATACATAGTCTGCAAACATGGGGTTTCCCAAGGCCGTGAAGGCGAGTTTCGCAAGATCCCCAGCCGTCGAGAGATGGTCTTTTTCTGACAGACCATGAGGATTGGTATACGTTGTCGAGTCCATCTCCAAACGCTTCGCTTCCTGATTCATCGCCATGACAAACGCTTGAACGGGATCCAACTCATCGACGTTTTGCAATTGCTCCGACATGACGAACCTTTTACCAAAATGTTCCGCCAACGCGACGCTCATGTCGTTGCCCGAAGGCAAGAGCAAGCCATAAAGCGCCTCTTTGACACTGACACTCTCCCCCTCCTTGAGTCCGGAGGTTGAACCCGGAGTTTCATCCGCCCTCCTTGAAAATAAAATTTGTTCTCCGAAGATCTCCGGATTTTCTTCGCCCGCCTTGAGCACGAGCCATGCGGTCATGATTTTTGTGGTACTCGCAGTATGGCGAGCATCATTTGCGTTTGCCTGCCAAAGCGGGCGCCCCGTATCTCCGTCGCAAATGATCCAGGAAGGGCAAGTCACGAATGGCAATCCCTTCAGTGCATCACGTTCGGCTTTTGGCAAGACGCGGCCATTGACCACGTCAGGTTTTTCGACCTCAACCGACGGCACGACGGGACCGAGCCGAGCCCAGAACGCACGATCCACTCGCCCCGTCACAGGCACCCCAGCATCGAATTGAAACTGTTTTACGGCCGCTTCGGTCGCCGGCCCAAAGTCTCCATCAACGGAAAGGTTGGGCGAAGGTTCGAGACGGGAGTTCAGGGTACGCTGCAGCATTTCGACGGACGATCCGATTGCTCCGCGTTGTAGCACTTCCGTCTGCGTTTCCCCCTCATCTCCGCTGTCAGTTTGAAAATGGTCGTAGACAAGACGTCCGATCTCCGCGCAAAGTAATTGGGCTTCGTTGTCATCTGTCCAGCTTTTATCCTCGTTGTTCGTCGTCAGCACACATATCAAAACGGGCCCATCCTTGAACATCATGATCCCAGCATCACATCTGGAGTGGCTAATCGCCCCACTTTTATGAGCAAACTTGAAACTTGGCGGAAGCTTTCGGGCCAACATGGTGTCATCTTCGCAACACATCAGATGCTCGATCATCGCCGCGCAGGACTCGGCTTTTGCTGCCTCCTCATTCAACACGGCCTTGAGCAAGGCAACCGTCTCACGAGCCGTTGTACTACCAAGCCCGAACCTTTGACTTCGTTCCGGAGCAATGCTCTCCGAGCCACGATGAACTTTGGAATGCAACCTGGTATTTGTTAGTCCAATCGTATCCATCGCCTGCGTTGTGCTGGGCAGCCCGATTTGATCAACGACAAGGTTCGTCGCTGTGTTATCCGAGTAGCGAATCATCAAACGGATCAGATCCCGCACTGAAATCTGCAACCCAGCCGTAAAGTTCTCGGTGAGGACCCCAGACCCGGGTACTTTATCCTGATCGTTTAGCACCACGGCTTGATCGAGATCGAGTCTATCGCGGTCGGCAAATTGGTACGCGGTAACCATGGTCGCCACCTTAATCAAGCTTGCCGCGGGTCGAGGCGTATCCGCCTGCCAGCTGTATTCCTCGCCGCTCGCCGGGTGTTGAACCATGACCGACACTTCGCCACGATGGTTTCGAATCAAGGGTTCGAGCAAGGCTTTCAGTGTCTCTCCAGGAAGTTCTGAAGCGACGGGCCCCCCCATGAGGATCAACGCAACAAACAGGTTGCTGCTTTTGGAAAAACGCTTCAGCATCATGTCCAGTTTCCACTTTGAATGATTTTGATAGGGTGACTAAGAACCCAACGGGTTTTTTGGAAGTCATACAAAAGGTACTGGAGCTGGCGGATAACGATCCACAACCTCCAAGCTTGAGAAGGAGGACCGTTGGCTGCGCTACGAACCGCATTCGTCACATGCAATCGGTTCCAGCCACCTTTGAGTTTCGTTCATGGCCTGAAGTCGCGCGACGCGCGCCAGACAACAACTTTCACACTTTGAAACCGATTCGATATCCCATAGATCGACGAGCACACGGCCTCGGTTCCAACGGTAGGCCGTATCCGCTACCGCCTCGACTTTGAAGAGTTCCGGCGGCTCAAATCCGACGGAACCCTTGATCTTCTCCATCATGCCATTCCCGCCGCGAGTCGGAATCACGGCACAACAATCCACCCCAATGGAGAAGGCGTGTTCCAAAGTAGCCAAGCATGAATCGACCGCCGCTTCGGGTGCCATGAAGGGGGGCTGCAGCAGCACAAAAGCTCGAACCGTGATCTCTGCATCCAGCAGCTTTTCGACTGCTGCGTCAAAGTCATCAAGATCCATCTTCTTGTTGAGTTTTCTCAAGATCGCGGGTTCATGAGTCTCGAGTCCCATCGCGACCTCGAGTCGACCGCCGGATCGCGCTTGAAAGTCGATACAGCGGGTACCGCAGAACTTGGGATGATTTTCGACAATGAGGGTATCAAAATCATCGAGCCGACTCAAAATCGGATCGTAATCTGCCGTCGGGATTGCCTTCGGATCGAAGAAATTACCACTGTTGTAGAGTTTGATCTTTTTCGCGTTCGGAAGCTGTGAGAGCGCTAATTCAATCTGGGCGGGGATGGCCCCAATAGGCACGGTCGAATCGAGCGTGTTTTTCCAAAGGTCGCACATCGTGCAACGAAGCGGGCATTCCTGATTCGTCAGGAAGACCGTCAGCACCGTCTCCAACTTGCGATGGCGGCTGTACTCCTCCTCAGCCAAGATGTGGTAAGGCTTCCAAGGGTCAACCGTGTTTTTTGGGCCTCTCAGGTCGAGCACAGACTGATCATCGATATGAAAGGTGCTGCCTCTCTCACGACGAACATCCATCAGTTTGAAAAGACCTTGGAAAATAGAGCTCGATAGGCTGATTCGTCCTCAGGGAAAATCTCCGCAAAACCGGAGTTCCCGACGGCACCACGTTGAAACCGTCTTTTCTCGAAAATCGGCATCGTGATCCCCGTCAACGATTCCACGCCCCGCCGCGTAATCTCTCCCTTCAGGTCATAAAGCTTCTGGTGATCCCAGTCCGTGAGGGCCACAAAGGGAATGCCCTCGGCAACATCAATCACGTTCGGAGTCGCAAACGGGCTAAACCCAGCAAACCCTTCTGTCGATGCAGGCGCCGAGGTCCGGACGTGCCCGCGACTCTGACCGCCCGAATAGGTCAACGAGTGCTTGACAGCCTCGACCCCCCAGCCCTCATGGTAGAAAAACGGGTTACTCAAGACGCTTCGAATCGTCAGTTCTGGATTTTCTTCGATCGGATAGTCACGCAAGTTTTCATCGCCACCATCTCCATCGAGAAGATATTTCCAATCGGGATAACGTTTCCGAATCCCGCGACAGAGCGCGAGGCCCATGGTGGCCGATTGAACATCCAAGGGTTTGTAGTCTTCGATCACCCGAATGGTTTCGGATATATCAAGATCCTCACGGCTCACGTGGATGGCTTCGAGAAACATATCGAGATCAACGGCCTTCAGAAAGTCGCTCGCCTGACTCAAGTCTTCGCCGCTCTCCTCCACACAAAGCGTGAACGCTTTCAGACGCTGAGGCGACTCTCCACGCTTCAACAATCGGTCATAGAGCAGCAGGAGGATGGCCCCACTATCAATGCCTCCTGAAAACATGACCCCTAAAGGTTCCTTGGGATCCACGGTATCCAGCCAACCATCCAACTCCCTGGAAACTGCCGAGATGTAACGTTCCCCAATCACGTCGAGATCGGTTGGAAGCTGGTCGCGATGGGATTCTAAAAATCGGGTACACACCGGATTGGGGTCAGGACAACCGACTAGCGCCAGTTCCATGATGTAATGCGCGGGAACCATTCGCGTATAGGAGGGATGGAACTGTTCCCCGATTCCCTCCGTTTCAAGGTAATCACGAATCTCCTCCATCCGCTCGGCAACGACGAGCAACGGTCCTTCCGCCTTTTTCGCAAGGAAAAACCGCATCGGACGCCCAATCGACCTTGCCATACGGATGACCGTCCCCTGTTTGTGAACAATCGCAAACTGCCCGTCAATCGCCCGCACTTTTTCCGGCACACCACTTCCCACACACTCCAACGCCTCATCGTAAGACATGTTGAGAATTTGGTTCGCCTCGGGCTGAAGCAGATTCACCATCCGCTTGATCAGTGTCTGACGGTAATCCATTTGCGTTTACTCCTGGCACACCAAGCAACTTGCGCGGGTTTAGAAAAGATCAAGACGAAAGCAAGCATTGTTCAGCAAGTCAATTTACCTTGACCAACGACTTGAATCGAGAAGGGGTAGGCGGCGGTACGTCCACAATCTCTTTAGCATTTTGCCCGTGTTCCGACAATTTCGAGTACGCCCTCCTCACCCAATTCACGAATTTCGTCGGCGTCTAACCAATGACGTCAGTTTTTCGCAACTCGGCCCGTTTCCCCGATACCATCGCCACTCCGCCAGTCGCAAACTTGAGTTTGTAGATTCTCCCGCATTTATGGCAGTGAGTTGCCCCGCACCCCGTCGTCATGACCTAGACTCACAGCAAGAACGGTCCGCAACTCCGCATCACGCCCGGGGCTGGAGTGCCGCATGCAGGCGTGACAGGGCTCATAAGCGGCCGCTTGAACCGAATAAACCGAATTTACCTCGTCTGAGGGTCATTCAATTTTTCAAGGCATTTCGTGCGTCGCATGGTATGATAGATGGCTTGGTTTACGCGACAACGAGGAATTCACCATGAGATTTTTTGCATCGCTGTTGGTATTGGTCTTGTTTCAGGTCTCCGCATCCGCGACCGACCTCTATGTCAACAATAAGACCGGAAGCGATACGAACAATGGTTTGACTGCCGAACAAAGAGGTCCCAGGGTGGGTCCGATGCGATCCATCACGCGAGCGTTGAAGGCGGCGACCGCCGGCGACACCATCGTGGTCGCCAACACGAATGAACCTTACCGAGAAAGCCTGACATTGCAGGGCTCAAAACACAGCAGCAACGGGATCACCCCATTCCGGATTCAAGGCAACAATGCCATGATTGATGGCACCAGCCTCATCGATGACGGGGCCTGGGAACATGCCACGAAAACGGTGTTCTCCTTCAAGCCCCACCTGTTGACGTATCAGCAACTGTATCATCAAGGAAAACCACTTGCTCGAGTGGTATGCGACGAGATGGAGCAGTTGGACGAGCTTCAACCGATGGAATGGACTCTGCTTGATGGACGTATCTATTTTTGTGCTGAGGAAGATCGCCTGCCCCAGTACTACGATCTGACGTACTGTGGCCAACCCGTCGGCATGACGCTCTACAATGTTCGAGGCGTCGTGATTGAAGACCTCACGATACAGGGCTTCCAACTCGACGGCATCAATGCCCATGACAACGTCTTCGATGCCACGGTGCTGGGTTGCACGCTTCGGGGAAATGGCCGTAGCGGCATGCACATTGGTGGTGCTTCTCGGGTCAAAATTGAAGCATGCCTGATTGGAAACAACGGCAAAGCTCAGGTTCACTGCAGCGACTACTGCCGTGTGACGATTGACCAATGCGACCTTGTCGATGACCCTGCCGCGCCGACCATCCAATCGGCAGCAACACCTCGGATCAAAGTCGACGGTGAGCCATTTCAAGCCACAGAATAATTGTCTGCCATAATTATCGGACAACTCGATTCTCTGTACTGATCCGCCACAACAAACCTAACTGAGGCTTGTTGAATTTCTCGGTTTGGCGTGACACGGACGAATTTTTTCGCCCCCCTTTTAGAGAATTCAAAGTCTGCTACTTTGAAGACTGTCCGATACGCTTAGGCGAGTCCGCACACCCGCCTACCGGACACCTCCATCGCACAATCTCCTCGCGCGATATTGCCTTACAACCATCATTCGCAGGAGGCTCCGTCATGTATGAAGGCCAACAACTTCGGACGGTACAACAGCATATTCTTCAAGAACAGACTCGATTTCCCGGGGCGACGGGCGAGTTTTCGTGGTTATTATCCGGCATCACCCTCGCCGCAAAAATGATCCAGTCCAAAGTTCGACGGGCCGGCCTGACCGACCTGCTGGGCAGCATGGATCAAACCAACGTTCAGGGCGAAGTTCAACAAAAGTTGGACGTCTATTCCAATGAGGCGTTGATGCACTGCCTGAGTCTCCGCCAGAGCATTGGCATCTTGGCGTCGGAAGAGAACGAACGGCCAATCACCGTCAATTTCAAATCCCCAAGTGCCAAGTACGCCGTCATTTTCGATCCGCTGGATGGCTCCTCAAATATTGACGTCAACGTCAGCGTTGGAACAACCTTTTCCATCTTGCGGCGGCCGGAAGGCGAGGACTCCACAGACGTGGAGAAATGGGTTTTGCAGCCCGGAGCCACTCAAGTGGCCGCAGGATACGTCGTCTACGGCTCTTCGACCATCCTTGTGTATTCGGTAGGCAACGGTGTTCATGGCTTTACGTTGGAACCGGGTGTCGGTGCCTTTCTTCTCAGTCACGAGTCCATCAAGATGCCCAGCCAGGGAACCTATTACAGCACCAATGAAGGTTACGTTAACCAGATGCCCGCTCCCTACCCGGAGTTCATTCAGGATCTTCGTCAGGGGAAATTAGGAAGGCCTTATTCGGCAAGGTACATTGGTTCCATGGTTGCGGATTTCCATCGGACGCTGCTTAAGGGTGGGATCTTTCTCTACCCACCGACGGAGGCCCAAAGCTCTGGGAAACTTCGGCTGTTGTACGAAGCCAACCCCATCGCGTTTATTGCAGAACAAGCGGGTGGAATTGCAACGGATGGGAATCAGAGAATTCTCGATATTCAACCCACAACGATTCACCAAAGGACTCCGCTCGTCGTTGGAAGCCAGGTGGAAATGCAAGCCTTCGCAAACGCTGTTCCCGCTATGGCGGAAAGCGTTAACTGAAACGTGGCGTGAATCAGAGCGGCGGACCGCAGGGACCTCAGGAACGTCAGCGGCTTCTGCATCCACCACCGAAAGCGGCCCCTTGATCCAAAAACCTGTCTCATCCAACAGCGACAAGGAAGCCGGACCTCGATAGGAAAGCGCTTTCCACAGTGGCGACAAAAACCCCTCGAGGAAGTCGCTCTCGCAAGACTAGAATGGTCGAGGCTCTGCGTTCACTCGGAATCGCCCGACGGCCAACTCCAAGGCTTGGCGTCCCAACCACTGCTCAGTCGCCCTTTCGCCCGTCCAGCGATCTGAAGGACCCTCCCAGGTGATTCGAATCCCTCGTTCGTTGTCGAGACGGCGAGCCAGTGCCAGCGCGACGCCAGCTTGAAAGCGATCCTGCGGGTAAATGGGCACGCCCAGTTCAGTCAATGACCATTGGGCCAAATCAAATTCACACCATGGACGATACTCGGCATCCCCCTCGGGCTCTTTCCAGAATTTCAACCAGGGTTGAGGTAAGGTCTCCTTCAGGTCAGGCCGAAGTTCCATTTTGACCCGACTGGTACGAGGCGCGTATAACTCCCAACCTGGCCAGTGGTCATAGAGATTGCATGCAGATGCAAATGGTAAGAGTAGGGCGGCGAACCAAACCCCAAACGCAAGTCGCTGGCCACCCGCCCCCAGTGTCGACACCGTCACTTCATTTCCCGACGTTGTTGAATCGCTTCGGGTTTCCATCCTGCAGAGAAAGCTACAATCTCCGAACAGAAAAACGGCCTGCACGATGAAAAAAAGATTCCAGAGAAGCACGCCGGGTTGGTGATTCAAACCCATAGGGCCAAGGATCCATAGCAATCCGGCATGCAGCAAAACCGCGCCCCACAATCCTACCGAACGCCCTTTAGGAAAAATCAACGCGAGTCCGACCAGGAGTTCGCCGAACGGAAAGATCCAGGTCCATCTCCACAATTGAGCCGAACCGAACTGGCGTCCCACCGCTCCAAAAAGATCCAAAAAGGGCCGAAAGAAGTCCGGTCCTAGGGTCGTGAAAAACTGGAAATCAAACTTACTCAAGGCGGAGTACAGGTAGATACTGATGGTCAACACTCGAGCCATGAACCAAGTCTGCCTGGGTGTCGTCGCGGCAAAAATTACCGAAAGGATCAAGAACTGGTAGGCCCAAGGTTGTAAACGATGCTGGTCGAGCAGAATGAGAACTGCAAGGAGAACGGCGAAAATCCCCAGAAAGTATCGCCCAGCCCGCTTCGAAACCCAGATGAAACTGCCCACCAGACAAACCAGAACTCCGGAGAACAGCAGCAATTCGATGGCCGCAGGAACTTGTGCCGTGATCCGGAAGAACGGAACCTGAGGGAAGTCAGACTGAGAGAGCCAGAGTCTCCACGAAAAGACGAATAACGCAACGGCAAGTACTACCCAGGCTCGAATCAAACCGGCGCGGGCTCGAAAGCTTACATCCTGATCATCCAACCAAGAACAGCATTGACCAAAATTCATCATCCTTTTTCAGCCCAAAATGATGCGTCGTCATCGAGGGGCGTCGATCGCCCCCCTCCACGCCTCAAATGACTCATTCGCCAAACGCCTTTTTGGCTGCCATTCCCCCGCCAAGTACCGGCATCTCGATCACGGTTTGATCGAGATCAACCGTCAGTTGAGTCCCAGCTTTCGGCCATAATGTGAAATCACGGTCGCTCGAAAAAATCATCACGCCGATCTTTTGGCCTTTCGGGATCACCTGATCATCAGGTTGAAGGTCGAAACTCAATTTATAGAACTTACCGGGTTTCAAGGGCTCACTCTCCGTCAGGGAACGATAGTTCTGAGGGTCAGCCCACCCCCGAGTGATGATGTTGTCCGTGATTTTCGCACCTTCCTGCCACGGCAAAGACACGACCCAGACCGACAGGTTGGCAGCGGGCTTGCTGCTGGCAAGACGGATCGACAGTTTTGACGTGCCTGAAAGATGCAAGTCCTCTTGCAGTTCGGGCGTCACATAAAGCAAACGGTGCTCAGAACTGTCCGCAGCCGCGAGGTCCGCTCCGGTCTTTGCAACGTCATCGACCAAAACTTCTGTGCCTTGATCGGCGGAGGGTTCGAGCGTCAGCAGTCCCGCATTTTGTCCGCCTTGATTCAGATACATGGGTACCAATTCGGCCCCCGGATGAGGGTAGTCGGGGTAGGGAGTCGGCTCCGTACGACGCTTGCCCTCCCGCACAATCCAAGACTTGGGATCGTCTTCAACCCCATTATCAACATCATAGAGGTAGCGGGTGAACCAACGATTCATCAGCTCCATCGGGGGCGGTCCGCCGTGTCCACCTTGATGAAAGAAGGCCTGAACAGGAACACCCTTCTCCTTCAAGGCACTGTAAATTCGCACACTGTGTTCAGGCATGACGTTCCAATCGTTGAACGCATGGGCCATCAGTACAGCCGCTTTCACTTTTTCCAGCTGATTAAGATAATCCCGCCCCGCCCAAAACTCGTTGTAGTCCCCAGTCACGCGATCGTGACCTTCGGCCATTTCCTTATCACGGACGTTGCAGTCGCAGTAGTCACGTTTCTTCGGGTCTCCACTGTTGATGAAATCGTAAAGTACATCGATATCCTCACCCATGTATCCACCCGGATGCCTGATGAGGCCATTCGATCGGTAGTAATGGTAGTAGGAGGTATTGGGTGCGATCGGGATGATGGCCTCCAGCCCTTCCACTCCTGTGGTCGCAGCGGCAAGAGGAATCGTTCCGTTATAGGAAGTGCCCGTCATGCCAACCTTGCCCGTGCACCAATCGGCTTTCACCTGCTCGTCGCCATCTGGCGTCTTGAATCCAGTCGCCCGTCCATTCAACCAGTCGACGACCGCTTTGGGAGCCAGCGACTCGTTAATCCCACCGACGGTCGGACAACCCTGCGATAAGCCCGTCCCAGGGGAGCAAGAGTGGACCACAGCAAAACCACGCGGCACCCAGTCCATGATGTGCGACATGGAGATTAATGGACGTCGGATCCGAGCCTTGATCGGAGGCGGAATAGGTCGCTCTTTGGGCGATTCCCCAACTTCATTCTTCGGGTCCCAAAAAAATTGCCGATCATTCGAGCCGGTGCCAGTAAAATAGGGGCTTGATACGTAAACGGCAGCGACTTTGAGTCCCTCGGACTCGGTCTGTTTTTGTCGGCATACCGAGACATGCATCCGATCGAGCTCGCCGTCTCCGTCGGTGTCAAATTCTGTCTCGACCCACAAATCCTCACGAATCCATTGCGTTGGATCCTTAAACGCCTCGACGACCTGTGCCTGGCCGTCCTCAAAACGAGGGACTGCTTTATCAGACTCGTTGGAAGATTCTTGAGCCAGGGAGAAACTTCCCCAACTCAGCAACAGTGCCATGACAGAAAATGAGATCGCCTGTAGCGGCTTATGTGAGGCAACGGCTTGGAGATTCATCAGGTTACCCTATTGTTGATCAAGTAAGAATTCGGAAGATGTACTTTAGTGTCTCGGGCAGGGTCACTCAACGGGATAGCGTCCTGCAAATCGATGGAGACGTAGACCGCTGTAAGCTTTACGAGCCCCGCGTGGGACACGATCCTCGGAGAATTTCAAGGGTGAGTAGCTTGCCAGAACTGATCATGGAAGGCATGTATAGCTTTCTGTTCTTTGGAGGGGTCACGATGGTCATCGTGGAGCTCATCACCGGACACGCGGTCGTGGGATGGAGCGGTCGTATGATGCTCGCCAGCCGCCGCAAGCTACCGGGGCCATACTGGTTTTCCATTTTGTTGCACCTGTTCCTGTTGATCCTGGTGCCCGCAATGATTTACTTTGGACGAACACCGTCCTGATCGGGAGTGTCTGAATGATGTCCGACCATCAACGTAAGGCCGCCGAGCTTTCGTCTCAGATTCACCCCAAAAACCTCTTGAGGAATCACATGCCTTTTCAATGGACTTTCCTGCTTACCATCGGGCTTCTTTTTTTCTCCGGTTGTTCTGGGAACCGTGTCTCGGAAGTTTCGGTCGAGGCGTCCGGAGTTGAAATCCGTGGTGAGACCCCAAAGTTCAATGAGATTGACTGGCCGAGTTGGCGAGGCAGGACCAATGACGGCATGGTTCCCTCCGGACAAAAGCTGATCACGAACTGGTCGGTAACCGAAAACGTTTTGTGGTCAATCGATATTCCGGGGCGTGGCAATTCGTCACCCATCATCGTGGGCGACACCGTCTATCTCGCGACAGCCGACGACGATAAAGAGGAACAGTGGGTTCTGGCATACGACGCGAAAACGGGTGAAGCAAAATGGTCCACGATGGTGCGACAGGGTGGTTTCCCAACGACTCGACAGATGCACCCCAAAAGTACCCATGCCAACGGTACCGTTGCATGCGATGGAGAACACCTTTTTGTAGCGTTTCTGGGTAACAATGTCATCACCGCCTACGCACTGGACCTCGAGGGGAAAAAAGTCTGGGAAAAGGAGGTTGGAGATTTTTCTTCCAAGTTTGGTTACGCGCCTTCCGTACAAATTTATCGGTCTGCGGTCCTCGTCTCAGCGGATCATCTTGGCGGAGGCTATCTCGCGGCGTTGGATCGAAAAACCGGGCAGATCGCGTGGCGTATACCGAGGCCTGCCAAAAGTAGCTATTCGACCGCCCGAGTCGTGACCGTGGCGGGCGAGGATCAACTCGTCATCAGCGGCTGCGGCACCGTATCCAGTTATGACCCGATGACCGGCCTCCAAAAATGGACAACCGATGGAACCGCCAATGCGACTTGCGGTACCGTGGTTGCGGACAAGACGCATATCTTTGCCAGCGGCGGATTTCCCGAATCTCAAACGGTCTGTATCACCGCCGATGGCTCTCGGGATGTGGTATGGAGTCGACGGGTGAAGGTCTACGAACCCTCGCTCTTGCTGAAAGACGGTTTATTGTTCGGAATTACCGACAAGGGAATCGCGTACTGCTGGTCAGCCTCCGATGGAAAGGAGTTGTGGAAGACTCGCCTGCAGGGAACGTTCAGCGCATCCCCGATCCACTGCAACGAAAACATCTACGTTCCAAATAATGACGGAGTCACCTTTGTCTTCAAAGCGGTTGGAGAATCCTATCAACAAATCGCGGCAAACCCTCTGGGGGATGAAGCGTACGCCAGTCTCGCGGTGTCCGACTCGAAAATCTTCGCCCGGGTCGTTGATACTTCCGAAGGACGACAAGAGAAACTTTATTGCCTCGGCACGCCAACTGAAGAAACAAGCCCCTGAACCAACGCAAAACTTCTTGCGTCTACTTGACCGGCCAGGCGCTCAATTGCCAGACCTGGGTGCAAATCGTCCATGTCAACCCGGCGGTCAGCCCCAAAGCAACTAGCCAAATAAGCGAAACCAGAACACGCTGCATGAGGGGTCGGAGGCCCTTCTTGACGGAACCGAAGGCGGTCAACCTGGAAGTCAGTTCTGCGATGGGGTAATCGTCTCCCTCGATCGGCATGGGCCGCGACTCCCGCGGCGACGCATTCGCCTCATTCATAGTTTCGCGTTCAAGATCTTCTGCCACACGGCGATCTGACAGCCCCGACTCCGCCACGGGCGTCGGAAGATCTCTGCGACTTTCCGGCGTCAGGACAGTCTTCGACGGTGTTTGATTGGACTTTTGATTTGACCGAAGATCTTTTAGCTGACGTTTGAGGTCGACGAGGGCGGAGGCATGCTCGTGCCTCTCCTTTTTGAGGTTCAAGTCCATTCTCGCCAACTCGTCCTCCTGATTTTCCACTTTCTCGGAAAGCTTGCGACGGTCCTCCATGGCAAGACGATCCCGCTCTACCAACTCCGCGTTAAGCCGCTTGGTTTGGTCAAACTGGCGTTCCAAGCCCTTCATCTCCTTATTCGCCTGTTCGCCCGCTTGGACAAGCGTTTGCTGTTTCGCCAACGCGGTCTCCATTCTCTGGCATTCTGCCTTGATACGATCGTGATCCCGCTCAAGCGACTTGGCTTTTTTCAACTGATTCCGATGGCCTTTTTCCGCGGCGTCAAAACGACGGCGAAGTTTTGCGTAAGATTCCGAATCTTGCTTCTGTTTCTCGGAAGCATCACTGAGAATCTTGTCCATTCTCTTTTCAAGTTCACCATATTCCTTTTCGAAACGACTGCATTCCTTTTCGAAACGACTGCGGCCACTCTCGGACTCTTGGATGGCAACCCGAGACTTCGCTTGTTCTTCCTTCAGCGTCTCTTGTAGCTTTTCAGACTCTCCTTGATAAAACTTCAACTCCTCTTTTAAACCACCCAGTTGCGCCGCCAGGTCAGAGTGCCGCTGCTCCGATTTACTCAATTCTGCCGTGTTTTTTTCGCGCAACTCCGACAAGGCCTCTTGAAGTTTTGCCTCTGAGTTACGACGATCCTCAACCTCCGCGAACAACGCTTTTCGGTGTGTATCCATCTCGGAACGTTGTTTCTCAAAATCTTCCAGACGTCTCGCACTCTCTGCTTTCTCTAACTCGATATGCTCGGTAAGTTCCGTGACCTGTCGCCTAGCATCTTCCAGTTGCTGATTCAGCTCATCGCCCAGAGATGCGTGCCGCTCTCGCAGAGCGGCGTTCTGCTGGTGAAGGGTCCCTAATTCGGTTTCCAGCTCACTCTTTTGTGCCGTCTGTTCGTCGATACAGGATAAGCGTTCCCGCAGCAACTGAACCTCCTGCACCAGCTCGTGATTTTGCGATTCCAGAGAATCCCGCTCGCTGTTCGAGGTTTCAGACTGTGTTTCGATCCGGGAATAGGCCGACGCGAGTTCCCTTCTTTCCTCATTTAAATTCTCAATCTGAGTCCGTAAATCGGACGCTTTGAGCTCGAGCGCTTCATTCGCGGTGGAAAGGCTTTTGTTTTCATTCAACAGCCGTTGAGAATCGGATGTGGCATTCTTCAGGTCATTTGCTGTCTTATTCAGTTGATTTCGAAGATCCGATTGTTCTTCAGCTCCGGTCGCCAGTTGCTCTCGCATCTGGTGAACGATCGACTGTTGTTGTTTCAGTGTCTCCTCGAGCTCCTTCCGTTTTTCCCGCTCCTGCTCTTTGATAACCCCATTTTCGGCCGAAGATTCCCGCGCCCTTCGCAGTTCTTCGTTAAGCTCATCAACCTTTTCCTCCAAGAGAGCCTTACTCTCCTTGGACCGCGCGCGGTGTTGCTCCAAATCGATTTTCAATGCGTCGCAGGATTTCACTGCGGCTTCAAACGCCTTAGTCCTGAGTTCAAGCTCTTCGACGAGTTCAGGGTTGGGCTTCGCCTCTGCCTCAAGCGATGGCGCAGCAACAATTTCGTGCTCTTCTTCCGCCGTCTCCGTGACGTACCGCCCTTCCTGACCCACAAACTCAAGTTCGTACTGACCAATTTGCAGTCGAACCCCAGGATCCAGTCGTCCAACCTTTCGCTTTAATCCATCGACATAGCAGTGACTCCTGCTTTTCAGGTCGATAAACCACAGTGCCCCGGAATCCCAGAGAAGCGCGCAGTGGCATCGGGACAAATTTCGAGACGGAATACGAATGAGACTCGGTTCATTCCGCCCCACCAATGTCAGCAACGCACGGATTTTACGTCGCACCAACAACTTAGATTTTCTGTAAATCGCCACCTCGGGAAGCGGAGCCATGGTACTTCCATACTCCGCCAGGCGAGGCCAGCTTGGTGAAGGCACCGAGGTTTCATTTTCCTGATCTTGCAGACAGGCGCGAATGTTAAATCGCCCCAGCGTGATCCAATCGTCCGCGGCGAGCCAACCTTGGGGAAGGGCACTCGATTCCGGATTGAGAGGTGTACAGTAGAGGCCGTACTCGTTCGCGTTGAGATAGAGCAAGTGGCCTCGGAGATCAGGATCCTCTAGAACCAGATCGCACTTGGGATCACGCCCAATCACGACGTACGGACGGGGAAAAACACGTTGAACCGTCTTCTGTCCCGTCTTGATCGTGACGACAATCTTTTTGTAACACCAATACTGTGCTGCTTCGGCCATCGCATTTCCAGTAATTGTGTCGAGGGCGTTCATGTGGCGCACCCAGTTTAACCCAGCCGCACACAAAAAACCTCTCATTTTTCAGGCGAGATTCATGTAAGGTTCGGCTTGATCGCACGTCCATGAACTTCTGCCTATCGGGAATCCCTTCCGGTTTGACCACAGTTCAGTCCCCAGTTAACCAGCCCAAGAAGATGAAGGACGGTTGATTAAACTCATCCATGGCGACGGCCTCTTTCGCCGACGACCGATGTTCCACACGTCTAGACCTCCAGCAATGGTTCTTTGGCATCACCGAATTGGTCGACGTGAATCTCCATCTTGTCCATCATGCTCAAAAACAGGCGGCACATCTGCCGGTCATCCTTGCCGAGATAGTCGAGATTTTGACCGCCCTGAATTCTACCACCCCCTCCCCCAAGCAGCACGACGGGCAGTTGTGAAGCGTCATGATGGCCGTTCAACATACTCGAGCAAAGCACCACCATTGAGTTTTCCAAGGCCGTTCGCTCACCCTCTTGAATACGATCCAACCGACCCACGATATAGGCCACTTGTTCAAGGAAAAACTGATTCACTTTCAACCAGTCATCCGAATCGCTGTGCGAAAGCAGATGATGAATCATGTAGTCGACACCCAAATGAGGAAATCGCAACGTTCCATGATCATTGTTGAGTTTCAAAGTGCATACCCGTGTGGTGTCCGTTTGGAACGCCAGGACAAGAATATCACTCATCAACCGCATGTGCTCCACAATGTCTTGCGGATACCCATCTGCTGGGCGAGCCATGTCCGGTTTCGTCAGGGTGGGTCGCCACCCTTGCAATTCTCCCCGGTTGCCCGCTCGTTCGATCCGCTGCTCCACTTCCCTAACCGAATTCAAATACTCGTCAAGTTTGCGTTGATCCAGTCGGCTAATTTTTCGTCGCACATCTCCGGCATCTTCCAAGACTGCGTCCAAGACACTTTGGTCTCCCTTTTGAGCGGAATCCTTGAACAGCTGATCAAAGGCAAGCGCCGGGTAAACCTCCAAAGGCGTCGGAGTTGTCGGACTGCTCCACGAAATGTGGGAACTGTAAAGCATTGAGTAATTTTTATGGACCGAGGGATTGGATTTCTCACAACCAAGCACCAGGCTCGGGAGTTTGGTTTGGGTCCCCAGGCTTTGAGCCACAAACTGATCGACACTCGTGCCCGAGCGGATGTCACCACCACTGGCCAGCGGTGCGCCAGAGAGCAGGTTTCCGGTCTGGGAACTGTGGATATTCCCCTTCAAGGCCTCGGCGTTGTAGAGTCCCCGAATAAAAACCATCTGTTCCTTGAAATTCTCGAGCGGTTGAAGGACCTTTCCAAGTTCCATCGCCTTACCTTGGCCTCGAGCCCACCATTCCTTCGAATGAAATCCACAACCTGAGAATAGGACAGCCATCCTCGTCGGCGCGGAACTGGAGACGCCACTGCCACCAATCTCGTCACCCCATACCCGAATGGATTCCATCCAGGGTAACGCCATGGAAACTCCCAAACCACGCAACAAGGCACGCCGCGACATCTGGTAACGTTTCATCTTGGTTCCTCCAATTTTTTAACTGGCAAGCCATTCAACATTGGCATCTCATTCTGCCTTAGCATCACGCCCACGAATTTCCCGGAACTGGGGACTCAAAACAATGAGTTTCATCGCATCGTTCCAATGGTACCCGGAACGTTCGAGCGATGCAGAAATGGTATCGAGCAAAGGTTGGTCAGAAAGCTGAGTGCTACGTCCCAACGCGTACCCCAATAACTTGCGGTTGAACTGTTCGACCACCTCTTCTCGCCTCTGAGTCATAAGATAGTCTCTAAGCCCAGCGATTCCCTCGACTTTGTTGCCATCCGGTAACACGGACCGAGTATCAACCTGCTGCTCCCTCAATCGACCTACGGCATCGAAGTTCTCCAACGCAAAACCGAGCGGATCGATTCGCTCATGGCACTTCGCACAAGCCGGCATCGCGCTGTGTGCTTCGATCATTTGGCGAGCCGACAAACCTTGAGGCAACCCCTCGGGCAATTGGGGAACATCGGCAGGCGGCCTTGGCAATTGCTGCCCCAGAAGAGTTTCGTAGATCCAGTTGCCCCTTAAAATCGGACTCGTTCGGGAGGCCCCTGACTGTTTCGACAGAACCGAGGCCATTCCGAGGACTCCCCCACGGCCCTGATTTTGAACCCCCTCGACCCGAAGCCACTGACCTGCATCCACCGGCGGGAGACCATAGTATTGAGCCAACCGATCATTGACGAACACATGATCCGCAGAAAGCAGGTCGAGAATGGTGCCGTTGTTTCGGATCATGTCCTCAAAGAAACGAATGGACTCCTCATACATGTCGGCCCTGAGCGATACAAAATTGGGGTAGAGGCCTTCATTCTTTTCGTCATGTTGATCGAAGTTGCGAATCCCGAGCCACTGGCATGCAAAGTGAATCGCCATACGCCGTGACTTGCGGTCTGCCATCATGCGTTGAGCCTGCTTCCAAAGCACTTCTGACTCTTGAAGACGACCCTTTAGGGCTAAATCCATCAACTCCCGATCGGGCATGGAAGACCATAGAAAATAGCTCAAGCGATTCGCAAGTTCGACATCGCTGACCCTCGACGGTTGCTCACCCGACGGTGGTACCTCCAACCGGTAGAGAAATGCGGGCGATGTAAGAATGCGAGCCAACATCAAACGGAGGGCATCTTCGTGGGCTAACTCCGAGACTCTCAAATCCTCATAGAGATTCTGAAGACGATTCCTGTCCGACTCCGTCACCGATTGCCGCCACGCCTGGCCGGCGAGATCAAGTACTGCATGCAACTGTGTCTCTTCATCGGCCTGCATTCTCTTCTTGAATTGGTCTGCTCGGTCAAGAATCGGCTGACGCAGAGGTTCCAACGCCACCACAATGTCGGGCCGATCCTGAGTCGCAAATTCAGAAAGTTGCTCGAAAGCCACCGTCAGTTCGAGCGGCTCTTGACTGATGTAATACAGCTCGTCCCACATGCGGTCAATCTCTGCCACCTCTTCGGCATCGAGCATCAAGCGTTTCAACCACTCATCTTCACGATAGAAAAGTCGCAGCGTGACCACCTCGTCCACCGGTACGATTTTCGTGTAGCAAAGAGCGACCGGAAAATATTGTCGAAAATGATCAAAAGCCAAGCGGAGCTGGCGGTCCCTTTCCGTGGATACTGGAACCACCACGGGAAGTGTCGGTTTCAGTTCAGGAGCTGCGTCCTGATCCACAAGCACCTGAAATTGCACGGCAGCTGCTTCCTGGTCCACAGCGCCCGTAGCCGCCGCGACTTCTGCAGACACCACCAATTCAGCCTCGGACGCAAGTTCACCCGGTAGTCGAAATTCCAGGATTCCACGACCGCGTGTCACTGCATCCGCCCCCCCTGCTGACAAACCAAATCTGGGGCCAAAGCGTGAATCTCGATCGACATCGGCCAGAAGCGCCTCGTCAAAGACCGGTGAGAAAAACGCGTGAATCGTTGAATACAGGAGGCCATCAGGAGAGTCGGATTTTTGGGGCATCTCTCCGGTCACCAACGACTGCACCTTTTGTCCCCAATCCACCTTTCGATCAGGATTCGTTTCCTGCTGCCATTCGGCAAGCACCGACTCTGCCGGAACGCCTGCCGATCCCTTTTCGATTTCTTTCAACTTCGACATTTCACCCCGGTAGAAATGCCAAACCGCATGATGGCCGTAACGATCGTCTTGAGGATTGCTTGACAAAATATCATCCGAGACGTCGGATGCGAGATCCCAAGAACGTTGCTCTGCCCCAGTCTCTGCAAGGCGAAAATCAACTCGGGTGAGATCACAGGCGTGACTTCCATCTTTGGGGCCGACAACCAAAGCAATCACTTCGCCCTTCTTCACCGCAATGGCTCGAGATTCCATTGAGCCTTGCCCAGCCCCGTCCAGGCGGGCCGTCTTGAGTATCCGCGAACCGTCGAAGGTGCGATGTAGAACCCACCATTCGACACCATTCCCACATTCCGGATGGGCATCCTGAATTTCCGCTTCGACTTTGACGACTCCGGATACAGGACTCTGCCAACCCGCAGCAGCAAACAACGTGGGCGAAGGATGAACAAAGACACTATGCGGCCGAGCGATTCCGGGAATCCGCACCTGTTGATCCGATGAATTCGCAATCAGACTTGGGGTGGCCGTTGTCCCCCAACCCTTGATGAAGTCATAATCTCCGCTCGACTCGATCTTCTCAACAAAGTGGCCCGTCACTTGCACCGGCCCCCCCGAGGTGACATCAAGCAAACGCAGCCATTGACGCAGAAGGGCAAGTTCAAGACCTGCGTCGAGGGCCATCTTTTGAAGGTCGGATTCTGGAGTAACTTCGTTCGCGATACGCAAATAGTCCGAGGTACGACTTAATCCCTCGGCTCGTCGCCGGTCTATTTTCCGCTGCAATCCCACAACATCTCGCAACGAAACCGAAGGGCTTCCCTCGCGTTCAAGCCGAGGATTTCGCCACACGACGACGCCGTTTTCATCACCCGATTCCAATCCGCGTGCCTGCAACACCACTCGTAACGGCTGTTCTTGCTGGAGCTTGGGCAAAGGGACCCGAAATTCCTGTTTCGCCACCAATGGCGTCCGCGCCTCCTGCCAACTTGGGGGACCGCCCTCTCGACCAATCTGACCGATGGCGTTGAATCTCCAGAGGGCCGATTGCCATTGCTCGATCCATAAGACCAGTCCGGCCAGATCTTCGACTTCAGCACGCGCCCATCGTTGCTGCAATTCATTAACAAGAAGAGAGCCTTCAGTTTTTTCATGGTTTTCCAGCAAACTCCAAAGCTTCCGGAGATACTCCACATGGATCCCCCGTGCGCTCGCCAAATCTGAAATCAGCTCCTCACCACTTCTCAGTCGATCACGCGTCTCAAGCAGAGCAGCAAGGTAAGTGCCTACGGCGAGGCGTCCACCCTGATTGGTATCGAATTGGATTCCCTGCAAATTGACGGCAGTGCCTCCCCGCTGATCGCTGTAACGTGCATAAAATCGCCTGATTTTTCCAAGCTGTTCATCCGTCCAATCCCGTCGGGAAGCATGTTTTGAGAACCGTATCCCATCCGGCAGCAGGATCATGTGGTTCGCGACGGCCTTGGAAGCATCCAAATATTTGGTGACCAAAGCGGGCGACATGACCAAGGCATTTCCCGTATTCGTAAATCCCTCGCCCGCCGCACCATCCACCGGAAATTCCTTGGCTGGATCCAAAGAAGGCACCCCCGTCAGATCTCGAATCGAATAGGTGTATTCGGCATGACTAAGCCTCCGTAACACCACCGGCCCCGGATCCCCCGCGCGAGTTTGAGCCTCGATGGTTAGAAACCGATTTAACCAACCCACCACGGCATCAAGTTGTTTTTCTGGAACCTCCGGCGAATCCTGAGGAGGCATCTGCCGAGATTCAACCACTTGTGCCACCTTCCGAAGTTTCTCCGCTTGACGGCGAGCATCCGCGAGACTTTCCAGAGTCGAAAGATCAAGCTCCGCCTCAATCAGATCGTCTGAGTGGCAATCAAAACAAAACTCACGCAACACGGGCAGGACATGGGAGGTCAATTGACGCTGCAACGAGGCCTCTGATTCGGTTTCCTGAGCCCTCGAATCGTTTCCACCCGCCAGAATGCAAACAACAAAACTGATTCGGCCGAAAAGACAGAGTCGTTCAAAATTCGAAGGAACTGAGATCATCATGGGTCCCTCAAAAAACGAGTGGGTGGGTGCCTCGAAACCCGGCGGAGAGATCGCGTATTTTAACAACTCCAGTACGTGAAAACACGCTGTATTCAGGGGTTCCAGACAGTTTTTCAATGGTGCACAAGCACTCCATCAACGGCATTGAGGTCGGAAAGTATTCGAACCTTGCCGGGCCAGTCGCTTCTCCAGTTCCACCCTCAAGTCAACGGACTTCAGTAATTCCAATCGACCTTGGTTTTTCTCAGCGAATCGTTATGCCGAGTTGAGGAATCTTGAATTCATTTACGCTAAACTCGTGTCTCCCGTCTGGGCGGGACGCTTGGAGCGAAACATGGAGTCCCGGCGCGGTGGTATGGGTTGGTCGCCGCCGGGATTCCTCCGCCGACAAGCCGTTTATTTCCTTCGCGGATCGAGGCATGTGCTCATGAGACATCGTCAAACACAACATCGCCAGACACAACGAAGAGAATTCCTAACCGCGGCGGCGGCTCTCGGCGGAGCCGTGGCGACCGGCCATCGCCTATCTGCCTCGCCCACCCTGATCAAAAGTCGGTCAAAAATGGAACGCGTTCGCGTGGGCGCAATTGGTCTCCGATATCAGGGCAGCGTGATCGCCCATAAGGCGCAAATGTATGGCGATGTCGTCGCGGTGTGCGACGTGGACAAAAACGTTCGCGACACCGCCAAGTCCGCGTTCGGAAGTACCCCCAGAGATTTCGAAGACTATCGCGATCTACTCGCGCGCGACGATATCGACGCAGTGACCATTGGCACTCCGGATCACTGGCATACCAAAATGGTGATCGATGCTTGTCGCGCGGGGAAAGACGTCTACTGCGAAAAACCGCTGACGCTAACGGTGGACGAAGGGAAACACCTTGTCAAAGCCGTTCGAGAAACAGGACGGGTGGTTCAGGTTGGATCTTGGCAACGAAGTGACCAAAGATTTCGCCTCGCTGCCGAGATGGTCCGAGCTGGAAGAATTGGAAAACTGCAGCAGGTCGATGTGGTCTTGGGAAAAAACAAGACGGGGGGACCTTTCCCTGCCAAAACGGTACCGGGCAACCTCAATTGGGACCTTTGGCAGGGGCAAACACCCGACGTTCCCTACCTCGAAGAACGTTCCCACTACACCTTCCGATGGTGGTATGAGTATTCCGGCGGACAGATGACCGACTGGGGGGCCCACCACCTCGACATCGCGCAATGGGCGATCGACTCATTGCCCGTCGAAATCGAAGGGAAAGCCGAATACCCTACGGTCAACGATGGATTTAATGTTGCCGTCGATTTTCATGCCAAGTACCGATACGCCAACGGCGTTGTGATGACCGTGGCCGACACGGGAAGAAATGGAATCATGTTTACTGGAGATCAAGGTCGATTGTTCGTCAACAGAGGCACGATTTCAGGAAAGCCCGTCGAGGAACTCAAGCAGAACCCGCTGAACCGCGAAGACATGAAACTTTACGACTTCGACAATCAGGAACGTCCTGAGCGGGCAGGCAAACTCGATGCGATCATCAACCACATGGGGAACTTCTTCGATTGTATTGAGGCCAGAAAGACCCCCATTTCTGACGTCGAAAGCCAGCATCGAAGCGTGAGCACATGCCACCTTGGAAACATTGCCATGAAGGAAGACCGAGTTCTGACGTGGGACCCCGAGTTGGAAATTTTTCCGGAAGATGAAAACGCCAACCGATGGCTGGCTCGGGAGCAGCGATCTGGATTCCAGATCCCCTAATCCAAATCCCCCAATCTTGGCGTCTTTCTTTATCAATCCCACCTCTCGAGTCACCCACAATGAATCTTTCTCCAAACCGACGCACGTTTCAGGCTTCCATGATCGCCGCTTCCCTCGGTTCGGGTCTGCTGCCCAAATCGAGTGAGGCTGGCACCGACGCATTTGCCCTCAACTACCTCCTCGGCTCCTGCATGTACGGCTACCTCTACGTTGGCGAGATTTTCCCTGAGGTCAGAAAGACCGGCTCTTCGGCGATCGACATCTGGCCCAAAGTCCACGGCAACCAGAGAGAACAACTTGATGGTCTTGGCGAAGAGAAATTTGCTGAGATGCTGAAGGCCCACGATATTGCGTTGGGCTGCATCACGCAATACAAACTCGGACCCTTCGGCCTTCAAAACGAGATGAAGCTGGCGAGTCGTTTTGGATGCAGCACGATGGTCACCGGAGGTCGCGGCCCCAAAGGCCTCAAGGGTCAGGAACTGAAAAAAGAAGTCGGAAAATTCGTTGAAGCAATGAAGCCTCACCTCCAGGTAGCTGCCGAAACCGGAGTGTCCATCGCCATCGAGAACCATGGAAGCAACCTGATTCAATCGCCCGATTCACTGAAATGGCTGGCAGAAATGGGTCCGGACCATTTAGGTATTGCACTCGCGCCCTACCATCTCCCGCAGGAACCAGAACTCCTCGCCGACCTGATTCGCGCCCTCGGCCCCAGCATCAAGGTGTTTTATGCCTGGCAGCACGGAATGGGCTGCATGACACGGCTTCCTAAAGAACAGGAACTCTTGCAGATGCCAGGGAAGGGGACGCTTGATTTCGCACCCTTGCTTGCCGCGCTGAAAGAAATCAACTACCAGGGTTGGACAGAGATCTTCATGCACCCGGTTCCCCGTGGGATTCCGATTCACGAAACGGCCGCCGAAGTAACGCGAGAAATCAATGCTGCACGCGATTATCTCGAAACACAGCTTCGCGGTGGTTAAATTAAAGCTCGCTCCGGCGATCTTGGAATCGGTTCCATTTGGCCACTCTCTTCCCAAGCATTGTTCGTAACCGAAGGAAACTTGATGGCGCTCTCGAAAGTCTTGATCATCGTCGGTGATGCCTCTGAAACTCTGGACACCATGTATCCTTACTATCGGCTTCAGGAAGCCGGGTTCGAACCGGTCGTGGCCGCCCCCGAAAAGCGTCGTTACCAGATGGTGATGCATGAAGTGAAGCCAGGCTGGACGATCACCAAAGAATGGGAAGGTTACACGATTGAAGCCCAGATCGCATTTTCGGACATTCGCCCCGAGGAATATGCTGGGATTCTATTTTCCGGAGGACGAGCTCCAGAGTACATTCGCTACGATGAAGATCTGGTCCGCGTCACGCGTTATTTTTTCGAAACCAACAAGCCGGTCGCCAGCGTCTGTCACGGCGTCGAGATCCCGGCCTACGCGGATTGCGTTCGAGGTCGTCGCATGGCCACGGTACCAAAATGCAAGTTTGATCTTGAGGTCTGCGGTGGTACGTTCGTCGATGAGGCCTGCGTGGTCGATGGCAACCTGGTGAGTGGCCGCACGTTTCATGACAACGGTCTTTACGTGGGACCGTGGATCAAGATGCTGGAGGAAGCGAGAGCAGAAACTGGCTGAATAAGCTCCGCTTTCAATGACTCCGGATGGCTCACTGCGAATTCGCAATCAGCATCGCAATCGGCATCGCCGTCCGGCACGCCGAAGAGAAAGACACAACGAGCAACGTGAGTTCACGAAGTGTCGCGTTCACCACTTGAAACATCACGACCGCGCCGCGATGAAACCCGCAACTTCCTCGAAGTTCAACTTTGTCCAGACAAACCGCCCCACCCCTTTACCGCGTCAGAAGCCATAGCGATCTGCAAAGCGGGAAATGGCTGGTAAAAGCCTTGAGGGTCGGAATCCACGACGGGCGGAATTCGCTAAGCGATGATTTCGTGAATCGGTTCCACGTCCTCAACTCCAACCAATCTTTGATCCAATCCACCAAAAAAGTAGCTCAGATGATTCGGATCGAGGCCTAACTGATTCAGGATTGTGGCGTGGAGACGTTTGACATGAAGTGGATTTTCAACGGCGGTGGAACCCAACTCATCGGTTGATCCATAGCTCATACCGCCCTTTATCCCACCGCCGGCCATCCACATCGTGAATCCGTAGGAGTTGTGGTCACGGCCCGTTCCCTGAGCGTATTCCGCCGTCGGTTGACGGCCAAATTCTCCACCCCACACCACCAGCGTTTCATCAAGCAGATTGCGGCGTTTCAAATCCTTGAGCAAGGCCGCAATCGGCTGATCCGTGTTGCCTGCATGGTAGTTGTGGTTCCTCTCCAAATCACCGTGAGCATCCCAGTTGTCGTCGTTGTGCGCGCCACCAGAGTACACCTGGACAAACCGCACACCTCGTTCGACAAGTCGCCGTGCCAAGATGCATTTTCGCGCAAAGTCATCGGTTTGCGGTTGATCAACCCCGTAGAGACGGTGAGTTTCTTCGGTCTCTTGCGAAAGATCCACTGCTTCAGGAGCATATTCTTGCATCTTGTAGGCAAGTTCGTAACTGGCGATTCGGGCAGCCAACTCGGAGTTTCCGCCTCGTGTGGCCTCATGCTGCCGGTTTTTATCCAGAAGACGGTCGAGCAGGCGTCGCTGGGTCGACCGACTCATCCCCTCGGGAGGTGCAAGATCAAGAATGGCCGATCCTTTGGATCGCATCACCACGCCCTGGTAGGCAGCGGGCATGTACCCACTGGACCAGTTCTTCGCGCCGCTAATCGGTCCTCCTTTCTGATCCAACATGACCACAAATCCAGGCAGATTTTCGTTTTCACTGCCCAAACCATAGGTCACCCAAGACCCGAGTGCTGGCGCACCGCTCAACACCTTGCCCGAATTCATCATGAGCATAGCTGAACCATGAATGGGGGAATCCGCCGTCATGGAGTGCAAAAATGTGATGTCATCGACGCAACTTGCGACGTTGGGAAACAGGTCGCTGACCCATTTCCCACATTCACCGTATTGCTTGAACTTCCATTTGGGCTCGACAATCCTTCCCTGATTTCTCTTTCCGCCTCGACCGAACGTCTTGACGTCCATCGTCTTCCCATCCATTCCGTACATGTCTGGCTTGTAATCGAACGTGTCGATGTGACTCGGCCCACCGTACATGAAAAGAAAGATCACACTCTTCGCCTTCGGAGCAAAGTGTGGCGGCTTCGGCGAAAGCGGATTTAAAGAACTGGCGATCTTATCGTCGCCAGATGCCTGACCGGATAACTGACCGTCGTTCGCCAACAATGACACCAAGGGTAAGGCGCCAAAACCACCGCCCGCCTGCCATAGGAACTCGCGTCGAGTCCGACCGCAAAATTGCCCTCTTGGTCGATGTGTCATCTTGTTTTTTCCTTATCTTATGGGGTGGCCACCTCCGTCGGCTTAACCGCGGAGATCAATCCACCTTGACTCGGTTTTTGGCTTAAAAGTCACGGTACTGAACCCAAGTTCGTCTGATCTCTCGCATTCCTAATCGAGGTAAACAAACTCGTTCGTATTCAGAAGGGTCAATGCGTAAAGCCGAAAGGCTTCTTCCTCAGCGAGGCCCTCTTTCTCCTGAAGTTCTTCGATAAACTCCAAATCCTTGGTAACCATTTCTTTGGAAGGAGATCGCCCGGTGATTCGCCGCGTTGCATCAACAATCTGATCGCTCAGCGAATCGGGCACCTCACTTCTTACCCGCTCTGAAAACCACCTCGCCTGCTCGTTCATGAACTGGCTATTGAGCATGCCCAGTGCTTGGGTCGGAACCGTTGTCGTTACTCGAACCGCACAAGTGGTATCCGTTTCGGGGGCATCAAAATTCGACAGCATGGGTGGACGAAGTGATCGTTTGACGTGCACATAAACCGTCCTGCGATTCGCCTGATCCTCAGGAGATCGCCCCCAAGCGGCATTCGGTCGGGACGCAGTTGCCAACACTTCCGGTGACAATGGCGGGTAAATGCTAGGGCCAAACATGTCGAGATTCAACTTGCCGCTGGCCATCAATATGGAGTCCCGAATCTCCTCCGCCGTCAAGCGTCGCAGATTGTAACGCCACAGTGAGTCATTGTTGGGATCCAACTCAAGTGCCTTGGCGTTTGCGGTTGAGGACATCTGATACGTGTTCGACATCATGATGAGTTTATGAAGTCGCTTCAGACTCCAACCCTCTGCTACAAATTGACCCGAGAGCCAGTCGAGAAGTTCAGGATGCGTCGGCCTCATTCCCTGAAAACCAAAATCGCTGCTACTGCGGACAATCCCTCGGCCAAAGTGATGCTGCCACACCCGATTGACCATAACTCTAGATGTCATCGGGTTCGTCGGCGACGTCATCCATTTCGCCAATGCCAATCTTTTACCGGAAGATTCGGCAGAGTTCTCATCATCAATTGCAGGTTCTGGGGGATTTAAAACCTGTGGGAACCGGGGGGACACTTCTTTGCCCTTCATCGTTGGCAAACCTCGCCCCAAGATGAAGGTCGCCTGTTCGCCCCGCTCGGCGACTGCCATGGCAAAGTCCACTGGCAGCTCCGGAACGTTCGAAAGACTCTCGGCGAGTTCCTGCCTTAAAGCCTGATAGGACTGCAAGCCCTCGTCGCCCAGAATTTCCTCGCCGTATTCGGCGATGAGGCGTGAAACAAGATCAACGCCATCGACTTGAATGCCTGCATCAATAAACTGGCCACCACCGGTTTGTCTGCAGTGAATCGCCAGGGTATTTCGCCCCGTCTGCGTCAGTGCGGCCACTTGTTCGGTGATATCGACTTCCTTGTAGTCGCCAATGTAGCCCTTGAATTCAGCGACCAGACCACCGTTCAGGTAAACTTCCGCATCCTCATCGTGATGGATACTCAGCGTCACTTTGCTGGGGATCGCCTCGAGCCGGAATGAACGTCGAATCCAGATCTCCCTTGAAGACCAATTCGTACCGATCACCGCACCAGGTGTTCCCGGTGTTCCAAATCCCCCATCCCCAGTTTTCCACTTGGAATCATCGAAGCCGATTTCAAACCAGTTGCCCTTGGGTTTACCGATCGTGTATTGCCAAGGCATCTTGGCCGTCCGCGCGTCAGGCAGGACCTTTCCGTCCGACTCTGCCAATTCCGTGATCTCAAACTCCTCGTCCGGGGCCATTTTTTTCACCGCCGCGATCAGACGTTCTTCGATACCCTTGACCTCCCTCGTCAAGCGCGACTCTAGTCGCTGTTTGGCGTTCATTTGCGATTCATAGTCTTCACGATCCTTCATCGACGAGATCGCGACATGATTCGTCTTGCCTGCACCATGAGGAGAAATGTTGGAGAAGAAATCCAACATCGAGTAGTAGTCTTCTTGAGAGATGGGATCAATTTTATGGTCGTGGCATCGAGCACACCCGATGGTCAGGCCCAAAAATGTCTCTCCGGTCGTCCGCAGTATGTCGTCAAGATAGTCGTAACGTGCGAGTTCCCGGTCCGCGGGTTCATCATCCCAGATGCCGAGGCGATAATAGCCAGTCGCAATCATGCTATCTTCAGTCCCATCGGGCAACTCGTCGCCCGCGATCTGCTCTTCGATGAATCGATCATAAGGTTTGTCTTCGTTCAGCGACCGAATCACATAGTCTCGATACTTCCAGATCAGTTCCTTGCGACTGTCTCTCTCATAACCATTGGTCTCTGCGTATCGGACAACATCCAGCCAGTGACTCGCCCATTTCTCCCCGTATTGCTTTGTATCGAGCAAACGATCGATCATCCGCTCATAAGCGTCCTCGCGAGTGTCGGCCAAAAATTCATCCACCTGCTGCGTCGTCGGAGGCAGACCGGTCAGGTCGTACGTCGCTCGACGGATCAAAGCAATTTTGTCGGCCCTTGCGGCTGGCTGCAAATTGACCGCTTCGAGTTTCGCGAGCACGAAAGCGTCAATCGGATTTTTCACCCACGAACGATCATGAACTTCTGGAACGACGGTCGATGCGGGTTTCGAGAAGGCCCAGTGCTCGGACCAGGGCGCACCTGCCGCGATCCACGCTTCGATCGCCTCGACCTCTTCCTCGGTCAAGGGCTTGCCCTCGGGCGGCATTCGGTCACCATCTCCTTCACCTCGAATCCGATGAAGCAGCACACTGTCGGCTGCCATACCCGGGACGACAGCGCGGGCCCCCGATTCGAGTTCAGCCAAAACGCTCTCGCGAGAACTGAGCCTCAAGCCTCCTTCCGCCTCGTTGGGGCCATGGCACGCGAAACAGCGTTTCGCTAAAACCGGCTGGACTTTCTGAGTAAATTCACTGACGTCGTAGGCCTCTTGGGCCTTGCCCTCCGACGACACGACAAGCAGAAAAGACAGACCAAAATAGAACGCAAACGAAAGTCTCGTCTGCCGTTGACCAACAACCCACATAAAATCTTCCTTAACAAGCCGATCGTTTTTTGACGAAGCACGGACGACCGATCGTTCGGCAAGTTATTCAAAGTTCAAGAAAACATTCAAACGTTGCACCCTTGGTGCCTATCGATACCCGGACAGATCTCTACCGGATAACGAACCACGTTTCGGACCAAAGCGACCCTTCTGCGAGGCTTTGACCGCACCGCGTTTTATGGTAAACCACCCGCCCGCCGTTTTCTATGAAGTCCATACAAAACAACACAGAGGCCTTAGCAGTGCGACCCATGACACGACCCTAACAAAGTCGGCGTTGCGTGGGCAAGATGAATCCGGTCAGTCCGAAGTTTCACCCCCCCTCGGCTAACGCTCGACAGCTCACTCCGTCGCCTGCGGCTTTCTGCAATAAAAACTGCCGCAATCTGTCTCGAACAATTTCAATTGGAGGTCGATCGAGTTGTTGAGAATAACTCAAGAAGCCGATCTCCATGCCGTAGGCATCCAAGCACACGGCCCCCGATCGTATCTTGGGAAAACAGGGGTTTGACAAAACGAAAGAGTCGATCGAGCTAATCGGTTATGGCCGCGTTTGCCAACTTATCAATCGCAGCATTCAGAGTCGAACTGGGCCTCATGGCGGCGTTCGCCAAAGCATCATCCGGTTTGAAGTAACCGCCGAGATCAACCGCGTTCCCCTGAGCGTCCTTAAGCTCATTCACGATGGTGGATTCATTCTCTGTCAGGCACTTCGCAACTTCGGCAAATTGGGTCGCAAGCCCCTCGTCAGTCTCCTGACTTGCTAAAGCCTGCGCCCAATAAAGTGCGAGGTAGAAGTGGCTTCCTCGAGTGTCGAGTTCACCGACTTTGCGAGACGGACTTTTATCGGCGTCCAGAAATTTCCCGGTGGCTTCGTTCAAGGCATTCACCAGCACGCAAAGTTGCGGATGATTCGACTTGTTGCCGAGATCCTCAAGAGATACCGCCAACGCAAGGAACTCGCCCAACGAATCCCATCGAAGATGGCCTTCTTCCACAAACTGCTGAACATGCTTGGGCGCTGAACCCCCGGCCCCCGTTTCGAACAATCCTCCCCCGGCGAGCAACGGGACGATGGAAAGCATCTTGGCACTTGTCCCCAACTCCAGAATTGGGAAAAGATCCGTCAGGTAGTCTCGCAATACATTTCCCGTCACCGAAATGGTGTCCAGACCATCTTTGCATCGTTGGCAGGTCACCAAGGCAGCCTGCGAGGGGGGCAGGATGGAAATATCGAGACCCGAGGTGTCATGATCGCCAAGGTACTGATTGACCTTTCCGATCAACTGAGCGTCATGCGCGCGATTCTCGTCCAACCAGAAAATCGCGGCGTTCCCTGTCAGCCGAGCCCGTTCCACAGCGAGGCGAACCCAATCCTGAATAGCAATATCTTTCGTCTGACACATTCGCCAAATGTCGCCCGCCTCGACCTCGTGCTCCATCAGTACGGTCCCTTGCTCATCCACCACCTTGACGACGCCGGCGGCTTCGATCTCGAAGGTCTTGTCATGGGAGCCATACTCCTCAGCCTTCTTGGCCATCAGGCCAACATTGGAGACATTTCCCATCGTGGTCACATCGAAAGCGCCATTTTGTTTGCAGAAATCAATGACTGCTTGATACACGCCTGAATAAGAACGATCGGGGATCACGGCATGGGTATCATGAAGTTGTCCGTCAGGCCCCCACATCTTCCCGGACGTTCTGATGGCTGCCGGCATCGACGCATCAATAATCACGTCGCTTGGCACATGCAGGTTTGTGATCCCCCGATCCGAATCCACCATGGCGAGACTCGGACGAGACTCGTAAATCGCTTCAATATCGCCCCGTATTTGTTCCGCGACCTCTGTGGGAAGTGAATCCAGCTTCGCATAGAGATCTCCGAGGCCATTGTTTGGATGAAAGCCGATTTCATGAAACGTCTTCGCGTGGGCTTCAAAGAGCTTCTCATAGTAGACACTGACCGCGTGTCCAAAGATGATCGGATCTGAGACCTTCATCATCGTCGCTTTCAGATGCACGCTCAGCAGCACGCCGCTTTCGAGCGCCTGGTCAATGGTCTCCGACAAAAAACTTCGCAGCTGCTTGACGCTCATCACGCCGGCGTCAATGACTTCGTTCGGCAATAGATCGACTGTCTCCCGCAAGACATTGATGGACCCCTCAATGTCGTGAAACTCGATACGAACCGTTCCGCCACCGGAGCTCACGCATGATTGCTCGCTACCATAGAAGTCACCACCAGACATGGTCGCCACTTTGGACTGCGAATCTGCGGTCCACGCGCCCATGGAATGTGGGTGTTTTTTCGCATATTCCTTCACCGGACCGGCCACCCGGCGGTCGGAGTTGCCCTCGCGTAAAACGGGATTCACAGCACTTCCGAGAACCTTGGCGTACCGGGCTCGAATCGCTTGTTCTTCATCCGTCGATGGCTCCTCAGGGAAATCAGGGACGGAGTAGCCCTTGGACTGGAGTTCCCGGATGGCTCCTGTGAGCTGCGGAATGGAGGCGCTGATATTTGGGAGTTTGATGATATTCGCGTCCGAGGTCTTGGCGAGTTCACCGAGTTCGGATAACGCATCCCCCAATTTTTGTTCGTCGCTTAACTGCTCGGGGAAATTTGCAAGGATCCTGCCTGCCAGCGAAATATCCTTCAACTCGAATTCGACCCCCGAAGCGCGGGTAAACGCCTGAATGATCGGCAGTAACGAGTACGTTGCCAACGCGGGAGCCTCATCCGTTCGCGTGTAAACAATCTTGTAGGTATCACTCGGCATAGTTGGTCGCACTTTCCATTTTCAGAAAACTTTACCCAGATATCGCATCGTCCCGTCTTGGGTTTCGGGATCGCTCGCCTTTATCGCGCCGCCTGCCTAACCGCTCTCTACCCACCCATGGAGGTTGACCGAACGACGGTGACTATTGCAGCAGTTTCCGCCCTTCCATTCAATGGGTGGCCCCCGAACTTGACGGTTCGTCCAAGCCAAACGGAACCAGAAGAAATCACTTCGCCCTTGAGTCACTCAAGGTAAGCAACTCAGCGGAGACCCAGGCCGTGACAGGCAATGGGTTCCTCGTCCGAGTCCCGTAAAGCGATTGTCAAGCATCTGACACTGACGCCCCAATCGTAATCAAGGACTCGGAACCTCGCGTCGCGGGACGCTGCGTCCCTCTTCCATCGAACGCCGCAGAAGCTGCTCGAGTTCCTTCGCCTTGGCCGTTTTTTCCCGGTAAAGATTTTTTGTCTCACCGGAATCGCTTCGGAGATCATAAAGTTGGGCGGGTAAGTTTGGATCCTGATCCGGGAGCCGGTACTTCTCGAGGAGTCGGTGCCCCGCATAACGGTTACCACCCGACCCTTGATGGGCCAAAAGCTTCCAATCACCTCGCCGAATCGCCAGGTAGCGAGTTCCTCCAAATCCCTGATGAATAACGTAGGACCTTCCTTGAACTTGCTCGCCACGCCACACCGGCAGCATGGACTGACCATCTTCCGCGGACGAATCCGGCAGGTCAAAATCGACAATCTCCGCGAGAGTCGCGAGCACGTCTGTCAAGCAAGTGAGCGCCGAACTTTCGGTCCCCGCTGGGATCTCACCGGGCCACCGAACGAGAAAAGGAACACGATGCCCCCCCTCCCAGTTGTCCCGCTTGACGCCTCTCCACGGTCGCGCTCCATCATGCTGATGGTCCTCCCGCATGTGATAGACGCTTGAGACTTCGGGGCCGTTGTCACTCGTAAAGATCACCAGGGTTTCATCCGCGATCCCTTCGTCTTCAAGCGTTTGCATCAATTCGCCCACCACCCAATCCAGCTCGAAAATAAAATCCCCGTGGGGCCCCGCATCTGTTTTTCCCTTGAACTTCCTTCCGGGAAATGACGGCAGATGCACCGCCTGGGTGCAGTGATAGAGGAAAAAGGGTTGGTCAGGATTTTCAGCAACATGCTCCCGAATAAAGGTCTGACTTTCGTCGAGAAAGCGAACATCGACTTCCTCGAGATCAAAATTATCAGCCACCACTCCGGGGCGATTATCGTTCGCATAGGGGTGATCAGGTAAGGGACCTCGATCCAGAATTTGCGTGGGGGGATGGTTGATCCGATCGCCTTCGATGTAGGCGTAAAGCCAATCCGTGGTTGGACAACAGGCGGTGCCGAAAAATTTCTCAAATCCATGATCGAGAGGACCGCCTTGGATGGCACGCTGGTAATCGATCCTTTTGACGGCATCCAAACCGCCCTGATGAATCGCCTTGCCTTCCGAATCAAAGAAGGTCATTCCAATATGCCATTTTCCAATACATGCGGTCGTGTACCCTCGCTGTAACAACATTTCTGGAAGTGTCAGACGATCGGGAGAAATCAACGATGGCCCTCCAGCCCCTGTGAACACCGTACCTCCTCGGGGAACTCGAAAGGCAAATTGGCCGGTCATCAAGCTGTAACGTGTGGGCGTGCAAACCGTGCACGGACTATGCGCGTCGGTCATGCGTAGACCTTCGCGAGCCAATTGATCCAGATGGGGCGTCTCAACCTTGGATTCGGCGTTGTAGCACTTCACATCTCCGTAACCGAGGTCGTCCGCCAGAATGAGAACCACATTGGGGTATTTCTTCTCGACGCCGTCTCCACCGACGCACACGCCCACCAACCATAAACCGGGCAAGAAGAACAAACACAAGCTCGCTCGAATTTTACCGCCGACCAAAACGTTTCCGCTCGGGAATCGCTTTGAAAACATGACGGTGTCTGGAAGACGATGCTCCGGATTCCATGATCCATCTTGACCGTCGCCCTTCTCAGATTTATTCCCTGCGATTTTATTCCCCACCATCATCTAGCCAAACCTCTTTGAGGACCTCATACAATTTCGGGTCATGTTCAATCAGTTCGCCTCGCACGAACGGGAAGAAGTCATTCCGATAAAAATACGCCTCGGTCCCCTCCGCGAAGTACTCCTTGTGATTGCTTAAACCATAGTGCCTCACCTGTCGCCCCGTGTAGAGCATGACCTTCTCGTAGGTACCAGCGCTTTTGGCCGCCTCAAACGCATCGATCACTGCGGGGTGTTCGAAACCCAGAATCTGATCGTGATAACCATGGGCTAATTCGTGAAGAATGACCGCAGGGTGCTTCAACATCTGCTCACGGGAAAGAAGTTGGTCGGCCCGCGTGATGTGAACTTTTTTCGCAAGTCGAGTGTCGTGACCATTTCGTTCAAGCCAGCCACGACTCGGGTGATATTGCATCGAGCTTAACCGTGGGTTGGACTTCTCGATCCAAATCTCAATCGTCTGCAACTTCTTGACCGCCTCCGCGGGAA
>JAKVCA010000028.1:47817-109396 GCA_022448315.1 Pirellulaceae bacterium | reverse complement strand
AGAGTTGAGCTGCTGCTAAAAAAATCACGGAGCGTCCGGCAACTCCGCAATCGCATTGCACGAGCAGGGCAAAGCTCTGCCAGGATGCAACATCTCGGCGGCGGCAGTCGCCACACGTTGTGTACCGTTTCGTACCTTATCATCGTCATCGCGTCGCGGCTTGAATAAACTTTGTGGGGAGTCTCATCCTCGCAAGGCGACTGGTTCAAACGCTTATTTGCCAACTTGCCCGTGGGGCAACGGAATCACGATGACAAAACTCAGAGTCGAGCCAAGTGCCCACACTGACGGACGATTGCGGTTTTTAGCGGTCATGATCGCGATCTCCAGCATGACGCACATGATCTCCTTTCAATGGTGGACGGAACTGCTGACCGGCCAAATTGTTCTTGGGACGACGCTCCTTATTTTTCTGTTCCCCGGATCTACGATCGCACTCGCCGTATTTTTGGCGAGCAGCATCTTCCATTGGTTCACCCTCGTGCCACGCGTTCCCAATCACATCTTCTTTGAAATGCTGGTGCATTTGACGTTGCTGTCTTCTCTGGGCCTCAGCCTCCTGAAATCACGGCAACAAAACGCGAGCGAAACAAGCGGGGGCAGGTCTTCCTCCTTCGCGAACACCGCCTTCAATTTAGCGCGGCCTTACATGATCACCGAATTGATCATCCTCTATCTTTTCACTGTGATTCATAAACTGAATTATGATTTCTTCACGCCGGAAGTCAGCTGCGCCGTTTCCATGCATCACGATGTGGCCGCCTCCGTTCCGGGAATTCCCGAAGGACCTTGGACGTGGTGGCCCACCATTATCGGAACGATCCTGATCGAACTTGCGATTCCCATGTTGTTCATCGCCCGTCGAACTCGATCGTTCGGTCTCTTTTTGGGGATTGGCTTTCATCTCTTTCTGGCGCTTCATCCGCACGGCGGCATCTACAGTTTTACGGGCCTCCTGTTCACGCTGTATTTCCTGCTTTTGCCGGACTCGGCCGAAGATTGGCTGACTTCACGTTTGGCGAAAATACCACGCCTCGGTCGCATTGGTTTCAAATGTGTCGTCCTTACCGGCTTCTTTCTGACCGTGTACCTCCAGACGGTTGCCGGTCGCGAAGGAAAGCCTTTCGAAGATCTGAACGCGATCGGGTTCATGGCCTGGTTGCCCTTGGCGCTACTGATTGCGGGGGTCTACATCCTTGCCCTCATCTTTGGGCCACGAAACGAGCATGATGCGAAGGTGTCCAGCGACAGGTCCAACAACCTGACGGAACCGAAGCTCGGTCGACTTCTCTGGATCTTTCCGATATTGGTCCTGATCAACGGCTCCAGTCCCTATCTTGGACTCAAGACAACCACCGCATTTTCAATGTTTTCGAACTTGAGGACGGAAGGCGGTCAGAGCAATCATTTTTTCCTCTCCAATATTGGGCTGTTCAAATACCAGGAGGATCTGGTTGAAGTTGTCGATTCGAACGATGCCCAGTTTTGGAGTCTCATCGACAGTGGTGATTTGATACCGTGGTTTGAGTTTCGTCGAATGGCTTCCATGTCGGAACGCGAAGATGCTGCAATCACCTGCATACGCAATGGCAAACGCCTCGTTCTGAAACGCGATGACCCTTCGGATGAAAGCCAGGAGGCGTTCACGCCCCACCCCTGGTTGGCAAACAAGTTCCTTCATTTCCGATCGATCCGTCCATTTGATCAGCCCCAGAAATGTTGTTGGTAAGTGGTAGCCGGCGAAGGAACAAGGCGAACGCGTCGACTCTAGACCCTCCTGTTGACCGATGATCGAAGTGGGACTCCCGGTCCCGACACCCAACATGTCTCGGCATGAGCCGGTCAAGATCGTTCTGGGTAAGACTGATGTGGATGTTTCCAGGTTGCGCCGGTTCTGATCTAGACCGACTCGCACCTTTGGGGCGAGAACCGGGAAATCTCCTCGTGATGCGAAGAAACATGAGAGATGGAACGCTTCGCCCCACGGGTGCGAGTTGGGAGGCTCCCCATGTCATCAGCGTTCAGGTCGCTCGCCGTCAAGCCAATCGTGATCCACACAACTCGGCACGCCACAGGCTCACGTTGACCTCGGCAACCTGAAAGCCATGGCGCTCCAAGCCCTGTGTTCGTAATCAGATGTTGGACTGAGGCCGGCACGATTGAGGTCGACGCGTCTCTACTCGAACGAGATCAATTCGACTTCAAAAATCAGAAGCGAATTCGGTCCGATTTTCTCGCCGGATCCCTGAGGCCCATAGGCGATGTCCGGAGGAATATACAGTTTGAATTTCGCTCCAGGGTTCATCAATTGCAACGCTTCGGTCCATCCCGGAATCACCTGGTTGACACCAAACTCGATCTCTTGATCTCCGGATTCATCAAAGACGGTGCCGTCAAGCAATGTGCCTTTGTACTTGACCTTCACGCGACTGGTGGGAAGGGGCCCTTCGCCTTCCCCTTCGACGAGCACTTCGTATTGCAAACCGCTTGGCGTGGACATCACACCATCCCTGGCCTTGTTTTCCGCCAGGAATTGATCGGCCGCTTCCTGATTAAGCTGTCCAACATCCGGCGCCTTGGGGCTGACCAGATCCTCCCGACTCAGCTTCAGGCTGTCATAACTTGCACCGGGAATGACGTAGTACCAGGCGGCAAAACGTCGATTAAGTTCTTCGGCCTTGGCTTTTCCTGCTTCCACCTGAGTTTCATATTCTGCGAGTAAACGTTCGTACTCGAGGAGTTGCGCATCGTACTGCGACTTTGCCAGCGCGTAAGCCTGTTGGGCGATATCAGCGGGATTCACTTCGGGCGTCTCAGGTTGGGTCGGCACTTCGTCCATGTCCGGCTTCACTTCGTCCTGATTCGAATCCTGACAGCCCGATGCATCGTCGCCGGAACCGGATTCCTCATCCGCACCGCTCCCCTCAGTGGTGTCCTCCTCAGCAGGTGCATCTTCTTCAGTAGGCCCTTCGTCTTCCCCAGTGGCATCCTTTGAGGCATTGTCCTCGCCTGAATCGGTTTCCTCTTCGGCAGGGACCGCTGGAGGCGTCGGCTCCACAGGTTTCTCGGGTTTCGTCAGCAAGTTCTCATCAAAGCCCACTTGCACAAACACGTATCGACCAGGATTGCCGTTTTCCGGGGTTTCCTCCTCGCCTTTGACCTCCGTCTCGTCTTCCGTCTCACCGGGCTCGTTTTCGCTGGCCCCGTTTTCGCTGGCCTCTTCGGGCGCCGAGGTCAAACCGATTTCAAGTTCTTCCTGACTGCCGGTAAACGCGCGGCCGAAATGAAGCTTGTAAACCAAGCCACCACTCGTCGTGGTCGTTAACTCACCTTCTCTCGCCACCAGTTGCAACGCGTCTGGACTGCCACCTTCGGCCGGCCTCAACAAGAATCCGCGCGTTAACAGGTCACTTTGAAGCCGATCAAGGTCTCGTTGTGACCGCAATGCCTGTCGGTCAAGCTTGAGGTCAGGCGTGAGGCCCTCCTGTTTGGGTCGAACCCCGGCGATCTTGAGACTGCCAAGCGCATTCACGGTGGCATCGATCGCTTCCGTGTTGATGTCTTCCTTTTCCGCATCGACCCCCGGGAAGACCCACGGATCGTTGGTGGTCGCCCGCGTCAACCGATAAACTTCGCCCTGCGTCACTTCACCTCTCAACTCGTCGAACGAGTAGTTGTTGATGGTCAGCTTGTTGATGTCGGAACTGACCAACTCAAGGAGGTCGGTTTTGATCCAGTCGCTGAACTTGGTCGACAGATCGATTCGCAGCGTCGCGATGTAAACCTCATCCTCCTCCGGGTGGCGAACGTAATACTCGCCGAAGGAATCGGGCACCTGCTTTCCAATGATGTAATCGGCCAAGACTTCTTTGTTTTCATTGCGGAGGATGATTCGCTTTCCAATCCCCTCAATGTCATCCACATTCAAGGAGTCCTGCTTTGGGTTGACCACACTGTAACTTGCGTGATCCGACTCCCAACGCGTCACCATCGCTCCCCGGTCGATGCCGATGACCGAAGCGGCGGTGCGCGCCAACTGGTCTTCGGCATCGGTAGGATAGTTGTGGTGCGACGGAATCACCCACCGACCGTTGTCGAGTTTTTCAACTTGAAAGGCGACCGGTTGAACACTTTCCACATCGAAGGCATAGACCTCCAGCGACGATGCTTTGGTCGGGTCCTCGAAATCTTTATAAAATTCCTGTCCAACCTTGCCAAATTCCTCGATGGGTTTGGTCCGACTTGACCATTCAAAGACACCCGTAATTGCCAGACAGGCGACCGTGCATCCAACGAACAGGAGTGTTCGTGAAGTGTCTTTACTTTGAGGAGACTCCGCCTCGGCGGTAGCCTGTTGCGACTTTGTTTTGTCGTTTGCCACGATTCCTCTCCTGAAGAATTTAAAGCGATCCAGCTGACGTCATGGACTTCTTAGCGACGCCGCCCGGCGACAATGTTTTTCTTTTCCCCACTCCAACGAAACAGCAGCACACAAATCCCAACGACGACAGCCGGGATGGGAGGCAGCAGAATCGCCAGCGATCGAAGGTATGACTGCCACGCCTGAACCTTGCGGTTGGTATCGGCTCGAATCTTCCTTAGTTGCTTGTTCTTTTTTTGCTCGATTTGCGCCTCAGCCAACGACATCCGTTGCTGCTGAGCTTGCTGCGCCTGTTGCAACATCTGGGATTTGGCAATGGGATCGAGACTATCATTCTGATCGATCTCCTCCACCTGTTTGCTGAGCAATTGGCGACGTTTCGTGACTTCGTCCTCAGCCTCTTTATCCGCCGCCTTTTCCGCTTCACTTGCAGCAGCATTCAGATCCCGCTTCTTGGATTCGAAAAACTCCAAAGTCCGATGCGGAGCTCGACGGCTGCGAAGCTCAATAAACGATTCGTCGCCTGCCAAAGAGTCGACGGCGTTTAGCACAAAGCTCACGTTATCGAATCGAATGTTGAGATTGCCCAGGCTACGCTCCTGAAAGAAGAAATCAGAGATCATATCGAGGTCGGCGACGAAGACCGCATCGACTTGAGGACCATCGACCCGCGCGGCGATAGCATGGGCTTGTTGGTCCAATTGCCGGATAGGATTTCGCCGGGGGTTCGCGGAAGACTGTGGCATGAACATGTTGCCTCGGCCCTCATCCACAAACTCCTCCCATGCGAGGATCCCTGAATCATTTCCAGTCTGCAGCAGGGGCGTGAATTCAACATCTCCGCCCGCTGCCGAAACTGCCCCCGTATAGATCGCGATCAATTCTTGAAGGTCTCGCGTGATTTTGCTTTCCCCGCTGAACGCGTCGGGACTTTCAGCGTCCCGATTCACGAACACGTATTCCGCGGGCAACATTTCAAATTCGGGGTGCGGATTCGTCATATCGAAAGTCACCTGATCATGATTCCACTGAATCCCAAGTGCTTCGAGTAAACGGGTCGCCCTTCCATTGTCCGCCTTCGGCTGCGGCGGAGGTTGCTGACCTCCGAGCATGGCCATCTGGCCTCCCTGTTGCGGCTTGGGTTGACGCGGAGCATTCGTGACACCGAATCCGTTATTGAACGCTAGTGGAAACGGATCATCGAACAGGAGCGCCGGCTTTCCGGAGGAAATGTAATTGACCAGATTATCCATTTCGGGATCGGTTAATGAAGATGGCATCGCCGCCAGCAGAACATCAAATCGCTCGGCATCAATGGGCGTCGCGGGCGATACTTCTTCCACGTCGTACTGGCGTTTCAGTTCCGTCACGATCTGCCATTCACGACCCCCGCTCATCAGACCGGCGTCGGTCGTCAGAATCCCTACCGAAAAACGTTCTTTTTGTGCTGCGGTTTGCACGGACCGAGTCAACTCGTACTCGATGGGCAAGGCTTTGCCAAAGAAGGGCACCACCACCTTGTCGTAACTGCTGATCACGACTGCTCCAAGGAATACCTCAACTTCGGATCTTCGGCCATCGACCTCGGTCATCAAACGGGTCGGCCGAATTCCAAAATGCTCGGCCTCCTCAGCCTGCTCACTGAACTCATCGACTTCGACATACCGCACTTCAAGGTTTTTCCCGCCAAGCTCATCGAACTGCCTAAGGAGTCCCACCAGTCGCTTTTTCGTCTCCACATATTCACGGGGAACTTCGGGGCTGATGAACGCCTGGATTTCGATCGGTCTCTCCGAATCAAGTCCGTTAAGAATCTCCCTCGTCGAAGGCGAAAGACTGAACAACCGCTCGGATGTCGCATCGACTCGAATCGCCGCGTAGCCCGCCCAACTCGTCACGCAGACCAACATCAGCGCGAGACAAAGACTTCGCACGGCATACTGAACACCCATGCCTGCCTGATTTCGACCGCTCCAGTGTCGCTTGGTCATAAAAACAAGGTTCAGATACAGCATGAATGTTGTGAACGAGAGAAAGTACAACAGGCCTGTGAATGGAATCACGCCCATTCCAAAATCGCGAAACTGCTCTCGCAAGGAGAGGCGTTCGAAGAAATCTCGATACCCCGTAAATTCACCGACGTAGCCGAGAAAAACCGGAATGCTGCAAATGACGATACCAATCACGAAAGCCACGGTCATGCTGCTGGTCAAAATGGACGCCAGCATCCCGGCACTGATCAGTGCGCCACCGGCAATCAGGTATCCAAAGTAGGTCGTAAACAACAGGCCCCAATCGGGATTTCCCAGACACATCAAAACGATGATATGAGTCATTGAGAAGAGAAGAGCAACGGAGTAGACCGCGAATACCGACAGGTATTTCGCAAGCAGAATTTCAAGATCGGTCGCGGGCATGGTGAACAGGAGCTCGTCCGTCCCCAGCTTCCGTTCATCCGCCCAGGTACCCATCGTGATGGCGGGAATGAAGAACAGGAGAAGCAACGGGAAATACTCGGTCAGTTGATCGAGGCTGGGTTCGTTGGCCGTGAAAAATCGCGCATTGAACGCCAACGCCGCTCCAGCCGTGACGAAAACTACGATAAAAAGGTAACCCAACACACCGGAAAAGTAGCTGGAAAAATTACGTTTAAATATGGGCAAAATGACCTGCATTCGTGGTGTCACTTCGCTTCTCCTTTTCGCAATTCTTTTTCGACGTTCGTGCGTCCGTTGAAATTCAGATAAATACTCGAAAACGAGTGTTCGCCGTCAAAAACCCGCTTCATATCGCCGTGGCAGTGAGCGAGCGGAACTTCTCTTCCATCGCCTGACCTTCATCTCCAAGCTCATCACGACTTCCATCGAAAACCAGTCGACCTTCGCTGATGAGCACCACGCGACTGCATACCGCGTAAACCTCTTGCAAGATGTGGGTCGACAACAGAACGGTTTTGGTTTCACCGAGTTGCAAAATCAGTTCCCGAACACCGTGCACCTGATTGGGATCAAGGCCACTTGTCGGCTCATCCAGAATCAGCACCTCTGGATCATGAAGCAAGGCCTGCGCCATGCCAACTCGCTGTCGGTAACCTCGTGACAGTTTGCCAATCGCTTTACCCCAGACGTCACTCAACCCGCACGACTCTGCCACATACTCCAATCTTGACTGAAGCACTTCACCCTTCATCAGTCGCGTTTGACCCACGTATTTCAAAAAAGATTGAGGCGTCATCTCCTGATAGAGAGGACCATTTTCGGGAAGGTAGCCAAGCACCTCCGCGGCGCGAAGGCGATCGACTCCAACATCGAAACCGCCAATTCTCGCACGACCTTCACTGGGTGACAAAAAGCCGGTCAGCATCTTCATGGTCGTCGACTTGCCGGCCCCGTTGGGTCCCAGGAAAGCACAGACCTGCCCCCGTGGGACTGAAAATGCAATATCTCGGGCAGCGGCAAAATCACCGTAAAACTTGCTTAAGCCAACCGCTTCGATCATGGGAGGCGATGATTTGGATTGATCAGACATGGTTGTTTTGAATACCTATTTAACAGCCTGAGGAAACATGCAGCTTTGTTACGTCTTCGAACTTGAGGATGTTCGTGACTCAGGGGCATGCCTTTGCTTCAGCAAATACTGCGGCCCAGATCGCACGTCGGAATGTTCGTCCGGTGGGTAGGGCCAAATGGGCAGGTGGGAGTCGGCACTCAGGAATAAAGACCGACCAGGGGTTGATCTTCTGCCCTTCCAACCCAGAACGACAATGGCCATCTTTGGGTGTTTAATGAAGGACCAAGCACAATTTTTAACGGAAGATTATGTCAATCGTCCAAGCCTCTATGCAACCCCGGGGGGATGGTTTTGGCCAAGGAATTACCAAAACGCTTGACGGGGGCAGATGACGCGTCAAATCTCCAGGGCCCGGCCTTGATGCCACCGTTCTCGACGAGGTCATGTTACACGCCTCTCACTCTGAACGGACAAAGCCTCGGCTGAGGACTCCTTTCCAATCGTCAACGGACGGAGCCACTCAAAGAAACGCGGGGCGAAGCGTGCGATGTTGACCTGCGGATTCGGTGCCCGCGGATTCGGTGTCCGCGGATTCGGTGTCCGCGGATTCGATGCCCTGCTCGGACCGGACAGGAGTCATTCTTGATCAGAGTCCTTCAATCTCACCGCGAAATTCCGAGTCAATGCCGACACCCGTGATCCTTCAATTCGCCTCGATCAATTGCTGGAGAATGGAGGGAGGAATCGCATAGCTGCGTACTCGACTGTTCCTTGCGATATTCAGACCCACGAAGTTGCCCTGCAAATCGAACAATGGGCCACCACATTTCTGGGGTTTCAGATCGGCATCATGGGAGATCACCTCCTCGAAGCCATCACGACGATCACTCTTTGCCATTTTGTCGGCAACGTGATTGGAAGAACTTGGAAAGGCACCAAGTTGAATTTGGATTTCGAGTTGCTCTGACCCGCGCTTGATAAGTGCCACGACATCACGTCCGGGGTCAAGCTTTCCAAGAAAGCGTCTTAACTCCATGTGGGATTTAATGGGGGTTTCATCAAGTTGGGTGATGACATCTCCAACCTTTAGCCCAGCTAGCTGGGCAGCACCTCTTCGAACCACTTCCCTGAGGATCGCACCACCACCTTCTTCTTCGTAGGTTTCAGGGACAACACCCAGGTAACCTCGACTCACCTGTTTCCTCGATGCATACGGAGGCGTGCTGATGATACTGATCAAACCCGATCCATTTTGATCCGGCGTCATTACAAAACTGCCAACCGTCTTCGTTTTCATGTCATCAACATTAAGGGCCACACCCAAGCTGTTCTGCTGCGAAGATTTGAGTAACACCAAGTCGTTCTCGAGATCACGATTCACCACTTCAAGTTCGAGCTCTGTTTCCTCGATAACCATCTTCGGACCCTCAAGAACCATTGAACTCTTACTGATGACCCAATGCGTGTCCCGAATGAGTGTCCCATGAATTTTGAATTCCTCACCACCAACTGACTTGCTCATGATTTCGACACAAGCATCATCGAGTTGCGACTCGAGTTCACTAAAAAACTTCGGAAGACCGGCGAGCTGCTCGATCGCTACGGGCTCGGCAAACTCTTGAGGCTCGTAAGTGGGCAGGGCAACGTCGGGCGCAGATTCATCTTTGAACTCATACGGAATGGGAAGTAGAAGTTCCTCTTCGCCTCGACGAACACCCACCACGATTTCGGTAATTTCCGGGTCCTCGACCGCGGAAAGCAGAGCTTTCTTCAGATCATCGACCGACGACAGGGCGGTGCCTTGGATAACATTGACAATGTCGTCTTTTTCAATTCCATGTTCTTTCGCCAGACTCTCGTCCTCGACTGAAATCACCTGAATGCCTGAACCGTCTTCTAAAACCTTTCCACGGAAGCCGAGTTTGGGAGCGGAGGGTCCGCCGGTGAAAACCTCTTCACGATGCAACTCGTTCCAGTATTGCTTAAATGTATTGACCGGGACTTCATAATTCCGATCCATCTGTCGTCCTATACGAGAATGAATCCCGATGACTCGGCCTTGAAGATCAAACAGAGGTCCACCCGAATCACCGGGCTCCATCAGAGCAGTTGACTGCAACGTATTGCCCACACTAACGACACGACCAAAGCGGACTCGAGGCTCCTTTTCGTTGCCCTGGCCTCCGGGAAAGCTCAAACTCAAACATGGCTGATTCACCACGACAGTGCTGGAGTCGCCGATACGAACGAACGGCAAGTCTTCCACCTTATCCGTGATTTGCAAAAGCGCACAATCCGCCCGAGGATTCGTACCTTTACCCACAGCCGTGAAGCGTCGACCATCGGGCAGGAATACTTGGTAACGTTTGCCAGGATCAACCGCATGTCCCGCGGACAAGATCGTGCCGGCGCCGCTCACAATGACACCGCTGAAAAGTCCGCCTTGCTGACGAATGGAGACCACCGCAGGCTGGACGCTCTCGATGGTCGAATGAATTCTCTCCTGCAACGCATTGACATCGAATTCCGCTTTTGCAGATTCCGTTTGGCACCAGCCAACCAAAACGGTTGCAGTCAGGATTAAAAGTTTTGTCGAGTGAAGCACTTGTTTCTTGATCATGGCGAATATCTTCTCGACCTTAAAAGATCACAGGTCGCGTTGGGAGAATCAGCATGTCGCAACCGTCGCTGCGAAACGCCGAATGACAAAACGAATATTTATTACACAAAAAATGAGCTATTCGATCAAACGCTATTTTAGTCAAAACGTCAAGGATCAGATATTTGCGGAAAAGGCAGAATCGCAGAAAAATAAATTCAAAAATGGTGGAATTTGTAGCCGGGCGGAACAAATTCCCCCCCCAGCCTATTTAAAGTTACATGGGATCCTCTTTTTTGAGCGAGTAACAGCGAAGTTCCTCATCGTTGCGGAGATAGATGTTCCCATCGGCGAAGGCGGGATGCGACCAGACAAGGATTCGGCCACTCACTTCATGTGTTGGCTTGATCAATTGGACTCGATCCGATTCGATGTACCCCTGAGGGTCCATTCGCACCATGATGATTTCACCTTGGTCGTTGATCAGGACATAACGATTCTGATACGCCGTCAGTCGAACGGTGAAGACATTCCCCCAGGCGATGGGTCGCTCAGCGGAAACAGGCTGGAAGGTTTGCCACATTCGCTTGCCATCCTGCAGGCGAACACACAGATACCGTCCTCCATTCCCACACCCATAGGCGTAGCCATCGACAAGTTGTGGCGTATTGTGGACCCCGTCGATCCCCGTGCGTCGATTGCCTTCCCATCGGATTCCAGCCGTCCTGCCATCGGCTTCGACATCAATCAAGCAAGACTTTCCGTTGAAACACATGATGAAAATGGAGTCGTCAAGCACTTGGGGTGTCGCGACTGACATCGCGTAAGTGGAGGGGAATGGAACCGACCAGAAAGGCTTTCCATTTTCTGGATCCAATCCATGAATCGCATCGCTCGTCCATATCAACAATTGACGACGACCGGCCACCGCACGAATCACGGGTGCGCTGTAACCCGGCTCTTTTGGCGTCAGCGAGCGCCATAACTCGCGTCCCGTTTGCTTATCAAATGCAACGCACCCAGAAGATTCCCCCCCGACGATGCAGATCAAGCGGTTGCCATCAACCAAAGGGGGGGATGCGAAACCCCAATTGGGGGTTGGGACCTTGTAGTCCACCTTAAAATCTCGACTCCATACCAAGCTTCCATCACCCATTTTCAGGCAGCGCAGATCCCCCTCTGCTCCTAAGGTATAGACGTGGTCGCCATCAATGGTGGGTGTTGATCGCGGCCCGATGGCGTAGGTCGCGACGGTTGAGTAGGGGCAATCATACTGATGTTGCCATAGCAATTCTCCGTCCGATTGCCTGAAGCAGAGTACGCGTTCTTTGCCGGGGCGTAATTGACGAACGAAGTTTTCGTTTCTGGGAATTTCGTCCTCTTTATGCAAGAACTTTTCACTCCCCGTGACCGGTGCCGGTCTTCGGTCCATCACAACGACACAACCGGTACTCACCGCTGGGCCGCTGTACCCACCTCCAATGGTTTGCTTCCAAAGTAGCTTGGGCCCTTCCGAAGGAAACGTCTCTGGAATCCCCTCTGCCGCCCAGGCTCCGTCTCTTTGCGGCCCGAGCCATTGAGGCCATTCATCCGCGAGAACGGCGGACCCGCCACTCCATTCGCAGCTCGCAAGCACCCCAAAAAAAATAAAAGCGAATGCTCGCCCGCAACCGCTTCCAAGGTCCAGAAAAACCAACGCGCGTTGATTGAAAAAAGACATCACCTGCGTTCCTGTATAGACGAATCAAAACCAAAAACTTCAAAGCGTTCCAGACCGGACCCTCGTGAGCCCGGAACGAGAATCGTATTCTCGAACGTTCATTCGCGTAACGTCGCTCGATGTGCGCTTTGGGTATCAGCGACGCGGAGCCTCAGCGCCACCAATGTACCAAAAAGCCCGGCTCGCCCCGGCCGTCGCACCTGACAATTCATTTCCCAAAATAACATTATTGATTCTTCGCCCAGTCGAACCCGAGAGTTACCGTTCGGCGCTCTTCGAGGGGCGACGCGAAGCGCACGAACTGTGTCCAAGCAAGAATTCAGGTAGCATAGATGGTGTTGCAATCATCGCGGGTCGATTTTCAGATATTCTTCGCCATGAATCCGAGCGCCACATACAGGATTCTCAAGGGATCTCAGATCGCGCAGCCTCGCCGGAAGGATCTATCAATCACCTATGCCGAAAACCATCCAGGTCGAATTCATTTCGCAATCCTGAAAGAGAGCTTCTCGATGCGGCATCTTTTTGTCTGCCTGACGTCTTTGCTTGTCACACTCTCCTCCACACCCAATTTCGCGGATGAGCGACCCAATATCGTGCTCATTATGGCCGATGATTTAGGGGTTGAGGGAATCGGCTGTTACGGCGGGACAAGCTACAACACACCGGCCATCGACCGTCTCGCCAAACAGGGCGTCCGCTTCACCCACGCCTATGCCCAACCCCTATGCACGAACACGCGCGTGCAATTGATGACCGGGCGATATAACAATCGAAATTGGCTTTACTTCGGCATTCTTGACCCGCGAGAAAAAACCCTCGGCCACTACATGAAAGAAGCAGGATACAGCACCTGCATTGCGGGCAAGTGGCAACTTCAGAGCTATGACCCACCAAGCTACCCCGGAGCTTCCTTACGACGTGGCCAAGGCATGAAGGCTGCAGACGCAGGATTCGACGAATATAGCCTCTTTCATGCATGGCATACCGAAGACAAAGGCTCGCGTTTTGCCGATCCAACTCTTGAAGAAAATGGTGAATTACTCAGAGAACTCAAAGGCGAATACGGACCCGACCATTGGGTCCATTTCATCAACGATTTCATCACACGCAAGAAGGACGAAGAGCAGCCGTTCTTTGTTTACTACGCGATGGCGCTACCCCATCGTCCATTCGTCCCGACACCGGACAGTTCAGACTGGTCCCAAAGAGCCCGCATCTCTGACGAAGACGTTCGTTATTTTCCGGACATGGTCGAATACATGGACAAATGTGTGGGCCGGGTCATCGACCATATCGACAACCTTGGCTTGGACAAAAACACGGTGGTCCTTTTTTTCAGTGACAATGGCACGCATCAGAAGATCACCTCCGAAACCCTCACAGGTCCCGTCGTGGGTGGCAAAGGGCGAACGACCGATGCCGGAACTCACGTGCCATTGGTGGTTCGTTGGACTGGAAAAATCTCGCAGGGAGTGAACGAGAATCTCGTCGATTCCACCGATTTCCTGCCCACCTTGGTCGAGATGGCTGGCCGCTCGATTTCCAACGAATCCCCACTGGACGGCGTCAGTTTTTTGCCCCAGTTGTTTGGCCAACCGTCAAAGCCTCGCGATTGGGTATTCTGTCACTACGACCCGCGGCCGGGCTGGGACAAAGACCAATTCCGAAAGATCCGGTTTGCCCGAGACAAAAGATACAAACTTTATGGGGATGGAAAGCTCTATGATGTCCCCAAAGACAAACTCGAGCGACATCCCATCCTGACTGCAGAGGATACTCAGGAATCTCGTCTCGCTCGACAGCGGCTGCTCACCGTCTTGAATAACATGCCCAACCCGAATCCGGCACCACGGGATGGAGACCCTAAAGAATTTCAGCAACGGCTCTATCTCGCCGCAAACGATGCGTTGACGGTTTTCGAGGTCAACAAGGAGCATGGTGACCTGAAGGTGCTTCAGAAATTTCCACTTCCGGACGCCGGACCATTTACCTTCGCACCCAATCGGAAATTGATGTATGCGGTCACATCGCTTCAGGAGTCGAACACGTCGGCACCTGGCCTTGCGACACTGCAGATCGAAAAAGGCGGTACCCTGAAACTTATCCATCGCGCAGAAATCCAGCTGCGACCGGGCTATCTGATGACGGATAATAATGGTGAGTTTCTGGCAGGCAACCACTACTCCGAGGGCAAGGCCACACTCTGGAAACTCAATCCCATCTACCGTGGAACCGCCGTTCAAGAGCTGGTTTTGGAACCCAAGGTCCACAGCACCGTCTTTTCTCCGGATAACCACTGGCTGCTCATGCCCGCCACTGGACCCAACAAGATCTTCATCAATCACTTCACCGCCCAAGTTGGCTGGTCAGAGCCCAACACACCACCCTTTGTGATTGGACCGGAGCGTGAAAACGAAGCACGGCAACCTCGCCATCTGGTCTTTCACCCCAATCTGCCAGTCGCCTACACCACGTATGAACGCGACCCACCCGGAATCGGCGTTTGGCAATGGGAAACAGAAAAAGGAATGCTCAAACCGATTCAGAACCTCATCACGCAACCCGACAGCTTTGGGGGACGTATCACGACGGCCGATCTGCACATGACACCCAACGGGCGTTTCCTCTACCTCTCGAACCGCGACACGACGCAACGAAATTCCCCAACGGGGCGGGACAGTATTGTCGGGTTTCGAGTTCATCCTCAAACGGGAAAATTGCAAAGGGTAGGCGACTTCCCGTGTGAGCGCATTCCGCGATCCTTCACCATCGATAAACTCGGCCAATTTCTCTACGTCGCTGGCCAAGGAGACGGCCGACTCGGAGCCTATCGCATCGAGGATTCGGGTGAACTGACCAAAATCCAAACGTATGAAGTGGGAGAGAAGCCGATCTGGGTTGAAACCCTTTCCATTTTGGATTGATGGAAGATTTACCACCGCCGGAAGTGGAATGATGAGAACAGCTGGAATGAACTGATCAAAGAACCTTGTTCGTATTATTCGGCTCAATGGGCCTCTATTTTCGCAATGGGTGGCCACCTGCAGTAAGTCTTGCAGAGGAGAGGAAATTCGAATGTTTGATAAAGCGAGAATCCTTTTTCAACTCGAACGGACCCGAGTGCTTTCGCTTCAGATGATTGAGAGGGTGCCGCAGGAAAAATGGTTCGAAATGCCGATGGGCATCACCCACGTCGCATGGAACGTTGGCCATATGGCCATTGCAGAATACTTTCTCGGGATGGTTTTTATTCGTGGCCCAAAAGAAAACGACACTCAGTTCGTACCAGAAAACTACGCAGATCTTTTTGGCTATAACTCCGTGGCCCATTCCGACCCTCAGGTTTACCCCAGTCCCATCGAGATCCTGGACACTCTGGATAAAATTCATCAACAGCTACTACTTGAAACCCGAGCGATGCCAACGGCGGAATTGAATGATCCCTGTTTGTTTCTCGAAGGAGAATTCGATCACCATCCCATTTTCGAACAAAAAGGTGGAGCACTCGAATGGTTGGCCTACCATGAGCATGTGCATATCGGCACCATTGGATTACTCCGGCGAGAACTGGGTGCTCGACCCATCGAATACTTTCAGGAGTCGCGCGCAGGAAAGCGATTCACCCAGTAAGCTGCCCTGTTCACGGGAGTCAGGCAAACAAAGATACCACCGACGGTTGATCTGGACGCGCGGAGCACAGTGGCGAGAACATGGCAGCGGTCTACCTCACGCTGGAAGAAGTCGAAAACGGGGGAATCTTTCAGTCCAGGAACAAAGTGCGCCCAAGCGAAAATTTAGTCTTTTGGTACTTCGAGCCGTAGCCTCCCATTGATCGTGTGCGACAAGAACAGAACAAGAAACGGAAGAAGCTCGACAACACAACGGGTAAAGGGACTAACCATGGAACGCCGTAAAATGCTGACCACAACCGTCGGAATCCTCGGGACAGGAATTCTGGCGACCAACGGTCATACGAGAGAAATCGAAGACGACTGCGAATCTTGCGGCTCCGGGTGCGGCGATTGTCGCAGCGCTTGTTTGACATGCGTGACGGAATGCCTTGAGGAAATGAAAGCGGATGGAAAGGACCGTCAGGACTGCATTCGACTTTGCCTGGATTGCGCCGATGTCTGCGCCGCCAGTGCGAGTATCGCCGCCAGAAAAGGCCCGATGGCCGACATCATTGCACTCGCGTGCGCAAAAGCCTGTGAAGCGTGTGCGGAAGAATGTGTCAAGCACGACGATGCCGCCTGCAAGGCTTGCGCAGAAGCCTGCCTGCTCTGCGCGAAGGAATGTCGTGAGTCCATCGGGACCAAGTAACTTCGGGAACAAACCAGTATCCGCAGTTTGCTACGGCGACGGGGATTGAGAAATCAGTGCGACGGGTCTTCGCCCGCCGATGCGGCGATAAATTTGCTTGAGGGTCTCGGGAAGGACACTTGGATCATTCGGATCGGGTTCCGCGTGATACGCCTCCCCTCCGCTGGCTTCGGCAAGCGGCTGAAGCATGTTCTCCATGTCTGCACCCGCGCCGACCCCGACAACGTTGAGCTCAGCGTCTCCCATCCCCAAGTGGTTGGAAACGAGAATTCTGCCGATGGCCAGTGTCTCTTCCCGACCACTTGTCGCATTCTCGGTACCTCCCGTGGCGATCGATCCTGAAGGGATCCCACCGAATAACTGATCGAAGTCNTCGAGATTTTCGATATCATTCAACGNGGTGACGTTACCGGGACTATCCAGATCATCGATCACGTNGAAGCCGTTGTAAGCCGTGGTGTTTCCATCACTCATGAAAACGATAACTTTGTGCGCGTGAGTTCGAGATCCAGGACCGAAAATCATGCGATAGCCGCGCAGCAGAGCCTCNCCCGTATTCGTAAACGGACCGTGTTCCCCTGCCTGATGCGGATAGGGCAAATCGCCGATGATGGCGTGATCATTGGTCAAGCCGTTGGTTTCCGAGTAGGGATCAACGGCGCCATGGGTACCATAGATCACCAAACCCACCTTGTCATTGGATTCAACCTCCTGCAGATAGTCGCTGAATTCCAACACCGCATCCTTGAGGGCCTGGAGCGGCTGTGCAACCGAACGTTGCAAAGCAGGCGTGTAGCCACTGCTACCGGGCACAGGTGCGCTTTTCGCAAACTGTCGATCCATCAGCCAATTCACGTAAGACTTCAGTCCATACCGATGACGAAAATAGCTGGCCCCGCCAACGGATGAGTAATACGTGGCTCCTGTTCCGTTTCGGACATCCTCGATCCATGAATCCCAACCCACCCCAGNAACATAAGGTTCGTAAGAGGTTGTGACTTCATGGTTTTCGAAAAAATTATCTCCGTCATCATTCCAGGTTGCGAGCCCGAGTAGAACTTTGACGCGATTGCGATACGTCGTTGAAGACTCGTAATAGACGGGTCGTCGAAGAAGCGACGTAATTCTTGCGTTTGAATAACCCCGACTTCGAAGTGACATGGGATTCGAAAGATCATCCACCAGCCAGGTATATTGTGGCGCACTCGGATAGCCCAATGAAATGAACCATCCCCAGTAGTTGGGATCGTAGTTGCGCTGCGGCAGATAGTACATTCCAGGATCGCTTCGGACAGCACTCTGGTTGTAAGTCCCCTGATAAATGAGCGTGCCCCACTTTGACATGCTCCCAAACGTATCTCCCTGCTCAGAGGCGTAGATCGACTGGTCAGGAGTTTTGAGTTGATAATTCGTGACGAAGGTCTGGTCACCCACCGTCTTGGTGGAAGGTGAGTTGGCCGGACCTGCCAAAGTCACCCACACATCACGCAAATTGATTTGTGTCTGGTTACGGTGGATGAGCATGCTGTCGTAGGTCATCGATTTGGACAGATCGACGACCAAAGCAATATCGCGCGGCGCTACCATCGCGGTTGCGGACGCGGATTGTGTCCCCACATCGGCTCCCAGAATTCCGCTGAAAAAACGGGCAACATTCGGGTTCTTGTCGCCATCCCGCCGAACCGTCACGCGCACAGCATAGGGCGCTGTACTTGAGGGGCTGACCTCAAAGGTCCAGCGGCCTGTTGATTGATCGAAAGTGGCATCACCAAACTCGATATCCTGATCGTCCACCTCGAGTGGGCTGGACATTCCCAGTGATCCGTGTTCGCCCGCGTAGAGCTTGGCGGCACTCGTGGCATTTTCCGTGTACACGCTCGTCGGCGCACCCGACATTTCACCAGCCGCCGCGAGGGCTGCCGAGTCGGCGGCCGCCTGCAATTCTGCCTGAACGACATACATGTAGCCAACATCAATGGCTATCGTCAGCGAAAACATGAGCAACACGAGCAAGAAGGCAAAAAGGACAACCACGGCGCCTCGACGAGATGGCTCCCGCGAGGGTCGCTGGATGGCGTGTGGACTCATTTCAACCTCCCGAAAAAAGAGAAATCAAGCGAAGCTGTGAAGGTTTGGAGTCAGGGGGCCGAGGTCAATTCACCTTCTTTCCGCATGATGGCATAAACCACAATCTCACCCTCACCGAAAACATTCAGGACATCTCCGATCAGGGAAGCATCCGCAGCCGACATTTTCGCCTCGAATCTGACCCGCCGCGCCGCGGCCGAATCCCCGTTCCCCTTGTAAGCATTTTCGCCACTCAACGTGACACCTGTGATCCCGAACCCGTTCAGGTACTCTTCCGCACTCTCTTGCGCTTCCGCGACACTTGCGCCTTCAATCGCTAATTGTCGGGCGCCCTCCCTCGCAGCCAACATCAAGGTGTGGCGGGTGAAGAACACAGAACTGAATTGAGTGATGGCGAAAAGAATCATGACGAGAATCGGCGCAATGATCGCCATCTCGACTGCAGTGGCACCTTTACGGGATCTGTGGTCACGTCGGATCATCAACTTTCTCCAAACCAGAGCCATGTCGTTGGCTGGGTCGCTGAGTGCGCCCGGGCCGACACACGAAGCCTACTGTGATCCACGGTCGGAGGCTGTTTTTTTTCGCGTGGATCAAACGTCGGCCAAAGACGGATGCTCAGTTGTGTTGACTGCATCGACTACGACTGGCTCAATTCCAAAATGGAAACAGAGGACGCCAAACCGCACGAATGTCGAGACATTTCCCCCGATGTTGGCTGGACGCCACAATTCGCGGTAACCTGATTCTCCGACGCCACACAAAGCGGGAATGGCGACTCGATTGAAACTTGGGTCACCTCAGCCATCTCATGGCTTCATGCATCCATCTCAGGCTGACTCCAAAGACGCGACCCGAGAGTTTTTAGCTGATGCGACAGCTTCCGCATGGGTTTATTTTTTAGATGAGTCTGCCGGAGAATACAGGCAATACAGTCGCTCTCCACGTCGAATCAACAGGCGGTCTCCGGAAGCTGCCGCCGCATATTGAATCCCTGCTGACATTGCGTTGCCACCGTTCTCGTCAACCGATTCGTNCCAGAGTGTGTTGGTGGCCAACTCTTCACCTCGATCGAGCGACACGACGGAAGTCGTCCCTTTTTGACCAAAGAAGTACGCCTTATCGGAGGTTGCCAATGGCGTCGCCCAAATACTGCCAGCCTCAATTCTGGAAACCGCCAGCTGCTCCCCCGTTTTCAGATCCAATTGATACAGGGCCCCCGTTCGGTTGACGAGCCATACTTTATTTTGGGCCACCAGTGGACTGCCGAAACTGCTGGTCGCCTTCTCGGCCCTCCAGACGAAATCCGCCATAAACTTGCCATCCGGCTTCGGGGTAATTTGGACCAAACCATTCGACAGGATGCGCTCTTCAGCGGGTTCTTCGCCGCGCCCATTCGACGCGCCAATCACAAACTGCCCATCGGCAACAGGAACAGGGGTACACGACGTATTGTTGGAAATGTCGATCAACTCCCAGAGCTTCTCGCCCGTTTCGGAATTGAACCCGGCAAGCTTTCCACCCGCGCTGCATACCAGTTGCTCTGTCTCGCCAACAGGAACCAGGCGTGGCGAACTCCACGTCGTCGAACCCAGGCCAGGCACTTTCCAGACCGTCTTACCCGTTTTTTTCTCAACCGCCATAAGGTAGGGATCTTCCATTCGCTCGACCCATACATAGATCAACGAATCAGATTGTTCCAGTGATGACGCAAGGCCATGACGTGCCTTGATCGCACCATAGTCTTGAACCAGATTGCGCTGCCAACGGACCGATCCATCGAAGGCCATTGAGGCGAGAAAGCCGCCTTCGTACACGACATAAAGACCGTCTTTGTCGACGACGGGTGTGGGTGCCGCACGACTGACGTAGCGGTTGTTTTCCTCCGGGGAGGGGTTCTCAAAATCTACGCCCCAGATCTTCTCACCCGACTCCAAAAGGTACGCAGCCAAATGAAGTTTCTCTTTATTCTCGCCACTGGTACTCGTGAGAAAAACATGAGGGCCATAAAGCACGGGAGAGGACTGGCCGTAGCCCTCGATGGCGGCCTGCCATGCAATGGCTGGACCGTCAGCACTCCACTGCAGTGGTAAAGACGCCCCCTTGAGAGGCGAGCCACCGTTTAAGAAGCCACACCAGGCATCCAGTTTAGATGTTTCCTGGGCGTGGATCGAACATGGTGCATTGCCGGCGTCAGTGACCATGATGGCGGCCAGAACAAGCGATGACACGATTCGATCTGGAAAACGCTGCCAAATTGCTTTCCGGACCGTGGATCTGCCGCACATCATCTCGGCCTGCCAGGCATCAACGGTTGAAATCTCTGTCGAAGAAGTCAGTCCAACTTTACGAAGTCGTTCACAAGGTGTCTCGGTCCGCGGACGGGAATGGAAAACCACGGCAGACCGTGGGTGCGAATTGGACTTGCCGGTGAGTCGATGTGCAAACCTCACATGACGTAAACTCTTCGCGAGTTTTGGCACGTGAGCGAGCAGGCACGCAAAGACGATGGAAGCGGAGTGAATCATAAATACGGTCATAGGTCTTTTCTCGTAAAATTAAGATCTCGGGGCCGGGGGCAACTCGTTCTCTCGCACTCGGACTTCCAAAAGACGACTTCGAACTCGTCGCATGCCCTCTGCCTCTCCAACCGCTTCGTACAATGTCGCGATCCGTTCCAAACAACAGACGCAGTTCACGTTTTGAAATTGACTTTTTGCAAGGTATCGAAGTACCCACATGGCCTTTTCGATCCGATCCAGCCGGATCAGAATCGAAGCAAGCCCGATTCGGAATTCGACGTTCTCTGGGTCCAATTCGACAGCTTTCCAGGCGAGAGATTCCGCAAGGGATGCCGTACATCCACAACGCATCGCATAAAAACAAAGATCATACATCACTTGGCCAGATCCGGGGTCCAATTCTCCGGCTCGGCGACAAATATCCATGGCGAGTTGTGGCTCGTTAATGCCCTCCAGTCCCGCCGCGATAAGGAGAAGCAATTGGCTATCGTCGGTCCCGTCATCCGCCTGCGTTAGATAAAGGTCGCGGGCCAGTTCGTATCGCTTTTGCACCGCGTAACATTCCGTCAGACAGATACGCGATAAGGGGTGAAGTACCACCAGCATTGAAGCTCTTTCAAAGGCATCGACAGCCGGCCCGATATCGCCAGAATCGCGGTAGGCGAGTCCAAGCAATTCCCATGCGCGCCCATCGTTGGGCTCGACTGATAATCGACGTGAGGCCCATGCGATCGCGGCCGCCAATTCGCCAGCTCGATAATTTTTCCAACCTGGAACTTTGAACAAACCCTTGAGTGCCAAACTCAAGTCGTCAGGTCTCAACGGCATTGGGATCGACCTCTCTGGATATAAACGTTTCGAAATCATAAAACCTCCTAACAAAGAATCTCTTCGGTGGACCTTAACATCACCCACCCCCTGACTGATATTGAGATTCAATATCAATAGTAGAGGCAAGTATAGTCGGTCTGTCAACCCTCCAGATCTCGATTCATAGAAAGGGGCGAGCTAGACGAGCGTTTTTACAGCCATGTCTCTGAATTTCGGTGTAAAACCTTTGAATTTCGAACACCGAGGACCTCGAATAAGGAACGCGGTTGTTCCCTGTCATGGGTTGCCAGTGAAACCTAGGCAGGAAGCTCAATTGGATACTAAAACCCAATAACGGTGATCATTGAGGTCCTAAAAATAGATTCGTGGCGCTGAAACCATGGATCGAAAATCTGAATGGGATGGAGAGCAAGACCATGAGAATGATTTGTCGTACAGCATTATTTTTACTTTTTGCGGCCTGTCTGATCACGCGCCAAGGGATGGCGGATGATGGAACGGGCATCAAGATTCGTGCAATGACTTTCAATCTTTGGCGAGGAGGTTTGAACGGAGGCCAACCGTTGGACCAGACCGTCAAGGCCATTCAGATTAGCAAGGCAGATATCGTTGGCCTGCAGGAAACCCATCGTGGCGAAGACGACAGTTCGGCCAAGATTGCCGAAATGCTCGGCTGGCATCACTTCGCTCAAGGCGGTGGTACGGCAATCATCAGCCGTTTTCCGATTTTGGAGAGTACGGAGAGAAAGTGGGGCGTTCAAATCCAACTCGAAACCCAACAGAAAATCTATTTTTTCAATGTTCATTTCCCGGCCTCCCCCTACCAGCCGTATCAAATTCTTAAGATCCCCTATGGTGATGCCCCGTTTATCACCACGAGCGAAGAGGCGGTGGAATGGGCAAAGAAGTCGAGAGGCCGTCAACTGAACAGTCTTTTTGAGGAGCTCTCGCCAGTTTTGAAAGGTGCCATACCAGTCATTCTTACAGGTGACTTCAACGAACCGTCATTTCAGGATTGGACTTCTGAAGCATCCGAAAAAGGAATCGTTCCTCTTGCTGTGCCCTACCCAACCACGAAACGCGTCGTCGATGCGGGGATGCTGGATGCCTATCGCTCCGCATGGCCCGATGAACTCAAAGCTCGAGGTTACACGTGGACCAACCGGACTCTGCCGGACGATCCCAAGGACTTTCACGATCGAATTGACTTCATCTTTGTGAAAGCATGCAGTGTGATCGGAGCCCAGGTCGTTGGAGAGTCGAAAACAAACGCTGACCTCGTTCTTGCTCCTTGGCCTTCGGATCACCGCGCGGTCGTTGCGAGCTTGGAAATCAATACCCCGTAACAGTAAGCGACCCACCGTCAGCAAGAGCATTCAACCACCGCTTGATGCATCCGGATGAACATGATCACTCTTGATGCTGAAACTCCGTGAACATGGCGTTCACTTCAGTCTCGCCCAGAGCGCGTTGCCAAACGGTAACTTCATCGATGAAGCCATTGAAATTGCGACCCGTTCCCGCCCGATGCCCACCCAAAACAAGGCCACCGAATCCAGATGCGGGACCCGGGACCGGAAGGGTGTGCTTTGCCACCTGTTTCCCGTTCAAATAGAGATGGAGCGATTTGGAGTCAAACGTAAAGACCACATGATTCCATTCTTCCAAGAGACGCTCTCTTGCAACCCAGGTATCAAACGGACCTTGCGAAATCGCAGTGGGGGCCATTTCCGGTTTCAATGCAGGCTGAAGCGTGTGGGTGAAGAGCTGAAGATTGATGTCGTTGGCATTCGGTGCCGTCCGCAACCCAAGTGAAAGGTTCCAGGCTGACACATTGGATGGCCGCCCCTCCGCGGTGCTTTCCAGCAGGAACGCACGCTGCGTGGAGCCGTGTTCGGGAAGGCTTTCCGCTTTGAACCAAAGGGAAACGGAATGCGCCGCTGAATTATCGTCGAGAAAACTTCGGGGCACGGTCAAAAACTGCTCCTTGGTCGCGTGAAATCGCACGGCTCCTCCTGAAATACCCTCTGCCACGATCGAAGGGTCATTCACCGGTACAGCGTCATTTCGATCGCCCAAAGAGGAACTGTTTTTGAAGTCATCATCAAAAGTCCAACGGGCCCGAAGATCCTGATGATGGTCCTCGACGGCAGGCGTCATGTCCTCAAGCGAAATCTCCACCTTCTGATTGACCTTCGAATCCGGCTGGCGAAACTCGGCGATCAGCCTTGGCTCGCCAGCCGTCCCATCTGCCGTGAGGGTCAGGAACTGCCATCCCTCAACAAGCGACCATTCGAGCGAGGGGTGATAAACATCAAGCGAGGTGATCACGCGAGTATGCCCCGGAGAGATGATGAAGTCGTGAAGGTCGTAACCGACGCGTTTTGGATGGCGGAGATGTCTCGCAACATGAATGTCGCCGCCAAGCAGAACCACACCGCCGATGTTTTCGGACTTGATGTAGTCGAGTAATGCGTCCCTCTCGTACCAATAAGTAAACAGGTCATCGGTTTCCTGATTCTTCTTATCCTGCCAGATCGCTCCGCAGGCAAGAACCTTGAAAGGTGCCTGCGATTCCCGCAGGCTCTGCAACAACCATTGCCATTGATCGTTACCAAAGCCCGTCGGTTGGCTTGGGTCGACGGGAGACGGTCCGGTCTGAGAAAAATAACGAGGATCCAACAGGAAGACCTCGATCATGCCGAGATCCACTTTGTGGTACACGCCTTCGCGGCCGTTACCAAATTGAGAATGAGCCCGGTATTCCATGAATGCTTGGCGTGTCAGTCCCTTACCACTCATCATGTTTCGGCCATTGCCGTTGTTCCGACCGAAATCATGATCGTCCCAAGTTCCCACGACGGGCGTATGAGCGCCGAGAGCAGCCAAACCCGGAACCTGTAAAAATTTTCGATGACGATCCCGAACCACACCGAGATCGGAACTGTCGATGTAGGGAGTATCACCCATCAAAAATACGGTCTCGGTTCCCAACGCCGCCATCTCATTCCATATCTTGTTCGGCTCGCTGTCGACACATGATGCAAAGCTCACGGTGACTCGACCGCCCTGCCGAGCAGGATTTGCCGTTCGAAAGGCGTATTTCTGATCCGCCGGAACCAGGACCCGACCTGACGCATCCGCAATTTCGTACGTATACACCGTGGTCGGCTCAAGCCCCTTGATCGAAAATTTCGCAACGTAATCGTTTTCTGCGCTCGCCGTCGCCATGACACGCTGCTGCAATTCCCCTTGAGCCCGCAAGGACAATCTCAATTTCGTCTCGGTGATACCGGGTCGATAGAGGATGTTCGCGGTCGTGGATTCGACTGTCCCCACAATCGGCCCCACCACATCTTGGGCAAAGCTGGGGTTCACAGACAGAGGCAATGCAAAGTTCAACATCACGGTCCAAATCGCGCACCATCTCCCGGGACATGATCGATTTTTGATCATCTTTGACTTTCCTTTTTTGGCGTTTGAAGCACTCCAACGCTGGGAAAAATAGCCCCTTGCTGGCTTCAGAATCTTGTGTTTTCCACGCAACTCAGCCATCCCTTGCGGATCGAAGCACTTCAACAAGTTGTTCCCGACTGGCGCGTCGAGGGTTATTTAACAGTCGTTCAGCATTGACCGAGTCAACAAGGTCGGCCAGGTCACTTTCCCCGCAAATCTCTCGCAGCGGCTGACATTCAAGTTTCGTTAACAGACGACGAACCAATCCACATGCCGCCTCGACACTCTCACATTCCAAACAGCGGAGGATCTCGGCGATGCGCTGGTGAACCGCGTTCGACCCTCGCGGATCAGTGCAATCTCGCTCCGTCACCTCCGCGTTGAAAGCGAGCATGGGTGCCAGGGTCACCGCGACCGCCATGCCATGAGGAACCCCATAATTGGATGTCAATGCATAAGACAGTGCGTGGGGCGCCGTGGTCTTCGTGATGTTGATGGCCTTGCCGGCGAGATGCGATGCGCGGCTCATCGCCTGTCTAGCCTGGTAAGTCGGATCGCTCGCCGCCGTCTCAAGATTTTTATAGGCGAGTCGCGCTGCCTCGCTGGCATATCGAATTGACTCCTCCGTGGCATTCACCGCCCAGATCGACTCAATTGCCTGACAAAACGCGTCTAGTCCCGTCGCCGCAGTAATGGATCGCGGAAGGCTTTCGGTCAACTTGGGGTCAACCACGGCAAACTCTGGAAGAAGGGATGGATGAGCAACTGAGTATTTATTGCCGTCCACATAGACGACCGCGAAATGTGTCGCTTCACTGCCGGTTCCGGCCGTCGTGGGAATCGCCATCAACGGTTTGACTGCATTCTGGATAGGAGCATTCCCGACGGTGATATCACGGGCTTCATCGGGCTGCATGGCCAACGCACCGATAAGCTTGGCCAGATCGATCGCTGTCCCACCACCCAACGCAATCGTAAAGTCGGCATGGCTTCGGCGATAGGCCTCGATGCCGCGCTGGACATCGTCGAGTTTTGGGTTCAGCTCGAATTCCGTAAAAAACTCGGTGGCCTTCTGCCTGAAAAAAGGTGTCAGCACTTCATGAGCACCCGAAGCTTCATAAGCCAAGCGGTCGAGCACGACAAAGGGCCGCTCGATCTGGAGCGACAGCAAGAGGGGGCAAACCTCTCCGATAGATTCAATGATCAACGGTCGCGCAGGGTTCAATCTTACTTCTCCAGTGCACTGGAATGGCCCCAATTTCTGCTGGGCCTAAGATGCAACAATGTTGACTGAAAATCAACAGAAGGGACCCGCAATCGTTGGGCAGCCCGGGCCAGCTATCCGATTGATGTAGGAAGCAAACCGACTGAGAACCGAGGGACCCTTTTCAGTCAGACGGTCACATTGAGGTTCGCCGCCTTTTTGATAACTCGGCAATTGCAAGGAGGAGCTTGATGGCGTGCCGGTCGTTCCATTGACCCATTTTCCGGAGAAGACTCAGAATGGTCCCCGCAATCTCTCGTCACTCCGTGGAATCTTTTTCATCCACAAGTCGAATCAATACTTCATTTCGGCGTAGGGGACCGGGGGTGAATGGAGGATCGTATCCTGCGTACTCCGACTCCAACACCCCTTCGAGACCGCGCCGTTCCATCCACTCACGAAGCTTAGCTTCCTGCTTGCGAGCGACCTGAGAATCGAGTTGACCCGCAAATCGAATCACGGCAAACCGCCCGGCGGGACGTTCGCGAATTTCAACACCGTCACTTTTCGGTTCGGGAGCACCTTGGGCCGCAAGTTCACCTGGCATGACGAATCCCATGGAAACAGCGGTCGTTTTCTGGTCGCTTTCCATGAAGACCGGCGTGGTCATGGCAATTTTTTGCTTTGCTTGATTATCGCCGCTGATGTAGCGAAACAATCGCATGAAACTCCCGTCTCTTCCTTGGGAGTCCAAGTCCGAGGTCGTCGCCGCCAGGACCAATACTGGATATTTCCGTATTTCGATGTTTCCGTCCGACTCGATCAGTTGGTAATCGGCGGACTCATAACCCACGCGAGACGTCATGGCCCAAGCCGTGGTAAGAACAACCAGAAACCCAACGAAACCCAACACATAAACCATCCGTCGTTTCATCCGATCCACCCTCAAGAAGTCGCAACGGGCCACTGTAGCGCAAAAAAGCACAAGGACCAGTACCCATTTCGGAACAAGGGGTGATGCAGAGATTCAACTGGAAGCATTGTGAATCCGCACTAGATCTGTTGAATGCCCTTAACGCCCACCGGATCTACTCGGAGTTCGGCCAACTCAAAAGCGTCTCGCCTTTCGCGTTTCGAAGCTCCAAATCGGAGATCGTCGCCGTCCCAGGCCCATCACTGACATCAATTCGGACCTGATAGAGTCGTCGTGTTTCGGAAATGTCGATTTGGATGGTTTGCCACATTTCGCCAGAGTTGACCGGGAAAGCCACGCGATGCCCCCTGGGCAAGGTCGTTTGAGTATCCGTGGTGTAGAAAAAGTGGCCCTCCGCTTTAGCCGAGCTTCTGAGCTTGAATGCCAGCTGGTAAGGACCTCCAGGCAGTTGCCGCCTTCGTAGATCGATTGCGATGCCTGGATCCTCTCCTGTGAAGGTGAGCTGCAATTCATTGCCGACGATTTTAAGCTGAGTATTTCTTCGAGCACGAATCCCCTTCTTGTTGCCGGTAAGGCCATCGGATCCTGAATTGTTCGAACTATTTTTTCGCCGTGTGTACTCATCCGGAGTCTTCGCATCAAAATGGGTCCATTCACGGTGTTGGTGGGGCAACTTGGATTCACCATTCACCGGGGCGAAAGTACGGGCAGGTGCATGCAAGACGTTTTCCGCCATTTCATTCCACAAGCGGATCATCTTGTTCAATTGTTCTGGCTCCTGCGGTGCAAGATCGTTGAGTTCGGTTCGATCTTTCGCCACGTTATAAAGTTCCCATGACGCACTTTGAAAACTGACCAGCTTCCAGTCACCGTCTCGAAGCCCCCGATCGCCTGAGAACAACAGATGGATGGGTGGACGCTGTTCAAGCCGACCTCCCTCCAGCACTGGCTTCAGGGATACGCCCGACATCGGACGCAGAGCTCGCCCTGCCCATCTCTCCGGGACTTTTGATCCGGTCACATCGGCCAGCGTGGGCAGGACATCGATCAAATGCGCCGGTTGATCGACGATGGACCCGGGCTTCAACTTCAAACCTGCCGGCCAATGGACGATGGCGGGTGTGGAGATTCCGCCCTCAAACTGATTCTGCTTGTAATAACGGAATGGACTATTGCGAGCCCAAGCCCAACCTGTGGAATCCCCGAACGAATCGTCGGCATTCGTTGGAGTGATCTCCAATCGCGGCTTTCGTCGATCGTAGGGACAGGCACCATTGTCAGACACGAACAGAATCAACGTGTTTTCGAGTTCGCCATTTTGCTTCAGATCTTGAACCAGGCGTCCTACTTCCTGATCCACTCGATCAATCATTGCGGCGAGCGTCGCCATCCGTTTTCCTTCGTATGCTCGCATCCAAGGCTTCAGTACTTTCCATGCAGGTACATGCTCAGGCCGAGGGCTTGGAGTCAGGGACGTTGGCAAGATTCCAAGCTGCTTCTGTTTGGCCATCCGAGTATCGCGAACGAAATCCCAACCTGCTTCGTAGTAACCTTCGTATTTTGCGTAATCCTCAGGCAGAGCATGTAGCGGTGCGTGCGGTGCATTGAAGGCAATGTACAGGTACCAAGGTTGGTCCGTTTTTCGAGCCTCCTGCAGAAACTGCAAGCCGTAGTCCACATTCGCGACGGTCGTATAAAAATCATCGGCTGGAACTTTCCAAGGTTCTCCATTCAATCGAAATGTGTTGTCGCCGGTGAAATAATTGCATGCCCCGCTAAGGTGTCCAAAATATCGTTGAAATCCAAAATCCGTGGGTTCCTGTTTCAGGTGCCACTTCCCGGTCATGGCTGTGAAGTAGCCGGCGGCTCCAAGCACCTCCGCCGACGTCACCGCATGGGTTAATGCGGTGTCTCCCGCCGCGATGCAGTATTGGCCTGTGAGCAGACTGACCCGAGAAGAGTGGCATTTCGCCGTGTTATAAAACTGAGAAAATCTCAAGCCGTTCATCGCCAGCGCATCGAGATTGGGGGTCTCGATTTCACTCCCGTAACAGCCGAGATCGGAGAATCCAAGATCATCCACCATGATGACGACCACGTTCGGCCTGACTGGCTCTGCGGCGAGGGTCGTTGCCGCGAATACAAAGCAGTAGCCCAAGCTCAACAGTCGTTTCATCATTCGCTGATTTTCCATAGGTCGATTTTCCATACGGCGAGGCATAATTCGAAAAGCAACACCTCGGAGGTCCCCAGCCCCGCGAAGTTCGAACAGTATATCCGCTGTCAGGACGAGAGCCGACAGAGGACATGGACAGCGAGCCGTTATCGTGGACGCATTATCGCCGGTGTCCATCCGCGGTGGCGACACGAGAGGATGCAACTGGCGTTTCGCGCTGAAAGAATCATTAAGGGACTAGAAAACTAGCCATTCTTCGTGCAATACTTATCTTATCCATCCTTTTTATTTACACCCAAAGGAGCCGCAGGCTATGAAGTTTCGCATTGGTTTGTTAGCGATTTTATCGCTTATCCTTATTCTTCGTGGGTCAGAAGCTTTTGCCCAAGACGAATCGAAACGCTCACCTGCCATCACCACGGGGACACTGAGTCCTTTGAAAATGCGGTCGATCGGGCCCGCTCTGATGTCTGGCAGGATCGCGGACATTGCGATTGATGCCAAGCAACCGAATACTTGGTACGTCGCGGCAGGCTCAGGAAACCTCTGGAAAACGATCAACGCGGGGACTACCTGGAAACCCATCTTCGAGCGTTATGGCTCTTACTCCATCGGCTGCATCGCCCTCGACCCTCGCGACCGGGACACCCTTTGGGTGGGGACCGGAGAAAACGTCGGTGGACGACACGTCGGTTACGGCGACGGCATCTACGTGAGTCATGATGGCGGCCAGACGTTTGTCAACAAAGGGCTGAAAAACTCCGAACACCTCTCCAAGATCATCATCCATCCTGAGGACTCGCAGACCCTCTTTGTCGCTTCTCAAGGACCCCTTTGGTCATCCGGAGGGGAACGGGGACTTTATAAATCAACCGATGGTGGTGCGACTTGGCGAGCGGTCCTGACTCGTGGACCGTGGACGGGTGTCACCGATGTGGTCATGGACCCGAAGAATCCGAACATTCTCTTTGCCGCGACTCACCAGCGTCATCGAACCGTTTATGGTTTGATCAATGGGGGTCCTGAATCAGGCATTCACAAATCCGTGGATGGCGGAGAAACCTGGGTTGAGCTGAAGTCCGGCCTCCCGGGCGCGGACAAGGGCAAGATGTCCATTGCCATTTCACCTCAGAAATCAAATGTCGTTTATGCGGCAATCGAACTGGCAGGTCCTACGGGAGGTGTCTGGCGGTCTGAAAATGGTGGTCAGAGCTGGACCAAGATGAGCGACTATGTCGCGGGAGGCACCGGCCCGCACTACTATCAGGAAATCTATTGCGACCCTCATCGATTCGATGTGTTTTATCACGCCAACGTTCAGCTCGGCCGAACCGAAGATGGAGGCGCAACCTTCAACTCGGTTGGAAATTCGAACAAACATGTCGACAACCACGCGGTCGCCTTTCATCCCTCGGATCCCGACTTTCTGCTGGTCGGATGCGACGGGGGGCTCTATCGGTCGTGGGACTACGCGGAAACCTACCAGTACACGGCCAACTTGCCACTGACTCAGTTCTACAAATTGGATGTCGACTACGACCTGCCCTTCTACAACGTGGTCGGAGGAACTCAGGACAACAATACGCAATATGGTCCAACCCAAACTCGAACCATTTCGGGAATTCGAAACGCCGACTGGCGAATTACGATTGGCGGTGATGGCCACGATTGTGCCATCGATCCAAAGGACCCCAATATCATCTACTGCGAATCCCAAGAGGGCTATTTGCGTCGATTTGATCGTCGAACGGGTGAGTCGGTCGACATCAAGCCCCAACCCATTGCCGGCGAAGAGGAACTTCGTCACAACTGGGATTCCCCGATTCTTATCAGTCCCCATTCTCATACACGCCTTTACTTCGGTTCAAAGAAACTTCATCGCAGTGATGATCGAGGGGACTCGTGGACCGAAATCAGTCCTGACCTGTCCCGAAATCAAGATCGTTTCCAGCTGCCTTTCATGGATCGAGTCTGGAGCATCGATGGTCTATGGGACCTCTACGCGATGAGCCAGTACGGCAACATCACCTCGATCAGTGAATCACCCATCGTCGAAGGTTTGCTCTATGTCGGCACCGATGATGGATTGATTCAGGTGTCTGAAGACGGCGGTTCAAATTGGCGAAGCGTCGACAAGATTTTTGGTGTTCCCGAAGGATTTTTTGTCAACGACATCAAGGCCGACCTCCATGATCCCGACACGGTTTACGCCGTCATGGATGATCATAAAACGGGCGATTACGATCCTTATGTGGTTCGCTCCACCGACCGAGGGCGAACGTGGGCTCCAATAATGGGTGATCTGCCAAAACGGACACTCGTCTGGCGGATCATTCAAGATCATGTTGTGCCCGAATTGATGTTCCTCGGGACAGAATTTGGTATTTACTACACTCGAGACGCGGGTGAACACTGGGTCAAACTTCCCGGTACACCCGTCATCCCTTTTCGCGATCTGGAGATCCAACGACGCGAAAACGATTTGGTTGGCGCGACCTTTGGACGCGGATTCTACGTGCTCGATGACTACACGCCTCTGAGAACTCTTGACCGCAGTGTCCTGGAAGAAAAGTTTACGCTCTTCGAAACTCGCCCCGCCAAACTCTACATCGAGGAGCGGATCCTTGGTGGCGTGAAAGGATCCCAGGGCGACAGTTATTACACCGCACCGAATCCGCCGTTTGGTGCCGTGTTTACGTTCCATTTGAAAGAGGGACCAAAAACGGCCAAGGCAGAGCGCCAAGCACGCGAAGCCAAAACCAAAGCTGCAGGCGGCGACAATCCCTACCCGGGATGGGACGCGCTTGAAGCGGAAACACGGGAAGAGGAACCGAAACTCCTGATTACGATTCGCGACGCATCCGGACAAATGGTCAACCGTCTGTATGCGGCTGCAAACCCCGGCATGCAACGGGTTACCTGGAACCTGCGATACGCTTCAATGAGTGGAGGTCGAGGATCCGGTCCATTGGTGGTACCCGGAAAGTTTACGGTCCAGTTCAGCTTGCGATTCGGTGGAGAAATCACCGATCTGAACGAACCCGCCGAGTTCGAAGTCGTTTCGATCTACGAGTCGACTTTACCTCGACAAGATCGCAAGGCCGTGCTGGCGTTTCAGACCAAGGTTGGCAAACTGCAACGTGACTTGATGGGAGCTTCTCAAAAACTTGCAGCGACACTCGAGGCCCTCGACGAAATCAAACAGGTTGTGCTCAATACACCCTCGCTGGAATCCTCACTCTACGATAGAGCGGATGCCATGGTTAATGAACTCAAGGACTTGGATATCAAACTGTCTGGTGATACAACGCGAAGCAGCCGAAGCCAAACAGCACAGGTGTCAATCCGGCAACGTGTCTCTGCGGGTTTGCGTGGAACCCTGAGTCAAACTTACGGGCCGACCCAAACTCACCGTCAACAATTCGAGATTGGGCAGCGTGAATTCAAGATCGTGCAGAAGCAACTCGACCAATTCTATGCAAAAAGCTATGCAAAGCTTTTAAAAGATCTCGACAAGGCGGATGCTCCGTGGACACCGGGGCGTTGAGGACGCTTGACTGAAGGCATCTCGTCATCCCGTGAACAACGATGCGGACCATGGAACGCAAAACGTCCATGCATGACCAATCAAGGTGTCAACGCGTCGCACCTTCCATACGTTTGAAATTGTCACGATGGCTTTCACGCGAAACAGGCGTCGGAATCGCTGTCTAAATGCACCCTCACTCGGAAACCACCATGAACATGTTTGGGATACGTCGTAATCTAGTCGCGTGGGCCTCGGCATGGTTCGCAACGGCACCAATTATTCTGGGTATCGTGACTGTAACGGGATCGGCGACGCGAGGTCATGCTCAGGAGGCCGCTGCCAAGCAGGCAGAAAAGGAGGGTACAACACAGCCTCCGAGGGCACTCCAGATTTCGGATGCTGCTGACTGGCAACGCGTAAGTGGCCTGACGCTGTCGACAGACACCCAGTGGTATGGCTACGCCTTGATGCCGAGCGAAGGTGATGGCACCCTTTTCCTGAAACGCCGTGACGAAGAAAAAGTCCACGAATTCAAGGTGGGTCCCGGATCAGGAGGCATCGCATTCTCAGAGGATGGAGCATGGGCCGCTTTCCGTTCATCGGCCTTGCAGAAAGAGGCGAAAGCGGCAGCTCGACGCAAAGAGCCGGCCACGAGCAAGGTCATCCTCGTTGACCTCGAAAAGGGAACGACGACGGAATTCGAGAGTATTCAAAAGTTTTCATTCTCCAATGAAAATCCACGTTGGCTCGCGTTGCAAAAACGGCGCCCCAAGGAGCAACCTTCAGGTGACAAAGGATGGGAGGGCGCGGATCTCCTCCTGCGTGATTTGACCAGCGACACGATGCTGAACTTTGGAAACGTCCATGAATTTGGGTTCAACAAGTCGGGACGTTGGCTCTCGATGACCATTGACGCCCAACACCAGACGGGTAACGGAATTGTCCTGCTGGAGGTAGACGCCTCGAAGCTCAGAACGCTGGATACCGACAAAGCGGAATATCGACGCCTCGCATGGACCCAAGAGGGGGATGCGCTCTCGGTCCTCAAAGGCGTAAAGAGCGATGACCATGAGAAAAAACTTTATGAGTTGCTGGGTTATCACCATCTGGATGCGGATAAGCCGCAATTACTGCACATCGTTCCGGAAAAGGATGCGGGGATTCCCGAGTCGATGACGATCAGCCCGAATCGAACCCCTCAATGGACCGATGACCGTAGTGGCCTCGTGTTTGGGATTCACGACGCGGGTAAAAAGGAAACGAAAAAAGACGAAGACGCCGAAGAGACGAAGGAAGGTCAGGCTGATGACGAAGCGGACGTTGTCGTCTGGCATTGGGAAGACAAACGCCTTCAATCCCAACAGCAGGTCCAAGAGAGTCAGGACAAGAGCTTCTCTTATCTTTGCATCCGTCAAACCGAAGCTGAAAAGACACTCCGTCTGGGTACCGAGGAGATGCGGGAAGCTTCGATCCCACGACCCCATCGAATTGCCATCGCTACCGACAACGAAATGTATCGGCGGGATGGTTCTCTTGACGGTCGCAGGTATCGAGATGTTTATGTGGTCGATATTTCCAGCGGTCAACGTCGACTGGTGCTGGAGAAGTATCGTTGGATGACCCTACCTTCACCGACAGGTGAGAAGCTTCTCTACTACGCCAAGCGACATTTCCACGTACTCGACGTCAAATCCGGCAAATCAAGGAACATCACCAAACAGGTGAAAACTTCATTCGTTGACCAGGAGGATGACCACAACATCATCGATCCACCCCATTCTCCCGTGGGCTGGAGCCAAGATGGAAAGGCCGTGCTGCTGTTTGATGGTTGGGACATCTGGAAGATCCCCACCGCAGGTGGAAAGGCAATCAACCTGACGGTCAACGGACGAAAAAACAACATTCGTTATCAGCGGCGGTATGTCACGGATCCCGATGAGATCGGCATCGATTTGGCTCAGCCCATGTTTGTCTCAATGTACGGCGAACGAAACAAAAAGGGGGGAGTTGGACGAATTGCGCCCGGAAAACCGGGCGTTGAAGTCCTTGCATGGTCCGACCATCGATATGGCAGTTTCAGCAAAGCCGAAAACCACGACCTTTTCACTTTTACGCGCGAATCCGAGAGTGAATCCAGAGATTACTACGCAACCGATGCGAGCTTTGAATCGCCGAGTCAATTGACCCAGTCCAACCTGCAACAGGAGCATTTCTTCTGGTCAAGCGGTGCCCGCCTCGTCGACTATCGCTCGACCCATGGTGATGAGCTTCAAGCTGCACTCTTCTTGCCCGCAAAACACATTGAAGGCAAAAAATACCCGACGATCGTCTACATCTACGAGAAGCTCTCGCAGCGTTTGCATCAGTACGATGGTCCGCGGGTGGGTGGCTTCAGTCCCGCCATCTACACGAGCCAGGGCTACGCTGTCCTGATGCCGGACATTACCTACCAGATCAACGATCCAGGCGGCTCATCCGTCGCATGTGTCCTGCCAGCACTGGATGCGGCGATCGCAACGGGTGTCGTGGATGGCGATCATGTCGGGTTGCATGGGCACTCCTGGGGCGGTTACCAGACGTCGTTTCTCATCACACAGACGGACCGATTCCAAGCGGCGGCGGCTGGAGCCCCTCTGACGAATATGATCAGTATGTACAGTTCTATTTACTGGAATTCAGGAAGTGCCAACCAGCCGATTTTTGAAAGCAGTCAAGGTCGATTCACAGGCGGTTATTGGCAAAACATCGAAGCCTACACCAAGAATTCACCGGTTTACTTTGCCGAGCAGGTCGTCACACCACTTCTCCTTCTGCACAACGATGAAGATGGCGCGGTCGATTGGAACCAGGGCATCGAGTACTTCAATACCCTGCGTCGACTCAACAAACCGGTGGTCATGTTGCAATACACGGGAGAAAACCATGGCCTTAGAAAACTCCCCAATCGCAAAGACTACAGCTACCGCATGCTGCAGTTTTTCAATCACTACCTCAAAGAAAAACCGGCACCCCAATGGTGGAGCGAAGGAGTCAAACACCTGGAAATGAAAGACCACATTCGGTCCCTGCGCGAAGAGAGAGAGTCGCAGAAGAACGCGGCGCGTTAAAGGGTTCGTATTGAGGCAGGTTACATCCGCCCTCTGCCCGTGATCCGCTAAAATAATGCGAAAATCATTGATGACGCGAAATGAATTGGCGATACGTGAGGTGATATCAACGGCGCGGGGTGCAGAAAGGTTCGTTTTGATAAGATAAGGCAAGTCGCCTTTGAGTCACGGGTTTCACCGCCTAGCGACGCTCTTCCTGAACCGCGAGTTCAAGGACGCTTATCAATTCTGATTTTATCGTCTGAAAATCGGGTTAGAAAAACGGATCAAAAATATGGCAAACCGCGCTACGAGCGCGGCTTGCCGAAAGCACGACCCTTTGGCAGGGTCACGCTCACTGGAATTTTGATCATTTCTCGCCAATCGCGGTCGCAAATCACTGAGGTCCAAGTCCAGTTGCGATCACTTCCTTAACAGACGGCATCGGTGATGCCGAGTCGTAACGACGCGGTCGGTGGTCCGTCGAGCGACCCTTCTAAAGTGGAAACCGCGAGAAAGACAACACCCACCAACCATTTGGTGGCTTATGAACTCACGAGACTACTCGATACTGGGTGATGCACGATCGCTTACCCAGAGTGAGATCTGACGCGAAGGAAAAAGCCATTCCGCTAAGTTTGCACTCATTAACGGAATGGCCTCCCAGATTTCTATCGATCTGATGTCAAAGCAAAGTTCATCGCTTCAACTTTGGTGGCCGATATTGTGGCAGTCAACACGCCTGCTTGGGCGTACGCTTGAGGTATATCTGAGGACAACATTCCCTTGTCCCGATCTTGCTTAATCATTTCCTGCAATTCCTCAAAGTCGGGCGGAGAATAGTAAATCAAAACGTCATGCTCGCCTTCGATCGGTCCATTAACGCCTGTGAATTCAAAATTCCCGTCGGTCACCATCGCGACCGCTTCAAGCTTTTCATCGTCCCGAGATATGAACTTGATTTTTGCAGATTTCACCGGCTCCCCATCAATGGTAACGGTTCCCATTACCGGCACACTTGTCGCAGAGGCAGCACCACAACCGATCACGAAAATAGGAAGACCCAAAGCGACGGTCCAACACGACATCGCAAAAACGAACGATGGGAATGCAAATCGTACCAAGGGCTTAAAGATTGGATTGATCATTGGAGGATCTCCCCTGTATGTCGCGTCGATAGCCCGATATAGGTATTTCGATTGATACTGTCGCTCACGAAATCTACTGAGCCATCGACCCGCAAGAAGTTTGCCCCTTGAGGATGCATACTCTGGAAACCTGTGCGATTCGCCACCGAGTGAAGATTGAATGGTGTGGAGGTATTCCCCATTGACACCCCCGGGTAGCCGACTCCCCAGCGAGCGGAGCCATAACGAGGTGAGCCCGCCAAGGATGGCGCGGAATAGCGACTCCACAAGTAATCCTGCATATCGTAAGTGGTCTCGCCAGCCAAAAACGTATTTGAGGTTCCATCGCCTACATCGCCGAATCGCACCGTGACGTTGTGGTATCCGTAACGCGGCCATATCACGGCGAAGATCCCATCGTTTGGCCGCATGTAGCCTCGACTTCCTTCATTCAAAAGATAGCTTGAAGGTCCACCGGTTTCGTTCACCGAACTGTTGGGAACCGAACGAGGCAGAAACATACTCGGACATAGAAAAACAGAAATCTTCTGGTCAAGTACAGCTTGGTTAAAGGGAGATGCATAGTACTGATTGAAATCGTAAAGCTGATATGTACTGTTTTGCTCAATGAACGGCAAAACGGCGGTCAAACCACTTGCAAAACTGGGTAGTGAACCCGCTGGAAACGCGCGATTCGTATCGTGATAAAGATGCATCGCCAGACCGATCTGCTTCATGTTGTTCCCACAACTTGTCCGACGAGCAGCTTCCCGAGCCATTTGCACTGCGGGAAGAAGCAAAGAGACCAAGATTCCGATGATCGCAATGACCACCAATAACTCAACTAGTGTGAATCCGAGACGCGTACGACTCATTTCTCAATTCCCTAGGGAAATTCGGTGAAACCGTGCCAGTGATCACGATTTACACCTTTAAGGCATAAAAAATCAGGCGCTCCCGCACTAGAATCAGCCCTTATTGATACTGAGACTCAGGAGCATTAAGCGTATCGTAGCCACGCTGCTCTCGGGGTGTCAAGTGGCGGCGAGCCGAATTTTGTCGCGTTTTGTTCTGCAAACCCGGTGTCGTTACGATTCTTCGGCAACTCGAAAAGACCACGCCGAGACGAACTAAGCCGTTTGTCGTCGCTGGATTCGCTGAACCCGGCACTTGTAATTGTTGACGCAATCGACGGTTGGCGTCCCGTTTATGAAAAGAAGCGAATCCTTGTTCGTCTAAGAAATGTCCACCTTCGATACTCAACAAAAGGGTGAAGGTTGATCGTTTCGATGGGGGCGGTCAGTGCGTTGCCGCAAAAACAAAGAACTCGCTCGTGACATTCCCTGAACGACGGTGCAGTCCGTGTAGAATAGCGCGGCTGAGTCAAGCGATCGACAGACTCTTGAGAAAGCATCATCCAAAATTGCGAATATCCGTCCTTGATCCGCATCGGAATCCCCCTTTTAGCGAAACATTTTGACCCATGAAGGCTCCCCTGATCTCTACCTTGTCGCTTTTCGTTGCGTCCCTGCTGGTGACCTCCAGCCTGAGGGCCGAAGACCCGCGACCCAATATTCTGTTCATCGCAATCGACGACATGAACGATTGGACCGGCTTTCTTGGGGGTCACCCCCAAACGCTTACCCCCAACCTGGATCGACTTGCCCGTCGAGGCGTCAATTTCACCAACGCACATTGCTCGGCGCCAGCCTGCTCACCAAGTCGGCTCGCCTTGCTGTACGGGGTTCAACCCTACGAGTCGGGCTTTTATCCGTTTTATGACCACGAGCAAATTCCACTAGAATCGCTCGCACGTTATATAAGCCTACCGGCAACCTTCCGCCGAGCGGGCTACAAGTCGTTTGGGGCAGGGAAGATTTTTCATGGACATAACGGGCTGGGCGAAGATTGGAATGAGTACCATCAACCCCAGACCTTTGATCTCGTTTACGCACCGAATCAGGGCTATCAGCAGGGCACTTCGGAAAAGATGGCATTCTGCCCGACGACCAATCGACTCGAAGAACATCCTGACCACCAAGTCGCCTCTTACGGCATCGATGTTCTATCCCGAGACCATAGCCAACCCTTTTTTCTCGCCGTTGGGATCGTCAAGCCACACCTCGCGTTTGTCTGTCCGCAACAATTCTACGACGCCCTGCCTGACCGGATCACACCTCCAAAAATCCGCGAAGATGACCTGGTGGACGTGCCGTGGGTCGGCCGGTCCATGGTCAAATTGCAAGATGATTTTCGATTTCGAACGGACAACGCGTGGGAGAAAGTGCATCGCTCCTATTTAGCGTGTATCTCATGGGCAGATTACAACATTGGTCGAGTCTTGGATGCTCTTGAAGCCAGCCCCTACGCGGACAACACCATCGTGGTCGTCTGGTCTGACCACGGTTATCACCAGGGTGAAAAACGGAGCTTCCGGAAGTTCTCCTTATGGGAGGAATCGACCCGAGTACCCTTCATCGTCTTCGATCCGCGAACGAACCCGGCAGTCAACGAACCATGCACAGAGGCCGTCTCACTCATCCACATCTACCGAACACTCTGTGACCTGTCCGGAATTTCGGCTCCAGAATACGTCAGTGGGACCAGCCTCCGTGCCCAACTTGAGAATCCAAGAACCGCTCTGAACGAACCCGCCATGACCACTTGGGGGCGGGGAAATTACAGCGTCCGCGATGATCATTTTCGATACATCCGGTACTACGACGGCACCGAAGAATTGTATGACCATCGCCGCGACACCAACGAATGGCGAAACGTGGCTGATGATGCGGATTACGCGAAAATCAAAATGCGATTGGCCGGTCAATTACCCAGGAACGAAGCACCCCTGATCCAAGAAGGAGTCGCTCTTTGGAACGTCAATGACGCCGATCGCCCACAGCGTATCAAATCGTTCAAGACAAAGAGTTGGCCTGCTTGGGTCAAAAAGATGAATCCTGCTTTGAAGTGATCTCGGAAGCGAAACTTTTCGTACCACGACGAACGAATTCTCTACAAGACACTGCCGCCTTCCCCTGTCATGCATACAACGCGACGCAAGGCCTCCGAAAGGAGCTCAGGAAAAGACAACAAGCGCGAAAGCTTATCGAACGGACGCTTTTAGTCGCCCCCACCCGTGACACGGTCGTCCCGATGCTAAGTCAGGCTACCCCGAAGCGTTCAGGCTCCTGAGGCAGACTTGATCTCGATGCTGCGACACAATCAGCCGACCATACCCGGAATTTTCGAGTGGGCATTCTGTGGAAAGTCGAAGGTCAATATAAAAGGTTCACTCCCCGTATTCTCGATTTCCACGCCACCCTGATTGAGCGCGGCCTGAGTCACAAATCCGATCTCGGGGTAGATTTCTCCAAGAACCATGTTCTGGTGATACCCAACCTGAAGCTTGCCTACGCGACCACTTCCACCATTGGTGTGAAACAGCGTTGGACTTTCCGGGCAAAACTTGGTCTTCGCACCTGGCTTCACGGTGAGGCGAAGGATCGAACATTTTTGCTCGCCCAGGAATTCACCGTAAACAATCCATTGGGCATCGACCCCATCTCCCTGAAATTCCTCGGCCGTGATGGCGGGCCGCGAATTCTGAAGAACAAAATCCGGGTCCTGGTTCGCAGCAAAGTCGAACTTGTCGACCAGGTATTCCCAGTCTTCGTGGCGATCCTTCGGATAGTCCTCTTCTCGGCAAGCATAGAATGCATCGGCCGCCCCGATACGCCCATCCAACGTGAGATCCTCAGCCAGAAAGTGCTCATCCATGGTGACGTGTAGCTCGTGGGTGCAGAGATCGGTGGGCGAGTGCAGCACTCCATTCGGCATCACAAATCCGTTATCCAGTTGCATCATCACGTGCGGCGCCAGGTGTCGGATTCCGTTGTAGTCCTTCTTGCCAAAACTCTTCATGCAGTCGAGGAATTGATCCTTCGTCACAAAGGGATAGAGTCCCATGGCCGTGGTATGGTAATGCGAGGCACAAACTCCTGGATTGTCGAACGAGTTGATGTCGTAGACTTCCCACTTTTCCCAGTGCAAGTGATCCGGAATTGGGTTCAGGTTGTCGAACTTCTTTGAAACAATCGGCCAGGTTGGATCACCAAAGAGCGACTTGGCAAAGGCCGTCACCTTCTCACCCATGACCGCGTCGGAATTCGCAACGATCAGGTCCTGCAAAGAAATGACTTGCCCTTCAGGAGTAAGGACATGCGACTCGCCCTCGCGGAACGGCGCCTTCTGCGTTCGAGTATCAATGACGCCTGTCACGATGGGAACGGTGCATCCCATCCAGATTTCATCGAGTCCAGTCCCGTTCATGTAATCGGGATAGTACGACCCTGCTTCAAGTCGAAGTCGTTTACCTGGACTGCAAAAAGTTCGTCCAGCATAGCGCTGCAAAAGTTGAAATACGCCGTCATTCTGGTTGATGCAATCGTCGAGTATCGAAGCCGACGCGCCTCCGGAACCATCAATCACATCTTGTTGAGGATACTCGTGCAGTTTGTCCGCGAGAATTGACGTTGAAGCAGCCATGAGTCATGCACCTCAATGAATCTAAAGCAGTTGATTGATTCAAAAAAATCTTGTCGCCAAGATCATAAATCATTTCATCGACGAAAACACCGCGAGCCAATCCAAGTAGCGATGGCTCCGGCTTCTCAATGGATCGTGAAGTGTACGAAAAAGAGCGGCGGGAGGGAATGGAGCGCCCTGCCTGATGATCGCCCGATAGACAGTCCCCAAGGATTGAAAACCAATTCAACCATCAATGGCAAAAATCGTGGCCAGGCTTTACGACTCCAGTCAATCGTCTGGCAAACCGGCAAACCTGAGAGAGTCAGAGTCAGCTCGACGAGATGCTCTCGTCCAGATTAAGAATCAGACTGCATACCGCGGCATAAGCGGCCAACTGGGAGAGATCCGTTCCTTGCTTCGGCGTGTGTTGCCCACCGCCCGCCAGATAACTGGCGGTCAACGCATCGTCTGCCTCGAACTCCCGGATGCGATCATTGTACTCTTGCAGGAGGATTTCCAACTCCATCGGTTGGATATGCCGAGAGGTGGCAAGTCGAAATGCATAACTCAGTCTTTGCGAAGGCGAGTCACCGCCTTCATTCATGATGCGTTCGGCAAACACGCGTGACGCCTCCACAAATTGTGGATCATTCAAAAGCACGAGGGCCTGCAATGGCGTATTCGTCTTTTCGCGACGTGTACGACAGGTGGTTCGGCCGTCGGCGCCCAAGATACGCATATTCGCCGCTGGAATTTGTCGTTTCCAATATGTGTAAAGACTCCGGCGATAGAGATCATCGCCCGTGCTTTGGGCGAACCGGGCATTCGACGATCCAATGGCGTTCGCCCCAAACAACTCAGCAGGTTGATAAGGATTCACGCCAGGACCGCCCTGTTTTTCTTTCAGCAGGCCGCTGATCGACAGTGCGTGATCACGCACAAATTCCGCCGGAAGTCGTCTTCGGGGCCCCCTCGCAAGCAAGTGATTCTCCGGGTCAATCTGGCCAGAACCTTTCGAACGGACACTTGCCTGACGATAGGTGGCGGAAAGGACCATCAGCCGCAAGAGTCGTTTCACGTTCCAGCCCGATTCAACAAAGTCGACCGCAAGATAATCCAACAGCTCAGGGTGGCTCGGTGATTCTCCTTGAGTTCCAAAATCTTCGGAGGTCTTGACGATTCCACGTCCAAAAAGCATTTGCCAATATCGGTTCACCGCGACTCGCGCTGTCAAAGGATGTTTTGGATCAGTGAGCCACTGAGCAAGTCCGAGACGGCTTGCGGGCAAGTCTTCCGAGTAAGGCATGATGCTTGCGGGGGCGGCGGTGGGAACCACTTCACCACGTTGGTCGTATTCCCCCCGCATCAGCAGATAATTCTCTCGCGGACTGGACATGTCACTGGCGATCATCGTCAGTGGAGCGGTCGCTTCAATCTGCTTTTTCTCCTCCTGCAATTTCGCCTGTCTCTGGCGTGTCTCGTCAAACCCAGACCATTGACCCCGAAAGTGTTCCAACCGTTTTGCAGACTCTTTTGGCAGAGAAGCACGAGTCGCCGCCGTTGCGTTCGACGTCATCGAAATACGAATGCCTTCGAATCCTGACCCCTTCAGTTTAAGGCGAAGTTTCTGGCCCTCTGCCAAATCGATCGCAGTTTCGAGTCCAATCAGGACAGGGGACCCCGCCAGTTTCAGAGTTTTGTCGCCGGTAAACTTCACCTCCGCAGGTTTCGATGTACTGTCGCTATCGACCATCTCCAGACCAGACAACTCAACGACCGCGGGAGATTTGCCTACCAGCTGCAAGGCTGCAACCGTATCTAGGCCACTCTCCTCGTTCAAGGCAAGATCCACAGAAAACTCTCTCGTCTCCGGTTCCGCATCGACCGCATCGGCAGGCAAAGCGTTGCGAGCCCGGGCCTTTTGCAGCACACGCGTTCCCGTCGCCTGCCTTTGGGCGTCCAAAACCTGAATCGAGAGTTTATCGAGTCGCTCGGGGCAACAATCCGTGCGATTCCAGACCGCAACACTGTCGATGGGGAACTCCGCACCCAGATCCAATTCCCACCATGCGGCACGTTCAGATTTGGTACAGGAACAAGATGCAAAACTCCCGTCGTGGTTTCCGTCAATCGCCTTGGCTGCCGGTGAGTTGTAGTCCACGCTTGATTGAGTTGCCTGTCCTGTGCGGGCGATATTTCTACCTCCGGAGAATACTTGGACTTCGGATAACGTGAGGAATCCGTCGTGGTCGTTTGGCAGTTCCAGGCGGACAAATCGCCCCTTCATCTTGGGTCGGTTCGAAGTTTCTGATTCTTCGGTTGATGGTGGATCGACAGAGACAAGCCATTCTCCGGACAAACGCGTATTGGCCTGCACGATTTTGACAGGATCCACCCATTGCACAGGCTGCTCCAGCATCTCGACCCACGCGTCATAATCCTCCAACAAGGCGTCGGGCGTCGATTTCAATGCGCTTTCGGTTTCAGCCAGTTCGCCCTCGATGACGGGCAATCGAGCTGCCTGCTCTTCGCTGAATCGCCGCAGCGTTGGAGCAGTAGCACCTTTGGTATTTCCATTCCCAACGAGGTTGTTGAAAAAACCGGCGAACTGGTAGTACTCACGCTGGGTCATTGGATCGTACTTGTGGTCATGGCACTGGGCGCACTCCAACGTCAATCCCATCATGGCCGTCGCGGTGGTGTTGACGCGATCCACGAGATACTTGACGCGATAGTCCTCATCGATAATTCCACCTTCATTCGATGTCGGATTATTTCTCAGGAAACCGGTCGCGACTTGCTGTTCGACAGAAGCCTCGGGAAGCAGATCACCCGCGATTTGCCAAATGATGAAATCGCGATACGCAAGGTTTTCGTTAAACGCGTCAATGACCCAGTCACGCCACGGATAAATGGAGCGAGGATGGTCTTCAAATAGACCGTCCGTATCACCATATCGTGCAACATCGAGCCATTCCTGAGCCATGCGCTCACCAAACGATCGTGACTCAAGCAAACGGTCCGCCGCTTTCCCGTAAGCGTCCTCTGATTCGTCGCCGAGGAAGTCGTCGAGTTCCTCCAAGGTGGGTGGCAAGCCAGTAAGGTCAAACGACACTCGCCGCAGCCACTGTGCCTTGCTTGCCTGCCGAGTCGGCTCCAGCCCCTCGACTTCCAGACGGCGAAGAATGAAATGATCGATGGAGTTCACAGGCCAAGATGGGTTCGCCACGGCGGGAGCCTCCGCTTTGACCGGCGAGATTAAAGACCAGTGCCGTTCCCACTTCGCCCCCTCGGCGATCCATCGACGGATGAGCTTTATTTCATCCTGGGTGACTGACAAATTCGAGTCGGGCGGAGGCATCTGCAAATCGTCGGATGCACTCAGACGACGGAGCAGTTCACTCATCTCAGGTTGGCCCGGGACAATCGCCGTTTCACCACTGTCTACTGACGGCTGCTTTGCAGATTCTTCTCGGTCGAATCGAAGTCCTGCCTCGCGCGTTGTCGCATCTGGACCATGGCACACGAAGCATCGATCCGCGAGAATGGGCCGGATGTGCTTGTTGAACGAAATCTGTTCCGCTGGACTGCTCGACACAGAACTGAAAAAGATGACAAAGATGAGACTGAGTTTTCGCATGAAACTTGGCTTCTGTCGTCAGTCGACGGTAAACGAGCGCGATGGAAGTCACGAGAAGACCGGCACTGGGGTTAATCCACTTATGACAGAGATAGAGCTCTCTGGTAGTTCGTCATCGGAATTCGACTAGGACACAATCTCCTCCACGACATCGCCATGCACATCGGTCAATCGAAATCGACGTCCCTGATACTTGTAGGTCAGTCGCTCGTGATCAATTCCCATCAAGTGCATCACGGTCGCCTGAAAATCATGGACGTGTACCGGGTCCTTGGCCACGTTGTATCCGACTTCATCCGTCTCGCCGTAGGTCATACCCGGCTTCACACCACCGCCGGCCATCCAGTAGGTGAAACAGCGCGGGTGGTGATCGCGACCATTTGCCGCATCCCCCGCCTGTCCCTGGCTGTACGTCGTTCGCCCGAATTCGCCACCCCAGACGACCAAGGTCTCATCGAGCAAACCACGTTGTTTCAAATCTTTGATCAGTGCTGCCTGAGGCTGATCAACATCCTTGCACTGCTTGGGAAGCGCTCCGATCAGGCCACCATGCTGATCCCATCCCCGGTGATAAAGCTGAATAAAACGAACACCACGTTCGGCCAATCGCCGCGCCAAGAGGCAGTTGGCAGCGAACTTGCCCGGGGTCTGACACTCGGGACCGTAAGCATCAAGGATGTGCTTAGGCTCGTTCGTAATATCGGTAGCACTGGGTACCGACAACTGCATCCGAAACGCCATTTCATATTGAGCGATTCGTGTCGCGATTTCAGGATCCCCGAAGGTGTCCAGCTGAAGCTGGTTAAGTGCTTCAATCCGGTTAATCATGCGACGCCGCGCCTCGACAGATTCACCAGGCTGGCTGTTGAGATAGAGAACAGGAGTTTTGCCACCCCGAAATTGAACCCCTTGGTGAACACTGGGCAGAAAGCCACTGCTCCAAAGTTTCGTATACACCGGCTGGCTGCCTGGCCTGCCCGTGCCATTGGAGATCAGCACGCAGAAAGTTGGCAGGTTATCGTTGGCTGATCCGAGACCATAGCTCATCCAGGCCCCCATGCTAGGTCGCCCAGGTTGCTGATGGCCAGTCTGGAAAAACGTGACCCCGGGATCGTGGTTGATGGCTTCGGTATTCATCGATTTGATGAAACACAAATCGTCAGCAACCTTGGCGGTATGTGGCAGCAATTCACTGATCCACGCGCGACTTTCGCCATGCTGTTTGAACTTCCAATTTGATCGGGCGATTGGAAACGACTTCTGACCCGAGGTCATACCGGTGAGTCTTTGGGTTTTCTCAACGAACCCATCCTCGCTCCATTTCTTCGTCTCTGTATCAAACGTTTTGAATAGCTCTTTTCCGTGGTATTTGTCGATCAGCGGCTTGAAATCAAAAAGGTCGTGCTGCGAGGGGGCCCCATTCATGAAGAGGAAGATGATGCGTTTCGCTCGAGGCGCGAAATGGGGCCCACCCCGCTTCACCTGATCCGCGAATGCCTCGGGAGCCAGCATCGAATTCAACGCCAGCGAACCCACGCCGGCTGCACCGGTACGGAACAATTCACGTCTTGTGGCCACGTGCTTGAGAAATTCCAGATCTTCAGCCATGTCTAAATCAATATTTTAAACTTGGATATCAGAGACGCCTGAGAATAACGTTCCATTGGAAGGGGAGGGGAGATCGGCTGGACACAACGCCTGTTGGTCGCGGTCAGCAGAGGCCCCACTCCATTTTACTCGTATCTGAAACCGGATGCCATTGCGATGAGATTGCGTCGAAACGATGCGGCCGTTAATTTCTCCTTCACACGAATTCGAAAATCCGCTTTTATTTGGGGCCGAACATGCACCCGCATCGTTTGAAACTCATCGCTCTGACATTCCTCGCTCAACTGACCATCGCCATCCCAAACCTGGCCTCGGAACAAGCCAAACCGGACATTGTCGTCTTTCTGGCCGATGATCTCTCAGCCAGAGATCTATCCATTTACGGTGGCACCAACATCCCGACCCCAGCGATTCATCAATTGGCCTCTGAGGGTCTCACCTTCAACCGAGCGTTTGTGGCCAGTCCATCGTGTGCGCCGAGTCGCGCTGCCTTGCTTACCGGACTCATGCCGGCCCGGAATGGCGCTGAAGAGAATCACAGTTACCCCCGAGAGGATATTCTCGGATTGCCACAGATTCTGAGACGACTCGGATATCAGACCGCGGCGTTCGGGAAAGTCGCTCATAACAAGAGCGCCTCACGTTATGGATTTGAGACCATTCAACTGAAAAAGGACATCCCGGAGTTGCGCAAGAACATCAAGGCTTTTTTGACACGCCGGGATGACCCGCGTCCATTGGCCTTATTTGTTGGCGTCTCCGATCCGCACGTTCCGTGGCCCAGCGAGACCACCATCGATCCCGACGCGATGACCTTACCCCCAAAACTGCTCGATACCCCACGCACACGCGTGCAACGCGCACGCTACCTGCAAGAAGTCAAAAACCTGGATGCCTATCTGGGTGAACTTCGAGAACTGACACAGCAGCATTTATCGAAAGATACGATATTCGTGTTTTCGAGTGATCATGGCGCCCAATTTCCATTTGGAAAATGGACACTTTATGACGAAGGCACTCACGTACCCTTGGTTGTCGTTCGGCCGGGAAAAATCGAGGCGGACTCGCGCACTAACGCCATGGTCAGCTGGATCGATATTGTTCCCACTTTGATTGACGTGGTTGGTGGCGAGCTGCCGGAATCGCTGGACGGTCGCCCCTTTTCAGGTGTCCTTCGCGAAGCCACCCCCTCACATCGCAAACGGATTTTCAGCACCCACAGTGGCGATAGAAAAATGAACGTCTATCTCAGTCGGTCGATCCGAACAGAGCGATACAAACTGATCTACAATCCTCACCCAGAGTTTGCGTTCACGACCCATATCGATTTGCTACTTCGGGAAACTTCGGGTGATTACTTCAAGCAGTGGCAGAAAAGGTCCAAGACAGACGCCAACGCAACGAGCCTGATCTCGCTTCATCATGGACGCCCTGAACTAGAATTCTATGACCTGGAGCGCGACCCCCATGAGCAGACCAACCTCGCGGGCCGCGCAGATGTCATTGAACTCCAACAGGAATTGCTCGCGGAACTCAAAGCATGGATGAAGGCCCAAGGGGACGAACTCACGGTGTTTCATGAACCGTTGATGCTGGATGCTCCCAGCACTTGGGTACCGAGAAAATAGTCACTCGGCGAAAATAGTCACTCGGTATCGTGGATAGACCACGTGACTTTGGAACCCTTTTTCTACAAGCCAAATCGCGAAAAACCGTCTCTTCTCCGTTCTCACCAGCACGTTGTAGAACGGATCCGAAACGAAACGGGGACCCACGAGGCGTCTCGTGCGAGCGCGTGGTCCCAGGAGGAGTGTTTGACCTGGAATCCCAACGCCGTTAGTCTCAAATGAAACCGGTTTCATGTTGATCGAGCCTGGTCCACGAAGGGGCCCCCAAGTCACCTCGGTCAGGAACATCGTGGAAACGGGGATACGAACGAATATGAGGAATAAACGGATCCGCGACAACGATCGGCTGACCTGTTACCGAATAGACTGTTCAAACGAGTTTCGCTGTCCTATAACCTACCGTCCGCTGGCTCACTCCTGCTTTTTAGCAGGGTCGAAAACAGAGCCACTGGTCGTCCTTGACCCACGATGTGGTCATCAAACGCCAGAAAAACCTGGCGGCGGCCAGATTAGTAACTGTTTGAGGTTTGGTATGACCATGATTGCTCCTACCCTCGCTTCCGATATCAAAAAGCCGTCCCCTGCACCGAGCATGGATGAGGCCCAAGCGGCACTCAGTGTCCTCCGTCGACTCGCTGCGCATTCGCCGGCAGAAGCTGCAGCCCTTGGACTCTCGACGCTAGCTGCGTCCGGGGACGTCGTGCTCAACCGAACCTATCCAAAAGACTTTGTAGCGGACGCCGACTACAAAGCGACACTACCCGATCTTCAGAACGGTCCAGAGAGCCTGATCAAAGGGACTCGGAGATCGATTCAACACGTAGGTATTTCGAATTTTCGACTGCCGCTCGAGCACCGCCAACGAGATGGCGGCTTGATCAGTCTGGAGACATCCATCACGGGTTCAGTCTCCCTCGATGCCGCCAAAAAGGGCATCAACATGAGCCGGATCATGAGATCGTTCTACGGTCACGCGGGAGAAGCGTTTGATTTCGCCAGGATTGAAGCGGTTCTGGACAGCTATCTCAATGACCTTGAGAGCGGTGACGCACGACTCCAACTCTCGTTCCGATACCCAATGATCAAACCTTCACTCCGCAGTGGGTTGGAAGGCTTTCAGTATTATGACGTCTCCTTCGAAAGCGTTCGCCAAGGAGAAGACAGTCTGCGAATTTTGCACCTCGATTATGTGTACTCCTCGACCTGCCCATGTTCTCTCGAACTTTCGGAGCACGCTCGAGTATCGCGTGGACAGATTGCAACGCCGCATTCGCAAAGGTCCGTTGCACGAGTCTCAGTTGTCGTGCAGGGTGACCATCCGCTATGGATCGAAGATTTGGTGGGAATGTGCAACAACGCCATTCCGACAGAGACCCAGGTCATGGTCAAACGTGAAGACGAGCAGGCGTTTGCCGAACTGAATGCTTCGAATGCGATTTTCGTCGAGGATGCAGTCCGTCTTCTATGCGAAGCGCTTGCGGGAGATGACCGCATCGGCGACTTCCGCGTGATCGCTAGCCATCAGGAATCGCTCCACAGTCACGACGCGGTATCGATTTTGACTCGAGGTCAAACCTTCTCACAATCGAGTCACGATCCCCGCCTGTTTGCCTCTCTGGTCCACACGGGCTGATCATCCGCAACCGCTTCTTGGGTAGGGCGGGCACGATTCTCACGAGCACAATTCTCAGTCGAGTGATCTGTCAAGCCAGACTTCTGCCTACCCGTTTATCACGACGGCTCCATGGTTCACGGGATCTAACGATTAGATCCCTCGCTCGGGCAGCGAATCCAAGCCGATTTCGCTTTTTGAGCTCATCGTCATGGAAGCATCTGAAGTATGTTACGATCGAAAAATATTGAGACCGCGTCGTCGTTCTCAAGAATTAACGGGGCCTCCATCATTTGAGGAGGCCGATCGAGCATTTTCCGCTGATGAATCCCGCAACGGTACTTTCGCATCTTTTGATTGCGGCCAAACTTGCATGTGGATCCTCGCGAATGAAAACAAGAATTCGACCCGAACGCTGCCGACCACTATTGCTTTTCCTTCCAATCGCACTCGTCTTTGGCTGCAGACCTGAGAACACTGACGACTCCACGCTCATACTGCGGATGGCGCACGTTTACGAGGTCACTGCCCCGACGCATGGCTACGGAACCGCACAGTTGTCGGAGCGACTGCGCGACAAAACTGAGGGACTTGACCTGAAAGTTTATCCGGCGTCGCAACTGGGGAGTGAATCGGAACTGCTCGAACAATTGGTTGCGGGCGAGTTGGATTTAGCGATTTCCGGTCCCTCATTTCTCGCCATGTGGCACCCTCCCATCGGTGTCCTTGATGCGGCTTTTGTCTCCCGTGATCTCGACCACATGCTCGAAATTGCGAGGAGCGAAGAGATGGCTCCAGAATGGGATGAGTTGCGGAAGCGATACAATGTTCGCGTTCTGGATACTTGGGCCTACGGTTCGAGACACCTCACCTCAAACCGTCCCATTCGCCATCCAGACGACTTGAAGGGTTTTCGACTGCGATCACCCGCAGCACGGATCTTTCAGGCATCGAGCGAAGCCCTTGGAGCCAGTCCGACGCCGATCGCCTTCAGTGAAGTTTATTTGGCATTGCAGCAGGGAATTGCAGACGGGCAGGAGAATCCCGTGCCGGTCATCAAATCCATGGGATTTCAGGAAGTACAGAAATGCTTGAATCTGACAGGCCATATCCAGTCGTCGTTGCAAATTCTGATCAACGAACGCACCTGGCAACGACTGACCACAGACCAGCAAAACATTCTTCTCGACACCATCCGGGAACTGGGCAACGAAGTCTATGCTGGATTGATTGAAGACGAAAAAAAGCTTGTCGACCAATGGCGGAGGGATGGAACCATTCAAATCATCGAAGATGTTGATGTCCAAGCATTCCGTGAACGATGCCTGAGGCACTTTTCCACGGGCTTTGAATTCAGCGACGTCTACAATCGCCTCACCCAAGAACGGTCAACGGAGGAAACGCAATGAAATCCCCCGAAGAGACGGTTGAGGATACGCCCAACGCTCAGGACGCCACCGGACACGCATCCGACAGGCCAACCTCGGTCGAATCTTGGATTCGAGGGGTGGTGCTGATTGAAAAGACCGTTGCGGGCGTTTTCCTGATGCTGATCGTCCTCTCGATGGGAACCCAGGTGTTTGCACGATATGTCTTCGACGCACCCTTTCAGTGGAGTGAGGAGCTCGCGCGACTGGCATTGATCTGGATGACCTTCGTCTCCGCGACGTTCGTGCTGGCCGACAGTCAGCACATTGCGGTCGACATGCTCCCCAATCGCCTGGGAGCCCGCGGAAGATTCTGGGTCGAATGCTTGGGACACACTGTAGTCGCTGGAGCCTGCTTGTTGCTCCTCATTGGGAGCGTGAAATTCGTCTGGTACGTTGGCGCGGTAGAATCTCCCGCACTCGGCGTCCCCAGGAGTTGGTGGTATGGAGCAGGGCTCATGGGTCTTTTCCTGATGGCCCTGCATAGCCTTCTGAATCTTTTTCAAGTCTGCAGAACGGGGAGTCCCAGTCCTCGCGAAACCTCGATCGAAGATGACGGCTTTCATTTGGAAATGGAGCAACAGCAATGATTCTTTGTGGGCTGGTCATCGCCATGCTGGTGCTTCTCCTGTTGCGAGTCCCGGTCGCCTTCAGCATGTTACTGCCCTGTCTTGTCTACGTCGCATGGTCTCCGGACATCACACTCGGAGTCGCGTTGCAGCAAACCGTGGGCTCGGTCGATTCGTTCGCGCTCTTGGCAGTTCCGCTATTCATGATGACTGGCTACCTGAGCAATGCAGGGGGTCTGGCAGACCGACTGTTTCAGTTGTTACTTACATTGTTCAAAAAGATTCCTGGCACTCTGGGCTTCGTCAACGTTTTCAGCAGCTTGACCTTTTCGTGGATGAGTGGTGCCGCCATCGCGGATGCTGCGGGGCTCGGTTCGGTACTTGTGCCCGCCATGAAAAAACGGGGCTACGACGAAAAGTTCGCGCTTGGTCTGACGGGAGCCTCCTCGCTTATCGGACCGATCATGCCGCCGAGCATCCCTGCGATTGTCTACGCGGTCTCAGCGAATGTTTCTGTGAAAGATCTTTTCTTTGCCGGTGTAATGCCCGCTTTGGTACTGACCTTGATCCTTTGCATCTTCGTCTATCGAGAGGCACGAAAAAATCCGTTGCGTGAAGAGACGACTCGTGAACAAATTCCTGTTTTCAAAGCCACGCTCAGGGCGGCCCCCGTTTTGTTGACACCGGTCATCATTCTCGGCGGAATCTTGTTTGGTGTTTTCACTCCAACGGAAGCCGCAGTTGCAGCAGTGATGTGGGTTCTTCTCCTGAGTGTCTGCTATCGGTCATTGTCATTCAACGCGTTTCGGGGCGTTCTGATCAAGACGACCTCAACGACCGGATCGATCATGTTGATCGTCACCGCGGCCGGTCTGTTCGGTTGGGTCATTGCCCGGGAACAGGGACCGCAGGCAGTCACGGAGGCGATGCTTCAATTGACCGACAACCCCTGGGTGTTCCTGTTGCTCGTCAACGTCGCGCTGCTGATCACCGGCATGTTGCTTGAGCCCGTGGCGGCCCTTTTAATTACGGTCCCCGTTCTATTGCCGGCGGCGATGGAATATGGGATCGATCCTTTGCATCTTGGGATCGTCATGATTCTCAACCTCGTCTTGGGCCTCCTGACACCTCCGGTCGGACTGGTGCTTTATGTCCTCAGTTCCGTCACAGGAAGTTCGGTTCAAACCGTGACCCGTGGAACCATTCCTTTCCTGAGTCCACTCCTGATCACCTTGCTCCTGATCACCTTCATCCCCGCATTCAGTCTCTGGCTTCCAGGATTTCTCGACGTCTGGCTTCCAAGACTTCTGAATCTGTAGAGCCGGTTACTCGCAAGCCCGCCCGCCTTTCCCCAAATAAACTCCTGACAAAAATCCCATGTTAAGCAAATCCGAAATTGAACAATATCGACGCGACGGCTTTGTCACACCCACCTTTCGCCTCGACGAGACGACCCTGAAAGACATCCGTGAAGCTCACACGCGACTGGTTCATCGACACCCTGAATTCAGTGACTATTGCTCGGCCCTCCTGGCCTATGACCCATGGTTTCTGAATGTCGCGCGACGACCAGAAATTCTGGACATGGTGGAACAACTGATCGGAAGCGATTTTGCGTTGTGGAATTCCAGTTTTTTTGCCAAACCCGCAAAGGTGGGAACACGTACCCCCTGGCATCAGGACGGCGAATACTGGCCCATCGAGCCTCTGGCGACCTGTACCGTCTGGATCGCACTGGATGCCTCAACGACGGAAAACGGCTGTCTACGTGTGATCCCGGGTTCGCACCAGTCAAAAAGACTGGCCAAGCACAATCGAAGCGATGCCCCCAACATCGCCTTGAATCTCGAACTGGATGAAAGCGAGTTCGATGAATCCTCAGCCGTCAATATCGTGCTGGAGCCCGGGGAAATATCACTTCACGATGTCTACCTCTACCATGGATCCGAAGCAAACCTGTCGGATCATTCGCGACGTGGCATGACCCTCCGGTACATGCCAACCTCGTCGGTCTATCGTCATGGTGACGCCACGCGATTCGAACGGGAGGGCCCCTTGGAGATGTCGAACCGCACGATCTATCTGATGCGGGGCAGTGACGTCTCCGGCCAGAACGACTTTCGCGTCCGATACTGATCGACGGCACGCTGTTGTTACCAACTTTTGCCAGGAACGGATTGCGAATGCATGACGGCCAAAACGTTTTTGTTCTACCCATGCCCCATTGCAGAGGAATGATCATGTCTCTGTCTCAAAAAATATTGGTTTGCTTCGTTCTGCTCGTTTTAGGTTTGATTCCAGTCCAAGAGGCGTGGGCGAACGAGCCGGTCTCTTTCCGAGCGATGGCCTGGAACATCTGGCACGGCGGCCGTGAAGATGGTGAGCAGATTGGTCCTCAACGTGTCGTGGACATCATTGAGGGAAACCGGGTGGATATCGTTGCGATGCAGGAAACCTACGGCTCCGGGGAGCGGATCAGTCAGCAACTCGGGTTTCATTTCCATCCACGAGGGACCAACGTTTCGATTCACAGTCGCTATCCTGTACTCGAAGATATTTCCGTATTTGAAGAGTTCAAATGCGTCGGCGCTTTGCTCGATTTACCGGGTAATCGCAAGCTGGCGTTCTATTCCATCTGGCTCCCTTACAACAAGGAGATCTGGGAGGAAGGCACTCGTGATGTACGGGATCTTGAGACGATGAAATACGCTTGCGACGCATCGCGTAAGGATCTCGAAAAAATGTGGGCCCTCATCCAGCAGCGACTCTCAGACCCGCGTTATGCGGGAATTCCGATCGTCATCGCCGGAGACTTCAACAGCATGTCACACCTGGACTACGTCGGACCGTTTCGCGACCAATTCGATGGAGTCGTGATGGATTGGCCCACCAGTCACATCCTCACCGACGCCGGATTTCAGGATGCCTGGCGTGAAAATCATCCCGAAGTCAATCGATCCGCAGATCGCACATGGACGCCACGGTTCCCCAAACAGCAACAAGACCGGATCGACTTCATTTATTACCGCGGGAATCAGCTGGTGACTCGAGATGCTGTGGTTATCGACGAACACGCCGAAAAATTTCCGTCCGACCATGCGGCAATGATGACAGAATTCAGCTGGGTTGAACCGAAATTCTTACCGGCCCTGCGTCTGGTGTCTTACAACATCAAACATGGCTTGGGAAACGACGGTCGCCTGAATCTGAAACGCACGGCTTCGCTTTTGAAGAACATGCACGCCGACTTCATCGGCCTTCAGGAAGTTGACAACAAGGTCCGACGAAGCGACTCGGTCGATCAGACACAAACCCTGGGTCAAGCCTTGGGCATGCACTCAGCATTCGGATCCTTCATGGATTATCAGGGCGGGCAGTACGGACTTGCCCTACTCTCCAAATATCCCATCACAAAAGTCCAAGAGGTTCGCCTGCCAACGGGGAATGAACCGCGAGTCGCTTTGGCCTGTCAGGTCCGACTCCCCGACCAAAACGAAATCATGGTGGTCAACCTCCATTTCGATTGGGTCAAGGATGACACCTTTCGGTATCGGCAAGCCAAGGAGTTGGCCAAATATCTGGACACACTGACGTTGCCCTATGTCCTGATGGGAGACTTCAATGACCAGCCTCAATCCCGAACTTTGGACTTGTTTTTGGCACGCTGCGTTGAAGCCGACAAACCCGAACAGGATCGGTTCACCTTTCCAGCAACCCGTCCCGCGCGAGAAATCGACTTCATCTTTGCCGGGTCCCGTGATTCGTGGAAAATTCATTTTACCCGTGTCTTGAACGGAACTTTGACCTCCGACCATCGACCCGTATTATCCGTCCTCAGTTTGACCCCTTAGAACAGGCTTTGCGGTGAGCAGCGCGATACCGGAAGTTCCAAGCGATTGGAAACCACTCCACCTAGCACGAGGCGGGCAAGGGCCAAATTCGCTGGGTAAGTACCTGCTTCCGCTGAGTAACAGCACCCCGACCAAAAATCGTCCCGGCGAAAATTGGCCTCATTCGGGCTGCTGAAACCAAGCCGTCGCACAGCTTGGCAACCATCTCTTGATTCAGAAATAGGCTTGCCAGAGGGGAAAGAGTACGTTTCTTTTCGGTCAAAGATCTGGCAACGAAAAACTTTATTAACCTGTTAAAAGAAAACACTTTACGTCAACATTCGCTCAGATATTCTTCGAGAATCGTCCCCGGATTAGAGTCCGAAACAAGAACCAACTTAGCCGGTCCAACGAATGGAAAGTTTGTGAAGAACCGTCCTCAGCAATGTCGCCGGCTCCTCAAGTGCAGAGCCACGGCGACCTTTTTGAGCTTAAAGTCTTTGGCTTCTCAGACTTTTCAACCTATATTGCTTTGCTGAAGCTTTCAATTTGCCCATTTTATCTACTTTGGAATTTCTGCTGTGATTAAGTCAAGCCCGTTTGTTTTAGCCTTCGCGATTACATTGCTGCTCATCGGTCGTGGTGTTCAAGCCCAACGACCTGGTCTCATCGATGGGAAGGAAAAGCTAAGCGGCTACCCGGAAATCACGCTCTTGATTGAGGTCAAAGACCCCCGTAAAGCTGCCGGCGTCATTTTGAAAAATGGTGGCAAGGTGGATTACGATCCTAATTTGGGGATCGGCCATGAAATTCCATTTCTGATCGTGACACTGCCCGGTGAAAAAGTTGTCGATGAACGCTTTTTAAAATCGCTGGAACTCAAGTCGGACGTCAGAATGTTTCAAGCTTCAGCCTCAGGTTCTGATAACTGCGGCTGCAATGATCAACCGGCCAACAACACGAAAGATGGCCTCAGCTTCGATACCTTGTTTGTCCCAGTTGAAGACATCAAGTTGCCCGAACTCAAAGAGCGGACGAATGGCAAAGCAACCGGCAAGGGCGTGAAGGTCGCCGTGATCGACTCGGGGGTCGACGCCAGCCACCCCGTTTTTCAGAACCGAGTGATTTTCTGGGACGACTCAACCCAAGAGGGCCGTATTGAGCTTAAGAAAGTTAAAGTGATTGAGGGCCAGGTCACGTACAACGACAAGACTCTATCAGTTCCTCAACGACTTTCAGAGAACAAGGCAATTTACGTTGGAATTTTTGACGAAACGGCCATGGGCATTCAGTTTACCGACATATTCAAAACAACTGATCGAGCCGGCTTGGATTTCAATCGCAACGATTCAATCAAAGACAAGTTCCTGGTGATGATTGGCGCGGACACAAAGTCCTCAAACGACTCGTCCGAAGAAGAGCCTCCTGTGCAGGAAGAAGAGCCGGTGCAGGAAGAAGAAACTGAGGAATCGCCTGAGAAAGACTCAGAGGAGCAAGCGCAGCCGGAAGGAACCGAAAGTGAAGAGGTGGCCTCTGAAGGTAAGACAATTGAAAATGTAGAAGAAACCTCTGAAACCCAAGCCTCCAAAGACCAAGCCCCCAAAGATGATGAGCAGACGTCAGTAAAAAAGACCAAACCTACCGAAGAATCGAAGCCCGCCCTAATCGCGTTCGTTGATGTGGACGGAAACGGCCAGATCAATGGCGACGAGGCCGAAACACCGATTTTGGACTTCAACATCGCTCGTCAAATTCAACGCTCCAGAAAAGAGCTGAAATATGCCGACATGGTTGTCTTCCCTTCTCGCACAAAAACCATCGCTTACCCACTCCTTTTCACTGCCGACAGTAAAAACAACGTCACACACGTGACAATCGGAGTGGCTTTCAACTCACACGGAACCCACGTGGCCGGCATCATCGCGGGCAATGGCGAGGAAATCGTGGGTGCCGCACCCGAAGCAGAAATTATGGCGCTCAAAGCCTGCAGTGGAATCACCTGTACGGAATCAGCAATCATTCGTGCGATGCTAAAAGCTTTCTTCAATCCGCAGGGATATGTTCCCGACGTCGTCAATATCTCGCTCGGCAGTCCTGAGGAATACGACAAGGATCGGATGGATGTGTTGATCCAAGACCTGTCTGCCAAATTCGGTACCGTATTTTTTGTCTCTGCGAGCAACAGTGGTAGCGGCTATCGCTCCATCAACCACATTGGATCGGTCAGTCCCGCGGTGCTTGTTGGGGCCCACGCCTCGAAAGAGACTCTTGCACGACATTATCAACTCCAAGACGGAGTTGAAGTTCCCGATCACGTGTTGCAGTATTTTACATCGCTTGGGCCGTCATTCACCGGTCAACTCCGACCCAACATCGTTGCACCGGGCTCAGCATTATCCGCGACTTCACTAATTGATGATGGCTCGAGCATGTACAACGGCACGAGCATGTCTTCGCCGATTGCAGCAGGAGCAACGGCCGCGTTGATTTCGGCTGCCCGTGGGAACAAGGAATACAGCCGACTGGAAGCCTGGCGGAGCAAGAAGATTAAATCCGTTCAGGACAAATCTTCGGATGTGAAATATTCAGTCACCTCCATTCCTCTCGCAATACGGACCGCATTAGAAGAATCCGCTACTGAACTCCCCGGATACACATTGGCACAACAGGGGCACGGGCTACTGAATGTTGATGCTGCATATGAAACTCTGTTGGATCTTGCGACGAAAGTGAACAACGGCACGCGTCTGACCGAGTTCAAAATCAATGACAATTCCGAAGCGACACGCCTTTACGATCGCTCAAATAACATTCCCGCAGTCAAACGTATCTACCTGACGCTGGATTCAGACGGCGAGTTGTCCGAGGCCAGTTTGCTCAAATTGCGTAATGCTGCGACCGAGGTTCGCCTTGAGCGAGTCCAAGTGCAGTCCATTGATGGAACGGTACAAGATTTGGGACAGACAGATACCGAAACTTTATTGCCTTTCTCCATTGGCGTGCCAGGAAAAGAGGGTGAGCAGGGTCGTTCCGCCATCGTTGTGATGTCCAATGGCTTCAAGGGATCCTTCTTCAGCATCCGACGCTTGGCCACCATGGAAGCAGGCAAGACCTACATTGCTCATTTTGACATTTACCAACACGGGCAGCGATTGTTCACGGTTCTCGACGTCGTTCATAAACCCATTGAATTGTCTGATCTCAAAACCGAAGTCAACCTGTCTGGCATTGAAGTTGAAGAATCCAACCGTGTCGCCTGCTACATCAATCATGGCCAAGAGATCAAGGCGACTGCCTTTCATCGTTATCCTGTTGCCGTAACGGATCGAGATTCAGGCCTGAACGTCCAAATCGGATTTCACAACGATGAATCTGGATTGCTGTTGGTTCAGGTTTATGATCCTGACGGATACGAAGTCGACTATAGCGTGATTCGAAAGTCACCTCAGTTGGATGTTGAGAAGCGGACGGGAAAGCTGGTTGTCAACACTCTGGAGAAAAAGGGAATTTGGGAGATCACCGTCACCTCATTTTCAGGCACGTGGCTAGGCGAGTCGGGCTACGACCTGCTGATTGAAGCACTTCGCTTTGTACCCTCGGTGAGTCGCATTCAAATCGGATCAAAGTCGGCTCCAATGCCTGCTCCTCCGGCCGAGAAGATGGTTTCGATCATGAATTCTTCAAGACAAGTCCGGAGCGTCAATCTGACCATGTCTCCACTTGAACGCATCGCCCCGCTTAAGCCATTTGGTATCGTTCCCAATCACAGGACCTACAAGAGGCTTCCGGTTCCGGCGTGGAATGAATCGATGGGCGGACCAAAAACGACAACGGTGATACTGGAACTTGACCGACTGAGCAAAATTAACGGTCAACAATCCGGTCGCATTGACCATCGCATTTATAAAAAGGGACCTGACGGTAAATATGTGGTCGCCTACAAGGCGGAACGCCTGGGTGCCACCGGGAGTCGCAAAATATTCCGCGGCATTCCCCGCCCCGAACCGGGAAAGTCTGCGGAAACTTTATACGCGGCCATGGAAGTCTTTGATGTTTACTCAGACGGTCCCTCTTTGAGCAATTTGATCGACCATGTTGACATGCTCGTTGTCTACCCCAGCATACCGGTGAAACTTACGGGCACGTTAAGCGCGAATTATTCTGCATCGGATTCCACTCGGGATGTCAGCTTATTTAAGGTTACCGCCCCAGATAAAATTATCGACGAGACCACGAAATCAAACTCGCGAAGCAGCCAAGCGACATTGAAAGTAGAAACGGGAGACGCGAACCTGCCCGAATTGGAAATCAAACTGCCGATCACCATCAATGAGAGGCATCAACATCCGCCGGGTGCTAAATCGTTGGAGCGGGCTCGCGGTACGCTGCGAATCACGACCGATCATCCCGATATTTCAGGTTCCATTCCAGTCAGAATTGCCCAGTAAGAATTTCCCAGTAAGAAGCTGGCTTCAAGGGATCGAGGCAGTCACCACACGATGCGTTTGGTCAAGGATACGTTTGATCAAGTAGGCCGTGAACTCGCACCGCGACCTACTTGATTTGACTCCGTTCAAGCGGCTCAGACCATCGCATCCCGCTGGTATTGAACCCGCCTCACTCAAAATCTCGATTTTTTTCCTGTGGGCAAACCGACCGACACCGATCATTTTTCCGCGTCGGCAACTCGGCTAAACCTCTTGACCGCGTAAAACCGATCTCTACGCGCAGCCTGTAGTTGCAAAGCTGTTGCATCTGAAGCCATACTTGGGGCTTCCAAAAGACATGCTTGATCGCCAACGGGAGGGCAGTCGCCCGCTGCAAAAGCCTCCTCTGGCGTCTCTTGATCCCTACAGCTTGACAGACAAACTCATGTCAATCGTGGGAAACTGTCGCCCCCATTAGCCGCTCTTGGCGAAGGCATCGCGACGAAGACAAGTGTTAAAGAATCCAGTGGCTGGCGGATTCCTGAACGGCGAGAACCCTGGCGAATCATCCACAATCACTCCGCAACCAATTTTTGCAACTGAAAACAAGACTGATGAAGGAAAAAATGCCCTCGGAAACCGGACAGGAACTTGCTGACGTACAGTCTTATGAAGACACTCGCAACCTCGCGATTGACGAGGTTGGCATCACCGATGTTCCCTATCCGATCAAATTTGCATCAAACTCCGAGTCCGAGGAAACTCCGCAAAGCACCGTGGGTAAGTTTGACATGCTCGTTTCCCTGCCATCGACGTCGAAGGGAA
>JAKVCA010000028.1:25506-47718 GCA_022448315.1 Pirellulaceae bacterium | reverse complement strand
TCATGAACGATTACTTAGCTACGAGAGTCTGGCCGAACTTTGCGTGAAACTTCGTCACCGAGTCACCGCTGACTGGGCCTCAATCTGCGTGAATTTCCCTTACTTCATCGAACGACAAGCTCCGGTCTCAGGTGAATCTGGATTGCTCCAGCTTGACGTCACTTTGAACGCAACCGCGGGCAAGAATCAGGACCTGAAGGTCACGGTCGCTGGACCTGCAATGAGCCTGTGCCCATGCTCAAAAGAAATCGCTGAATATGGTGCGCACAACCAGCGATGCTTGCTCTCAGCCAGTATTCGCTTTCACAACATCGCCCATAGTGTGTCGGTGAGTGAGTTGTTTCAGCATATGGAACAAGCTGCTTCAGCCAGCGTCTATTCAACGCTGAAGCGCAACGATGAAAAATACGTTACCGAACTCTCCTACGATAACCCCAAATTTGTCGAAGACACCGTTCGTGATCTGGCCTTGAGACTCAAGTCATGCGATCGGATCTCATGGTTCCGATGTTCGACGAAAAATTTCGAGTCCATCCATCAACACAACGCATTCGCACAGATCGAGTCGAAGCCGAACTAAGGCTCGCCAGAGCACAGGATACGTTGCATCACCAACAAGTAAGGTGACAGAAAGTTCGACGCTTTTGATAACTTTTTCTCGCCGCGAGCCATCCTTGTCCCTCGAATGACTTCTTGCCGGAACCCTCGTTTTGATATTGCCCTCACTTACCCGTTTCTTGCTAAAATAGTAATCACTGCCGAAGCGCCTTGAATCCATCCTCGCGACGATTCAACTGGCTAACATTCCTGCCTTCCTACCCGACTGATGATTGGATGCTCCAAACGAAAGTAAAAATCGTTCCATTTCTATGGATCAAGATGTCTTTGGTTCCGGTTTTGGCCTTATGCCCGTCATGGGCCATCGGAGATGAGCCCAAGCCCCCAGCGACAGCAGAAGAGATTGAATTTTTTGAAACGCGTATACGCCCTGTTCTGGTGGAACACTGCGATCAGTGCCACTCTGGAACGGCGAAGAATATACAGGGAGGCCTGCGGCTTGATTCGAAAGCGGCCGCCCAGACAGGCGGCGACTCCGGACCCGCCGTGGTCCCAGGGAACGTTGGGGAAAGCCTCCTGATCGATGCTTTGAAATACGACGGGTTTGAGATGCCGCCAAAGGGGAAACTCCCAGAATCGGTGATCGAGGATTTTACCCGATGGATCGAGATGGGTGCCCCAGACCCAAGAGTCGAAACGGAGGTGGTTGAGACCACCATTGATTTCGACGAAGCAGTGAGGTTCTGGTCGTTTCAGCCGATTGCAGCGACAGATCCGCCCGTGGTTGAGAACAAGGATTGGCCCACCAGCCAAATCGACTTGTTTACGCTGGCCAAGATGGAGCAACTTGGCCTGTCCCCGGTAGATCAGGCGAGCAAACACGCCCTGATTCGGCGAGCCACCTTCGACCTCATCGGCTTGCCACCGACACCCGAGGAGGTCGCCCACTTTTTGAACGATGATTCAACTTCCGCCTTCGAAACCGTTGTCAACCGTTTATTGGAGTCCGAACACTACGGGGAGCGATGGGGCCGTTACTGGCTGGATGTTGCCCGCTATTCGGAGGATCAAGCTCACACATTTGCCGTGCGTGCCAATACCAACGGGTACCGCTATCGGGACTGGGTCATCCAATCATTCAACAACGATTTGCCCTACAACGATTTCGTCCGATTGCAGATCGCCGGTGACTTGATGGAGCCATCCTCCGAAGGCAACTACGATCACCTGATCGCCCTCGGTTTTTTTGGCCTCGGTGCCCAGTACTACAAGAACAGCGATAAAGCGAAAGCGATGGCGGATGAACTCGACGATCGAGTCGACACGCTAACGCGTGGCTTTCTGGGGCTGACCGTTTCCTGCGCCCGTTGCCATGATCACAAGTTCGATCCGATTCCCACTCAAGATTACTATTCCCTCGCGGGCATCTTCAGTAGCTCAAGACTCCATAATGCGCCCCTTTGCACGCAGGAGGAAATCTCGCGATACAACGAGGGTCAGAACGTCATCAAGCAGGCCGAAAACGAAGTAAAACAATTCTACGCCGATGCGAAAGTGGCCGTGGCCGAGACGCGGGTCCACCAAATTGCAGACTACATGGAAGCAGCGTGGCGTATTCGAATCGCCGAAACTGCCGGCAATAAAGAGGTAAAGAAGGAACTTGCGGAGGCAAAGTCACTGAGCGAGTTCCTGTTATCAAGATGGGTCAATTTTCTCGATCCAAAGCAGCAAGGAAAAGTTGCAGCCCTCAAAGAATGGCACGAACGGACGGCCAAGGCGGTGGAAGTCAATGAAGAATCCATCGCTCTTGTTCAACTGCTGGCTCAACAATTTCAGGATCGGGTTAACCGCGAGATTCGCATCCGGGATGGATTGATCGATCCATCTTCGAGTGACGACGGCCCTCTCCACACGCCCGGCAGTCCCCGATTCGCAACTCCGATCGTGACCAAGGCTCGACCGACCGCCACGATCCGTGCTGATATCCGGGGAGCAAAAGAACTGTATTTGATTGTCAGCGATGGAGGTAACGGCCAAAGCTGCGATCATGCGGATTGGATTTCACCCAAGCTGATTGGTGATCAGGGTGAATTGAAGCTGACGGAACTGCGTTGGAGAAAACATGAGGGTGTCGAACCGAAACTGAATACGAACTATACCGGAAAGACAATACGTGTTGGCGGCAAAGAGTATTCGGAGGGAATAGGCGTTCACGCGTCATCCACGCTGATCTTTGACCTGCCCGAGGGTTACGATTACTTCGAGGCAGTCGGAGGCTTGGACAATAGCGGCACCGATCAAAACGGCTGTGGCGACCAGGCCAGTGTGCAGTTTTACGTCTACACGGAAAAACCTGTGAACGAGCCCATTTTAAATCTCGTGCTGGGGAAGGATGGCCCACTTGCAGTCCCCGACAATGAGCTCGAGGCATTTCTGGAGGGGCCAGAAAAAGAACGACTGATCACTCTTAAAGATACGGTCGAACGCGCGAAGAAAGCGGCACCACCCATGTATGCGATTGCACATTCCTACACGGAGGGCAAACCCGCAGACATGAAGGTATTCATTCGCGGGAATCCGGCGCGGCAACGCGAAGTGGCACCGCGTCGGTTTTTGAGAGTTCTGGCTGGTGAAGAAAGGTCGCCCTACACCTCCGGTAGCGGCCGACTCGAATTGGCAAACGCCATCGCCCATCCGGATAATCCGCTGACGGCAAGAGTGATGGTGAATCGCATCTGGCAACATCATTTTGGGAGAGGGATCGTCGGAACACCGAGCAATTTCGGGAAACTGGGCGATGCGCCCACGCACCCGGCATTATTGGACTTCCTCGCTTCGAAATTCATGGAGCAGGGATGGTCCATCAAGAAACTGCACCGTGACATTATGCTGTCGTCGACCTATCGCCTTGCCGCTGAGAGCGACTCGCAAAATACGGAGTTGGATGCGGACAATCGATACCTTTGGCGAGCCAATCGTCGACGACTTGATATCGAAGCATGGCGAGACACCTTGTTGGATGTGTCGGGCCAATTGGATCGAACGATGGGAGGCGTTTCCACCCAATTGAACGATTCGAACAATCTACGAAGAACGGTCTATGCAAAAATCAGCCGCCACGAACTCGATAGTCTCCTGCGGTTGTTTGATTTTCCAGATCCCAACATCACGAGTGCCACACGAACGGAGACCACCGTTCCCCAACAACAGTTATTTGTTTTAAACAGTGCGTTCATGATCAACCAGTCAAAAGCATTTGCCAAACGACTCCATGAAGAGGCGACTGGCGACGATTCATCAAAAATCGGTCGGGCATTCGAGTTGGCCTACGGGCGTTCACCTACCGACGCCGAATTGGCACTGGGGCTCGAGTACCTGTCCGTTGAGAAAGCTCCTGACGACAAACTGACGCGTTGGGAGAGTTATGCTCAAGTGATCCTCGGCAGTAACGAATTGATTTATATCGATTAGGCCGACGTCTCGAATGTCGCTGGTCATCGACAAAAGTTGAAGTGAAACCCACCCATGAAATTCATCCAGCCCCACCCGCAACTGAACCGACGCGAATCACTCCAACGCATGGGCATCGGCCTGGGAACCCTTGGACTGGCGGGAATCCTCGCGCAGGATGCTGCGCAGGGCGCCTCCCCTCAGGGTGTTCTCGATCCCAAACCAGCCCATTTTGCACCCCGTGCGAAACATATCATCCACTTGTTCATGAATGGGGGGCCATCTCAAGTGGATACGTTCGACCCCAAGCCGGCGCTTGAAAAGTACAACGGCGAACGCCCACCCGGCGCGGAACTCAAGACGGAACGCCGAACGGGCGGTCTGCTCATGTCCCCCTTCAAGTTTCGACGCTACGGTGAGTCCGGTCTGGAGGTGAGCGATCTTTTTCCCAAGGTCGGCGAGTGCATTGACGACATCTGTGTGATTCGGTCAATGCACACCAACATCCCTAATCACGAACCATCACTGCTGATGATGAATAGCGGTGAGACTCAGCCCACTCGACCCGCAATGGGATCGTGGCTCTTATACGGCCTGGGGACAGAAAATCAGAATCTACCCGGCTTCGTCGTTTTATGTCCCGGTAAACCCGTAGTCGGTCCCCAGCTTTGGAGCAACAGTTTCCTGCCGGGTGTCTTTCAAGGGACCCATATCAACCACGCAAAAGATGTTGATCCGAAAAAAGTGATCGAACACATCAACAACACCCACCTGACGAAATCTGCCCAGCGTCAGCAACTGGATCTGCTGACAAAGATGAATCAAATCCACCTCGAACAACGAGGCGGTCAAGATCACCGCTTGGATGCAAGAATCGAATCCCTGGAAATGGCGTTTCGGATGCAGGCAGAAGCGCAGGACGTTTTTGATCTTGGTAAGGAAACCAAGGAGATCCGGGAGGCCTACGGCACAGGTCAGTTTGCTAACGGCTGCCTGGCGGCGAGGCGATTGGTGGAAAGCGGCGTGCGGATGGTTCAAGTTTATTATGGCAACGGCCAACCATGGGATGATCACGGCAACATCAAGTCGCACGCCGACAAGGCCAAAAACGTGGATCAACCGATTGCCGCTTTGATCAAGGATTTGAAGCAACGTGACCTGCTGAAAGATACCCTGATCATCTGGGGTGGCGAATTCGGCCGAACACCTGTGGCCGAAAATGGCAACGGCCGAGACCATAACCACCACGGTTTTTCCATGTGGCTCGCCGGAGGCGGGATCAAAGGTGGCATGGCCTACGGTTCAACCGATGAATTTGGATTCGCGGCGGTCGAGAATAAAGTGCATGTGCATGATCTTCACGCAACGATCTTGCACCTCATGGGTTTGGATCACGAAAAACTGACCTACCGATACAGCGGTCGAGATTTTCGTTTGACGGATGTTCACGGTAGAGTGGTGCAAGAAGTCATCGCTTAGGCTTTTGCACCAAAATCGATTTCCATTCTTTTGCCGGCATCTGAGTTACCGGCAACGAATTGGGATATCCTCTTGAAGCGGAGGATCGTCCAAGAGCTGAATCGCGGTGAGACGCCGCGATCTCCACGAATAACCGACGGCCTGAAATCAGGAACTTCTTATGCACCGCCATGTCCAAATTGTCTTTTTCGGCATCGTGACGGCAGGCGTCATATCCTTAACTGAGGCACACCCCCTTATATTCGACCACCCACCGATTCCACTCGCCGAGATCGGTTCTACTCCTGCGTCAGGTTACATCGAACCGATTGCAGCAACGTCGAACACGCCCAAGTTATCCGGCCGGGGTAAGGAAAGTCGACCAAAGGATGTTTCACGTCCCAATATCCTTTTTCTTTTTGCCGATGATCAGCGCAATCATACCCTTGGGTGCGCAGGTCACCCGATTGTCCAGTCGCCCAATATCGATCGCCTTGCGAGCGAAGGCGTTCGTTTTGAGAATGCGTTCGTCACCACCTCAACCTGTTGGGTCAGTCGCGCGTGCCTCTTTACCGGTTGTTACGAACGCAAACATCTTTATCGAGTCACACCAGGACCTCTAAAACCGGAGTTATGCCGTACTTCCCACTTCAGCGTGTTGAAAGAAGCGGGCTATCGGACCGGACACCTTGGCAAAGAGCATGTCACGCTTTCGGATGAATCCGCAGCAGCCATGTTCGACGTCCGCCGCAAATTGGGGCGCAATCCCTACTTCAAAACGCAGGAAGATGGGAGTGAACGTCACGAGACTCAGATTCTGGGTGACTGGGCCATTGAATTTTTAAATGAACAACCCAAGGACCAACCTTTCTGCTTGCAACTCAGCTTCAATGCAACGCATGCGGAGGACCGAGACAAGCGACCCGGGATCGGGCATTATCCCTGGCCGAAAGTGACGCAGGGAATGTACGAAAACCAGGAGATGCCGCCACCGCGACTTGATGATCCTGCCATCTACGATGCCCAACCGGAATTCCTGAAGCAATCCATCAATCGGGAGCGGTATTTCTGGCGGTGGGACACGGCAGAAAAGTACCAAACCAACATGCGTGCCTACTTCCGGATGCTCAGCGGAATCGACCATGTTGTCGGACGTCTGCTCAAGCAACTCGGCAAACTGGGGTTGGCGGACAACACCGTCATTATTTACACGGCAGACAATGGCTACTATCTCGGTGACCGTGGATTCGCTGGCAAGTGGACGCATTACGAACAGTCCTTGCGTGTCCCCCTGATCATTTACGATCCACGTCTGCCGCAAGACCAGCGGGGGCGTCTGCTTGAGGAACTGGCGATCAATAGTGATCTTGCTCCGACCATGATTGAACTCGCAGGATTACCTACACCGGAGGCACATACGGGAAGAAGCCTCGCGCCTCTCATCGGTGGTCAAGCGGTGGAGGATTGGCGAACCGATTTCTTATGTGAGTTTCTTGCGGTCGCCAAGACGATCCCTCGATGGGAAGGCGTCCGGGATTCCCGCTGGGTTTACGCACGATATTATGTGAACGGACCCGACCAACCGCCATTCGAGTTTTTATACGACCTGATCAACGATCCCGACCAGCTCAACAATATTGCTTCAAATGACAAAAGTCTCGCCACCCTGATCAAGATGCGGGCTCGGTGTGACGAATTGATTGCTGAAACGGGCCCCGCGATGAAGGACGTTGGCACCAAACCGCCAACTCCGAGGAAGAAGAAATCACCATGACCTCCTGCAACTCTCTGCTCGCCTGCTTGATTGCATTGACGGCCCTCACCAGCATGGCGAGGGCCGCAGAGAACCAGCCTGACATCGTCTTCATCATCGTTGACGATCTGAATGACTGGCTCGGTTGCCTCGGCGGTCACCCCGATGCAAAGTCACCCCACATCGACGCGCTGGCGGCGAGCGGCATGTTGTTCTCTCAGGCCTATTGCAACTCACCGCAGTGTCGGCCTTCACGAACCAGCCTGATGACCGGTGTGTATCCGTTTAAAACCGGCACGTATTTCAATGCGCGCTTCCCCGAAGAAACCCGGGTGACGACACCGACGCTCCAGCAGTTCTTCATGGACCATGGCTATCGTGTCGCGAGCGGTGGTAAAGTGTTCCACGGCACACCCGGTCAATACGGCGATTCGCTGTTCCGAAAACCGGGTGACCCCAAACCACCGAAAGGCAAAGACAATTTCAATGCGATGGCGGCACCCAACGACGGCTATGCGCTTGATGTCCGTGATGAAGAGATGAGCGACTACAAAGTTGCTCGGTGGGCGACGCAGCAATGGAACACCGTGACCGACGAGCCGTTGCTGATGACCGTCGGATTTTTCCGCCCGCATCGACCCCTTCAAGTACCCCAAACCTGGTTCGACCGATTTCCACTCGAATCGATTCGCCAACCTGAAGAACCAGAAGGCGTAGATGACTGGGATGACATGCCCGAATTTGCGCGGAGACTTGCCCGGACCCACGCGCACAAGCCACTACACAAGGGGCTGAGTGACCATGAGTACATCCTGGCCAACGGCGAATGGGAAACCACCATTCGTGCCTATCAGGCATCCGTAGCGTTCGTTGACCGCCAAATCGGTCGTTTTCTGGAGGGCCTCGAGGAGAATCCACGCGGACGCGAAACCTATGTCATGCTGGTCAGCGACCATGGTTGGCATCTAGGTGAAAAGAAGCACTGGTGCAAAGGCGCGATCTGGGAACAAACCACCCACATACCCTTCATGGTTCGAGGGCCGGGAATCAAGGCAGGCACCCATTGTTCACAGCCCGTAAGCCTGATCGACGTTTATCCCTCCTTGGTGGATTTTGCGGGGCTGGAAATTCCAGACTGGCTCGATGGAACGTCCATCAAATCACAACTTCGGGACCCATTGATGCCACGCGTTCCAGCAATTTCTTCTTACGGAGAAGGCAACACTTCTGTCCGGACTGAACACTGGCGGTACATTCGTTACGAAGACGGCTCCGAGGAACTCTACGATCATCGGAACGATCCCAACGAATGGACCAATCTGGCCAACCAACCAGAACATGAGGAAACGAAAAAGGAGTTGGCCAAAATGATCCCAGCCCAGCAGCACCCCGGTTTGAAAGTGCAAGCCTGGTTTGACAAATTCCAGAAGTAACCCCAGGGGGCCGGCATATTCACTGTCGGTTGTCGCCACGAAACGGCGCCCCCGATATCAGATGCCGGTAGTTGTCGAGAGTGCACAATCGCGCCAGTCTACGTCTTGGCCCTAACACTCGGACTGAATGATCGATTCTCGTTCCGGACTTCGAGATCACTTCAAAGTGGGGCCAAACTGCAAAAATCAGAGTGGCACCACGAATATTTTTCATTGGCAACGATTCCGGCCGGATTGGCCTAAAAACATCCTCTTCAGTTGGGCTGACCAAAACGCAAGCTTCGTAAATGCTTTACATTGCGGCCCGCGCGGTTAGGGAAAGTGTGGTTCGGGCAAGGCCGATGAGCACACCCAAATCGCATACTCGGACACTGCCGAGAAACCTCAGTCTGCCCCAAAAAATCAAGATTCAATCCGTTTCTTGCTTTAAGCAAGTTGACAAAGCGGATCCAGCTCGCCAAAATCCCTTATTGATATTGATTCTCAACATCATGTTAGTCGCGGCAATATGCCCATCGGATCGAGATTGATCGGCCCTAGTTTCGGATTTGTCCGCCGAAAATTTACCCGACAACCACAGGTCATCCCGTTGAAAAGGATTCGCACCTTGACGACGTGACGCCAAGACATAGAGAGCCCCATGAAACTACCAATCTTACTTGCCGTCGCCACACTTGGTCCATTCGTAATCCAATCGATCACGGAAGCTCATTTTCCCTGGTTATGCGTCGAGGAGGGGAAGGCCGTTTATTTCTTTGGAGAAAGCCCAGCGGAACGAAACTACAAGTTGCCACCTACGATTGCTAAAGCGGAGGTATACGCTTTGGGGAAAGCGGGCCAGGTCGACAAAGTGCCGTTGAAGACGGTCGAAAGTGACGACTTCATTGGCCTAACTTCACCCACCCCTAATAACCCAATCAGTGCGTTGGTGTCCAAGGTAACTTACGGAATCTATGACGGAATGGCGTTGAATTACTACACGCAAAGCCAAGTGGGTAGCCTTCCGACAGACCGCAACGCTTATGCCCCAATCAGCAAGCACCTGAATCTCTATGCTCAAGTGATCGATACCGAGGCTGGTGTTGACGTTTTCGTGGTTTGGATGGGAAAGCCGCTATCTGGGGCTGAGGTGCGATTGCTTTGCGAAGACGGCCACGAAGAAGGCAGCGGTACAACGGACAAAGATGGCAAAGTTTCATTCAGTGACCAAGAGGTCGAAGACGGGCTGAACGGGCTGGTCGTCGGACACAACGTTGAAGAGACTGGAAAAATTGGAAATCAAGAGTTCCAAAAGTCGGCCAACTATCTGACCATGACTTTCGTTGAGACGCGAGGCTCCGAAAAGTAAGACCTGCAAAGGAAGGCGTGTTTAACGATGAGGAGAACGAAGTTTTGTGCAGGGTAACGGGTTAAAACGCATTAGATAAATGAGACGAAAAAATTGTCTCGAGCCGTGAACCCCATTCTTGTTGCCCCTTCGAAAACCACTTACACAAAGTATTTACTATGCGGCTTTTTAGCTATTTGTTGATCACCCATCTGCTTCTGGCTGGTGGTTCAAGCGGTCAAGATGGATTGACAACCTTCAGGCCATACAACCCCCATTCACACCAATCGGTGCTTACGCAGGATTCAGGGTCATTCCTGCCTATCTCGCAACCGTCCGCTTCGATGCCTAATGATGCGGCGTCAAGCATCGATATGAACTTTTGCACACGACTTTTAGGCCAAAAAGATGCCAAATTCTGGGCGCGGATAAAACTGACTTCCGAAAATAGACCTCAACTTCTTGAAGAGCCGTCGACAGCGGACTTGAGACAGGCCAATCGCGGCGGGCTGACGCAATTCAGTCAATGTCTTGTTTTCGCCAATCACTATCTCAACCCAAGCTTGAGCGAAAAAGATGCACCGCGTGCTGCGATCCATCGACCGCTTCCCGAATCTCTTACCAGTTTTGGTGCAGCGGTGATGGGAGAATACCTCTATGTTTTTAGCGGTCACAGTGGTGACGCACATGGCTTTGGTAAAGACCTCCTGGTCGATCACTTTCGGCGGATTCGATTTGATGATCCTACGGCTCAATGGGAAGAACTGGCGATGCACGAACCGGCGCAGAGCACCGCGTTGGTGACGGATAACGAGCACATATACCGCATCGGTGGTTTATCCTTCTTGAACAGTCGCCAAGATGAGCCAACTAACTTTAACTCCACCGATCATTTTGCTCGGTACGACGTCAAGCAGAACAAGTGGACAGAACTGGCTCCTCTGCCTTCTCCACGGTCATCGCTCGACGCGGCCATCTTAGGCCGTTCGATTTACGTTGCGGGCGGATGGAATTTGCAAGGAGAGTCCTCCAGCGATGTGCCGTGGCATGAGGACATTTTGAGATTTGACTTGGATGATCCAGGGTCAGGCTGGCGCTCCATCGAGGGCCCGGGCTATCTGGCACGCGCTATCTCTTTAGCCGCCCATAACAACAAGCTTTACATGATCGGGGGAATCCAGCAGCGAGGCATCACACGTAAAGTTTCGGTCTACGATCCAGCAACAGAGCAGTGGTCAGAGGGTCCAGAACTGAACGCCGACAATATGATGTCAGGATTCGCGACAAGTTCGTTCGCTGTTGGTGGCTGTCTTTACGTAACGGGAGGCTCAGGCATCGTCTACCGACTCTCCACTCATGGTCAAGAGTGGGAGGTCGCCGATCGATTACTTTTCCCTCGAATGTTCCTTAGAATGCTTCCCGTTGGTGAAGATCGCTTGATCGCTTTGGGGGGAACGGGGCTCGGCGGTGTCGGCCGGATGGCGACAGTGGAATCGCTGAGTGTTCAACCCTACAAAAAAAATTCTGGCAAACTCGTAAAATGGTCAATTCCATTCGATGGTCGCGCAAAGCATAGCCAGACGCTCGTTGTGCAGGGCTCTAAACTCTATGCCTTCGGCGGTAATGCGAGTCGCAGTCCACATGATTTTTCTGAGAACGCTTTCGTGGACGAAGCGTTTGCTTTCGACCTCAGTCGCCGTTCAGTCGAGCAGCTACCGAACATGCCCAGCCCGGTCCAATCGAGCGCAGGGGCTATTGCTGCACAAACGAGCGAACATAGCTCTATTGTCGTCGCGGGTGGACTTGCGTTTGGCGACACAAACTTTGGCTCCACTGACCAAATTTTTCAATTTGATCCCGAGACCAAAGTTTGGTCCGTCGCCAATGTTAGCTTGCCTCGACCACGGGCCATGTTTGACGCACAGGTCCACGAAGATGCGATCTGGATGTTTGGTGGTAGTGACGAGGGGGATGGCGCTGGCCTGGACGGATCGGTGCTGCACTGGTGGGGCGATGATTCATTGGTCGGCACATTGCCCAAAGTTGAAATCCCAGTTCTTCGTCGTTCCTTTGGTGGAGCGATAGTTGACGGCAAATACTACATGGTTGGTGGCCTCGGAGAGGGCATGTCCCCTGCCGAATCTCTCGATGTCTTTGACCTCGAAACTCGATCCTGGCAGACCGCCGCTTCCCCACCAAAGTCTCGGGTTTTTCCGAGTGTTTGCACCCTTGATCGTAAGATCTATGTTTACGGCGGCTTTGAGATGCGCGAAGGTCACTTCGCCTCCGCTGCATCGATGGACGTCTACGATACTGAATCCGATACTTGGTCGACCGCGTTCGACAACTTGGATGGCTTGGCCCCATCGATGCGCATGGTCGCTTTCAATGGCAGGTTACTGTTCTATGCAGTGCATCCCGAAAAGGAGGGCGTGGCAAATTTTGCACTCTATTTGCCTGATCCAACAGCAAACGCTCCAGTCGTTGAAGGCCTTAGTTTCGGACCTTCTCAAGGCAGTGAAGCTGACCAAAACGCCCGTCTACTGATGCGAAAAGATACGGATAAAAGTGGGGACCTCAGTCGAGAGGAACTCGGCAAGAGGATGGCCACATTCGCGAAAGAAGCCGACACCAACGGTGACCTGTTGGTCAGTTTCCAAGAGGCCAAGGAGGCATTTGCAGCAGCGGAGGCCCAGGCAGAAACGGATGACACAAACGAGAACGACACGGACGATTGATTGCCCGCTCCTTCCTGATTGGTATCTTTAAACGAAATCTTTATCGCTGGATCAGATCATGCGAATTTTCCTCGCCCTCTATTTCTATAGCTTGACTTCCACCTCCTTTTTAATTGCAGACGAATTCAATTTTCTGCATGAGAACGTGCTCGGCACGTCATTGGAGATATCGATTGTCACTGACGGGGCTCAATCCGCCGAGGAGGTTGAGTCATTGACACTTCTGGAAATCGACCGACTTGCGTCGGTTTTCAGCAGTCATGACTCGGCAAGTGAATTGTCACAATGGCAACGCAGCACGAAGGATGAACGCGTTTCGCAGGATCTTGCCGAGGTCTTAAGACAGGCGGAGATCTGGCGCTCTCGGTCCGACGGGGCGTTCGACGTTCGGGCCTCTACCACCGCCCAATCCTCCGCCATCACTTTACGCGAAGCACCCTATCGAGTTGCGGACGATAATCTCGTCACGCGGTATGATCGTCAGCCAATTACTCTCGATGCCATCGCAAAAGGCTACATACTTGACTCCGTTTGCATCATGGTCAAAGAAAGGTTTGGGAATGTCTCCGACTTTTCCATCAATATTGGTGGCGATGTGCGGCGTTTTGGAACTGCACTTTTTCGAATCGGAATTACGGATCCATTAAAGCCCAGCGAAAATGCCATACCACTGACAGTTATCGAAACCCAGGGAGATACCGCAGTCGCAACCAGCGGTGGTTATCGACGTGGCGACATCGTGGATGGCCGACGCCATTCGCACATCATCGATCCACGTACGGCAGACTCCGTTGTTGACGTGCTCAGCGCGACAGTAATTGCGCCAAAGGCGATTGATGCCGACGCCGCGGCAACTGCCATTTCGGTGCTTGGGCATGAAGAGGGACTTGCACTGATCGAGTCGATGCCCCAATACGAGTGCTTGCTGGTTTTATCGAATCATCATATTGCAACTTCCAGCGGCTGGCCCGCGCTTCAAGATGACAATGAAATCGACGAGGAAGACGATAAGACGAAATCGGGTTTGATCGTGAATTTCACCCTCAATCGCCCGAACGGCAGTCGATACCGCCGACCCTACGTTGCGATATGGCTTGAGGACTCGGATGGATTTCCAGTAAAGACGGCTCTTTTGTGGCTTCAGGTAGAGCAGCCCGGTCCACGTTGGCATCGCGATTTAACACGTTGGTATCGAAACGACCGCATGCGAAAGGTGGTCGAGAAAACGAACATGATTGGAACGATTTCAGGTGCGACACGGGGTCCGGGAGAATATCAAGCACGATTCGACGGCACGGATAACGAGGGCAACAAGCTGGAAAATGGAAAATACACATTGTGTCTTGAAGTCGCACGTGAACATGGGACCTATCAAATCATTCGCGAACCCATCGCTCTGGATGGAAACCCGATCGCAAAAAAAAGTCTAAAAAGCAACATCGAATTAAGCTCGGTGAATATTGAATACGTCCCGATTGCCGATGACCAATGAACGGAACAAAACGACTAAAACGTCCGCGAACTCTGTACCAAACAAGCGCTGCTGCCTTCCGTTGGCTTCACATTTACCTTTCAATGCTCAGTTTTGCCGCGTTGATGTTTTTCGCATTTACCGGAATTACACTTAATCATCCAACGTGGTTTGGGGCGGCGGAACAATCGATGAGGGACGAAGCTGGACAGCTTTCAACTGAGATGCTCGGCCCCGACGTGGACAGGCTCTTGGTCGCCGAGCAGTTACGAAACTCTCATCACCTCCGTGGACAAGTGACAGAATTTGTCATCGACGAATTCGAATGCATGCTCGTGTACAAAGGACCGGGCTACTCCGCCGACGTTTTCGTCGACCGCGAAAGTGGATCTTACACCCTGACGGAAATCTCTTCCGGCCCGATGGCAATTATGAATGACCTTCACAAGGGACGCGATAGCGGCAAGCAGTGGGCCTGGGTGATTGATCTTTCAGCCGGTGTGATGATGCTGATGTCGGTCGCGGGCTTTGGACTGCTTTTTTATCTGAAAAAACGACGTGTTAGCGGTGTACTGACAGCAGTTATCGGAACCATTGCATTCATCGCCGCCTGGGCAATTTGGGTGCCCTAAGGGCAGCATTAAAACGCCGTCGGGTGGTTGGGAGGCATCGGGTCTTTAAGAATCCCCGTCCCCGATCGATGAAATCTGATTTTAGAATTTCCTCGGGCAAAAAAGCGTCTCGGGTGGGCCAATGATTAGCGAAATTGGCTTGGGCTTCCGTATGCAAAACTGACGGCTAAACGGATCGATCAAGCCAGGCTTATGCTTCATTCACAAGTTTCTGGTTAGCCCCTGTGCCAAGCGGATGGCCAATCCATATGAAATTTCCAAGATTTTATAGAGAAGGATTGGTCGGCGACTTCCTGATCAACATCAAACTAGCCTCATCGCTCCATCCTTGAAGATTAAGCAGACTCCGGTGCATAGACTCCGGTACATAGACTTAGCGTTTCGCCGGTGAGCAAGCGGCCCAGACCCACTAACGCGATTGCACCCTTTAAGGTGGTTTGGCCCTCAAATTCGTTGACTCCGATTGCTCATGGTTTAGGATGAAATGGGTGCCGAGTTTCGAGCAAGTCGGCCTGCCACGGTAGGGTAGGGATGCCAGCCCCATAAACATGACTGCCCATTGGAAGTCTGTTTTGGCTACGGACGAGCCTTCACCAACTTAGATTCGTCGCCATCCCGAGCAAATATTGTGTTCTGGGTGATGGAATGAGCCACCTACGTCAATGGAGATTGAGTTGGCATCAGACAAACCCAATCGCGAAGCAAAATACCCTGCAATGCTGGATTCAGAAGGGTCGAAACTCTCGGAATCGAGAGGGAGTGGCATTGCCCATCTTGGTTGGATTCTAAGCGGTATCGTTCACCTGCTCTTGCTGTGTGTGCTTATCCTTATCGATGTTCAAGTCGAACTCCCGCAAATGTTGGTGAAATCCGGGGAGTCTGTGCTAAATCTGGTCATGGAAATCGAAAGCCCAACCGAGTTGGAGTCGCGTACTGAGCAGCCGCGTATCCACGTGCACGCTCCTGGCCTACCCCAAAATCATGAACATGCGGCGCAGGATCTTCTCACAATCCACCGCCATGATATTCCAGAAGCTTCGACTTCTGATACCGCTGTATCCAGGCAGCATGAACTCGTGGCATCAAACCGGTCCCGGATGCGTACGCCATCGGACTCATTAGCTGTCGCTAATCCCGCAGCGAAATGGTCTCGACCGATAGGCCAAATCCAAGATCCGACGACTGAACCCCTTAAAACCCTGCCACGGCCCCAAAGGAGAAATCGCCCTATACCTCAAGTGCCTGTTGCGGCAGACAAAGTCCTCCAACCGGCACCCTCGGAGTCCGGAGCGAAGGTGGATGCGTTGCCTGTGAAATTGCCTAATAATCCTGTCCCCGCCTACCCAAGCGCGGCCTACGCCCAGCGACTCGAGGGACGCGTGCTGCTGGTTGTTGAAATCAATCGGGAAGGACGTGTCGCGTCGATCCGGATTTCAGAATCGAGTGGAGTCGAGAGTCTCGACCGTGCCGCTCTTGAAACCGTCCGCGATTGGCGATTTCAACCGGCAACCCAACGCGGCATTGCGGTAGATTACACCGTCGATATCCCCATCCGCTTTTCGATACCCAACCGTCGCTAGATGTTTATCCGATAAGAATGTCGGCAAAGCCCAAAGCTAGCGTTTTCGGGCGGCAAGGTATCGGTTCTGCTTTTGTCGCGATTCTCTAGGCCGCAAACACGCCCCCCCAAACACCCCAGTCGCACCAATCGCACCAGTAGGGAAAAACCACTGAATCCCTACACCCCGCGCAACCGATACCGTCAAAGCGAGGATAATTATTTTTGCGCTTGGTGATGTGAGAGTTTGTCGTGGTCGGAGAGGGTGTGACGTTGAATCGTTGGATTGCGATCTTATCGCTCCTGTATTTTTGGGGCATTCTCACGCGTGAAACTTGCAGTCAGGACATCCCGATCATCCGTGTCGGTACGAGCATGACGGGCACGCAAGAGCCGGCCTCTGCGATACAAGAAGATAACTCCGAACGTCCAACACTGCCTGAAACCGTCGTCGAACCCGAGGCCATGCCTCCCGAAACCCTGACTCCTAATCTGTTCAACTCGGGTGACGTTTCACAAGGTTTCGGTGCTGGGGCCTTACGAGGCCGCAGCGAGAATCTTATTGGACAAACACCTTCGGCATCCAAAGGCCGATTTGGTCAAGAAGATATTCAACGGCTGCCACTCAATCGCCCAGGTGACGTGCTGCAATACGTACCGGGAATGATCGCGACACAGCATAGCGGCACAGGCAAAGCCAATCAGTATTTTGTTCGTGGTATCAACCTGGACCACGGCACGGACTTCAACGTTCGAGTCGACGGAATTCCCATCAATCTTCCCTCTCATGGGCATGGCCAAGGTTATCTGGATATCAACTGGCTCATCCCGGAACTGATTGATCACGCCGACTACCAGCTTGGCCCATACTATGCCGATGTGGGTGATTTCAGTTCGGCCGGCGCGCTCAACATCCGCATGAGGAACTCGCTTCCCCACGGCATTGCCAAAGTCACGGCGGGCAAATACGACTATTATCGTGGCCTGGTTGCGAACTCCCAGCCTTTCGGTGCCGGCGAACTTCTTTACGCTTACGAAAGCATCTTCTATGACGGCCCATGGGACCTTCCTGAAGACTACAACAAATTCAACGGCATGCTGAAATGGACAGTGGGTGACGAGTTGGAGGGGCTGTCGATTTCTGCCATTGGCTACCACAGTTACTGGAATGCCACCAATCAAATTCCCATCCGTGCGGTTGAGACGGGTCTCGTGGGTCGCTTTGGTACGCTTGATCCAACAGACGCGGGGCGAACCTCGCGTGCAATGCTCAATCTCGAGTACTGGTACGAAGACACCATTTCGACCACTCGCGCGAATGCCTACGTCGCCTATTACGATATGAATCTGTACTCGAACTTCACGTTCTTTCTCGAAGACCCGGTCAACGGAGATCAGATTGAGCAATTGGACGAGCGTGTATACATGGGAGTAAACCTCAGCCAGGCATACCGCGGAACCTATGCGGAACACACCCTGGGTTTCCAGTTCCGTAACGATAATGTCTTCAATTTAGGACTGAACAGATCTCGCCAGCAACAAGCCATCGAAAGCATTCGCGACGACAATGTCGACCAGCAGAGTTTTTCGTTTTACTACGAGAATGAGGCTCAACTCACGTGCCGTTTACGTTCATACCTAGGCCTGCGTGCAGATTTCTATCGGTTTCACACTCGTTCGCTACTCGATCCTGTCGATACGGGTACGACGTCAGACTCCGTTTTCAGTCCTAAGTTGGGTTTGATATTCGAGCCGGTTGAAGATACCGAACTTTATGCAAATTGGGGTCAGAGTTTTCACAGCAATGACGCCCGAGGAGTCAACCGAGGAGTTGATCCGGCAAACGGACTGGTGAAGTCGGATGGAAGTGAAATTGGCGCACGTACTTGGATGACGCCGACATGGAATGCAACACTCGCCGCCTGGTATCTGGAACTCGATTCCGAACTTTTATTCGTCGGTGATGCAGGAACAACGGAGGCGGGACCTGCCAGCCACCGATTTGGACTTACCTTGACAAACAATTGGCAAATTACTGATTGGTTGCTGGTCGATGCCGACTACGCATTGGTAAGACCGAGATTTACCGGAGGTGACCGCATACCGAATGCTGTCGAGAATGTCCTGTCTACAGGTTTTAGCTTACGGCGACCGGAAAGCCCCTTCTATGCGTCACTATGGATTCGCCACTATGGTCCCGCCGCTTTGCTCGAAGATAACTCTGCTCGAAGTGCGACAACAACACTGTCCAATCTTCAAGTGGGATACGAAACCGATCGCCTGAATTTTGCGGTAGACATTTTCAATCTCTTTGATCGGGAAGACAACGACATCACGTATTTCTACGAGTCACAGCCCATTGGTTTACCCGCCGCGAACGACCTCATGTTTCACTCCATTGAGCCACTGATGGCGCGGGCAAGCCTGACACTCAAGTTCTAGCGATCATCGACAATGGCGAGGACTCGCAACTCTGACCGATGATCAAAGGCTTACTGTTCTGGACAGCAATGCGGTCGTAGGGAACTCGCCTTCTCCAACTCACTCCAGGCAGATATCGCGTTTCTACTCAAAGATGGCGATCTTTGGACAGGCTTGATAAGACTTTGAAGCGTGAGGTTCTTTATGGCCAATTGGCCTATCGAAAAGCACTGCGGAACAATACTGCTCAAGCTCAATCAACGTTTGGACCTGCATGCCCACTGAGCGATCTCGAGATTTTGCTGCCCCATCCTGTGGGTGTGTCCGCCATCTCCAATTCCAGGGTTGACCCTTGCAGATCTTTCCAATGAAGAAACGGCGTATGCAATGGTTTTCCGTTGATTGAAGCGGCAACCACGTACCGATTCCGATCGGTGGTCTCCGAAGCGCGAATTGTGAACGCTCCACCCGAAAGGTTCATTACCGTCTTCGTAAAAATTGGCGAACCCACAACGAAAAGGTCTTGCCCTGCGACAGGGAACAGCCCGATTGAGGACCAGACATACCACGACGTCATCGCACCAGAATCATCATTTCCGACCATGCCCCCTGGCGACGGTGTAAACAGTTTCAATCCTTCGCGAATCACGTCACAGGTACGATCATGCCGACCCACGTAGCAGTACGCGTAAGGCACTTCCATATCGGGTTCATTGCACAAACCTTCGAATCGATTCAACGCGTACCCACGTTCCAGCTCCTCCGGCGTGGGATCACATCCAACAATTGGCGCTGCTTCAGATCCAAATCCAAAAAAAGCATCCAACTGCGTCAAGAACGCCTCCGCACCTCCCGACAACTCAATTCTTGCCGGCATATCGTGAAACAGCCTGAAGGAGTAGTTCCATTTACCGCCCTCATAAAACGTCGAGTTCTCCAGAAGGCCCGTTTCACGGTTGAATGCACTCTTCCATAGTTCAGCGTATTCAGACATGCGCGAAAATAACTTTTGATCCCCGAGTTTCTCCGCGATGCGAGCCGTGCAATAACATCCGTACGCGAGGTCGAGCGTATGGGTCAGAGGATGAACAAGTTTCTTCTGAAAAAATATCTCGCCAGCTGCACCCCTTGTGATGTCCCGTGTCATCAGGGTCATGGCATGCTCCCAATCAATGCCATCGATGTCCCGTGTGAATGCGTCTGCGATCGTCACATGTGCCAGCGCGCTGGCCTGATGGTCGAACCGATCGAAGCCTCGGGCCATTCGGTAACCGATGGGAAAATTGCCCTCGGCCTCAAAGATATCCATGAGACAATTGACGAAATCCCTGCCAAATTCAGTGCTCAACGTCATCATGAGAGGCAGTTGCGTCTTGTAGAGATCCCACATCGTGCACATGTCGAAGTAGAAGGGGCCATCCCATGGCCAGAAGGGTGACTCGTTATGGGCCTCGCACGGTTTGATCATGCTCCGATACAAAGCGGTTCGAAAGACCTTGTCTTGAGAAGAAGAACCGCCTTCTGTCGCGATCATGCTGAGCCGCTTTTCCCAATGCTCAGAAGTGGTATCCCTCTCCGACTCAAACCGACGTGAAGGCAGGTGACGTCGCGCCTTCCTGCTGGACCGCCAACTGAATCCCATTTGTAATTCGAGCTGATGACCGGCCGTCACGGGTGTCTCAAACATTACGCCAAATGGCTCATAGTTCGATGGGCGAATGTGCTGAATCGACAGTTCATCAGCCTCGGCCAACTCGGTCGATCCCCGCCACAGACTGACTCGGGGCTCCTCCTCGTAATATCGCAGATTGACTGCCGTATGCAGAGGGACTCCCTCCAGCACCACTTCTCCCTCGGCCGCATTGGTTGAGTTAATTTCAAGATGCGCTTTCTGCGGCACCGTTTGTCCGTCTTCGATGTCGATGCCCCCATTGGACATGTCAATCATGATCAATGCGGTGCATGCCTCACTGAACGTGTAGCGATGCACCGTCCCACGAGAGGTGACGGTCAGTTCGACTTGAATTCCAGTCCCCTCGAGCCTGCAGCGGTAGTAGCCGGGCCGGGCGAATTCATCGATCAGGCGTCTTGGCTCATCAATCGCCTCCAGTCCGCCGAGCTCCTTCGTTCCAGGAACGACCCGAGCGTAGTTGTAGTATTTCCGGATGGCTCCAACGCCAGACTGTTGAAAGTGCGTAAAACCGATGCAGGTCTTCTCAGGGTGTAGTTCTGGCGGCAAGCCCTGCAAACACTTCCCCCAGCGGCCATACCCTGTCGGATATCCACCTGTATAGGCACAGGCAGAAACCATGCCCATGGGACGGGTTGCCCCGGGGTGCGTATTGCCGATCATTGGCTTGGGGAAAAACCAGGCGGAGGCCAGTCCCTGAGGTACCGGCACATCCATCGGTTCGGTACCAATAAATGGGTCAACGTCGTCGAGAATCGATCGTGAACTCATACCTAGCACCATGACTTTCGGGATCTTATTGGGCGCTTACTTTTTGAGCAGGATTCGATCCCAGCATGTGAAACATATTCGATAACACCTGTTGTCGATCGAATCGCATGGCGTACTCTCGCGCTGCTTCACTTAATTGTTGACGCTGTTTTAGCGACATCGCGACCGCCTCATTGATCGCTCGCGTCAAGTCTGAGACATCGCCTGGTTCGTGATACAAACACCGGTCACCTGTCGCTTCCGGAATGCCCCCCGTATGCGTCGTAATGACGGGCCCGAGACCACCTGCCAGCATTTTTTCGGCAACGGCAATGCCGAAGGTTTCAGTAAATTCAGGGCGTGGCTTACTGGGAAGACAGAACATGGCGCACCCGTGCATCAGGAACGTTTTTTCATCATCTCCAACATCCCTGAAAAACCGAATATTGGGGTCGCCGGCAGCCAGCTCCTGAAGTCGACTGCTGTCCGGACCATCGCCACATATGACGAGCTGCTTCTCTCCGTAAGACCTCGACGCACGGTACGCAAGAATCAGATCATCAACCCCCTTGGCTCGTGCAAGTCGACTGAGAAAAAGGAGATACCCGTCCCGACTGAGCCCGCGTGCGGCGAGCGTTTCCTCAAGTCTTCTCTGTTGCTTTTCGACGTTCAGGTAAATTGAGGTATCAATCGCCGGATAGCTGACTTTGACTCGCTCCCTGAGTTGGTGCTCAAATTGAGTACCAACCGCCTCGTCCAAACGTGCTCCTGCGTCGACAATCAACTGGAGCGTGTATTCGGACACTGCCAGCGGCAGGTCATGTTCCAGAAAATTGCTTAGCACGAGGCTGCCCGTGCCGAAAGCTTCGGTTTGCAAGGCATTGTTGATGACATGGGTGATATCGGATCCAACCGCCTCGGCAACGGTCGCAACTCTCGGCAAGGAAGGATTGAAGCCAAGGGCTCGGACGGC
>JAKVCA010000028.1:0-25406 GCA_022448315.1 Pirellulaceae bacterium | reverse complement strand
GGGGGTTCTAGAAAGTTCGTTGACCCAAGTCATGACAGAGACTTTCGAGCTGTTGACCTGACAAAGGGTCAAAAACCAACAGCTTTTGCCGATGATGGAAATCGACGCCGCCCCGTATGCCCCTTCCAAAGAGTGTTGATCCGTTTTTGTCTGGATGGATGCCCGCCGCGATGGGTGCTGCTTTCGCCACATTTGAAGAACGCAATGTCCATTGACTTCTACCTGCAATGGGCTTTAATGACCGAATGGGAAATCGTCAGATCAACTTGTACCGCAATCGCTTTAGCGGTCTCTAATGCCACTGCGAGCGCCACTGCGAATTTCAAAGCGAACTTCGTTGGAAAGATGCTTTGGATCATCCAATGCACGCCTCTGTTTTGCCTTTGCTTATGCTCCTGATTACTTCTGGCGGTTCTGAACCGTAAGCCCCATGCCAAAACGAACGCCATTCCACGACTGCATCGCACCCTACAACGAGACCGAAATCTGGAAGCGTTGGTCGGGCTATCTGGTCCCGCCAAACCTCCAGTACTCGATTGATACCGAGTATTACGCGATACGAAACTCTGTGTCTTTATTGGACACCTCGCCACTTTTTAAATACCGGTTTTGTGGCCCAGACGCAGTCGATATCCTGAGTTCCAGCATGGTTCGTCCCATTCACCAACTTGCAATTGGACGCGCGCAATACAATATCTGGTGTGATGACTACGGCTTTGTTGTGCAGGATGGGGTGCTGCTCCGTTTGGCCGAAAATGAATTCTTTTTGACCGCGGGCGAAGCTGCGTTGAGGTGGTTTCGACAGGTCGCGCGACGGTGCAACCTCGAGGCCGAATCCGTCAGTGATGTATCCGATCAATACGGCATCCTTGCTTTGCAGGGTCCGCACGCTTTCAGCGTGATCAGTCAATTTGATAAAGACTCTGCTTTAGCCTCTTTGAGTTATTTCGGCGTCGCGCAAATTGAGATTGCGAGTCGTCAGGTCATCGTGTCGCGGACTGGCTACACGGGTGATCTGGGCTATGAAATCTGGATTCCATCGATCGATGCCGCCACGGTATGGCGTGCGATCATTGAAGCGGGCTCGGGTTACAACCTCACCCCGATCGGAACGACTGCACTGAAAATGTCACGGGTGGAGGCAGGACTTTTGCTCATGGATGTCGACTTCTCGTCTTCCCGATTCATGTTTGGACCGTCGGAGAAAGAAACACCGAATGAGCTCGGGTTTCATTGGATGCTGAAAAATCTTGATTCGGATAATCGAGAATTTATCGGGCGTCATGCCATCGAGAAAGAAATCCTCAGCGGGTCTTCTCGTTGGACGACGATTGGCCTGACCGTCGACCCCCAAAGCTACGTCGATCGGTTCCAGTCCGCGGGCCTTATCCCCGAGAAGGGAAATGTGTATTGCGAAAGCACCCACAGCTTGTATCGCCGTAGCGGCCAGCCGTGGGACTACGCGGGATATGCCACCAGCTTTCTCTATTCTTCTCTGCTCAAGCAGCCCATCGCCATCGGCAAACTTCCCAGCGATCTGGCAACTCCAGGCACTCAGGTCGACCTCGAAATCGAAGTTGCTCGACGGCCGGAACTCGTGACCGCAACGGTGAGCAGAATGCCATTCTTCAACCCGAGTCGAAAGACTCAGGTTTTCTCAAAGCAAGAGGTGAAAGATGCGTCAGGCGTATGATGCGATCGTTGTCGGGGCAGGGCATAATGGTCTGGTCAACGCCAGCTATCTGGCAAAAGCGGGGAAGAAGACGCTTTTACTGGAGCAGAACGAGGTGGTTGGCGGCGCAGCCATCACCGAGGAATTGTTACCCGGGTTTCATTTCACCACGTTTTCCTACGCCATCAGCCTATTGCGGCCCGACATTGTTCAAGATCTGAATCTGGTCCAACACGGCCTGATGATTCTACCGATGCCGCGCACTTTCCAGCCTGGATACGACGGTAACTATCTGTTACTCGGTTCGGACGCCGAAGACAACTATCACGAGATTGCCCGGCACTCCCTCGAAGATGCGGAGGGTTATCGGGAACTCAGCTTTCGAATCAAGCAAGTCTGTCACGCGTTGCATCCGATCATGGACTCCATTCCGCCGAACATTCAAAGCCAGGATCCCTCGGAGGTCGCCGCAGTCGAGGCGCTGAAGACCTATCTGGAAGGGCTGCCGCCCGAAGTGAGCGGAATGATCAAACGGTTTTACGAGTGCAGCGCTGCGGAAATATTGGATGACTACCTCCAATCCGACCTGCTCAAAGCGATGATTGCCTCAAGCGGGATTATCGGAAGCCATTGCAGCCCCCTTTCCAAAGAGTCGGGAATCGTCTGGCTGTTCCACAAGCTGGGTGAATACGACGGCCAGTTGGGTGAATGGGGGTTCCATAAAAACGGCAATGGTGGATTCACCCAGGTCGTTGCTCGAGCGTTTCAGTCGTTCGGAGGTGAAATCAGAACCAATGCACCAGTTTCTCGAGTGCTCTATGGAGATACGGGAACCACTGGTGTTGAATTGATGGATGGTGAAGTCATCGACGCGAACATCGTGGTCAGTGCTCTGGATCCTCGCCAGACCTTTCGAAAAATGGTTGAGCCGTCGGACCTACCTGCGGATTTGATCGCGTCGATCGACGCCTACCAATTCCGAGGCACCGCAGCCAAGGTCAATTTCGCACTCTCGGGTCTGCCCAAATTTCCCGGTCTGGATGACAGCGAAAAGATTTTCGATGGCTTCACAAACATTGGCCCTTCGATCAGGTACCTGGAAGAAGCCTTCAAGGATAGTCAGTCGGGTCGCTTCAGCCGCCGACCTTTCATTGATTGCTGTATTCAATCGCTGATTGACCCTAGTATGAGCCCGCCCGGCAAGCACGTGATGTCATGCTTTGTCATGTACTGCCCCTCCCAACTTTCCAACAGCGATTGGGAAGCCGAAAAAACACCTTTGGGTGATACAGTGCAGGAAACACTCGAAGAATTTTTCCCGGGTTTCTCCAAACTGGTGATTCACCGGGAAGTGGTGACACCAAAAGATATTCAGTCGAGGACTGGCCTGAGTCAGGGTGATATTTTCGCTGGACAACTGTTTTCAAGCCAACTCTTCACCCATCGGCCGGCACCAGGATGGAACCAATACCGAACCCCCATCAAAGGCTATTACCAATGCGGTTCAGGGACGCACCCGGGCGGCTGCGTTTCGGGCGGCCCTGGAAAACTCGCCGCACGACAGATCCTCGGCGATTGTTCGACGCAATCCATCTAGATCGCGATTGGCTGGCAATACTTTTACCCACGGAGCACGGCCCACAAATTTGGAACTTTCAGGGCGACGTTGAGTGACTTCAGATCATGGGTCCACCCATCGCGAAAACGTCATACCGCAAGTGGTGGCCTAAATGATTTCTGACCACCATCCACGCGAGAAGAGGCTGCCCCACTCATTCTGTCAACTGCTTAATCCACGCCACAGCACGGGAGCGGACCTGATCGAGATTTTCTGGAGGAGGGCCCTGCGCCTTCCACGACGCGTTTTGCTGTGATTGGTTGCGTTTCAAATCTTCCAGCCAGCGACTGGCCTCGAGTGCGGCCTGGCTTCCAGCTGCCTTTTCAATCGCCTGCTCAAGGGTGTTGATATAGCGGACATCGTCGACGCCTTCGCGGAAGCCTTCCCATTGGAGGGTGCCTACGACGCCATTTGCCGTTGGGTAGGCGAAACAATGATCGCGGAAATTTTCGCTGTCAAAGTCGTTCCAGATGTGGCCGTAGGCATATTGATAGGCAAACGTCATGCTCCCGTCATAGTCTGCCTTCCAAAGCGCGAGGCCGTAGTTGTATCGATAGAGCAAGGGCTCCTCGACACCCACCTGCGGGTTGCTGTAACTGAAGATCTTCGAACCTACGCTGTGCCATTGTTTCGCCTTGTTCGGCTGGCATCCTCCCGACCAGACCAGCACGTTGAGTCGGCTCCCCATCACCTCGAAAGGATCTTCCTTCCACGCGGACGCGTACATTTTTCCGCCGGCCTTCTGCACGTTTTCCCAGGAGGGTTTCTGGATGCGGAGCTGTGTGCCGTGTGCCTCATCGAGACCGTACAGGTAAATATCATCGTAGCCAAAACCCTCCGTCAGCTCCCTCCACCCGCTGACAGTTCCGGCTGCGGAAGCCGGCGCCCCAGGAGGTGTATTGATGAACAGCAGGTCGTTTGGCATCCCTGCCTCCTCGCGCAGTTTTAACGCGCGTGGCACCAGCTCCTTCGAGTAAGCTTGCCACAGGTTCGGATATTGGACGCCGTGGGCAACCATATCCGCGAGTTCCGCCCGCATCTGTTCTTCCGACTTATAGTGAGCGGCGATCGTCCCTTCGGTGGGTTCGGCACTCAACTTTCCGGGATAATAAATTGAGTAAACCATCCTCGGATAGGCAAGTTCAAAGTCATGCACCGTAACGCTGATGGGAACCTCAACCGTCTTGATCCCTGAGGCGGACAGCCGAACGGTACCCGTGTAGGTTCCTCCGGCAGCATTGTCGGGGATGTGCAATGTCAGCCAGAATTGCTTCACTGTTTCTCCGGGGATCGTCAGAGGCTGCAAAGTCGCCGCATCCACGGGACGCAGTTGCTCGAGCTCCTTGGGATCCTTACCGCTGGCGGGCAAATAACCGGTGCCGCCGCTTTCCTCCGTACTGCGAACCTGGTTGGTTTCATTTTGGGTATCCACTCGGACCAGCGCATCATCCTTGAGAAGGAGTTCGGGAACGAATCGCTTCACTCCGTCATGGAACATCACATCACGGCCCGCCTGATACCAACACTTCACCACAAAAGGCTCGAAGGATGACTTCGGCAGAACCTGATTTGCACAACGCAAATCGCTGATTTCCAGTTGCAGATTCTTCAGTTCCTGACGCGCGTAAATGGCCAATGACGCGGACTCGTACTCACCACGACATCCGGCAAGACTCAGTTCACCCCCTTCTTCACCGGGAATATTGGGAAAGCTATTCGGCAACACCCGCGTATTCGTGATGGGGTCGAGACGGTACACAATGAGCGGGCGTTTCGCGTTCTCACCGGAGGTTTCTGAGTTCTGCGCGACCCCAGCAGAAGAAGGCAGAAAACAAGTCAGGGCTGCTATGATCGAAATCACCGAGGGTCCGGATCGGCGATCCGTTGTGCCAAATTCTTGCATTGCAACTCACTCCCATCGTCTGCGTTCGCCCCGCGAAAATGCCGTTGTCGAAGATGATCGGGCCCAGTGTACACGATCGTCGTCACCAAGAGCATCGAGTCAAAATCCAAATCATTGGTTGAGGGCCGCCGTCATGAATTATCGGGAGGAAGAATGGGCGACTACCTGCCCGGTTGCTTACGCGGAAATAGGATTTTGGCGGATGGGGTACCTTCGACCGTTGAGCAAAACACCGATCCAAGTCGGTCGTACCAGATAGTGATACGTGGGCAACGAAATCGCGAAAGTCAGAACGTTGTAAATCGCGAATTTAAGGAGCCCATTTGCTTCCCAAGGCGCTAGATAAATGGAGAGCTCGAATTGCAGTGGGAGGTGGATCAAATACAGCCAGAATGAGGAATCAGCCAGATATCGAATAGTTGGGCTGGGATTAGAAAAGAATTGGCGAAATAATCCAAGCATCGCGAAAGTCATCAGCCACGTCGCCAATCCATACATGTAGAAATAGGTTGCGCGAATCCAAAGCGGGCAAGTCCAGCGTGGAGCGACCGCGCCCCCCGTGAGTTCCGCCAGAAGCTCCCGATTTGCAACCGTATCCACGGCCTCCGTTGGTGAGGTGCCATTTAGACGAGGTACAAACTCAGAGCTTAAAACTGTGATATTCGTGAGTTCTGCAGCGAATCCCACGAGCTGGTCACTCGTAGGATCCTTCAGGTCGCGTAGGAAGTCTTGGTAGGTCGGGTCGAGCGAGTTCCAAATCACGCCGTAAACATTGGAGTCTTTTGGAGATGTCGCGGCCTCAAGTAAGCTGGCACGTAAAACGGGATAATCGACTTCGAACTCCCCAATTGACGGATAGGACCAACTAAGACGCCCACGATTCGCTAAGTGATCGTAGTAGCCGCAGAGCGCGAACGATAGGATGCTGCCGGTGAGTAAATAGGTCGGCCATCGCCCAACGAACACCTCAATAGTCTGGGGCGCCGTGTACAAGCACCAACCCACAGCAAAGAAAATCCAATAGGCAACAATACCCGCCCAGAGCGGCATGAGTGGACCCGTCTCGATGCCGAACCAAGTCAAGTCATAAGCCATGCAGACTGACACTGGTGCGGCCAATAAAAACGGCCCCCAATGACTGCGCGTCAACCGAAGGGTAATTTGTGTCAGGGCCGAACGCACCTTATTCCCGCGATCTAGTACGTAGTCAAAGGCAAGTTTAAGACAAAAAGAAATCGCATACATCAGGATTAGACACTCGAGAAACCATAAATGCGCCGGCCATTCTCTTAACCAATCAACCGTCGAAAGCGTGTTCCAATATTGAGTGGTTAATGGTTCATCGGAGATGATTCGGCCTGAAATCAGACCACCTCGTAAGTACTGAAACATTATGAGTGGCCAAAGGGTGACCATCGACAAAAAAAATGGAATCACAATTCTTACGAAGCGATTCTGCACAAACGGTAAATTTCCGCGTTTCCGAATAAGCAGGCAAGAAAAGAACCCCGCAATCAAAATGAAGACTTGCATCCGGAACTGATGCACCCATGAAAAGAAGTAAAGAAATCCGATACTTCCCTGGGAATCCGAAATCGGCTGCCAAAGGTCGTGGGGTAAAAAAAACCAGGCTACATGGAAAACCAGGCCCAACAACATCATCGCAGCGCGGAGACTGTCCATATCGTGAAAGCGAATCCCTGACGCAGGTGATTTCGCAGTTTCATGCTCCGGTTTCAACTTTAAGTTGTTGACGGCAGAGTCGTGTAACGGTGGAACAAACTCGCTCGGCTTTTGATTCGAATCCTTTGGTCCAGTCGGTCTCATGTCAGCCATATCGATCTCAGTGGAAACGAGGGTGGAAGTGGTTCGCTCTTTGGCTCCACGCGCGAGCGACGTCCTGTGCACCTCGTGAATTTGACCTTCAAAAAGAGGGAAGGCAATCAGGCTGACTCCACCAAAACTTGGCTGATTTTCACGCCTTTTGTCAAGGGCAATCTGAATGAAAACACGGGCAAGAAACAAAACCACCGATGACCTGCTTGCCAACCCAACAGGTATTTAAGTTGAAAGCGATTTTCGCCAAAAGCCGATTTAGCATCCTGTTTGTAAACACACTCTCTCTTTGATTAAATCATCTCTTGCTTAGAAAGGTTGACGACGATCGAGCCCCTTCTAAACCCCGTGAACTGAAACAAATCAAAAAACTTACAATCTATTTGCTGCAGGCGAATTAAAAGTGTTTGCGGAGTCATTTCAAACAGGTCTCATCGGCGATCTTTCGGCATCATCTCAGATTCCAACCGGTTAGAATCGGCCTGTGAGATTTTCGAAAACTCGTCTTCACGACCAGTATTGGAAAACTACAAGTGAATACGGCGCGAGAGTAGACGAAAGGGTAATACCGTGGGAAATCGATCAGTCGCATGGAGGGGAAATTGTATGCGAAGCCCCCTTTTGTTCTGCGGCACACGAAACTGACCAAGTTCCGAACGGCGCAGTGGCAACAAACAAACAGAATACCCGAGGGAAAATCAGAATAAAGCGATCGCGAACAGATTAGATTGAGACGCGAAAACTCGAAAGGATACTCCAATGTATAAAGGGCTTGTCGCCTGTCTTGTGATGACAGCATTCTCTTTCGACATCATGGTCGCGCAAGAAGAGACGCTGGTCGTTTATAGCAACGTCCCTAACGCTGAAGCATCAGACCAGTATGAGCTTGCCGTTCGAACGTTGGAAACGAAAGGCCCGTGGCTTCGCCCCTTCGCCTTCGTCACCCGATGCAAAGAAGGCATCAAGGGCAAGAATCATTACTTTCCCCATCTAAGCGGTTGGAGCAATACGTTCATCAACATCGAGATGAGTGGTCCCGTCGAGATCGCCATACGCAAGGTCAATGGAAAACCAATTCGCAAAGCTGCCGTGCATCCGGGAAGGAAGGCAAGGTCATGCATTCTTCGTGACGGCAACGCCTACGTGATCATCGAAGAGCCCTGCCTGATTGCCGTAGACATCGACGGTCAGATGGATGATCAAGATACGGGAAAGGGTTATCGGGGGCCTCCCATCCATACCTTGACCATCTTTGCCAATCCGGTGATTGAGAACCGTCCACGGCCCGATGATCCAAACGTCAAGACGGTCCGTCCAGGTGAGGTCGCACCGAGTGAAGGAAATTGGAAAACGCTCTACTTCATGCCGGGCGTCCATGACATCGGTGTCGGCTTTCCTGTCCACGCGAACAAAAACTACTACATCCCCGGAGACGCGATGGTTCACGGCACGATGAGTAATCATGGCCAATGGAACGATGGCAATAACATCAGGATCTTTGGATACGGTGTGCTCTCCGGTTCCCGGATTCCCCACCCAGACTTTGCTTCGCCCAAGCCGAAGGAGGCCAAACAACACGACCCAATTCACATCGTTGGTGCTGCGAACACGACGGTCGAAGGTATTACTCTCGTCGATTCTGCTTACCACTCATTGATGCTGGTGAATGCCTACAAGCCGGAGTCGCCGACCGATATGCGGTGGCTCAAGATCTTTACCTGGCGAGCAAACGGTGACGGCATCAATCCGTTCGGAAATGGTCTGATCGAGGATTGCTTCATTCGCACCCAGGACGATTGCACCTACGTCAATGGTCGCGGTATACGCCGAGTCACCTATTGGAACGACTATAACGGCTCGACATTTGTTCTCAGCGCGCTGCCCAACAGAAAGATCTTGGTGGAGGACTGCGACGTGATTTATGCCCGGGCCGGCTGGAATCACTGGAGTGGCGGTCGTCTCTTCAATATGCGAGGGGAGGGAGAAGGTCAGTGCGGCCAAGGCGTCGTCTTTCGTAACATTCAGGTCGAAGATCCTCGGCCAACACTCCAACATTTCATGATTGCCATGCAGGGTCTGCAACCCTACTCAGATCCGAGTCAACGCCAAAGGGGTGCGGGTGATCTTTCCGGCATCCTTTTCCAGAATATCGAGATTGCTGCACCGAGCGTTCTGGGAGAACCTGATGTCCTTTGGGGAGCGGCCAATGCGCGGATCATGAATTTAACTTTCGACAACGTCTCTATTGGCGGCAAAAAGATCAAAAGCCTCAACCACTTCAAGCACAATGAGCATGTCCGGAACGTCACATTCAAGTGAGTCGCCCAGGTCACTCTCTAAGACGCATGGAGTCGAAAGAAACCCAGGGAAAGGAAAGGGGCATACGCGTCCTTACTCAGCACCACTTCAAAAGACTTGGCCGGGAGTCGTTGTGCGGAGGCTCCACAAAGTGCCTCCAGCCGTGACGAAAAGCGTTTTTCCGTCGGGGCCTCCAAAAGCGCAATTGGTGGTTTCGTCACGGGGGATTGCCACGAATTCCAGCAATTCACCTGCGGGGGAAAAGACGTAGATTCCAGCGGTCGGTGGATCAGCCGTTTCGTTGGGTAAATTCGGACGGTTCAGGCCGGCAGCGACATAGAGCCTCCCCGCAGTATCCAACTTCAGACCATCCGGACCTCGCGTGGAGCCCCAGTCGTAAATCAGCCTCTGGGTTGCTGCGTCAACGCTGCCATCTGAATTCAGGTTGAAACGCCACAACTTGCGGGCGCCGCCAAGATTGTTGTTATTGTTGTCTGCAACGTATAGGAATCGATTGTCTGTCGTGATTGCGATCCCGTTGGGCCGGTCCACTTCATGCGTGATGATGCAAGCGATCGTGCCATTGGCGTCGACTCGATAGACGCCCTCAACTTGACGACCCGAATCATCCTGCATCTCGATGGACGAACGATCACCGTATCGTGGATCTGTGAAATAAATCCGTCCTTTTGCATCGATGGCCAGATCGTTTGGGGTGTTGAATTTCATCTTCTGGTATTGGTCTGCCAAAATCTGGAGCGAACCATCCTGACGTCGCCGGACCAAACGTCGCTGAGCCGATTGGCAAATGACCAGATCTCCCTGCTCGTCAAACCGGAGGCCGTTGGATCCCGCGTCGCGAAACCATACGCTTTGCTCTCCCGCAGGCGTCCGCCGATTAATGTTTCCTTCACCACTTGTGAGTAGCCCCAACTCGGGATTCCATGCTGGACCTTCCCCCGCTCCGCTTTCCTGCAGCAGCTTCGGCTTGGATAAGAAGACAGATTCCCGAACGACAGGTTTCCGCAACCGGAGGGTTGCAGTTACCGGAATGTGGTCCGAGAGCATTTCCGTACAAGGGTCACGCAGGATCGCGACCGTTTCCACCTGCCCCTGCAGTGAAGGAGAAATAAAGATGTAATCCAGTCGGCGATCCGAGCCATGATCCTGATCACTCACCAGCGCGCCTGGAAACGTCCCCATAAAAGGAAGCTGAGGAGATCTGCCAGCGGCGATCAGATCCGTGTATCCCTGATCTAGAATTGCCTGGATGCCACCGTAATCCATTCTTCCGCGATTCAGATTGCGAGCGCGGGGGTTTTTCTGATCGAGTCCCATGAAGAAAGGAACCAACTTTTGATCTGTGTCATACCGGGACTTATCCGCGGGAGAGAAGCCATTGAAATCGCCCGCAAGAACCACTTTCGGATTCTCTTCGGGCAGCGATGCCACATCCTTTTTTAGCAGTGCCGCTTCATCAATCCGCCACTGAAAATTGGAGGGATGAAAATGGATCACGTAAAACCAGATCCCCTGTATCCGACATCTCAATAGGCCGTGGTGGAATCCTTCGCGAATACGTTTCACATCGCTAATGGGATATCGGGATGTGATCCCTGTGGGAAACCCCTCTTCCTTGAGCAACACGGAATATGGATGCCCCCATGATTCCGCATCAGAACTCAGCTTTTCCTCGGTGTACTGATTTAACTCCTGCAATGAAACAACATCCGGAGCCTGAGCCTTCATCCAACGTTTCCAGTCGGCGTACCGAGGTTCCGTTTTTTTCGTGAATCCATACCACACATTATGCGTGATGATCTTCAGCTTTTCCGGCTTCGATTCTTCCGTCTGCTGAGCGGACGCAGGGAAGCCGATCACCAGCAGAAGCACGATGGAATATGCCATCTGATTGATTACACGGGGCATAAAAAACTCCGGTACGCTTGGGGGATTTGTGAAGGACCGATATGGCAAGCGATAGCAATTGTCGTCGAGGCCTCAGTGTGGTCGATCACGATTCGGTGACGAACGCGGGGATGAGCTTCTTTGGAAGTGCCTGAAGCATCACCCCCATGCCCTTGTTGTGGGCCGTGACAATGGCGATCAGGTCGTGAGCTGGGAACATGAAGATGAACTGGCCGCCAGCGCCTCGGCCCTGCTTGCAGTGATAGGTTCGACCTGCGATCTCGTAATCCTGAGTCCACCAGAAGTAGCCGTAAGACGATTGTCGACCCGCCTTGCAGATCGGACTGGTTGCACGCTGGACGAATTCAGCGGGAATCAGTTGCTCGCCGTTCCACTTGCCCTGATTGAGAACCAACTGGGCCATCTTCAGCATGTCGCGGGAACGTACACTTGATCCGGCGGCAGACTTTGGGAGGCCGCTGATGTCCGGCTGCCAATGATAGTTGTCGACGCCCAACCGTCCCCAGAGTTCTTTTTGGATGAAGTCCTCCGCAGTTCCTGGAACCACCGACTCAATCACCTGCATCGTGATCGCCGGGTCCGATGCCTGATACTTGAAGGCCCGGGGCGCCGCTGCGATTGGCTCGCTGTTGTTGAGGTACGCTTGAATCTGGGACTGACCCTTGAGCTTTCCCGGTGACCTTCGCAGCTGAGCGGTTTTATCCGGATTCAGCCGAATCCCGGACGACATGTGCATCGCCTGATGAAGGGTGATCTGGTCGGCACCTTCAACAAGAGTCGCGGGATTCACATCCTGGAGGAATGAGATGGCAGGCTTGTTCAGGTCAGCCATGGCCAGATGGCCGAGTTGAATCGCTCGACCGAGGGCCATGGCCGTGTACGACTTGGTGATTGACATCTGGTAGTGTGGGTAGTTGATGCGGCCGCGGCGGAAGTAAGCCTCAAGAAGTAACCTGCCTCGATAACTGATCAACAGGCTGTCGGTGTTCCCGGATTTGTCATTTCGAGCCTGTCCGGCCAGCTCGCGAACAAAATGGAGAATCTGGTCCCTGTCTCCTCCATCGCGCCCCAGTTCTCCGACAAGGATGCCGTCATCCATGTCCGCCGGTTTCACATCAATGAATGGTTCGGCAAGATACGGAAGCTTATGCTCCAGTTGGTAGGAGATGTCTTCAGCGTTAAGATCCGTGACTTCAGGGGCGAGGCCATTCGAGACTGCGGGTTGCGGTTCTTTTTTCTTTGTCCCATTCGCGTCTTCGCGACCTTGCGGATTCGAGGGAACCTTGTCGGCCTCAATGCCGGCCGCGGAATTCTGTGCGAACAACCATTCGAAGAATTCACGGGACGTATAGACCTTGCGACTCGCGCCATGACCTTCATTTGGGAAGATGGTCAGTCGGGCCGACTTTCCACCTTTGTCTTGGATCAGTTTGATCATGCGTTCGGAACGATCGGCCGGGACCACTTTGTCGTTCGCGCCGTGGAATGCCCAGACGGGAATCGTTGCGAGATTTTCAGCCCAGCGTTCGAGATCGGGGGTAATGTCTTTCGGACCGCCTTTCCCCAGTCCCCCGACAACGGGAGCGGCCGCTGCAAACTGTTTCGGGGAATGAGCGGCCCAGACCCACGTGCCGTATCCGCCCATGCTGTTACCCGTCACGTAGATACGATCTTCATCGACGGGCAAGGTGGTCTTGAGATGAGCAAGGAATCGATCGAGGTCGTCAGGAAGCCAGCTCGCCGGGCTCTCCTTTGTCCCCTCGGTCGCCTGGGGAGCAACAAATAGTGACGATTCACCAGCGAAGCGTTCCATACCTGCCAGAGCCGGTCGCGCAATCCGTTTGACTCGCTCAATGTCACGGCCACGGCCGCCTGCACCGTGTAGAAAAACGAGCAGGGGTAGCTTGGTGCCCTGTTTCTCAACGACCGGAACGGCCGCGAGGTAATCCGCATTCAGCATGCGAGTCTGTTCCTGGACCGCAACCGGCAGACGCCGCACGACCAGATCCTCTGCACGAACCTGCGCGGCAATCCCCAGAAACAAGATGCCGAAAAGGCAAACGGTATCCATCGTCCGGGGCAGGGGAATACGCAACCGATCAACGCTCATCGTATGACTCTCTGTAGGGGAATTCATCATGAGTGAATCATCTCCGGCAATCGCTCCTATTTCAAGAAGATACCTTCGGTGACGACGCCCCTTCAATAAAAACGATACCGGGTCGATCTGAAAAAACGGAGAGTTGCGATCCGCTCTCAACAACGGCGTTCACAACTTTGCCTTTGTCGCTTGGAAGCCCGTTTTGTTGCCTCCCGATCTCTATCCTTTTGAGACCAGTTTCTTCGAGGCCAATTTCTTTGAGGGTAGTTGCAGGGAAGGACTTGAGATCAGCACCGATTCACCCGACGATGGCGGAACCAAATTCCAAAATCGATTCTTTACCGACGCAAATAGATAGGAATACAGATCATGTTGTTTCCAAACCACGTCGCCAATCGTGGCGTTAGCCTGACGTTGTGTCTTGCCGTAACCATCCTGCCTGCCACGACGGCACGCTGCGATGAAACGAAGGCGAAACAGTCGACTTCGGCACCGAAGCACCAGTCCGTCGTCCCGGCACCTCGCATCGCCGAATGGTGGTTCGCTCGCCAAGCTGAAAAAATCGGCTTGATGAGCAAGGGGGATATCGATCTGCTTATGGTCGGTGATTCGATCACGCACAATTTTGAGAATGAAAAGGTCGGCTTGAAAGTATGGGATAAGTACTTTGTGCCACTCAAGGCCATCAACCTGGGATTTGGCGGCGATCGCACCGAGCACGTGCTTTGGCGATTGGATCATCTTCCGGTCATGAAGGAGGCACCGAAGGCCGCCGTTCTGCTCATCGGTACGAACAACATCGGTTGGGGAAGTGACACGCCCAAGCAGGCCGCCGAAGGCGTTCAGGCGATTGCTGGAAAACTGAAAGCGATCTATCCCAACATGAATGTCCTGGTCCTTGGAGTATTGCCGCGAAGACGAAATCTTGACCACCCCCACCGGAAACAGATCATCGAGCTCAATTCCTACCTGCCAGGCCTGCTCAAAGACATGAAGGGCGTAAAGTTCCTGGACATCGGTCCGGCATTCCTTGACGAGAAAGGCTTCCTGTCAGAAGAGATGATGCCTGACACCACGCATCCGAGCGAGAAGGGCCACGAAATTTGGGCCGAAGCCATCGCGCCCGAACTGAAAAAAATGCTTGGGAAGTGAAGCCGGGCGACTATGAGACACCTTCGATCCTATATACGACAGTCCTCTGCGAACAACGGCTTGGCGAGATGTTGAAAAGCGACTCGCGAAAAGCGGCGTAGTCTCAGTGTCGTGAACAATGCTTCGGTCGACGATCAAAGGCACCGCCGTACTGATCAACACATGCGCCCATTCGATTCGCGGCGATAACCGTGCGTTCCAATGGGTCTTCTGCAACGACTTCAGTAATCAAAGCTAATGACTCTCCGATGCAAACAACCGAGCGCTTCCATCTGAGCTGAGTCTGGTGGATTCTCATGGATTTCCACGTCCACGCGGGCCTCGAGTTTTGACGCCCAAACGATCAATTCTTTCGCATCTCGTAACATCGACGATTCCACGTTCACTCCAGCTCCTCGTCATCCATGGACCGAATCACTTCCGATACATGAACCCCGGTAAAGCGCACGCCAAACCCTTTCCCTAGCGTGCGGCCCGGCCAGTCGGCTGTGCTCAACCTGATTTCTTTAAACACTAGCCGTTCGATTCGGCCGAGTTTTTTGACAGAACGGGAATCAAGAGGTCCGCCCCCTTTTCTTCTCCTCTCAGCGATGATAGACCTGATCGACATTGTGATCGGATTCTCTATGGTTCAAGGTGATACATACGATGAAGCACTTCACATCACTGGTTCCCTTGTTTTATTTCGTACTAGTCGCACATTGCACGGGTGCTGATTACTTCATCGATTCGGTCGACGGATCCGACAATAATGACGGTCTCTCACTACACGATCCGTGGAAGTCACATACGAAAGTGGAATCAGCATCACTGGCTCCGGGAGATGTCATCCACTTCAAGAAGGGGTCTGCCTTCTCCGGAAGTATTCGTATCAGTGTATCCGGCACAGCTGACAAGCCGATACGACTGACTTCCTACGGGACGGGCGATCTGCCAAAGTTCACCAATCCCACTACGCGTGATGCCAGCGGCAACGCGATGATCCTGGGCGGCGACTACATCGTCGTCGAACACCTTCATTTTCACGACACCCCAGGGGAGTACGTATCGGGGATGATCATCATGACGAGACTGGCCGCACTCCGTATTGAACATGGTGCGAATCATTGCGTCATCCGAAACAATGAATTTATCAAGACCGGCCAGGGCATCATGTCAGCTGGTGAGCATACCTTGATTACAGAGAATTATCTGGATGGACCAAGTTATGCATTGTGGCGAACGTCGAAAAGCAGCTGGGGACCGATGGGGATCCACTTGAACATCGGCAACCAGGAAGTGTCATACAACACCATCAAGAACTTCGGGACCAAAGACAGCCCATGGGGTTCAGACGGCGGTGCCATCGAAATCGATTGCGGCAGATTCCATAAGAAAAATATCTACATTCACCACAACTACTCCGAGGGAAATGCGGGGTTCATTGAATCCAGCTGGGATTACGATTGGCCGCGATATCGACAGGAAATCCATAACTGGAGAGTGTCCTTCAACGTGTGCTACGACGGACAGTCATGGCTGTTCATGTTGGCCCCATGCAATGGCATCTATTTTGATAACAATACAATCGCCAGATACAACGGGTTCGGCAGGTCCCAAAATGCTTGCGCCCGGATTGACGTTCGAGGTGGGAGCCCTGTCGGCAAACCTTCTGGAGCCCACTTCAGGAACAATCTGTTCATCTATTCGTCCTCTCCTTATACCGGCAATCGATCCGGCGGCGCTCTGAAAACAGCGAACTGGTATTCAAAGTATCAATCCGCCAGCACGAAATATCAGGGTGACAGCGATCAGGCAGGAAGCGGCGATCCGGGGCTTGTCGATCTCGACAAGCAAGATTACCACCTCAAAGTTGATAGCCCATTACGCGGTAAAGCAATCAACCTGAGCGAGTTCTACCAATCGGACTTCGACGGTCGTCCATTACCTAAGACCGGAAGCTGGGATATCGGTGCGATCCAATACAGCGCGACGAAGCCGACCAAGGCATTGCAGCCGAAACGGCGAAGTCCTTCTCGTTGAACTCGCTTCTGACCCGCGCTTTTAGCCGCGCCCCATACCACAGTGAAAGAAGAAAGGCGGTCAGACCTCTTAAACGGCAGGGTAGCACCCGACGGTGAAGACCAGGCTCTTTCGTCCGCCAGCACCTACCTTTTTCTGCGTTACTCACTCTCGTCTGCTAACCCGAGAGTCCGAGAGTTTTTGGGTCGTAGACAGGCACTGTCGCCCAAAGCCCTTAAAACTCGGGCAAGAAGCGAAAAACGCTCGCGATCAGCCATCAGGCCAGCGAGCGATTACGTGTTCATACATAGATTTTCGCTAAAAATAGCAAAACTACTCGTACAAGACTCCCCTAGGACGATGTCTCATCTGGACTTTTGAGACAACCTCCCTCCAAGCAAGGAGTTAGAAGATTGGTGATGGCAGTTCCCCGAGAAACAGGAATCAGTTTCGACCCTCGTTTCGCTTACGTTGGTCTCTTCCATGCGGTGAGTTACGGAAATTACTGTGCGGCGGCGAATCAACTGCAGGTTGACTCGAATCAAACAACCCTTCGTTGAATGGTGTTTCCCGCGGTGCTATAGTTCAAAAATGAAGATGGGGAACAAAATCAAGGAGCTGAGGCTGAGATTTGGTCTGAAACAGATCGACTTGGCAAACTCCGTAGGGGTAAGTCCACAAGCCGTCTCCAAATGGGAGAAGGATGAGAACTTCCCAGACATTCTTCTCATCCGAAAGATTGCCAGCCTCTTTGACATATCGCTGGACAGCTTTTTGGGGCATCATGAGGAGAACAGGGATGAATTTGAGGCAACTGTTTTTTGCTCAAGTTTGAATCATTTTGCAGACAGGGCCAAAACACTCTCTGCCAAAGAAGTGGCTCAATGGTCCAATGTGGTGTTTCACCACATGACAGATATTGTTGTGAAATATGGCGGGGTTCCGGTGAAGTACACGGGGGATGGTTTTTTATGTTTCTTTTCTGGTGCCGAGCATGCAGAAAGAGCGTTCAAGGCAGCTTGCGACATTGACCGAATCAATCCAGATAAGGATATCGTCATCTTCCTGAACAGCGGGGATATCTATTTCGGCCTCGTGGGACATCCCGACTACGCTTCTAAAGATATTTCAGGTAATGCTGTTAACCGTGCTTTTTTAGTTCTGGATGAATTTTCCAAGCACGTTCGAAAAGGCGTCGGCATGACGGAAGAAGTAAAGAATCTGACAAAAGAGGCGGCGGGCGTGTTGCATTCCAACAGCCTCAAAATACCCGTATTGAACGAACAGATCACAGTCTACACCAAAGGATGATGTATCGATCATGGCAGTATTGTCTCACAAGAAACCACTAAGTAAAGCAGGACAGGCTTTGGAGGCCTTAATGCGTGAGCGCATCGTGCTTTTGGACGGGGCCATGGGAACAATGATCCAGCAGCACGAGCTGGTGGAGAAGGATTTTCGTGATGACTCGTTGTCTGAGGTCGAGGTCGAACTGAAAGGGAATAACGATCTGCTGAGTCTTACTCGGCCAGACATCATCGAGGAAATTCATCGTCAATATTTCCAGGCTGGCTCCGACATCGTGGAGACAAACACTTTTTCGGGGACGACGATCGCACAAGCCGATTACAAATTGGAACATCGTGTCTGGGATATCAACTTCGAGTCGGCGAAGCTGGCGAAGCGTGTGGCCCAGTCGGAGTCGGAAAAGCAGGGGCGCCCGATGTGGGTTGCTGGCGCGATGGGGCCGACCAATCGAACAGCATCGCTGTCGCCCGATGTCAGTCGTCCGGAGTATCGGGCGACCAGTTATGACGAATTAAAACAAGCCTATTACGAGCAGGCAGACGCACTGGTGAAAGGCGGTGTGGACATTCTGATGCCGGAAACCGTGTTCGACACCTTGAATCTCAAGGCGGCGATCCATGCAATTGAAGATCTGTTCGACACGATGGACGAACGCTTGCCAGTGATTTTGTCGCTCACAATCACTGATCAGTCGGGGCGCACGTTGTCGGGGCAAACACCTGAAGCCGCGTGGAATTCGGTACGACATGCGAAACCCACGTGCGTCGGATTGAATTGTGCGATGGGTGCCGAACTGATGCACCCTTACCTGAAAGAATTATCAGGGGTGGCGGACACTTTTGTTCACGTGTATCCGAATGCGGGGTTACCCAATCCCTTGAGTGAAACGGGCTACGACGAGACGCCTGAAGATACATCGAGCGCCCTTGCGAGCTTTGCAAGCGAAGGGCTTGTCAATGTGGTTGGCGGATGCTGTGGGACGACGCCCGCACACATTAAGGCGATCAAAGATCGCATGAGCGAATTCGGCCCCCGCGAACTGCCCGAATCGAAACGCGGGCTTCTTTTGAGTGGTTTAGAGCCCATGAATTTCTCCTAGGCGGTGGGACGTATGAGCGAAGAAAAATCACCATTCATCATGGTCGGTGAGCGGGCGAACGTTACCGGTTCACCGAAATTCAAACGACTCATCAAGGAAGATAACCTTGAAGAAGCACTCGGGATCTGTCGGTCGCAGGTCGAGAAAGGTGCTCACATCATCGACGTCAATTTCGACGAAGGCATGCTGGATGGTGAAGCCTGCATGACCCGCTTCTTGAACTTGATCGCTTCCGAGCCCGACATCTGTCGTGTGCCAATCATGATCGACAGTTCCAAATGGTCAGTGATCGAGGCCGGCTTAAAGTGTGTTCAAGGCAAGTGCATCGTCAACTCCATCAGTCTCAAGGGAGGAGAAGATGAGTTTCGTAAGCAAGCAAAACTGTTAATGCGGTATGGTGCTGCCGTTGTCGTGATGGCTTTTGACGAGAAGGGACAAGCAGACAGCCAAGAGGGCAAAGTTGAAATCGCAAAACGCTCCTATCGTATCCTCGTTAATGAAGTGGGGATGGATCCTCACGACATCATTTTCGATTTGAACATCCTCACGGTCGCGACCGGTATGGAGGAGCACAATAACTACGCGGTCAATTTCATCGAAGCAGTCAGAGACGTAAAACGTGAGTGCCCTGGCGCGAAAACAAGCGGCGGATTGTCAAACATCTCCTTCTCTTTCCGAGGCAACAATCCAGTTCGAGAGGCGATGCACGCCGTATTCCTTCATCATGCGATGGAGGCAGGCTTGGACATGGCGATCGTCAATCCCGGGCTGTTGATGAAATACGAGGATGTCGATTCCAAGCTCCGCGACTTGGTCGAGGATGTCATTCTCAATCGGAATGAAGATGCCACGGAAAAGTTGATCGAATTTGCGGAAAGGATCAAGTCCGGCGAAGTCACTCTCGGATCGGGATCACCAGAAGAGCGTATCCATGACGCCATGCTCAAGGGCATGGACACTTTGCGATCTCTTTACAAACGGGCAACCGAAGAAGGTGATCCGGAAATCCTCGAGAAGTTCCTCGCAGGAGGCGCTGGGGCAGTCCCGGAAGCCAAAAAAAAAACGGATGAAGCTGCAACCGATGACTGGCGCAGCGGTTCCGTAACGGAACGCATCTCGCACGCGTTGGTCAAGGGCATCACCAGCCATATCGAAGCGGATACGGAAGAGGCACGAAAGAGCTTTGATCGTCCGCTCGAAGTGATCGAAGGTCCATTGATGGACGGCATGAAAGTCGTCGGTGAACTCTTTGGCGCCGGCAAAATGTTCTTGCCTCAGGTGGTAAAAAGTGCGCGGGTCATGAAAAAGGCAGTGGCGTATCTGCTGCCATTTATGGAAGAGAACAAGGACGAAGGCGCTTCTGCCGGAACGTTCGTGATCGCAACGGTCAAAGGTGACGTGCACGACATTGGCAAGAACATTGTTGGAGTCGTGCTCGGCTGTAATGGTTACAAGGTAATAGATCTCGGCGTCATGTGTGAGTGTGACAAGATCTTGGAAGTAGCCGCCAAAGAAAACGCTGACTTCATTGGCATGTCCGGGCTGATCACTCCATCGTTGGATGAGATGATCACGAATGTCTCCAAGATGGAAAAGCTTGGGATGAAGACGCCGGTGCTAATCGGTGGAGCGACAACGTCGCAGATGCATACGGCAATCAAGATCGCCCCTCATTACTCGGGTCCGATCGTGCATGTGACAGATGCATCACTTGTGACGGGAGTCTGTAGCGATCTCATGAATCCGAAGACCAAGGTTGGTTTCATTGAGGAACTACAACAGCAACAAGAGAAACATCGCGTAAGATTCGCCGCTCAGAATGAGAAACGCGAAGATGGTCTGCCTCTTGCAGATGCACGTTCTCTCGCGAAAGTACTGGATTTTTCCGACTTGAAGACGCCAAGCAAATTGGGACTCGAGCTATTCAATCAACTGCCTGCCGCAGAGGTCGCCGAATATTTTGATTGGTCGCCGTATTTTCATGCTTGGGAAATGAAGGGCATCTTCCCCAAGATTTTGAGTCACGAAGAACGAGGCAAGCAGGCGACTGAAATCTACGAAGATGCACTTCGTTTGCTTGATGATCTCATTAGTAATGATCGTGTCCATTTGCGGGCGGTATTGGGCATTTGGCCAGCAAACAGCATCGGGGATGATGTCGAGGTTTACGAGGATGAGTTGCGTGAAAACGTCAAGGAAACCTTTCATTTCCTCCGGCAACAGAGAGAGACAAAAGATGGTCGGTGTGTCTGTTTGTCTGACTTTGTCGCACCGAAGAGCAGCGGAAAGGCAGACTACATCGGGGCTTTCTGCGTGACGGCCGGCCAGGAAATCGAGGATTACGCAGCAAAATTCAAGAACAACGGAGACGACTACACGGCAATCATCATTCAAACGTTGGCAGATCGTTTCGCAGAGGCCTCGGCCGAATACTGCCACAAACTGGTGCGTGACCGCTGGGGATATGGAAAAGACGAACCCTTTCAGTTTGGTGATCGCCTGAAGGCGCCGAAGGGTGAAAGCCACGAATTCAATGAATGGATGATCAAGGGTAGGTATAGGGGTATCAGACCTGCACCTGGATATCCGGCTTGCCCAGATCACACGGAGAAAGGAATCTTGTGGAACTTGTTGGACGCGGAGCATCTCATTGGTGTGAGTCTGACAACAAGTTACGCAATGAATCCTCCCTCATCGGTTTCCGGATTCTACTTCGGTCACCCTGACAGCCACTATCTTACGATTCGGGATATCGGAAAGGATCAGGTCGAAGACTACGCCGGGCGAAAAGGGATGACGGTTGAAGAAGTGGAAAGGTGGTTATCGCCAAGTTTGGGGTATGAACCTCAAGTGCATGAATCAGCGATGGCTTAATTCGTATTTCGCAATTTTACGCCGCCAGTGCGATGGGGCTGGTTAAGTGTTCTGCGAGGAACGGCTCGGCGGTGCGATCAAGGTCATGCGTCGCGCCGCCTGAGCCAACTCACGCGAGCGAATCTGCCATGCTGAGATATCGCTACGAGCTCGGCACGCCACTGCGTGCTGTTTTCGCGCAGATACGGTCGCAAGCTGTGATTTTCCCGACGAGGCGAACCGAGTAACAGCCGATGGATCACCAAACAAACGCCCCTTCACGCGTTTTGTACCGCGCGGAAGTTATCAGAAATCATGTGCGATTCAGGGCTCCTCTCAAACTGCGCGAGGTGTCGAGGCCGAATTTCGGCCCAAAATTGCTTGCATCCGTAGGCCGATCCAACCGAGGCTCACACTGGCGACTCCTAATCCGAGTAGGTGTCATGCAAGCGGCAGTCCGACGTTTTGACAGCGTTCGGCGATTCGCACTACAATGATCAACCTTTGGACATGCAATCCCATTGCATGTATCACGAGGCCGCCATTGACGGGGACAGTCAAAAAGGAATGTTCCAGAACTCAAACTGTGAAAATTACGCGACGACCTACCGAGAAGTCTATCAGCGACGTCTTCTTGAGAGTCCCTACGCAGCGCTCGGCGAATCAGCACTCGAGGCTGTACAAAACTCGACTAAGCTGTCTCAACTCATCGAGGTTTGGGCAATGATTGGGGCTCAGTGTGCTGACCCTCCTGCGTCGCAAGAAGTTAGAAACGGCGATTCTGTGCAATCTTCTTTGATGGGAATACCGCTCAAAGACATGATCAAGTCGATCGCACTTGAAGCGGTTTGCAGGAACTGGGCGGGTTCGCCAGAAGACTTTACCAAACTGCTTGAAAGGCTTTACCAAACGGCTGATATCCGTGAACAACAGCTCATCATTCGAGTTCTGCCGTTACTCAAATTTCAAGAACACTTTGTTCGAATAGCGACCGAGGCTGCCCGCACCAATATCGTGCCAGTATTCTCCGCACTGGCATTAGGCAACCCCTTCCCTCAAGCGCACTTCAATGAGAATCAATGGAATCAGATGGTGCTGAAAGCCATTTTTGTAAACTGTGCCATTGGCACAATCGTTGGACTGCACGAGCGACATAATTCGTCTCTCGCAGAGACGATTTTTCAATACATCAGTGAGAGACACAGTGCTCAGCGTTCGGTTCCTCGTGCCGTAGTCGAACTTTGCGAGCAGGCTCTGAGTGCCGCTTCACTGCTTCAGCTCAACGCGATCAAGCCTGCTCTACTTCAGGAATAAAGTCATGCGATACATCGACCCTCATATTCACGTAAGTTCCCGAACCACTAATGATTATCAGCGGATGCATGCCGCTGGAATTGTCGCCGTTGTCGAACCTGCATTCTGGTTGGGGCAGCCCAGAACTTCAGTCGGTAGCTTCCAAGACTACTTCTCGTCACTTATTGGCTGGGAACGATTTCGTGCATCACAGTTTGGCATCCGTCACTATTGCACCATCGGATTGAACTCCAAAGAAGCGAACAATGAGCCGCTGGCCGAGGAGGTCATGGAAATCCTTCCGCTTTTTATCGTGAAGGACGGCGTCGTAGCTGTTGGCGAGATTGGCTACGACGACCAAAGCGAGTCCGAGGATAAGTACTTTCGATTACAAATTGAGCTTGGCAAGAAATTCAAAAAGCCAATTCTTGTTCATACTCCTCACCGAGCGAAGAAGGAGGGGACACTCAGAAGCATGGATGTGTTGGAAGAGCATGGTGTTCCACCTCATCTGGCAATCATTGACCACAACAATGAGGAGACCGTGCGTGAAGTCCTCGACAGAGGATATTGGGCGGGCTTCACGATTTACCCGGATACAAAAATGGGCAAAGACAGAATGGCAAATGTCGTTCAGGAATATGGCTCTGAACGCATCATCGTCAACAGTTCGGCGGACTGGGGAGTGAGCAATCCGCTGTCCGTACCGGATTGTGCCGCGGTCATGAGGGAGCGAGGGATTGATGAAGCTGATATCACCAAGGTCACGTACCAAAACGCGATCGACTCTTATGCCGCAAGCGGACAGTTTAACCCGTCTGATTGGGAGGAGTCATTCTCGTATGATCAAGCTGAACTCATGGAAGGGAACAGCGTCTTGCGAGGCCAAGTCCCCAAGTCTTCAGCGTCTTGAACTCATAGTCGCAGCACTGAATCCGACAAGTCTGTTTTGATCTTAAGTGCCTTCGCTACAAAGCTGCACTTCGCCGCGTGGCTGTTGCGTGGGTTACCCGACGAACAACCAGAGTTACCAACCTTTCCAGGACTTCAACCACGAAAACCTCAACCATGAAAAGAAGTTCCCCAGCATTAACCATCGCTCTTATTGCTTCGTTGAGCACCAGCATTGCTTCGCTAAGCACCTGTAGTCTACGTGCAGAAGAGAACATAAAAGTACTGATCACTGATGGTCCTCAGAAGGCTCATAACCACCAGGAAACGACTCCGGTTCTGAAGCAAATCCTCAACAAGGATTCCCGTTTCGAGGTGGATCACTCTCGCTCAACGAAGGAGGGCTGCGAAGACGGCAGTTATCGGCCGGACTTCAGCAAGTACGACGTTGTCGTGATGAACGAAGGTTTTGGTGCCGCCGATTGGCCCGCTGCAACTCAGAAGGCCTTCGAAGAATACATGGCCAGCGGCGGAGGCATGGTCGCGATCCATGCAGCGAATAACTGCTGGCCGAATTGGGTCGAGTACAACAAGATGACAGGCCTTGGGGGATGGGGCGGCCGCAACGAAAAAAGCGGGCCATATCTGTATATCGACGCCGAGGGCAAAGTCGTCCGCGATACTTCAAACGGGAGGGGCGGAGCTCACGGACCTCAACACGAATTCGAGTTGGTAGTAAGGAATCCACAACACCCAATCATGCAAGGTCTTCCTCCCAAATTCAAACATGGTCCAGATGAGCTTTACGATAAGTTGCGAGGTCCGGCGGAGAATGTGACGATCCTGGCTACCGCATTTTCGTCCAAGGAAAGGCGGGGAACTGGCCGCCACGAACCCGCCTTGATGGTAGTCTCATATGGCAAAGGCAGAATTTTCCACTCGATATTGGGACACCATGTGACGCAAATTAAAGAGGGGAGTTTTGTGACGACGTTTTTGCGTGGCACGGAGTGGGCCGCCACTGGAAAAGTAACCATTCCAGTTCCTGAAGACTTTCCCAATCAGAAGTTTGAATAGACTCCGCTGGGCAAGAAACAGAGAGCGGTGCGAAAACCTCAGGACATACCGCCAAAGGCTGATGCGTGTGCATCGACCTTCGGCGTTTACTACGGAAGCATTTTTAGAACGCGTTCCTAAAAGGCTCCCCCGGCAGGAGACGAGCTTTTGCCAAAAACACAGGGAAATCAGCACCTTAAGTAGGTCCAGTTGCCATATAGTTGCCAAATGTTGAACTTCATCACGAAACTCATCATCAGCATCTTCATTTGGGACTGGATAGAAACTGAAGAAATTCAAGAGCATTTGGATCTTGAAGAAGATGTTGGTCAGGAAGACGAAATTTGCTGGTAGATGCAAGCTCTTGCACGGAAGTGCAGGGGCTTTTTCTGATTA
>JAKVCA010000027.1 GCA_022448315.1 Pirellulaceae bacterium | reverse complement strand
CCGCCTCTTCCTCAACCAGTGCGATCAATGTCCCTTGACCAAGTTTCAGGGCGAGTTCGACAGATTCGGCGATGCGAGCCTGGACATTCTTCTTGATCTTGATTCGATCAACAACCACGTCAATTTGATGTCGCATATTACGATCCAGCTGTGGATCTTCGGCAAGCGACATGATTTCACCGTCAACTCTTGCTCGGACAAATCCCTGCTTCAGCAGATCGGCGAGGCGATCCCGATGTTCACCCTTTTGCTGCCGAATGACAGGGGCCAGCAAACTGAATTGTGTGCCGGTCGGTAGGTCCAAGAGCCTTGCCGCAATCTGTTCTCCGGTTTGCGCAACGATGACTTCGCCACATTCCGGACAATGGCTGGTTCCGACTCTCGCGAACAGGACTCGAAGAAAGTCATAAATCTCGGTGATGGTCCCGACAGTCGACCGAGGATTCCCACTGGTTGATTTTTGCGAAATACTGATTGATGGACTTAATCCCGAAATCAGGTCTACATCGGGTTTCGGCATTTGCCCAAGAAATTGTCGCGCAAACGTCGAGAGGCTCTCGACGTATCGTCTCTGCCCCTCGGCGTAAAGGGTGTCAAAGGCCAAAGAACTCTTGCCAGAACCACTGACGCCGGTCAGACAAATGAGCTGGTTGCGCGGTAATTTGAGGTCAAGCCCGACCAGATTGTGCTCGCGAGCTCCCTTGATCACGATGTCAGAATCATTCATTTTCGCCGAGTACTTTCCAGGAAGCTTCAAAATTGCCGGTCGGACCCCGACCTCACATGTCCGATCGAAAATGATCGGATTCAACAGCCACGCTCACAGAACGTCCAGTCAAACGCTGCCCCTTAATGATCGCGATAAATCCCACAAAAGACTATGGGGGCTGGAGTGAATCGAGGACAGTCCCTTTTTGCCACCCGTCAAAGTTTCCTCTGCAGCGGTGGATGAGTGACCTTAGGAATGCGATACTTTTCGATGGCGACGATTCCGCTTGTCAGGTCACAATAGATTCGGCCGGCAAAACTTGCGGCTGTTCTCCTCGAAACCCATCGCTGTGGAATCCCAAACATGGTTCTATCGACCCAAAAACTTGGACATCTTGGTCTCTCGCTGTTCGTACTTGTTGCACAGACCGCCGTGACGGAAGGCAAAGACAACGTGCTTGATCGCTACACGAAACGAGAATTCAAACATCCCACGGGACAGACCCTGCATTATCGTTGGTATCTCCCGAGCGATCTGAAGCAAAATGAAACTGTCCCCATCCTGCTATTTCTGCATGGGGCAGGGGAACGAGGAGACGACAATCAAAAGACATTGGTTCACGGTGCAAAGGACTTTCTCTCCGACAAACTCCAATCGCTGCAAAAATGCGCGGTCGTGATCCCCCAATGCCCGAAAGATCAACAGTGGGTGAATGTGCCGTGGACAGATGACGAGCACACGCTTCCAGCAGAGCCCTCCACCGCACTGACCCTCGTATCTCACTTGCTTGATGAACTTTGCGAAACCCACCCCATTGATGAAAATCGCATCTACCTCACAGGCCTTTCGATGGGGGGCTTCGGGGCGTGGGACCTGGTCAGTCGAGCGCCAAATCGCTTCGCTGCGGTCATCCCAATTTGCGGCGGAGGTGACTCCCGAGCAACGGTCATCGAGAAATTCAAACATGTCCCCGTCTGGGTTTTTCATGGCGACGCTGATCCGACGGTTAAAGTCAAACGGAGCCGCGATATGATCCGTGCCCTTAAGACAGCCGGTGCCGAACCTGAATACACGGAATATCCCAACGTCGGGCACAACAGCTGGACGAGCACCTACGCGAACCCGAAAATCTACCAATGGCTGCTGACTCATCAGAGAAATGACGATAACTAGAATCGCAATCGGCGCTCACAGACACACTGATTGATGAAATTGGACTGATCTCAAAAAGGGTTTATGATGTTCCAGCGTGAAGTCGCTCTTTACGAGTTTCTTTTGAACTACGGGCGCAAGTTAACAGAAGATCTATCTCCCCAGCAGTACTACGAACAACCCTCGCAAGGTTTGAACCATCCGGCCTGGGTGCTGGGGCACCTTTCCTTTGTGGCTCAATTTGGCGTCTCGCTATGTGGGGGTGAGACTTGGCTTGATGAAAGTTGGAACGACAATTTTGGAGTCGGCTCAACCCCGCAAAACACCCCAGAACCGTACCCCAGCGTTGCAGAGTTGCTTGAAGGGTACGAAGACGGACATGCTCGACTGACTCAAGCCGTCCAACAGGCGGATCCTACGCTTCTACAAAAAGAGACGGAAATAGAAACACTGCGAGCCGTATTTCCTACCCAAGATCTCCTTGTCGCGCATATCCTTACTTCCCACGAAGCAACCCACCTTGGCCAACTTTCTGCTTGGAGAAGAGGAATGAATTTGAAAGCCGTTTAAATGTCAGAGGCTTCTTTGGCCGACGCAATTAGAAGACCTTTGCTCCCATCTTCGAAAGTTCTTCCGAAAAAACGTCGGCAGCATCATGGGCAAAGTTCGACTAGGATGCATTGAGACGTCGTTAAGCTCTCATCCAACTGACCAGGTTCAACTCCTTTTCCCCAATTCACGTCGCCAGTCGTGAGGACCCACAAACACGTGTTGAACCAGAAGGGTAAACGCCATGACAAAACTCGAAGGCTGGTCACGCCGAGAATTGTTGCGTGTAGGAGGACTTTCAATCGCGGGTACGCTCTCCCCTTTTGGAGCTCCGGAAGGGCTTACCTGCGAGGCCTCACACCCGAAAAAACGATGCATCTTCCTAATGTTGCAAGGTGGTCCCAGTCACCTCGATTTGTGGGATCCCAAGCCTCGTGCTGGGAAAGAGGTTCGTGGACCATTTAACCCGATGTCGACGCGTCTTCCGGGCGTTGCATTTGGAGAACTGATTCCCGGGCAAGCGTCGATTGCGGATAGGCTGACGGTCATTCGCTCCATGACGCATAAATTTACGAACCATATTGCAGGAACATATATCACACTCACTGGCTCGACGAATCAGCAGGATCGTGACCGCGAAGCCCACCCCGACGACTTCCCCGGCCCTGGTGCGATTTTAAATCATTTATGCCCCGCCCAAACCAGCATCCCGAACTCCGTTTCTCTGCCGAATTGGCTCAGCATTCCTGGTCCCTCGAATCGAATGCCCGGACAATATGGCGGGTTCCTTGGCCCGATATGCAATCCCTTCCTCGTCGAAGGAGATCCAAATCGAAAAGACTATAACCCGCTGTCTCTTACCCTCGGCTCCGAAACCGGTCTTGCGCGACTCCAGGGTCGACAAAGCCTCCTCAAACAACTTGATCAAACGGCACGCTGGCTCGATCGCGACAAGATCCAGGAGTCGTCCCGACTCTATCAGAGTGCTTACGAACTGGTCACCGATGGTCGAATTCGCGCCGCACTGAGGCTGAACGACGTGCAAGAGGACGAGCGTGACCGGTACGGTCGGAATCGGCTTGGGCAAGCGATTCTCCTGGCGAAACGACTTTCCCAAGCAGGAGTTCCCTGGGTTGGTTACAACGAGTTCAACCAAAAGTGGGATACCCATGGAGGATTGAAGGGACGATACGAAAGTATCGTTCCCCCTCTAGATCAGGCTTTCACCGCGTTGGTTTCGGACCTCGAAAGGGACGGCACATTAGAGGACACCATCGTTGTCCTTGCCGGTGAGTTTGGGCGAACCCCGAAGATCAATGGCGACGCCGGCCGAGACCATTGGCCCAATGCCTACTCAATTGTCATGGCTGGCGGAGGCCTACAACCGGGCCTCATCTATGGACAGACAGACAATCAGGGAGCCGAAGTGATTCAAGATGCCGTCTCGCCAGGCGACGTTTTGGCAACCGTCTGGAAATTGATGGGCCTAGATCCGTCCACCACCATTCATGACCGTCTCGGTCGCCCCCACCCGGTTTCAAATGGACGCGTTCGCCACGGGTTGATCGGTTGACATGAGCGATTTCGCGAAGTCATTAAAAAAGCTCGCCAGTGATCAGGCGAGCTTTTGACATGCATTCTTTATGACGTACCGGGCGGTTTAGTACTTCTCGTCCATACCGAGTCGCCGACACAGTTCCTGAAATTGATGTTGATATTCTTCACTGCTTGAGTGGACATGTTCGGCTTCTGTAATGAACCGAATGTCCTCCTCATGACCCACACCGTTACGTTCGAGTCGATGTTCGAAAGTTTCGAGTGGAGAGCCGTACACGATGAGCAACTTATGCTCATCGAATTGGACCTCTTGAGGTGTATTGGGATTCAACACGGCGATGCCGGTGCAACCGTCATTGAGGAGCAAATCTTCATACTCGTAAAGAATACTTCTCAAAACGGGCATGTCGATGTGCTCACGGTAGAGGTCCGTGTGGCCCTCCTCACCGGGATCGTGACTGGTCTCCAGAACAACATCTACGGTTTGACCCAGTGGTTGGATCATATCCATGAACAACTCAAAAAGCTGGTCTTTTGAGGCGGAGGCCATGAGAACCGGCACTCGAGAGTTATTTTCTTCATCAATGTACAAATCATGTCGGTAGCCCTGCTTGGGATGCACCTTCAAATCGTACGAGGGTCGTACCGCATCTGTAAGCTGAAACTGGCCGTACTGATTGATCCCCAAGTGCGCCTCGAGTTGATCGTCGGTCAGATGATCAAAACTACTCGTTGGGTTCGCGTGCGTCGCACCCTCGTGAAATACATTTCGGAAGAACTTCTTAAGAAATCCCATCATCAACCTCTGGCGTGAAGGTGGTTTTCCACCCAAATTTGCGGCAAGGAACGTACAACGTCGTCGTTTTGGTGAACGAACACGTCAAACGTAGTTCACGAATTGGCATCGCAAGCGTTCGTCGCTGCAGGACTGCAAACTCAATGCACCTCAGCGTGGACCTACTGGTAATATCCGTGCAATGCGTACAAGTGAACGGAAGCGATAGGTTTTTGATCGAGTCGAAAAATACTCTTCAAACCTTGACGAATCGGCATACCGATCGGCCGCAATACAGGACGCGGAAGTCTAGCACCCAAACGGAAGTGGGCCGGATGGTTGAAAAAAAAGACGTCACAAAGAGCGAGTTGCCAACGCCTTGAATCGCTTCGATAGCTCTGGCAAGACGGGTGACGTTGCACAGACAAACCGGTCCGACGTTTCAGGCAAGATGGTCAGGCAGAGAGGCACGTTCTACAACGTGCGAGGTAATGATTTTACGATCTGCAACCAATATCTGGCCACAAACTGATGCGACTCAAGTTGGAATCCCAAGATGCAGAAAGTAGGTTTTTCGTCGGTTCAATTGACGATGCCCTGAGTCACCGTCATGAAAACATCCTCGAGCGTCGGATCCTTATCGTTGAAGCTCCGAATTTCAACACCTTCTTCGACCATCTTCTTGAGCAATCTGGCGAGTCCGGCATCGTCGACATCCAACTCGGCGAGCAGTTGATTCCCCTCAACCTGCACTTCCCGGAGCCCCACTTCGCTCCGAAGAATTGAGGCGGCTTTCTCTACCCCAACGTTGACACGGATATCGAGATTGCGATGACCACGAATTTGGCGATAGACATCCTCGATCGGCCCATGCATCAACAACTGGCCCCTCTCAATGATTCCAATTGACGTGCATATGTCAGCGAGCTCCGTCAGAATGTGACTGGATATCAGAATGGTCTTCCCCATCTGCCGCAACTCTTTAAGGAGGGCTTTTACGAGCACTCTCGCCCGCGGATCCAGTCCACTCGCAGGCTCATCCAAGATCAAAACGGGTGGGTCGTGTACCAGCGTTTTCGCGAGGCATAGCCGTTGCTTCATACCTCGCGAAAGGCCATTCACGAAATCGTCTCTTTTATAGGTGAGGTCAACCAACTCGAGCACTTCATTGATGATCCTCCGCCTCTCGTGGCTCGATATCTGGTAGGCAACGGCAAAGAAGTCGAGAAACTCCCACACACGCATGCCGTCGTAAACGCCGAAATTATCCGGCATGTAACCCACACTTTTTCTCACGTCCATCGGCTGTTCCAAAACACTGAATCCATTGACGGTCCCACAGCCTCTTGAGGGTCGCAGGAGCGTCGCCAGAAAGCGAATAGTGGTACTCTTTCCCGCACCATTGGGCCCGATGAACCCAAAGACCTCGCCCTCAGCAATATTCAGGTTGAGACACTCCACGGCGGTGAAGTCCCCATAGTCTTTACCAAAGTCTGAAATCTCGATCATTTTTTCATCTTCAATGCAGGCTTCAAAACATTTCAACTCGACGGACAATGCATATTCTGACCCCCAACTCCTCCTGGTCGACTCATCCATGCGCCGGTTGTCCGGAACACTGCGATCGGGGCCGTTGACACGGAAGTCGCTTTAGTCATTCTCCGCAGTCCCAACGGCAGGATTCGTTGCCTCTTCAGTCTTCTCGTCAGTCTTCTCGTCTTCATCATCTTCCAATTCGAACTCAAACTTCCCGTCTTCGACCTCGGTCAGTAGATTGACATCTGGCAATATGGGGTTCCATGGCAGCGAATCCAAGTGAGCCACCACCAGCATTCTGCGATTGACCTGCGAGGGTTGCGGAGACCATTCCGTGCCCGGCAGATCCTCGTCGGCCCAGCCGATCATGATGGAACTCTGTTGGCGATCCACGAGCTGCTGGGTCACCAATTGGAGCAGGCCTCCCAGCCAAAGATCCTCTTTCGGAAAAAGGTCGATCATCTTGCGGACGTCTTGCAGGTCAAGCTCTCCTCGATCGCGCCGCGAGGAGGCCTCCCGACGACCCACACCTCGAGCAACCACAAATAAGCGATCCCAATCGGGCAGATAAGCGGGATGCTGCTTTATCTCCTTGAAGCTCAGGGTACCGCTCTCATCAGCATCCAGACTCGTCAAAAATTCCGAGGCATCATAGGCAACGGATCGGGTTATGGGGTTGGACTCCCACTGTTGAAACAACAAGGTCGATTCGGACGGGTCTTCCCATTCCAATTCAACATTCGTGTTGCCAGCCAACTCGCCGACCCAAGCCTTTCGCATTTCACCTGAAGGTTCGTACCCATAGACGCCGACATCCTTGAGTTTCAGATTGGTTGCATTGACCAAGCGATATCCGGTCTCCACATTCCCTGAAAGGGTGAACTCACCGCCAACATCAATCATCTGCTCCAGATGAACGAGTTCGGCCGAGTTTGAGTTGACAAGGACATTCTTCAGCTGCAGCCCTCCTTCCTGACTGAGCTGCACCTCCCGAGCATTGGCTCGTGATAACGCGCGGGACTCCATCGGACTCCCCCACGGTTGCCCACGAGCGCCATCGTTGTCAAAGTCGACCGAAAATTCCGTGGAAAGCGAGGTGTAAACGGATGCGTAACGCGTCATGTGCCCCCGCGTGTATCCATTCTGCAGTTCCAGAATACTTAATTCCGTTTGACTGCGAGCAAAACCGATGTCGAGTTGGGCCGTTCGAACAATCCCCACTGCTGCGAGGATCGACAAAATTGGCGCTGCGATCCAAGCCCACTCGACCCGGCCGATCAGTCGAAACACGCCCCAGTTTACCGGTACCAAGAGCAACAAGTAGATACCGAGTGCGGTTAAGACAAACTGGGAGGACGGAGGCTCGATGCCCGCAGAAGCGTCGAGCACACTTTGGCTTTCCCGTGCCACCGCGCTACTGTCGTTCCAACCCGCAACTCCTGAAAGGGAAGTGAAACGATATCCTCCCAAGTGCCACCTTTCGCTTTTCTTCATCTCGGCACCCGACGCTACGGGCGATGCGTCGCTGACAAACGGATTGTCACTCGTCTGCAGATCCGGACGTTCCTCCCCTTCCATTTGTCGTTGCCGACTCTCCAAGTCTTGTGTCCGAAATCCAAGGTCGCGTGTCAGATATCGCAAGGTACTGAAAAATCGAGGATCAAATTCATATCCACGAAAATCCTTGTAGTGAAAACCCAGATCCTGATTGAAGCTGTCGGTTCCGCTGAAGAAATCCCTGCGTGGACGTCTTAGCAAGGCGTTATTGAAAAACGAGTCGTATGATGGCCACCTCAGTAAACTCCGATGATTCAATGGTATTGAGGAGACGACAATTCGACCTCGCCCCACTGTTGATTCGGCGAGAAGTTCATTGCTGTGAGCCATCCATTGCCCTTTTTCCGTGAGCTCCAGGTCATTCCCCAGAACTTCGCCCGTATCGCCAATTGCCCAAGGGACCGCCGGTTCTTTCTCCGGCGCGATCGTCCAGAAATCGCTCAATTCCTTGATGTCTTCGTCTGTAAAATTTCGACTACCAGTGTAAGTCGCGGGCAGGTAGGGGCCGAGAAAACTCCGGTTTAAAAGGGCCATATTGGTGGAGCCACTCACAATGATCTGGCCGCCAAAATGCAGCCAATCCACCAATGCCTGCTGCTGCTTCGGAGTCAGCATATCTGGATCGAGATCATCCCATAGTAGAAACGCAAACGAAGTCCATGCCGAACTATCACTTGGAACAGGAACGTAATCCTTGATCGTCGGAATCACGACCCTGAACAGCTCGATCCGTTGTCCCAGATTAGGCATGACCATCGCAGGCAAGGCCTTCACAAAATTGAATGACCCGGGTGATTGACTGAGCACCACAAAAAAGTAGCGGTACGAGGGCATCAGGTTGACGCCGCCATTAGGTACATCAACTTTTCCGCCAGTTCGATCGAACAGTTCCTGCTCAAGCGTGACAATGCGATTCTCTCCCTCGAGTCGACGAGGAATGTAATACATGACCTCGACGTCTTTCGTCTGCCCCTTGGGTAACGAAACCGGACGTTGTGTGGTCAGATAATGATTCGTCATTTCTGTCGGTATCGGACGGCCACTACTATCGATCACCCGATTCTCGAGACTTCCCTGGAAGTCATAATCGTTGGCCGTAATCTTACGATGCCCTGACACCCAATGGCCCGGCTTTGCCTGATTGGCCGGAGATTCCAGATCGGGTAGAGCGGCGAGCTTTTCAAAATCGAAAGCTTCTTTTGGGCGTGGAGATTCATCCTCGGTTTCTGGATTCTGCCGACAACCTTGGCACCCTGCCGAAACCGCGAGTGACAATACTGCGCAGGACATCCAGAGCAAAACTTGCCGACTGAGACCGGGCAGGTATCGACGTCTTTCCACTTTCGGGGCCCCATACCTAAGAGCGATCTGGCGAAAGAATCTGAAGGCTGACCGCTTTGATCATGTCTTTAACTTGAGTACGAAATTCCAGCATATGAGGTGCAAGCAGATGCTGCTCCAAAGCCTCGGTGGATTCCCACTTCTCGAGCATCACCACTTGATCCTGGTTTGGCTCCACCTGCGTCGGGATCATGGTTTGGATGTCGACAAACGGCATATACTCAATACATCCCTCCTCTTGAAGCACCTTCGGCACCACTTCTCCGAAGTGTTTTAAAACCTCGTCCCGTTTGCCGGATTCGGTAAGGATCGTCGCAATCACCACCACCATGATTTTGCTTTCTGCTGAAACGAAAGGGTCACCCAACTTCACCACATTTTTCACGATACTGCCACCATCTGGGGACAGGTTTGGTTTCCCCGGGAAGCCGTCGAGAACGCGACTTTTATCCAAGGCGGCCTTCCCATCGATTCATCGCGTGCAATCTAAATCAACCACGTTCTGAATCATCACCCTTGAGTTCGCTTCTCCGTTAACTCAATGGCACGCAACAAGCCTCTGGCTTTATTCATCGTTTCCCTATATTCAAGCTCGGGAACACTGTCTGCCACAATCCCCGCGCCGGCTTGAACGTATGCCTTGTTGCCTTGCACGACGAGGGTCCGCAACGCGATGCACGTGTCCATGTTCCCAGAAAAATCGACGTAGCCGACCGCCCCCGCATACGGCCCTCGGCGGGTGGGTTCCAGCTCATCAATAATCTCCATGGCTCTCACCTTGGGAGCACCCGAGACTGTCCCCGCCGGCAAACTCGCCGCCAATGCATCAAAGGCATCCGCGTCGTCCGTGAGAGTCCCGTTCACGGTAGAAGAAATGTGCATCACATGACTGTACCTTTCCACCACCATCACATCGGGCAGTTCAACGCTGCCAAATTTCGCAACCCGCCCAACATCGTTGCGTCCCAGGTCCACCAACATGACATGTTCAGCCCGCTCTTTTGGATCCGAAAGCAACTCTTCTTCCAAAGCACGATCTTCAGCGTCGGTACGACCACGACGCCGAGTTCCTGCCAAAGGCCTCACGGTCACTTTATCATCGACCACTCGACACATGATCTCAGGAGAGCTTCCAACAAGAGTCGTGTCCGGTGTCCTAAGAAAAAACATGAAAGGGCTCGGGTTTACCGTCCTCAGTGTGCGATAAATCTCGAAGGGGTTGCAGGCAATCTCCAGCTCCAGACGTTGACTGATCACTACCTGAAAAATATCGCCCGCTTCAATGTAGTCTACACATCGCAACACAGCCTCCTCGAAGGCCGCCTTCGTGAAATTACTGGAGAACTCCAGAGGATCCTCGGCTCGATCTCCCACGTCCTGACAGGACAGCTGATCATCCGTATCTCGAAGCTGCTGAACCATTTCATCAATAGCGGAACACGCTTCATCAAACGCCTGCCGTGGCTCCACTTGATCGGTTGGCTTTGCGAGCGCGATCACACTCATCGTTTTGGAAACATTATCAAACACGACCATGCGATCAAAAAATCCGAAGAACAAGTCGGGTAATTGACGATCATCGTGCGGTGAGTCAGGCAGATGCTCAACGTAACGCACAACATCGTACCCTGCATAACCCACGGCACCCCCAGCAAACGGGGGCAACTCATCCGACTCAGCCACACGAGGTTTGCCGATCAACCCTCTGAACTCACTCAGAGGGTCCGCACTTTCGAGCGTCTCTTTTTTGCCGCAACATTCAATCTCCACTTCATGACGTGTCGCGGTCACCGTTTGATAGGGTCGAATGGCTAGAAAACTGTAACGCCCAACTTTCTCACCACCGATCACACTCTCAAAAAGGCAAGCTGTGCCACCATCGTCGAGGCGTTTAAACGCCGAGACCGGGGTCAGAGTATCTGCCAACAATTGACGACAAATCGGAATCAAGTCGAAGTCGCCTGCGAGTTTTTCGAATTCTGAGAAGTCTTGGGGAGTGATCATTGGCGTCGAGTTACCATCCAGTCGCAACTTGATTCGCGGAGCAATATTCGTCTTGAAAACGAGTGAGCGAGACTGCTCACCTGAGTAACTCAGTGTATCAAGTGGGCTCCGATCAGGGCAGGGAAGGACGGAAGGGTTTCCCCTCAGTTCATTGACCTCCCTTGGCCCAACCCATTGCTGCGATACGGCAACCCGCAAGATCACTTCCGTCACTACCGCGATACCCTGACGGTGCTGTACTCAGTGACTCCGTATCCGGTGGTTCTAGGCCTCAGTGGTGAGGCCATCCCGATGTGAACAATCCGCAAGGTTGGATGCTTTGACTTTCGTGCCAAGAAGAAAGACGCTGGATCGACCGTAGCCGCCTCGATTGGACATACGGGTGTGGCGGGACGGGCAGATGCGGCAAAAATGCACCCCAAAACAAACATCAAGGCAATCGCTGTTCGTGTCTACATCATTGGAATCTGTCTTGAGGAGGGAGTGATCTTAAAGACTGATGCTAAAGCTAACGCACCTTTAATTCGTATTGGAGTCTCAGGCACAGTTTGCTTGCTACCGACTAAAGAGGTCGCTAGTAACGACAGCCAGTATCAAGTCCCTCAGAGCATATTCATGTCCTTCGACAGCAAGAGTGATTTCTTCAACTTCACCACGGTCTGTCGGCTCTATGGGCCGGCCCAGTGCGTGCACTAAAAGGCTCTTGGTCAATGTGCGGATAAAGAAATCTTTATTTTCAACCAAGATGCTCTTCAATTGCGCGGGGCCGGAAAACATTCTTCCGCCGGGCAAGCGACCTGATGCATCAACGGGCAGTTTATTCGACGAGTCATAATGCGTGCGAAATCTTCCGATGGGATCGAAATTTTCTAATGCAAATCCATAGGGATCAATATTTCGATGACATTGATTGCATGTGGCCGATTCGCGATGTTTCGCCAATTGCTGCCGAATGGTTTTAGCGCCGCGGACATCTGGGTCGATTGCTGGAACATTGTCCGGGGGCAGTGGTGGCTGGATGCCCATGATGTTCTTCGAGATCCACACTCCCCGGGTGACAGGTGATGTATCAACGCCGTTGGCAGAGACGGTAAGAACGCTGGCATGCCCGAGTAAACCACCGCGGCTCAGTGAATCGAATTCAACTCGATGAAACTCTTCGGCCTTACCAACCGGAACCTGATTTTCAACTCCGTAAAGCTTGGCGAGATCACGGTTGGCAAAAGTGTAGCGCGCGTTTAGAAATCTCAATGCCGATGCATTCCGATCGATAAGATCCCTCATAAATAACTGAGTTTCCCGTTTCATTTCTTCTTCGAGAGCTGAGGCGTAGTAGACTCGAAATGAATCGGGATCAGGAGGCATACGACCTAATGCTCTTAACCCCAGCCAATTGTCAATGAAGTCCGCAATAAACCTGTCACTTTCGGATGAAGCCAACAGTCGTAGTGCTTCCAGGCGAAGTGTTTGACTGTCCAGCTGTTGTTTTTCGGCTAATTCTCGCAAGTGGCTGTCAGGCATTGAAGAAGTCAAAAAGTATGCAAGTCGTTCCGCCAACGCATGTTGTCTGGACACCCCTTCTGTTTCCGGTGAAGGGCTGAAATACAAAAATGACGGAGAGCACAGCACGGCCTTGAGTGTGTCTTTATACGCCTCGAGTGGAAGATGACCGTCTTCAACCCGTAAATCATAAATACGCATGAAACTGTCAATTTCGTCTTCCTGAACAGGTCGGCGAAATGCGCGACTTGTGAAATCCGTAACCAGAGCTCTCGTTTTGTGGGAATTAAATTCGGTGCCCCCAAGCAATTGATTTTGTCGCGATGTTAAATCAGGATTTGGAAGCGGACCGCGTAAAAATACTTTGTGAATACGGATTTGAGGAATCAGTCCGTCTTTAAGAACCCAATTTCGCTGACTGACGATACTTTTGCTGTCACGAACATCTTCGGGGATGAGTTCCCGGTGGTACCGAAATACTCGTGCGAATGCACCACGCGTGTTGTGAGCGCCGTTTTCAAAAGTAAATCGTGGAGAGTGTCCCTGGTCCAGAGGAATATTGAACGTGTACCATCTCAACTCGTCATCGAAGATAGGAGTTTCGGCCAACAGTGGTTCGATCGGTTGGGTGTGAGCCATATCACCAAGCCCGACACGCCCCGGACGAATGCCCATACGAAACGGCTCGGCGTTGTCGATTTGTATGGCTTCGTGACTATAGGGGGTATTACGGTGAAGAGCCTGAGCATAAACCTTTACCTCGTAAACTCCGTCAAAGGGAACTCCATTGGTCAGTTCGTGAAGAGGACCGTATGCACCTTGAGGTTTGTCATTGTTACGGTGGTCATAGAGACACAGATACCGATGCTTGAATGCCTTGTCATGAGCGATTCTTAGCTCGGTTTGCTGATAGAAGTAATCTTTAAAGACCCATGATTTGGGGAAATTAGGCTTAAGTTGCTCAAAGGCCTTTTCAACGCTGTCATCAGCCGCCTGGAGGTATTGGTCGAGTAGAAATCCTGATGTGATCAATGCATGCCCGACGTTGTCAAATCCTCCATCCAGAATGTCCTCAGGAAATTCAGTCGTAGGATCAAACATCACCATGTCGATCCCCAGTAGGTCACTGATTGTATTTCGATACTCCCGACGAGTGAGTCTGCGGAGGACCGTCTTACCTCCTGTGCTTTGACTCCTCGCACGCATCTGCATCAAAATTTCGGTCAGCTCGCCGATGACTTCGAGACGCTGCTGTTTCGGCGGCTGCTCTGCATCCTCCGGAGGCATAGTCCCTAAAGTAAGTTGATCAATGACCTCTTGTAGGCGAATCTGCGTTTGCAGATTGTACTGTTCAAGATCAAGACTTGAAAAATCGCGTTCACCTGCCGCGTCATCTGCTGAATGGCAATCGATGCAGAACTGTTTCAGAAAAAACGTGCCTTTGTCTGAGGCATAGCTATTTGAGGTGAGAATCAAAGTGGATACATGACCGCAAGCCATCACCAGCAGTGAAAACCACAGACTGTGAAAACGCATTAAGCGAATCCTCGTAGTGTTCCAGTGCTCGTGGCGAAGCGATCCGTCTCTAATCCAAAGCTTTGAAGCATGGTGACAAAGAGGTTTGTGAGCGGAGGCCGATGTCGATGCTGTCGATCAAAATCCATGACACGGCCATGTTCAAATCCACCTCCGGCGAAGACGATTGGTAAATTCGTATTGGTGTGCGAATTCGCATCACCCATTCCGCTGCCAAAAAGAACCATCGTATTATCAAGAAGTTTCCCAGACTCGTCATCCATGCTTGCCAGTCTCTGTACGAATTTGGTGAATTCCTGCAATTGATAAGATTCCAGCTTGATCAACGCATCGATACTACTTTGCTTCTTGCCGTGGTGTGACAGACCATGATAGCCTCCGCTGATCCCCAGGTCCCGAGGATTGAACTCTCCACCAAGTTCCAATGTGGCAATTCGAGTGGAATTGGTCTGCAAGGCTAATGCGATAAGTTCGTAAAGCAGAGGGAGATCTTCAACAAGGTTTTTATTCTTTGGTGCTGCAAACGGAACGTCCGGTTTGGGGATGTCGATCCAATTTTTGCGTAAACCAATTCGCTTTTCGACGTCCCGCACAGAAGTTAAATACTCGTCAAGCTTTTGACGGTCCTGTGAGTTCAGTCTTCGTTCGATGCGATTCGCTTCGTCACGCACCACGTCAAGAATGGACGCCTGCAGCTTGAACTGGTCATTACGAACAGCCTTTTGGCTGGGGTCAATCTGAACAAACAACTTTTCAAATAGTTGTTCCGGCCCTGGAATTGGTGGTACGCGTGTCCCTGTTTTTGTCCAAGAGATCTGACAACCACCATGAATTCCAGTCTCATCTCCAATCGTTAAAGTTGGAAACCTGGTTTGCCCAGGGATTTGCTCCGCAGCAAATTGATCAATAGTGACGTTTCCCATCGGCATTGATTTGGCATCGATATGACGAACGCCGGATAAAAATGTGTGAATGGAGAAGTGCCCACCGCTTGTACCGTGCTCGAGACCCTGAATGATGGTTATTTGATCTCTGATTGCATTCAATGCAGCAGAGGTAGGCCCCAGTGTAAATTCACGATGGATACACAGCCCTCCGTCATTGCTTTTCGCCGAAAGGTCGGGCCAGAATGCAGGCGGATAAAAGCCGAGCATATTGCCAATGCAGACCATCCGACGCCGCTGCAGCGGTTTGGAGTTTGAGGTCCGGCTCTCTGATTGTGAAAACCCCAATGATGGCAAGAACGGTAACGCCATTGAGACTCCAGCGCCGCTCAAGAATTTGCGTCGACTGGACAAGTTGCAGTGGGGGCTGTTGTGTTTCATCATTTCAGTTTAGGTTTCGGCCAGAGATACTGTAGCCTCTCCAAGACTATCGACTTACATGTCCATCGTGTTCATCGGAACGAATAGTCGGCACATTTGTCGGTTTTCGTTAATCCACGTAATTAAGATTCTGGCCTGTTTGAATCTGGCCACCCGGCATGGCCCAGCATGACCACAGGCAGTTCATTGGCATTACGGTGCCCTCTCATCATACTCAAGCACAAAGTAAGCATCGAGTTATCCAGTAGAGCCCGCTCTCCTTCCTTTATGCTATCCATGCCGACAGCGATAAAGGCGATCGGGTCTTGGAAAAACCGGCTTAACTTGAGCCAGTCATCGTTATCAGCATAACTTATTGAGTGATGAATCTGCTTTTTTGTTCGACCAGGAATGGGAAGTCGATCCGTGTCCTGTTTGTCGTGGTGAGTTCTTGGATAATGCCGGTTGAGCGGGAAATTTCCGTCACGTTAGTCAAACGTTAGCCAAACGGTAGCCAGCAACTGCAACTTTTCTTTGCGACCTACCTCACAAGTAGCCGATTGAGTCGATACTGACAGGGTCAAAGCACATATGCGACTGTGGCGGATTTGGCAGACACGCTCAAGGCAGTTTCTAACGAAAGTCTCTTGACCGTGTGTTGACGTCACCTAATGCAGATGACAGATCATCGATACTCTGAACGAGAACATGGATCACCTCCTGGCGTTTTTCGAGCTTGCCGCTCACAAGCCACGCAGAACTCCGTCGCGCGACTCGATAAAACTTCTCCCAGACATCCTGCCGCAAGACAAGATTTGCCGATCCACTTTCATCTTCCAACGTGACAAAAGTAATGCCCTTGGCTGTGCTTGGCCGCTGCCTCAAAATCACTAATCCAGCAACCTTGACGCGTCGTCCATTTTTCAGCTTCGATAGATCAGCCGCCTTAACCGCACCGACTCCCTCCAGCATGGCCCGTTGGAACTTGAGTGGATGGCCTTTCAATGACAAACCTGTTGTTCGGTAATCTTCAAAAACTTCCTGTTCAGCAGGCATGTCGGGCAAGCAGGCTGCCGCCACCTCTGCGGCTTCCATATCCTGAAAAAGAGGCTGATCCGCCTTTTTTTTCTCTTGAGCAAGTGCTTCCCACAATGCGTTTCTGCGGTCATTCTCCAGTGACCTGAATGCATCAGCATCCGCAAGTCGAGCAATGGCCGAACGTCCCAGTCCTGTTCGACGCGTAAACTCACTCAACGAGTGAAAAGGACCTTGCCGCCTGGCATTCACGATTGCCTCTACCACGCTTTGCGATAAACCATTGACCAATCTCAGCCCTAAACGCAGGGCAGGGGAGGGGGGACAGGAACCTGCGTTTCGAGTCCTCTCCCATACCGTTTTTCCATCAGGTCGATGCGAAGCGTTGCGTCCTTGACTGGAAGCATCAGCATACTGAGTCGAGGAATTTCGATTGGCCATAGAGACCGTGGCCTGCAATGAACCCAATTCCCCCACCTCGCCCTCAACACCATCATCCCAAAGCCGATAAGCGGTCTTCAATTGGCAGTCGCGGTGATAAACAAACCCTGCGAGAAAGTCTGCATCATCTTGCGGAGGCTCCAGAGTACAATCCCAATCGCTCAAATTCACATCGATCGGCCGCACGCAAACCCCAGATCGCTTGGCCGTGTCAATCAACTGCGAGGGCGCATAAAACCCCATGGGTTGACTATTAATCAAAGCAGCGGTGAACGCTGCCGGATAGTAGTGCTTCAACCAACACGAAACGTAGACCAACAAGGCAAAACTGGCGGCATGACTCTCAGGAAAACCGTATTCACCAAATCCACGAATCTGTTGAAACACCTGCAAGGCAAAGGTTTCGCTCAATCCCTGTTTCTTCATTCCCTCCATCAACTTTTGTCGAAATCGCTCAATCACGCCCGTCTTTCGCCAAGCACCCATCGCCCGTCGAAGCTGATCCGCCTCTCCCGGGGTGAAGCCTGCCGCCACCACCGCCAAACGCATCGCCTGCTCTTGAAAAATGGGGACTCCCAAAGTTTTGTGCAACACGTTACGGATCTGATCGTTGGGATAGTCGATCACTTCTTCGCCTGCCCGACGCCGGAGGTAAGGATGAACCATATTTCCCTGAATCGGTCCCGGACGGACAATCGCCACTTCAATCACCAAATCGTAGTAGCACCGTGGACGCAGTCTTGGCAGCATGCTCATCTGGGCTCGACTTTCAATTTGAAAGACCCCCATCGTGTCGGCGTTGCAGATCATGTCATAAACCGCTGCGTCTTCCTGGGGTATTTCTGCCAAGCTCAAATGCCGCCCATGGTACTGCTGCACCATATGAAAACACTTTCTTATGGCCGTCAGCATTCCCAGGCACAGGCAATCCACCTTTAAGATCCCCAACTCCTCCAAATCCTCCTTGTCCCATTGAATCACTGTCCGATCTTCCATAGCGGCATTCTCAATCGGCACCAACTCACATAACGGTCCTCGAGTCATCACCATGCCACCCACATGCTGCGAAAGATGACGTGGGAAACTGATCACCTCCTTCACAAGCTCCACAAGCCATTTTCCAGAAAGCGACTCGGGGTCAATTCCAACCTCTCGACAATGCTCCTCCAGTCGGGTCTCTCGCGTATAGCCCTCAACCTGCTTGGCCAATGCATCGACTCGATCGAGCGACATCCCCAGGGCTTTACCGACATCCCGCACTGCACTTCGAGCACGATAGGTAATGACTGTTGCAGCCAACCCCGCTCTCTCGCGGCCATATTTCTGGTAAAGGTATTGAAGCACCTCTTCTCGGCGTTCGTGTTCAAAATCAATATCAATATCAGGCGCTTCATTCCGTTCGCGGCTGATAAATCGTTCAAACAGGACGTCCGTGGTTTCGGGATCAACGGCGGTCACCCCCAAGCAAAAACAAACGGCTGAATTTGCGGCAGAACCACGTCCCTGACAAAGGATATGACGCTGCCTGGCAAACCTCACCAGATCCCATACCGTCAGAAAATAGGCTTCGTACCCCATTTGCTCGATCAACCCGAGTTCATGCTCGACCAGTTTCCTGACTTTTTCCGGGATCTGATTCCCGTATCGGTGGTGCGCTCCCTCCCAGCTTAATTTCCGCAAATACTGCATGGGGCTCAGGCCTGCCGGTGCCAACTCTTCGGGATACTCATAACGCAATTGGTCAAGATTGAAGACACATCGATCTGCAATCTCCAAAGTGCGTTCGAGAGCCTCTGGGAATTGAGCGAAGGCTGCCTGCCGTTGCGTCAACTCCTGAAGGTGGCGCTCAGCATTTCGCGTCAGATGTCCGTCTGCCAGATCCACGGTTGTTCCGTGCTTAATGGCGGAGAGCACATGCTGCAAAGGCATGCGATGAGGTGAGTGGTATAACACATTCCCCGATGCGACCAGCGGCAAATCCGACTCTTGAGACCAATCATTCAGTTGCTCCAGGCGTCGACGGTCCTCGCCTTCCACCTGCAATGCGGCCATTAAGTAGCCACGACTCCCGAATAATTCACGGTACCGCCCCAGGTCTTCAGGACATGAGGCTCCGGGCAATACGCCAGCGATTAAACCCTCGCTGTATTCCACAAGATCTTGCCAGTGCAATTGACATTGACCTTTGGGCGCACGTCGCCTTCCTTCGGTCAACAGTCGACATAGCTGCCCATAACCTCGGCGATGCATGGCCCACAAAACCACAGGAGAAGCATCAACCAGCCTGAGCTCCGCTCCGACAATCAACTTCATTCCGCTGTTTCGTACCGCGGCATGAGCGCGAACCACTCCGGCCAAACTGTTCTCATCGGTCACAGCCAATGCTGAGTAATCCAGCTGAATGGCCCGTTCCACGAGCTCATCCGGATGAGAAGCTCCCGTCAAAAAGGAATAGTTTGACTTGCAATGCAACTCCGCGTAACGCACGCCATGAATTCGAAAGGGACTCATTCCTGCTCCGATGATTCCACCTAATCGTGAAGTCTGCCTAAAACCACAAGCCTTAGAAGTCACCATGCAAAAACCACTGGCCACTCTCAAGATCGCAGTAGATCCACAACCGCTCCCCCGTCTCGATCTCGATACGGTAATAATCCCTTTGCACCATCGGCCCGCGCCACCAGCCGGTCTCGATTCGTTCTGGTCCCCAGCAACGTCCAACTCGCCTTGATTGCCCCTGCCACAAAATCGACGCGGGGGGAGTGGTCCCCTCAGCATTCACGATTTCCAAGCGGATTGGCTTTGGAAACAAACGCAAAGGTCGCCTCATATTCTTGGATGTTGCCTTCAAGATCTCTTGATCCACAGGCTCTCCTGCGGAGGCTTGGGGCAAGCCACTTTTCTTTCTTCCCCGTTTTGTATTTCGCAAGCTTTTCCGTCGTTGTCCTGCGACGGGCCGTGTCCGGTACCCATACTCAGGCTGAGCGCCATGACGTAATGAAACTTCCACCACCTGCTCTGACCCCAAACGACTGCTGAGTCGATTCACTAGATGGCTGATGTTTTTTTCATGATTGAACTGAGAATCGAACAACTCCATTTGTTGGTTTTCGAGTGGTGCCACAACCAACGCCTGAACCTCAATTTCACGAACGGCCTTAGGCAAACGTTCTCTTTGAAGCTGCAATTTCAGAAGGGCCCAAAGATGGTCGGTGGTCATCGTAGGACGAAACAGGTCCAAACGCATACGAACGGGAGGTTGATCCACTCCATGCAGAACAACGTCCATCCGCAAAACCCCCTGCTGTCTATGCCACAACTGTTCGGTCAATCGACACAAAGATTCGTTGATCCAATACTCAACGGCATCCTGCTGAACCGCAGGGACCTCAAGATCAATTTTCACGATCAGTTCGGGAGGGTGCCGAAAGGCCACCAACACCTCCTGACTCCACCCCCAAGCCTGATCCCATCTTTTCAACAGCTCTTCTCCCAGCCGTGTTGCCAGACCGGCACGGGGTAGATTCCCGAGCTGCCCGACAGTCTCTACTCCCAGCTGCCTCAAGGTTTCGCAGGTCGTAGAACTTAGTCTCAATGCCGCCACTGGGAGCCCATTCAGACTCTGAAAATCACCCGCGGGGACCACGCAAGGCTCCAGAAAGCGGAGGCAGGATTCCTGCCCTACTTGCTCGCTTTTGCCTCCCTCCACTTCGGCCTGCACCTCTTCCAGCCAGGCATCACCCGCATACTCCTGACCGGTACCTGCCGCAGTTCCCTCGCACCATGCCACCCGTCGTGTTGCTCGCGAAGTACCGCAAGTTTCAAGGTTCAATTCATGGCTCACATCTTCCGCAGCCTCAGTCCCATCAACACTCAGCGTCACCCATTGGGCTCGCGCAAAATGGGCCACTCCCCAGGCCATTCCGAAAGTATCGGCCACCGCAACTTTGGGCCAGTAACCTCGTCCGACCAACCACCTCAGCAACTGCAACGATAACGCTCTCTCCCCACCAAACAGCCGGGAGACGCCTGTAATCTCCAGCATCAAACAGGAGGGGTTGTCCCGTTCCTCAATGCCGACGATCGGGCTAAACCATTGGCAACGATCTGCCAGCCTCTTCAAGGCCTCCAAATCATGATCAAGTCGCTGCTCAAGCCAATGCCAACTCTCAGACAATGGGACACGAACGTCGGTTGACTTCACCTCTTGTCGTGTTTGCAAAGCATTTTTTGCATGCGCCCGGCTGGCTAACGCCTTGGCTTCCGCCAAGGGCATCTGACACTGAATCCCGGCTTGAGCTGCCCGAGGCGAACAGGCCCCCACGCACTGCCCACGCCTTGAATCTCGGAAAGAGAGTACGACTGGCTGGTGTCTAAGCTCGGGCCGATCGACGACGAGGCGTTGGATGGGCCAATTGGGAAACCAAACGCACAGGTAACGCTTTCCCGTCGCCGACTTCTCGAGCTCGATGCTTTGCTGGGGACGATCGCAAAGTCGAATCGAATGTGGATGATCGCTGGCTCCCATCTTGCCTCTCCTGCGAACCGACCTGTCGCTTGTCCGATCGTTTTTGAATTTGATACTCCTTCAGATTTCCTTGCCCCAGATCCATCTCGACTTGCCAAATGAAACCACGAGCTAAACCATGGCCTCGAGTGACCTCCAACTCCAGTTGCCAAACTTCTTCATCCCCATAGTGATTCCCCAAGTCACGGGTCGCGTGACGCGCAACATCGTGACGCGCAACATCGTGACGCGCAACATCGTGACGCGCGACATCTTGACGCGCAACATGTCGTGCGGGCCATTCCTGACTTGTCCGCTCTTGGGTTGCCCGCAAACAAGGACGAGGGCGAGAGACAATTTGCAAATCCGCCCATGAAGGTTGCCCTCGAACGGTTCTCGGACGTTCGAGCAGGCCCAAAGTGCCGCCCGTCTCGGCCGCCAATTGAAAACGGCGTAGCCAACGTGAATCCAGCGCTCCCATGCTGCACCAAACAGCGGAAACTCCCGGACAACGCAAAGCTTGATCCACCGCCCAACGCTCATCCTCCACACTTTCTGGCCGAACCCATAACAACCGCTGCAAGGAAAATCCCCAAGTCTCCAAGGCGGGAGGATAAAGACGATGCGTTCGATCCACCATCACCAGCAGCCCACGCTCACCGCACACCTGACGGGCCATCTGCAATGCCAGCGGCAGAGTCCCACTCCCAGGTCCCTGACTGAGCCACTCCACCAAACTCCCTGCTTCTAAGCCTCCTTGAGGAAGCACCTGATCCAAGGCCGGAAAACCACTCGTCACACACCGACGTTCTCGAGGCAAGTGGGTACGCTCCATCCCCTGAAGCTGGCGTCGCAAATCGGCAACCACCTCCGATGAAGGACCACGCTCCTCGACTGGCCCCTTCTTCACTAAGTTTTGACGCGTTTCTTCGTGTGTGCCTTCATGCGTCGGTGCCTTTGTTTCTTCCGCGAAACGCCATGGGCTCGAATTCAAGTCCAAGAAAAACGGTCCGCTCTCAGGACTTCGTTCCGCCGAATTCAGACGCGCGGATTTCAAAACAGCCTTTAAGTCAGCAGTCTGTCCAGAGTCGGGGACTCCCTGAGCTGAAACTCCTTGAGCGGAGCCGGGTTTTCGCCTATCGAAGCCCTCTCTCAAGCCCCATCCCCCGACTCTCTTCATGTCAGGGCCGAGCTCCCTCACGCTCACGATCTGGCCTTCGAGGCCATCCTTGTCTTCTACTGCTTTGGGCTCTGCCGCTTTGTCTCCTAACGCATGCTTGTTTCCCGAAGCGGACTCGGCAAACTCATCAAACTCAGTCTCATCAAAATTGGCGAACTCTTGAATCAATTCCTGCATCTTCAGCCTCTCTCCTCCTGAAACCAACATCCTGTTTGGATGGCTAAGCAAGTGAATCAGAAGGGTAATGCGATCCTTTGACACGTCTGGTCACGTATCGGCACAAGCATGTATAAATATTTACACTAGTGTACAAAAATACACTAATGTCACCGAATGCTCAACCCAAAAGCCCACAAAACAGGGTCGGTCGATAGAAACCAGGCGTGAGAAAGTCAGAACCTTTGGACGTCCGCCTGCCTCTGAAGGGGCCGCCCCACGAATCTGACCGCAGGTCCAAGTCGCTAAAGAAAAGGCCAACGCCTTGTCTGGATGCGACTTCCTAGAAGAGATGCGACGTCCCAGAAAAATCGCCCCTAGAAATCTCAGATGCCGCTTGCAAACCAGCACTTGGGCCGAATCACTTTGCGGTCTCGACTTCCGTCCTCAAACGGATGAAGAACCATCCCATTTGGCGAAATTGTCGAGTATTTTCAGGCCGTTCGCCTGACTTTTTTCGGGATGAAACTGGGTTGCAAAGAGATTCTTACGCCGAATTGCCGCGCAGAAATCCCCTCCATAATCCGCCGTCAATGCAATCAGGCTCGGGTCCTTGGGCGCCACATAGTAGGAATGCACAAAATAAAAGTGAGTCCCGGATTCAATCCCGGACATGTGAGGCGCTGCCAATCGATGCTCAACCTCATTCCAACCCATATGTGGAACTTTGAATTCACTCGGCAACTGGAACTTTCGCACTTCCCCCGCGACCAACCCCAACCCTTCGAACTCGCCATCTTCATAGCTGACATCAAACAGCAACTGCAGGCCCAAACAGATTCCCAAAAAAGGTTTACCCGACTCGATCACCTCTCCCAACGGCCCCACCAAATCTCGACGCCGAAGCTCAGCAATGGCGTCACGAAACGCGCCCACACCGGGCAGAACCACTTTATCCGCGGCCAATACCTCTCGCGGCTCACTCGTGATCACCGCTTGCTGCCCAACCTTCTCAAACGCCTTCTGGACACTACGAAGGTTACCCATTTGGTAATCGACAATGGCAATCGACATAAAACCCCGCTCACAATCTCGCTATGGCAGTCTGAATCATTGGTCCGCTGAAATCGCCCGTTCCCGACCGAGTCCTCCGTAGCTCTCGACTATCATGCTAAAAGATGCATCGTGCCGAAAGGGCAGGGGACCCTGAAAAACAAACGCAACGCGCATTCCGCGAGAAGGTGCCGGTTCTCACGAAACCGATGAACCGAACCAAGAATTTGAAGGCGACTTCTCACCCTCATCGCAGACAACCACCTGATGGGTGTTCGATTTGCGAGCCAGAGATTTAAAACTACGACGACTCATAGGTTTCTGGATAGATCACAATTTCAACACGGCGATTTCTCGCTTGACCGTTTGGATCACCGTTGCTGAATAACGGCCGAGAGTCTCCCATACTCATGGTAAACAGCTGCTTTTCCGGTAGACCACTTCGCGTCAACTGGTGCAGTACCGCAATCGCCTGAGTCGCGGTCAGTTGATGCGTCGTATAGGAAGAATTTGCCAACGACTGACTGTCAAAGTGGCCTTCAACACCGACAATCTGTCTCGGATAATATCGTCGGATCGCCGCGGCAACCTGATCCAGGTACGTCGTCCCCAACTGATTAAGTTGTGTGGTGCCCGCCGAAAAAACTTTGTCTGACGGAAGTTCAACTCGTATCACGTCGCCATCTTGTCGTACTTCAAGCCCCGCAATCTCGACCGTCTTCAATCGCTGAGTCAAACTGTTATTCGCACTGATGGTCGCCCCGCCATTGAACCTCGTCGAGGCCTGCAGGGCGTTGAGGCGTTGATCCACTTCCTGAGTCGCCACCTGTGCCTGTTGCAACTGCTGGGTCATTGCCGCCAACTGCTCACGAAGAAGCGATTTCTCTTCTTCCGTCACGCCAAGTTGCTGCTGCAGTCTGGCCACTTCAGTTTGAAGCGCATTGTTGTCGGCATCAAACCGCTGAATCCGTTGATTGAGATCCTGCATCTGAGCAGCCAACTGGGCATTGTCTGTCGCTGCCTGAGTCATTGCAGCACGCCCCATCCCCAAACCACCCTGCGCACACCCTGACAACGCGAGGGTACCAAGAGAAAGCAAACAAAGCATTGAGATGTTTTTAGCCATTGAGCCTTCACCCTGAGGCGTCGCCCGATTGGACCACAACCCATGAACAGAACTCTTTTTCCAGAGTCGCGGACGTTAGCAAAGCGAAAACCAAAGGTAAATAGCAATCAAAGAAAGGCCCGCTAGCATTGCGAGACACGTCTACCCCGGTTTTCGTCCGTACTCTGGTAGTCGTCAGACCACCCGAGCCCGCTCTTCACTCATGAGAAGACAGCCGCGATCGCTCCCCATCTCAGAAACTCGCATCAACGAAGACTCTGCAACCAGGATTGAAACAGGGGATCTTGCCATACGACATCGGCCTGAACCCGATACCCCAGTGGCAACGGATGGCTGGAATCTGCCATCCACTGCGGCTCGGCAGGCAGGCGTGTATAAAGCACCTGCTTTTTCTCCAACCAATTCAAAAGGTTCTGCTGAATCGCTTGCTCGTTTTCGAGACTTCCTGAGGTTTGGAGCGCGGGATTGAGTTGGCCAACCAAACAAAAGACGGGACAACCTTGCTGCTGCAATGCTTCAATTGCACGTTGAAAGCTGGCCAACTGCAATGAGCCATCGCTTGAGGAATTTCTATCGACCCATGAATAGGTCGATTTTCGAATTGCCCTTTTCGACGGGCGATATTGACTTGCAGCGTCATCGCGGGGCTGGGGCGAATCGAGTGCAATACCGGCCCAAGGAAATCGGGCTGGATGCTCCAGGGTCCAGCTTTGAAAATCCTGCCCCTGAAAGTCATCGATCCGCAAATGCCGGGCCCACAGAAACAGCCCAAGATTACGCCCAATCAAGTTCCCAATACGAGTATTCCAGTCTGGCTGATATGCGGGAATATCAGGCCATAGCTGAGGCAACAACATTTGATGATTGACAAGCGTCGGCCGATTTTCCTGAAGGTCACGTTGCGGTGAGGTCAACCAGATCGGATTGAAATGCAGGACGATTCCCGTCTGCCGCCTGACAGAAATGACGTCGCTCAATAGCGCTGAATAAGCAAGGGGGCAGAGGCCTTTGAGTCCGCCATTGGCAAAAGTCACCTCAGGAGACAATGCGGTCAGATAACTAGCCAGTGTTTCGTCGGGTTTTGAGAATTCGCCCCAGATAACAGAGTCCCCAACCAGAAGCACCTGCTGTTGGTGAGCGACCTCATCCGTCCAACGATTCACCAGCCAATAGTCCTCACTCGACTCCGAGGGAATTCTCCAATCCGGCCCTGCGTCCAGAGGTTCGAGTGCCTTCCATATTTCTGGCAAGAGCCCCCCTAAAACCAGAAGCAGTCCCCCAACAACGCCCCAACCGCGAACACCAAGATGAAGTGCCACCGCCCCCTCCGGCTCCGGCATACGCGCTTGAGTCCACTCTTTCGCACCCTTCGCCTGAGAAAGGTCGGCCTGCGAATCGGGCAAAGGCTCTGTCGGTCGACTGAGTCGATCCCGCGGATTCGATTCTTGGGATGCATCGGTCATGGAACCGTCCTGAGAAGGCAAATCAGAATTGAAAGTAGATGAATGGCTGCGCTTCATCGCCACCCAGAAGACACAAATACAGGACCATGACAACCGCCATGGGAATCGCAAATACAGGTTGAGTGATGAATCTCACCCATCGCGATTCGATGAGAAACTGGTACCCCCAGACGACAGTAAGCAAAGCCACCATCCAAATTGGCGGCAACTGGATCTCGCCCGCGAAACGGAGCATCCTGCTGAAGATGATGAAAACGTCGTCCATACTTTCGGCCCGAAAAAAGATCCAACCGACGCAGACAAATACGTAAACGCATAACCTTTTGACAACCGCAGGTACGTGCTTCCATACCTTGCTTTCTTCCAACCGACGCGCCCCGACCATTCCAAGTCCATGCCAGAGTCCCCACACCACGAAGGTCCAGGCTGCTCCGTGCCATATACCGCTGAGCACAAACGTGATCAAAAGGTTGAATGCGAGGCGATTTGACCCAACTCGATTGCCCCCTAAGGGTATATAAACGTAATCTCGAAACCACTGAGACAAACTGATATGCCAGCGCGACCAGAAATCACTCAGTCCCTGCGCAAGATAGGGGTGCCGAAAGTTGACCATGAGCCGGAAGCCAAAAAATCGGGCGACTCCTCTTGCCATGTCGGTATAGCCACTGAAGTCGAAGTAAATCTGCCACGAAAACGCGACTGTCCCAACGATTAATGCGAGACCACTGGCACGTTCAGGATCGGCATAAATCGGGTCGACATACATGGCCAGGTAGTTGGCCAATGCGAGCTTCTTGAACAACCCGATCTCAAAAAGGGAAAGCCCTTCAGCGAAATCGGCCCAGCGAGGCTGAGTTTTCTGCTTTAACTGAGGCAGAAGCGAATCAGCTCGCTCAATGGGCCCCGCGACCAACTGGGGAAACAAGGCGACGTAGGCTGCAAAGCGAACCAAATTTGGTTCGAGCGGAATACGTCCACGATAGAAGTCAATCGTGTAACTCATGGACTGGAACGTGTAAAAGCTGATTCCCACTGGCAATAGAATACCGGGCAATTCAAAAGAAGACTCCAACCCGATGCCCCGAAGCAAGAGGTTGAGATTCTCTACCGCAAAGTCGGCATACTTGAATAGGCTCAATAGCCCCAGGTTATTCACAAGACTAAGCACGAGCCAGAACGTTCGCATGCGAGTTCGGGCCATCAGCCAAACGGCCGTGTAATCCACCGCCGTCGAATAGACGACGAGCAGCAAAAACAAGGGGCTCCAACACCCGTAGAAAAAATACGAAGCGGCGAGCAGCCAACCGGTCGCCAAAGGCGTTTTCCGAAGCAGCAGATAGCCACACCAGGCCACCACAAAAAAGATCAGAAACATCCAGGTATGAAAAAGCATGGAAGATCCGATTTCAATCGGTGAACCGTTAACGAAAGTGCGGCAAAAAGGTCAGGAAGCTGGGCCGTCGATCGAGACAGATGATTCGGGAATCCCATTACCGCCACGCACCTCGTCGGCAGGCATCCCCCGTCGAACCATTCGAAATCCGTAACTGTCCTGAGCAAAACAGGCGTCATCGATTCCCGGTTCGTCCGCCCAACGCGCGGTAATGCGACACTGATCTGAATCAGATTTCCAAGACCCGCCCCTCAAAACACGCTTGGGTGCGTCACTTGTCGCCACAGGGTTATCGACTGGGCTTCTGGCATAGTAGTCCCCTTCGTACACGTCCTGACACCACTCCGCCACATTGCCTTGAAGATCGTAAAATCCCCAGGCATTAGCCCTCCTCGATCCGGCCAAATCTGTTTTTTTACTTGAGTTCCCCGAATAGCATGCCCGGGCCGACAAGCCCTTCGTCTCGCGCCCCGGCGGAAAGTCGTCCTGACTTCCGGCGCGTGCGGCATACTCCCACTCGGCCTCGGTTGGCAGTCGGTAGCCGTCCGCCTCAAAATCACACTCGAACGTCAGGTCATCGTAACAAGGGGTCAAACCTTCAGCCTTGGAACGTTCGTTACACAGCAACGCGGCCTCGGACCAACGGACCATCTCGACGGGCCGACGAGGGTCCTTGAAGTGCGAGGCGTCTGGGATCTGAAGTCGCGTCAATTCCTCCTGAAGGACTTCATATTGATCCATCACAAACGCAGCAATTTGAACACGATGCCGAGGCCCCTCATCGCTTTCGCCACTCCCCATTTCAAAGTCACCCGCAGGAACAAGGATCTGCGATACGCCCGATTCGGAAACCCATTTCGGCAGAACGGCAGTCTTCACCGGTCCTTGGGACGTGGTAACGGATCCGGTTCCGCATCCCAGATTCAGCGTGCCAAATAAAATCATGACGACCGCAAACCCGCGTGGGGCCGAGGTTGCAAGTAAATTCATTCTGTCCATCGCTTCAGCGTCATCAGGGGAAGGCTAAAAGTTTGAATCTCAACGCGTAGGTCCGCCCACTGGGCGGACTCTCAATCAACGATCGGTTTTGACAGAAATCCATTCCGCTTCCTTGCTGGTCTGCTGTTCACCACGAGTCAACTTGATCAACGGCCCTTCTCCTGTCACGGGTTTCAGAACCAATTCCCACGGCCCGCGAACCCCGATCATCTCAGCGACCTCGGTATGGGTGCCCGGTCCGTCAGCGCGAACGCGTCCGCCGGGCCCAAGGCTGAAGACCACGTAACGGCCATCGGGTGAAAAGTCGGGATGATAGGTATGGAGCTGACTCTCCTGGTGAAGCACTTTTTGACCCACAACTTTCACACCCTCTTCCGACCACTTTAGAGTTCCTACGTTGACGGTATGGTCGTTACTACTCCATGTGATGAGTTTGCCATCCGCACTGAGGCAGGGACGGCAACCGGGAATCCCCAGATCGACCACGCGATCTCCATCGATCTCAATCGCAATGATGGCATGCCCAAACCCCATTCCGCCGTGAACTGTTGTCACAATCCACTTTCCATCCGGAGACCAATTTGGGACATAAATATGATGCACCTTCTTGTTTCCGGCTTCGCGGGTCTCCCCACTTGCGACGTTGTAGATGAGCAGGCCCTGACTGACGTAGTCCTTGATGTTGAACTTGCCAAACTCCATTCTGACGAAGGCAATCTTCTTACCATCCGGACTCCAACAGGGTTGGCGAGCCTGACTCGCGACTCGCTTGCGATGACGACCATCGATCTGCATCACGTCAACGTTGCGAACCGTCTTGCCTTCTGCCTGTTCATCACAAATGAACGTGAGCATCGTGCCGTCGGGAGAAGCCTGCGGATAAAACTCATGCTGATCCGGCGTATTGGTCAGATTTCGAACGTCGGAACCGTCCGCATTCATCATGAACAGTTCCCAATTGTTGCCGTCATAGGCTTCGAACAGGATTCTCGCAGGATAATTACGAAGTTCCTCGCGAAGACCCGACTCTTCCTGCGCAACGAGAATTGAAGGACCAAGACCTGTTTCGAACAAACAGAACGCAAGAGTCAAGCAAAAGAAGCGTTGCGAACACATAACCAATCACCCCGACGAGACGTTAATGGGTCGACTCGAAAAGCACAGCGAAGCTTTTCTGCTTCGAACCCGGATTATACCCAACTGGAAAGGCGATATGCGTTCTCATGCCTTGAATCCAGAGCGTTGGAATCCCAGGCCTACATCCACCCCAAGCGACGCTTAACCCACCCCCAACCGACAAGCAGGACGCCCATCAAAATGACCCCGACGACAACCACTTGGAGCAACAGATCCCCGAGCACAAAAATTCTTGGGGCCGCCCATAGATTCCAGAGCGGGTCCCAAAACAGGACGACGATGACCGCGCTAAGGCATAGATAAGGGCCGAATGCAATTTCGTGACGTCTTCGCAGAGCAAACTCAGCGACGGCGATAAAAACTGCGGCGAATGGTGCGAACGCGAACACTAGCAATGCGGGTTGCCAGCCAAGATAGGCACCGATCATCGCCATCAAGGTGACGTCACCAAACCCCATGGCTTCTTGGCCAAGGGCATAGGAAGCGACGATTCGGATGGCCCAAACAAGGCCCCCACCAAGGGCAAGTCCCATTAAGCAAGAGGACAACTGGACCCAAGAGGTACCCTTGGCTTGCCAACACATCCAAACGGCAGCGAGCAAAACGGGCGTCAAACCGAGTAGCCATTTTGTAAGACGCGACATTTTTCGGGGTGGTAATTTGATTTTCCCCCGACGTTGCCGTCTTGGCCGAAGAATACTCGCGACCAAAAGGTCAAACCCGGTAAAAAAGCCTTTCCTGAGAGTCAGCGTTTTTGGAAGAAGGCCCCACACCCATCCCAGAATACATATCCACCCCGCGAGTAGGCCGCTCGGCGTATTGACCCAATATTCGGGATCCCGGTAACGACCGCCCATCGGACTCGCGTAATTCAGTGCAACCACACCGGCGTTATCCGCTTGCTGAGCAGGGTCAGCCATCTTGCCCTCGGTCTGCCCAAATGACACAACGCCCCGCTCACTCCACGGCTCGATGGGTAGCGCAAATGAAAAGCCCAGAAAGGCAATCAAGAGCGGAAACAAGGCTCCCGGTATCGTGACCTGATCAGGAATCGTCTTTTCGTCAAAGTCGATCATCGTCGCGATCAACATGAAATAGACCATTGCCGCGTGCATCACAAACATCCATGTGAGCCATGAGATGATCTTGGCTGAAAATGCGGTTTCCGCTTCGACAAAGGATCGCGGGAAAGGACCGCCGGTGGTGGACCACCACCAGAGCAACGGCAACGTCGCTGCACAGATGAGCTCAATCAACAAGGGACGAATCCAGAATCCGCTCCCATGGACCGCCGCATTACGACGCAAAAACCACCAACCCAGAACCGGAATGAAATCTCGCCTTTGACGAGCGTCGACACCTTCAATCGGTGATACCCAAGGGCTGTAGGGCCGTCTCAGATACCAGCACCAGTTGAAAATGGCTCTGTTCACCTGAGTGCCAATGCAAGCTCCGAGAATCGCGAAAACGATAAGCAATCCAATCGGAGCGTCAATCAATGGAACTCTCCCGGGCGAGCCATCAGGCCACGCCATGATCGTAGTGATTCCTCATCAATGCCCATCGCCTTACTTACCGAGCGACCGAGAGACATCGGTAAAGTACGCAGAAATCGCCGGGTAAAAACCAACGACAATGGCAAGTCCCATCACGCCGGGCAAGACCCAGAATTCGGCAGCCACAAAGCTCATGAATCCGACACTAACGCCGGTCTGTGCTTCGATGTAGGGCGAAATCAGTTCCACCACACCGTGAGCTCCCACCCATCCGATCAGCCCCCCCATCAGTGAAATCATGATGGACTCGGTCAGGACGATGCGCATGATCCGATCACGACTGGCTCCCAAGGCTCGCATCACGGCCAATTCGTGACGACGTTCGTTCATCGAGTTGTAGATACTGACGAGGATGCTAATCCCCGAAACCACACAGATCATGATGGTCAAGGTCAGCAGCAGGTACTGCACCGGCCCTACAAAAGTTTGAAATAAACTCTCAATTTCCGAAATTGGCTGCACACCTTGCGCCGATTTCTGGGCGAGCGTAGGGCGATACTTGGACCATTCAAGACTCCCCTCCAGCACCCCTTGGTTCACCATATTGACGATGTGCATGGCTGCCATGTCTCCACCTGTCAAAGCATCCTTGGCAAGGATCAATATGGATGTGACTTCACGTTGCTCGATGGGAAGAGGTTCAAAGCTTTCCCACGAAACGTCAGAGGTCGGTGCCTTCTTCGAATCACTGGCATCATCTGTTTTTTGATCGAGATCCACGATTGCAGGAGAGGAAACATAAGTCCATGGTTCACGGGGCATCGTTTTGGGACGAGGATCAGACTTCAGAAACTCCTCCCACTCTTCTTCATCGTCACCTGAGTCTTCGGCCAACCCCTCATCGACCGGTTTTGCGTGATCCTCCATCAGAAAGAATCCTTCGATATTCACAAAAACGGCCCGATCATTCGGCGTGCCGGAAGATTCGAGAATCCCGACAACGGTAAACGCCTGCGCGTGACCATGACCATCTGGGGCGCCGTGACTCGGATTGATTTGATCTCCCAGCTTGACTCCCTGTTGCTGGGCAACGATGCTGCCAACCACACACTCAAAGTAGCCGTTTTCGGGTGTGAACGTTTTGAAGTTTCGGCCCTTTGAAAACTTGTAGGTCAGCTCGCGGTCAAAATCATATTCCAGTTTATCGAACAGGTCAGGTGTCGTTCCGACGACGCGGTACTGCCCAAAGTAGTCTCCAAGACACAGGGGGATCGCCATGCCAGTGAAGTTACCAAACATCCCGGCCTGATCCATTCCGAGGTTTTCCTGAACCTGACCAGCAGAAAATTCCTGCAGCAATTCCTCAGCCAACTGAGTCACGCCACCGCCGATACCAAGGTGTGAATCCGACAATAGGGCAACTGTTTCCAGCTGAGCCATCTGTGTCTGGTACGCGATGGAATTTTCCAATTCCGCCTGCCGATCCTCCGCAGTTTTGAACGCGAGGTAGTACTCGTAAGGTATATTTTCGACCGGCTGACTCAAGTAATAAACGGAGTTCAAGGTCAACTGCAACGAACCTCCACGAGCACCAACAATCAAGTGGTAGCCGAGAGTTGAGTTCGCTCGAAAAGACTCTGAGACGATGCCGTAAATCGACAGCACCAGAACCACGAGCATGACGCCAAGTGCCATGGACAACATGGTCAAAGTTGAGGCAATTCCACGCTGCTGAATGCTGCGCCATGCAATCTGAAAAATATTCATTGCTCTACTCGAGATGATTTGACGACGTGATTGATGTCTTCGAGTTGATCCACTCGGTCAAACTGACTCGCCACCTCCATGGCATGGGTCACAAGAAGCAAAGCGATCTTCTCCTCCACGCAGAAGTTTCGAATCAGTTCCACAATTTGTTGCTTGTTCTGAGGATCAACATTTGCTGTTGGCTCGTCCGCCAAGAGTAATCTTGGGCGATTGGCTAGAGCACGGGCAACAGCAACCCGTTGTTGTTCACCCACCGACATTTTACCCGGCTTGTGATGAATGCGATCCTTGAGTCCGACTCGATCCAGCAGCTCCACCGCACGTTTTGAGTCAGGTTTGCCCTTGGAAAACGTCATCCCAAGAATAACGTTTTCGAGTGCGGTGAACCCCGGAAGCAGATTGAACGTCTGGAAGATGTATCCAAGCTTGGAAGCGCGAATTTGATCCCTTGCGACCTCAGAAAAAGCGGTCGCCTCGATACCGTCGATCCAGATTCGCCCCTCGGTCGGGCGTGTAATCCCGGCAATAATGTGAAGGAGCGTGGTCTTTCCCCCCCCACTTGCCCCTATCAAAACGACTTGCTCCCCTTCGTCAACACGGAATTCGGGAACGTCAAGGATCTCAAGAGCTTGTGAGTTGTTCTGAGAGTATGACTTCTTGAGATTTTCAACAACCAACATGGACATGATGTTAGAGCTTTTCGAGATAGGTGGATTGACTGTTGAATTCCGGTTCAAAAACTCTTAGCGATTCTTCATCGTTCGATCGATTCTTCGCTTCGCATCCGCACGTTTGAGGGTTTCGCGTTTGTCGTGGAGCTTTTTACCCTTGCAGACCCCTAGAACGAGTTTGACAAATCCACGTTCACTAAAATAGAGGTGCAGCGGAACAAGGGTGAAACCTTTTTCGCGTGCTCTGGCCGTAAGTTTCTCAAGTTGGCGGCGGTGTACGAGCAATTTTCGCGGGCGTTTCGGCTCATGATTCCAAACGGTCGCCTGCTTGTACTCCGGAATATCACAATTCACGAGCCATAACGCGCCGTCACGAACACGACCGTAGGCCTCCTCCAACGAAACCTTGCCCTCCCGAAGAGTTTTCACTTCGCTACCACGTAAAATGACTCCACATTCCACGGACTCCAGGACCTCAAAGCGATGCCGAGCTTTCCGGTTCTCCGCAATATTTTGGATCGAAGGTCCTTCGGGCTTGTTTTTCGCCTTCTTCTTACTCTTTTTTGCCATACGAAGACTATACCGATGCGGTTTGGAAGAAAAAAGGCGGACGGGATCCGCCAAACAGGCGTCCATTCCATGAATTGCCCGAGAAATTCCGGGTTACTCAATTAAACCTTCGCCGGTCTACCGGGCGGGGTCGACGTAAAGCCGTATGATTTTCAGACTCTAGACCCTTCAAGATTGACAGAAACCACCTATTATGACGTAAGGCAGGTCGATAGGGCTTGCCGAAGCCCAAATCCGCATTTTAGCCTCGAGGGTCATCGTGAGTTCGAATCCATCGATTGATTTGCCCATTCTCGACTCTGCAACCCCGGAAACGGTAGGCAGATTGCCTCGCTGGCTGAAGAGAGAGGTCCCTAAAGGTAACGCCAACAATTTTACGGCGAATCTCCTCGAAGAACTCAAGCTCGAGACCGTCTGCGACAACGCGAAATGCCCCAACCGCATGGAATGTTACTCGCAGAAAACCGCCACGTTCATGATTTTAGGGAACACCTGCACACGCCCGTGTGGTTTCTGCGCGGTCGGTCGAGGGCGGCCTGTCGCTCCTGAAGCAGACGAACCCGCACGAGTCGCCGAAGCATCGAGACGCTTGGGCTTGAAACACGTCGTGATCACTTCGGTCACCCGCGATGACCTGCCCGACGGTGGAGCAGACCACTTTTACCAGTGCATCAAGGCGGTCCGAGAAGCCACTGGCGCCAACGTTGAAGTCTTGACACCGGACTTCGTGAACAATGAGGCGGCTCTGTCGAGAGTCGTGGAGGCCGAACCCGAAGTCTTCAATCACAACACCGAAACCGTGCCTCGACTCTACCGACGCGTTCGAGGGCCAAAATCCGACTACCAGTGGACCCTGCACCTGCTGAAACGGGTCAAGCAACTCAATCCAAATATCAAAACCAAGAGCGGGCTGATGCTTGGTTTGGGAGAAACCCACGAGGAGGTCTTGGAGGTGTTGTCTGACCTGGTCGCCGCCGACTGCGACTTCCTGACACTTGGCCAGTATCTCCAACCTTCCCAAGAGAAGTATCTCCCAGTCGTTCGCTATATCCCCCCAGAAGAGTTCAAGCGTTGGGGAGAGATCAGCAAGAGCCTTGGGTTCAAGAAGGTGGCGAGCGGTCCATTCGTCCGCTCGAGCTACCATGCACGCGACATGGCGGAAAGCTTCTAGATCACCGCTTGGCGACAATCCAAGGGGTGGTGGTCAACTGAGTGACGCTGCACGGCAACCTCTCAGCAAGTGGCTTCAACTCTCAAACTCGAGACAACCGGTCGTCGTGGAGCCCTGATCACCGCGTCGGGTGTTGTCTCGATTCGAAAGACATTAAACTTGTCGATCCGAGGGGTCGTACTTTCGGGTGCCGCTCACCTCCATGTGCCAGACGTCTGCAGCCCAACTTGCTTTCTCGCAAGAGCACAGACGCACGCTCTTCCACGGAATGTTGACACTCCCTGGTAATTTCAGGAGCCTTTCTTTTGTACGAACATGTCGCGTTAGTTGGTGCCACCGGAGCCGTCGGCAAATTGGTCCGCGAGCTTCTTGAGAAACGCAACTTTCCTTTTGAGTCCATCAAATTTGTTGCTTCGCCGCGATCAGCCGGACAAGAGATCGCCTTCAAAGGCCAAACTCATCGTGTCGTCGCACTGGAGCCCACGGTCTTCGATGATGTGGATCTCGTTATCGCAAGTACACCGGACGACGTGGCGGCAAAGTTTGTTCCTTGGGCCGTAGAACGTGGGGCGTTGGTGATCGATGAGAGTGGTTTCCACCGCATGATGCCGGATGTTCCGTTGGTCATTCCCGAGGTAAATCCAGATGCTGTCGATCAACATCGAGGGATTATCGCGAGCCCGAACTGCTCCACCACCCAGATGGTAGTCGCGATGAAGCCCATTCATGACGCCGCGAAGATCTGCCGTGTGGTTGTCAATACCTACCAAGCGACAAGTGGCGCGGGAGTGGCGGGTGAAGAAGATCTGGAGCAGGGAAGTCGGGCTTCACTGCGTGGTGAAACGTGGGACTACAAAGCGTTTTCTCATCCGATCGCATTCAACTTGATCCCTCAAATCGGTTCCCACAAAGAAGCGGGCTATACGTCAGAAGAAATGAAAATGGTGTGGGAAACGCAAAAGATCTTCAACGACGACACCCTAAAAATCAGTCCAACCTGCGTCCGAGTTCCCGTGACGAATTGCCACAGCGAGTGCATCCTGCTCGAGACCGAGCAAAAACTGACGGTCGCAGAAGCCAGGTCGTTATTCGCTGAAGCGGAAGGGGTGGTAGTTTTGGATGACCTTGAATCGCAAAGTTACCCCATGCCTCAATCATGCTCGGGACGAGATGAAGTTTTCATCGGTCGAATTCGTGAAGACTTGTCATGCGAGAATGGTCTTTCGTTCTGGTGCGTGAGTGACAATTTACGAAAAGGCGCGGCGACGAATGCTGTTCAGATCGCGGAACTCCTTGTGAAACGTCAAACGCCAGCATGCGAACCTTAAAGCTGACGATCGCCTACGATGGTTCTCGATACGGCGGTTGGCAAGTCCAGCCAAACGCACCCACCGTTCAGGCGAAACTTGAACAGGCGATTCATCAAATCGTGGGCGAACCTGTCCGAACGACCGCAAGTGGTCGCACAGACGCAGGCGTGCATGCGCACGGGCAGGTCATCAGCTGCCAGCTCTCTTCAGATTTATCCCCCGCCCGCCTCGTTCGAGGAATCAACTCCCAACTCCCAGATGACATCCGTGTTCTCGAAGTCGAACCTGCCCCATCAGGATTCCATGCGATCCGGGATGCGACGCGAAAAAGGTACCGCTATCGCATCTGGAACGCCAACGTGCTTGATGTTTTCCAAAGAGATTACGTCTGGCACATCCCTATTCCACTGGACTCAGAGGAGATGAGGAAAGCCATCAGGCTTTTCAAAGGACAACACGACTTCATGAGTTTCCAATCAACCGGTTCGCCGCGAAAAACGACCGTGCGAACCATGAAGGATGTCGGTTTTCATGTCCAGACCGTGCGAGGAGGGCAGGAAATCACGATCGAGCTTGAAGCCGATGGCTTCCTCTACAACATGGTCCGCAACATTGTCGGCACGTTGGTCTGGATCGGCCGAGGTCGTGAAACGGCAGAATGGATCCCCACACTGATCAAGCAATGCAATCGACGCGAAGCGGGCATGACGGCGCCCGCCAAGGGTCTGACGCTGGTTAAAGTTTGGTACGACGACCTGCTATGATGGAACCGTGGTCTGTAACCGGCTTTCGCCAAAATGCCACGAGTAAATCAAGCGAGCGAATCCATGCGTGTTCTTCATATCATTACCCGGATGATCATCGGAGGCGCTCAGGAGAACACGCTCTATAACTGCTTGGATCTCGCCCACGAATTTCGCGATGAAGTGATCCTTGCGACTGGACCAAGTCACGGACCGGAAGGATGTCTGCTCGACCAGGGCAGGGCAGGGGACCTCACGATTGAAACCATCCCTTCGCTTCGACGAAGTATTTTGCCGTGGAGCGATGTGAAATGTTATGGTCAGCTCCGTCGACTGATTCGTCGTGTCAAGCCGGACGTGGTTCATACGCACAGCGCGAAAGCGGGCTTTCTCGGTCGGCTGGCCTCTTGGAAGGAGAGGGTTCCCGCCATTGTTCATACCGTTCATGGTGCGCCCTTCCACCCTTACCAGTCCTCGCTGGCTCGCGAGACTTTTATCCGGTGTGAACGTTTCGCAGCGGGCCGATGCCATCAATTAATCTCGGTTGCAGACGCGATGACGGACCTGATGGTTGATGCGGACGTCGCACCTCGGAAAAAATTCGTCACCATTTACAGCGGGATGGAAACGGAGCCGTTTTTAACGGCAGGCAAATTGAGAGCAGAGGCTCGCAAGGAACTCGGCATTAGCCCGGACGAAATTGTGATCGGCAAGATCGCTCGGCTTTTCCGCCTAAAAGGCCACGAAGACCTTCTCCTGACGGCAGCAGAAGTCGCCAAAGAAATTCCAACTGTCCGTTTTCTGTTTGTTGGAGACGGAGAACTGAGAGATTCGTTGGAGCGGCAGGCGGCCGAACTTGGCCTCTCGCGGCATATCATCTTCAGAGGTTTAGTTGACCCTAAAGAGATACCTCGTCAGATCGCCGCCATGGACATCCTGACCCACACGAGTCTCCGCGAGGGTCTTGCCAGGACTCTGCCGCAAGCGCTTTTGGCCGGGATTCCAGTTGTCAGTTACGACATTGATGGGGCTCGTGAAGTCTGCATTGATGGGGAGACCGGCTACCTGGTCACAGCCGGTGACACGCAAACGCTCGCCCGGCAACTGATGGACCTCAGCAGGGCACCTGAACTCAGGAAAAAATTTGGAATGCGTGGGCAAAGCCTTTGCCGCGAGCGTTTCTCCCACCATGTTATGACGGACAAAATTCGTGGAATTTATCAAAAGTTGCTGACGGATCAGGATGTTTCGCAACTCCCTTCCGAGAACTGAGTTGTTTGACTAGACTAAACCCACGTGAAGTTTGAGGCCGCGGCCACCAGGCAGAGGCTCGCGTGAAACTGGTTTAATGAAATTCGTCTCATGCTTGAAGGTGGTGCAGTCGCCCCTCGCCACCTCACGGGGATAGAAATCGGGCAAACGCACTGGCGAATCCGTGCGAACTCGCCCAGTCTTTTGGAATGTCGCTGGAGTAATTTTGACGTGGTAGCGGGTCGTGATTTCCTGGGTCCTTATCGACTGGTTCGTCTGATACGAGCAGGTCAGTCAAGTCAAGTATGGGAAGCCATCAGGGATCCGAATCCGAAACGAATTGCTGTGAAGGTTCTCTTGCCCGAGCAATCGAAAAATCGCGACGAAATCGAACAACTTCGACACGAGGCGGAAGTCGGGACACCCTTGAGTCACTCCGACGTGATTGAGATCTACGAATTCAATCAAAAACATGAGCTTCCCTTTGTCGCAATGCAACTCTTCAACGCTCGCAACCTGAAGCAAGAGATACGGGAACGACCTGCGCACGTGGCTTACCATTCGGTTGAAATTGTTCGGCGTTGTGCGGATGGGCTTGGCTACCTCCATGATCAAGGCTGGATCCACTGCGATATCAAACCGGACAATTACCTAGTCCGTGATGAAGTAGTCAAACTCATCGACTTTTCAATCGCCCAAAAGATGAAAAAGGCGGGATTCGCCAGCCTGTTGTCTGGGTTTGGCAAGAGTAAAATTCGCGGCACTCGCAGTTACATGTCTCCCGAGCAAATCCGGGGCCAGTCACTCGGCGCCACTTCGGACATTTACAGCTTTGGTTGCATGCTCTTCGAAATATTCGCCCATCGTCCACCGTACGCAGGCAACGACCCGAACGACCTTTTGAACCGACACCTCAGGGCCCAACCCCCGGCTTTATCTGCGGCCAACAACAAGGTGACTTCGGAGTTTTCCGACCTGGTCATCCGAATGCTCTCCAAAGATGCAGAAAAACGGCCTCAATCGATGACAGAATTCATGGGCGAATTCAACGAAGTCTTGGTCTACAAACCAGGTATGCGCCCCGACCCTCCAACCGATTGAGTCGTCTGAGGCCTTAAAGAACCGGACGAAATTGACTAGTATTGACGCTGTTACGAACCCTTGACCGCCGCTGAAAAAGGACGGTCGTCGAATCAATACGATTCGCCACATCGCGACTGGAGTTTATGATGGACACCTTGGCATTCGAACAACCGATTGAAGAACTGGAAGCCAAAATCCAGCAATTGGTCGATCAGAAAGCAGATGACCCGGATGCAAGGGAAGAAGTCCGCCAACTCCGAAAAGAATTGAACGAACTCATCCGGAACACCTACAGTAACCTCACTTCGTGGGAAACCGTTCAGGTATCGCGACACAAAGATCGTCCGCACACCATCGATTACCTCTCGTTGGTGTTCGACGATTTTGTCGAACTACATGGCGACAAACATTTCGGAGATGACCGGGCGATGCGATGTGGATTCGCCAAACTCGGAGACCAGAAAGTTCTCGTGGTGGGCCACCAGAAAGGGCGAACCTACCAGGAACGGAGCAAATGTTTTTTTGGTTGTGCTCACCCCGAAGGTTATCGGAAAGCCATGGCCAAAATGCGTCTCGCGGCGAAGTACAAATTACCCGTCATTTGTCTCATTGATACTCCCGGTGCATACCCCGGTATTGGCGCGGAAGAACGAGGACAGGCGCAGGTTATTGCGGAGAACATGTTTGAAATGAGCCGACTCGAGACGCCAATCATATGTGTGGTGATCGGGGAGGGCGGCAGTGGCGGTGCTCTGGGAATCGGCGTCGGGGACCGAGTCGCCATGCTGGAATTTTCTTATTACTCCGTGATCAGTCCGGAGGGCTGTGCTGGCATTTTGTGGAAGAGTGCGGAACATGCCTCCAAGGCGGCGGAAGCGCTTAAATTCACCTCGAAGTATCTACGTAAATTTGGAGTCATTGACGCCGTCATCGAAGAACCCCTCGGCGGCGCACATCGGGACCACCACCAGATGGCCAGTCGCTTGAAGATGTACCTCTCGAAAACGCTGCGTGAACTTCAGGATTCTCCCCTGACCGAACTCGTTGAAAAACGCTACGAGAAGTTTCGGGCGATGGGGGTTTATCTCGAAGATACTGCCGTCTGATCTTGATTCCGCGAATGGGTAAGGGCAACGCCGTGCGCCCGCCCAGGGATCCCGTAAACAAGGTCTGCACTCAATAGTTGCCCGACTTTCATGTTGGTCAACTCGTTCTCGCCAGCGTCGTTAAGGCAGCGTCGCGAAGCCAGCGGCCTGAAACCATTGTGGTGAATTCAACGTGGCGGCACCACCCGCCACGATGGACCGCTCCGAAGTCTGTAACGCGGGATCCGCGGAGACCTGATGGAGCAGAGCTTTCTCCATTTTTCCAATCACTCGAAGTTTCTTACTGGAGTGGTTTCACCGACTGCTTTAATCTGGAGTTCAGGGACGCGTTGAAATCGAGTGCGGGCCCATGCTCACGGAACGCATCTCGTCTTGCAGAAAGAAATGACGATGATTGACGATGACAGCTTGTCAAAAATCACGACCCTCCAGTATGCATGGAAGCGAGAAGGCCTGCAGTTCACCGGAAGTCAGAATCGGCTTGCGACGGCGGGAGATGAATTTTTTTCAAACCTGAAGCAAGTTCTGTCGTTTGATTTGCGTCTCTATGCCCAAGGACGAACCAAACTCAACACCGACTTGGGAGAAGTCATCTACCGCCTTTACCGAGGCGCCGTCCTGACGCGTTTTTTTTCTGCCGATGCCAAAGATGCGGAACTTGCTCAAAAGCTGATGGATGGCGTCGCAAAAGATCTTTCCATCCGGAAATCGGAAGCTGAGTCAAAAACCACACCGGTCGAACTGATTGACCCAAGTTGGTTCAACTTGATGGTGAGTTGGCAGCATTTAAGTCCCGCCGATGATGGTTCCGACAATCCAAACTCCGACGAGTCAGACAAAGAAATTTCCTTTCAGGAAATCTGCATCTTCATCCAGAAAACTGCGGGCGTGGATTCTGCTTACGAACGCAGGCTGATTGGCTTGTTGGCGCTGATCGCGAACCAACATTCGAAAACCATTGCTTCCTCGATCGCCTATCAACTTCGCGAAGTTTTTGATACCGACAGGCAATTGTTCACGCTTCTCATCAACCAGCGATTACTAAAACGGATTTGGTCGCGTTACAGCGTCAAAGGCGTCGCTGACTTTCTTGCATCCATGACGTTCATCAGTGAACGATCCACTGCGCCGATTCTTGGATCGTTTCTCGAAAGACTTTGCGATTGCATCCAGTCCACAGTCAAGCTGACTGCAATCACTCACCAGTTGAAAAAACTTGCAGATCATGAGGGTGTCGCAAAAGAAACGCTTGACCTGTTGATGGAGTCGAGTAAGCCCGACAAAGCCATGGCATTTATTGAAAAATCATCAAGCTTCGAAGCAGGTCCGCTGTCGATCGATGCTCAACGGATCATGTTGACCATCATGACCAAATACAAACTCGGCTCAGCAACGATCAATGACCTTGGCAATCGGCTTTTCGCGATTGGTCTGAGTGAATCGATTTTGAAGCGTCTTACTGAAAAACTGATCAGCGACTCAGATTTTGCGGGCCGATTCGCAAAAGGAAGATTCGAAATCGATTCGTTGATCTCGCGATGGGAAAACAGCGTCGGCTATTCCTCAAAAATCTATCGCCTCGTCCTACTCGCCATTCAGGAGTTTGAGGGATCGACACTGGGCAGCATTACGCGTGGACTGTCGGTTTTATCGATTTTGAAAGAGAAATCGAAAATCGATGATTCGCACTATAGAGCTCTGATGAACGACATGACCTATGACTTGCCAGGTTCGCTGGCGAGACTCCATGAGCAATCAGACGCGATGGATCTCAGACTGAAGCAGCTCTACGTTCCACTGAGCATTTCGGGCGAACTTCTGCATCGAAGTGATCACATCAAGTACTTCAGTGATTCTTTCTATGAGCTTCGTCAACGTGATCGCAATCCGAACTAGCGTGGCCTGACGCGGCACTTGTTGGCCGCACCTTGAAGACCCCAAAGCGAAGACGAAACCTGTGGGATGCGGGAAAAGGGGCCCTCTACCCAACGTCCGATAATGTTTCTTATGTTCGGTTGCTTAGTCAGTTTTCCCTGTGTTTTCGAGGGTTTATGATTGTCAGTATCTTGCTCTATTCTCTCGAGGTTTTCGAGAGAAAATACAATCCGCAGCTACGGACGAGCACAAGCAAAGCCGTCGCAGACTTCCAATGGCTTCCCTCGACAATCAGCACGACCCAATGCATCTTAGACCTTGCCCGGGTCGTCGTCCTCCCCCTCCCCCGATCCGATAAGTGGCCCAATTTGGGATCTCACCAGATCGACCGTAGATTCCGTGGTCTATCGATCGGTACTCCCGTCGGCATTGAAACCTTCCGCAAATCGAGGCCAATTCGGTTTCATCCAGGTTTTGTCCGCCGATGTCGAATCCTCGGCCCGCCGATCCAGCATCCGATTCATCAGACCTTGGTCTTGACCATCTTTCTCAGGCTCTTGGGAAAATCCCTCGGGGTTTTGAAGCCGCTTGTCCAATTCCTCCAGATAAGGACGCACGACCTGATCCACATCCTCAGGCAAACCGTATTTCAAGGTCTCGACGGTCGATGCCATGAGCCTTCCGGACTGAGACTGGCATATGGCAAGCTTTTGTTCGCTCGAAAGAAACGGAAGCGTGATCGCGAAGAAGGTCACGAAGAGACAGACGATACCGCCGTTGACGAGTCCCACGATCGCACCCGCCTGCCGATCAAACCCTTTCATTTCCACCCGCTCGATCATTCTCCGAACAAACGCAAAGATGATCCAGACCACGAAGGATGTTCCCAGATAGAGGGCGAACATAGCAAGGTACTTATTCCAAGGTTCCTCCGCGTCAATATGTACGGCAAGTTGCGGATAAAACGTGAGCGCAACGATGTAGCTCCCCACAAACGCGGCGGCACTAGCAATTTGCCAAGCCAGACCTTTCATTGCTCCCAAGAGCGCGGCCACGACGACAATGCCCAACATAAAAAGGTCGTAGATCTCCATAAACTCCAGCCTCGGCGACAGAACTCCATCGTGTATTCGGCGAGTATAGCGAGTGGCGGATATCCAACGAAGAGCATTCTAGAAGATCAGACGTCAAAACAGTGACGCACCGAGACTAACGGGCAGAGGAAGCGGGAAGTCCGTAAATTCAACAGCTCGCTTCGCTAGCATTTGCTGTGCTTTGGATCTGAAACTCAAGAGAACGTTGAAAAGGGGGGGTAAAACTGATCTTGGTCAATGCCGTGATATCGCCTATTGGAGCTTCACGGTTCTTTCGCGTGCGAAAACGTCGATCCTCCCGTTTGTTTCCAGCCAAGCGTCCGGCGTTGCATTTCGCATGGTTCAAAATCGCCCTTCCTTTGGATCATCATGGCAGATTTCAAAACTCACATCACGACAAGCACATTGGTCGGTATTGGCTATGGCGCGGCAGGCGTTGCGGGATTCAACATGAATCTTGAAGAAGGTATTCTGGCCGCAGGACTTTGCGGTATCGCTGGAATTTTGCCTGATCTGGACAGTGACTCAGGGATTCCCGTTAGAGAAACCATTGCACTCACGGCAGCCGTCGTCCCACTATTGCTGCTCGAAAGATTTCAGGATTTCGGACTTCAGGGCGAATCCATTGTCTTGGCAGGCGCCGGGATGTATCTGTTTATACGATTCGTGGTGGCTCGTATGTTCAAGAGTTACACGGTCCACCGCGGGATGTGGCATAGTGTTCCGGCCGCGGCGATTGCAGGTCTCGTGATTTACCTTCTTTGCGCTTACGATCCGCCGCCTGTCCGTCTATACAAAACGGTCGCCGTCGTTTTGGGCTTCTTCATCCATCTTATTCTGGATGAAATCTGGGCGATCGAATTCACTCACGGTATTCCAAGGCTCAAGAAGTCTTTTGGCACCGCCATCAAACTTTGGAGCTCACAAGGACTTTGGCCAAACATTTCCACTTACGGCAAATTGGTCGTTCTGGTCTTCATCGTATTTGGTGACAAAGGTTGGATGGATCAGATTCGTCAAAAACGGATCGAGATTCAACATACCGCGAGCGAAAGCCTGAATCAGTGGATTCGCGGAGACGCCGCAGAGAATACGCTGCTGCGTTAGAAGCGGCGAGTCGTGACTCAAAACACTTTCCGACTGTCGACCATCAGCGTTACCGGTCCATCGTTGACCAGGTGAACCGCCATATTTGTTCGAAAGCGTCCCGTTTTGACCGGTATCTCCAAGCTTCGCAACTGGTCACAGAAGGCTTCGTATAGCTCGTTCCCCAACTCGGGCGGAGCTGCCTGGACATAACTTGGTCGCCTCCCCTTGCGACAGTCTCCTAGCAAAGTGAATTGACTGACCACAAGTGCCTGCCCAGCGACGTCGCTGACGCAGAGATTCATTTTACCCTCGGAGTCATCGAAGATTCGGAGGCCGGCTACTTTACCCGCGAGATAATCAACGTCGCGCTCCGTGTCGCCGTCTTCGACCCCGAGGAAAACCAGCATGCCATGCTGGATTTGGCTGACGAACTGACCTTCGACCTGAACACCCGCCTCAGTAACCCGCTGAATGAGCGCTCTCAAGTTTAAGATCCTGTAACTGGCATGGTACCGGCACTACCGAGTCGATTTCTGTTGCTTCTTTACAAACCAATCAGTGTCGTCGTCCACAACCTCATCCCCCGGAACGAATTCAAATTCAGCATCATCGATGGGCCCCCCCTGTCGAATACCACTGACTTCCATCCGAGAAAGTGGCGTCAGGACGTGGCCTCGATCCGCGGTGCTCGATCTCAAAAATGAAATCTGGTACGGGAAATAGGGCAACTGTGGATCGATCCCTACAGTGAGATGCACGTGGGAAGGAACATACTCCGGCAGTAATTCCAGCGACTCCGGTTGCGTCCACGGCTGCTTGGGCAATCCGAAGTATTTGACCAATGATTCCGCTTTCCAACGACCCTCGACATGCCAGACCTGCTGCCCCCCCCACTTGGAAAATCCCGCAGCAGTGAACTCAAAATCTCGTTCGAGCATCCGAATCACTGCCAGTAATCCACCGCCAACGGTCATTCCCTCGCGCTCGCTCGGCTGAGCTATCCGGGGGCGGGTACCCAAAGCCCCTTCGGCCTTCAGAAGGTCAATCTGGGAAAACCGGCTAGACCAGGGGGTTTCGTATTTGGTGTAAACGAATCTGCCATCGTTTATCTGACGAAAACTTGCGGTCTGTTCTCCGGCTGAAAAGTTGAGCACGAGGCGAGTCATCTTGGTCCCCTGCCCTTGCTGAAGGTACTGCCCTTTGCCGTTGAGTTGTTGACCGTAAATCGTGGCTTGCTGACTCAGTTCAACCTCGAGACTCTCAACGTTTTCAAGGGTTTTTCGGCACTCAGAGACGATCTCGGCCCCCGGCCGAGACTCTGTCGCCACCCTTTCCGTTTGAGCCTGAACCATGCCGAGTCCAGCATTCAGAATCGCAATCCCCCCCCAAAGTGACCCTCCAGAGAAGATGGCAATTAAAACGATCAGTGATCCCAATTTTGCTTTCATGGTCCGGTTGTGTGGAATTTGCCAAAGAATCTCGATGTACTGCGCCGAACATAGAGCACATGGAGTTGTTTCGTAGCGTTACGCGCGTCGCGGAACTTCAAACCAATCTCGCCATTCAACTGCAGGGAGCAGTTGTGGTGGGGTGATTGGAGCAATGCGGTCGGATTCTAGGCCTTATCAAGGTCAGGGTCCATGTCAGTTTGGTAGTAACCAACTTAGCCGATCAACCAATCATTTCCTCGAACGAGAACCGTCATAGAGGGGTCGATGGGTGATGCCTTCGGCCAGAACCATGCGTAGGGGGAAAATCATGTCCGTACGTCTTACCTTGGGAACACTATTGCTTGCTGCGGCCACTGCGGTCTCGGGATGCGCCGTTCCTGTCCAAAGCGGTGGCATGTCTGCTGCACACAATTTGCCACCAGCACAAATGCTGGCCCAACCGGGGCCTGGAATGGGTGGTCCGGGACCGGGAGTGATTCCAAATGTCCCACCACCGGGAGCTCAGATGGCGCCGGCTACCACCGCACAGGTGCACTTCAAAGCACCGGTCGGTATGGAAATCCGCTGGGATGTCAGCGGCTCAGGTGCTTACGATTCGGAACCACTTGTGGTTCCTGGAATTCAGAACTTCCCGGAAAACGGCGTTTACCGCTTGAAGGTCACCGGTATCGAAGGTCGCGAAGATGAGCGATTGTATCCCTCGATGGAGGTCGCTCCCATTACGGCAAGAACGGCAGCTTACTTGGCACACACGCCAATTCCTGTCCACTTCACCGAGCAAGACTTCGATCAGGCACTGTCCGGAAATTACGTCACGAAGGTGATCTACATTCCTGACCCCGAATTTCAGGAGTTGGCGATCGGCGGTGTAGACACCTTGGTGAGCACTCGCCTCGATCCCGGTGTTGACCCTATCGTTGAAGCTGACCGACGTGGTGCGATCCTGAGCATCATTCGCCTCGGAAGCAAAGACATGGAACTTGAAGGCACAGCCGAAGGAGCGGCGGTTCAAGCGGGTTATACCCCTGAAGGCGCTGCGGTAGGGAACGGTTTCTCGCCTGTCCCATTCAACGGTGGCGGGGTGATGCCTAGCTATGTTTCAGGTGTGACCGGTCCACAATATGGCCATCCCATCACGGGAACTCCCATTGGCCTACCCGGACCTCCTCATCTGCCCATGGGATCGCCTGCCGGTCTCCAGAAGCACCAGATTACGAACCACACCCGAATGCACATCCCAGGGCCGACGCAAAGTCTCGGGATTCACGTTCGTCAGCAACCGGGCTTGAGCTATCCACGTCCTGTGGACACCGTTCGTATCCGGGAGCAGGCCGTTCGTCCGATGCACTTCAACAATCAGCCACCGGCGGACATGGTTCAAGGACATCCAGGGGAACCTCGATAGTCTGTGTCCCAGGCGAACAGTCGGTTAGGCGGTCGCTGCGGTTCCGACCGAAAAACTGGACCGACTGACGCAAGCTTGAAAAGAGTCGCGCGGAGACGTTGGGTCTCCCGCGGCTTTTTTGAATCGCACATCACCGAAAACGTTCAGACAATGGAGAGCATTCTGGTCAGGGTCCATGACTCACCCAGTTCTTTTGCTGAACAAAAAGACTTACTGAATGACCCCCTGGAATTGCCCGGAGGCACTGCCCGATGCAACCCGCAGAGTCGAGCCAATCCCACTGGCGAATCTTGTGCGCGATCCTGGTCTTTTTTGCCTCGCAAAATTTGACCGCGTTGTGTTATGGTCAGGCCCGAGATCGGCATCTACAGCAATTTGCAGACTTGCCACCTGGTCAGGTTGGCCAGATGCAATTATCTCGGGGTGGCCCGCTGGCCGGTTACTTCCAACCCGTACGCATGACGGTGCCCAAGGGTGCCCAAGTCAGTCTTTGGGCGGAAGATCACTTTGAAGCCTTTGAGGCCAATCAAGCCGACGCGGGCATGCTCGTAAGCGGCGTCTACCGAACTCGAGTGACTCGCATCCCGGGACAGGCCGGTTTTGAAGTCTACCCAACGATTGAAATCATCAACCGTCTATTTCCTCCTCAGGGGCAGGAACAGAAGTATCCGATCCCTGTGGTCATTACGCAAGAAGATCTTGAGCGGGCCATCGAAGGACAATTCGTTGTCCGAGTGGTTTATCTCGAAGATCCATTGTTGGCACTCCCAGTACGGCAACGCGAGGGAGAACAGCGTGCTGTCGATGTTGGACCTGGCGAGGACCCTCTGGTCGCTGCCGATAAATTGGGCCGCCCGATGGCTATTGTTCGGATCGGTTCGCGAGTTCCCACTGAGATGCTGAATGGGCAATCTGGCGAGGGAGCGGCACCCCTGAAGCTCTACAGAGCTTCGTCCCCCACAACGGAAACAAAACCACGGTCTTCGGCACAACAAACACCACCAGGATACCGGGGCACGATTCGCTAGTCACAACCTCAATCGCGGAATCGCCGGACTGCCACCTAGAACCGAGTTCCAGCAAACTCAACTGGATGAGAGCCATGCTGAAAATCCACCCCCTCCGACTTGCCATCCTGGCGTTGCTATTGCCTGTCGGATTGTCCGGTTGCCATTCGAGCCCTTGGACCGCAGCGGTCGTGCCTCCAGCTCAGCCCTTATCAGGCGGCGGAATGCCGGCTCACCCGACTTTGCCTGTCACGCAACCCAATATGGCTTTCGCGGTCCCAAAACCGACCTCTGCGCCCCACCCCCATATCACCCAACCACACAATCCATTGAGTCGCCCCATTGAGTTGTTCGGCGTAAACTCGTCGGAGCCGGCTTATGGTATTGGAGACCAAGCGGGAACAGTTCTGCCAGCGAGCTTCACCAACAACGACCCGAACTGCTACCCTCCGTCGGATGAATCCGATCAGCTTCCCGCACGCGGAACCCCCACCGGAGGTTATTTCATTCCTGGTGACGAGCTAATCTGCGATGGCGGAGACGAAGGCATCGGGGTAGCGGTTGATCAAGATTGGACCGTCCGAGGATTGGATTCTGAAGATACGATCGGACATTTTGATACCCTAGACGGCGAACGTCGAATCCAGGCCAGCAATCGTGTTTGCATTTACGCGCCGAGGTTCGGCTCGGTTCGCAAAACTTACGGGATCTCATCAAACGCCAATGTTCAGCAACTTGCCGGTGTTGACAGTCAAGTTGCGATGGTGGAAATCGAGGAAGTTGACATCACGTCAACCACGCTCCAGAACCTTCAACCTCGAGGCCAAGTTGGCTCAAAGGCGCCGAGCACCTACCGGGAACGCACGCGAGGCATGGAACTGGAAAACCGCGTCGCAAGTTCTGCTTTCAAAAATCGATTCAGTCTCTTCGAAGACCTATCGATCATTCGACATGGGATTTTCGATCAGGATGAAAAAGCGAGACTCGCAGAGGGTTTGAGTGCTGCGGAGTCGTGGGGAAGAATCGAGGCGCCTCAGGCGGTAATCGACAATCTAACAGTTGATTCGATCGGAACCGGCGTACCCGCCGCCGAAACCGTGTTGGTTGAAAAACCAGAAGGCAAGCCCGACCTGCGTATTGTAAAAGTCGCATCGGCCAAAGACGCGCTCCCAGGTGACATCATCGAATTCACATTGCGTTTTGATAATGTCGGTAATGAAAAGGTTGGGAACGTAACGCTGCTCGATCACCTGAGCCCGCGTCTTGAAGTCATTGATGGTTCGGCAGAATGCAATGTCGAAGCCGAGTTTTTTGTGACCGAGCAGAATCAAGGGACGCAGATTTTCAGGGCGGAAATTGTCGCGCCTGTTTTGTCAGGCCAAGGAGGGATCGTTCGCTTCAAATGCCGAGTTCGATAGCATTGAAGTTAAAAGACTCTCCAAGCTCCGCGCCATGCGCGGAGCTTTTTTCGTTCTTGATGAAGTCGGGAAGAGCCTGACGCTCCTGCAATCGCGTCTTTTTCTCTCCACGGATGGAGCCATTACCGATGTCCGCAAATCCACTCCCCCCTGCCCTCCCCTACTCTCAACTGAATCTCACCCGAAACCCCTTTGGAGAGCTTTCGACTGACGAACGAATCCGCGTCGCATGTCTTCGGAGCGAAGAAATGATGGACTTCTTGAAGCAGCCCAAATCATGTCTGCAATTTCTTGGGGAAAAGGGTCGGGGTAAAACGACCCACTTGCTGTTTCTTAGGAGGAAACTCAAGGCCGGGTCCTATGTCCATTATGAGGAACATGAGAAAACGACCGTGCCGGACGATACGATTCTGATACTGGATGAATTCCAAAGACTTGGTAGAACGAAACGGCGTCAAGCTTATCGGAAAGCGAATACCCTTCTGCTCGGAACTCACCAAGACTACTCGCACGAAATCCAAAGAGCGGGTTTTAAAGTGAAAACGATCCACGTCCCAATCCGCCTAACGGCCACCTGGCTTTGTGAAATCGCTCAGAAACGCATCGAAGAATTTCGGCGGAATGACGGACGGATCCCGCATTTGCGAATTCAAGAGGCCGAAGCCTTATTGTCAGACTATGGCTCAAACCTCAGGTCAATTTTCAGCCACCTCTACGACTGCATTCAGCATCTCCAGACACCCGACGCATTCCTGCTTGTGCCTCAAAACCTCCCAGAATCCACACGATGAGTCGCAAACGCTGTAACATACCGGGATGATTTGCGTTTTTCAGCAGCTGCCTTATCTCTTCGCCGACGTGGACCGAGTGAGCGTCAAATAAAAAAGCACCTTCCTGAAAGGTAGGTGCTTTTACCAGTTAACTTCATCAGTGCGTCCGAAGTCAATTCGCTTTTTTACTTCATCTGGTCGCAAGGAACCTGGAGTCCCCAACCTGGGAAACGCTACTCTCCATTGATCGGTCTCGCAAGGATGAATGCGACCGTTCCCTGAATCGCGTCTTTTGGCCGCGGCAGTACCTCACCTCGGTAATGGAGTCGTCGTACCGTATTTCCGTAAAAATGAAACGGTCGGTAGGGTCGGTATTCGATTGGGGTCTGTTGCGTGATCAAACGGTCTTCGCCTCGCTTGACAACCACGCCCGTCCATGAAGGTTCTTTGCCGTAAGTGGACGACAGAAGGAACATCGAGAACAAAAGGGCAAGTACGTATTTTGCGAGAGACATGGATAAACGACCCTATTCTGCCTACGGTTGAAAACGGGTGACACTTGTGGCCAGATCACCACACCTGTGTCACACTGATGGGGAAGTCTAGAACAAAGAACGCGAAGCGTTCGAATAAAAAAGTTTTTTTGCTCGCGAAAAAATTCGAGGCTCAGGTTCGCAGTGCAAACTTGGGGCTCAAACGGCGATTCTCCAGACATTCAAAGAAGCGAAGTGCCCAAGTCAGGCAACTTGCAATTCAACAAAATCTCTGTTTGAACGCATCAACGGCGGAGGCAAACGCATCGTGTCAAAATGCAACTTTGAAATTGTCTTTGATCGTACCGATCGCGCCTATGAAGCGGGGGAACAAGTGACAGGGACATTGCGATTGACCGTCAACAAGACGATCAATTGCCGAAACGTTCGAGTCACTGCACGCTGGAAGACCCATGGCCGAGGCAATCTGACCTCGGGTAAGTACTTCACATTGAACGTCCATGAAGGCGAACTTCTAGAGGGCCGGCAATACGAATTCCCGTTTGAGTTCGAAGCAGCGACGAAACCATGGACGTATCGCGGGCATCATCTCAACATTGACCACTATGTCGAGGCACGAGTCGACATCGCTTGGGCAATTGACCCCAAGTTCGAAACAGAATTCATTGTACTTCCAAGCCCCGCGAGTCCTCTCGAAGCCCTTGAGGAAACTCCGCAGGGCGTCACAGGACAAATGGTGGTTCAAGCCATCATGATGATTGCCGGAACCATCTTCATCGCCGTCGGGATTCCGTTAACCCTGTTTTTTGGCTTCGGCCTGATTTTTATGGCCGTAGGAGCGTTTCTTTGCTTTCTGGTCCTTCGAAATTTTCTCGCAGAACGAAAGCTCGGAAAAGTGGACCTGAAGATTGAACCAAGCCACCCCAGTCCGGAAGAATTGTTGATGGTCCACCTCAGTTTTACTCCTCGGTCCGCTGGCACGCTCAACAACCTCACACTCACACTCGCCGGACAGGAAGTTGTTGTTTCAGGCTCCGGAACCAACAAGACGACCCACACCCATCAATTGCACGAAGAGAAACTGGTCTTCTTGGAAAACTTCCAGCTCCAGCCTGGATCGCGAGTCAACTTTTCAGAAAAAGTCAAACTTCCGGCGAGCCACGCTTATTCGGTTGCTTTGAAAGACAATCAAATCGCTTGGGAAATTAAAGCACGGCTCGACATTCCTCAGTGGCCGGACTGGTTGGATTCACGTCCGTTTGCGCTTTCACCAAAACGTACAGGACTAGAACAACCGAAATCCCTACCTGAGACGGATACCCACCATTCCACTTTGGCGGCAGAATCGGCGTCCGCGCCTCCCTCAGATCAAACCCCAACGACGACCGACTCACTCGCGACCTCGAGCAAGCTGCCTGAATTTGAAGCAGAAAACTCGGAATCTAAGGAGCAAATCATTTCGGCAGAGGTGACCGACCCTAGTCCGGCCTCACCTGCCTCCACGTCCATCGAGCTGTTGCAAATGATCGAACAACTCACGGCCGCGGATCGTTTCAGTAACGAACGGGATACGTTGATTGAGCAACATCAAGGAGGGATTTTCACCGCCGTCATGGAGATCTCTCGCACGACTTACACCTATGGCGTTTTCGACGAACCCGATTACCGAAATGGCCAGACCGTCTCAGGCACTCTCAGCAACTCAGATCAGAAAATCTCGATTCAGCTTCCTGAAACCGACAACGAACTCTTGGATGGACTGCATTCCGGTGAAACGATGGTCGCATCCGGGCGAGTGATCAAGTGGGATGATCTTTATAATCGAATAGAATTGCGAGGAAAGATGATCGGGCCGACACCGCGCCAAAATTGAGCGATTGGCTTTCGCTTCTTTCCAATCACGCCGTCCCTCCATTCGGGAGCCTTCATCGTGACCAAATCTGTTTTCCCCAGCTCCTCTGGAGCGGCAATGCAGAACATGAAATGGATTGCTGGCGTCGCTTTACTCACATCAATCTTCTCCCCGCCAAACTACGGCCAGGATCCTAAACAACGGTGGCAGCATTACTTTGAAACCCGGGTCAAGGAAATCGAAAGCCGCAGCACGCCAACAGACGAGCAAATGACCCATTGGCCTGCGACTCAGGCGAAATGGCGACAAGAATTACTGCATATGCTCGGACTGAATCCCCTGCCCGAGCGCGGTGAACTCAAGCCTGTAGTCACAGGCAAGAGGACTCGAGAGGGAGTTGTTGTTGAAAATCTTCACTTCCAATCGAGCCCCGGCTTATACGTTACGGCAAACCTCTATCGGCCCAAAGAATCCAAGCAGCCACTGCCAACGGTCCTCTATCTTTGTGGGCACGGGCGCGTCAAGCGTAATGGAATCAGCTACGGGAACAAGGTTCATTACCAGCATCATGGGGCATGGCTGGCTCAAAACGGATACGTTTGCCTGATTATCGATTCGCTACAACTTGGTGAGATCGAAGGCATCCACCATGGTACGTATCGCTATGACCGATGGTGGTGGATCAATCGCGGCTACACTTCGGCAGGAGTCGAAGCCTGGAATTGCATACGAGCGCTCGACTATCTGGAAACCCGAACAGAGGTCGATGTGTCAAGGATCGGCTGCACCGGCCGAAGCGGCGGAGGGGCCTACAGTTGGTGGATTGCTGCGTTGGACCCTCGCATTTCTGTAGCCGTCCCGGTGGCGGGCATCACCGACTTAAGAAACCACGTCATTGACGACTGCGTTTCCGGCCACTGCGATTGCATGTACTTTGTGAATCAATTTGCTTGGGATTATCCGCGGGTCGCGCAAATGGTCGCGCCTCGGCCCCTCATGATTTCCAATACGGATCAAGATCCTATCTTCCCTTTGGATGGCGTGCAGCGAACTTACTGGGCGACCCAACAGGTCTACGATCAACTTGGCAGGCGAGATCACCTGGGATTGAATATTACGCCCGGGCCGCATCAAGACACACAAGAGCTCAGGGTCAGCGCACTGCGTTGGTTTAATCGACATCTTAAGGGCGAGGATCCGTTGATTGAGTCCCCCGCTGTTCCACTTTTCGAACCAGAGGAACTCAAAGTTTTTAATCGACTACCTGACGACCAGATCAACACGACCGTTGACGAATCGTTTGTACCCACCTCCCCTTCCCCAAACCCACCGGACTCTGCACTGGACTGGGCAGCAACCAGAAATACGTGGACGCGTCAGTTGGAGCTCGCCACATTCTCGAGCTGGCCCGTAAGCCAAAGGATGCCCCAGGCGCGTGAAATGAATGCCAGTACAACACCTTTTTCTCACGAGCTTTACCATCTTGAGACACAACCTTCCCTCGAAATTGAACTGCATCGCTTTAGGCTCGTTCCCCCCGACGACGTCCGTTCGACATTGGTATGTGTTCTGGACACGGCTCAACATCAGCAATTCAAATCGTGGCTGAGTGGACACGGTGAATCGGCTAAAAGCCTCGAAAGCCTGCTCCAACAGATTGGAGTGCGGTCCAGTTGGACCAGAACGAAAGAGATTCTGACAATCAGCCCTCGAGGCACGGGGAGGTTGAAAGGACCTGAAGATTCACGACAACGGACTCAATGGCGACGCAAGCTCTATCTGCTTGGAGAAACTCTCGGAACGGGACAGGCTTGGGACATTAATCAATCATTGCTTTGGTACCAAAAGGATCGCGATTCAGCCAATCGCAACTCGAAGATCCCCGTTCAGATTCACGGGGTGGGTGAGATGGGCGTGCTGGCCGCTTACGCAGTGCTGATGGGGGCAGAAGTGCAGCGGTTCGAACTCTCTGCCCCTCCCTCAACCCACCGTGAGGGGCCAACCCTGCCTAATGTCAGACGGACTTTCGATCTTCCAGATGCCTTGGCTTGCCTGGCGGAAGTGACCGAACTGACGATTGAAAACTCACCTCAAGAGCTTCTCATGACCCTCGAAGCCTATCGAGACATTTTACAACAGAAGTTCCCTCACCTTGTTCAACATCCGGAGCGGTAAAATGCTTCAGTCGGCTTCAATCAGATGCAGACCGTGAAACCGTCCGGACGATCACGCCAGGTATCCGGCGATGACATCATTCAAGAATCTGGAATCGAAGGAAAACACGCTCCATGTCGAAAGTCGCCTTTGCGATTGCCGCTCATCCTGACGACATCGAGTTTCTGATGGCCGGCACCATGCTCCAACTCTCCCATGTCGGTTATGAACTCCACTACATGAATGTCGCGAATGGGTGCTGTGGCTCCACGCACATACATCGTGAGGAGTTGGTTCGGATACGATTGGCCGAAGCCCGCGACGCAGCGGCGAGTCTAGCCGCTGAACACCATCACCCACTTTGTGATGATCTGGGGATCTTTTATGAACCCAAGTTATTGGCACGACTGGCTTCCATCATCCGTGATGCAAACCCTTCCGTCATTTTGACTCACGCGCCGTTGGATTACATGGAAGACCACATGAATACATCAAGGCTTGTCACCACGGCGGCGTTTTCGCGAGGAATGCCGAATTTCCAAGTGTCCCCCCCCTGCCCTGCCGTAGACACTCCCGTTGCTCTGTACCACGCACAGCCGTATTCCAATCGAACGCCTCTTGGTGAGATCATCCAGCCGTCCATTTTTGTGAATACCGCTCCACTACAAGAGAAAAAATCGGGATTACTGGCGCTTCACGCCAGTCAAAAGAACTGGCTCGATGAGAGCCAGGGGCAGGACTCATATTTGGAAACCATGAAACAGCTTGACGGCGAAGTCGGTCGATGGTCCGGCAGATTCGACTATGCTGAGGGCTGGCGGCAACACTTGCCAATCGGCTTTGGTCCAAAAGACTGGAATCCTCTGATTGAAGATCTGGGCCAACAAGCATGTCTGGCAACCGACTTGCAGGGTTGAGTCCACTTCCCCGCGCGGGAAATCGGAGCCTCGTACCCCGTTGAAGTTCGCCATGTTACGTCGTCAAATCATGCTTCACCGCTGGGCAACCCCCACCGACTTGGACTACACTGACGTCCTCTGTCGACACGTTCATCGGGGACGGTTTGATCATTCATTTTTGAGTACGAATCCATGAGAAATCTATTCTCCGTCTTACCCTTTGTGGCCCTCTCTTTTTTTTGTTGGGGCATTTACGGCCCCATCCTCCACGAGGGCCAATACGCGATGGGTGCCGATGGCGTGCCAAGCTCGCTGAGGCCATTGATCTGTGTCGGTATCGCATACTTCATTATCGCCGTTCTTTTCCCGATCGGCATTTTGAAGACGAAAGGGGAAAAGGGAAATTGGACCACCACAGGTTTCATCTGGTCGTTCGCGGCAGGTATTCTCGGCGCTATCGGGGCACTTGGAATCGTTCTCGCTTTTAAGTTCAAAGGGAAACCCGTCTATGTGATGCCCCTTGTTTTCGGACTGGCTCCAGTCGTCAACACATTCGTCACCATGTTCATGGCTCGATCGTTCAAACAAGCGTCCACCGTTTTTTACCTCGGTGTCCTGATCGTTGCCGTGGGCGCAGCGGGGGTGATGTTCTTCAAGCCGAGCAAGCCTCATGCTGACCATCCACCTGAGTCAGTGGCACAAACAGAGGGTCACACGGATCATGATGCCGCTGAAAAGAGCGGTACCGAAGAGAACGCAACATCAAAACCAAAGGTCGACACGCCCCAGACAAACTACGCCCTGGTTTCGCTTTTCATCGGCCTGACCGCACTTTGCTGGGGCAGCTACGGCCCAGTCCTTCACAAAGGTCAGGCGAAAATGGCGGGCAGTAAACTACGCCCGCTCTTGTGTGTTGGCCTCGCGTATTTCGCCGTGGCGGTCGTCATCCCTATTGTTTTGATGCCGACGTTCCCGGAACCCGGTGGATTTCCGATCGGAGGTACGCTTTGGTCTTTGGGGGCGGGTACTGCGGGTGCACTCGGGGCCTTGGGCATCATCTACGCGTTCAATTTTGGTGGTAAGCCTATTTTTGTCATGCCACTTGTCTTCGGTGGTGCTCCCGTGGTGAACACGGTCACCACGACGATTACTTCAAAAGCTTACGGTGACATCAGCCCCCTGTTCATCATGAGCTTGCTCCTCGTCATCTGTGGAGCCATCACCGTTTTGATCTTCGCACCCCGTCCGTCGCCTCCTCCCAAACCCTCAGCCCACTGATCAAGCCGGCCCTTTTGCGCTGCCAGCGAGTTTCCCCCAGCGAACCGGATACGCCCCAGTGACCGACGAAGAGCGAATGAGACAGATCGACACGCTCCTAAGTCATGTCTGGATGGTGAGGACGTTCATCAAGCACGCTGAAGAGACAGAGGAAGATGACGACCTCAAAGACGTTCAGCGAGATCTCTATGATTTCATGCTCGCCCTCGGTCAGCCACTGCGGGAAAACGACGCCGCTGCCTACCTTAAGAAAGCGCGCAAGAAGCTCAGAAAGCTTCGGGCAGCAAAAGACCTGTTTCTGGAAGTCCAGCCTGAGATATCGAATCACACGAGCTTCGAAATGTCCGCCAATTCGCTGAAGGCGGCGGTCACCCAGATTGCAGTGTTACTTGAATAACCCGTGCGAACGCCAAGCACCATGATCCGTGGATTTGCACACTCGCATGCAATACGTGTGCGGATGCATCGATCCAAGATGCGGGCCCTTTTCGACTCGAACGTCCGGTCGTTTGTGGTCACGACGCGTCTCTATTTTCTCTGTTAAATGGACTCCCTTTCCCGCCAAGAGCATTTCAGATGTTTATCACCAAAACATGCCAAGGGAGGTTCTCTCTTGTGGCCCTCTTCGTTTGTCTCATCACCACCTCTCGACGAACGCTGCCGAACCAACGAGGGCATTTTTTGACGCTACGCTTATCCCCATTGAGGGCAACCGAATTTCCCAAGGAGTGCTGATCGTCACCGGAACGAAGATTCCGGCATTGGGTGATCGTGAAACTTGAGCTTTGAAACGGCCACCAAGCTTCACGAAGCCGGAATTCCCGTGGCCTTTCTGAGTGGTTTTGAACCTTATGTTCCCAAAACCAGGGTCGTTCTATTCGAAGCCGCCCTGTTTTCCGCAAATGGCTTAGGCTTCGAAAAAACACTTCAGGGCTTGACCCTTGATGCAGCCAAACTCTTGGGCATTCAAAATCGAGTCGGTGGCTTGAACGTTGGAAAAGATGCGGACTTGGCCATATACGACGGTGCCCCCTTCGAGTACACGTCGTATTGCGTCGGCGTCATCATCAATGGGGAAATTGCGAGCCAGAAGGCAAGTTGATACCAATTGTCGAGCGAGTAAAAACTGACGAAAACGCGCGCAGACTGAATCATGGATCAAAGGCCGTCGCAGGGACCTCCAGCGAACCGCTTTCCCGTCGCACCGCATTGAACATGGATAACAATTCATCCGAGATCAGCGGTGATTCTTGCCCGGCATCCATGGTCATTGATTCAAGCAAAGCTTCATCGAAAGCGAACAAGGCTTGTTCAGCTTGGAAGGTTTTTCCAAGGCGGTACAAAGCAATCGACTGCCCCACCAGACTCACAGGGTAAAATCGACGGTCGATGACATTATACGTTTCCAGTCCCCGATACCGCTCCAAGGCAAGTTCGTAAGCCCGCTGCTGCAGGTAGAGTTCGCCAAGTTGGATATCTGCAAGCAATCCGTAATAACGATTGGTACTGGAATCCTCAACGGGAAAGTTCTTGCTCACCGCCAGCCAAGCCTTCTCAGAAGGAAACCTCTGGGCATAACGCAATTGTCCCTCCACCGATTTCTGGATCGGAATGCCACGTCCCGCGGCAGAGTTGACTTGAAGAAGATCCGGAGGTTGCCTCAGAAAGGCGACACCGCAACCTGTTAGAAATGCAAAGACGCATAGTATCGCAACACCAGCCAACCAGCGTGAACGAGAAGGCAATTTAAGAGCCGTAGACTCCTGCTTCATCAAAACATCAAGTTGTTGCGTACTCGCAAGCTGACTCGTCATTGTGGATGTTTCTGCGAGCTCCAACTGCTGGAGGGTTTCAAGCCATCGTTCATCGGCCTCATCGACTTGGACGCTACGCAGATCTTTAAGCAAAGCGGCGGCTGACTCATATCGCTCTTCAGGCGATTTGTTCATCAAAGTCCCGATCATTTCGCACAATTGTGCGGGCACATCGGGCCGAATCTGGTTGAGCGGATCCGCCTCCTTCTTGAGATGCTGAACCGCAACATTCAAGGGCGTCTCGCCTTCGAAGGGTGGGCGTCCCGCTAACATCTCATAGCAGGTCACGCCAAAAGAATAGAGGTCTGACCGGGGATCAACCGCTTTTCCCTCGACTTGCTCAGGACTCATATACAAGGGCGTCCCCATCGTGATTCCGACTTGAGTCAGATGGTTTTTCTGGCCCTCGGCAACCACGCGTGCCAACCCAAAGTCAGCCACCTTAACTTCACCGTTGGTAGCAAGCAGGATATTTTCTGGCTTGATGTCTCGATGGGTCACCCGGTTTTCGGCAGCCTTCACTAAGGCCGATGCAACTTGCCGCATGATGTTCACCGCCAGCAATGAATCGACGGCACCGTGTCGATGAAGATACTGTTTTAGGTTCTGGCCTTTGACATATTCCTGTGCGATGTAGTGAAGTCCGTCAGATTTACCCACCTCGTAAATCTGGACAATATTGGCCTGAACCAGACGCGCCGCTGCCCGTGCCTCTTGGTGAAAACGTTGGACATACTGAGGATCCTCGGCCAAATCCCTTCGAAGAATCTTAAAGGCAACCTGCCTCCGCAAGGACTGCTGTTCCGCCAAATAAACCTCAGCCATGCCGCCCCGTCCAAGGAGTCGCAGCAGCAGAAAATCACCCAGCACCGCACCGGACAGATTACTTTCCTGTCGGTTACCATCGGGTGCTTGAGGAAATTCCTGACTCATTGTATTTCCTGATTGACATTGGGTGGGCATCCGAAAGGTCGCATCAGAACGCGACCTATCTTGAGTATGTCTTTACGGAGCGTCAGTGACAACAAGTTGTGCAGAATTCCCACTTCTCAAGGACGCGTTTCCCCCTAGCCTCGCCTTTAAAAGGGACGAATCCACCTAAAATCAAGTAGATTGATGCAATCGCATCGTTGACAATGGGTTCTCGTCTCTCTGGTGCCGTCTCCCGAAGCCAACCGAGGTTGGCCTGAGCCTATTGAGACGAGGGTGCTTGGCAAAAGCAGGCGAGCGTAGCAGGCACCCGGCTCAACGGGTGCAAACGTGACAATCCCACCATTTTGAAAACTTCCTTTCGAGTTAGTGGACGAAGGTCCCACAGGACGATTCAATAACGGTACTGATAGTCCCCTCTCAATCTTGATAGAGACGAATTGAAAGAGATGGCTCTCCCAAACGACCTGGAACATGTTGACACCTCCAAAGTGCATCAGCATGTCATGGACTCCTTCGAGGAATTCGAGGCCTCCTTTCGTCGGCAACATCCTTACGTCTGGGCCTCCTCAATTCTTGGCCCGATTCTCGTCACACTTGCGATCCTTTCAGCAATCGCCATCACCTCTGGCTTTGGCATGGTCCAAAAGGTCGTCTCCGCGGCTTTCGTGACTTTTGTTGTCTTCAGTCGATTTGTCATCCTCGGGGGTGAGGAAGCCCAGGGAAATGATGCGATCAACTTCCTGACGACAGAGCAACTCTTTTTGATGCTGACCTATATGGATTTGATCATGGCGGTCGTCGTGACATTTCATATCGGACTCATGTTCAAGCTACCCTATTTGGGTAATAAAATTGGCGAATTGGTCGCCGACGGTCAATTTGTGCTGAAATGCTATCCGTCGATACGACAAGCCGCTTTTTTTGGTTTAGTCATGTTCGTCATGATTCCATTGGCTGCCACGGGATGCATTGGAGGAGCAATCTTTGGTCGACTACTTGGCATGGGGCGAGCGTTGACTTTAGCCGCACTCTGCCTTGGCAGTCTCGCAGGCAACACGGTGATGTATGTGGGTGCCTCATGGATCAACCAACTGATCAGTAAAGAGAATCCCTACTACTGGCACATCAAAATCGTTGGCCTCGTGGTTCTTGTGGCCATGATCATGATCATCGAGCGTTATTATCGAGCCCTGAAGAAACGCGTGATGAGTTCCAACGCCCCTGAGAACTCCAAGTCCTGACAGAAGGTTTGGCCGAGCGAACCGCTACGGTCCTTTCTGAACCGGTCGACTCCCTTCAAAAGGTTCCAATATCGAAGATGCCCTGCGAATTGACTTCACCGGGCATGACCGTATAACGTCATGCTGTCTTGCTTGATATCGGATTCCGAACAAGCCAAGGCGAGTACTATCTCCCCCGTCCCTGCCCCCCTGTACCTGATGGAGGTGATTCCATGGGCAAGCACGATTTAGGGCACTATAAGCGTTTGAGCTTGACTTCGATTTCAGGTCTAGCGATCTTCCTCGTCGGGTTGCAACCTCAACTGATTTTCTCTGCAGAATTACCTGAGGTGGGCGAGTTCGCGCCGGAATTCGAAATGGTAGGGTCCGACGGCGAAACCTATAAACTCAGTAACTTTCGGGGCAAACGAGCGGTGATTCTTGCCTGGTATCCCAAAGCGTTTACCGGAGGCTGAACTCGAGAATGCAAGTCGTTCCGTGAGAACGGCGAGGCCCTCCGAAAGTACAACGTCGCCTACTTCACCGCGAGTTGCGACAAAGCTGAAACAAACGCGAGTTTCGCCAAGGAACTCAATCTGGACTATGCGATCTTGAGTGATCCAACAGGCAAGGCGGCCAAAGCGTATGGGGTTTTCAACGACACACGTGGAGTCTCAAAACGGGTGACCTTCATCATCAGCAAGGATGGGAAGATTCTGAAAGTGGACCAGAAAATCTCCGTGGGGTCACACGCCAGCGATATCGCGGAGGCGCTCGGGGCTTTGAATATCGAGAAGCGTTGAAAAACCGTCCGCCTTAATATTGCACTCGTCTCTGCACCGTCTAAGTCTTACCGTCTAGATCTTAATGGTCCCCTTGAAGTGTCTTGAATCCAGTTTCTCAATATCAGGCAGAGGGTCCGATCATTCGGCCATGCAATCCGAAATCAGTTCGAAATGGTCACGACTGGGTGGTGAAAACCCGAAATAGTTCATCGAGGGGGCCGATTCCTTCCATTGGCCTTGGAGTTTCACTCCGAAAACTTGGCAATTTCGTTAAAACCCCCCAGAATAAAAAAGCTTCGAGACTTCACGACATTCGTGTGCCCGCTTGATGGAGAAGCTCATGCGCCGGTTCTTGCTTTGCACGTCATCGTTTGCCTGGTTCGTCCTGATCCTCGTTACCCCGATGGACCGTCTGAATGCTGATACGGTGACGATGCGGAATGGAATTCAACTGGAAGGGGATATCGGTGCAACAAGCAAGATTGGGGAACTGGCGGAAGAATTCGGTAGTGGCGGAACCGTCATCATTGTTGACGACGGATTGCGAAGGACGTTTGTCGGACAAAAACAGGTTGCAAACATTTCACAGGAGATTCTGTCTGAGAACCTGATTCGTATCAGCCAACCGGTCTCGTCATCGGTAGATATCATTCGCGGTGTTGGGCAACCTCTTTTCGTTGGAAGCTTCAACGAGTTTGGTCGCAGAGTAGTCGTGCTCCCCAGTCCCGATGGACCAAGGGATTTTATCCAGGGAATTACAAAAATCAGCCCGACCTACTGCGTCCTTGAAACGCTGACCACAAAAAAGTTCAATACAAAATGGGAATCACGAATCTCAACTTCGAGTATCCCTCGTCGTGTTCTTTCCGCCGTCATTCAAAGGTCAATCGATCCAACCAATCCGAATGAACGCTTGCAGATCGTACAGCTGCTGATAGAAGCGGAACGTTACAAGGATGCGGTTGTCGAGCTTGAGCTCTTCCTGAATGACTTCCCTGACTTGAATGAGAAGAAAAACTTGGCGGATTCATTGCGTCAAGCTTATGCCCGACAGATCATTCGTGAAATTCAACGTCGAAGAGACAGCGGGCAGCACGAGCAGGCGTACAAGATGCTGAGGCAATTCCCTGCTTCAGGTATCGCTGGTGAGATTCTCGGTCAGGTCCTCGAAATCAAGCAAGAGCATGACAATCGCGAAGGTCAGCTGGAGCAGATCCGCCTCGAACTCCAACAATTATCAGAACAATCCCAGCAGGGCAACTCGCTCGAGATCGATCAGAAAGCGCTGCTCTCCACCATCGTTGAAGAAATTGTCACCGAAATCAATCTGAACAACATTGGACGTCTTTCGGGTTACTATCGCTTCAGAGATGACTCAACTCAGACCATTGATCAGAAACTGGCCTACGCAATCTCCGGCTGGATTCTTGGAGAAGCAGATTCTGCAGGCAACTTGCAGGTTGCAATGTCCCTTGTTCAAACACGTGACTTTGTCAGAGAGTATCTGCGGAGCGTGGCGGAGCATGAAAGGGTCACCCTACTGGAACGCTTTGATGGACAGGAGGGCGCCAGTGTTGCCAATCTTGCGAAGATTGTTGCCAATCTCAAAGCTCCAATTCGAGAAGACGGGGATCTCACTGAGACCGGAATTCCAGGTTTTTTTGAAATCACCCTAAACGACGAGCGTCGCCCGTTTCACTACTGGGTACAACTACCGCCCGAGTACGATCCCTATCGCAGATATCCCTGCATTGTCACCCTGAACGATACTCAGTCTGAAGTTGAACAAGTTGACTGGTGGGCAGGTCCTTACAATGAAAATGTGGGGCAGCGGTTGGGCCAGGCAGCGCGACACGGCTACATTGTCATCGCCCCTAAATGGCAACGCGACGAACAACTGAGCTACGAGTTCACTCCCGGGGAACATGCTCGGGTATTGGACGCGGTTCGAAACGCCATGCAACGTTTCTCAATTGACAGTGACCGAATGTTCATCAGCGGACACTCGGATGGTGGCGATGCTGCTTGGGACATTTCTCTTTCGCACCCAGACCTTTGGGCAGGATTCCTTGCGATTGGGGCTTCTGCCAGCAACTACATCAACCATTACCACAGTAATGCCAACGGAACCTTAGCCATGTATTTTGTTCATGGCGGGTTTGACCACCCAAGAATGTCTTCCAATAAAATGGACTGGAACCGCTATCTGAAAGCGCCCAATTGCGACGTCATGATCGTAAGCTACCAAGGCCGGGGACATGAACACTTTCAAGAGGAAGTGATTCGCATGTACGACTGGATGAATCTCCATAGTCGCATCGCTGCGCCAGATGAGTTGGACGTTCGCATGATGCGGCCCTGGGATCGTTTTTTCTACTGGATTGAGGTCGACCAATTCCCGGAAGCGACCATGATCATGCCTGCGAGGTATGCCACGACTAAAAATCGTTCTGCGGCCTTTATCGAAGCTCAACGATACCCAGAAAACAACTTGATCCGCATTTCGAAATGCTCGGCGAGGTCCATCTCCATTGGATTGAGTCCAGACATTTTGAATCTGGATCTGCCGGTTGAAATCACCTCACGCTCAGGAAATTTCAAGGGTATTGTTCAACCGGACCGCGAAGTCTTGCTTGAAGATGCCCGCTTGCGTGGCGAACGCCAGCGACCTTTCTGGGCAAGAATCGAATTGGGAAGACCGTCACCGGAGAAACAGTAAGTTGAACAGAGAGTCGCCGCCGCATACGGTCGATCTACTCATCTGATGAGGCGCTCTTCAGTCCAGCTCCGACGATCACCCAACCGTTTTCTTCAGAGTTAACCAGCCACCCCGAAGGTCCGAGATAAGGTGCGACCACTGTTCGATATTCTTCCGGCATGTTGGCCCCATCAATCTCTTGCTCACGAATCACACCATTTTCTGTTCCGAAGACCATTCGTAACATCTGCTCCAAGCGGGTTTCAGATTCGGGAAGCGTCCCTTCCCGCAAGAGGTGATAAGACAGTTCGTGAACTCGATCCTGCAAGGCAAAACTGTAAAAACTTGGAGTCCCACTGAGATGAGGCTGAAGCTGATCTCGCAATGCTGAGTAAGCAGGCAAATCAGCCAAACCTTTCTCGGCATCCACGACTTCGAGTAGATAGTCTGGATCATTAGATGCGAGAACGTAATTCTGTCCTTCAGGAAAACAGAACGCGCGCATTCCCAAGAGCAGACCTTCCTCAATTGGTTCCTCATCCTCGGGGTCCGCACTGTCTGGGTCGAGAAGATCAATGATGCCCTCGTCGTCGACGGGCTCCCCCTCAAATTCCCAAAGTTCGAGTCCCGCAGTGGTTTCAATCTCACGCTGTCGATACCAATCGGCCTTGAGGTAATTACGAAAATTGACCTTCGCGGTTTCAGGATCATTCAATTCAATGGCCAACAATAGTTTTTCACTGGCTCCATTCAGCGGTCGTACAACTTCACTGGAGTAGGTCCATCGTGGGCCCAGAGAACTCGCCAACGCGGGCAAATCCACCTGCGTGCTTTCCGCATTCCGAATGTCGTTCACGACTCGTTGAAACGTTCCCTCTTCGTAGAGCTCATCCACCAAAGGTTCTGCTGCGCGAAATGCTGCACCACTGTCCCAATACCAAGTCAGCACATCCGCGGCCGAGTCTCTTACCCAGGGGCCGGGCTGAAAATCCGCGTCCTCATCCGAGGCGAAGAAGCTCAACATTTTGGAAGACTGATTCAAGCGTTCCAACAGCGGGCCTTCGCCAGGTACAGAAACAAACGCCTGAAAAAAATAATCATCACCATTCACGTCAAACGAGAAGTCGCCCCCAACACCTTTGACGACATCGAAACCCGTCTTCTCCATCGCCATTAAGTAGCGAGAGGTTTGACCAGGCGTGACCTGCTCGTCTCTGATCACCTTTGCAAGAGCGAAAGGTGAAGCATACCAAGTCAGATGAGGCTCACTTTGAACTTCATTGGCATCCAATCGTTCTCGAACAAATTGGTAACTGGCGGAGCTCGCCAGCGAGGAAGAAGTGCCGGACAACACCGCTTCGATCAGCATCTCAAGCACAGGACGTTGATTGGTCACAACAACCCAATTCGCAACCTGTGTCAAATAAACGCGAGGCTTACGAATTTCTCCTGCATCGCGTTTAGGTTCGTAATACTTCACCTTGACTCCGCTCACATCCACATCAGGCATCTTCTTGGCCTGTCTGGATTGAAGATTCGATTCGATCTGACTCAGCAATCGATCCCCCAACGACTCATCGTCACCGACCTCAATCAAAAACGAAGAACCAGAACGAGATGTCGTCCCATCCGGGTAGACGATGGTTGCAAACGCAACTTCACCGGCATCCATCTCTTGCAGATCCTCCAAGGAAAGACCACTGCGGCGAATCTGCTCCGCAAACTTATCTTCCAACTGGCCTCGCAAATCTTTGAGAAAGGGCTTCAGTGCCGGGTCTTTGAACATTCTCCCAAACCCAGTTCGTCCAAAAGCCTCCGACATGGATTTGAAACTCGGCACTGAAACATAGAACACCGTCGAATCAGGAACGAGATGCGAACTAGTGGTGGTTTCCGACTGCGAGGTTTCCGACTGCCCCAGACATACGCTCGAAAGTGACGCCAAGATGATTGCGCCAAATATCACCAACCCACACGAAGACGCGAGCAGACATTTTGATCGAGAAGAGAGACACAAAGTCACAGGACCGCTCCGATACTGCATTGAATGCGAGGTGAGTTTTTATTCGCAACCCGACAACTCAAAATCTCAGCGTTTAGCAAATCATTGTTTGGAGTGACAAATCCACCCCACCAAGACCCACTTGGACGTTTTTTCCGCCCGGCCACATGACGCTTTAAACGCCCTGAGACCTCAAAAAACCCGAGATCAACATCGAAATGATACTCGATTCCAAGAATTCGAGTAAGGCTAATCCCCACTTGAAAGCCACAATCCGCCCCCCCCGATCTAACCACCTCCCGAATATGGACCGCGTCTGTTAGGTTGATTTCCAAAGGACAAGTTTTTGAAAACTCAAGGTCGTTCGCATGGAATCCATCAAACACTTTGGTCGTGAATCTTTGAGTCATGATCCTGTTCATGGCTACATTCCGTTTGTTTCACCGCTCAATCTCTCTCCGGGCGAAGTCTCCGAACAGACGATCATCGAGAATCCTTGGGTTCAACGCCTTCGGCACATTCATCAACTGCAAACGGCCTGGTGGGTTTTTCCATCTGCGGAACACACACGTTTTCAGCATGTCCTGGGAGTGATGCATCTGGGTTCGCGTCTAGCCCAGCAGCTCTACCCCACTTTGCGCGAAACCCATCCCAGTTGCCCAAGTCTGGGCTACGTCGAGTCCCTTCTACGGATGACCGGGCTGTTGCACGATGTCGGTCACGGGCCCTTTGGGCACTTTTTCGATTCTCACTTCCTATCGCAATTTGATTTGACGCACGAAACTGTCGGAAAAGTCATTGTGGAGCACGAGCTGGGTTCTTTGCTCAAGGGAATTCGCAGAACGCCCAACGAAGAATTGCTCGAATCAGAGACGCTCGACCCTGAACAGATCTCGTGGTTGATCTGTCGACCCAAACAAAATGAAGTCCCGGATCAACCCTCTTGGCTGGTCGCGCTCAGGAGTCTGTTAAGCGGCATCTACACGATCGACAATATGGACTTCGTCCTGCGTGATGCCTACATGTCCGGCTACAGTCTTAGATCTTTCGACTTAGACCGGTTGATCCGTTATTCGTTCTTTTCATCGTCGGGCCTTACCATCGTGGACCGCGGTATCGAAGCCTTGGTTCGCTTCATGAGTGTCCGAGCCGACCTTTTCCGAACGATCTACTTTCACCGGTCCATTCGAGCCATCGACCTCACCCTGGAAGACCTGTTTCGGGACAGTCGCGAATTTCTTTTTCCGGGCAATCCACTGGAGCACCTCGACGACTATCTCGAGTTCACCGAGTCGTCGTTACTTGTGGATGTCGCCCGATGGCATCGCCATACCGATCGAAAAATTCAAACCTTGGGCGAGCAATGGAAAAAGTTTCTGTCTCGGGACATCCCTTGGAAGATGGCTTGTCAGAGGACCCAAACCTATACCGAGGGTGAATCAGAGAGTACCAGCATTTTCAGTGATTCCACGTTTGTTGAGAAACGACTGCGGGAACACCTTCCCAGAGACCTTCAGCAACTCCCCATCCGTGTGGATATGGCAAGACACATGCACCGTCCCAACACTCGGGGCCCGGCATCCGGTCAAAACTTTTTGTTCGACTCATCCCGACAAATCACACGTCCCCTGTCGAAACACGACCTCTACCAGAGATTGCCCATCAGCGCGCGAATTTGCCGAATTTATGTCCGAGATGAATCCGTCGCGTCCAAAGTCGCTTCAGCCTTCGACAAGATTGCCGGAGACCACGGCACCGATGACCTCACAAACATGTAAACACCGAGTGCTTTTTTTCATACCCTCAATCTCCCCACCTCATTTTCAATCTGGACATGAGTCCCACCCGTACCGGGATCCCGAATCGCTGATAAAATAAGAGATCTTCCATCAAGGGCGAGGCTTCAATGGGACAGGATTTTCCGCCATGTCCCTAAACACAACCTGACGATTTACCCCTGTTTCTCTCCGTCTAAGCTGCTCAAGGGAATGCCTATATGTCTCATGATTGTTATGAGAATCCCCTCATCACTCGATACTCTTCACGACAAATGGCAGGGATTTGGGGAGATCAAAATCGCTACTCCACTTGGCGAAAACTATGGATTGCCCTTGCGGAATCTCAGCAGGAACTGGGCTTGGAAATTTCCGACGCACAAATCGAGGAAATGCGAACGTCGATCGGCACGATCGATTTTGAAAAGGCCAACCAATACGAACGTGAAAAACGCCATGATGTCGTTGCACACATCCACGCGTTTGGTGACCAGTGCCCTCAGGCTCGTCCCATCATTCACCTGGGTGCGACCAGCTGTTTCGTCACAGACAACACTGACCTGATTCTGCTCCGGGAAGCATTGGAACTGACCCGTCAAAAACTGGCCAAAGCAATCGATCGACTGGCAGCATTCGCGAGCAAGTATCGAGCACTGCCGTGTCTTGGGTTCACCCACCTCCAACCCGCTCAACCCACCACCATGGGAAAAAGGGCCACACTTTGGCTTTATGATCTGACCATGGACCTCGAGGAACTTGAACTGCGTTCCAGTTCACTGATGGCCCGCGGAACAAAGGGAACCACAGGGACACAGGCAAGCTTTTTGAAGCTTTTTGACGGGGATCACGATAAAGTTGCACAGCTGGACCAGCGGGTCTCCGAGCGATTGGGGTTTGAACAGAGCTACGCAGTGACGGGTCAGACCTATAGTCGGAAAATTGACAGTCAGATTCTCGCAAGCCTGTCGGGCCTCGCGCAGTCATGCCATAAAATCGCGACCGACTTGCGCATCCTCGCCCATCGCAAAGAAGTCGAAGAGCCGTTTGAGAAAAGCCAGGTCGGTTCCTCTGCGATGGCGTACAAGAGAAACCCTATGCGTAGTGAGCGGATTTGCGGTTTAAGTCGATACGTCATGAGCCTCTCGGACAGCACGGCCCAGACGCTCGCCACCCAATGGATGGAGAGAACTCTTGATGACAGCGCCAATCGTCGCCTGGTGATTCCTCAGGCGTTTTTGGCTGTCGATGCGATCCTCATCCTGCTTAACAACGTCGTCGATGGTCTGGTCGTTTACGAGCAGGTCATCCAGAAACAATTGCTAGAGGAACTGCCTTTCATGGCAACTGAGAATATCCTCATGGCGGCGGTTTCCGCTGGAGGCGATCGGCAGACACTGCACGAACTCATTCGCCAACACAGTCACGATGCGGCAAAAGTCGTGAAACAACAAGGTCTTCCGAACGATCTTTTAACGCGTCTCAAATCCGATTCTGCATTTGATAATATCGACATCGATCGACTCCTTGACCCGTCGCAATTTGTGGGTCGAGCGCCTGAACAGGTCGATGAATTCGTTTATTCGATGATCAACCCCATAAGAGACCGATACGAAAGTACGATGGGATCGCATCAGGACGAGGTCAAAGTTTAAAGCAGGATATCCTCGCCCCAAAAAAAACGGTCGATGCAGGTTCCACCTGCACCGACCGTTGACAACGAGTCACATTCGTTGGTTCAAAACTAAGAAATTTAACCGAGATCGCCTAACATTCTTTTCAAGGCGAGTTCGAGTTTCTCAGGTGTCTCATAAGTCCCGGCTTGAATCTGAGCACGGATATCCGCGATTCGATTCGCTCGGATTTCTCCAGTTTCTGCTGTCTGACTAGCCGCTTGAGCCTCTTGCGAAAACTCCACTTCGTCCGGCCCATAGACTTTTGAGTCAGGACGGTTGGCAGCTTCTGTGTCAAACTTTTGTGACGGTTGTGCGGAATGGGCCTGATGTATTTGGCTGAGTCCTGATATTTGCATCTGCTTTCTTTCTCCTAGGCACGTCAACAGGCAATTGCTTGCGACTCTCGGGATAGTCCAACTTGCGTCCCCAATTCCAAGTTGCCCCCCTCACCCCACCGACAGTCGCCGTACTGACGAGTCTCTGCCTGTAGAGGAGGAGATTACAATCTGCTGGAAAAAATAGGACACAAAGTTTGCCGAAGTGACGTCGCGATCCGTGTCTGGAACGAGCGATCCGTGCCTGGGAGAAGACATTCGCTAACGCAACGGCGTCCGTTAGTCTTTCCTATCGGCCAGTTGTCGGTCCCTGTCGAACGGTGCCTTTAAAAGGCCTGTTTTGTCGTTGGTTTGAGTCTACCACCCTGTACCGTCTATACCGTCTAACGATGAAGGAAGCCATTAAATGGGTTGACGGCGCAAAAAGGATTTTCCGATGGAGCACTGGCTCATCACCCCTCCTGACCGTTTCTACGGGAGGTCGCTCCATAGGGTTTGCTAGCAATTAGCAAGTCCGAACCGCCCGTCTCAATCTTCACTTCCCGTTCGAACCGAATGACCGGAATCAACGGTAGTAATACTGCCAACGCAACGGAGTATAAAGAGTAACAGAAAGCAGCTCAACGCCAGTTTTTGCAGCTTACCAAGCTCTGGATCTTAAGCCACTTGGCCGTTGGAAACCAAAATTCAATTTCCTAGCCGAAAGCCAATCCGCCGTGAACTCCCCAGTCCATCACTCTTTGTCACTCTCGGACCCCATGCGCCTTCCGGCCATTCAGATCGCCGTGGCCGACTTTATTGAATTCCATTTCGAAGTGACCACCGAGCTCGGACGATTAGAATCTCAAAAGGTGGGCGTGCACCCAATCGGCCCCAGATAAAATCTCCGCAGTGCCCCAACGAGCACCCCCGGAGCATCGTTCTCAAGCCGGATTCCCTTAGGAACCTCGGTCGTTTTGCGACGAACCGGCCGAATGATGACAGAGTCAATTGACAAGACCCACGGATCCTACCGTCAGAAGGTTTTGCCCTGCATAGCGTGACGACATTCCTCTCGATTTTTTTCAAAACGCATCAGATCTTTTTCCAGTCTTTCATCCGCTGCGGCGATCGCTTTTTCGTCGCCGCGGGCGCGTCGCATCGCCTGCGTATGAACGTACCGTGCCTGTAGCTCGAACCGCTCCAGTTCGGCAAACCTTGCCCTGTAGACCTCCTGAATCTCCTCTGCATCAATCGACGCCAAGTAGGTGGTCATCACCTGTTTCAGCTCAGCGGCCTTTGCCGGTTGTTGCATGATCAGATTCTTTTGCTCACGGTAGTCATCGGCCACATTGAAAAGTTTCTGCTCGCCCGTCAGCAAGTGTTCCATCAATTTGTAATCCCCCAAGCGGATGACACTGAGCGGCGGCGCGAAGTAACACGGGTAATGGAACACGAATCCCTCGACAGGACGTTTGACATGACCGTCACGAGTCTCGAACACACTACGCAAACTGCCTCCGTCAAGTCCAGCCGGCAACGGCTGATCGCTACCGGAATAGTCGTGCAGTGTCGGTAGCAAGTCCCACTGTGCTATTGGTACGTCACACTGCCCTCCCCTCAAGACTCCGGGGCCTGCCACCACAAAGGGAACCCTCAGACCTCCCTCGTAGAGGTTGGCCTTTCCACCCCGAAGCGTACCATTTGGGGTCAAACCGCCACCATTATCTGATGTAAAAATAATGAACGTGTTTTCGGTTTGTTCACACTTTTCCAGGGCGTCTACAATGGCGCCCAATCCCTGATCCACTTCATCAATCATGGCCGCATATTGTAGTCGCCAATGGCTGACTCTTCTGCTTCGGGAAATTTCAGAGGACGGCAGATAGTCTTCATCCTGACAATACTTTCCTCGAGGCAAGTTGCGATACTTCTCAATCAGGTCGGGACGAGCGGCATGCGGAACATGGACCGCGTAATGAGAGACCATCATGAAAAAAGGACGCCGCCCTCCGTGTTCACGAATGAAGTCCGTTGAGCTTTTCTCGAGCGAAGCCATCCGCTTGGGATTATTTTCCGGCAGAGGCGTGCGATCCTTCAGACTGATGAATTCGCCGTGAAAATTACCATTGTCGGCATTGCCATCAACTTCGTCGGTCACGTCGTAACCGATGGTTTTCATCTGCTCGCCGGCCATCCCTTTGCCAAAGTGTGCGGTGATGTAGTCCGCATCGGCCGCCTTCACAATATCGGCGAGAGAGACCTCATCTTGCCACTTGAGCTTACGCTCCAAGGCGAGAACATCATGAACAAACGTGTACTTGAGACGACCGGGCGTCTTGCCGAACTGAATGCTCTTGCGCGAAGGGGTGCACGTGGGAGAGGGAGCGTAAGCGCAGGAAAACTTCATTCCCCGCTGCGCCAAAGCTTCCAGATTCGGCGTCTGGTGAAAATCACTCGCCGACTCTGGCTCGCCATCCATCATCCTGACCGCAGTGTCGGCCCAGCCGAGATCATCCACGTAGATGATGATGAAATTGGGTCGCTCGGTCGCCCAAGTGGACAACGAAATACAGGTGGCAACGGTCGCGAATACGAATGGAACGAGGGTTCTCATCGATGATACTCACTTTAACAATCGGGTCGAAGCAATCCACTTGAGGCCACGCCATGGACTTCATTTCTCAAAGACAACCTGAACTTCCAGAATGCCAACACTGGTCTCCTGTCGTGGTGTGATTCGAATACGGATCGCGTCGCACGCCAAGGGGACTGCGGGATGAACCACGTTGAACTGGTTCGCTCGTGTTTCGTACCTGTCGGTGGGCACAACACTCTCCAGATCACCTCAGCCTGAACCAATTTGCATGCTGGTCAATCGGCAACTCTAGACTCTTACCCTATTTAGGCCGAGACTCTTCATCCGGATCAGATTTCGCGACATGCTCTTTCAACATTGCCAGCACCATCGGTCGTCCGATTTCGACATCTTCTGCTTTCACTCCGACCTTGATGACTTGATTTAGGAAGTCCACCTTTTTACTTATTTCGCCACTCCACGGTTCCATGCACTCGTCCAGCGGGGTAATTCCATTGTTGTTGCTGACATTGACATCGGCCCCAGCATTCAAGAGGGCTTCAACGACTTGGATCCTTCCTAAAAAGGACGCTCCATGAAGAGCCGTACCACCGTCTTTCGTTTGCTGGTTGACCTTCGCTCCGTTTTGAATGAGGAACTCAACGGCCTCCACATGTCCAAACAAAGCGGCGAGCCCCAGAGCATGTACATTTCCGTTCTGCTTCGCATCGATATCCTGACCATCCTTAAGGTGTTGCCGCAGCGAGACGACGTTGCCTCGCCTTGCCGACTCGAAGAAATCGATTTTTGCGTCATTCTGAATGGGTCCAGCATTTCGGGCGGAAGGTCCGATCAATTCGATGAAATTACCGTCGGGATCCTGATAGACCGTCAGGTAATTGTTGCCTCCAGCTTTCGCGGGCGTCTGGCCAAGCAGCTTAACCTCCGCCTTTTTCGCCCGTTCGACGACAGCGTCCATATCGTTCACAAACAGGGTCAGGTAGCTAAATCCGAGAGTCGAGTGAATAAATCGCTGGTCAGGCTTCACGCCCGGTGCATCAGGGAACGCCATCAGTTTAAGAGACGGGGCATCCTTCACATCGTCCATGACAAACCTGCGAACCACAACGGGCTGGTTATCTGTGAGCCCAAAAGCTGTCGCAACGTTTGCGGGAGCTGCGAATCCCTTCACTTCCGTCATCCCCACGACCTCAACATAGAATTTCGCGGCTTTATCCAGATCTGAAACCACGATCCCCAGATCAAAGGTGCTCTTGGAAAAGACGGACTTCTTCGCTGCACCTTCCTGTGCAGTTGCAGTTGCTGTCACCATAATCATGGACGAAAAAACGATAACCCACGAGATGAAAATTCGTCTGGAAAACATGTAACATTCCATGGTTGAAAAGGGATTGTATCTGAGTTTCATCGAGTAATTTCCTCGTTCTTACTTAAGAGAGATAGGAGAAAGGTTCAGACCGATCGTGATCTGGAGCGACAACATCTTGCAACTTGGGATGAACTGCCTGTGAGTCGACGGCAGATCGAGGACACCAGCAGCACCTGCAGCTCCATCACTTTCCTTAGAGGCAGTCACCGATGGATGCCGGCTCTGCGAGTGGCGTCATTCGCAAGCCACAAAACAACTAGCGTGCCTGTTCATGCTGAACCCATTGGATGTTCTCTGGATAATTTTCCGGCTCCAGTCGGGTCGAGTGCAACAGCTGAATTTTCCAGCGGTCATTCTCTCTGACCATGACCGCACTCTCCAGCCAAACCACGGTCCGCAACTGACCCTCCCGGCGTATCTCTGCCTTATTCCAGTAGCTGACCCAGGCCACGTCACCCACCTGCCTCGCTCGAATCTGATTGAAAAAGTTCAAACGATCATAGGGCTTGCCTTTGGGCTGGACTGCATCGATGAGACGTTGCATTGTCCAGTCTTCTCCGTGCTCCAGCAATTGAAAGTCGTCGGTCGCCGTCTCTTTCATCGCCTTACCGTCATGCATCGACATTGCCGCAAAGAGTTCTTTCACGGGCTGGAATGCAGGGTGCTCTTCGGCCTCCGAGATGCCACTCATCAATAAAACTCCGCAAAGCCAAAAAACGGTGGATATGAACTGCCGTGCCCAAAGAATGATCTTCATGACTTCTGCTCCGATGTTGCAAACAAACCGCGGTCTTCTACCCGCATTCTACACGACCATGCCAGAAGCCTTGGAGACGACGAAATATGGACAAAATTGCCGGCTTCCACTTCCAGTATCCCTCAAGGTCTTTTCCGCCGCCTCGAAAGGCTAAACCGAGGCTCCAGAAGCGAGTCGCCTCAGATCGAGATCCATTGATTTGGAGACTCGCCAACCGACGAGGTGGGACGTGATGAGGCCGGGATGAGAATTTCTCCTCACAGGCCGCCACCACGAAATTTGCAAGTACAAATCTGCAACCGGTTCGAGTTCAAGTCGTTGTTTCAAATCATGGCTATCGTCGGGTAAAATATTCCGAAGAGACGATTTCCAGGAGAATATCACGAAGTCGAAACTCGGTTTCCGCCGACTGCCTGAACAGCAAGTCACGACTCTCACGATCGCGGAAAGTGAGCTGACGGGCCATCGCATACGACAACATGTTTTCCACGAATGCCCGGGCAAACTTTTCCCGATCTTCCAACAGAATGGTTTTCAGACCTTGCGGCCCCTCAAATGCGCGTCCGTCCATATGGACCGTTTTCGTATCCACGGCAAAACCCTCTGCGGCATCTCCGTCGTCTTTACTCGCAGCCGTGTAGTGACTGACATCGTTGTACAGATCTCGCCAACGTCCGATGACATCAAAATTTTCCAGTGCGATCCCCAGCGGATCCATCTTTCGATGGCAACGATTGCAACCCACACTCTCACGGTGGGCATCGATCGTCTGTTTGATCGTCTTCGTTTCGGTGGGTGGACTGAGTGCCGCAATCTCAAGGTTCGCCGGGGTCTCCAGGGGGTCCCCGTAAAAACTTTTCAGGACCCATGCCCCCCGATAAAACGGATTGGTGTATTCCCCGTTGTTCGTCGTCATCAGCATGACTCCAGCCTGCGACAGGAGGCCTCCACGGTACCCGTCTTTCTCCCCCAACATCACCTTGGAAAATTCAGATGTAATCTCCTTTGGCTTGTAGTCGACGGGAGATATCTTACTCGCCCCGGGTCGCTTGTTCGGCTTGGCGACCGGGTACCCTTCAATTCGGTAGATGTAGTTCAACTCCGGCGTAAGCATCACGAAATCAGAGTCGATAAAGTTCGTCAGACTCAGATTGCTTGAAAGGACTTCCTTGAAAAACTCCACCGGCTCTTCCCGAATCTGCACTCGAACGAGATCGAATTCCTCGACCGTAAAAATGCTGATATCTGGTTCGACGATTTCAAGCTTCTCAAGATCGAGCCATTGATGAACGTAGTCGTTCGCAAATCGCTCGGACCTGGGATCTTGAAGCATCCGGAGTGCCTGCTCGCGGCGGACCGAGGGATCTTTGAGTTTTCCCTGCTTGGCCAATTCAAAGAGCGTCTCATCGGGCAGAGAGTTCCAAAGAAAATAGGACATCCGAGCGGCGATCGAATAGTCATCGAGCGACCCCGACACACCCTCCTGCTTGTAGAGAAAATTGGGGGAACACAGCATTCCGCGTATGCCTGCTTGCAACCCCGAGTAGATACTTCGGCCCAAAGCGAACTCTTTCTCTGCATGCAGAAAAGCTTGTCGCAACTCGGCGTCGGAAACAGGACGGCGATACAGTTTTTGGGCAAGCTGTTTCAAAATGGCCTGACACGTTTCAAGCCCCGAGGACGCATCAACATCTTCACAGTAGGTCTTATAAAAGGTGGTTTCCGGCGGCCAAGACTCATACACGGGCCCTGCGATGGATGCTTCTTCAAGGCAAAACATTCTTTCAAGACCGTCACCTTTGACTGAATTGCATCTCAGGACAATGGTATCGTCAGAAGAAAGCGATGTCGTGAAACCGACACGAGGATCGAATTCCCTCCATGCCGCATTTTTCGGGACCACCGTCACAATGCTTTGCCCGACCCCAGCATTCTTTCGCAGAAAGTAGCTCATGGAATACTCAGCCGCGTCTGTCCCTTCATCCTCGACACCTGCAATATCCGTAACGGTCGGCAATCTTTCTTCCTCACGACTGCCACGAACCCATCGTGCCGTAATGTAAAAACCTTTAGGGACAATTCGGTAAACGCCTTTCGTCTTGACCGATGGGTTGATTTTTATTTGAGTTGAGGGAGCGGCAAACACCAGCGGCCGGGATTTCCCTTCCAGCGAAGGCGCGAAACCGTCGGTATTGTCTTTGTGACTGAGCGAATCGATGTCGGTATTCTTTGTCGAATAGACGATGACTCCAGGAGAGGGCTTGTCACTAACGACACTTGCGGCGATCCGATTGGCAACCTTGAAGTAGGACTCCATATCCACAACCGACATATGCAGATTGTCGGCATTGTTGTTGAATCCCGCGTCGATATTGTCGAGCGGCAGTTGGTCGAGCAATGAGAACTCGGTTCCAAAAACATCGTTGACGGTATTCTGATATTCAATGCGGCTTAGTCGTTTGAGCGTTCCCGGTTTCTGCTTTTCGCCGAGCACTCGTAATTGATTGGTCAAAATCCGTTGAAAGGTTGCGGACTGAAGAGCCTCTGGATGTTCCACCGCGTCTTCCGGTGGCATCTCACCACTTTCAATCGCCGCGTGAATCTTTTCCAGCAGGCTCGCGTTCGTCCAACGCTGCGGATCGAACTGGTCAAGCCGTAAATCACCTTCAGCCGTCTCCGCACCATGGCAGTTCACACAGTAAAAACTGAGGAATTCTGCAGCTTGCTTGAGATCCTCCGCGCGACATCTCGAAACGCAAACGCTGAAAATTAGCAACAACAAAACAACCCGCGGAGCAATATGATGGTTCAACATGGGTTTACAACTGGATGCTCTTTTTACTGTTTCCAAACTGTTCTCGCTGGATACCAAACTTCTGAAGTAGGGACAGATAGATATCGCAGGTCGTTTCACCTTTTCGGATCACGTGACCTCCGTGATTTGAGAACTTCCCTCCTGCGACGAAAACTGGAATTTCGTTCCCGTTATGGGGCCCCATCCTTTGACTCACACTGTTATTGCCTGTAGCCACCGTGACCGTCTCATCCATCAGCGTCCGCCCCGACTCGCCCCGGGTACTGGCAAGTTTGTCGTAGAAGTTGGAGAGCAGTGAGAAAAACGACGAGTCATACTTCGTCAAACTCGTCCGGGCATCCTCAGATTTCGGCACATTGTGTGTCGTGATGTGATGATCATTATCGAGTCCGGTCATGTAGAAATTCACAACGCGTGTGATGTCGAACTTGAACGCCTTGTAGATCATATCAAACGCAATTCCCCGTTGAATTTGGCGAGGATTTTCGAGGAATCGTTTCTTATCCACATCGGTTGCCAGAAAGCCATTTTCAAATTGAGGTGCGACAGGAAACTCCACATCCTCCTGTGGCTTACTAAGCCACTCGATCGACTTATTGAGTTCCTGCTCCGATTCACGTAACGCCGCAAAGTATTCCTCAAGACGCTGCCGATCTTGACCCGAGACCTGCGTCATCAAAGACTTGGCTTCTTCAAGTGAGCCGTCCAGAACACTTTTTTTATGAGCCAGAAGTCGCTCCTGCGTTTTCCGATCCGTTCTGGCGAAAAGCGTTTCAAAGAGGACGCGAGTCGACTGAATCGGCATGATGGGCAACCGGTTCCGCCACGACGCCACAATATGGTGATGCGCGTGACTGATGAACGTAACGACATTTCTCACCCGCGTTAAATGGCCGATATGCCCCGCGACAATCTGGTCCAAAGAATCCGGGTTCGTCGTGGTATTGCCGACAAAACACTTATGGTCGCGAACATGGTCTCCGCCAAACTTCATTTTGGAGTACAGCGTGAAATGCTCTCGGTGCTTTGCCAACGGCTCCATGTGTTCGCTGAAGGTATAGTCAGCGCCTTCTGTTTCCGGAAGCACGTCCGTAAAAAAGCCATACCCCATACTCACACAAAAAAGTCGTTTGACATCCGCTTGACCCAAATCGGTACGATTTCCCCCAAAGCTCTCCAGTGAGGGGAGAAACAGGACACATCCAGCAGATTTCAGAATCTCGCGACGCTTCATCGGGTTCAACCTCTAGATTACTTTTCGACTGCCACGTTCCTACGCGACTCGCGATCGTGTGCAATCCAGTTTACCCGAAGGTGCGTCTCAAGTCTTTCCTGAAAGGAATCGCCCCGCAGCAACGGCTCAGGGAATACAGGAAAAATGCGTCTTTTGCGTCATTTTGCGCGCCGGAACCGCTCCAATCCAGCCGTTCAGCTCACTTGTTGTTTTCAATCGCTGCCTTGTTCACCGGCGATCCAAATCGCTTTTCAAACTCCTGAACAGGATCATAATTCGGTTGCTGATAAAGCTGTCGCTGCCGATCGACTCGACAATTCGGATAGAAGTCAAAAATATTACCGTCACCTAAAATTCGTGGATCGTTTTGCTCTGTCAGTTCCTGTTTCAGTTGGCTCCACAACCGTTGCTTGATCGAAAAATGCATCTCGCTTGTCGCGAGATTCCGAACACAATCGGGATCGGCATTAATGTCGTAAAGCTCCTGAGCTGGGCGTTTCCCAAAGCTCATTTCGTAAAACGGATAGTCAGGGTCGCTCGATTTCAGATTCGTCAAGTACGACTTGGTAGGCGAAGCGTCGCAATTCAATAAACCATATTTCGGGTCCCCTCCCGGCCACCGACTCGGCTTGAAATTCCTCACGTAGAGGTACCGATCCGTTCGTATGGCGCGCGATGGGTAAGCGACTGAAAGTTGATCACCATCCGTTCTTCCGATGTCGTGCCTCTCCTTTCCCAACAAGGTATGATCACGAGAGGAATCAATCCTTCCCGATCCATCATTCAGCAGTTGTTTGACGAAACTCTTGCCCGTCATTTGAGGATGCGGATCGAGGCCGGCAAGTTCAAGCAGAGTCGGCCCAAGATCGGGAAACGTGATAAAGTCTGTCACGGTTCGACCCGGTTTGACCTTGTTCCCCCAACGGACAACAAACGGAACGTGAAAACCGTCGTCATAGATCTGACCTTTGACACGCGGGAATGGCATTCCGTGGTCCGAAGTCGCGATGATCAAGGTTTCATCAAGCAGGCCGCGGTCTTCCAGATGTTTCAGCGCGCGACCGATGTGAGTGTCGTACCATTCAACCTCGATGGCATAATCGGCTAAATCCCCTCGAATCGTTTCGTTGTCAGGGTAATATGCCGGGACGGTCACGTCAGCAAGATCGCGACCATCAAGTTTCCAGTTGTCTCTGCCATAGCCTCGATGGGGTTCTTTGGTTCCAAACCAGAAGCAAAACGGCTTGTGAGCCGGTTTCTCGTTCAGAAAATCCTCGAAATTAGCGCTGTAGTCAACATTGCTGATACCCGAGTAGGGAGGTTTGGCCGTTCTTTGATTGTAGGGATAACCCGCGGGATTCACCTGCTTGAACTTGGTTTTGCCCGCGTCGATTCCCTGATGAATCCCTGGCCCCCAACCTTTCCCGGTAAACCCAATTTCATAACCAGATTCTTCAAGCAGGAATGGGTAAAAGACCCACTCGTCGGAGAGAAACGGATTGTGGTTGCAAGCCTCCTTGAGCTGCCATGAATAGCGACCCGTCAACAGACAGGCACGGGCCGGAGCACATTTCGGGTTGCAGTTATAAGCTTGGGTGAACAGAACGCCCTCTCGGGCGATTCGATCGAAGTTGGGTGTCTTGACATAAGAACTGCCATAGACCCCCATGCTGTCGCGCGATGCATCGTCGGCGATAATGAACAGAATGTTCGGTCTCGTCGCAGCTTCGGAATATTCGTCTGCGATGGCCAAGCGATCCAAACCGACAGCACACAGCGTCCAAACACACGAAACGAAGCACAACCACTGTCGCATGATATTCCCGCTTACTTCACCTAATCAAGATTGGCTCCCACGTGACTGTCCAATCTATTCCTGCCCGGCAGGCCGGTACTCCAATAGAAACTGATGCCGCCCATCGATCCATTGTTTCAAGGCCATCCTGGGCGGTCCGAAGCGTTGAGGCTGACCACTCGCCGTGGTGGCCTTCACCGCAGTCGCTTCGACAAAAGCCTCATAGGTGGACCGGCTTCGAGTCTCCGCTTTGACTGACTTGTCAAGCAACTTTGCATGCGACATCACTAACGGGCCAAGTGTTTCCCAATTCAGAGATTTCTCCGCCAGCGTTTTCAGATTCGTCAGGTATTGCTGGCGATACTTCGGGACCGCAAGGATCTTACTGCGAAGAGGCTTGTCCCGATCCTGCATCGCGATCATTGGATCCAGGCCTGCCTGAGAAGCCGGACCAGTCATGGAACCTCCAGGACGATTGCCTTCGGGAGGCCGCCCCGGCGCACCCTGACCTTCGATTCCACCTCGCTCACGACCTTCACGATCTCCCGGGTCACGGCCACCCTGAAAATCTCCACGTTCCGCACCGCCACCGGGCGCACCGAAGCCAAGACCACCAAAGCCAGGACCACCAAATCCACGACCTCCCCTGCCTCGACCACCACCGGGGCCCCCTCCACGTGATGGGCGAAACGCTTCGTTCATATCGTGAGGGATGAAGTGGAATTTGTCATCGGTATCCAGATAAATACTGTAGTCGCTCGCGCGAACCCAATAGCCATCGGCGTTCATCAACCCAACGTCGAGAGCCAAGAACCAAAGCAACTCGTCAACATCGCAAATAGGCTCCAGCATTGCAGGCAATTCATCCACCGGCGTCTGGTCAATCACACGACAGAATTCGATCAATTTTGCCAGTGCCTTCTTTCCGCCCGCTTTCTGTTCATACGGATACCCATAGTTTGCTGGATCCTCACCCCGATAGTCCAATCCGCCGCCACCTCGAGGCGAACCGGCTACTTTCCAACGAGCACCCTTGGTGCTGCTGTAGTTCTCCTCCAGAAACTGCTTGTTGTATTGCTGTACGTTCGTAAAGACGCCTCGATATTCACCGTTGACGACGACACGAACAAAATTGGCTTTGGGTGCCGGCATGTACTGCCGAGCAACTTGCGAGTACAAGACTGAACTCATCAAAGAATCGTCACCGTTTGCGTTCAGAAGATTGAGTGTCTTGTATCCAAGAACACGCTGCTCATCATCAACCATGTCCACCGACACATTGAAAGACCTTTTGTAGCCAGACGGCACATGATCGTAAGACGAAGCACCACGAAAACGGATGCCGCAGTTCGGATAAGCTTTTCCGTCGACTGTCAGGGTTGCCGGAACATCAACATCCGTATTGTGAAAATCTTCAAGCTCCTTTTCCCAGTCTTGACTCTCGAAATCGATGAATATCGTCCGAAGGATGGCGGGATCGTAAAGCGTCCCTTCGACCGGTTTCACCGACGACTTTTTAATGACAGGTCCCTGAGTGGGTTCGGGCATATTGCCGCCTCCGGGTCCTCCCGGACCACCGAAGCCAAAACCGCCTCGAGGGCGTCCAAAGCCACGCCCTCCTCCGCCCTGACCTCCGCTCTGTTGCAGGGATTTACGAGCAGCAACGCGTTCATCGGCATTTAACCAACCACTGCCGTCAGCATCGAACTCTTCCAGCACCTGCCGTTTTTCGCCACGCGTTCCCGGTGGTTGACCGAGAACTTCTGACTGAGAGTTCATAAGAAAACCGACAAAAACCAAACTGACGATCTGAAATGCAGTCTTGTGCATGAACGTAAACCTCCGTAAATCTGCTCTCAAAACCTGCCAGAGAGCATGCCGCTTTCGCTATTTGATCCTAACGATCCCAAATTTTCAGTTGAACTGAACTCACCCATGGCGTTCAGGTTTCGAATATCATCCTGTGCAGGACAAAAATTATTGAGTTTGTTGAACTTTGATAAAATCTCAAACAAAACGGGGCGTTAACGAAACCAGAATCATCTCGCCGTCCTGATGGGCAGCAAAATGAAAGGTCCTCACCAACGACCGCCGAACATTCTGTCTTTTGGCCATGCATCACCCCCGGACCTTCAAATCCGTGATGGATCTCACATCCATCCGGTTTTACACCGACTCGAGAGCACGAGAAGGTCGACCCGCGTGCTATCCGACAGCGCCTCAAACTGAATCATTCGTCTTTTCGCGATCGACTCGGCGAATCCGCAACACCAGATGTTCCAATCCTTTGTAACGCGTCACCTTCCAAGGCGTCATGCCAATCGATCGGGCAACACCTTGGCTTGGCAGGTTTGAAGGTCGGATCAATGAAATGACTTGCGCGTGGCCCAATTCATCCATGGCCCAATCACGGATCGCCAACGCCATTTCTTTGGCGTAGCCTTGCCGCCAGTATTCTCGACTCACCAGGTAGGCAACTTCGGGTTCAACAAAGCCCTCGACATGCTGCATCAAGAGGCCCATTTGCCCTACGGGCGTGCCATCCGGAAGTTCCGCGATCCAAAAACCACACCCGTCAGACTCATATCGTTGCTGATTTTGCTCAATCCAGGTTTTCGCTTCATCACGTGAATAGCATTTCGGATAGTGCTTCATCATCTCGGGATCCGACAGCATCGAATGCACGAAATCCAGATCAGCCGGCAACAAAGAACGCAATTTCAGCCGAGTACCGGAAAGGATAGGGACAGACATCAAACCTACTTTCAAATCCTGATGAAACACTCTTTGTGACAATTAAAAATGGGTACTTATCTCAACGGCCTACTGTTCGATCACCGTGGAGGAAAACTCGGAAACCAGATTCTCCTCCGATACACACTCGATGGACTGCAACTTACCCGCCGCTTTAAAACACTGACCTATCGGTCTGGGCAACGTCTCCCCTTCCCCGGCAAGAACAAGTCGAGACTGGGTCGCGAGGGAAATAAAGCCCGGCAAATCAAAGTATCGTGCCCCACCGGGCAGGAAGCTCGGATCATGCAGATCCTTGACGTTGCCGTATCGAAAGCCCTCGGTATCGACGCCGATAAGGTCAACATGCTCCGAAATCAGAGGCGCCGCAGTGGCCAAAGCGGCACCTGCCCCGTGAGTTCCCAAGATTGCGAGGAACTCGACTTCGTGACTTTCGTCCCTCGCAATCATTCCTGCAAGAGTCAGCACATCATGGACACGTTGTGCAGCGAGCGAGTGATTGTAGCCAAAGGTGTAGGCTGCCGCCTCGCGTGGATTTGCTACCCGACGCGTCTTACCAGCATTTTCTGATTCCTTGAGGAACTCGCCCTGCATCAAAAGGTCTGCCCCGACAACCGCTACCCCCGCACTTACGAGTCGAGCCACCGCCGCCTTGGGCTTTCCGTCCTCGTCATAGAGTCCATTTTTGCCGCGACCGTCGAGCCAGATCACCACTTTGCCATTCCACACTTTGGGATACAAAAAAACGACTGGCAACGTCTCATCATGTTCAACATTCCTGATCCAACCCGTCATCTGCAAGCTGTCCCCTCGATCGACTTTTTCAACCAGTTCCCAGAGCGTTTCCCCCGACTCTGGAAACTCGCGCCCCACTACGGCTCGGACTCCGTCGTCAAGGACGGCCCGATAATCTTTCAAGGCTCCCTGGTTATCTGGAATGAGTTGCTCAAGCTGGTTTTGGGTCTCCCGATGCCACCACTCCAGCAAGTCCCGCTCAAATTCTTCGCCTGCAAGAGGCGCGGGATGGTCAGCGTCCCATACCGTCATTTCCTCTTTTGACAAACGCCGATAATCCTTTTCGTCAAAATTACTGGCGAGCCCAAGCACCGGCTGAAAGATGTGGTACATCGCGTCACGACCAACCTGATTGTAATTGTGGCCAAACTCAACTCTTGATGTCAGGCTGACTTTTTCCGCCGCGTCGTAAAGCTGGTAAACAGCTTTCAATTGAGGAAAGCCTTTGGTCTCCATCTCCTTCGTCCAATCGTTGGCAGCGGTCACACCGAGTGGTTTTGGCGCAAACAGGGCGGCGATCTCAACGTTCCCGGTATCGATTCGCAGCAGACTGGAATTTTCGCACGTACATCCACCCTGCATGGCAGTAGAGACCATCACGGCTGGGAAAGCGGTTTTAATGCGTGAATCCAAGGCCGCCAACATGAATGTCTGTGTGCCACCACCACTCGCACCGGTCACTGCAAGACGGTTGGGATCGACGTCAGGCAAGGTCTCCAAAAAATCGAGGGCACGTATGGAGTTATAGGTCTGCAGCCCCATTACCGATTGCAAATGAGATTCCGCCTGCGGGCTGAACAAGCCCCATCGACTCTCTTGGTTCATTTCCGAACGCTGCTTCGTAAACCGATGCGCCACATCATGGGAAATCTGCTGACTATCCGCATACCCGATCATGTCGTAGTGAAACACGACTGCGCCCATTCGCGCGAGTTGCACACACCGACTTTGCAACGGACTGCGGCCTCCCTCTGGAAAGGCCTCGGCGTCAATGCCGATCTGTCGTTCGACCTCTTCCTCACCACAATCGTAAAATCGACCGTTCTCCCAATGACCATGAGGGCACAAGATACCGGCTGTCTTACCTCGGCTCTCGGTCGGTCGATACAAACTGCCGGTGACATAGAACCCGGGCATACTCTCAAAGTAAACCCTCTCAACCGTGTAGTCCCCAAGATCCACTTTGCCGTGCACCACCGGATTCAGCGGCGTCGCCTTGGGCATCGGCCACAGTCCCGTCGCGACCAATAATTGGCTTTTGACAAGGGCCCGTCGTGCCTCCCATGCCTCCAACGTTGAAGGGGGCTTAAATGGAAAGTAACCGTTGAGGTCTTTCAAAGGTTGCAGTCGGCTATCAGCTGGAAGTTCCCCCAATGGAAGAACGCGAGGAGCCTGAGCCGATGCGACGCGAGCTGACTGAAATATCAACAAGCATAGTGCCAGACAGGTGCCTGCAGTCGCTCGTGCACGCTGGATCCCGGAACAACGACGGATCCCTGAACAACGATGGAACATTGGCAAACCTCTCGGCGGATTGAGTGTGACATCTCCGATGACCAAATGTCTGCAACAGCATAACCGTCACGCCGTCACTTGGCCAATTTTCTATCACCAATCCCACGTGGGCTTACCCTTGACACCCAAAAGACCCAACCTCTCGGCGCGGTTGATTCATTAACAGACACTGAATGAACGGCGAAGTCATTTCGGTGCCTTCGACTCGCGATTCATGCGCATAAAAAGAAACTCGAGTGCGTAGCGAGCACGGTCAGGGGATGAGTGGGAACTCTTCAGCGCGAGATCCGTTTCCAGCAGCCATCGGTGCAACTGGGCCGCGCGTTCCCGCCCCAATCGAATCAGTCTCTGCTCGTTCCGCTTGAGACTGCCTGCAGGCCAGTCCCTGAACCCACAGGCTTTGAAGATCGCGGGCAGGTTGACCTTCTGCCGATTGCGAAGGTCACGGAGGTATTGATCGGTGACTTGGGCAAATCTTCGAAGGGCCCAGCTGAGCTGAGCGAAGATTGCCGGCGCGGCCTCTCCTGCCTGCAGCAAATGGTCCAGCTGGGAAACCGCACCTGCGACATCGCCATCCATTCCGGCGTCCAGAATTTCCCATGCCGTTTTTTGTCGCCAGCCTCCAACAACGCTTTGGATCTTGGCAACGTCAATGACTTCGCCTGGCTCCACAAACAACGAAAGTTTGGCAAGATCCTGATCCAACATTCCCAGTGAAGAACCAACGAGCCCTAACAACTCCTCTGCCGCGGCCTTGTCAATCTCGCATTGATGCTGCTGCTTCGCCCAAGCCATCATCCACTTTACGATCCTAGGTTCATCCAGCTCTTTTTTCCGAGCCGCCAGTGGCGCCCTGCATTCAATTTGCAACCCAACCCGATCGACCGATTTATAAAGTCGCGTATTGGCTTGCCAACGATTAACCAAGAGCACGAGACATCCCGTCGTGGATTCTTGCGTGACATACGACTCCAATCGATCGCGGTACTGCGTGATCATGCGGTCGGCGTTGTCGACAACGGCTACACGACGAGCGTCCCCACCGAAAAGTGAAACGGTGGCAACCTCATCGCTCACGTCCCGCCACTCCACAACATTGCCATCAAACACGGTGGCAGGAAATCCAACCTTCGACTCATAGTCCTCGGTGAGCATCCCCAGAACTCGTTGCTTCAAAAACGAGTCATCACCAAACAACACGATGGTCGATTCGTTTTGCCAGTCAAGCGACTGGGACAGGGAATCAAATGCATGCAACGTAGGCATCGCAACCGCTATCTGCTTGCCGAGATCATTGCTTCCGGGCGTTAAATCTCATGTATGAAGAAGTTGTCCTCGAGTTGGCCAAACGGCAACCCAGAGCTTGCCACGCGGCAGTATTTCATTTTGCCCCACCGCGCGATGGAAAGCGAGTCACTCTCAAGAATCGATGAAATCCGGCGGCTGGAATAAGAATCGCTCGAAACACGACGACCCATCAGCATGAGTTACTTGCGGAGTCCTTTAATGGATCATCCTTGCGTCAATGTCAACGTGTCAATGTCAACGTGTGCCCGAGGGTAAAATCTTGACCACCGTCCTTAGGGACTGCCCAAGGCTCACTCGAGGCGGGCGGTTATTCGCTCAGTCGTTGAGCTCAAGTCCCCGAAGCGTCCCTCGAGGGCTTAGAGCAGAGAGGTCGACAGCACGGGGCAGTTGGTTGAAATGGATGTTCCCCGCGCGGTCTTTAACCTCCAAGCGTAGAAAGACACGCTTGGGCAAAGAGGGAACGATCTGCCAATCGTACTGTCCGGTGTTGGGCAACCCTGCGCTGAGGACATCCCAAGGACCTGAAGGCGACTCACTCACGTAGAGGGAAATAGGCCGCCGTCCAAGGTTACGATCACTGGCTTGCCACCGAATCACAAGGGACCCCTGAGTGACATCATCACCGTAAGGTGCGGATAACAGCTCACCCTCGGGAGAAGTCTGGTCGACTTCAATCCACATATCGGCAAGATCACCGGATTGTGGAACATCTCCTGACAGACCATTCATCGCCGTAATCACCAGTCGAAAGCCGTAGACACCTTCGCTCGGTACCTGAACCGCGATGGGACTCTTGCAGTCGGGGTCTTCCCCCCACAGTTTCCAGGTTTGCCCCGCATCTCGCGTCATCCACAGCTGCACCTTCGCGACGCCTTTCGGTCCCGCAGATTCCACTTCGTAGCTCAATCGAAAACGCTTATTCTGAGTCAAGCGAGCCACTTCGCCCGTCGGAATCCCGGGGGTATCTTCGAGGACGGCAATGGATTCAGAGGCTGGGGAATTGGAAACCCCACCGCCAAAACGGGAATCCTTAGAGCGAGAAAGCCCATCGACCGATTCCATGGGAGCCTGAGTCAAGGGTGGAGGAAGTTCCTCTTCAAATTGGGACGCTTTTTCGGCGCCGGTGAAAATTTCCCCGTTCGGCGAATTGAATGAGGACTCCGAATCATCGACAGAGTTGGCAGCACCCGCTGTGGATGAAGCCATATAGGTCGGTGTGCGATTGCTGTCCTGCGGCAGACGTCCCGCCATCTCGCCCGGCTGAACTTTCTGCTGCCTTGTCGGTGCCGTCGTCGACCAGTTTCGCGAGTTATCCTGAGGTTTGAAACCTTGCCCGCCGAGAGTACCCCCTTTGAATTGTCCACCTGATTGGGACCTTTGTGCCAACGAATCCAGCGTGCTTGGGGTGGGTGTCGCAGGGGGTGAGTTCCACTCAATTTTCTCCGGTGTCTTTTCGAGCTGCTCTCGGCTGACCACCGTATTCTGGGTGCCAAACTGCCCCAGCCCTGGGGTAAGCCCCGAAGGAGACTGGGCAATCAACGGCAATGCAACTTCCTGGGTCGACTCAACCTCGTTCCCCGCCCAATCCCGTATGGAAATTCGCACCTCAAGGGCACGCGCATTGGTCTCCGGCCAGAAAACTTTAGAATCCTCGGACCGAGTGGTCACTTCAGCGGGTGGCGGAACGAGTTCAGCGACGCGCCATGGCAACTCACGAGCAGAAGATATTTTCGCGCGGTATTCAATGCGGACAGTTGACGGATTCAGATAAGAATCGGTTGCTCTCCAGCGTACCGCCAAGCCACCAGATTCTGCCGGATAGGCTTGGGCCTCAAGCAATGGTCGCTGAGTGTCAATCCGCAACTTCAACATCGGCTCGAAGTTGGTTGGCATTGGATAAACGGCGTTGGACTGATTGATGGTATAGAGAGAAAACCAGTACTCTCCGTCGTTGCGACAATTAAAAGGAAGGCTTTTCGCATCCGGGCGGAACCGGTTGTAAAGTTGCCACTGGCGCCCACCGTTTGAGGAAACATAGAGTCGAATCTCGCGAGCTTGCTGATCATGCAGCATGACGGGCATCTCAAACGACCGTCTGGCAAGAAATTGAGTCTGGGAAGCCTTGTCTCCCTCTGAACGAACTTTGCCTGCCGTCGCCTGCGGGTTCGGCGAACCATTTTCAGTCCCCGAGAAATAGGGATCTTGGGTCTGCGCCCACCCCAAGGATCCAAGCCCCAACAAAACGCATATGGAGAGCATGATATTGCTGCGGTGCATTGTGTCGAGCCTCAGATAAATTTGGCAGTTTCGAAACCTCGAGATAAGTCGAGAGAGTTTGCTCCATCTGCTCTCCCCGCCGAGAGTCGGTCAGATAGGCCTTTCGGTCCACCGATGCATGAGAAAACGCCTCCCCACACCCAACTTGCCGTTCGGCCGGAAAACACAAACCCACTTTAGTCATCGGATCCTGAAGCTCGATTCTTGAATCCAACGAATAGGGATCCTGGGGAGCATGGGAGGTTTAAATCGCGTGCGTTGAGCCCGATTCACAACCCGTGAAGGCCAAGAGTAAAACCGCGTGAATCACGACCTTCAGCCATGCCACATCCAAACGATCAATTGACGCCCCGTCAGTCGCCGGCCGACCGGGTCACCATACTTCTCAGCTGGCTGGAGGAAGTGGAGTTCGGCAAGAACTTTGGCTCACCGTCAGCGGTCAACGCCCAAGCTCCAATGTTTGCCTCATCACTCAGCCCAGTGCCGGGGAATTTGCCGTTGATGACATACGACATTTTCGAGGCGTCGAGATCGACAGGCTCCAGCCAGTGCACCCCACTTTCCTCAACCTGCACGATCAGCAGCGTCGATGAAAGTCCGTCGGTCGCGGACTGGAGCGGTGTCCCAAGTTTATTGTCGTCAAATAGAGTGTCCACGCCGACGATCACCATGAACCCGGTGTGATTGAGTGAGGCCGTCAGACCTTCTCCTGGCAACTGAAAGGCAGGAAAATTGACCGAATGATACTGCGAGTTGTGATTGCTGTCCCAAGGTTCATCGAGACGATAACCCTCCATAGTCGTTTGCCCAAGCATGTAGCCAGCTTTCCCTTGAGCACTCGACTTCTCCGCAGTCGAACCCTTCCTATCCAAGTAAGGAATCAGCAGGGCCCTCCAACTCTGTATCGGCTTCCCGTTGGAATCGTAGACCACCGGAGGTGGAAGCCGACCATAATCGTCATGGTACGCTTGCATGGCCGACGCCAGCGTTTTGAGCTTTTCGGCAACCCGTTGACGACGGGCAGTTTCAGCATCCAGTCCAAGGAGGGGCAACAGGACCCAAAGGAACCCACCCACACCGATCACGCCCAGAACACCAAGTAGCACCGCGACGCCGATCAGCTTTGAAAAGGCAAGCCATCTTCGTCGGTCGTCTCCACGAAAGGCTTCGTCGACAGACCACTCATCACTTTGGCTTGGAGACAATGAACCATCCAAGTTCTCGCGCGAGACTTCAACAACTTTTCCACAGTGGAGACAGGGTCCAGTCTGACCGATGAACTCCTCAGAAATCAAAGTTCTCTTTTGACAGTGTGGGCAGACAAATGGGACGTTCATGTTGTTTTCTCACTTCGCTCCAGAGACCACCGATGTTCGCACCCGTGAATTCACCTCAAAATACTGACCGTGACTGAATGCAGGTTGCTGCGGCAACGGGTCCAACGGGCCCCACTCAAGTCGTTCGGGACGATGACCAAGGGCGTCGATGTAAGTCCCTTCATGCGAACAAGATGCTTCGGACCCTGCTCCGAATCTTCTCGTGCGACATTGAACTGGCTCGAATCGCCCAAAAATTCAAACGCGAGACTCTATGGATTGTTCGGAAAATGAGACAAGTGCGTGAGGGAAATAGACGGGACAGTGCCAACTTCGGTTTTGCCAGCAAACCCCGAGATCCATTGCGGCGTACGAACTGGTACGAATTGTAGACGTTAATTTACAGGTGTGCATAATGGAGGTCAGTTAAGAAAGTTTGTCTGGGTAATTTGAGAGAGCCGCAACTCGAACTGCTCAGATAAAACCCAGTCCATCCCGGCTTTGGCAATTTCAACTCGAGGCCGCCTGCCATGCCTTCCGTGAAAACAACCTTGGAGTCCATCTGGGAAATCCCGGAAGCAAAGTTCGTGATACTCGGCGCCTCCCTGATCGGCTTCATTGCAATCGCGATCTATTGTGCTTTGAAGGTCCGAGGGCTGATTTTTGGAGCCGGCACCAGCTTGACTGAACACCTCGACGACTTTCAGGAGATGGTGAATCGTGGAGAACTGGCGCCCGAAGAGTTCAAACGTGTGAAGGCGTCGGTAAAGGAGAAGCTGCGGGACGAAGTGTCAAAAGAAATCAATCACGCCGATTCAAGCGATGAACGGTGACTTTGACAACTCCTGACACTTAGTTTGGATCTGGCGTTTGATTTGGCTGTGTGCTTGATGCCAACGCCCCAGTGTTCCCTTCAGAAAAGCGGGGATCAGGGCGAAAACTGAAGTACAGCTCGATGATAGCGGGCAGGGAAGTACCCACTAGCTGAGAGACTTGACCGCCAGGAAAGGCGCCCTGATAGACCGGACTTCGTTAGGAGACCGATCGATCGAGGTGCATGCCTTGGGGTGCGATCAGTAAGTTTCGAGCGGCAACTTGAATGGGTTCTTCGAGAGACAGTTGAAAGGAATGAGCATGCCCGCAAACAATGATTCAGGCAATGGGCGACGGACCGGTACTACGAAAAAAAATGCCTTCTGTTCGTTCTGCCGCAAAAGCTACCGCGATGTGGGTCCACTCGTTGAGGGACCAGGGGATGTATACATCTGCAGCGAATGTGTTGAGCTCTGTGAATCGATCCTTGAACAGGAGCAACGCCGAAACAGTCCCACTAAGAAGCTGTTCAACAAGATCCCAAGCCCACGAGAAATCGTGAAACGTTTGGACGAGTATGTGATCGACCAACCTTTTGCGAAAAAGGTTCTCGCCGTTGCCGTCCACAATCACTACAAGCGATTGACCGCATCGTGGGAAGGGACCGACGTTGAAATTGACAAGTCAAACATTCTGCTGGTAGGCCCAACGGGGTCAGGTAAAACTCTTCTGGCCCGAACTTTGGCTCGCATCCTCAACGTGCCTTTTGCCATCGGGGATGCAACCACGCTGACGGAAGCGGGCTATGTAGGCGAAGATGTCGAAAACCTTCTTCTCAAACTTCTTCACGCGGCCGACTTTGACATTGAGACGGCTCAACGAGGCGTAGTTTACATCGACGAGATCGACAAAATTGGCAAAACAAGCCAGAACGTTTCGATCACTCGTGACGTTTCGGGTGAAGGGGTTCAGCAGGCGCTGCTCAAAATGCTTGAAGGCACGGTCGCAAACGTGCCTCCCCAAGGAGGTCGCAAACACCCCGAACAACAATATATCCAGATTGATACCAGCAACATCCTGTTCATCTGTGGCGGGACATTTGTGGGTGTCGAAGACATCATTCGCAAGCGTCTGGGAAAGAAGACCATCGGATTTGGCCAGGATGCGGGTCGACGAGAAGATCGCAGTGCCGCGGAACTTCTACCACAAGTGACGACCGACGACATTCTGGAATTCGGCCTGATCCCGGAACTTGTCGGAAGGCTCCCCGTTTGTTCGGCACTCACGCCGCTTGACGAAACCGGGCTGATCTCCGTTCTCACCGAGCCGAAAAATGCCCTGATCAAACAATATCAGGCGTTGTTTGATATGGAAGGAAGCGAACTGAGTTTCACCGACGAAGCGCTTCATGCAATTGCTCACGAAGCGATGGTCAAAGGGACGGGGGCTCGAGGCCTGAGGTCAATCGTGGAAAAAGTCATGCTCGACGTCATGTTCGAACTGCCCGACCAGCCGAAGGGAAGCAAGTTCCGAATCAACGAGCAAATTGCGAAAGGGGAGCAATCCCTGTTTCACGTGCCCGAAACCAAAAGCGCCTAACCGAACTCTCGAGCAAGGCAACGACTTTTAAGGCTCCCCTTCGGGGGGGCCTTTTTATTTCAAATTGCCCCAACTTCTCCCGATAACATCGGATTCGGCAAGCGACCCAATCAGCCCTGGCGGCAACGCCTAACCTCCGCAATCTCGCCCGATGCAGCCTGCCTGACAGGAAAACGGGCCATGAACTGTCCAAAACGAGGTTCGGTGACAGAGAAGTTGGTTGGATAGATAGATAAGTAGACAAGTCGAAAGTTCATTCGCATCGCCTATTTGCCGTTGCAAACAGCAATCGAATTGATAAACTAAGCCGATTCACGACGCGTGTGATAAGCACGTAGGGTGGTTTATTCATTGTTTTTGACGGAATACCAGCGGGAGAGTCTCGATCCGTCAAGTAATTCGGGCGTCGCGTGAAGTGTTGACGCAGAGGTTAGACTGCTACCTATGACGATCACAAAAGAACGGAAACAGGAATTAATCGAAGATTTTAAGCGTGGAGACTCCGACAACGGATCTCCTGAAGTCCAGATTGCGATCTTGACGACGCGGATTAATAACCTGACCGAGCACATGCGAAGCAATCCCAAAGATTATTCGACTCGTCGAGGTCTTTTGGCGATGGTCAGTCGTCGTAGGCGTCTGTTGGACTATCTAAAAGAGATCGACCAACAACGCTATCTCGATTCGATCGGCCGGCTCGGCATTCGTAAGTAGCCTGATCGTCGGACGGTTCTCTTTTCTTTCTGCTCGATGCGACCCGCGACAAGATGCGGATTTTCGTGTTCCGAGGAGTTGCGCATTGTTGTTGGCTTGAACGGCAACGGTGAGATCGACGTTGCCTTTCGGGCTCGTGATCGCGTCCGCAAGTCCAGAAATATCGTTTACGATGCGTCAGACATCGTCCGAATGTCGTGAAATCAACGTCCAATTCGTTTGGACTTATATTCAGGTTTTACGGCAAGAATCCAGGTCGCACCTGCGTTGGGCAGTCGGGCCTTAGGAAACGAAGGTCGAGGCGAGATGCCTCGTACCAGCTGAAAAGTGAAAGTAGGAAAAGAAGTGAAAGTAGTAGTAGAAAAGAAAATCGGTGACAATGTTCTTTCATTTGAGACGGGCCACTTGGCAAAACAAGCCTCGGCCTGTGTCATTTCTCGTTACGGTGATACCACCGTGCTTACCGCGGTCACGACAGGACCGCCCCGACCCGGGATCGACTTTTTTCCCCTGACCTGTGATTACCGAGAGCGAACTGCCGCAGCAGGTAAGTTCCCCGGCGGTTTCATCAAACGCGAAGGGCGGCCATCAACCAAAGAAACGCTGACCAGTCGACTCATCGACCGACCCATCCGACCACTATTCCCCAAGGGCTTCTTCGATGAAGTGCAGGTCCAGTCGATGGTGCTGGCGAGCGACCGGCAAAACGATGCCGATGTCCTGGCGATGAATGGCGCAGCGACGGCTTGCCACGTCAGCTCGATCCCTTTCGCCGGCCCAATCGCGTCCGTGCGTGTTGGCCGCGTAGAAGGCCAATTGGTGGCGTTCCCAACGGTGGATCAGCTCGAAGATAGCGATATCGACTTGATCGTTTCAGGCAGTGAAGACGCCGTTGCCATGATCGAGGGTTTCGGACGGGAGATTCCCGAGGACGAAATGGTCGACGCCATCTTGTTCGCCCACGAAACCATTCGACAGATTTGTGAACTCCAAGGGGAGTTTTACGAGAAGTGCAATGTCACGAAAACTCCGTTCGAAGAAGACAATGACACTTCGCTACTGGACCAACTGACCGAGAAGTATTACGCCGAATTCAAAACGGCCAAGCAGACCGAGGGCAAACAAGCTCGAGCAGATGCGGTGTCCGCACTAAAGACACGAGCGATTGCTGAAACGATTCCTGATCCGGATGCAGAGAATGCCGTTTGCCCTGCGAACTTCTCCAAGAAGTGGCATGATCTTGAAGAAAACGTCGTCCGAGACCTGATCCTATCCGGCACTCGCCCGGACGGCCGCGATGGCAAGACACTCCGAGCCATTGAATGCCATGTTGACGTCTTGCCTCGGGTGCACGGCAGTGCCGTTTTCCAGAGAGGTGAAACACAATCTTTAATTACCGTGACCCTCGGAACAGCCCGTGATGAGCAGCGGGTTGATGGGCTTTCGGAGGAATACTCTAAGAAATTCATGCTCGACTATAACTTCCCACCGTTCAGCGTGGGTGAATGCCGTCCCATCCGTGGGCCCGGTCGTCGAGAAATTGGTCACGGTGCATTGGCGGAACGCAGTGTCAAACCTGTCCTGCCCACACCTGATGAGTTTCCCTACACGGTCCGTGTCATCTCGGACATCCTTGAATCCAACGGCTCGTCATCAATGGCCTCGGTCTGCGGCGCAACATTAGGCCTGATGTCCGCAGGTGTCCCGATCCAGAATCCGGTTGCCGGAATTTCAGTCGGGCTGGTTCGTGAATCCGAAGACCAATGGACATTGCTCACCGACATCCTTGGTGACGAGGACCATTTTGGTGATATGGACTTCAAGGTCGCGGGAACCCAGAACGGAATTACGGGGATCCAACTGGATCTTAAAATCACGGGAATCTCCGAGGACATCATTCGCGCAGCATTGGTACAAGCGAAAGATGCTCGAATGGAGATCCTTCGAGCGATGCTGAAAACCATATCACGGCCCAGCGAGGATATTTCCGAATATGCTCCTCGCCTGATCAAAACCAAAATCGAGGCGGATAAAATCGGCTTGCTGATCGGACCGGGTGGTAAGACCATCCGACAAATCCAGGAAACAACCGGAACCATTATCGAAATCGAAGAAGATGGAACTGTGTTGATCGCGGGTACCGATCGAGACTGGGCCAAAAAGGCGCTTGATCATGTCGAAGCTTTAACGGCAACGGTTCAGGTCGGCAAGATCTATCAGGGTACGGTCAATAGCATCCGAGAATTCGGCGCGTTCCTTGAAATTCTGCCTGGACGTGACGGCCTCTGCCACGTCAGCGAGATCAGCAGTGGCTACATCGACAATGTCGCGGACCTGATTCGCGTGGGTGACGAATTCGCCGTGCAAGTCATCGAAGTCGATGATCACGGACGGATCAAACTGAGTCGTCGACGTGCCTTGGAGGAACTTGGCGAAGAAGATCCTCTCGCGGAAAAGATTCAGAAAATGTCGGAAGGTCGCGGTGAGCGTGGCGAAGGTCGCGATGAGCGTGGCGAGGGTCGCGGTGAGCGTGGCGACCGAGGTCGACGCGGTGACGGCGGTGACCGTTCCGGTGGACGTCGTCGACAGTCGCGAGGCGGTGGCGGAGGAGGAGGACGTCGGTCTTAAGCTCGGCGGACTCCAACGTGAGAAATTGACTTAAGTTCCAGAACTTTGAGAGCCCCGCTTGGCTGCGGGGCTTTCTTTTTGAGAAGATAGGTCTGTTCACGATCTTCCTGACATGACACGGGTTGAACGCGAGAATTCGAGAACTTCGGCAACTGCAAGCTTCACTGAGATGCACCTGCAACTCTCTGAAACGCGGCGAGATTTCCGCGTTTCCAATCCAGAGACCGCACCGAGACAACGATTAAACGGAATCACCGATTGGGGGCGATGACTTGGCCGACCCGAATATCGAACGACTCGAGAACGCCAACAAAGAACTGCGCCGGCAGTCCCAGGAACTGGCCGCACTTGCGGGCTCACTGGCGCATGAAATCAAAACGCCTTTGTCGGTCATTCGACTCAATGTGGAACTCATCGCCGAAGATCTGGCAGACATGGATCACCCAGACGCGCGTCGCCTCGCACAAAAAGTCAGTGTTGTTGAGAGACAGTGCACCCGACTGGAAAGTCTCCTAAATGACTTCCTCCGTCTAACCCGACTGAATCGACTGGAACTTGTGGCAGGCTCACTCAATGCCTTGCTCGAACAGGTACTAGATTTCTTTGAAGCGGATGCACAACATCGAAATGTCGAGATCGTTCGCTACCTCGATGGAGATTTGCCCATCATCAAGATGGACAAGCAGACACTTCAAGCTGCCCTGCAAAACATGGTAAAAAACTCGATGGAGGCCATGTCCGACGGCGGACAACTCGTGGTTCGAACAAGGATGATGCGGTCGGGAGTCGCAGTGGACCTGATCGATACGGGACAAGGAATCGGGAGCTCCACACTGATCAAGATGTTCGAACCCTTTTACACAACGAAGGACAGCGGTTCTGGCCTGGGTCTCCCGATGGCCAAAAAGGTAATCGAGGCCCACGGTGGCGTGATCAATGTCCAAAGCGAGGAAGGCCGAGGCACGCAGTTCACCATTGAATTTCCGATCCCAAAACGATTGTAACCTGCCCCGGCGAAATGAACCTTCGAGAGATATTCAGGATCCACCCTTTTTCCAACGACCTTTGCCCAATGAATCCAACCTTCGAAGCCTCTGACAACGTGCCGATTCGTATCCTGCTCGTTGACAATGACCCTGACCATGCACGGGCCATGGCTGAAAGTCTCGAACGCGTGGGTTATACCTGTGTCATTGCCACCGGCGGCCCGGAAGGCTGTCGAGAAATCGAGCAACAGACGTTCGATGTCGTGGTGACCGATCTTGTCATGAACGAAGTCGATGGCATGGGAGTTTTGAAGCAGGCTCGGGAGTTGCTTCCCGAGTGTGAAGTGATCATGGTGACAGGTCACGCGACCGTTCCCAAAGCAGTTGAAGCCATGCAGGAGGGCGCGTTTAATTTCCTGGAAAAACCGATCACCCCCAAACGACTTCAAGCCGTCACGGAAAAGGCCGTGGAGTCGGTCCGCTTGCGACTCCAGAATATCGAACTGAATCAGCGACTGGACGAGCGATTTGGCTTCGAAAATCTGATCTACTCCAGCAGCAGTATGCAAGGCGTAGTGGAGCGACTCAAACGCATTGCTCCAACCGACGCCGGCGTGTTGATTACAGGTGAGACCGGAACAGGAAAAGACGTCGTCGCCCAAGCGATTCATCAGAATAGCCCCAGAAAAAAGAAACCCTTTGTCGCGCTCAACACAGGTGCAGTGGCAGAGCATCTTGTCGAAAGTGAATTATTCGGTCACACCAAAGGGGCCTTCACCGATGCCATCACCGACCGCGTCGGAAAGTTCGAGTACGCCAATGGCGGCACGCTGTTTCTCGACGAGGTTGGCGACATGCCGATGTCGACACAGATCAAACTTCTGCGTGTGCTTGAAGAACGAAAGATTACCAGGGTCGGTGACAACAAGCCCATCGACGTCAACGTTCGAGTCATTGCGGCGACCAACAAAGATCTGGAAAAAGACATTGAAGAGGGGCGTTTCCGCAGTGACCTCTATTACCGACTTAAAGTAGTAACCGTCCACCTAGACCCACTGAGCAGTCGGCGAGATGACATCATCCCTCTGGCCGATCACTTTCGCAAACAAGCCAATCGCAGGAACCACAAACAGGTCAAAGGGTTTTCACCTGCCCTTACCAAGTGGCTATTCAACTTCGAATGGAAGGGAAATATCCGCCAGTTGAAAAATGTGGTGGAGAGTATGGTGGTCCTCGATATCGACGGGGTTCTGGATCTTGATGATGTTTCACCGGATTTCTCCGACGACGCCCCACCCTCCCCCACAGTCAACAGCGATGAGATGTCCTCACTTGTGGGAATGTCACTTCGTGATATTGAAAGATGGGCGATTGAACAGACTTTGAAGATATCCAATGGTAATCGAGAAGAAACCGCTCAAATCCTTGGAATCAGCGAGAGAAACCTTTACCGTAAACTCAAAGAATTTGACTTGAAGTAACCCCGGATCGCCCTCGACCTGCAGAGCCCCACATCATGCCCGATATTCGAACCCTCCCTGCAAGCGTGATCAACAAGATTGCCGCCGGCGAAGTGATTGAACGCCCCGCGAGTGTCGTCAAAGAACTGGTGGAAAATTCGGTGGATGCCGGAGCGACTCGAATCGAAGTCGCCATTGAAAAAGGTGGTCAGCAACTGATCCGGGTGGCGGATAATGGTTGTGGGATTCAAGAGGACCAACTTCCGCTTGCAATTGCCAGTCACGCGACAAGCAAAATTCGGTCCGCGGATGATCTGTTCAAGGTGAGTTCACTTGGATTTCGCGGAGAGGCCCTGGCGTCTATTTCTGAAGTCAGTCACTTCATCTTGCGAAGTCGAATCGCAAGTGAGCATGCGGGATGCGAGATTGAAGTCCATGGGGGTGAAGCGGGGCCCGTCGTCCCCTGTGGATGCCCCATTGGCACGAGCATTGAAGTCAGGCATCTCTTCTTCAATACACCAGTCCGACGAAAATTCCTGAAAACGCCACAGACAGAAATGGGGCATATCGGAGAGGCGTTCACCCGTATCGCCTTGGCGCACAACACGGTCCACTTCACCTTGCTGCACAACGACCGGGTCGTGCATGAGCTTCCCCCGACAGAAAGCTGGGCGGGAAGGATAGGACACTTTTTCGGTCCCGAAATCAGGGACGCTTTGATTCCAGTCGAAGCGGAAAGTGCTGAGCTGCGGCTGAAAGGCTTTGTGGTCGACCCTACTCACAGTCGATCACACAATCGCATGCAATACCTTTTCCTCAATGGGCGACACATCAAGGATCGGTCACTTCAACACGCACTGGGCGAGGCGTATCGTGGCTTGATGATGACGGGAAGATATCCGCTCGCGTTCCTGCGACTTGAAATGCCTGTCGATGGGGTCGATGTGAACGTTCATCCGGCTAAACTCGAAGTTCGATTTCAAGATGGTGGTCGACTCTACAGTCAGATTCTAGGGACGATACGCAACAAATTCCTGACAACCGATCTGACCGCCAAGGCTCAACTCACACGCCCAGCGGCCGGAGAAGTTGACCCCACAGAACACAATTTCCACCAGACGTCCACATCGCAGCGACAGGTTCCACTTGACTGGAAAGCGGTCCCACCTCGACGTGATTTCCCAGGGGTATCGGGTTCAACTCTGCTCGAACGAAGCCAGGAGATCATGCCCGAAGGAGAAAACGCATCCCCTTTCGATAATCTCCCTGAATTCAGTCGTTCCGAAGTGCAGGCCAGACAGGAAGGGCAAGCTCCCGATCCCTCTTACGCCTCGCAAGTAGACACCGAACAAACCCTCTCGACAGATGCCCGGGTATTGGCTTCAGCGAGTGGAAGCCAACACGCCGTCCAAATTCACAATCGGTATCTAGTCACGGAGAATGAGGAAGGCATGGTGGTTATCGATCAACATGCCCTCCACGAACGTGTCCTTTACGAAAAAATCCGCACTCAAGCACTCTCCGGCCCCCTGGAAACTCAACAACTCCTTGTACCCGAGACCGTCCATCTCAACCCTGCCGAAGCCGCCTTGGCCGAAGAACACGCGGATGTCCTGGAACAAATCGGATTGAAGATCGAACACTTCGGCGGAAACACTCTGCTCATCCATTCATACCCTGCCATGCTCGCGAAACGGCCCCCAGCTGAGATCTTGCGTGTCGCGCTGGAACAGGTGGTTCAAGGAGAAAAAACACCCCAAAAGAGGGACATTCTTGATGAACTACTCCATATGATGAGCTGCAAAGCGGCGATCAAAGCGGGGGATCGCCTCTCTCCTGAGGAGATCGATTCTCTGCTGGAATACCGTGATTTATGCCAAGATGCCCATCATTGCCCTCACGGTCGGCCCACCGCCTTGGTTTTTTCTAGGGATGAACTGGATCGAAGGTTCAAACGCATTTGAATCATCCCGCCATTACAAGCACAATAGTAAACTGACTCGAATCGTCTCGACCAGTCGATCTGCCCACCCCTCCTGTTTTCCCAAAATCTCGATGGGTTGGCCCCCCACTTTCACCATACTGGAGAAAGTGTACTTTTATAGGTTGCGGTTCAGAACCTTTAACCCCCACGGCAAATTCAGGTCAATTGCCGACGAAAGAGAACTCCCCCAACGATGATTTGCGTAAGCATTGGACGCGGCCGACATCGCATGTTGATGCAGGAACATGCCGAACTTGCAAAGCAAGATGTCCAGCTCGTGGAACTCCGACTGGATTACATCCGGAGATCGGTCGATGTGAGTCGACTTCTCGAGGATCGTCCAACCCCGGTCATCGCGACGTGCCGACGCCCTACCGATGGCGGCAAGTGGCGGGGCTCTGAACGGGATAGGGTCATGCTGTTACGGGCGGCGATCGTTAACGGGGCTGATTACGTCGACCTTGAACACGACATCGCGAATCAGATCCAGCGTTACGGCTCGACCAAGAGAATTGTCAGCTATCATAATTTCCGAGAGACACCTGACAGTATCGCCAAGATCCATGAGGATCTGACCAAGCTCGATCCGGACATCATCAAAATCACCACGATGGCGAATTCGCCAGATGACAATTACAAGGTTCTCCAACTCATCCGCTCAAGTAAAATCCCGACGATCGCTTTCTGTATGGGAGATATTGGGACGCCCTCACGCATTCTTTGCGGTCAGGCAGGAGCGCCTTTCACCTACGCAACCTTCAGCGACGAGCGAAAACTTGCCCCCGGACAACTCAGCTACTTGACCATGCAGAGTCTGTATCGGTATGAGAGCCTGAACAAAGATTCGAAGATCTTCGGAGTGGTCGCGGATCCCGTCGGTCACAGCCTAAGTCCCATGGTTCACAACAGTGCCTTTGAAGATATCAGTTTCAATGGCGTTTACCTGCCTTTCCGCGTTCCCCGCGAGAAATTCAAGACCTTTATCCAGCAGGCAAGCGAACTTGGTATCGCAGGGCTCAGCATCACCATTCCCCACAAAGAACAAGCGGCCGAAATTGCGACTCATCGCGATCAGGACGTCGCCGGAATCAAGGCCGCCAACACGCTGATCTTCAAAGACGGAAAAATTGCGGCGTACAACACCGACTGCCTGGCAGCAATGGAGTGCATCGCCAAAAGCCTGAAGATCGACCTGAATGATGAGAGCCAAAGCTTCAAAGGCAAACGGATGCTCGTCATGGGTTCAGGAGGCGTAGCCCGCGCGATTGCCTATGGATTGGTACGCCGTGGCGCCGAAGTTACCGTGAGTGGCCGAAACATCAATCGCAGCGAACAAATGGCCCAGGAATTGAAGTGCAAGTCGGTCGATTGGATCGCAAAGCAGGGCATCAAAGCGGATGTCATCATTAACGGTACGCCAGTCGGCATGCACCCCGAGGTGAATGAATCCCCGCTTGAGAAGAGCCACATCAAGGGCAACTGCGTCATCTTTGATACGGTTTATAATCCCGAGCAGACACTTTTGATTAAGTATGCCCGTGAGCTTGAATGCAAAGTGATCACGGGCACAGAGATGTTTGTTCGTCAGGCAACCATGCAGTTCAAACTGTTCACGGGTGAAAAAACAAGTCGCAGCACGATGATTGAGCGAGTCCGACGTGCGATCAGCCCCGTGCGGTATGGCTGATAGGTCGTCCGCGTCAGCGAATGAAAGGGCAAACCGATAGAGTGGTTCGCTCCTGGCGGATCCCAATCGTTCTTCCACCTGCAAGGTGAGTCCAACTCCATGTCGGCCGATTCGCCCCATTTATATTTGACCGGCTATCGTGGCACTGGAAAGTCGACGGTCGCCAAACTCTTGGGCAATGCTCTCTCGCTGCCCGTCTGGGACTCTGATCGAGAAATTGAGACGCGTTCAAATTCCACCATCAAGGCCATTTTCGAGCGACACGGCGAAACCGCGTTCCGAGATCTTGAGGAAGCGGTGGTTCGTGACCTGAGCTCGGGTGAAACGGCCATTATTGCGTTGGGGGGAGGAGCAATTCTTAGAGAATCCACTCGAAAGACGATTCTTGAAACAGGACTCTGCGTTTGGCTGATCGCATCGCCTCGTACACTTTTAAAACGAATCAGATCGGATGCCGGAAGCCGCGATACTCGCCCTGCCCTCACCACCGAGCAGTCGGACCTGCGTGAAATCGAGACCTTGTTGAACGCAAGAGTGCCTCTTTATCAGCAAGCATCCGATTTCGAAATTTCCACGGAGTCGGCAGATTGCGACGCGTTAGCCCCGCAAATTGCTGCTTGGTACCGTACCCAAAGCCAGTCGCGTTGATCAGGGGACCTGAGAGGCACGGAATCCTCTCATGGATGAAACTCTGGACTCATCATTAAGGTTTCCTGACGAACTTCCGTATGCCAGTACAGGGTCGAGACACAAAAAAGGCGAGGGCCATCATCATTGACAGCCTCGCCTTATCGCGATCATTTATTTGGACTCAACGGTCTGCTTTACACGAGCACGGGGCTCGCAATCCTTCCGTATGCGTCTGAACTGGCCGTCAAAGTGAAACGGGTCTCAACCGTCTCCGCCTCGTTAGCAATATGAACAAGGCTGATGTCACCTCCCGAAATCACGTTCCCACTTTGGTCGAGCAAGCGGAGTGTTTCGATGCGGTTTGCATTGCCAGCGGTCAATTGCCCCGCGATCTGAACAGAGCCCTGTCGATCTGCACCCTCATTGAGGGCCATGTGAACATAGAGATCATCACCGTCGACCGAGAAACTCAGGTCTTTTGTGAAATCATCCAAACCATATTCACCCGCGACATGCGAGCGAAGTTCGAGGACATCCCGATCTCCGCCGGCACCCTCATCAGCGATCATGTCGTCACCGTTCGCCACGGTAACCTTGTAGATATCATTACCGTTCTGACCACTGAGGTAGTCATCGCCGTCCAATCCATCGAGTTCGTCGTTGCCACGGCCACCTCGGAGATCATTGGCAAAATTATTCCCATTGATCACGTCGCTAAAGCGGGAACCGATGGCGTTTTCGATTTTCGTCGTGAACGCAATACCGATGTTGTTGTCAGCTTCGGTTGTGACGGGAACAAGTTCGCCCTGGATGATCGTTCCTCGCTGGAAGTAACCGATACTCGAAAATCCACCGGGGGCGAGATCAATTTCCACCCCACGAAACTGATTCGAGGCGTCAAACACGTCCGTCCCACCCGTGTCGTAGATGGTCTGCAGGACAGCGTCGTTGATACCGGCGCCGTATTCGTAAACTGTATCACCCACGTTATTGCTCATTTGAGCACCGTATAGTGATTCCATCGCCGCAATATCGTAGAGCATTGGGGTCGACGCGTACTCTTCGACACCTCCAACATCATTAATGAATCCACTGTAACTTGTGTACGACATCACCGAGAATCTTGTATTTTCGGTGGCCGCAGGAAGTTTGGGAAGCGGTTCGAACGGATGGGTCAAACCGATGGCGTGACCAAGTTCGTGCATCAGCACAAAGTGGCCCCAACTACCTACTCTCTGATCGGAGAGCGCCGCCCAACTTGAGGGCCCAAGTGGGTCATTGCCGGGGAAGCCATTGTTGTTGAGCCAAACGTCTCCGGGTCTTCCCTGGTTGATTGGATTGGACCGACCTGGCAAATAGGCCCAAGCGCCGACTTCGTCCGGAAGGTCCGCTGTCCCAAAACGAATCACACCTCCGACCGTATCTGACACTTCAACAAAAGTGATGTCTGTCACGTCTTGCCAAGCATCCAGAGCTCGCCGAGCACCGGCACGCATCGAGTCGTTCAATTCACGAAAATTATTCGTCTCCGTCGCATTGTTTTCATAGTAGTCTGGCGTCTTTTGAAGGAAGCTGTACGTGACGATCAAACGACCGCGGGAGTCTCTTGAGATGAACTCATCCCAAGCCGGGCCTTCGAGAGAAGTAATGTAATGGGGCTCGGTTCGGACCGAAAGCTTCTCCCATTCACCCCAATCTCGACCATTATTCATTCTGACATAATATTCGTCCAAGGAGCGATCATCGTAGAATCCACCCTTGACGTTCAAATCTCTCAATTCTTCGGCAGTGACGGTGTGAACCACTCCTGCCTCCAGTCTTTCGATCCCATTAATGATCGAACCACTGAGCGAACCAAGGTTCGAATCATAAATCTGATAGGACGTTGGGGCAGGCCCGGTATCCTGCTGCGAGATCATCTCCGATAACGGTCGTTCCTCCAGCTCATCCAAGATCTGGGTGTCCACCACATCGAGTGAGGGTCTGGCGATCGTCGTGATATCCATGTCACGGTAGCCCCAGAACTGTCCATCGAATGCTCCAACGCGGATTGAATCGACAGCACCACCGTCCGCGGCATGAAAGAGGAGTTTGTCCAAGTTTTTGGCTTTAAAGGAGCGGTTCGTCACCACACTCCCTTTGAAGGTCAGATAGCCGGAACCCGGATCAAGATTCAAATCTTGAACTGAATAACGTTTAATCGTATTGAGATCCTCGTCCCGAACCGTGAACGCGGTGGATAATGGAACCGAGTCAGAAGTGCTGACTTCTCGATTCGAGGTGTAAACGATTGGAGTGTTCCAATTGTTTACATTGGTGAATACGACATCTTTTTTCATGCTCCAATTTTTGTTGTCGTCCCTGGCCTTGATACGAATCTTATCGTTGAAAAGTGGGTTTGACTTCGTAAGAGAGGTCGTTGCTCGGTAAACCAACCCCCCAAGTTTCGAAGCTTTGATCGAGTGCGTCCGACCCTCAATCAGTTTGGACCCATTAAGTTCGAAGTAACCTCCGCCCACTTTGTCCCTGAATTTGAACTTTTTGATGATGCCATCCGAGTCGGTCGCTGTCAGGATATCTGCTCCTCGAAGGACTTCGTACTCCACGACCTCTTGATCGGTTGAAGTCACGACGGGACTGCTTCCACCGAGGCCGAGCGGACCGCCTCCGCCACCTGCTGAACCGCCACCATAACCAAGCGGCCCATTTCCGTTGCCACCACCGGAATAGGCCAAAGGTCCACCACCTTGCTCATCACCGGCGGTCTCATGATCATCTGGCCTATATCCACTGACTCCATTTCCTGATCCACCACCCGACAGATAATACTCATTTGCCCATTGGAGCAAATTGGAGTCTCCCCCGCTAAGCGAGTCAGAACGATCAGTCAGAGATGTCGAATCGTTAGCTTTCGGACGACTGAAGATAGAAGATCTTTGAAAAGACTGACCCTTATCATCCACCACTTCTTCGGTGGGCTGGTAACCCGTCGAATCATAGCCTGATCCGCGTAAATCAATCTTCGTCATAAAAGCCTCCCGAGCCCTTGTTCCGTATGTTCTTTTAAGAATGATTTCAAAAATGCAAAACTGAATCTGCAGAGCTGGATGCAAATCGTTGCCTCTTCATTGCCAAGCTCTATTGGATATCAAGAATAAGGTTAATTACCGACATAGTCGGTGCAACCCTTGCGTTTGGGACTTTACGCATTTTAGGCAACAATCTCGCCGATCGCCGCCGATGAATCCCGTTCGCTCAAGCTCTCTTCCGTTGAATTTATCGGAAATCCCGAGGAAAAACAATCAAAATCAGGGGCGTTGCAGTTCTGAAATGACGTTTTTATTGCCCTTCGCGATGCCGCGATTCGCTTGCTTTTCGAGCGATACAATCTGCCGCCTCAGGTCAGGGGCGAGGGTTCGTCCTGCGGGCACCCATGGTCCAAAAATTCACCGAATGACCAGGAAAGTGACCAACATCACGACCCAAACCACGTCGAGGAAATGCCAATAAGTGGCACAAATATCGACGGGCCAATGACGCTCATGGTCGTACCCCCCTCTTAGGGCTCTAAAAATCACCCAACCCATGATCGCAAACCCTGCAATCACATGGATTGCATGGAGCGCCGCGAGGAAAAAGGCGATGCCAAAGACTCGATTCTGACCGTCCGACTGAGCAAAATGCTCTTGCAACAGTTGGAGCATCCCAACGGTTTGACAAACAAAGAAAATCACGCCGGAAACGAAAGCGATGGTCAACCAATTTAAAAACGACGAGATCTGCTCTTTAGAAACACGCTGAACGGAGCGGTGAAGACCGAGACTGACTCCAATTAAAGCGACCGTGCTCACCAGCAACACAGGTGGCAACTGAAGCGGCGCATCGGTCGCCCCAATGGCAGCCATTCGGACAACGGCGTAAACCAGTAGTCCTGAAAAGAACACGAACACCAAACCCGCGAGGAACAAGTTCATTCCTAGTTTGGCCTGGTACAACTCCCGTTGAGCGGGGCTGAAGGTTGGTGTCCTACGCAGCATCAGAGGGCTCCATGGTCGAGTGTTGACTCTATTTGTCTTCCTCCGGGGCGGTAAGGTACCTCTCCAGCTCCGGGTAAACCATCACTGTCCCGATATCCTCCGATTCCGCTTCACGAATCGAGTCCTGATACTGGTCGGTGTCGGTAAGGACAATTCCAACGAACAGTGCGACAAAAAGGAACGAAGACATGAATACGACAACGTTGAAAGGCTTGTCATGCAACATGTGCATGAAAAACAACAAAACTAAAGCCGCCTTTACTGTCGCGATGCCAATGGAGACCCAAACCTCGAAGGATCCTAGGGGCAGGGTCTTGGCGACAACCACAGTCACAATGGTGAAAAAGATCAGTGCCCCGAACGTCGCGAGTAGCGTCGGTAGCGGCATGGGATGAGAGAAACTCGGAAGGTCGTTCCCCTCGACAGATTGTGTTGCTTCGTCGTGATGAGCCATGGCGACCTCTACCCAATCAAATAAAGCAGTGGGAACAGATAAATCCAGATCAAATCCACAAGGTGCCAGTACAAACCGACGTAATCCACGGGTCCGTAGTAGTCAGCCCGGAAATTCAAATGCACGATCCGGTAGAGCAACCAGCCCAATGCGAGAATCCCCGCAATGATGTGGAAAGCGTGCAAACCGGTCATGAAATAGTAGATGCTGAAAAAGATCCCCAGGTTGCTGGTCGCATTGATGGCATCAACCTCTTCCTGGTTGATCACGACATCGTGCCCACCATGATCATCCCCAGCGTGGGCATGATCCTCATGGTGTCCTTCTGCATCCGAGTGACCCTCCGAATCGACGGCATGGGCAACCTCGGCCTCCCCTGACTCCTCGGCCGTTGTCTCCGCACCCGCATGGACATCTTCCGCCTCTCCGCCCTCGGAATGACTCACGAGGACTGGCGCAGAGGTTCCCGGGTCTACCGGGGCAAAGTTCTCTTGGTAAAAAACACCAAGACCTGTTCCGCCGAAAAATCCGATAAGGCCAAGGCCCATCAAACCCCAGAATTGCCCACTCATCGGCTTTCCCGTTCCCAATCCGAGACCCGCCAGGAAGAAGCAGACCACAGCTGAAACGGCCGGCACAATGCTGAGGAACAGGAGGTAATTCGCTCCTCCATGATGTCCCGGATCGTACTCGAAAAAGTGGGCCACGAACAAGCCGATATGCCACTTGTGACTGTACTCAACGGCCTTCACGCCGAGAAACATGGCCGCACAGAAAATGGTGATGGTCACCAAAATTGCCGATAAACGCCTCTGTTCGAGTTGTGCCGCCCTCACCGCCCAAGCCATTGTCAGGCTGCTGAACAGCAGCACAACCGTGTTGATTGCGCCGAGAGTGGTGTCGAGAAACTCCGACGCCAAGTTAAAAACTTCGGGATGGTGATAACGATAAATCGTGTAGGCGACGAATAATCCACTAAAGAAAAGGACCTCTGTCACCAGAAACAGCCATATGCCGAGTTTCGCGGAATCATACTGCTGCCTCGGCCCGGTAAAGTGGTGAGCAATGAACTCACCATGCTCATGATGGCCGTGATCGTTGTGGCCGTGATCGTCACCCTCATCGTGGGCTGCATCAGCGGCATCGACAGTCGTCATACGACTAATCTCCCGGACGTCGTTATGTTAATTCAATGCTTCACACTCTTTGTAAAGCGACATGTCCCCGCCATCGCCGATCACGCCTCTTGCGGTTCCAGTTTTTCTGGCGTGTTTGCTGGCGGGGCTCCTAGCGGCGTTCCTGGCGGAACGTAACCCTCAATGGTCTCGTCGTACTCGAGGGAGTCATAATCGTAGAGCTTGCCAATCTGCGGATCGAACTCAAAGTTGTGGAAGTGCGGAGGGGAGGTCGTTTGCCACTCCAGCGTCGATGCACCCCACGGGTTTCCTGCGACACGTTTGCCCGAGATAAGGGACTGAACCAAAACCAACCCCGCGCCCAGTAAACCAAGTCCCAAAATCAGTGCACCGATGGTTGAGAACTGATGGAGCGGTTCGAATACCTCGTCATATCGAGCATACCGTCGCGGCATACCTCGGCTCCCCAAAACGAATTGGGGCAGAAACGTCATATTGAAGCCGACGAAAACAATGATGCAAGCGATTCGCCCCAAAGTCTCATTATACATGCGGCCGAACATCTTGGGCCACCAGTGATAAATCCCGCCAAGGAAGGCGATTACAGTGCTGCCCATCATCACGTAATGAAAGTGAGCCACGACGAAGTAGGTGTCGTGCAGGTGGATGTCTGTATTCAACGTGCCCAGGAAGAGACCTGTCAGGCCGCCGATTCCGAAAAGGAACAAAAACGCAAGGGCGTAACACATTGGCGTGTTGAGGACAATGTCTCCGCGGTACATGGTCGCGAGCCAGTTGTACACTTTTACGGCTGATGGCACGGCCACCGTAAACGTCAAAGCGCTGAAAATGATGATCGCCATCTCCGACTGCCCACTGGTGAACATGTGATGTCCCCAGACTAGAAAGCTCAACAGGGCGATCGCAACGCTCGATAACGCCACAAAGCCGTATCCGAAAATCCGCTTATGCGAGTGAGTTGAGATCAATTCGGAAATGATGGCCATCGCCGGCAGAATCATGATGTACACAGCCGGATGGGAGTAGAACCAGAAAAAATGCTGGAACAGTACTGGATCACCCCCTAACGCCGGATTGAAGATACCCAGCCCCAAAACCCGCTCCGCGATGAGCAAAAGCAAGGTGATTCCGAGTACCGGTGTCGCCAAAACCTGAATGATTGAGGTTGCGTACATTCCCCAGAGGAACAACGGCATCTTAAACCAAGTCATTCCAGGCGGACGCATTGTGTTGATCGTGACGATAAAGTTCAAACCAGTGAATAT
>JAKVCA010000026.1 GCA_022448315.1 Pirellulaceae bacterium | reverse complement strand
GAGAGAAATCATGGAGACTCCGCCGCGCTGGGACACCCCTCGGGCGGTCAAAATGTTTCGCTCACGGGAGCGGGACACTCTTGACTCTTTCCGACTGCTCGAGGACCAGTTTTTTGCACTGGGCGACAACAGCCCGGCGAGTAGTGACGCCCGCGGTTGGGTAGGACATCACTATGTCGAACGCGAAAACCTGGTGGGTAAAGCGTTGTTTGTTTACTGGCCGCATACTTGGTGGCGTCCCATCCCCTTCCTTCCCAACTTCAAAAGGATGGGATTCATCCGCTAACGACTGATTTGATCTGCGGGAATGCATGCCGATGACAGGAATCAAGGCTTCTCGCACATCCATGGATTGACGCAAGGTTTGCAAGGAGGAACATCGTGCCGATTCTCGAAGTCAACGGACTCGTCAAATCCTTTGGCCGCCGCCGCGTGGTCGATGGCGTCTCGTTCGAAGTGGACCACGGGGAAATTGTTGGACTCCTTGGTCCCAACGGAGCGGGCAAGACAACGTCCTTTCGGATGACATGTGGCATGATTGAGCCGGACAAGGGCCAAGTCTTTCTCAATGAACAAGACGTCACTCAATGGCCCATGTACCGACGCGCGCGGGAAGGGGGCATGGGCTATCTGCCGCAACAGACCAGCGTCTTTGCCAAACTCTCCACCGAGCAAAATCTGCTTGCCATGATGGAGTTGCTCGGCATGAATCGTCGCCAGAGGAAGCTTCGCTGTGACGAACTTCTGGAGCAGTTCCGAATCACGCATATCCGACGTTCCAAAGCGGGCAAACTTTCGGGCGGTGAAAAACGCCGTCTGGAGATCGCCCGCTGCCTCGTGTCCAATCCAGAGATCATCATGCTGGACGAACCTTTCGCCGGGATCGACCCGGTCACCGTCCAAAGCATTCAAGGAATCATTGGCGACCTGCGTGACCGAGGAATCTCCATCCTCATTACCGACCATGCAGCGCGAGAAATCTTACAGATCACCGATCGCACCTATGTCATCAGCGAAGGCCAGGTTCTCTGCAGTGGAACGGCAGAAGAAATTGTGCGTCACGATGAAGTCAGGGAGAAATACTTGGGCGACATTGATTCATTTGATCAATCCGCTGCCCCTGCGCCGCATTTTTCTCTCACTCAACAGGGCGGAACCACTTCGGCAGGATCCGGGCTTCGTCGCCGCCGCTCCGATCTCGATTTATCGTGAGCTTTAGACGGATCGATCTCAGTGCCAAATCCAGCAGCGGGGAATGGTTTGCTGGAGGCGGTAAACCGCTTCGTCACTGACGCGAGTATTTCGCAAAACAAGGTACTTCAAATTTTGAAGGCCTCGTAGATATCGGATACCGGCATCACCAATCGGCACGCCATCCAACTCAATCACGTCCGCTTTGTCGACATTCTTAAGGCTGGCGAGATCCGTATCGCTCAAGTCCTGACCTCTCAAATCGACAACGACAGGATTTTGGAGTTGGCTCGTCGGTACCTTCCACGAAAAGATTCGGAGCCAGTGCAGAATCATGGACCATCCGAATTTCTGCCAAGCCACAAGTTTTGGCGGCTGCTCCCTGCCGATCCGACACGTTTGACTAAAAAATCGCCAATAGGCGAATCCGACCAGGCCGATCAAGATCAGTAGCACCACGGTCAGCAGGTCTCGAATGAATAGTGCTCCGCCGATCGCCACGACTCCGATGAACCCCAGAAGCGCATTGACAAGGATCATGATGTTTGGGCCAGTCTGTTCTGCTGCAACGAGACTAAGGAGCCATCTTTGAAATCCGGTAGGCTGATGCTTGATGTCGGTCAGAGGGCCATCTTCCGCCCAACTGGCCTTCCGCGGCGCACCGCAGCTTGGGCAATCCGGCAAGGTAGGATCTAACGCCGCCCCACAATGCTTGCAGTATTGGTAACTATCCAACTGCTGATAATCCAATTTCCCTTCGGTGACGACCTCAGGAAGATCTTCGGCCAATAATTCCGGTGACTCGAGCGGTGACTGATCAAGCTGAATATTTTTGTGGGGAGCCTGACGAACTCGATGGGAGGTTTTAGCCGCGGGCTTGTGATCAGGGACAGCGACAAAGTTCTCGCATTTCGGGCATTCGATGATCTCGCCCGCTTTTTCATTGTCGACAGAAAAGCAATGGTCGCAAACTTTAGATCTTCCCGTTGCTGCATCAAAATCGATGGTCGAGTCACAAACAAATTCAATCTTCATGCTGATGATGTCCAGTCGTTGACCGCCGGCCGAAAAGTATATGTTAGTTTGCCCATCACTTTTTTCACAAGTGAATTGGTTCTTCCCGACACCCATGGTTGTGCATCATTGGATGAATCATCCCTTAGGCGTTCTGTCCAAGCCTGCCAATCTCAACCTCTTTCGACAGGCTTCATGCCCCCTCGAATCACGCCCGCCTCGGTCGCTCCAAATGCCGGTTCGAATCTCGGATCCAGCGGTCGGCTATTGGGGACCGACAACCAGATCCGAAGCAGATGTCGACGCAGCGAGGCATCCGGCGGGTCATGAAATTCGGTCCTTCGATGGAGAGTCACAAGATTGTTCAGCAAAACAAGATCACCCCGGCTTTGATGAAATTCATGCCGCAGTTTCTTCGATTCTGCGAGTGACTCGAGGCCATCGAGGGCTTCGCGTTGAAGGGCCGACATTTGGGGCGTGTCGGCAGCAGCGTAAGCCCTTTCGATCAACACTCGCAGTAAAAAGCAGGCAAAATGGCCGGCTTGCGATGAAAACACCGGGAGCTCGTAATAAGGACGGTCGTTCCCTCGATCGACATTATGCCGCTGGTAGAGAAATGGCTTTGCAAGGGTCTCAACCCAGTCGGGGCGGGTCTGACATAACTCCGTGTAGAGACGAAGAGAGCTCACCACATCGTTTTTCCCGCCTTCAGCCGCTTGCCGAAGGCATAGAAACCCGATCACATCGCAACGATCGGTATGAAACGACAGTCGTCGATTGGAACTTGGACCTCGCGCTTGCGGATGCCCCTTAGGCAATCTTTCGTCGCGCACATGAAAGATGCGATCCCCGCCAGACGATTGCGAGACCGGTGTTCCCACATAGAGGCTTAGTCCCCAGAAGGCGCATGCTGCCTGATCTTCCGTCCACGCATCCAAAGGTAAACCTCGAATCACCGCGAGTCCGGGACCATGTTCCAGACGCTCCTGAACCGTTGCCAATATCCGAGCAAGTCCGTCCAGCTTGAAAGATGCTCGAGTCATCTCATAAGGACGATGCCAGTAGTCTTTACACCTTTGAACGGCTGAGAGCAGTTCGCTCACCTGAGAACTTTCAAGTTCCCAGGACCAGTCATCTCGTTCCAGTAATTCATGGCGTGTCCAGCACGCTGGATGGGATGTCCATGATACATTTTCAAACAAATCAACCGTAATCCCATATAAGTGGTTTCAAATAAGACTCAAGCGATGATGAACCTTCATGATCGCCAACCCACCCAAATCTCGCGTTGGGATACGCCAACAAGGTGGAGTTCCTGATTAAAAACGCGAGTCAGGTGTTCCGCCAAAAGCCGGGAATGCAGAGTACGAGCACGGGGAAAATCTCAAGTCTCCCCAGCATCATGAGCCAGACAAAAAGTAATTTACTGAGTTCACCAAAGTGTCCGTAATTCTTTGTCGGCCCCACAGTTCCCAGTCCCGGACCAATGTTGTTCAGTGTGGCCGCGACGGCGCTAGCGGAGTCCACGAGCTTATGTTCGTTGCTGGCGCCCCACGTCGATTCACTCTCAAGCGTGATCAACGCCAACCAGCTCAAGGCAAAGATGAAGAAGATCAACCCAAAATATACAAGGATATTCCGTCTCAAATCCTGCCCCTCAACCGATTTTCCTTCGAACTTGAGCAATCTGACGACCGAGGGATGGTAGGCTCGCTCAGTCTCCAAGAGCAGAATTTTCATGAAGAGAACGTGACGAATGACTTTGAGTCCTCCTCCAGTACTCCCCGCGCAGCCTCCGACAAACATCAGAAGGAGTAACGCGCCTCGCCCGAAGTTGTTCCATTGATCGAAGTCATGGGTACCAAAACCGGTCGTCGTAATGATCGAAACGACCTGAAAGAGGCCAAATCGAACGGCCTCCGAAAAGTTAGGGAAGTCACCCATCGACAGGCCGAAGGCGATGACCAGTGTTGAGAAAAGAAAAATGAGGAAGAGGTAAGTCCGCCACTCGATATCCTTGGCCAGCTTGAATGGCTGCAAAATCGCAACAAGGTAAAGCAACGTGAAGTTGGTCCCAGCAACCATCATGAACGTGGTCACGACATATTCGATGGCCGCGCCGCGTCCGCCGCCGAGAGTCTGGGCGAAGGCCCCGAGACTCGCGTTGTAAGTGCTGAATCCGCCGGTGGCCATTGTCCCAAAACTGTGGCAGAGCGCATCGAACAGGTTCATACCGCAACCAATCAAAATCATGGCCAAGACGACCGTCAACACGCAGTAGATGCCCGCAAAACGCCAAGCGGTTCTCTGCATTCTTTCCGTGGAACCTTCCTGATTGGGCCCTGGCATCTCGGCTCGCATTAATGCCTTGCCAGCCGAACCTTGTCCCAGCACTGCGACGAAAAGGACGATGATTCCCAACCCCCCAAGGAAATGGGTGCTGCTTCGCCAAAACAAAATACAGTGAGGAACCAGATAAGGGTCCTCCAGATCACTGATGACCGTCGCGCCAGTGGTGCTGAAGCCGGACTGTGATTCAAAGAGTGAGTCGACGAGGTTCATGGAGACCCAACGAACGCGATAGTTCTTGGTGCGGCGGTCGCCGGTATCTTCTTCATCCGGAAGCAGTAGATTCCGATCCCACCGCGGCCCAACACGCTTGATGCTGTCTGCCAACTCGACTGCGTTTTCCAGACGGGTCAACCGAACCAGTTCATTGGACGTCAAGCCGACAGCGCCTGAATCGAAAATGGCCTGCAGCACCACTTTCTGATCTTCATTGAGCGAGGGCAGGGGGGTCCACTCGATCCAGAATCTCCAGTCTCGATTGAGAACCAGAGAAGGCTGGTCCGACTCGAGCACTCGAATGGCCGGTCCTCGGGAGGTTCCGCTTAACCAATAGGGCAGGGCTCCCAGAAAGGTCGCCAATACCCAACTTAGCCCCACAACGGCCATGGCCTCTTTGCGGAAAAGTCGTTCCTTGTTGCGTCGCCCGAAACCGTAAAGAATGCCTCCCACCGTAAAACTTATCACGATACTGAGGCTTAAACCGATCACCCCTTTGTACTCGAAGCCGCCGGCGGCAGGCTTCAAGGTGTGCTGTCCCAGCGCCGGCAACGAGAACGGCAAGCTGAACACCATCGCCACTCCAATGAGCAACGAGTTGAGTCCAAGCATCCGGGACAGCAATGCAAAGTTCATGAAGAGTTATTCAGGGTTGGAGTGAGTCGAAAATCAGAGCAACAAATGCCTTTGCGGGTTGGAACAATCAGAGTTGGATGCACTGAGAAGCTCAGGCTCCCGCTTGGCTTGGCTCACCGATGCGACTTGCTTGCGATAACAGAAAGGTCTGCCAAGCTCTAGGCTTTACCTCATTGGCAACACCCCTACAGGCCACCTTTTGAGTAAAAGCAAGTCAACTCGGACGGGCCAGCGTTTCATCCAGCTTAGCACGAACACGTGCCGATTCAGTCATTGAGTCGACGAAGTCTGTACTCGGCATCCTTGGTCACTGAAGTGAGCCTGAAATTTCGCGTTCGGAAAATAGGGCGTCAGGCACTTCCAATCAGGGTTTCCGGTCGCGGTATCGAGCCTGAAAGGGGTTGACCTTGCATAAATCTCTAACCATTTTGCTGCCGGTTCACAATGCGCAGGGCACTCTGGCCAGGCAAATTACCACGCTTCTGGACTTCTTGCCGGAGATCAGCACCGAATTTGAGATCCTGATCGTCGACGACGCGTCGACAGATAGTACCGAAGACGTGGCCTTGGACCTCGCGCGAAGATTCCCACAGGTGCGAGTCCTTCGTCAAAGTCAGCGTCTCGGACACCAACGGGCCATTGAGGCGGGACTCGCGAGAACTTCGGGCGAAATTGTTTTCATCAACGACCCAGGTATCCAACTCAAGGAAGCGGAGCTACTCCGATTGTGGAGGCTCAAAGACGATCCAGAGTTGGTGATGGCACGTGCTCAGGTTCAAGCTGGGCATCTTGACCAGCACCTTCTGTCTCGACTCATAACGTGGGGAGAGGCCCTAAAGCAACCCAAATCTCCCCCTAATGGAAGTATCCAAATGCTGCGTCGGTCGGCCTTAGAGACCTTGGCCACGACAGAAAATCCGACTGAAGAGATCTCCATCGACCGAAACGGGATGACCGACGCCGTTCGCCTTGTTCGTCAGAATCACGCGGGCCGAGTTCCAGCACCACCCACGATCACTCCTCCGACGGTCTCGTTAACCTCGGAGCAGGTCAGCTATTTCTAACCCATTATCCTCCCCAATTCTCCAGGGCAAGCTCCAACACGCCGCCCCCAAAAAAGAGGGGCTTCTGAGTGCGAGTTCTAAATCGGTCTCGGCTTCTTGCAAATAATAACGTCTCCGATCTAAGTCAACCGCTCGGCGATTACCCGGCTTTGCGACGGAAAAAGGCTTCAACAAAAACGCGCAAAAACGTTGCCCAGGATGCTCTTCTCGAATAGGATCCAGATGATCAAGCGATGGATTGCGAAAACGCTGGGCCAACACACGCCCGTTTTTGTGATCGATTTTTGCTTGCTCAAAAGTTTGAATGACGGACGTTTTTGAATCGGCTTCGTCTTGCAACCATTCCGGTAAGTGTTGCAGGGCTATACGAGGCTGAATTCCATACTCAGCTTCGCCCCGTCACAGTTGCCAAGGTTCATGGTCAACTTGCTCACGCTTGATGACGCATGACCACCCTATTCTCTTCTTCTTTTCTTTATGGCGTTCTCGCCAGATAGAGATGGTACGTCTCGGCGGACCATCCGGAGGGTGTGATATGGCAACTGCAAATCTGAGAGTGGTCCACAACGATCACGACCAAACGTTGGCTCCCGCGAGCATGCAGCGCTCGCCCCGTTCTTTGAACCGGCTTCGCGAAGTCCGAGAACAGCAAGGGGTCACACTGCGGACCTGTGCTCGTCGAATGCATCTCGACATGCGAACGCTTCGGTCGCAGGAAGAACCTGATGCGGATCTCAAGCTGAGTGACTTGCGACGCTGGCAGACGGTGCTTGATGTCCCGCTGGCTGAACTGGTGGAAGAAAGTGACTTACCACTTTCCCGCCCAGTAATGGAGCGAGCGCAAATGGTTCGAATCATGAAAACGGCCGCTTCTTTGCTGGAAGCTGCGGAGACACCGGAAGTCCGAAGATTCTCCACGGTCCTGATCGATCAACTTACGGAGGTGATGCCGGAACTCAGTGAGGTTTCAGCGTGGCATTCGGTCGGTCAACGACGGACTCTGGATGAGGTCGGAAAGATTGCTGAAAAGCCAGTCTCGACACGTACCATGATGACCAACATTTTGAGTGCACAAGATGACTGAGTGGAGTGAGTTATCCCAATGAACTTTAGAGCGATCGACGGGATCGGCCGTCCCTGAAGGGATGGTCGATCTCGATCCAACGCCCGGTTTTTGCCGTAAAGCACGCCTTGACTTTAGAACATCATCGGCTCTGCAAATCTCTCAACCATCGTGGGAATCCGTGTCCAAGCTTGGTGCCAAGCTTCCCAGAAAGTTAACAGGCACAGGACAGATAAACATAAACCGAACGCCAGTGCTGCTTGGCGATTCTGACGGAGCCGAGGAACCACAATTCTTAATCCGAAGAAAACCGGCTTCCAGATACAAAGAACCCCGAGAAGAAACTGCCAGCCCCATCCCAGACCAATCATGACGAGCATCCCCATGTAGACGCCGCGCAGCTCTTCTGAAATTTCTTTTTGTGGTGCTCCCAAACTCACTTCAGCCCCTGACGACAACTGGACCTCATCCGGAAATTCTTCTACGAGTTCGCCGCCTTCACCTGACACTTTGAGGTCATTTCGAGGCTCAGCAGATTCCGGTGTCACTCGCGAAGACATCGGCCTACGATTCCCTACTACTAACACGGATGCGAGGAGTCCCGAGGCCGTGCCAAACAGGGCCGAAACAACATCCGTCAGAGAGTTCCTGAATTCCAGCGGACGAATTCCAGATACAGGCCACGATGGGACGGGGAACAGGGTCACATGGTCGAGAGGATACCCCCCGAACCAGTCCACGATATACGAATAGACCGTGGGCCATATTGCCAAAAAGGCGTAAGTACTTAAAACGCTAAAAAACCAAAATGAAGCCGGAGGACTTTGGCGATCATAGGTCATCAACGCAGCAGTCCAGATCACGCACACAATGAACGCATGGAAAAAGAAAAGGCCAACCAGGTCCCAACGAGCATCAAGGATAAGGTCGCCGACACTTGTATCGATCTGCAACCATGAATTCGGCAGGCCCTCGCCTCCAACCGCCAACTCCGTCCAGAACAACCACAAAAAAATCAAGCCGGTCAGGACTTCAACCGTGGGATAACGAATCGAAATGGGGAGTCGACAAACCCGACATCTGCCCCTCAATGCGAGCCAACTCAAAATTGGGATATTGTCGCGAAGCTGGATGGGTCGGAGGCAATAAGGACAGGCTGAGCCCTCTCGCACCAGACCCTTGTTCAAAGGCAAGCGGCAAGCAACAACATTGAGAAAACTTCCGATGGAAGCCCCCAAAGCAAAAAACCAGACTCCCGCTATCGCCTCAACGAATCGATCCCAAACGAAAAACTCGTAACCAGATCGCGAATAAGCGAGAGGGCCAAATGGTATCCCTGGCTCTTTATTCGCGGCATTCAAACCCAGCAGGTAATCGATCGCCCCAAGCGTAAGGGAGTAGGTCAGGACCCCCACGCCGACGTATACCACAGCCAGCACAAGCACCGGAGTTGCATGAGATCGACGTTTCCTCATTGAATCGATCTCCCAAAAGGCTATCAGGGACGGAAGAGAATCGGTTGAATACTGAGGTGAAGCCACTTCGCTCTGCAGTCAGACAGGGTCGCCACCTGCCGTTGACCTTGAAGAAAACCTTCGAAGGACTTCAACTCTTGGCGGTCACTCGCTGGCACTCGCCGGCTTCGCATCTCCATCAATCTCAATCTGATCGATTTTGGCAGCCAGAATAAAGTCATTTTCGCTAAGCCCTCCGATGGCATGAGTCCACAGTTCGATACTCACGTTTCGGTAGGCAGCGAGATGGAGATCAGGATGATGACCGTCCTCTTCAGCAATCTTCGCAACTTGTTCAAAAAACTCCATCCCCGCCATGAAATGCTTGACGGTCCAGTCTTTCCGAATTCTTTCTCCCTGATGGGTCAAGTACCAACCCGACAAACGACCAAGCTGTGCCTTGGAATGGGGAAGCGTGCACGGCTCCACTCCCCCCTCGCATGGCACGCATTTCTGCTGAACCAATTCGCTTTCATTTCTGACGTCCACTGATAGGTCCTCCTCAGAAAACTTTCCTTCATTTGATCCCCCCAACCTCACACGTATTTTCCGTGCCGTTGAAGTGGTTTAATTCGACGACGCCTCTTCCGCAGGCGGCAACAACTTCAGAACCTTGGCTTCCACCGCGAGAGCATCAATCACAAACTGGATGTGGAGATTGAGGTCCAAGCCAAGATCTTCGGCCCCGCGAACCATATCATCTCGATTCACGGCAGCCGCGAAACTCTTTTGCTTCATTTTCTTCCGGACGCTCTTCGCCTTGAGCCCGACGATCCTCTCGGGACGCACCATGGCACACGCCGTGATAAATCCGGACAACTCGTCACAAGCGTAGAGAGTTTTGTCCAGTCGAGACAAGCGTGGGCAGTCGGGCAGATAATCCGCGTGAGATTTGATGGCGTAGATAATCTCGTCATCGACACCTTTCTCCGCCAAGATTTTTGCACCCTGCAGTGGATGATCAGGAGGGTCCGGCCAACGTTCGTAGTCGAAATCATGAAGCAGTCCCACGACACCCCATCGCTCGACATCCTCATCCCACTTTTCTGCGTAGGCCCTCATGGCGATCTCTACCGAGAGCATGTGCCGACGAAGACTGTCGCTCTGGGTGTATTCACAAACTAATCCCCAAGCTTCACTTCGTTGCATCTCGGGATCCTCAGGGCAGGAGAAAGTTTTGCATCCCCGGTGAAAACTCAATCGGCAACGGTTCTTGAAATGCGAATCGAATCGCGATTACGAGCCTTGCGTCATCAGATCCGATTTGGAAAGGTTGATCGCTTCAGATTTAGAGATCGATCGTTCCGCCGCCTTGGTTGGGCGCCTTATCCTCGTCTTCTTGCAGCTCACGCCAGGCCTTGCCAGCCTCGTAACTCTCGAGTTCTTTGGTCAGATTTTCCTTCTGCTCACCATCCTCGGCCAACTCCACGGCTTTGCTGGACCACTTCTTTGCATTCTCGAAGTCACCCGTCTCGGCATAGGCAGCCGCGAGTGTACTGAGAATATGAGGCTCCTTGTACTCCGTCACCTCGCACGCTTTAAGACCCAGTTCAACCGCCCGTTCTCCGTCGCGGAGATCATCCTTGGGACTGGTTCCTAGCACCCACGAAAGGTTGTTCAAAATATGGTCATCTTCAGGCTGCTGCTCCAGGCACTTGTTGTAGCCGTCGATCGCNCCCTGATGATCCCCCGTGATCAACATCGCGTCTGCCTTGCCCCGTTGGGCAAAGAAGTTATCAGGTTCGTCTTTCAAAACTCTGGTGTAGACCTCGATCGCTTTGTTGGGGCGTTCACCTCCGTAGTACATCATGGCGAGTTGTAACTTCCACTGAGTGTTCTGTGGATCGTTTTGCACCAGAAGTTCCATATCATTCGCAGCGGAGTCGTATTTTCCTTGCCCGGCAAAGACAAGGCTTCGCAGCAGAATGGCTCGTATCAGACCTGGACGAACCACCAATGCAAGTTCGACATCCCGCATGGCATCATCAAGATTGTCAACCTGCAAGTTCAACTCGCCACGCATGAGCAACGCCTGAATGTCCCTCGGTTTAATTTCGAGGGCCTCGGTGAGGTCCACAATGGCGTCTTCAGTCTTCTCCTGCATCAGGTGAACGCGGGCTCGAAGCATGTAATTCTCTGCCGCCTTCGGGTTGGCTTCGATGGCCTGCTCGATTGCTGCGATGGCTTCATCAAATTTCTGGGCATTGGTAAGTGTTTCGGCAATCGCCTGCTGCGCCATCGTGTCTGTCGGATCGATGGCAATCAGTGCTCGAAAATCTTCGATCGCCATTTCCGGCTTTTCCGTCAACATGTAGATCAAACCGCGGGCGCGAAGGGCATCTGTATTCGTCCCGTTCAGTTCGATCGCTTTGGTAAGGTACTCAAGACGCTTGTCTTCCTCCTCCGAGAGCCCACCGAGGATCATGTAGCATTTGGAGAGTTCCTGTGGGTTGTTTTCAAAAATCTTCTGCGCTTTTTCCACGGCGGCCTTGGCTGCTTCTCGATCACCATCCGGAAGCACATTCAGCTGCGCCTGGAGCAACAATGCGGTCCCCGACTCAGGCTCCAGCTCGACCACCCTCTCGATTCGCTTGAGTGCCTGCTGACGCATGAACGGCCAACGGGGGTCGGGAGCACCTCCAGCAAGAATCGGTTGGCTGATTCGCTGGGCGGATTCCAGAAGTGTGCCCACCATGAGTTGCTTGGCAAATTGAGTGGAGTCTTCGTCCAAACCCTTTTCCAATGCGGATTCACACAACTTGACCACCTGATCAAGATCTCGTAGCGACGTCGCGTCAAGTTTCAGGTCGGTCGCTTTGTCCAGATCCTCCAGTCCCGCGTTCTCCTGGGCGTAAACAAGATGGCATGTCAAAAGAAGAGTGGCGAGAACGCTTACGCTGGATGGGTTTAAAAACCTTGACATTAGCCTGCTCCAGATATGGATTTTTCGCTGCGGATTACAGCGTCGTCATGAAAGGCAAATTTTTGCGACGCGAGACGCGTTCCTCGAGTCTCGTCCAAATCAAGCAGTACCAGTGGACTGCCGATTTTCTTTTGTATCGTGTACGAAGGACCATTGAACCCGATAATAACTCAGCAGCGAACTTCGCACCGCGCGGAAGCGATATTACGCGATTACGAGTGGGTGCATTCCGAGTCACCGCCGACGTCGATCTCATACGGGTTAGCATCATTATTGACCATCCACGCCCCATTGGCCACGTCAGTTGCCGCAATTTGGTGGGGACGGCGGCTTCGGAACGGCAAGATTATCAGACGATTCACGCACTTCCCGGAGCCACTCTGTGCAAACCCCCTCAGTTCGGCGGTCTTTTACCTTTGTAAAACTTGGCCAAATCGATCCCGCCTTCCCGCTGTTCATCTTCGAGAAACTTGAGACGGGATTCCATACGCTCCAGACGACGCATTATTGCCCCAAGGGCTTGCAGAGGATCTTCCCTCTGTTTTTCTAATCTGGGCACTCGCGGGTACCCCAGTTGCCTCTGCAATGCTTCGAAGAAATAAAGCGGCTCCTTACGCCGATTTGCCAAGGCGATTTTACCCTCCTTTGCACCAAACAGAACGTTTTCCGGCATTTCGATTTCTGACGAACCGAGACGCGTCTGCTGCTCCACATAGTGTTGGCTCGCCACATAAACGAGATCGGTCAGCTCAATTAAACCGATTTGTTGGCGCACGAACGTCAGCCAGTTTCGCCAACCTTCGTCGAAAGTCGGATCTTCCAGAATGGCAGACAGGCCTTTGTCGTAATCAAGACGGTTTCGACACAATGTTTCGAATTGGTAAAAGAACGTCGCAACTGGGGTAGGATCGGTGGCACGAAATTCGGCATCGAATCTCAGCACATCGAGCGCAACCCGTAGGTCAAATCGCCCCTTTTCATCTTCGGCAGACGCCACCACAAAGGCCTGGAACGCCGTGAAGTAGTGGCTCAATTTTTTCATCGCCAGAGACATCATGCCGCTGTGACTCAACTCTGCCCGGAGATAGTCGATCGCCAAGGGCAACTTGGTGGTAGACAGAATTTCCTCACGAACGTTCTCCATCACGTCCTGTAACGCCTCGCTGCGGGCGAGCCGTTCGCGGAGCGCTTTGAAGAAATAGCCCTGCTCGACGTACTCCTCTCGAATCAACTTCTCCATGGACCCTCCAGAGGCTTCCAGCTTCACACCACAAGCCACGGCTTGAGCCGCGGCGAAATTGAACCTTGGATGAACATTCGCCCGATCAAACGTATGAGGCCCGTTGGACCAGCCCAAGGTTGCCCGTCCAGGCTGCCCATCCATGGACACCAGTCTATCTGGAAAGATGCGACGCGTGAGTGGCACACGCCATTTTGCGAGACGGCAGCCCCCGAGGTCCTCGCTGCAATCTGTTTTAGGAAAACCTTACAGGCTTATTTCTGTTATTTTTGAGCGGCTCAAAACTAGAATTCCTGCAAATTGCCACCATTCCTTCCAGACAGGTTGCGGCCTACAATGTGCCCTCCTGCGAGGTTTTTGCCACGTAGAAAATATCTACCCCTTCAAACGGATGGACGGATGTCCCGAAAGTTCTCAACGATTCCTGCCGCAGTCGAAGCGATGGGCCGTGGTGAAGTCATCATCGTGGTCGACGACGAAGACCGAGAAAACGAAGGAGACTACATCTGTGCGGCGGAACTTGTTACGCCAGAAACAGTCAATTTTCTGATGAGTGGGCGAGGTGATTTCTGCATGCCTGTCCTGCCGGAAATCGCAAATCGTCTCGATCTTCATCCGCTTTGCGAAGAGAACAATACCAAGCTGGGAACCGCGTTCTTGACGCCGCTGGACCACGTCACCGCGCAGACCGGGATTACGGCAGAAGAGCGAGCCCTCTGCGTGAAATCGATCGTGGATCCACAGGCACGGCCAGACGATTTCAGTCGGCCCGGGCATGTTCACTTATTGCTGGCAAAAGAGGGGGGTGTCCTTCGCCGAGCAGGGCATACCGAAGCCTCCGTCGACTTGGCAAAAATGGCCGGACTCGCCCCTGCCGGGGTTTTGTGTGAGGTTCTCAATGATCGTGGGGATCGAGCCACCCGCGATGAACTGTTTGCCATTGCCGATCAACACCAGCTGGAAATCATCACGATCGAAGATCTGATTGCCTACCGGCGAACTAGCGAAAGACTCGTGAGTCAGAAGGCGACTGCGAAACTTCCCACACGCTTTGGAGACTTCAATATCGTCGTGTATGACGTGAAGTACGAATCTCAAGAGCCAATTGCAATCGTGGCAGGGAATCCACAAACTGCGGACAAAGCTCCGTTGGTTCGAATGCATTCAAGTTGTTTCACGGGAGACTTGGTGGATTCGCTTCGCTGCGACTGCGGCGATCAGCTCCGGATGGCTTTGGAGATGATTGGTAAAGAAGGATGCGGAGTCGTGGTTTACTTGCCGCAGGAAGGACGAGGGATCGGACTCACCGAGAAAATCCGAGCCTATGAACTCCAAGACCAAGGAATGGATACCGTCGAAGCCAACCACGCTTTGGGACACAAAGCAGATATGCGGGACTACGGGATTGGCCTTCAGATCCTCAAGCACCTTGGACTGAGGCAGGTTCGGCTCCTTACCAACAACCCTAAAAAGACGGAAGCATTCAACCTTCGCAGTTTCGATGTGGAGGTCGTCGATCAGGTTCCTATTGTCACACCCAGCAACCCCCACAACGCCGCGTATCTGGCAACCAAACGGGATAAGATGGGGCACCAGTTGCCGGAATCCCTTTGACGGCCCCGTTGAGTATCCACGTCGGACGTTTCGGCGGAAGGAAGGTATCCGCGGATTGGTTGTTGGCCCGTATTTCGCGGGCATCTGGAGCCGACGAGTCTTGCCTGCTGTCAGGATTTGAAACCGCCCCCTCGACCCAGACAAGTTGACACCGTTCACCGGCGCAATAAACTACGGACCTGCTCGGTGGTTGGCTTCGCCGAATCACTGAAACCGTGCGGAGACTGAGATTCGCTCACGGTGTGCGCTCGCCTTTGAGGCCAGGCCCGTGGGCTTACCCTCGTTGCCATAGGGCAAGCCAGCTGGACAGCGAGTCTATCGCACAGCGAAGTTTGCACAGCGAAGTTTGCACAGCGAAGTTTGCACAGCGAAGTTTGCACAGCGAAGTTTGCCAAATCGTCCCAAGGCTTCAAGTGGAACGCGAGTCGGGTGCACTGGCCTTATGACATCGACCCCTGATCAAACTGGGCTCACTATCGCGATCGCGATCGCGACAACTAAAACGGAAGAAAACGGATGAGCGACTATCAATGCATTGATGTAGAACAACTGGATTCCATCACCAAAGTTCGAATCGTTGATTCAAAAATCTTGGATCAAGGTCTCGTCAAACAGTTGGCCGAAGAACTCCAGACGCTGTTGTCCGAACTGACTGAGCCCAAACTTCTATTTGATTTGGCCGCCGTCAACTTCTTGTCCAGTGCTGCGTTGAACAATCTGGTCATCCTCAACAAAAAAGTTCAGAAGCAGAACGGAAAAATCGTGCTTACGGGTGTCCAGCCACAAATCTACGAAATCTTCAACATCACGGGCCTGAATCGTTGGTTCAAGGTCACGGAGACGATGGACGAAGCGATCGCGGAAATGGAATCCGCAGATTGATCTCGTCCTCGCATTGAATCGATCAGGTCTGACGCTCACCTAGCGACCTGGGAAGCCTCTGTGAGGCCGGAGCGGTTGCCCACGCCGATCAGGACAAGGGCCAGGCGATTCTTGTCTAACGCGAAGCTCTTGTCCAACGCGAAGTGGTGTTGTCCAAACGATTCAACCCTTCTCATGCCCGTTGGCACTTGTGGAGAGACGGTCCCGGATGCTCGCCACCCTCAACACGAAATCCTGCTTCAGGCATACTCTGGAATGACGACGTCCAAGGATACATGGAAATTTGATCGCACGATCCCGGGCGAGGCGGACGCTGCCATTGCCCTGATCACGGAAATGATCGACCAACTTCGCGACAAGAACTGGGACGAACAGGATGTCTTCAGCATTCACCTGGCTCTGGAGGAGGCACTCATGAACGCCATCAAACATGGCAATCAGAGGGACGTTTCAAAAAAGGTTCAGGTCACGGGCATCGTTTCAAAGAGCCAATTCGAAATCACGGTGAAGGATGAGGGCAAAGGATTTGTCCGTGCTGAGGTCCCCGACCCCACCGACGACGGCAATGTTGAAAAAACGTCGGGGCGAGGCCTGATGCTCATGGAGTTTTACATGAGTGAGGTGAAGTACAACGACACGGGCAATCAAATTCGCATGCTTAAAATCCGGAGCGAAGAACCCTCCACAAACTGAAAAGAACAGCCTCTCTTTCTCGATGTGACGCTTAGATTCGACGCAACAGCGAACTGAAAGGGCGGATGACCGGAACGCAGGGTCACTGGCCTTAGCCTCTAGTATCGTATTCGTCCTTGCCAGTACAGGTCGCCGTCGACCTCTCTTAAAATCGGATCGCCCAGGTGACGGACTTGTGCCATCGTTGGGACTCCCGCTCCGCCGATGGCAGTTGGTGCGGCTGCTCCGCCGGCCAGTTTTGGAGCAAAGAATGCGTGAACTTCATCGACATGTCGCAGGTCAAAAAAACTGCCTAGAAGTTGTGAGCCGCCCTCGATGAGCACATTGGTCATTCTGGCCTTGCCCATGTAATCCATGAAGTCCGTCAGTCGTTGATTGGCATCGGTTTGTGCGAACTGGACCACGTCGACGCCTCGGTCACGGAGTTGATTGCAGTGCCCTGCATCGGCATCTGGACCGCAGACGACCCATACCGGCGCCTCATCGAGGGTCTTGACCAAATTTGAATCAAGACCAAGACGAGCTTCAGAGGAAATCACAATGCGAACTGGACTGCGTAAGCCAGGAGGCCGAACCGTCAATAATGGATCGTCAGATGTCGCCGTGCCTGCACCGACAATGATCGCGTCACAGCGACCACGAATCTGATGCACGATCGCCCTCGAGGACTCGTTTGAAATCCAGCGGCTATCGCTTTGCGAGGTCGCAATTTTTCCATCCATCGTCGCTGCCCACTTGGCAATCAGCCACGGTTGCCCCTTTTGAACAAGCTTAAGATAAGGCGCATTCAGGTACCGAGCGCGTTCTTCGAGCAGCCCCACCTCAACCTTGATGCCAGCGGCTTCCAACTGCGAGACACCTCCGCCGTCCACTTCCGCAAAAGGATCGGCCATGGCAACCACCACTCGCTCGATTCCAGCGCGAATAAGGGCATGGGTGCATGGAGGCTGTTTCCCAAAATGACAACAGGGCTCCAGGGTGACGTAGGCTGTCGCACCTTTGGGATCAACCGAGCACCTCTCAAGTGCATCAACCTCAGCATGCTGTTCGCCAAATCGACGGTGCCAACCTTCCGCGATCACTTGATCGGCGTGAACAAGAACGCAACCGACCATTGGATTGGGTTCGACCGCTCCCTGGCCTCGCTCGGCGAGCTCGAGGGCTCTAAACATCCATTGGCGATCACTCATGGCGATGTCCTGAATTTCGATTTTAAGCCGATTCAAACCGATGCCGACAACCCGTTGGTGGGCGTCTTGCAGGGCTCAGTCTGATCCAAGGTTCACCGTGCGAATCGCAACGGCTTAAAATGAGGCTTGAAAACCAAGGTTTAATGCGACTCCGTGTCGCGGATGTCCATCTTGCGCCACATCGAGAGAATTCTCCAGAAGCAGGACGGAGTAGGCTTGGAAATTCGGCGTCAAATTCCGGATACACTTGGCAATGAAACGACGGGTATGAGCATCATGAATGGGATCCCCAAGAGCTTGCGGGAAAAACTGACCGTAACTCAACCAGTGCGTCCAGTGTTTTCCTTCATAAAGACCTCCCAGATAAAAACCAGTGCCGGTAATCGGCTTCAGATTTTGGAAATGGAGATCCCGATGATAAAGACTTCGTTCCCAATAAATGTCTCGCTGGGGAAAGGTACCTCGTCGGAAGCCGTACTTGTCAAAGAGGATCTCCGAGCAGAGCGTCCAACGCCCTGCGCGATAGGCCATATCAAAACCCACATGGCTGTTGTAATATTTTTGTGACTCGGAACCGATTCCATCTTGCTCTTTGAGCGAAACACCCAGTGTGAATGCTTCGCTTGACCATCCAAAGCGGGTGATAAGTGCCTTCGAGGAGTTGGTATCCTGATCTTCAGAGCCATTCGTCAACGCCAAAGTGATCTCCCACGGGCCGGGCGACCAGTCCATCATCCAACCCGTCTCGCGAAACAAGATGGCCTCACTTCGAATGAATGGGGCGTCCCAGCGGGCGTTACTCAACAGCGGGAAATAAGTCCGACCAAACGGCGTGGTGAACTTACCCAGGGTCCAAGTCAAATCTCCATTTTTTGCCGAGAGCGCAAGTTGAGAGATCTCCAATGGGTCGATCTGGTAGTTTGCCTGATACTCCCGACGGACTCGAACGTCTACGAGAATGTTCGGATCAAAGGGCTGGTTGATATAAAACTCACCGCCAAGGCTCAATCGCCAATCACCATGTTGGCGAACCATCCCCCCCAGCAAAATTCCTTCGACCCCAAAGGTGGCTTCCTGACCTGTAAATTCCCATCGCTGATCGTTCAGATAATGAGCTTTGCCGACAGCCTGCCACCAGAAACCGTTTTGTTCGGTCGGAGGTGCATCCACAATGGAGTCGCCATAAAGCCATTTTTTTCGAGCGTAAACTCGAGGGATGTCGTACCCAATTTGCTCTCTGAACCACGACTCTCTGGAAAGCTCATTGCCCAAAACACCTCCCTCGATCGCCTCTTCCTCAATAAACCCTCGCTCGAAATACTCCGGAGGCCCGGTTGCCCGGTTGTCGATGGGACTGATTTCGGCCGAGTAGAGTCCTGGTTCTTCGGCCAGATTTCGTCGTAGCGTCTCAGGATCCTGCGGTGGAACCCGCGATGTTGGAAAAACCGGTGTTGGAAAAACCGATGTTGGGATTTGCGCGGCGGAAGTCACCTTCGGAAGTGGGCTAACGCCCCCGAGCAGGAGCAAAAGAGCGGGACCGCAGAAGGATGGAATTCTTCTCCAGTGTCCGGCGGGCTTCGTTGCCCACCGCATAAAACTTGGAATCATCAGGGTAATCCAAAAAGCGACGGCAAATGTCATCCCGAGGTCCACCAATTCAAAGTGGCGGGGGCGGCAGAACGCGCATCTCCCGCATCATCGGAATAATCGGACTTTCCCCCCTATACGGTCAAAGTTCAGCCAAACAACCGGCAAAGACAACCCAGACACCCCACATTGACACCCGCGACAGAATCTAAATTAGACCACAGCGAAGTAATTTTCGGCAGCAAAATCAATGGACTCTGGTGTCAGCTTGGGCTCTTCATCCAAGTATTCGCAGTAGTATTTGATTTGCAATAAAAGGTCGCGAGGCTGGCAGTTACGGAATGGCCTTCCCTGCGATGAGTAATGCCTTTCAATCAGGTAATCGACGGCCGCTTCGTCGTGAGGCACTCCAAGCTTGTCGCACATGATACGGACGAGCTGACGGAAATCGGCTTCGGTCGGATCCTGAATTTTGATCTTGTAGGGGATGCGTCTCAAAAAGGCATCGTCGACCAGGTCGCGGGGTTCGAGGTTGGTGGAAAAAACGATGAGCTGTTCGAACGGGACCTGGATCTTTTTGCCACTCAAAGTGTTGAGAAAGTCATAACGTTTCTCAAGTGGGACGATCCAACGATTGAGCAGTTCATCCGTCCTCATTCTTTGCCTGCCGAAATCATCGATCACAAGCGTCCCGCAATTACTTTTCATTTGCAGGGGTGCCTCGCCGATGCCAGTGGACGGGTTGAAAAATATTTCAAGTTGATCCATGGTCAATTCGCCACCCACAACGACCGTGGGTCTCTGAATATGCACCCACCGATGATCCAGATTTCGATCGGTTTGCAGCCAACACTCTTCGAAGGGCGCCTCTTGATGAATCACTGGATCGAAGAGGCGTAAAATTTCGCCATCAATCAAGAGCGCACGAGGAATCCAGATGGTAGGTCCGAATGCTCGGGTGACTCGCTCTGCGATGCTCGTTTTTCCATTCCCCGGATAACCATAAAGAAACATGCCTTTGCCCGCCGCAATGGCTGGCCCGAGACGATCAAGCATACCCGGTGCGATCAGAAGATCCTTGAAAGCCTCCTGCAATTGAGGCAGCTTGGGGTGTTGAGAATCGAGGGATTGCTTATCGACACTCTTTACATAATCCTCAAGGGCAACGGGTGCTGCCCCTGCGTATTTACTGACCTCTGAATATCGAAGAGCCCGCTCTCGCCCAACATCGGTGAGCTGCAAGATGTAATCACCGGCGTGGGTGGCCGATTTGTAATGAAGCAACTGTTCGAGTTTCATTCGACTGAACAGCGGCTGCATCAGACGGTATGGAAGTTTCAACTGCTCGGCAACATCATGGCCACTTGCCGTGCAAGTGACGAGCAGAAACTTGAGGGCGATCGATTCGACTTGGCTTTCAGTCAGCTTGGCGTGGTCAAGCGATTGCGGGGCTAAAGGAACAAATCCGTGGAGTCCGGATTTTTCGTGCGCAACTTCAGAAACGTCAACTTGGCCATGATCATTAAACTTGGGGTCGGCGTTTTTTTCATGCGAGTCGCCCAAGCCTTGAACCCGTGCGATCAAATTGGCCAATTTCGCATCAACGCCATCCGCACGAACATCAACTGGATTCATGTTTCATCTCTCGGCATCAGTGGAAAGAACTCAAGCTGTTGAAGGGCATTCGGCCTGATTTTCGTCGCTCCCCAAAAGCCACGACCATCTGCGCATGAAAAAACTAGTTCACCTCCGTCGTGTGGGCAACCATGATTACTGCTTCCTGTACTGGGGACCTCCACAGGTTGGAGTGGGATCGTTTTTGCCGCATTTACCGCTTATGCCTCTCGACTGCGTGAGCCTCGCTTAAATGGTCATGAGGGGCCGGAGGATGAGAGAGGCAACGGGTTCGGCGATTCGATTTCAAGGTTTGAATCTCAAGGTGGCTGAGAAACACATGGGTCCTTGGGTGGGTTTCGCTCACTGGCCCTGAAAAAACTCGGATGCCTTTCGGAACGAACGGCAATTTACGCCCTATGTTTTTACGCCGAGTTTCCACGTCGCCTTCGTGGAACATGAACGAGTTTTCGTTCTGCCCAATCAACCGATCAACCCCCATACGATTGACGAGGGCTAAATCCAGATGTTGGATTGCATTCCCCAATTTCAAACCACGCTCGACTGCATGTCCGATAATCGTCAGACGACACTCAACCGTTTGATCACCGGCATCCACGAAGCCATTGCATTGCCCAGTTCCGCATTTGAACTTGTGCAATTGGTGAATTCACCAGAAGTCACACCTTCGGAACTCTCAGACGTCATACGACAGGACCCCGCTCTGGCCACCAAAGTTCTTAGTCGCGCCAATTCATCGCACTATGGCCTCTCCCATTCCATTACAGATCTGACCCACGCCATCAATTTGCTGGGCCTCAACGAAATTCGAAACCTTGCTCTGACCCTCGGCATGGGCCAACAATTTTCGACGCCGAAAAAAGCGGGTCGTTTTTGTCGGGAATCGCTTTGGCACCACAGCGTCATGGTCGCATGTGTTGCAGAGTCACTTGCCGTTAAGGTCAACCATTTAACCCCAGAAGTTTTTTATACAGCAGGACTTCTGCACGACCTCGGCTGGATCCTGATGGATCACTACATGCCCAGGCCCTTCCAGCAGACACTGGCCCTCATCAAATCTGGAACGCGGCGGGAACTCGCCGAAAAGCGGGTGTTCACGATCGAGCACACGCTTTTGGGAGCCGCACTCGGCGAGAAATGGAATTTACCGGAAGAAGTCCTGTGCGCAATGCTTTACCATCACCAGCCCCACAGCTATGAAGGGCCTCACCAGGCTCTGGTCAATGCAGTCTCAATCGCAAACTACTTCGTCGATCAGCATGTCCTCTTTTCGGTCGGCTTCAGCACGGCACAATTTCCCGGCGATGATATCTTTCTGACAGTCGGCATGGACGGACAACAGTCGCAGACCATGATTGAGAATCTGCCCAATTTGCTCAATCGTGCTGAGGAACTCTCAAATACTTCTGGCGATCCGATACCGCTAAACTGAACTGGATGGAATGCTGAATGGTCCTGTCCACAAATGTTCCTTAGCGGTGAAAAATCTGGAGCCTGAGTCAGCCCGCCAAGACTCAGAGAAATTCCCGGCTCCTCATGAGACATTCGGATTCGATTGCTGAACCATTTGGCAAGCTAAGCCACGTCGTGACGAAGTCAACTGCCCGGGTTGCCCCTTCTTCTGCGTCGCGATCCAATGGTATTCGGGGAACCGCTTGATCCGAAAAGTAACCTCCAATTTTCTGGAACTCACCACCGAACTTCCCCCCTTTATTCGCGCTTAGTCAGGAGTCACGCGTGCAGGAAAGTCACCTGAGAACCATCGAGGTTTACCAGAGTTTTAAAAACCTGAACGCTCAATCCCACGCGATTCGAGCAGCGGTCAATCTGGGTGTTATCCGAAACCTGCGTCATGGACAGCGGTCGCTGCCGGATCTCGCGAAACAATGCCAACTGCAGGAAAAACCTCTTTTCCTTCTGCTGGAAATTCTCAAAGCAACGGGGCTCATCGAACAATATGAGGAAGACTACGCACTCGCTCAAGTTGGAAACGTCTGGCCCGAGGAACTGGAAGATCTGGGCGATCGTTATTGGGCGCACCTTGAACACTGGTTGAAGCACGCTGAGCCGATCCCTGAAAACGCGTCGACGCCCTTGGATCAAAAGGATTACGAAGCAGAACACATGGCCGATGTGTGGTGGACCACTCCCGCAGCGATTGATGCTGCTCAAGCACTTTCCTTGGGCAAAGAGAGGAAGTCGCTAAAAATTCTGGACCTTTACAGTGGCAGCAGCGTTTTCGCGTTGGTCCTGCTTCACCATGACCCAACAAGCGTGGCCACTTTGGTCGACGATGCAGCGCGACTCCAGTTTGCGCGACAACATGCTGCGGGACTTGCGGAAGCTGAAAATCTCGAGTGGCTTGAATGCGACCCCACCAAGGTTCAGGTGCCGGAGGATTACTACGATCTGGTTCTTATTTCACGGCAAATCCATCGTCTTCCTCCGGAGACACTGGACCACCTCCTTGCTCTTGCACACCGCGCTCTGAAGCGTAACGGAGAAGTGGTCCTGATTGATGTCTTTCCCGGTCAAGAGGATGGGGTTCTATCGAGAAGTGTGCGCGATCTCGAACTCGCGTTGAGGACTCACGGACGCCAGATGCTGTCCCCAAAAGAAGTTGAGCAGGCGCTTGTTCAACACGGCTTCTCAGAAATTCAATTCGCCCACTTGCCCGCGGTTCCCAGAATCTTCGGGGTGGTTCTTGCGAGTAAGTGAGGCGTTTCCAAATTCCGACCTCGTATGGAGCCAACCGTTTCGGAAGACGGCAGAGCTCCTTGAATCGTGATTGGCAGCAAGGTCGCGGATCCACTCCACCTATGGGTCGATCAAATGATCACGGTACCTTGGCTGGAATCTCTTTTGCCAGCGGACGGTTCGCATCGGGTGTGTGCGTCGAATTGCGCAAGCGAATTGCGCATAAAAAAAGCCCTCGGCAAACACGGATCCCAGGGGGGGAAGGATACCGCTTTTGACCGAGAGCGATTGGAGGCAAGCGTTGCTTCACATCCGTGTGAAATAACGCGAGCATTTGGGTCGGCAAGCAACCTTTTCAGAAAACTTCGCATCCGTGCAAAGGCTTTCTCAAACAACACGACTCCTAAAGGAGGTCGTCAAAGTCACTACCGTCGATTGTGGGTCGAGAAGTGCCAGGCACCGTCAACCACGCCATCGATGTCGGGAAGTTATGGCATTTCAGAAAACGGGTCAATAGAAGTTTTGCTCGCGAATTATTCGATATTCCAGGCCGATGCCGATTTTTCAAAGGGTTGCCAATAAATTACTCCCGATTCGCAAGAATTTAACACAAGATGCAAGCGTTTTAAGGGTCCAATAAGCGAGTGGCATGCCCTAGCTTGACTCACCGCCGTGAGACACAATGGGCGTGCTGTGAAAACGAAGGGGCTTTGCTCCTCCTTTCTCTCAGGCCCTTCCTGCTTTGGGTGGAAGTCAAGGCGAGTGGGCAACGTGGAATGACGGTAACACCCGCTGGACGGACGATTGGCAACAAACTTTTTGCCAATCGTCCGCTTTCAACCCTTCTTTAAGGACCCTTTTCGGATGCGTGTTGTCATTGAAAATTCGGCGGAAGCAGTCAGTCAATTTGTAGCAGACCGCATCGCTCAATGGGTCCGCCATCATCCATCCTGCGTATTGGGGTTGGCGACGGGCAGTACTCCGCTGGGGACCTACCGTGAACTGATCCGCTTGCATCGAGAGGGAAGCCTGGATTTCTCCGCAGTTACCACGTTCAATCTTGATGAATATGTGGGCTTGAGCCCCAGCCACGACCAGAGTTACCAGTACTTCATGCAGGACAACTTGTTCCAGCATGTCAATCTTTCTGCCGAATCGACCCATGTCCCGGATGGCTTGGCTACCGATCTGGCATCACACTGCCTACAGTATGAAGAGGCGATTCGCGATGCGGGCGGAATCGACCTACAACTTCTGGGAATTGGAACGGACGGACATATCGCATTCAATGAGCCAGGCTCTTCACTTGGTAGCCGGACTCGACTGAAGTCACTCACTCATGAGACAATTCGGGACAATGCTCGTTTTTTCGAAAACGAATCGAAAGTCCCACGGCTTGCCATCACGATGGGGGTAGGAACCATCATGGAGGCTCGCCAATGTCTCCTGCTGGCGACAGGCGAAAACAAGGCCGAAGCGATTCAGGCGACCATTGAAGGTCCGGTCACTGCCCAGATCACAGCGTCGGCTTTGCAGTACCACCCCAACACCATCGTCGTTGTTGATGAAGCCGCGGGATCTCGTCTTCAACGAAAAGACTATTACCGAGAGGTTGAGTTGGCGCAACTCGAATGGGAAAAATCGAATACACCTTGAGAACTCAGGGACCTGTCCCCACTCGTGATGCCTCCGCAAGAAGTCTGACCCTCCGAGGTAATCTCAACCTTCGTTAACCCTGTCGCTTCTGGTTCAGGAAAGTACAGTTACTCATGCGTCAAATCGGCACCATTGCGAACGAACAACATGCACTGATTTTTGTCGACTACCTTCTCACTCAAGGGATTGATGCTCAGAGTGAGCCGAGCGGCGAAGTTTTTGACCTCTGGATTCGCGACGAAGATCAGGTCGATCGGGCGAAATCCTTGCTTGCCGAGTTTTTGCCTCACCCCGAGGCAGACACCTACCGGGTCGCCCCACTCGAAGCGAAAAAGATTCGAGAGCAGCGCGAGCAGGTACGGATCCAGCAAGCCAAGAACAAGATGAATGTTCGACAGAACTGGCAAAAGCCAGGAGGAAATCAGAAACGGCCCGTCACCATGTTCCTGATCATTGGGTCCATCATCGTCGCGCTATTGACCCAATTTGGTGCCTTCAGTCCAACCAACTCGGGCGACCTGACTTCAGGCGAGAAGCTTCTGACCAAACTCCTTTTGCTGGACATTGTAGCGGTTCAGCAAGCCAAGTTCCGTATTCAACAGGGCTCCGCGCCCCAAAGTTTTCAAGACAAGCTGCTCAAAACTTCCATGGAGCAATACGGACCCGAGGACCAGAACGCCATCACTTATCGCACGTGGAGTCTCCTGAACGGACAGATCTGGCGAATTTTCACCCCATGCTTCATTCACTTCGGGCTGATTCACCTTGTCTTTAACCTCTGGATGCTCTTTCAGATTGGAAGCATGTTGGAGAGTCGCGTTGGCTCAGGCAAGCTGCTTCTTTTCGTGATTGTGGCTGGCTCCTTGTCGAATCTGGTCCAAGGAATCATCCCGCGGGATGTTAGCTGGCTGCCTCCAACGCTTCAGGGCACGCTCCTCTTTGGCGGAATGAGCGGAGTCCTTTACGGTCTCTTTGGCTGGGCACTGTCTCGTCAACAGAGAGGCATCTCGGGTGGTCTGTTTTTTCCACCCTCAACCGTTTTTCTTTTACTTGCGTGGATGATTGCCGGCTTCCTGTTTGAAGGTCTGCGTATTGCCAACTGGTGCCACGGCGTCGGTTTTCTGATCGGTATGGTGACCGGTTACCTTCCGTTTGCCAATCAGACGCCTGGAAACCTTTCGGGTCGTTGAATGGGGTTGTTGATCCGTTCTCATCCCCTCGTCGCAGGTGCCTTGTGCAACGACCGAGCATTGCTTCACGGTCAGGGTGGTCTGCCGGAGGCTGTCACTCTTTGGCGACAACCGCAGTTGCTGCAAAGACATTCATCGGCCTTTACTCGTGGACGTCAGCTTTGAAATCAACGGCTGCGATCTCGGTTGGGATTATTTAAACGCCAGTCCGGAGTCCTGAATCTCGTAGGGCAGTATCTCTTCTTCACACGCGCTACCGCGATGTTTGGCCACTAGCATCGCACGCCCCATCGAAAGCCCCTGCCTGATTTTACCCATGTAGATCAGGGTATTGGCATTGGAGAGAATGTCCCCTTCATCCAGCCTGCGGCGAATCANGTCATCCAACATGACCTCATGCGACGTACAAAGAGCTGCACACATCAGGTGCTCGTTGGCATATTGGTGCTGCTCAATCGTTGCGGCATTTACCCGAAATTTTTCGCGAAACAGGTCTCGAGCAACCCAGTCCGGATCTTTTCGGACGATCTGGTGGTACAGGTATTCGAACAGGTGGAACTGGATCGAGTCACCTGGGCGATCTGCCGGTTCAATTCCATCGACGATCACACGGCGGGTTCCCGCAAGAAAACTCCCGTAGAGATAGCCGACGGTATCTCGAAGCTTACGGTTCAACTCCCGCTGCCAGTGGTCCCAATTCTCAGCTTCCATGTCCCGACGCGTGACCCGCTGACCCTGATACTCGAACACCTTGAGATAGGGAGGGAGTTGCTCCACCTTTTCAAAGAACGTTTCATCCGGCTCAAAGCACGTTGCTCCTTCTTCCCAGTTCCAATTGAACATGCGGTTGGCGTAACCCCGGTGATTCTGTGAGTCTCCACGCGAAGCAATATCAACGATGACACCGCTTCGGCCATCCGTCACCCGACCTTGATGCGTAAGGTGGACACCCAGTTGCGTTTTACCGATTCCGGTTGCTCCGACCACGACGGTCAACGTTCCCGGTAGCAAGCCCCCACCAAGTGCCTGATCCAGTCTGGGAATTCCCGTAGAAACTCGAGGTTGAACAACCTTCTCGGCTTGGCTCATACCAGGCTCTCCCACGCGCTTAACAGGCTACTCGCGGCACAATCCACATCTTCTTCACTTGTGTACCAACCGACCGTCAATCGGACCGTCCCTTGAGCATCTTGCGGGTTGGTGCCTAATGCGGCCAAGGTTTTGGACATCCCACTTCCCGTCTCATGACAGGCGGATCCTGTCGAGGCGCAAATCTCGGGGACCCTTGCCAACAGGTCGGTCGCTCGAACCCCGGGAAAAACAAGGCTCAGCGTCCCGGGCAAACGGGGAGCCTGCTCACCGTGAATGAGAGCTTGGGTTCCGAGGCCGGCAAGCAAACGATCGGACAAACGATCCCGAAGATTTCCGAGACGTTCCGAGGACTCCTCAAGCGAACGATGCGCGAGTTTCATGGCTTTACCGAGCCCCACAATCGAAGGCACGTTTTCTGTCCCGGGCCTCAGGCCCCGTTCATGCCCCGCCCCGTACAGAACAGGGTCCAGAGAGACTCCCGTTCGAACATACAAGGCACCGACGCCTTTCGGCGCATAAACCTTGTGTCCGGCAATCGTCATCAGATCCACGCCGATCTCATCCACCTGGGTCGAAACCTTCCCCACCGACTGGGCAGCATCCGTATGCAGCAGGACGTTTTGCTCTCGGCAAACCTCACTGATTTTCGAGATCGGCTGGAGTGTTCCAATCTCGTTATTCGAGTGCATGATGCTCACAAGGACGGTGGTGTCACGAATGGCCTCCGCCACACGCTGAGCCGTCACAACCCCATTTTCGTCGCACGGGACTTCCGTAATCTGATATCCCATTCGTTGCAGATACTCGACCGGTGCAGACACCGCAGGGTGTTCGAAATTCGAGACGATAAGATGGGCCCCGGAATCGGGCGCGTGCTGCAACATGACTCCATGGATGGCCATGTTATTGCTTTCGGTTCCGCCTGACGAAAAACAGACCTCGTCGGCTGTCGCACCGATCGCAAACGCGACCTCCCCTCGGGCCAATTCGACCGCTTCATGCCCGACCCGACCGACGGCGTGATTGCTTGAAGGATTTCCATAATGCTGTTTAAGAAAAGGCAGCATTGCCTCGAGAGCATAAGATGAAACGGGCGTCGTCGCGTTGTAATCAAGATAGATTTGTTTCAAAACTCAATTCCGCCATGGTGGATGCGTCTGTTGGATTGCCCGATTGACAGGGAAAAATGATGCACCCTCTGCATGGCAAGATGCATCACTTGCTTTCGAGAACACGGCAGCCGCCTTATCGACTCAAGGCGGTCTCTCCCCATCAACCGTCACTGGCCCCACTCAGGTTATAAAGCGCGTTGCATTCTCCTTTCAATCACTTCACTGGACAGCCGAATGATCTTTGTTTCGGCGACCAGATCCGTGCGTAGCAGATCCCCCACATTTTTTTCTGCAGACGGAGAGAATTGGACAAGGAAGCACCCCACCTGAATCCCCTGATCATTGTAAACGGGCGGCCAAAAACTCTCCGCCCGAGTGGCAAGGGCTCGAGCGAGGAGGCGGGTCGCGCGACCTGAGAATCCGCCGATCGCCATTTCGAGGTGGCCCTGAGACTCGCGGTGAGCGTAAAAAACGAACCCCGTGTCCTCCCTCTTCTCAGGAGGCGAGCATAAAACCCACTTGCCTTCCGGAGTTTCATAATAAATGCCAGGGGTCTTTGTCTCTTCAGTTTGGCTCAAACGCAACCCGCTCATGCATGACGCAGGATGGGGATCGTTATCTCGGTAACGAAGNAAGAAGGGACAAGCACGATCTCGCGAGTCCTTGACATCATCCTGCGAGGTGAAAGGCTCGCAACCGAACACCTGGGAAATCGTCATCTCGACCACCGGATTGCTCTTGGTTGAGCCGATGCTAACCAATGCTTTATCGCCGCAAAAATCATTAAACTCGCGGTAGACCGTATCCGCCCTTTCGCTGACCTCTTCCGGACTGGCCTGCCCCGGACTCCAGACCAACGACTGTTTCAGATGTTCAGGGTGGGGAAGTATGGCCTGAGACTCTCCCCCGCGAAAACTGGCCGTTCCGCCCAAGGTCGTTACCCCATTCAGGATTTCACCCAAAAGGACCGAGTCTGACGCAACCACGTAAGAGACCTCCGGCACTTCGTCAGGACTCGTGGGATCATCCGGATCACGTCGAATGCCAAGACACATCTCAAGCCGCCGCCGACGCGCCAGCAACTCCCAAAAGTTCTCCGGTTCCACAGCGAACAGAGCGCCGGGCAATTGGTCTGCAGAAGCATGCCCGTGTTCAATCAGATAGTCGCATATCCGTGATAACGCTTTGAGCGGAATATACTTGACTTCGTTTTTCAATAGCGCCGCGACTTGGTGACGATCGAGCCCCGTGTAGTCAACGATCGCTTTAATCGTCCCGGGGCGTTTTCGAGGATCGGGCACATGCCCGAGCAATTCGGCCAAACGAAATGAATAACGCACAAACACCTCCTTAGGCGGTCTTTTTCACATTCATCACCACTCAAGGTTTCATCACGATGAGCAGAGGATAAGCAGGCCCCAAACACGAGTCAGTTTTCACCGAGAGTTGGGGGAACCCGTCATTTAGGGACATCGAAAGGATTCCGGCCTCGTGATCGGGCAGTTAATGACGCAAAGTCCACCCGAAACCCTGATTTCAGAAGATCGCAACGGAATCCATCAGCCGCCATCATACCGAAAATCGGCTCCGTTAAATGAACGCACCGTTATTTTAACGGAAACTTTTCTTACTTTAAATCTGCAATATCCCCAAAAAAGGGGCGACGCATTCGTGTGAATCAAGCGACATTAGGCCCTCGCAGGATTGGCCTCGATCCGTTTTCAGGTTTTTGATAATGTCGTTCCGACTTCACCGCCGAAATTTGGCCCCGAAGTGCATCTTATTCGTTTTTGGAGCCCTGCATGTCCGCGACTCGCCTTGCCATTGCACTGCTGATTGCCGTTTTTACCCTTGCTCCTCAGGCTCGCCTGCTGGCGCAACCGAGCTTCATGCCCTTTCGCGCTCGCGTCGAGGCTGACCCCAAAAAACGCTATGAACTCACGGATAACGACGGACCATGGCTGATCATGGCAGGTTCATTCTCCGGCTCCACCGGCGCCCGGGTGGCAAACGCGCTCGCCCTTGAGATTCGTCGCGAACTGAGACTTCCCGCTTACGTCTATCTTCATCACATTGATCTGGAAGAGACGACCACCGGTCTGGGATGGCAAGCACCTCCCGACGGTCAGGGGCATCCCGTACGTCAGCAGATGAAACTGCTCAACCTGCAAGACTTCGATGAGATCGCGGTTCTCGTCGGCGATTTTGATTCTCATGAAAACAGCAAAATCCAGAAGGCGCTGAACAAGATCAAAGAGATGCAACCGGAAGCGATAACGCAGATGGCGAATCCCAATGCGCCCGATGCGTTCCAGCAGCGTAAAAACAAGATGCATTTCAAGATGAATCAGGAAAAGAAGCAGGGGCCGCTTAGGGCCGCATTCATCACACCGAATCCCCTCATTCCAGAGCAGTACTTCAATCCTCAAGGGCCCGATCGATTTGTTTACGAGCTCAACAAAGACCTCGAGTACAGTCTTTTCGGTTGCAACAAATCCTTCACCTTGAGGGTCGCCTCTTTCAAGGGCGACTCCAGCTTTGACCTCCGCGAGATTGAAGAAAAGAAAAACGAATTCAACATCCAGAAGATGTTGGGGCAACCCATCAAAAGTAAACTCGCGGATGCAGCCGACAAAGCCCATCAACTCACCGTCGCACTTCGCGAACGCGGCGTTGAAGCCTACGAATTTCACGATCGGTATTCGAGTTACGTTTGTGTTGGTTCCTTCAATGCCTTGACGGTCACCGGCCCCGATGGCCGCGAACAATGGAACCCCCAGCTGGTCAATCTCACCAAGACATTCCAACCGCAGAAAATGGAAGGTGTCTTTCGTGATGCAAATGGTCGGAAAGTCCAGGGCGCCATGAAACCTTTCACCTTGAAAGGCCTCGAGGAACTACCTTTTGATATGGTCCCAGAACCGATCGAAGTTCCGAGGTATAGCGTTGCACGTGACTTTGACCCCAACAATCGCCAATTGCGATAAGGCAAGGATCTCTGCGGCCACTGTTTGCCATGATTCTGTTTGGTTCGAACGCATACCGGGGTACTTGAAACCGCTCCGCGGCGTGTTAGCTCGTGACTTTCACGAAACTGGGTCGAGCCCCCAAAGATTGACATCTCGCGACTGCTTCGACAAACGACCGGTCTTCAAAAAAACGAGTCAACCGGATCGGTAGGCGACCATTCAAGCATGACCTACATTATTGGTGTGGACGAAGCTGGCTACGGGCCCAATTTGGGGCCTCTGGTGATTGCCGCGACGGCTTGGGAAATCGCAGACGATTCCTGGACCGATCTGTTCGCTCGCGTTTCTCCCGAAATTGCCCGCCCTGCGGATCGTTCGGCCGACACCACGTTGGTCGTCGGGGATTCGAAGCAACTGTATACGCCACAGAAGGGACTGGGCCCCCTGGAATCGGCAGTCCAATCCCTCCTCGCAGAATCCTCTCAGCGCGCCAGCGACGACCTCGAACTTTTCGCCATGTTGTGTCAGGAAACTGGTTCGTTTGAGTGCAACCTGCCGTGGTACCAGACACCGGCCCGGTCACTTCCCCACCCTACACCCTCGAATGTCGCCGACGCCCCGCTACACTCCACCCCTCTGAACAAGTGCCTAGTGAACGCCGGGATCCGTTTTCATAACGCCGCGACCCAAATACTTGAGCCCGACCAATTCAATTCGCGTTGCCGCGAATCGGGGAACAAGGCGACCGTTCTGTCCGAGGAATCGATCGCACTCCTCCATAGAATGATCCAGCAGTTGCCAGGTCGCCCTAAGTCGATCTGGTGCCAATGTGACCGGCATGGAGGACGCACCCGCTACGGAGCTTTGCTACAGGCTCAGTTCAATGAGACTTTCGTCGAAGTTCATGGTGAAAGTTCTGAACAAAGCACTTATCGGTGGGGCCCGGAGAATTGCCGCGTCGAAGTTCGATTCAGCCCAGGCGGTGAGAGACACTGGGAAGTGGCGTGGGCGTCCATGCTTGCAAAGTACGTCCGCGAGCTGGCCATGGAGCGTTTCAATCAGTTCTGGAAATCCCATATCGACGATCTGAAGCCAACCCGTGGCTATCCGGTCGATGCAAAACGATTTCGCGAGGATATTGAGCCAATCCGCGAACGTTTAAAAATCCCAATTGATCATCTTTGGCGGGAAAGATGATCGGTCTCAAGTGGAAGACTCAAACGATCGACACAAGCCTCACCAGCTCTGGAATTCAGATCTGGTAACTGGCCTCCGGAGTCAACTCGGGAGGCGTCGATTGCCGGACGCGCAAGTTTGGCTTTTCCATGACCACGGTAGTATTTGGCTCGATGCTGCTGGTCACCCAAACGCTCGACCCGATCACCGATTCCCGGCCGATGATGGTCTTGCCCCCCAAGACCGTCGCGTTCGCATAAATCACAACATTATCTTCGATGGTCGGATGCCGTTTCGCTTCACGCAGCAGTTCTCCATTCTCATCCTTCGGGAAACTCAGAGCTCCGAGCGTGACGCCCTGGTAGATCTTCACGTGATGCCCAATCACACACGTTTCTCCAATCACGACACCAGTTCCGTGATCGATGAAAAATGATTCGCCGATCGTTGCTCCGGGATGGATGTCGATTCCCGTTTGCCGATGAGACCACTCAGCCATCATTCTTGGGATGAAAGGGACATCAAGGTTGTACAATTCGTGAGCGATCCGATGGATCGTGATGGCCTCAAGGCCGGGATAGCAAAAGATGACTTCATCTTGGCTCTTGCAAGCGGGGTCGCCGTCAAAGGCGGCCTGAACGTCGGTGGCGAGAATTTTCCTTAACGCGGGTATCCGCTGCAAAAAGGTGATCGCCATCTGCTGCCCGAGAGCCTCATAGTCGACGGGGCCGTCTCCGGAATTCTCGGATTCGCGTATACGACTTTCGTGTCTTAACGCGCGTGCAATTTGTGTGGTGAGCTTATCATGCAATCCATCAATCAGATCGCCAACGTGATAAGTCACGTTTCCAATGTGCAATCCCTCGCGACGTCGATAGCCGGGGAAAATGATATCCTGCAGATCTTCCACCGCTGAGATAATCAAGTCATCCTTGGGCAAGGGACAATGACCAAGGTGGTTGATGGTGCCGACCGATGTGTAGGTGTCGACAATCGAGTTGGTCAACTCTGGCAACTGTTCTTTGAGACGAAAATCTGAAGCCATGCTTGCTCTCCGGGAGAGTGACCTGAGCCCTTCACTGCCCTTCCGTTGGATTCCAAGATCCACAATTCAATCGCTGTGCACGACGATCTCACGCCCGGGCAAGACCGCAATTCCTCGTTCGGCCGGAAACAACCAATCCAAGGACGCGCATGGACCGTCAGGTGGGACAGACCAGTCGCTTGAAATTCACTCGGTGGACAAACGCCACCCCCAACCCCCAGTGCGAGGAAGCTCTCTGAATTACGAGAAATCAGGTGCGATCAAAGGTTGTGGCCAAACCCTATCAGTTCTGGTATTCGGTGTCTTTTTCAAACGAATTCAGCGAATTTACTGATTTCATCAGGATTCACGATTCCGTGATCGCCCCTCACTCTCCGCTCCAAAAGCGGATCAAACCCAAGAAGTCGATCCGAATGCTCACCCGTCTTGCGATCACCGGGTGTTAAGCCTTAACGATTGGCGAATGTAGACCACCGCTTTCCGAATCGAAGAAACAACCAGAATGAACGGGTTGTTGTGAACCGAGGTTTTTCTAAGCGGCTTTCATACGTTACTGCGAGTCGGCGTTGAACGCCAACCTCCCTCTTGGTTCGCATCAAAGTCCATCCGCGGCTGACTCCACTCCCCTGCAACCGAAGGGGAAGAGTTCCTCTTCGGCAGGACAAAACGCTCGACCCCCTATTTGGCAATCTTGAGACTCTTGATGAGACTCACGAACTGCTTCTCATTCTCATGGATCGTCTCAGCCGGTCCGTAAAGTTTGACGTAGTAGGTACCGGCGTTGGTTGTCTCGATGATCGCTCCCAACATTCGATAATTTTCTCGGACCACCGTCGGACCGAAGGGGCCTCGAGGCTGATCTTTGAATTTGCCTGAGATATCAACCATGTGGACCGGAACGCCTGCCAACTCCATCTTTTCGACTTTGGCAACGTCTTTGGTCGCCTTTTTGTTGGGCTGCTCAAACTGACCAAACCATCGATCAATATTGGCCTGAACACCACCGCCGGATGCCATCATGGTGAGCCGCGCTGCTGCCGTCTCCGCCTCTTCGGCAGGAACCGAATACTCCACCTCAACAATTCTCGTACGTGGTTGTTTCTTTTCCCAAGATTCAGGCGCTGCCATCGTCAGCTTGCCTTCGGCCAGTTTCACTTCTTCCGCTTGCACCATGCCGGCGACAGCGGCCATGCTGACCAAGAGGGCAAGCAGTTGAAGACGATTTCGCCTGGATTCGAACATGAATGAAGTCATCTGTAGTCCCCAATATTTGGTGAATGGTTTTTCGTGAAAGAGACGCATTTAACGCCAAGTCATTTAACAGGCCGTGGGCCGATGCAACTTGGATCGACCACCAACATCAGCCCCGACACGATTAGTGTTAGTCGCAATCTTCATCCGGAAAAGGGTAGAAATCAAGCGACTTCCCTTTTGCAGACACACGCATCATCTCATGCCAGCGAAGCTTTGTGGGGCTCGACCCGTTCTCCTGATTAAAATTGCTTGGTGACCACAAGACCGAGAACGGCGATCAGTAGCAAACAGACCAGTCCGAGCACCGCCACGATGGCAATCTCTTTGCCTTTGCCCTTAGAACGCTTCAATCGATACTCGAGCATTTTCATTTTCGTCTCATCCACCTCTACGGGTTCCGACGATGAAACAACACTCACTTGCTCACGGGGTGATTCCACCACCGTTACTGAGTTCTCGACGACGGGCTGGGCTCCCGTTTCTGGGGTTGCAGGTCCTATCTCAGGAAAAACTTCGATCGCCGATCGCCACTCGTCCCACCCCTCTTGCCACACCAGAGATTCCGCCGTGACTCGCCCCTCCTTGAGCCATTGCCGCATCACGTCCCCCTCGGCTGGCCCATACTGGCCACCACTCGGTGGGCGGACGTACCAGATGAGATGCGGGCCAATCGCGATCGGGTCCAACTCGCCAAGGTCCGTCTCTGGCGAGGCCGGAGGAACAGCGACCGGCATCTTCGACACACTTGCGGGACCGCTCACCTGCGAATCTCCATCCGTAGTTACATCGGCTGGAGCGGACGTTGATTTCGAGGATTTAGCTGAAGCGGATTTTGCCGGGGCGACCGAAGCCTTTTTATTTCCGTCGCCCGTCGATTCGACCGACGCTTCATCGGGAAGCGAATCTTTTGAATGGGTAGATTCGCGAGGAATGACGATACTCTCGTCGCAATGAGGACAGATCCCTTTTTTGCCTGCCAAAAAATCTTTGACGTGCAGACGACGATCACACTGAGGACAAAAAAATCGAATGCCCATACGAAATACTCAATCCAGCTGAAAAGTCCAGCCACGTTTGCAGGCCTACAGGTTTTCAATCTGCATGAACAGCCATGATGAAAACTCAAAAGGTCACTGAACGCGGGCGATCGCCAGATCCATCGACCAGTTGAGCGATCAGCCAGCTTCATTCTCTTCTCTCGGCTTCGAGGAAGATTCTTCCTCGTCCGAGTTGGCGTCGTCAGTCTCATCCTCCGTCTCAGAATCATTTTCGTCCTCGATCGTTTCCGAGGACTCGTCAGCTGAAGCTTCATCGGCGTCAGGCTTATCTGTCGCCTCCTGAGATTCATCCGATTCACCGTTGGAAGATTCTTCAGAATCCTCTTCACGTGTTCTCTCGCGTCGACGACGCGATTCGCCTCCGCCACCCCCAGTTCCGACACCACCGGTAACGTTGGGATCCTCCGGCGGAAGCGCTTCCGATTCATCCACTGCCACCGAACGACTCGGATTGAGCGGCACCTCTTCTATGTCCTGATACCAGTCACCAAAGACCATGGTCTTTTTTACACCACGACGTTGGTACAACACCGCGAGGTCGTAAACACTGTAGATGTTGGCCCGTCTCCACTGGTAATATTCGATGATCGCCGCCCCGTCCCCAAATTCATCCACTTTGTACGGTTTGACACCAATCACTTCACGGATATTGTCCGCCGTAAAACGGTTCTCAATTCCATCCCCATTATCGTCACCTTGAACGGCAGTCGCGCTAGCCGAATTGAAGTCCTCTTGAAGTTCGCCGAGGTACGTCGAACATCTCACAAAGCCGGCTCGTGCTCCCAGGTATTCCCATGCCAACCCAACCAGACATACTGCGAGCACGAAAAACAAAACCGTCTGTCGCAACCGCGCCACGGTGCTCGAGCCTTTCTTCACCGTGTCGGACGAAGGGGTCTCCGCAAAATCTTCAAATTCCGAGGGGCTGGATGATTCGCTCATGGCGATGTCCTCATGGTTGGGTATGGGCGGGTCGAAGCCATTTCACCCGCAATAATGTACGAATTTTAGCAGAAAATCCAAAAGCAGATAGCGATAGCCCGGGCAGGTTCATTAAGAAACTCCGGGAACGCCAGGACAAGCGGGAACCGAAGAGCATGTCTGGTCTTTCGCTGGGAAAAACTCACACGGGCTAATCTTGGGCAATCGCGACGGACTCCTTCATTTTCGCGAGTCCCGTCTGGATGACTTCGGCAGCAGGCTTCTCCCAGTAGGACCGATTGAAAAGCTCCAGCGAAAGAGCTCCTCGGAATCCATTGCTCATCAGTGTTTTCAGAATCTTGGTCAGAGGTGCGACCCCATCCCCAGGATAGACACGATCTCCATCGCCGATTGTCTCGCGTGGCATGTCCGGGTAGTCATTCATGTGAAACGCATGCATGGCAGCACCTGCGACGAGCGACAACCCGGCAAATCCTGAGCCACCTTTATAAATATGATAGACATCAGGCAGGACACATGCGTCCGGATGATCACTCTCACTTGCAACGAAAACCAGTTCTCCAAGACGCGACAGCGTTTTTGAAAATCCCCAGAGCTCCAACTGAGGGACGACACCGACCTTCTTTCCCACCTCGAGCAAGGCTCGGTAACGCTCCGCGATCACAAACAGATCCATGCCAGATTTATCCGTCGCTCCTGCCGGAGGGGCGGCAATTCGATCCCCCCCGATCGCACGCACCAACTCCATTTCCCGTTTCGCCTGCTCGAGCGCCGAGAGTCGTTTACTCTCATCGTCCACAATCCAGTTGGCAAACCCGATCGCGCTTTCCACCCGCAGCCCAAGATCGTCGAGCTTCTTTCTCAGATCATCCAGATCGCCACCCTCGCGTTGAAAACGGGCGATCTCTGAAATCCAGGGTTCGATTCCGTCGTAACCCGCTTTCGCCACCAACTCGATCTCTTCCAGCAACCCGAGTTTCTGTCCCCGAATCGTACTCGTATTGAAACAGTACCGCAGGGACGGCTTGCCCTCATCTTTTTGAGAAGCTGCCGCGGTGGCGTGACTCGCCGTAAAACTACCGCCGCAACCTAAAATTCCAGCACCGGTTGCCTGGATGAACCGACGACGTGATGAAGCGGACAGGCAAGGTGATGACGAATCATTTTTCTTCAACGGTGCACTCCCTGAATAAGACCTCTGTTTTTGCCACATGAGTGTTTCGCGTGACGTTTCGCGGTTTGTCTCTTAACAACTAATCGGGTAAGGCCGTTCGAGTCGCAATTCTGAATCATCACCCGACGAATGTTTTTGTTCCGACTCTTCCCGCCCCGACGACTTTGTGCGCAGCCCAAAATCTATCCTGAAACTTTCAAGCTGACTCTCGCCTGGCCCTTTGAAGCATCGGTCAAGTCCGGCACGTATTCTTTTTCGTACGCCTTTTCATTTCAACTGGTTTTCTGACTAAAATCATGGAGCTTTGCGACCCCCTTGCCCCTGGAGCTTCAAAACATGGCCTCGAAAAAATCCCTCTTTTCGCGTGTGGGCCCCGGGTTAATCACGGTCTGTGTGGTGGTCGGACCCGGGAGCATTGTCACCAGCTCCAACGTCGGCGCCCAATTTGGTTTCGAGCTACTTTGGGTGTTGCTCGTCGCCGTCATTCTGATGCTGACGTTCATGACACTCGGCGCCCGCCTCGGTGTGATGGCCGACTCCAATCCCGGTGACCTGATTCGCCAGCGTTGGGGACGTTGGCTGACACTCGTCCTTGGCATTTCGGTATTCACGATCGCGGCAACATTTCAATTCGCCAACAATCTGGGGGTGATCGCAGCGATTGAAAGTTGGTCGAGTCCCTCGGTGGACACCGCGGCGATAACGGCCTCAAGCGATTCCAACCAGACGGAACCATCGACCCGCCAGTCCTCGATTGAATCTTCTGGCCCCGGTTTGGGAACGCTGGCAACGGTCCTGTTTCTCAATGGTTTGGCCATCGCGTTTTTGTTGGGTTCGAAGAAGTTCTACCCCCCGTTAGAAAAAATCATGACCGGCTTTGTTGGCTTCATGCTGATCGCATTCCTGATCAATCTCCTCTTCTCTCGGCCGGACCCGATGGAAATGTTCTCCGGTTTGATTCCACGTTGGAGCCAGATTGCGGGGCAGGACAACGACTGGTTAACCATCATCGCGTGGATTGCGACAACATTCAGCGTTGCGATCGCCTACTTTCAGGCTTACCTGGTCCGGCAAAAAGGATGGCGCGAAGAAGATTTGGGCTCAGGCATGATGGATGTCACCATCTCAGCCGTCCTTTTAGGACTGATCACGTTGATGATCACGGGAACCGCCGCTGCCGCCCTACGCGGACAGGACCTGACGGATGTCACCAAAATTGCCACTCAGTTGGAACCTGCATTCGGAGTCTGGGGAAAACGCCTCTTCTGCTTGGGACTTTTTAGCGCGGCCTACTCATCATTCCTTGTCAACTCCACCATTGGAGGTTTCATGCTTGCGGACGGCCTCAGCCTTGGCTCGAANACTCAAGACGTTTGGCCGCGNCGTTTTGCGGTCGTTGTTTTGCTCGTAGGCCTGGCAGTCGCGATCNTGATGTCACTGCTTGGAGGAAACATNGGTTGGGCCATTCTGTTTGCCCAAGCGATCACGGTCATTGTGGCACCGTTGCTTGGAGTGACCTTGGTGATCCTCACAAACTCCAAAGAAATCATGGGAGAACGCACCAACGGCCTGGGACTCAACTTGCTTGCAGGCCTTGGAATCTTGATGTTACTGGTGCTCTCGGTGTTTGTGGTCAAGCAAAAAATCGTGCCCAAAATACAGACATGGCTGACGCCTGACGAAGTCAGCCAACAAGCCGAACCTGCAGTGCGTGCCCACTAGTCGGCCTACCAATCACCCACTTGTCGCACGCGTTTTGCAGCATATCGTTCATCAAACGGAATGACCTTGGGCCGAACGCCTGAGACCTTGATTCTGCTCGCAAGACGCATCCATTTCGACGATCGTCTTGGCATCACCTAAAAGAAGGCCGTTATGCTGGGTTGGATTTTACGACTGCTTCAACCTACTCCCCGACTCGAGTACTACCCCGACTCGATCGCCATGAATCAAAAAGGGGTGGAGCGAGGTCTCCGACGTGCTTTGCAACAGCGACATACTCAGGACTCCATAATTCTGGTCGTCTGCCATTTTCCGGAGACGTTTTTTGAAACGCAGGATCTTCTGGACCAATGGGAAATCAACTACGAAATCCCGACGCCTCCGATCCGCCCTCAACAGATCACCACCATGGACGAAGTCCAGTCGGAGCCGAAAATACTCCTCGTTTTGAGTGAAATGCTGGATATCGATACGGGCCTTTCTTCTTCGAATCCAAAACAGACCATTGCGGTCATGGTGGTTGAGCGATATCCGCTGACGACTCAAGATCGACGCATTGAAACCTTCTGCCGGCAACTGCCCCATCCCGTAAAACTCGGCTATTTTATTTCCCTCGACCATGCTGCGATCGCGCCGCTACTCGGACACTGGATTGAGGATATTCTGAAACTTTGGGGGATGAACGACGTCGACTTAATCACGTCCGAACTGGTAACACGTCGTTTGAATCGAGCGAGGAACTGGCTCGATAAAGAGGTCGAGTCCGAGAGCCCATGCGATTCCGCGCTTGATTGGTGGAACCAACATGGTGGGAACACCCGCTACGCCAAAGCGTTTGAAGACTACTTGGCCAAAACCACAAAAGCGAAGCCCTGAACCGGTAGATTTCCAAACCCAATGAAGCCGTTGGCAACGACAGGCTGCAGGCTTTCCAACCGATTCTACGGATCGGGCAAAGTGTATCGATTATGCGGCCTGAATGAATTGAAAGGACTGTTCGGCCAAAAATCGCAGCGCGGGCGGAATAATCGCTACAGACCCGTTAGCAAAGGACGGACGAAGCAGAGTCTTTGTTTTATCTAAGAACTTCGGCAAGAGCCCTACAAGCGTAAAAACGATAAATCAGAGGATGAAGCATTCGTCTTGCAATAAAGCCTGCCTCGAGACGGCACTCGAACTGGCAAGCTTGAGCACTCCCTCACAGGGTCATCATGATGGCACGGATCGCCGATACTCGCACACCATTTGTTCGGTGGTATGGTTTTCAACTTCTGATGGTTTCTTGGCTTCTCCTCGGCTCGCTGGGATGTGAACGTCGGAATTTTTATCGGGACCAGGCAGATCAGGAAGTCAACTGCATCATTCAGCAGACCACGGAAGACCCCAAATACGCGCTTGCCGGTGTCGATGTCTACATGGACCCGAGGAGTCGGTACCACTCGCCGTACGATCCCAACCGCCCCCCCATGCCAAAAGATGATCCCGAGTCCAACCGATTTATGAAATCAGTCGATGGCATGAAAGGCTACAAGGGCTGGGAAGACGATGGTGTCATTGAAAATCTTGCGAATCCCGACTGGGAACAACAGTTGCCTCAGTATGTCCCCGTCAAAGAGGATGGGACCATCGTTCTGAATGTCGACTCCGCACTGAACCTCGCCTACGTCAACTCGACCAGTTATCAGCGATCTCTCGAGGAACTTTATCTGTCGGCGCTCGATGTCAGCGCAGAACGATTTCGTTTCCAGACCCAGTTTTTTGGTGGCAATGACACCGATATCGCCGCACAGGGTACCGGTACCTCCACGCCGCTGACCACCAGAACCGACGCGTCTTTCGATCGCCGTTTCGCCACTGCCGGCACGCTGGCGACCGACTTTGCCAACTCGTTTGTCTGGCAGTTTTCCGGTCCCGACACCAGCTCCGCTTTTTCTTTTGCAAGCTTCAACCTGATCCAACCCTTGCTGCGCAACGGTGGGCGTGTCGTCGCATTGGAGACCTTGACGATCGCCGAACGAACCATGCTTGGCAATCTGCGTACGTTCCAACGCTATCGCCAAGGTTTTTACACGGACATTGCGATTGGCGGCGGGACCGGTGGCCCAAGCCGACGGGGTGGGTTCCTGGGCGGCACAGGTCTGACGGGATTCACGGGGCAAGGTGCTGGCGGTTTTGGTGGTGTAGGTGGAGCCACCAACTTTGGTCGCGGCGGCGGCCTCGCCGGTGGAGGTGCTGGCGGCGCAGCGGGGGGTGCCGCTGGTTTTGCGGGTGGTGGTGCCCAGCGTCTTGGAGGCTTCATCGGACTCTTGCAACAACGACAGGAGTACTTCAATAACATTGCCAACTACGATCTGCAACGCCGCAACTTTGAAGAAATCCAAGCCAACTTTGATGCCGGCTTGATTGACGGTACTCAGGTCGATCAGTTCCGACAGACATTGCAGACGCAGCAAGCAGCCTTGATCGAAGAGCAGGTAGGTCTGGAGTCCAGCATTCGAGGTTTTGTTTCCGGCTCCCTATCGCTTCCGCCTGAATACCCCGTCGAACTTGATGACTCCTTCATTCGCCCCTTCCAGTTGATTACGCCGGAAATGGCGTCGCTGCAGAATCAGGTAAACCTGCTTCAGGACCAGCTTGGAGTCTCGACTCAACTGTCTGCAGAAGACCTGCAGATCGTTGCCAGCAAAGCCGAACAGATCGAGCAGGCATTTACCCAGTACCTGACGGTGATTGATGCGGATCAACAAGCGATGGACGCAGCGGTTCAACAAAGGATGGCAAACCTCAACGAGAAGGACAAACTGGACTTCCTCGGAGAAATCGGACTCCTCACTGAACAATATGCCGATCTTAAAGCTCGATTGCAGGTTTACGCGGAACGGCTCATCGCCATTCGTAACAACATCTCGGTCGAGACCATCGACAATAGCCGAGCTTCTCTCACCATTTGGCGACGTGACTTTTCGAACTGGGCCCAAGAACTTGCCTTGGTGCATGCTCGCTTCAGACTTGAGTCCATCACCTTACAAACCACCAACCTCGACCTCTCGACCGCAACTGAAATTGCACTGAACAATCGAGTCGATCTGATGAATGCTCGATCAGACCTCGTCAACACATGGCGTTTGATCGCGTTCAACGCCAATCGTCTCCAAAGTGATTTGACTGTATCGATGAATGGTAACATTGGAACGACGGGCAACAACCCTTTGAACTTCAGTCAGGATAACAGTCGCCTGAACGCCCGCGTTCAATTTGACGCGCCATTCACCCGACTTTTGGAGCGAAACAACTTCCGATCGGCGCTGATCAGTTACCAACGCGATCGTCGCAACTTTATCCAGGCACAGGATGGCTTAAGGAACTCCATCTGGGCCACCATGAAGAACCTCGAGGTTCAGGAGCGAAACCTGGAATTGGATCGACAAGCAGTGGTCTTGGCGATCCGGCGGGTCGACAACACTCAACTTGAGTTGAATGCTCCTCCTCAACGTGATGCAACGACAGGTCAAGTCCAACCGCGTGGCCCAACGTTGGTGCAAAACCTGCTTAGCGCCCTCAATGACCTTCGCACCACTCAAAATGCATTTATGAGTCGATGGCTTAATTACTATGGAACCCGCATGAGACTCATGCGAGATCTGGGAATCATGGAACTCGATGAAGAGGGACGCTGGATCGACACGCCGATCGACTGGTCGCTCTACACGCCAGAAGTTTCGTATCAACTTCCTCCGGAACTCCCACAGGAATGGCGGGAAGGAAACTTCCCGGAGGCTCTTCCCGAAGGCGAAACGGCCGCAGCCCCTTCGCAACAGGAGCCAGCAGTCGACCTTGAATTGAATCGTCCGATGCAGCCCATTCCTTCATCGGTGCAAGGCGTGTCCCACCCGAATACCCCTGCCGAAGGAACTCCTCTCTACGGGACCCAACCGCGGCAAGGCTTGCCGGGACGACAAGTCCTTCGATCGCCGGCTTCACTGGGTGCCCCCGCCGCCAACGGCGCTCGTCCCTCACTTCGTCCGATGCCCGGAACGACGTTTGGCGTACTGTCTGAACCGGCACAAATGGCAGAGCAGCCTCGGTTCGCGCCTCAGCGTTAACTGTTGCCTGTACGGCTTCATCCACAGGCGGGTCCGTTTGCATGGACTCCGCCCCGGACAACACTTGGGCACCACCCGGCAGATGAAGTCCTGTAAACCAGACTGCCATCTACAAGCCCGAGTGAATTCATCAGAAGCGTGAAGCGCAACTTGATGACCATCTTGGCGACAGGTCTCGAATGGCTATCGTCTCCAAGTTGTCCGGAGCCGCCTCAAGCCTCAACCGTTGCAACGCCTCGGCGGAAAACCCGATGCGTGATCGCTCTTGTGAACCTTTGCCACTCCCTGAATTCCACAAAAGCAAGCAAACCGACCAGCATGATCGGGTGGAACAGGTGCAAGTTCAAAGCATAAGCTGTCCCAAGATGAAAACCCGCTGCGAAAATGAGGCAAGGCCATCGCAGGCGTTGAATCCATACGAGGAACGGAAAAAGCAATTCGAAAGTCAAAGTGGACCAACTCAAGAGACGAGACCAAGCCATCTTTTCAGTCATCCCCTCCGGCAATTGAAACAGGGTCATGTCATCGAGTCTCAACGCATAATAAATCGCAGAGCCATCGAGCCATTCCTCGCCATTGGATTTCTGAATGCCGGCGGCCAGATAGATCAGACAGACTTGCAGTTGAAACAGTCGTCGGGGCCAAGACGGAAAACGGCTTGCCGAGGTCGTCGGGGTCGTCTTTGTCGGGGTCGTCTCTGTCGAGTCCTTTAACTTCGACCAGGACGGGACGAAGATCAGGAAGAAGGCAAAAAGACGGAACACCACATCCTCAGAATCGAACAGCATGACGTTCGCATGATGGATACTCGTCAACAAAAAAAGGATCAAGGCAGCGAGGATGCGAGGATAGAAACTGAGAATCAGCCCGATGCCGGATAACGCAAGGACCAAGAGGGTCAACGTGATGACCCAGGGATCGCCGGGAAAAAAGCTGTAGAGATCGAATGTGTCTGGATCGACAATTTCCCTCCGCATCTCGGTCGGAACCCAAGAGTCCGTTCCAAAAAATCGATGTCGGTCCAACCCTAACAGGCTGACGTTGAGAATCAATAGAACCCCATAGGCACGCCGAAGAGGATCGAGTATCCGAAGATCACCCGACTTCATCCAAAAATCGTCGAAGCTCTTTCGCAACGTCTCACCGGCCGTCATGGTTCGAGGGAGTCCATCGATAGAGGAGATTGGGAGCCTCTTGAGCCGCATCAAATTTGGGCGTTGAGTACGCGGGACGCCATTCCCTATCAGGCGGAGCGATTTCATCCTTGACGTAATACAACCTCACCACCTCCGGAGTTTGGCTGGAGCCTGCAGACTCCAGCTCAGCAATCCGCTCGCAGAAGGGAGACCAGGCAGGCATGTAGCTGTCACGCCATAGATTGTCGTAATAAGACATCTGGCGAAACGCTCGCATCTTCTGCCAAGGACTCATGTCATGCCAATCCGGCTGCCCCCATACCGTTTCGGTCCCATCGTTCCATTGAATGATGGCCAGGATCTTGATGTTCACATAATCCGGTTTGGGCGCGAACAATTCCCAACTGCCCTGCCACAGGCCCGTGACATCCAGCAACGGATCGACCCATTGTTTGGCCCGGCCATGCAAGCGGGTGTACTGCGGCATGGCATCGATCAACATCATGCCACCCAGCAGCAAAAGTCCGCTGTAGAAGAGGTAACGATTGTAGTAGAGATTTCCCACGGCGATCCTTCGCAACCCGTTGTGAGATAAGCGATCCAATGGATGTCCAACCCGAACAGTCTAAGGCATCACGCCTCGATTCGCCAAACGAGATCGTGGGATTGCTGAGCGGCAACTGCGTCCCCCCGGCAACGGCTCACGACCGCCAACGGCCATGCCGCGGAACGTCTTCCCTGACATCGAGACACATCGACCGTGGGAAGTCACTTCCTTGAAAAAGGAGAGACGACATGTCCTCCCATATCCCCCAAATAAAAAAACCCGAGCGGCCCTCAGGCGACACTCGGGTTCATCAGAATCAATTCGTCCCTATCCTAGATCAGGCATCAAAGGCCTACTCCACAAGACGCTTCAGCATGATCATGTCTTCAATGTTGTGGTCGGCCCCCGGTTCAAAGGCAACGGGGCGCGAACGATCGAGGATATAGAAACCTCGGTTACGCTTGACTCGCCCTGTATCGGAGCCCAACTCGCGATCCGGCAAGCCGGAGTCGGTCACCTCAAAGTAACCAACAGTAATCCAGACGGCAAAGACATTGGATCGGGTGGTGACCAGATTTCCGAGTCGTTCAAGCGAATCCGTGGAAAACGCACTACTCCGTCGACCATCCTCAAAAGGCTGAATGTTCCCGGCGGTAGGACTCCGTGTCAACAAAGGCGTCGTCCCATTGTTGTTATTGATCGCCTCGACGCTCCGCAAAAGCGTCGCATCAATGTCTGGCCGCTCCATTTGCGGGATCGGTGCGAGTTGCCCGTGTCCCCCAGGACGAAACGGATTACTGAAAAAGGTGGGGAACTGATTGTTAAGTTGCCAGATTGCGGTGGTACCGGGATACCCTCGACGACTTGAGAGCATCTCCTGAAAGGTTGCCGGAGTATGCTCCAAGTCATTGTGGCCTTGCGAAACATTATTGACGTATCCCATGAGACCTGCCCATACACGTGGATCACTCACGGTGTTGATATTGATTCGACCGGGCTCCCGGTACTTCGAGATCTTATTGAAAGGTGGATGCCTCAAGGCGGTTGCCGGGTTTGCCCCTTTTGCATCACCACGGAAGTAGGCGTCGTTCAGATACGTTTCGTGTCCGACGTACCTTGTGGGAACATTCACGTATTCCAATAAACGACTGAATTCAGGCGCGTTTCCAGGATTGCGATTGGTCCAGAACCAGTTCAATAAATGACCAAAGAGCGGGCTGTTCGCCTGAGAGTACCCGACTCCGAGCGTATTGTTGCTGGGATTCGTTCGCCCCTGGTAAGCAGAGCCTGCAGCTTGAGAGGCGATTGAAAAATCATACAAGAGACGTGAGGAACGACTCGCGGGAACCTGGAGCAACTCCAACTGGCTAACAAAAGGACGGTTGTTGAATTTCAACCAAGGGAAACCAACCAGCTCCTGCTGTGGCGGCACACGTATGGCTGGGTTAACCGTGTAACTACGATTCAAAGCCCCAAGTGTTTCCCACAGGTTGAAGTCGAAGAAATGTTCTCCGGCTCCCACATTCGAAACCCCGTTTTCATCCGTCCCGGTTTGCCATGTTGGATCGGGCGTTGGTGAAACTGGCTCAACTCGCCACAATTTGAAACTCTGTGATGAAGCGAGGTTGTTATTCACTTCGTGTTGGCCGCGTTCAAACGCGGTGAATCGAACTCGTTGGGGCTGGGTTGCCTGAGGATCATCACTGTCGGCAGTCACGCCGTTGAACGGGGTGATGTCGGATGAACTTGAATCCACGGTCAAATAGGGATTGGTCTGCGGGTCATAGGCTTGAAAAGGATTTGCCAAACGCTGTAGATGGATCACGCGCCAATCTGATAACGTTCGATTCTGGGCTAGTTCGGTCGCACGATTGTCATCATTGCGGCGAGCATCGAAGGGTTGGTCCACGACCGGCACATAAGCCCCCTCCTCGGCCGCTTGGAGTGGGTCAAATGTACTTCCCACCGCCAAGCTGCTGTAAAGGTCCGTTGGCATCGAGATATTGAACGAGTGGGGACGGTCCACAGGAATCGCGACCGTGTTCGCCCGGACAATTGAATTCGCACCCTTGTTATGGCGAATTTCAACAGACTGGCCAGGAACCAGAACAACCGCACGCGTCTCTTGAGGCTTAAGATCTTCGGGCGTTCCCTCAACAGCATCCAGTCGTCGCCCCACTTTGGACCAATACTGTCTGACGCCACCACCCGCATCAACTTCTGTTCCCTGAGAACCGATGACGGCATAACCCAGTGGAGGAACAGGCTGCAATCGCTGATGGACAAAATCGCTCAAATAGTACTGAAACCCTCCAGCAGGCATACTCACTGCTCCGCTGTCGACATCGGATTCTCGCACAAAGTAGACCGATCTCTCCATGTCATTGGGTAGCGGTCTCAAAGCAGGATCCGGGTGATCAAGATCTCGACGCTTGCCCTCCGCTCCCTTCATCACCACCATTCTCCAGACGGGGGAACGGGCCTGATTGTAGGCACGAAGATCCACGCCCGTAGGGTTGGGGTTGTACGAATAGAACTCAGCCGGGGCTCGCTGAGATAGGGTATTTGGATTGTAAACCTCAATGAATGTCGATCCAATCGGCCGCAGTCGCTGGTCAAAATGCGGGTCCCCCATCGCAACCTTCTCATTGTCAGTCAAGTCTTCCGTCCGCCGATCATGCCATGCAGTCGTTTCGGTGATCAGCAACTCAGGGCGTTCGGTTCCCCAAACGATTGCCCTGTCTCCCCCTTCGTCTGTGGCCAGATTGCCATCGACCGACCATCCATCGAAAGGGTTGAGGTCGAACTCAAAGGGAGTCATGATCGAATCTTGATCCCGGAAATCGACCGCGTTGACGGCCCACTGCGCAACGGCGTACGCCTTTTCTTCTTCGGGTGACAGCCCACCCCCGCCATTGCCATCGAAATCAATTTGGGCGACAGGGTCCATCACGGTCATCATCAGAACATACAGGTGGCGAGCAAAGATGCTTCGGGCCAAGTACTCGTCCGGATCCACATTCGGGATCGCTTGAGTGTTGATGACACCGTCATTGTCCGGATCAAGCGGAATCTGGCCCAACAGTGTTTCGCCGATCGCCGATTCGCTAACGTTGGGGTCGGACATGTGCTCGTCGACCAAACCATTTCCGTTATTGTCCAGTCCGTCGCCGAAAGGCCGATTCAGATCCATTCGCTGCCCCATGAGAACCTCGGGGGCAAAAACCTGAGCAAGTTCCTGAGTCGTTACATTGCCGCCCCGTCGCTCAATGTAGTAATCCACAATTGACTCAAGACGATTGCCGGTGACGCTACTGACTAGGGTACCGGTGTCCGGAGAAACAAACCCGGGAGTCGGCAAATCCCAGCTATCGGTCGTCAGTGTGTAAGCCGTCGTTGCATCGTTCGCCGGCACGATCTCTCCGAGTCGACGGGGTAAGCCCGCCGCATCGACATCATTGCGTCGCAGGAGGACTTCAAGCTCCTCGACACTAAACGCCGTGTCCGCGGAGAACGGACGGTTTTCGCCGAAAGAATTTCGACTCGACAGATCCATCTCGTACGCGTTTTCCCAGAGCTCATTGACGCGAGTCTGGGGATTGGTAAGTTCATAAACCGGATTGCCGTCCAACGCCTGAACTTGGGCGAATCGACCGTTGAGATCATGAGGGTTGGCGAACGCTTTAAGATCGAGTCCTGTCAACTGCAGGGTGCTTTGATGCAACTTGGGGTAGTTGAAGAATCGCACTTCTGCCCAAGGGTCCAAGGTCAACGGATCCGTCTGCCGTCGGCCCGGAAAGCCATCTACCCCATAACGAGCTACGAGCAACTGCTGGTAAAGATTATTGGCAGTGAAAATCGGACGTAGCGAGATTTCGGCGGGCCCATAACCTTGCCCGCGAGGCGCTAGATTCGCGGTGTTCACAGGATTGCTGCCACGATCGATGGCGGATTGAGGGATCAGATCATCCGGATATCTACCATCCTGATGCCAGGTGCTACCGTGAGCATTGACGTTCAAGCGTCCGTCCAGATCAAGAACCATGTAAGCGAACAGTGGCTTGTATCGCGTCCCGTTACTCGCCACTTGCAATGGGTACCCAAGATCCACCCAAACGCTGTCGCGAACCCCGTCCCCGGTGTTATCGACATGCCATGGCCCATTAATTGGATCTGCCAAAGCTGGGAAGTTGGGTCCCGCAGAATCTGTCTGAGGATCAGGCGTCATCGTGACCTGACGACGACTCAACTGAGCGTTTCCCGCACCGTTTTGCCAATAGTTGAAGAGGGCAGGGCGGTGGAACGAGGGGATATAACGCAGATGACCGTTGTTGTCGGTGGTCATCGCTCCAAGATACATGTTCTGGAAGTCAGCAACGTCATAACTCTCGTTGGTCCCTGTTGCCAGATAGTTAGAGATCAGGGCCTGAGCGTTGTCTTGGGTACGATTGGGCCGCAACGCTTCGAGTGTACCCTGACCCGCCCCCAGGCCACTGAAAGGTCGACCGTTCACGAGCACATTGGCATTCAAGAAGCCTGCTGCAGATTGCTCCGGCGGAAAAGCAGAGACATTCACATCGGCATTGTCCACCATGATGACGAACTGGGGTCCGTTAGCCCATGAATAGCCCACAATCCGGCACGTGATATCTTTTGCCGGGCCATCAAGAAAGGTCAGTTCGCAGCCATTGTAGGCCCCCGAAGTCTGAGACAGGGAAAAGGGGGTTGCGGCGGGGTCACCCCAACGACTCGATACTCTCACCGCGAAGTTCGGCTGGGCTGCCGAAGAGGGCAATGCTTGAAACGACAAGGCCATGAAACTGTTGCCCGTCGCTGGCAAATTGACAATTTCGCCCTCGGGCTGATTGGTCGTTTGGTTGAGAACCGTCCTGACTCGCCCCTTGAATCCACTCAACACATCGTACTTGTCCCCGAGAATCGAATGGGGCGTCACAATGTTGTTCCCCGTATTGCCGCGGATCAAGTCGTAGAGGGCATCTTCCGTATAATTCTTGGGGGGTTGCAAATACGTCGACGCTCGCGCGGCCTTCCTCGCCGATTGTTGGAACTGCGAAGCAACGACCAGAAAGGTCGTTCCCGCCAACGTGAAGAGCACCAATAATGTGACCACAAAAACCAATGTCGCACCGGTACGCGTTGGCAAACCAGAACGTTTCCTTAGTGCTGCATGAGACGAGAGCGGCTTCGGCTTGCCGACTTCGTTTGATCGTGTTTGAGCCAACATTTTGAGATTCCCCGTTTCAAGTTTGGTGAGGAAGTGGTGGTCCGCAAAGACGCGCAGAATCGGGTGCCCGGGAACTAGGGAATATCCCACGGGTGAATTTGCGGTTGGGGAAAGCGATTTAACGGCACTTGAATGGTTCGTTCATAAACGGAAACGACATTGTTCATCATGTACACCAAAGTATTTCGACGGGCGTCCCAGTCCGGACCAATGAGAGAGACCGTCCGACTCGGCGGCTGGATTCCACCAAACCCACCGTTGTTAAACGGGACGTTGTCCACCGGACCAAGCTCCGTGTTGGGAGAAGCACTCAAAACTCGATACCATTGATAGCGGCGCTGCTTCTGGGGGCCCCACTGCGCGAGTAAAACCCACTGGTTGGGTGCGATTGCCAGATCCCGTTCCATCGTGGTCCAAACCGGAGTCCCCGGCACGGGTTGAGTACCGCCCTGAGCAAGATTCGAAGTTCCCCAAGACTCCAAGCGAACCAACCCCCCATGACGTGCGACCGCATTCCCACTGCTGGTCAGCACCGCACTTTGAAATCCGCATTCCGGCCCAATTGGGCTGCCGATGTCTCCTCCCGCGCCTCGAATTCGAGCGACGCGCTCGTTCACCAGATCCATGCCGAATGAGGGATCTCGATCCCGAATGACAATGATGAACAGCTTCCAGACGGTCCGTTGGGGATTTTCAGGGACCAACATGGCCACCCAACTGGTCTGCCCCAGGGCGAGCTCTTTCATCTCGACCGGCAAATTATTGGTGGGGTCAACCCCTTCGTAGTACTGAACGCGTTTGAAATCAAAATCGGGAAGCACCTGCTGCTCTTGCGGCTCCAATTCTCGAACCGACAGGTCGTCTCCTGTTTCAAAGACTTCGCGAGCCATCGCAAAATTCATCGGGAGAGACACCGCGTCCGTACTCACACCGCTGCGCAGACTCACGCGTCGAACTCCTGGTGCAACCGAATCAAAGGCGGTGAAGCCTGGTGGCTTGGGAGGCGAAAACAAGCCATCCCGATATAAAGCCGTCAAGCCAGTTTCGTCATCGACGAAAGCGGCCGGCTGTCCGACGGGCGACTCGTAGCAATACGGAAATTGCGTAACTTGTGGATTGACGGAACAAAACTGAGGGTCAATCAGAATCGCTTCATCAAAAAACCACCGTTCGTTCGGATTGTCTGAGGGAGGATTAGGAGCCGTCAACGGATGAAAAAATGACGGCATCTCCACATAGCGATTCCATCCAAATGCCAAGTTGTAAGGGGCAGGCACGGGAAGCGGTGACCACGCAACCCAGTTTTCAGGATCTCCCATGTCGTAAGCATGAAAATCCCCGAGCGCCCGCTGGGCGAGTTGTGCACCTTCCTCAATTTCGAGACCCGACTGGGCTCTTCGCGCTGCGAAAGGAACAATGGCCATCACCGACAGCAAGCCAAAAATGGCGATTCCCATCGCGATGATCACCTCGAGAATGGTGATGCCGCTTCGCTCAGTTTTCTGATGATTCATCATGGGAAGATTCCCGGTTAACGACAGTGAGATCTTGGTTCGCAGCGACACACTCAGGTTCTTTTTTAATCGGCCTGAATCTGTATCTGCTGACGAGCGATGCTTCGTGACGCCCACAAAACGTCGGCCAGACGATTTGATGGACGTTCCGAAGGTTCGGAGTTTTCACTTACCGAAATCCGACCGTTTCGGCCAAACGCAAACCATAAATTCTGCGGCTCGTTCAGCGTTTTATAAAAGGCGAAGGAGTCGGGATCTGCCGTTCCGTAGTCGCTCGTCGGTGGATAGGAATACAGGTAATCCGCTTCACTCTCTCGGTTATCCATACAAAGAAAGAGGAAAAATGACTGAACCGGAACAACCGAAGGCCCAGCAGTCGTGGCAGTGAAGTAAGCGTGATCAATCGCCCCCGTATCATTGAACATGATGACCACATCGCCGTTGGTTGCAGGAGTCAGTGCCAACTCGGAACCCAACAGAGGCCCGTCGGCCAGACCATCTCCGTTCAAGTCCAAGACGGAAAAACCTGACTTGGACAAATCCAGAAACGTATCGTCGGGCAACTGAAACACACGGGTGGATCGCTTGACGGGCTGGGGAAAAACTTCGAAAGAAATGTCCGTGAACACTGGGGTGACCACCGTATTCACGGGTAACCCCCCCGTCCCTCCAAGACGACGATCGATCCGCCAGACGTGCGAGGGAATATCACGACCCGGGGAATTTGCAACACCTTGATAGCTATCCAGATACAAGTCGACCGTCTTGTGATCAAGTCGCAATCGATTCCCGACGCGGCCGTAAGAGCGAAGAACCGTGGGATCCTCCACCATCAGCCCAGCGCCGTCGACAGGAAAATAGATGACCGCATCGACCCCGTCGTATACCATTTCCAACGTCACATCGAAAAAGTCGCCCGAGTAGGGCGGTGGAGTGGTCACACGATAAACGGAGAGACTCGTATTGGGAGCGGCAGGATCGCGTTCAATCCAGATCCCGGCGGAACCGGTCGCCTTCGCTTCTGACTGCACATCCGCGAGAAAGACCTGAAAATCCCTAGCCGCCTCACGAATTTTGATATCCCGAGTCAGGATGCGCACAGCGGGAATGGCAACGGCGGCAATCACAATCACCAACGTCACGACGGTCAGCAGCTCAATGAGGGTCAGGCCTCGCGATGTTTTCATGAATCTCATAGCCCACCTGCTTAACGGATATCCCAATGGTTATCGATGTTGTCTTCGTGGCCTTGCACACCGTCGCCATCGAAATCACCCGTCGCACCGATCATGTAACCATCGCCATCATCCACAGGAAACGGATCATTGGGGATTGCGAGATTGGCATACTCCACCTTACGAACTCCACCATCTGAGTGAGCAGGCTCATTCACGAAAGCCACACCGTAAACCGCGTCTGGCCCGGCAGAAAATACCAGTGGATAAAGGTTGAATGGCACCAACGGTTTTTTGATACCATCCCGCGTATCAAAGTACTCGGTTGGCGTGGCGAATCTCGGGTCACTTCGAAACGGGTCGAATGGGTCAGGAGTGGCCACACCATTCTGCTCGTGATAGGGGGATAAGTAACCGGGCGCCCAACGCAAAAACTCGATCGGGTTCCCCCACGCGTCCCAGATTTCAGGCATGCCGTCGTTGTCTATGTCCCCAATTTCGTTTTGACTGAAGAAACGAAGTGCATGACCATCTTCATCAAAGATGGCGGACAGGATCAGGTAGAGACATTCCGCGCCCTCGTGGTCATCCGACCAACGCGTCAGAATTTCGGTCCAGTCTGTGGTCCCGAACACCACCTGAACCTTGAGCCTGTAATTCAGCCAAGCGGGTGTCGGAGCCCCAAACTGAGGGAATACGGCCAAGTCACTAATGCGGTCCGGAAACTCGAGGCGTTGCAGCTCCCGAGTTGCGGAAAGTTTAAGATTGCGGGACAATCCAAGTTTCGCCGCCGGCAATGCGTTGGCCACCACGTTTCGAGAGGCTTCATTAAGTTGCACCGGCTGGAATCCAACTTCTTCCCAGCGTTCGGCAACCACCTGATTGACACGTCGAACCTGAGCGACTGTCCGCAGACGACGGGACTCCTCGCGGGCACCGTTGAGCATGAAGAGCAACATACCCGCGATGGTGACAATAATGCCGAGGACGACCAGCAATTCGATCAGGGTCAGACCCTGCCGCTGGTTCCCCGGACATATCCTGGCAGGCCTGAGCCTACAATTTGACATGCGTTTCATAGCTTTCGACTCGATGAGATGTTTTTGTTTGATCCCAAAGGATTCAAATTCACGACCATCTACTTTTTAGTGCGTCGTTTTCTTTCGGAACGCTGCACCCACGCCAACGGCGGCGGGGCCTTATTGGACCGTAAGGCCGATTCGGGTGACCGGGGAAACCACCCATCCTGTCCTCAGCGATCCGTCATGGAACTACTCGGCCAAATTCTCATCCAGCCTGAGATCGGTAAAGTTTGCGAGGTTGTCTCGATCCTCCAGGGTGGAATTCTCGCCTGAGGGAAACCCTCTCAGGGAAGTCACCGGGGAAACTCCAAAGTTATTGTCCATGCCACAGCACAGAAGTTGGTAGCCATTAGCCTCGACCGGTGTGGTTGCATTGGTCCAGTAGGGGACCGCAAAACCCGCTCCGACCACTCCCGTGCCACCAATGTCTGCAACGGTTCCACCCGTTTCGAAGTCGATACCGTACGCAGGGACATTTCGGTAAATTCGTGAGTCGAAATAAACATAAGGTGCATCGAGGCCACCCGAAGGCATGTATTCCAACCAGCCATCACCATCGAGATCCACAAGCCGATTGTCATTGAAATCAAAAAAGGTCTGCTTGTTCCCGGTCAACAAAAATTTCCCAAGGTTCGCATCCCACGTGTAATCCACGAGGGCGAAAACGCCTCGACCCGAGGGCTTGTATCCGAGAGGATACTCGGCATTGGTACTCAATTCACTCAACATGAAAACCAATGCCTCATGGGGAAGCATGGTCGTGAAGTTACGATATTCGGGCCCTCTGTAACCCGCATCACCGGGCGCTAAACCCTGGACGTAATGCGGATTTGGACAAAACCGGTTCGTCATCAAATCGGCGTAAAGGTCAGGTCTTTTACCGGGTTTCCGAAGAATCGCCCGTCGAGAAATCTTCTTCACGTGGGGCGCGACGAATTGGCGTCCCCGGGGATCAAAGTCAATCGGGTAAGAATTGAATTTGGTTTTGTAATTCTCGATGGCCACTTCCATCTGCTTCATCTCGGTCCGAATCGCGCCCTGACGAACGGTTCGCACCGCGACACCAATGGTTGGTACCAATATCGCAGCCAAGACACCAATAATCGCCAACACCACCAGCATTTCCACCAGCGTAAAACCGTTCGCCGATTTTCGAGTTGCGAGTCGCATGGACTAAACTCCTGTTCTTTTTTGATCTCTCGAGTCCCACGATTTCGCTCGCCTTTGAGGAGAACGAACCGCTGAAATGGGCGGGAATGCCTACTTGGTTATCTTCATTTCCGACTCGGTCTCCGAGGCCGGTATCCTTCTTTGATCAAACTTCAACGGATGCTGTAGACCGCAAGACGATTCGTTCGCTGCCCTCGTCTTTCGTCCAAATCTCGACCTACTTGGCACCACCCGACAACTGACTGATCATACCGATCAGAGGCATGAACAATGCGATCACGATGAAACCCACGATCCCGCCAAGCACGATGATCATCAGTGGCTCGATCAGTTTCATCATACCGTCGGTCAAGTTCTGAACTTCTTCTTCATAGTAGTCCGCCACCTTGTACAACATGACGTCCAGTTCGCCGGTCTCCTCGCCGACGTCCACCATGTTGATCACAAGATCCTCGACCACTCGACCCTTCATTTTGAGTACGTAAAACAGAGCCCCAAGGATGGAAAGAATTCCTCCTCCCACGGCCGCAATCATCCAGTACTCGACCTTGATGATCAAAATCCCCAGGGGCGGCAACCCCAAGGCGGCCATCCAGAAAAATAATGCAACGGGATGAAAATTGGGAATCGAACCCTGCTTCATCGGCTGAGCAATCGACTCACCTTCCCGAATCGCCTCAATCACCTTGGTATACATCTTCTCAAACATCGCATTGCCCGAGGTTTCCCGAGTGATCGTCAGACCCTCGAGAATCGGAACACCGCTGGCAACAAGTGCGCCAAGGGTTCGCGTGGTTCGTGCCAGGTTCGCCTTTTCGATCAATTTGCCAAGGACCGGGATCTTCAGCAGGAACAAATGCCAGCCCATCCGGCCTGCCTTGAACTTCGTCACAAGCAAGATGAACAGAACAATACACACCGGGATCAGCGGGAACAGGAACCACAACTTCACCATCTTGTTCGACGTCTCAATCAAGATCACCGTGATGGCCGGAAGCGTCAGTTCGAATTCCTCGAACATCTTTTTAAATGTCGGAATGATCCAGACCATGATGAAGCTCACGATACCTACCGTGAACAAAACGACCATGACAGGATAAATCATGGCACCAATCACTTTGTTCTTCAGTGATTGGGTCCGCTCTTTAAACTCAGCAAGACGGCGAAGAATAATCTCAAGTGATCCACCGGCCTCACCCGCTTTGATCATGTTGACGTAGAGTCGATCAAAGACCTTCGGGCTCTTGGCCAACGCTTCCGAAAGCGTCGCACCACCCTCAATCTCATCACAGACATCCATGAGCGCATTCTTCAAAGCGCCCGGTTTGGATTGACCTTCCAAGATTTTCAGACTTCTCAGAATCGGCATCCCGGCGTCTTGAAGGATGGACAGCTGACGCGTAAACGTCACCATCTTCTTTCCACCTGCTCCGCCCATGGCGAAAGACTTTTTGCGAGAGCTCTTTGCCGCCTCCGCCGCCGTTTCTTTCTGAACGGCGATCTTGGTCACAAAGTAACCCATCGATCGAATCGTTGCTTGAGCTTCGTCCTGGGTCGGAGCTTCGATCACATCTCGAATCTCTTGCCCCTGGGCATCCATCGCTTCAAATTGGAAAGCTGGCATCGCCTGATCTCCTGGCCAAAACCTTGCCGGTGACCCTCACCCTCACCTGGGAGGAGTCGGTCAGTGTGTCCGTATGTTTGTTTGATATTGTTCTGTGTTCGGCCTGTCTTTGCTTACGACACGGAGTCGTCTTGCTTTCGCCGAAATTAATTTGTTCTGATTCGAAGTGTTTTCGTATCCGTTTTTCCCGAACGCATCTGTATTCGCAATTCCAGGGCGTGCCGCCAATCGGATTACGCTTCGAGGATCGTCTCGCGAATCACCTCATCTAACGTTGTCGTTCCATTGAAGACAAATGATATTCCTGCATCTCGCAAGGTCACCATCCCTTTTTTCTGAGCTGCAGTACGCAATTCGTCTGACGACTTGTTGTTGAGAATCATGTCTCGCAACTCATCGTCGAGAACCATCAACTCAAAGAGCCCGACGCGGCCCTTGTAGCCCGTGTTGTTGCAACTCTCACATCCGCCGCCCCGGAAGAACTTTCCGTTATCCACCATCTCGGCGGTCAAACCCAAATCAAAAATCTGGTCTTCACTCGGACGAATTTCCTCTCGGCAATCCGGGCAGATCCGACGTACCAATCGCTGTGCCAGAATGGCCTCCACCGTCGCGGTGATGAGGAAGGTGGGAACCCCCATGTCCTTCATTCGCGTCACCGTGCTGGGAGCGTCGTTGGTATGCAAAGTACTGAAGACGAGGTGGCCCGTGAGCGAAGCTTGAACTGCGATCTCCGCCGTTTCGAGATCCCGAATTTCCCCGACAAGAATTTTGTCCGGATCTTGACGCAAGATGGCCCGCAAACAGGCCGCAAAAGTGACCCCGATATCGGATTCAATTGGAATTTGAACGATCCCGTCGATGTCGTACTCAACCGGATCCTCGGTCGTGATCAGCTTTTCTTTGATGTCATTCAATTCGGACAAAGCCGAATACAACGTGGTGGTCTTGCCTGAGCCCGTCGGGCCCGTCACCAACACAATCCCATTAGGCTTTTCGATAACTTCGCGGAACCCTCCGATGGTCTCGTCATCCATTCCGACCTTGGTGAGATCCAATGAAACCACACTACGATCCAGCACCCGCATGACGACCGATTCGCCAAACATGGTTGGACAAACAGCAACCCGAAGATCGACCGGGTGACCACCCACGGAAAGCTCAATTCGACCGTCTTGAGGCAACCGTCGCTCGGCAATATCGAGATTTGCCATCACCTTGACTCGAGTCGTGATCGCGAATGCGAGGTGCCGGGGTGGAGGCACCATTTCGTAAAGCACGCCATCCGATTTGATTCGAATCCGAAATTCATCTTCGAAAGGCTCAAAGTGAATGTCGCTGGCATGGTCTTTAATCGCCAACAGGAGGACCATGTTCAGTAGCTTGCGCACCGGAGCACTGTCCGCGAGTTCGGCGACATCGGTCAGGTTGATTGGCCCATCTCCCGACAACTCCTGAGCCGCCTTCTTCAGGTCGGTGTCGTTCTCAAGTTCCTCAAGAATCTTCTCGAGTGTCTCCTGTTCCTCAGAATAATAACGATCAATCGTCTTGTTGATCTGGCTTTCAATCGCAATCAGGAGCCGAATGTCGTAGCCGAGAAATCGACGAAGCTCATCCTCCATCGACAAGTTCTGAGGCTCGCAGGTCGCGACCGTCAATACGCCGTCCGAAAGCCGCAAAGGGACCACCTTATAAAGCTGGGCCATCGCGTCCGAAACCTCTTCGAGAACCTCATCGGAGATATCGAGACCTTCGAGATCGATGATTTGCAGATTCATCTGCTCTGCAAGCGCCTGAGCCAACTGGTCTTCATCAAGCAGGCCCATTTCCATGGCAATTCGACCGATCAACCGACCTGGATTCTGAGACTGTTCCTCAACCAGCATGTCGAGCTGTTCGTCGGTGATGAAACCCAAGTCGACAAAAATCTGTCCGATTCGTCGAGCTGCCATAACCTTGCTACCTTTTCTTTAACCCACTTGAAATGTTAAACGAGGGGAGATCCGTTTCCTCAATTCTTTTGCAAACTGAATGCGTCTCGCCATCGACGAGGGCGTGAATCGCAAACTCTCGCGATTTCACATCCTGACCTTCGGCAAGCCATTGACTACTCCATCTCGCCTTCGGCGCCTCCTAGCTGCTCCGATTCCATTTCCATCTGCATCATTTGCCGCCGCGCGGTCGCAATCTTTTTGGCCAACGCGTCAGGATCTTGAGCCTTATCCAAAACATCTTCGATCGTCACGCGTTCATTAACCCAGTGATCGAATAACGCATCATCCATCAACTGCATGCCGAACTTCGCTCCGGTTTGAATGGCTGAGTTGATTCGGAACGTTTTATTTTCCCGAATCAAGTTCGCAATACCCGGAGTCACCACTAACGTTTCATACGCTGCACATCGACCGCCGCTGATCTTGGGCAGCAGCGTCTGAGCCAAGACCCCGATCAGAGACGTAGAGAGTTGGGTTCGAATTTGATCTTGAAGGTTTCCTGGAAATGCGTCAATCACTCGGTTCACCGTGCCTTGAGCACTGTTCGTATGAAGTGTGCCAAAAACGATGTGCCCCGTTTCTGCCGCACTGATGGCCGCCTCGATCGTCTCAAGATCTCGAAGCTCACCGACGAGGATCACATCCGGATCCTGTCGCAAAGCGCGCCGAATCGCCTCAGCAAAGCTGGGCACATCCACCCCGACTTCGCGTTGATTGATCGTCGACTTTTTGTGGTAGTGGTAGAATTCGATTGGATCCTCAATCGTAATGATGTGGTGATCCACGTTTTCATTGAGGAAGTTGATCAGGCTTGCCAGCGTCGTACTCTTCCCCGACCCGGTCGGCCCAGTCACGAGCAACAAACCGCGAGGACGCATCACCAATTTGCTCAGAACCTGAGGCAGACCCAATTGCTCAGGCGTGAGCATGTCGTTTGGAATTTGCCGAAGCACCATGGCAATCTGACCACGCTGCTTGAAAATCGACACCCGGAAACGAGCCAGATCGCCGAATGCAAAGCCGAAGTCGGAACTCCCGGTCTCCTGCAACTCTCGCTGACATCTTTCAGGGGCGATACTCTTCATCAAGCCAACGGTATCGTCCGGCTCCAGAACTTTGGTCTCAAGCCGACGCAAACGACCATGCAAACGAAAAACCGGTGGTTGACCGGTTGTAATATGGATGTCGCTTGCGCCCTGCTTCACGCAGGCCTGCAGCAACTTATCGATCAGAACAGTGGCCATTGATTCGTTCGATCCTTCCTAACTCCAGACTTCATCGCCAATGGAATCGCCAGAGCACATCGCCCTGACGCCCCGCTCCCACTTCAGGCACCCACCCAAAAACCGCGAAAACCTGCCTGCCAGTACACCCAAATGGGTGGGCTACCAGCCGTCAGGGAGCCGGACGAGACCAAAGTGCCGAAAAGGCATGAATTCAAGAGCAGAACTGAGTCAACTCATTTAAGACAAGCAGATATCAAAATCCGGCCTTGCTTTTCAAATGCAGGGCCGATGCAAAATTAAGGACTAGCTCCACCGAAACCACCATGCTGCTGGGCTGGCTCATGCGTATCGCAATGCACTCAGACACCCGATGACGGCGGACTCACAATTATTTTCGATCCAGGGACGGGACTCAAGTTTTTAGCGGACAACCCACCCCCGGAACCGGTGAAGATGCTGCGGCTGACCGCCCTCAGCACTACAACCGATTCTTTCCGCAACCAAATCTGGCCGCCCGGAACAACAAACTCCACCTCACTGAACCCGAAGGACCCAATACAGCCTGTGCTTCGACAGCAAACAGGCCAAATGCCGTGCGGCTCCTTTTATCAATCTGTCGCACCAAGCTTGCTGATGCAGATGCCGTCAGCCTCGGTCTGCTTGGCAACGCGGTGCACCTCCTCAAATGTAGTGATCCCTCGCATCACCTTATCCAGGCCATCGCTGTAAAGTGTCATCATACCTTGACTTATCGCGGCATCTCTCAACTGCGTGGAAGACGAATCCGCAAAGATCATCTCTCGAATTTTCGAGTTGATCATCATCAACTCAAAGATACCCAGTCGCCCCTTGTATCCCGTTTTCTGGCAATGATTACAGCCCTTACCCCGAACAAAATTGGCGTTTTTAGCCTGCTCGAGCGTCAGACCAGACTCCAGAATCACGCTCTCACGCGGCGTCACCTTCGTCTTACACTTACTGCAAACGGTTCGCACAAGACGCTGAGCCAGAATAGCAATCACGCTACTGGCGACCAAATAACCCGGTACACCCATGTCCACCATCCGCGTCACAGCACTGGGCGCATCGTTCGTGTGCAGCGTACTGAAAACCAAGTGTCCAGTTAGCGAGGCCTGAATTCCCATCGATGCGGTCTCATTATCTCGCATTTCACCCACAAGGATAATGTTCGGCGCTTGCCGCAACATCGAGCGAATGATTCGCGAGAAATCCAGGCCAATGCCGTGATTCACTTCAACCTGATTGATCCCCGGAAGGTAATATTCAACTGGGTCTTCGGCCGTAATGATTTTACGATCTGGCCGATTCAGAGTATTTAGAGCAGCATAAAGCGTCGTGGTCTTCCCGGATCCTGTTGGCCCCGTCACCAAGACAATGCCGTTCGGGCGGCGAATTAGACCCTGGAAATGCCTGAACATCTCCTCGCTGAAGCCCAACTGCCGAATCCCAACCTTAATGTTGTCCTTGTCGAGCAAACGCATGACCACGGACTGGCCATGATTGGTCGGAATGACGCTCACTCGTAAGTCGAGCTCTTTCTCTCCGACAGTCACCTTGATCCGACCGTCCTGCGGCCGCCGACGCTCGGCAATGTCAATTTTCCCCAGAATTTTGATCCTTGAGATGATCGCACCGAGGAGTCGCCTAGGCGCCTTGTCTCGCTCGTGCAGCACTCCGTCAATCCGGTAGCGAATCCTGACCCGATCCTCAAACGGCTCGATGTGAATGTCCGAAGCTCTCAACTGAACCGCTTCGCCAATCATCAACTGCACGAGCCTGACCACGGGAGCGGAAGACTCGTCTCCCCCTTCCTCGACACCAAACTCGGAGTCCGTGGTTTCTGTGAAGTCGATGGCGGTATCCGTGAATTCCTGCAGCATCGAGTCAGCAGATTCACCTTCGATCTGCCCATAATATCGGTTGATCGACTCTTGAATTCGATCGCGAGGGGCGAGTGCAATCTTCACGTCGCGATTCAGGATGAACCGCAGTTTTTCGATTGTGTCCATATCGCCCGGGTCGCTGATCAGGACGGTCAACACGCCCTCCTGCTCCTCGAATGGCAAGATCGAGTTTTCACGAGCCACCGACTCAGGTACCAACTCAATGACGCTCTCGGTCACTTTATTTCTGGACAGGTCGATGTAAGGGATGTGGTGCTCGGTGGCCATCGCCTCCATCACCTCATCGCCAGTGGCGTAGCCCAATTGAACCAGTATGTCCCCCGCAGTCTTTCCAGACTCACGAGCAACCTGGTCGGCCTCCCTAAACTGATCAATCGAGATGACCTGATTGCGGATCAGAATTTCCGCAAAACGACTAACTCCAGTTGCCATAAAAAGCCGCCTCAGACATAAGGTGCGGGCAAAAATTCATAAAAATGCGACAGGGCCCACTTGTCACTTAACCATACAGTTTGACTTCGGGAGCCAGCGGGGTCAATTCTGTTGCCGATCATTCAGCAGATTCCAAGGAACCACCACTCAAAAATCCGGCCTTCCGCTCGAATTCCTCCCCATCGTTTGCCAACCATTCGGCACAACACCTAAAATCGGAAACAGAGCCGTTACACGTGCCCGTGTAGATCCGGGTCAAGCCCGGAGCGAACCGCGTATCCCCTCAACGCCCTCAAAGACTAACATGATTGGACTCTCAACAACCAAGCCGGTTATCGATACGGGTAGTTTTGACTGCCCAAAATGTCACCAGCAGCGAAGTTACCAGCGAAAATTAATCAAAAACTGGATCTCAATTTACTTCATCCCGATCATCCCGATCGGCTCCTCGGGCGAGGTGCTCCAGTGCACCAAGTGTAAAATCGAGTTTCCCGCAAAGTCTGCTCCGCAATCTCAAGCATCAGATTCGCCGACCAGCGAGGACTTTGCCGAGGCCCTGCTGGTCCTCGTCGCTCTGGATCGAGGTACCCCCAATCGAAAAGTCGTCGCCAAATTACAACAGGTTCTTTCTGAACTCCGTGAGCAGCCGGTCTCTTCAGAGACGGTCGCCGCCCTGATTCTCCAAGGCCAGTCGACACGGTATTCGGCCTTTGAATACGCCCGCACAACGCGTGCAGGAATTTCCCGCGAAGATCGCATTCGTGCGGTCGTCCTGATCGATGAACTGGTACGGTGCCCAGGCGAAGCCCATCCCGCAGGCCTTGATCTTCTTGACTCGATTTCCAAAGCCTTGGGCATCTCGTCGACCGCCCTCAATTCACTCCTCGGGGACCTAGAAACGTAAGGGACGACCGCAACCACTTGCGGCATCGAGAAACGCGGCTAAACTACCTAGTCCTAAATATAAGCCGCGCGGGTAGGACAATTACGGGCTGGAGACGACGCGCGACCTAACGAAAAGTTTCCCAAAGCCCCCTTAGCTCAATTGGCAGAGCAACTGACTCTTAATCAGTAGGTTCAAGGTTCGAGTCCTTGAGGGGGCACTCTTTCTGGCCAGCCATGATCTCAATGGCTCTGTGATCTGACTTTCACCGCCCCTTCTCGGCATCATCCACCGCAACAGTACCGCTTGACGCCAAGGGTCACTGCGACGCCCGAGTGACTCCGATGTCGACTCCGATGTTAGAGCGGAGTCATGGCTCATATCGTACGGCCCCCATCCATCTGCAGCATTTGCCCCGTCATCATTTTCGCGTCGCAAGCAAGATAAACGACCGCCTCGGCCACATCCTCAGGCAAAGACGGACGGCCCAAAGGAGTCACCTTCATTGCCCCCTCGATCATCTCTGGATGCTCCTTTAGCCACCTCGATTCGATGACGCCGGGACAGACCGCGTTGACGCGAACCCTAGGAGCCAGACCACGAGCCAAAGATTTCGTCATCGTCATCATCGCACCTTTGGATGCGGCGTAAGGCAAACAACTTCCTGCCCCGGTCACTCCCGCCATGGACGCAACGTTGACGATCGACGCAGAGGGCCGACCTTGCATCAGCGGGACCATCTGTTGAGCGACCCAGAATGCACCTTTTAAATTGACCGAAAGGATCTGATCCCAAACCTCGTCGGTGATTTCATCCAAATCGCCCAGGTCTATGAAATGCGTCGTTGCAGCATTGTTGACGGCCACATCCAGGCCCGACCATCGAGATTGAATCGCTTGCGTCATAGTGACGACCTGCGATCGATCCGAGACGTCGGCCTGAATTGAAAACGCATCGACTCCGTGCTCTCGAATCTGCTCCACAGTGTGCTCAGCCTCGGACTCGGACCGAGAGTAATTGATCGCGACGTCATAGCCCCGCTTCGCCAACAACAACGCGGTTGCTCGGCCGACGCCCGTTCCCCCACCCGTCACGACCGCACGCATCTTCGGTCCATCAGACATTGAATCCTCCAGTTTGTGCGGCGTTCAATGGGCGCCGAAACCCCGGACGAATGCCGCCACAAAGTGCCAAAGCCAGCAGAGACGCTAGAGCCGCCGCGACACCACTCCATAACCCAAGCAACCGACCCGCCGCTGCCTCTTCCATCCAACCGAAACCGCCAAAATCTTCGCGGATCAGTGATCATTTCTCGTCAAGCAGCTTGACCGCCTCAAACTCTTGCCCCTCGAGCATGGCCAGACTCGCCCCGCCTCCAGTGCTAACATGCGTGACCTGCTCGGCAAATCCCAACTGCTGAATGGCCGCCGCACTGTCGCCGCCTCCAATGATACTGGTAGCATCCGAATCCGCGATCGCCTTCGCTACCGCCTTCGTCCCTTCGTCAAAAGGAGGCATCTCAAAGACACCCATCGGACCGTTCCAGACGACGGTTTTTGAATTCGCCAGAATCTCTGCATACTTTTTCGCGGTCTCCGGGCCGATATCAAACCCCTCGAACCCGTCCGGGATCTCACCCGCTGCAACCACCTGCTTGTTGCAATCACCACTGAAGGCATCACCACAATGGGTATCCAATGGCAAGACCAACTTGTCTCCACCCTTCTCGACCAATTCCTTGGCAAGCTCGACCTTATCGGGTTCGACAAGACTTTGTCCGACTTGCCCACCTTTCGCCAATGAGAACGTATAAGCCATCGCTCCGCCGATCAAAACTTGATCGCAGATCCCAAGCAGATTCTGAATGACATTGATCTTATCCGACACTTTCGCGCCGCCGAGAATCGCGACAAACGGTCGCTGGGGAGCTGCGATCGTATCGGAGAGATACTGAATTTCCTTATCCACCAGGAAGCCGACCACTCGGGGCTTACCTTCCATTGCCGCTGGGACTGCGGCCATCGAAGCGTCCGTTCGATGACAGGTGCCAAAGGCATCATTGCAGTAGGCATCGGCCATCGCTGCGAGTTTCGATGCAAACTCGGCACATCCCTTTTTTTCTCCCTTTTCGAATCGGAGATTCTCCAACAGGAGCACGCCACCGTCAGACAGGGCTGCCGCTTTCGCCACGGCATCCTCACCGACAACATCGGTCGCCATCGCGACGCCTTGCCCCAACAACTCTCCGAGTCGAGTTGCAGCAGGGGCGAGACTGTATTTTGCTTCGTAACCTTCTCCAGCTGGACGCCCCAAATGGCTCATCAAGATCACACGCCCACCGCGTTCCAGAACCGATTTTATCGAGGGCAACGCCATCACGATCCTGCGATCATCGGTAATGGCCTGCTGATCATCGAGGGGCACATTGAAATCCACTCGCATTAAAACGTTCTTGCCCGCCACATCTACATCCGCAATTGTCTGCTTTGCCATCGAACGTCAAACTCCTGATCGATCGGATCTCTAGGTGAAATGAGAGCAACGACCGTCCAACTCGAATTGAACAATCATGCCGGAAGATGTTTCGCATCGAGCCCAAAGATGGCGAAACGGTGTCGCACCGTCAACCGGTCAACAACTTTGAACACGGCCAAAGTCCAAGTTTTACTCTCGAATCGGCCATTTCAGGTGGCGGGAAAGAAACTCAAAAGTGCCTTCGCCATGAATCGTATGCGGACCGACAAACCACTCGATTTCGCAACGATCTGAAAGACCGAGCCGAGCTGCGTACAGGTTTCGCACTTTCGCAAACTCGTAGGCGACCGTCTCGTCGGGCGCAACGCCGTCAAAGTGCCCCCGTTCGACCATGAAGGGCCGCGGCGCGATCAAGGCGGCCATTTCCGCATAGTTAAATGTACTGCCGAGATCGAATTCGAAAATCTCGTATTCGCCCGTCCAAACGTAACTGTAATTTCCTCGGGTTGAAGCGTTCTTCCATACCCACTCGTTGAAATCCGCCGAACAGATCGAAAGGCAATAATTGTCCACCAATGCTGGAATTCGCATCGCACTCTTCCCCCCGTAGGACAGGCCGTAAAAGCCGATTCGTGATGGATCGACGTTTGGCAACTGGCGAAGCCAATTGGTGATCTGCTGGTGCTGATCAACCATCACTGAAAACAGGGTCAACTGAAGAGGGTTCGCCTTACGCTGCAGGGTTCGGAATCGGTCCTGAAAGATATAGATGTTTTGCGGAGCGAAAACGATATAGCCTTGTTGTGCCAACTTTGCTGCAAAATCATGATACGCGGGATGGTCCCCCGCGATGATATCTTGTGGACGTCCCTCGAGACCATGCTGACACACCACAACCGGTCGTTTCTCGTCAGGCTTGATGCCATCCGGCCAAAGCAAGATGCCATAGGCAAAGAGATCCTCACCCTCTCCTTTTTTTCCATAGAGATCAAGAACCACGTCGTACCCACTCCACCCCTCACCGGCGTAGGCTCGACGAGTGCGCAAGTTCGCTTTTTCGATCGCCGCAAGTTCAGATCCGATCGACCCGATGATCTCATTTCGAAATCGCCTGCGGTAGACGTCCGATGATTTCTCATAAGCTTCCAGGGAAGAGGTATTCAGGTCTTTCATGTATTCCTTGCGTACATACGGACTTTCCACAAGCAAACGTTGGGTGTGGTCAATCATCGATTGCACCAGTCTTTGCTGACGCACGGAATCGTCGAGCAACTTTGCCGCATTCCAGTCGATGCCTCCTTCGTAGGACTTCAGCCTCCCCTCATCCCCCGCGAGTGAATTACAAAACAACTCAAGAGAATCTCCTTTCAATACCGCACCTTCCGCGTCCACAAGCTGAGCGTGACTGTCGCTCCCCATCCGTTGACAGTAAGCACTCAGCCGATCCCATTCCGCCATGGCATCTTGAAGGGAAGGGGATACAAGTTTCGCCGGCGCGCCCCCTTCACTCGGCAGGTCGATCTCTGGCCCGCGGGACACCTCCAGAATCAGGGGTCTTGGATGAACCATCAGGGCCAACTCCGCGTCGCCGAAGTGCAGCATGCGGCCAAACACATTGCGGTCAAGAGGCTGATTCCACAAATCAGACTTGGTCGAAAAATCCCCACTCAGCAACACGGATTTCAACTCCGGGTCGATCGCGACTGCATACAGTCCAAGATGAGCCCCCTCTCCATAGCCCAAGAGGCCAATCGGCATCTCCGGGGCGAGGTGAGTCAACCATCGACGCGCTGTCAAAATCTCCTGAACCTCAAAACCGATCAGATGCCTCCCCATCTCAAATGCGGGGCGATAGACAAACTCCCGGCTGGTCAGATTGGCTCGCCCATTTCGCTTGGACAGATCACGATGAATGAGGGCGGGGAGCACGACGCGGAAACCTTGTTGTGCAAGCCGGGCAGCAAGCCCGGGCTCAACCTGCCCCTCTTGTGGGAAACCGACCCAGTCCTCAGGCGTTTCGTCCGCATCCGGCAAAGCGATCACTTGCCCCCGGATTTTGTCTGTCGTTGGCTCGACGAGTATTCCTTGAGCATGAAAGTCACCGAAAGCGGGCCAAGTGATGTACCGCGCCTGCCACCCAGGGCCCGAGGCGACTTGATCCGTATCACCAATGGGACTCAGAAATCGCGGTCGCGAAACTCCAGAAGGTTCATCAACTAACCCCAGACGCTTTCGCAATTCCTGACGACGCTGCCGTAGAAATTCCGCGTAGTTATCCGCCTCGATTGCCTGCTGCCAGACCTTCTCTCGCACCGCTCTCTGGACTTCCCAACGCTTCAACAGAAATGCGTCCACGTTGTCCACGAGATGTGAAGCCACATCCCCGTCCAATCTGAGGGGAACCGTATTCGGAAACGTTTCAGGGCCCGCAGTCGGTATCGGCGATTGAACCGACTCCTGCGTATTCCCCAAGCCGCCGAAACAAATCCAGACAGCAAGCCAAACCAGAAAGAATCGGGGCGATTTGTCGCTCATCACGAACCTACCTTTACGCGGAAAACCGAGGCTGAAACCAAAGCCACGACATCTTAACGAACCCGAAATCCAAAGGCCAAAAGAAACCTCGAATTCTGCCCGTAGAGGCCAAGACCGACCTAGGGATTGGACTGGCGTTCAGGTCGTGATTCGAAGTCAGCGGAACCCATTTTTCATGGCTCTAAATTGATCGCTGGAAAACGACCCGGAAAAAAAGTGCCCAACTATAATGAGCATTTGCAACAAGATATCCGCAATCCGCTCTCACCAAGACCGTTACCGCTTCCCCTTCGCAGTCACCTGACCACCATGTCGCAACGCAACCGCATAGCTCGAGCCGCCTCCAAGCCCCCTGCGTTCCCCGCCTGGGTTGGAAAATGCGGGTTGCTGAGCCTGCTCATTTTTGCCCCGGGCTGCCTGAACTCTGAACCACCTCGGTCGGTCGCCCGTCCGCAGACCGCGGCGACGGAGGTCGCTCAACTTGCGGAACGAGTGGATCAGATTCTTGATTACACGCTGAAACGTCGACGCCTCAACACCGACACCCAGGCGGCGTGGCAAATTCTGCACGGCGTACTCGCTTACGGTAAGAATTTTCCCGTGGATCACGGTGAAGGTACCTCAGGAGTCGTCGACTTCCTCCAACGCGGCGGCAACATTCGTGGGTTTGAATTGCAACCAGGAAGAATTCTGGACGAATCATCAGAGCGACGTGGACTAGTCGCAGTGATGCAACCCGGTACAAAAGCTGGACAAGGTCATCATGATCAGTGGCTGGCAATTCTGGCCCAGTCGGGCCTCACTCTCACCGATACGATCTTGGCTGACGGACAGAAGTTTACGGTTTCCGACTTCGTGGAACAGGTGAAGTGGGATGTCCCCAGAAATTTGAATCAAGAGTATAGCTGGACGCTCATCGGACTGACCGAATACTATCCGACAACAACCTTTTGGACCGCTGCCGATGGGGAAACATGGTCGATCGAACGATTGGTCGAAGTCGAAACGGACTACGGACTGGGTGACGGGCCATGCGGAGGAACCCATCGCCTGATTGGACTCGCCATGGCCCTCAACAAGCGTCGTCGAGAAGGAGCACCGGTTGAAGGGGTCTGGCTAGACGCCGCCGACTTGGTCGAGCGGGCATTGGTTAACGCCCGCCGATTCCAGAATCAGGATGGAAGCTTTTCGACAAACTACCTGTCGCGAGGAGGCACCAGTCAAGACTTGGCCCAAAACCTGGGAACCACAGGACACCTGGTAGAGTTTCTGGCCATTGCCATGCCAGAGCGTGAAATTCAAGCACCATGGATGATGGCCGCTGTGAGAAATCTGTGCGACCTATTCGACAAAACCAAGGATTACGACCTCGAGTGCGGTGCGTTGTACCATGCCGCACACGGACTTGTCCTATACCGAAATCGAATGCAGCCCGAAACGCCGTACCAAGCCCAGTCGCCCATCCAATCAAGGTCGCCAAGCGGGCTGCTCTCCGTGCAACGAGACTAGAACTCAACGCTTCTGCGACAATGCGTCCAATTTGGATTGCAGCGACTCACGTTCCTGCTCCGTCGCTAACCGAATGGCTCGCCTCAATCGCTCCCTTGCCGCCCCGTAATACCGGTCCGCCACCGCGCGTTCTGCGCTGGCAACCAACTCCTTGATCTTGGCTTGGCGTTCTTGCTCCGCGACCCGATTCCGCTGCTCGCGACGCCGAGTCAATTCATCGACACTCAGCGCGGCGGTCGCTGCACTACTGGGTGAACTCGACACATTTTGCGGGAATGAATCGACCGCTTCCTGTCCACCACCAAGAACCAAACCTCCCTCAGACTCCGCGATCTCCTGGCCCTCCGAGGCCTGCTGTTGGCTCAACCACAATTTGTAATGCACAGGATGAACACTGGAGATGGGCCCGCGAGGCATGACATCGTACGCCCCCGCTCTCGCGCCCAGAACGGGGTAGATCCCGGTGACAAATGGGCGCAACTGACCCGAGTAAATCCAGCCAGGGACTCCATTGGGAACCACCAAGGATGGCGTCGTGTGACCAACGGTGCGAGTGTTTCCTTTCCCCATCACCAAATTCAAACCAAAACCACCGCCACTGCCGTTGTAAGCGAACCCCAAACGTGCATCTGCCCCTGGATCATAGCCTCCAAAGGGTGGGATGGTAGAACGAATTCCTCCTTGGGAAAAATAGAGGCGTCCATCGGGAGTCAACTGTCCGTTGGGCATCAACCCCACAACTCCCTTGCCCGTTTGCGAGCCATCAAGCCAGAAATTGAATCCCACGCCCATCCGTTCATAGGACGACTCATTGGCGGTCTGAAACGGCAGTCCGATACCGATGTACTGGGCGTGCCCCTCAGTAGAAAACCCCATGGCGAGACAGAACGTCGTTCCCAAGACAGACCACGCGACATTGATTTTCATAACACGACAATGTCGCGACAACTCTTGGACCCGTTTCACAAACATCTGCTGACACCTTCCACTCGGGCAAATCAGAACTGGCACGAAACCTGAGTCTGGAGACTGCGGCCACGAAACTCGGACCAACGCCTCGGCCGGAATTTTAAAGGGGAAAGCGAGATCGCGTCAAACCGATTGTCCTCAGCCGGTCGCTGAATTGTGGGTCGCGCGCAAAATGCTCCGGCAATTTCGTTCTCAAAAAAGCCCGACGAACCCAAGCGATACTCATTAAAAAAACCCTGCCTTTCCAGTGCATGAAAGGGCAGGGCTTCTTTTTGTGAATCGTTTGCCGTGAATGATCGCTTGGCTCGAGTTGAATGAGCAGGACGACCTGCAATCAATCGTCTCCGTTTTGCTTGATCAACGGTTCCATCACCTTTGTGTTACGTTCGACGGCGAGCACAGTCGTCCTTTGCTCGACCCCATCGGCACTGCTGGCGACGATGGGCAACACCTGGCGCCGATCTGGCAGAGGGAGCCGAACAGTAAACGAGCCATCGGATCGCAACTTCACTGGCTCTCCGGCTAAGGTCACGTAGGCGGAAGCGTCCGCACTGCCAAAAATCACCATTTCGGCGTCCACATTGAATTCAAATTGTCGAGGACGCGATAGAACGGTGTCCGCACCCGCACCGTACTGAGTCGTGGCTGGCGACCCCATGGGACGACGCAGTCGCTCTTCGAACAATTCCTTAAGCTCGCCGTTTCCGTTGTCCGAGTTGTATCCGCCACTCATCGCGAAGATTTTTTCGCAGTTCTCGGCGATATCCGCCCAATTGCCGTCAACGTCAGCGCCACCGGGGACCGGAGTCGAGACTTTATTGCTCCGGCCGAGAACATGAAACTTCTTGTTGCCCGTCTTGTAGCCCAGCGTGACGCGAAATGTCTTCGGCGGTTCTGCAACGTCGATGTACCAGTTGTTCACACCACCATGGATCGGGATTTCGCGGATCACACGCTCGGCGGTCGAGGTGGTGGAGGTGTCATCGATTTCGGCGACGCGGAGGACAGGCTCTGCAGTGTGCCAGTGCTCTGCCAGTGCCACCTTGGCGCGCTCGACAGTCTCTCGAGTGATTTCCCAGTACGCTTGTAGCCAATAAGAATCCCGAACAAGCAACACACAACGATCCCGAGGCTTTTTCTTCGCCGACCCGCTTTCGGTGGCCAAGTCCCGCTTTTGACCTCGCAATTCGTGGGCTTTCTGGATTTTTCGAATGGTTCGCGCAGAAACCTTCTTTTTGGGGGCCGCTTTGGCTCGCTTGGGTCGGGCGGTTTCGCTTTTCGCCTTCGGGCTGGATTTTGGGCTCGCTTTCGCCTTTGCACTCTTCGCAGGTGCCGACTTTTTGGTTGCCCGAGCCGCCTTCTTGCGCTCAGCCGCCCTGGCGTCTTTCACCAAAGCCTTCACCAACTCATCCTTGCGCATGGCATGCCAACCGGAGATGCCCTTGCGTTTTGCCATTTCGGACAGATCTTTCGAAGTGCGAGACTTCAAGCTTGCAGCAGTAATCAAAACTCTTCCTCCGGATCAGCCAACCCGCCCTTCGCGAGACAAGTGGATGGAACTGGCTATTTTATCGTTTGTCGCTGGCCAATGGTCACTCTTGCAATGTCGCACGAGTGTTCCCGATCCGTGAGAGTTCGCAGTGCCGGCCTCACCGAAAGTAACTTCGATGGCCCGAGCAAACCTGCGATGGTGGGTGACATTGGTGTTTCCGGGTCAGGAAACCCTATATCATCAATTAAGGCGGGACTTAAAACCAGCCCAAGCGGGGGGGCTGCTTGACGTTGGTGCGGCATCCACCGTTTGTACCCTGATGCTTAACCCTGCAGTTCTCCATCGCGTCCTTCGCGTGAATCTATCCTAAACGAACGTTGAAAAAATGCAACGCTTCACTTGGTCAGAAACGCATTTCAATCCGTATTAACGGAAAAATTATCCACCCAAACAGGGCAGGGGGTCAGACTGCGAACCTCTCGCATGAACCGAAAGCCGCGGGACGGGGACACGCGCCTGAAACGCCCCCTAACTCCCAGACTTTTGGGGCTTTGGGGCTCGTGAGCATGGCGGCTGGAATACTTGTGAGCCCACCCGATAGATGCCCTACTGGACGGCGGTAAAACGGGGTTTGTGAAAAAAGACACAAAGTTAAATTGCCTTCGGTTGACCACTCGGAATCCGTTGGCTAAATTGACCAGCCTAACACGAGAAACGATCAGCATTTGCCGGTGTTTTGAACGTTTCAAAGTCCTTTTTGACGAGGGTGATCACCCGAGAAGGAGGGGGTTATGAAATCGCGAACACCGCAGGATATGGATGATCGGGAGCCGTATGCGAAGGCGATGCAACTCGCCTCTCAAATCATCTCTGCGGGTGTCACGATGGGCCTTCTCTCTGCTGGAGGTTACCTGATTGATCGCTGGCTCGGATGGACAGGTCCCTTCCTGATTGTCGGCGTTTTGCTGGGTGCGACCGCGTTTGGATGGCAGATGTTTTTGTTGGTCAATGAAGTCTCCCAAAATGACAAATTCCGACGGTGATCGAAAGCAGCCGCCGGCATGGGTGAGGCTTACAGGGCAGCATGGATGGCTCTTGTTATCGTTGCTTGTGGTGTTGGTTGGAGTACGTATCGCAGGACCTTGGACGGGCCTCTGGTTTGACGAGGCGATCCTCTGGTCCATCGTCGCGATGGTGACCTGCATGGCTTGTTTTTCGGCCGCGACCGTTGTTGATCACATGAGTCGACAACGATCCCAGCCCATAAGCGGTCCATTGATGGCCATCGGTTTTCGCACCGGAGGCGTTGCCATGGCGGCATTGCTGGCCGGTGTCATGGTTGAGAAAGGAATCTCTCGTTGGTTTTTAGCCAACTTGGTTTGTTTCTACGCCGCCGGATTGATTGTCCATACATGGTTATGGTCGAGGACTCTGAACCGCACGGACGCCGCCCCATCGATTTCACCGAAGTCGACCGAGCAGCCTGAATGAATTGCAATGAATGTTTGCCTTGTTAGTCTGCAAGACTCAGGAGCTAACGAGTGTTAATGTACGACACAACCGCCACGACAGATGACGAAAACCACGAGATCGCATCGGATGCGCAGGCTGGGGCGTCGAGCGACGGCCACGCTTCGGAAGACAAACATTCCGATGCGGATCAGGAGCATTCTTCACACTCTTCCGAAGAACACGCAGACGGGCACGATGAACATGGCCACGATGAACATGGCCACGATGAACATCACGAGCACGACTATCTTGGTCAAGACCATTTGATGGGGCACGTGCTGGACTCCGAACATTTTGAAGTGTCCGGTTGGCTTCTTGGTGATTTTAAAGACGGCACAAAGCACATCAATATTCCCCAGCCTTTCAAGACGGAAACTCCGTTGATCGGCAAGGAAGACACCCCCATCCTTCCCTTGGACCTAAAAGTCACCAAGTTCATGGTGATCGAGACGCTGGTCGCACTGGCTCTGGTGGCCGTATTTGTCCCGCTGGCACGAAGAATTAAGACGGGCGATCGTCCACGCGGTCGGTTTTGGAATCTTTTCGAAGTGATTCTGTTTTACATCCGAGACGAGGTCGCGCGACCCGCGATTGGCAAAACGGACGGTGACAAGTACCTCCCATATTTGTGGACCATCTTCTTTTTCGTCCTGTTTTGTAACCTTTTCGGATTGATCCCGTTCCTCGGGTCGCCAACGGGTTCCTTAGCAACAACAGGCGTACTGGCCGCAGCAACGCTGATCATGGTGTTAGGTACCGGATTCAAAAAGATGGGCGTGGTCGGCTTCTTTGTCGCTCAGGTTCCGCACATGGATTTGCCTCCGGCACTTGCAATCGTGATCAAACCGATGATCTGGGTGATTGAAGTCGTCGGCCTCTTCATGAAACACATCGTGTTGGCCATTCGTTTGTTCGCAAACATGTTTGCCGGTCACCTAGTGCTTGCCGTTTTGTTGGCTTTCATCGGCGTTACATTTGAATCGGGCTTGGTGTATCTCGTTGCACCAGGGGCGGTTGGTGTCAGCGTCGCTGTGAATATGCTTGAGATTTTTGTCGCCTTCCTGCAGGCTTACATTTTCACCTTTTTGTCCGCATTGTTTATCGGCTTTGCGGCTCACCCACACTAAAGACTGTCGGCTTGATGGGTCCGCGCGGGGAGTACAGCAAGAAGGGTAGAGAAAGCAGGGGGTCCAGAGTTGGGCCCGTAATAACCGTATGACAAAGGTTCACATCCTTTCCACAACGTACTTTGGAGAATGTATCGATGGCTAAGTGGTTGAGTGTAATGGTCGTTCTAGTGGTCTGTTTCATCGCAGCGACTCCGGCGATGGCCCAAGAAGGTACCGCGTTGTTGGCCCAGGAGGCCAGTGGATTGGGCGGCGGCTTGTCCGCTTTGGCTGCCGGCTTGGTTGTGATTGGTGCGGGTTTGGGCATTGGCCGCATCGGTGGTTCAGCCACCGAGAGTATCGCCCGCCAACCTGAAGTGGCAGGTAACATCCAGACGGCCATGATTATCGCGGCCGCCCTGATCGAAGGTGCTGCGTTGTTCGGCCTGATTATCTGTATCATCAAATAGTGATTCAGGCTCGCGTTGAGCCTGAATCGGGTGGAAACCGATCTACCTGGTGACAGGTCGAGGAAGCTAGTATGCATCTGGAAAATTTCACCACTGCAAGCACCTTGTTGGGCGTCACTAATGTGGATCCCGACTTGGCCTTTTTTACCGTTATTGTCTTCGGCCTCACGCTATTGATCTTATGGCGTTTTGCCTGGAAGCCGATCGTCGAAGGACTTGATCGACGTGAAAAATCGATCGCCGATCACATCGATCAAGCACGCGTCGATGCGGAGAAGGCAGAGACGACGCTGAAAGAGTACGAGATGAAACTCGCAACTGCTGCCGAGCAGGCGACCGCCATTCTCGCGGAAGCAAAAAAGGAGGCAGAAGCTGCGAAGGATCGGATTGTTTCCGAAGCTCAGGACGAAGCCCAAAAAGCAAAGCAGCGAGCTCTAGCGGACATCGAGTCTGCAAAAGAACAGGCTGTTCGTGAGCTCGCTCAGAAAAGCGTCGACTCGGCGGTACAATTAGCGGGAGCGTTGGTTCGAAAAGAGCTTACCCCGGATCGTCATGCCCAGCTGATTCAAGAGTCATTGGATCGGTTTGCAGGTCGAAACTAGGGAAAGCCCCTGTGACTTATCGCGGATCACTTGAAAGGTAATTGACCATGTCAGCTTCGGGATCAGGCAACTTGGCCTACGACACCGAACGACAGTACATCGGAACGGTCTACGCCAAGGGTTTGCTTGGAGCCGCCGAAAAGGCGAACCAGGTCACGCAGGTGGTAGACGAGCTGGAGTCGATCGTTGTGGATGTATTGCCACAACTTCCAAAACTCAAGCTGCTACTCGAATCGCCGAGAGTTCCGATGGAAGTGAAGGAAAAGGTGTTGAACCAGTCGTTTTCGGCGGGTTCGTCCGTACTTCTGACCTTCCTCAAGGTGGTTTGCCGACACGGTCGCTTTGACTGCCTGCGTGTGATTTCGAGAACAGCGACGGCGCTCCTTCAAGAGCAGACAGGCGTGGTCGAAGTTCGAGTCACCACCGCGGAATTGGTTCCCGAATCGATGCACGAAGAACTGAAAACTAAACTCGGTCAGATCCTTGAAAAACAGGTCGTGATTCGTACCGAAACCGACGCCGACATCCTCGGTGGCCTTGTGGTGCGTGTGGGCGATACCGTTTTTGATGGGAGCGTGGCCAACCAGCTTTCGCAAATTCGACGTACTGCAGTCGATCAAGCGATGCAGCAGATCCGGCAATCCCTCGATCGTTTTGCGGTGGATGCCTCATAGCCAACCGTTTCACCTCCACCGGAGTCGGACCCAATCGACACGATTCCTCGGTGAGGTTGATTGATTTAACAATGTGCGAGGACTTCGATGAAGTTTAACGCTGACGAAATCGCTTCGGTGATTCAGCAAGAGATAGAACAGTACGACAGCCAGATCGACGTCCGAGAGGTCGGCACAGTTCTGGAAGTCGGTGACGGCATTGCCAGAGTCCACGGCCTGACCGGCGTTGCGGCAGGTGAGATGGTAGAGTTTCCCGGTGGGATTACCGGACTGGCGTTCAACCTCGAAGAGAACAGTGTCGGTGTCATCATTTTGGGTGACTACCTAACCATTAACGAGGGTGACGAAGTCAAGGCGATGGGCCAGCTTCTCAGCGTCCCGGTCGGCGAAGCCGTTCTCGGCAGAATCATCGACCCGCTTGGCAACCCGCTAGATGGCAAGGGCCCCATCAATACGACCGAACGACGAAACGTCGAAACCATCGCCCCAGGCGTGGCCGAACGGCAGCCCGTTCATGAGCCGATGCAGACCGGTCTCAAGGCCATCGATGCAATGACCCCTGTGGGTCGCGGTCAGCGAGAGCTGATTATTGGTGACCGAAAAACGGGGAAGACGGCGATCGCGATCGATGCGATTATCAACCAGAAGAACACAGGCGTGAAATGCTTCTACGTCGCTGTTGGCCAGAAGGATTCCTCAGTGGCAGCCGTGGTTGACCAGCTTGAAGAAGCGGGGGCCATGGACTACACGACCGTCATCATCTCGGGTGCCAGCTCACCGGCTCCTCTCCAGTACATCGCACCCTACTCGGGAACCTCCATGGCCGAGTACTTCATGTACAACGGCGAACATTGTTTGGTGGTTTATGACGATTTGTCCAAGCAGGCCGCTGCGTACCGGGAACTGTCACTCCTGATGCGACGTCCACCGGGTCGTGAAGCTTTCCCTGGTGACGTCTTTTATTGCCACAGCCGCCTACTGGAACGAAGTGTCAAGCTGTCGGCCGAACTTGGCGGTGGATCGATCACTAGCTTGCCGGTCATCGAGACGCTTGAAGGCGAAGTATCGGCCTACATTCCAACCAACGTGATTTCGATTACGGACGGTCAAATTTACCTTCAACCCGACCTGTTCTTCGCCGGCATCCGCCCCGCGATGAACGCGGGTATTTCGGTGTCTCGTGTGGGTGGTGCAGCTCAGGTAAAGGCGATGCGCAACGTGTCCGGCAGTTTGCGTCTGGACCTCGCAGCTTTCCGTGAACTAGAAGCATTCGCTCAACTTGGAACCGATCTTGATGCCGCGACTCAATCGCGCCTGGATCGTGGCTATCGGATGGTCGAATTGCTCAAGCAGCAGCAGTACAGTCCGATGAACGTGGTTGACCAGATCATGGTCATTTTTGCAGGAACCAAGGGTTACCTGGATAAAGTTCCCACGAACAAGGTCGGTGAATGGGAGTCTTTGTTCTTGGAGTTCATCCACGACAAGAAGCAGGATGTCTGGGACTTGCTGGACCAGAACAAAGACAACAAAGACGCGATGAAAAAAGCCGATCATCCGGCAACCCAGGCAGTGGTTGCCGCGATCGAAGAGTTTGCCGCGAATCACAAGTTTTAGAGGCATCTGAAACCTATGGCCAACGCTAGAGCACTCGACAAACGGCGAAAATCCATCCGCAATATTCGCAAGATTACGCGGACGATGGAGCTGATCGCGACGGCACGATTCAAGAAAGCCATGGATCGTGCGACCGCGGCAACCGATTACACCGCACGAATCACCCGATTGGTCGGGGACCTCGCTGCAAGTGGACTTGAAGTTTCGCATCCGCTTTTGGAAGGTCGAACTGAAGTCAACAATGTGGCAACCCTCGTTTTGACTGCCAATCGCGGCTTGTGTGGTGGTTACAACGGCAATGTACTTCGGCAGGCCATCCGCCAGCGACAGGAGTGGCAGGATCAAAACAAGAACCTGGCCCTCGATGTCTCAGGCAAGCGTGGGATCTCAGGTTTCAAATTCCGCAACATTTCGGTCGAAGACACCTACACTCAGTTCGACGATCAACCTGCCTTCGAAGAAGTAGAGAAGATCGCCGAGGGTTACCTCGAGGACTATGCGTCTGGGAAAATCGATCGCTTGGACGTGGTTTACACCCAGTTTAAAACGGTGGCCCGTCAAGAGACCGTCGTCGAAACCCTGTTGCCCCTCGGCAGCTTGATCGACGAAGAGGGGTCGGAAGAAGGCGCCTCGGGTTCGAGTGAATCACTTTACGAATTCGTACCATCACCCGAGAGCATTCTCGAAGAAGTGGTACCCATGAGTTTCAAGGTCAAATTGTTCAAATGCTTCCTGGATGCTGCGGTCAGTGAACAGATCGCGCGGATGGTCGCAATGAAGAGCGCAACCGAAAACGCGAGTGACATGATCCGTAATCTGTCACAGACGTACAACCGCGCCCGACAAAGCCAGATTACTGGCGAAATCATGGAAGTCATCGGAGGCGTGGAAGCCTTGCAAGGCTAATCGTGATCTCAACAAGATCTTCGAAGCAGCTCCCCGGTCAATCACAATCGCATAACCTTTTGTTTGCAACAACTTTTGCAAATCTCAACGCAAAGAGAACTGGATCATGGCGACAGCGACTGAAGCAAAAAACATCGGTCACATTACCCAGGTCATCGGGTCAACATTTGATGCCGAATTCAACGAAGATAGCCTGCCCGCGATTTATAACGCGGTACGGCTTGAGGTTAAATCCGGCGACAAGACCCAGACATTGACGGGTGAAGTTTCAAAACACCTAGGTGGCGGTCGCGTCCGTTGCGTCGCTCTGGGAAGTACTGACGGTGTGATCCGCGGTCAGGACTGCATCGACACTGGTGCTCCGGTCACCGTCCCCGTGGGTGAAGCCACTCTCGGTCGAGTGTTCAACATGCTCGGTGACCCTATCGATAATCGTGGTGAGGTCGAGGCCGCTGAAAACCGTCCCATCCACGCGAAGGCACCGGCCGTCGAAGAACTCTCGACGAAAACAGAGATCTTCGAAACGGGCATCAAGGTGATTGACCTTCTGACGCCGTTTGTGCGGGGTGGTAAAGCCGGCCTGTTCGGTGGTGCAGGTCTCGGCAAAACCGTTATTTTGACGGAATTGATTGCTCGTATCGCCAGCTCTCACGGCGGTTATTCGGTGTTTGCAGGTGTAGGCGAGCGAACCCGTGAAGGAACCGACCTCTGGTTAGAAATGCAGGAAACTGAAATCGGACAGACCGGTCGAAAAGTCATCGAGCAGACATGCATGGTGTTTGGACAGATGAACGAGCCCCCTGGATCTCGTCTGCGAGTCGCTCTCACCGCCCTGACGATGGCCGAGTACTTCCGTGATCAGACGGGTAAGGATACTCTGCTATTTGTGGACAACATCTTCCGATTCTCCCAAGCGGGTAGCGAAGTGTCCGCGCTTCTGGGACGAATGCCATCAGCCGTGGGTTACCAGCCCACCTTGGCGACGGAAATGGGTGCTTTGCAGGAGCGAATCGCTTCAACGAACAAAGGTGCCATCACGTCGGTTCAGGCAGTTTATGTTCCGGCAGATGATCCGACCGATCCTGCTCCGGCCACGGCCTTTGGACAGCTGGATGCATTCATCTATCTGGAACGTTCGATTTCAGAAAAGGGAATTTACCCCGCTGTGGATCCACTGGCCTCATCAAGCCGTATTCTGGATCCCCAGTATGTCGGTGATCGCCATTACAACGTTGCCCGTAAAGTCCAAACGACGCTCCAAAGATATCGTGAACTTCAAGATATCATCGCCATTCTCGGTGTGGATGAATTGAGCGAAGAGGACAAATTGGTCGTCCACCGCGCCCGGCGAATGGAGAGGTTCCTCTCCCAACCCTTCCTTGTTGCGGAAGTGTTCACCGGAAAACCGGGTGAAATCACAACGTTGGAAGATACGATCCGCAGCTTCGAAGAAATCGCAGAAGGCAAATGGGACCACCTTCCTGAAGAAGCATTCATGTACGTTGGCCCGATTGAGCAGGCCGAAGCCCAAGCCAAGAAAATGGCCCAAGGAGGCTAATGATGGCCGAACTCCAATGTGTCGTTGTCACCCCCGAAAAAACCGTGATCGACAAGCAGATCGAATTTGTGGCACTTCCGCTTCACGATGGTGAAATCGGAATTGCGGCGAAGCACAGCCCCATGATTGGTCGTCTTGGACATGGAGAGATGCGTTTGACCGGGGGCGGACAGTCCGAGTCGTTCTACGTTGATGGAGGGTTCGTCCAAGTCAATGAGAACACGGTCTCGGTATTGACGAATCGTGCCATTCCCGCCGCTGACTTGAATGGCGAAGAAGCACAGCAACTTCTGGACAGGGCGAACGAAATGTCGGCCAAAAGCCCAGAATTGATGGCCATACGCGATCGCTTGATGAGCCAGGCTCGTGGACAGCAACGGATGGTTGCGAAACGCTAAAGGGTTGCGACAGGATCACCTGATGTCGATCAACATGAAGCCTGCACATTTCCTCGGTGGATGAAATGTGCGGGCTTTTTCATGAATGAACCTCGCACCGCACCGCCTAAGTCGCGAACATTCAGCGATGAGTCTTCAGGGAATCCGTCGGCCGGGGGCAATGCCCGGCAGACTGAACTCCAACCGCGACAGAAAACTAGGAAGGCAAACCGGGTTTGACCGAAGTTTGGCTCCTTGCGGCTTCAAAGCAGGCGTCAAGAACGGTTTGCGTCGCGACGCTGTAACGAGGCCATTGCGAATCCATTTGCCCGCTGTTTACGGTCTCGGAGAACGTCCGAATCAACTGAGTCTCTTGAGCACTCGGCCAGCTATTCGCATATTCTGCAACCGAATGCCGCGTTGCATGACGCTCCATATTGAAGTCACAGCCGTGAACATTGAACACGTTTTTGACGAGGTCGAAATTCAATTCGCTACCGAGGTAAGGCAGGACGAAATCATTAAGCTCGAGATACCCTTTGCTCCCGCAGAACCGCACCAGTTGCTGGTTTTCCGTAATGAACGAGCAGTAAAAACTGGCCGATACCCCGTCCTCAAAAAACAACTCGGCTGAAAACTCGACGGGTACTGCCTCTGGACTGCTGGGCTGCTTGGCTTCCGTCAGAATCGTCGCTGTGACCTTGTGAGGAAGCTCCCAGTCCATTCCCCACAGGATCATCCGGATGCAATACCACCCCAGATCCCCGAGGCACCCCGCAGGCTCAAGATCACTATGCGTTCGAATATTGTCCGTGAAGAATTCATCCGGACCACAAAACGAAAACTGAATACCGATGCGGCGCAGTTTTCCAAACTCCTCTTCATTCTGAAGCACCTGCTTCATCGCCGGTAGACGTTGACTATGCATGAACATCACGCCGTCCATGAATTGGACACCGTTGGCCTCACACGCCCGAGTCATCTCAGCGACTTCAGCTTTAGAAACACCGCAGGGTTTCTCACAGAGGACGTGCTTCCCGGCTTCCGCCGCCTTGACGACCCATGGCCGACGCAAGGCCGTCGGCAGAGGCACATAAACCGCATCAACCTCGTCGCTGCTCAGAAGCTCTTCGTAGCTCCCCATGGCTCGAGGAGCCGGATCGAAGGGGTGGAAAGACTGACAGTCTTTGATGAATTCTTGAGCTTTATCCTCACTGCGACTCGCAACCGCCGTCACCACCGCGTTGTCCGCATGAAAGATGGCTTGCCAATTTTTTCGGCCAATATCTGCAGTACTAAGAAAGCCCCAGCGACATTTTCGTTCCACTTTGTTTCTCCGTCGTAATACCTGTGCTGATTGTTCAACCCACGTTTTCGCAGGCTGACGCAACAATCGCAAGGACCTTGAACAGGATCAGAATCGATCCCAATAGGATGCTGACGAAGGTGTGAATCCCAGCGATCCGAACCGATTCAACTACTTAGCGCCGTCTCGGAAGCATTTTTCATCGCAACCGACACGCTCTCAATCCTCGGTTGCAACGCAAATTTCAGCGATTTCAGAGGGGCTTTGTCGGACTCGAAGGCTCCGCCCACCCCTCCGGTGGGTTTGCAACACCAAGCGTGACTGGATTTTGGGCGACCTCATCAGCCTCAGCCTGGCTCGCCAAGCCCATAGGCCGATAGAGTGCCAGCGTAAAATCATCAGGCTTGCTGGGCTGTCCCTCGACCTTCACCTCCATCCGCTTGCGAGTTTTCTCGACGAGCGATTCGATTCCGCGTTGAAGATCCCCCTTGCGAATCTCCTCGACAATCTCAGCAACCCGCAGATTGTCGATCAAACCATCGCTTGTAACGAGTACCGTATCTCGGGGAGCAATCGCGACCTGAGGACCGATCTCAATCCTCATCTCCTCCGAGCCTATGACATTACTTACCCAATGCCGATCGTCGCGATAGAGGGCTTCCTCTCGGTCCAGCACCCCGGCTTCGATACCATAGCCAACCGGAGAATGGGAAATACTTTCATACTTGACCCTCCCGCGGTTACTCATCAATAGAAGCACGGAATCACCGACGTGATAGGGTCGAAAAAAACCGTCACGAATCTCAGCAACGGCAAGCGTTGTCGCCCCACCCCGCACCGACTGCAGAACGACCTCATTGGCCGCCTCGAAGCCATTCAAAATCGCGGCACGAGGATGCACCCCCGCGGTTAATGTCGCCTGGACCTCTTGCCTCAAAGTCTGAACGGCCAATCGACTCGCCTTTTCACCCTCAGGCCCTCCTCCAAGACCGTCAGCGACCGCGAGCACCAAGAATTCTTCCGAGACTTCTATGATGGCGACGGAATCCTCATTGGACGTGGCTTTGCCAGGACAGCGATGGGAGAAAACCCCGACCTGGCCATCAAGGCAATGTTCCACGAGGGGCCTTGGCATGTCCTGATTAAGGTACATCCTCGATTGGCGTGACGCTTGGTTCACGGTGAGGCCCTTTGCTTTTCAGCCTCGGGTGATTTTGCCGAGGCAGGTCGTTTCTAGGCAGCCCGCTGGGCGGCAAGCGCTTTGCCGCACCATCCGCAGTGACTCCAATAACTGGAAAGAACTCCCCAGCCACAACTTGTGCAGGTCTCCTTAATGCCGGGAATTTTCCAACGCTTGCGGACCTTTGTCCGGCACCATGGGCAATATTTCATGAAAGGTAGCAGCTCTTTTCGGTCACAGGCTGAGTTCTGACAACCACGGACGTACCTCGAGTCTGAATATTCGCGTTGGGTTGCCAGTTCGAATCCGCCTCCGTAGCACCATGGGCAATAACTCCAATCGAGTTTGAGCCCACGGTTGCACCTCGGACAACATTGAGACAGCCGAGTCCGGTCCGGGAAATACGTACGGTCATCGCCACACCAGGGACAAAATCCCATCGCCTCTGAAACGGGACCGTCGCATTTCTGACATGTAAAGTCGGTCTCCAGCACGCTGCCAAACTCTTTGACAAATTGACGACGACGCACGGTTCTCCAGTCTCTCGGCTTCAGCGGGACTGTCCGAGCTTGAGTCACGCTCGTCTTGGAAGAGAAGCGTAAGCATTTTGCCCGGATACGAAGGAACGCAGACTCCATGGCCATCGCATCCGAAAACCGTTTGCGAGGGTCGTTTTCAAGGCTGCGTTTCAAGAACCGCACCAAATCAGGGTGAGCCCTCTGGCTGAGGCGTGAGTGCGAGGGAAAAGGCCAGTCGTAAGGCCACTCCGGAAGGATCCCGGCCACCATTCGATAACTTACAAGCCCGAGCGAAAAAACGTCGGATCGAAAGGAGGGTCGCCCCATCGCCTGCTCCGGAGCAATATAGCCCACCGTCCCGGAACCAGATGCTCGAAGCGTCCGAGCCGATATTTTGGCGAGTCCGAAATCCGACAGCATGAGATGATCATCAAACAGGATGAGATTTTCGGGTTTGATGTCGCAATGCATCACCTTCCTGGAATGGGCATACGCGACTGCTGACAGAAGCTGCTGGACATACTCGATCGCAGTCGGCAGCGACATGCGACTACGCAAGCGATCCTGCAAAGTCCGATCTCCGAGTGGGTAGGCGACCACCAGGCCCCCCTCGACCATCTCTGCATTTTTTACCGGCAGAACGTGAGGATGCCTGAGTTGGGCATTGATCCGGATTTCACGTCGAAAATCTTCCGTCCACTCAGGACTGACAAGGTGAGGATAGGGAACTTTCAACGCAATGCGAATTCCCTCGAGCGTATCAAACGCGCGATAGACCGTTGCGAAACCGCCATCCCCAAGCTTGGACTCAATGCGATACTTTCCGAGCATCTGCTTCGGTTTGATTCTGAAAGAAGTTGCCATTCACACGCTGCAGGTTCTGAGGGAGAGTCGTCGGCGATGCCGCGAGTTCCTCGGGACACCGAAATCTTATGCGATCGGGGCCAACCCCCAGCGGAATCACGCCAACGATGATGGTCCGATCGCGCAGTTCATACGGGGTGTATCGGCCATTAGGGTTTTAAGGTCGAGAAAAAATGCTACCCGGCTCGCTGAACCGCCGGAAAGACCACGCAGATTGCAACCTTCTGAGCTCTCACCGACGCGAAGCCTTGGGCTCCCTGAGCTTTTAATCCTGCGGGTTGAGGTCACTCGAATTTCCATGGGAAACCTCAATTGCGGAGGCCGTACATGCTTTTCGATCCAGAATCGAAAGCGTTTCGAGGTGGGGGGTGCGCGGAAAGAAGTTGAAGGCTTGGAAGTCAGTTAGCGTATAGCCAGGCATGAGAATACTCAGGTCGCGAGCCTGAGTATCTGGATTGCAGGACAAATAAATGACACGATCTGGACCGCTCTCGGCAAGGGCCTTGACCACTTTGGGGTGCAATCCCACGCGGGGTGGATCCACGATCAATGTCGCGTCTCGGCAAAATTCAGGTATCGCCTTTTCCGCAGGAGACGTGATGATCTGGGGGGCCTCCAAGCCGTTTCTTTGGCAATTCAACTCAAGCTGTCGAGTGCACTCGGGTTCGATCTCAACGAAATGGGTACCGGCGACACCCAAGTTGATCCCAATCGTGCCGACTCCGGCGTAGAGGTCATAAACAGGGCGGTCGGGCAGAACATGCGGACGAATGGCGGAGAGCGCGGTTTCAAACATCGGTATATTTACCTGGAAGAAACTGCGATCAGTCATTGAAAATCGATGACCGTGGAGATATTCGTCGATTTCGGCAAGTCCCAAATCCTGAATCACCCTGTCCACCACGGACGCTGGAGACTTGGGATTACTCAAATACATTCGAAAGCCAACCAACGGCTCAAGATCATCCAACGAGGTAAAAGGAGGAGGCAATTCATCTCGCACGTACAGTCCGGCCAGAACTTCACCGGCCTGATTGCTTCTGAGCATCAACGACTTCAAACTGCGCGACTCGTAGCCAGCGGCTCGGCAACGCTTCACAATTTTCTGGGCGGCTTCATTAATTTCGTTTTGCCCAAGGCAACAACTTTCCAAAGGCATTCTTCGTCCGGGTCCTCCTCGCTCGAAGAACGAAAGCGACACCCCTTCATCCGTGTTGGCAAATCCGAATTCCAGTTTGTTTCGATAACCGACCCTCACGTCCCCAACGACCTCGAAGTCGGGCAATTCGATCCCATGCTCTTGAGAAAACCAATCTCGAACAAGATCATGTTTGATCTCGTTCTCCCGTTCCGGATTGAGTACTTGCCAAGGGGAACTGCAGATGTAGTGATCCTCAAGAGGCGGTACACGATCAGGCGAAGGTCGAAAAATCTCTTCGACGACACCGATCGAAGTTCCACGTTTGCGTTTGCGTTCGCGGACCAGCACATGCTCTCCGGGCAAGCCCCCCCAGGCCAGCACGCGACGTGTCTCCGTATGCCCCTCGACTTGCCCTGTAAAACAAAACTGACCGAGTTCAACATCGATCGGAGGACGCGGTTTTTTGGATCTCGCCATAATCACTCGACAAGGAAATTACAAAGTGGGACTGAAAGAGTTCTTGCGAACGATACACCACCGATCGCTGAAATCTGCTTCGCCGATTGTCTAGAAAATCATGCCTGAGATGGCGGTTGAATTTCGACATTGGCTGTTGGCGTGGAGCGTCTGAGCTGCCCGCACGCGGCGTTGATCTTGTCGCCCTTACGTTGACGAAATTGAACGTTGATCCCACCCCGCTCCAAAATCTCGCGAAATCGTCTCACGCTCATCGAAGAGGGTGTCTGATAGGGAAGTCCCTCAACGGGATTGTACGGAATCACATTGAGCAAAGCCGGTCGGCCTCGAAGCAACTGCGCGAGTTGCTGGGCATGTTCTGGAGAGTCATTCACCTCGGCCAACAGGACGTATTCGTAAGTCAGCCTTCGACCCGAGGCCTCAAAATATTGGTCCGCCGCTTTGAGCACTTTTTTGATGCCGATTTTTCGATTGACGGGTACAATCTGATCTCGAAGTTCGTCATTGGGCGCGTGAAGAGAAACGGCCAAATGAAACCTCCGGTTCTCTTCTGCCAGTCTGACGATCGCGGGCGGAAGTCCTACTGTAGAGATCGTGATTCGCCGCGCGCTGATATCCAGTCCATCGGGAGCATTGGCCTCATTCAGTGCTGAAAGGAGTGAGTTGAGATTGGCCAGGGGCTCTCCCATCCCCATGACCACGATATGGCTAAGACGCTCACCTTGAGGCAGCAGGCGTTGCAACCTGAGCATCTGCTCGATAATTTCACCGCGGGTCAGATTTCGATCGACGCCATCCAGACCACTGGCACAAAAAACACACCCCATCGCACAGCCAACCTGGCTACTGATGCAAATCGTTCGACGGTCACCATCGCGGAGAAGCACGCATTCAATTCGCCCTCCCTCGGACCACTGCAGAAGCAGTTTCTCCGTGCCATCCTCAGCCTTTTGATGTCTGACAACGGTTGAAGTCCATAGTTGAAAATCCTGCGACAGCTTTTCCCGAAGTGCCTTCGGAAGGTCCGGCATGTCCTCGAAAGATTCGGCTCGACCGGAGAAGAGTCGATGACGAATCTGCTTGGCCCGATAACTTTGGCTCCCCTCCGTCTTCAGCCACGTGGCAAGCGACTTGGAATCGTAGTCGAGAAGGTGAAGCTGCGAATTGGCGGCAACCTTATCGGGGCCATGAGACTCCGACTCGAGTCCACTCTCTCCATGATCTTCGCTCATCTAGTCTCTCCCACCACGCAGCCGATTCCACCCTTGGAACTTCCCTAACCTCATTCTGCATGCGTTGACGCGTCGAGTATCTTTTGAAACGACCCATCTTGGACTGCCCGGACAAAATCTTCCAGTGAGTCATACCGATGGTCACTGATAAATTTAATTGCCCAGTTGTGACGCATCGGACTGATCGAAATCACCTTTTTGCTATTTCGATAGGCCTCCCACATTTCGATCGCCGTCCCCATGGATGCCTCGGGGAGAAATGCGATCAAGACATCCACTTGCCCGCACATCGCGTTGTGTTCAAGGAATACTCGCTTCCCCTTTTCGTCACTGTAGCCGATAGACTCTTCGTGTCCCGCCCAAGGATCATAAATGTCCGCCTCCGGAAACACGCGGCCAAGGACCTCTCGAATGGTCGTGCGATAGCACTGTTCGACAACATCGTCGCCGCCACTCGATCCTTGCATGACTCCGGCAATAAAAAAACGCAACATTTGTGCATCCTGAATGAACGACTAACAAGGCTCAACCGGGTTAGCCCGCAATGAATTCCACAGAGGATGAATGGTATCACTTGACTGCGATGTGGCACACCACACGCCGGTGGAATCAGATAACGAATTGGAGCCACTGCCAATTATCCATTTGGGAGACCACCTCGCGCCCCCCTTTCTCCTGCGAAAGACAAAAGGGAAGATGGGTAAAAGAAATGATGAATTCCTTGGAGTTCATCATGCGTTCTCAAGTCCCTTTTCATGATGTGAGAATGTGGCATTCGCGTCGCTTCCCCACGAGTTGCAAGCTGCTCTGAAGTTGGCAACTTGCCATCTGACCTTCCGATTCAGGATCCCTGTGATGAGTTTTGACCAAGACACTGCAGTACAACGAGTCATGGAACTCATGGCGATTCCAGGCGACAGTGGTCGAGAAGCCGATGTGGCGGATTACTTGATAGGCCATCTTCGGGCGGCGGGTGCCAAAGCGAGTTGGATCTCTTCGGATCAGGTTCAAAAACGGACACCCCTCCAGGGCAATACTGGCAATCTTGTCTGCGTCTTGCCGGGCACAGTCCGTGGTCCACGGCGTCTTCTGATGGCCCACATGGATACAGTTCCCATCTGCGTCGGCTCGAAGCCTGTTCGCAAAGGGAACAAGATGATCAGTGCAAATCCCAGCTCCGGTCTCGGCGCGGACAACCGTGCGGGTTGTGCGGTCACTCTCATCGCCGCTTCCGAAATCCTGGGCCGAGGCCTCGATCACCCGCCGCTGACCTTTTTGTGGACCGTGCAGGAAGAAATCGGTTTGCACGGCGCACGCCTGTTGGCGAAAGGCTCACTGAAGTCTCCAAAGCTGTGTTTCAACTGGGACGGTGGAGCAGCGAATAAACTGACGATTGGCGCGACGGGAGGGTATCGGATGGAAATACGGATCACTGGACTCGCCAGTCATGCTGGCGGCGCGCCCGAAGCTGGGGTCAGTGCCATCGCCATTGCGGGGCTCGCGATTGCAGATCTTCAACGACGAGGCTGGCACGGTGCGATCAAAAAACGGGGAAGGCTGGGGACCAGCAATATTGGCGTGATTCACGGGGGTGCGGCTACCAATGTGGTTTGCGATGAGGTGACACTCCGGGCTGAAGCCCGAAGTCACGACCCGGTCTTTCGGGAAGAGATAGTGAACGAAATCGAAGCGGCATTCAGCCAAGCCGCTACGAGAGTCACAAACCAAGAGGGAGTGAATGGCCAAGTCAAGTTTCGCGGCAACCTGGATTACGAGGCATTCAAAATCTCCCAGGATCACCCTTGTGTGAAGGCAGGAATTCAGGCGGTTTCGCAAGCGGGCCTCGAGCCAGAGTTTGCCGTGGCCAATGGTGGGCTAGATGCGAATTGGCTCAGCGCTCGCGGACTACCCACGGTCTCTTTCGGTTGTGGACAGGTCAACCAACATATGAAAACGGAAGAACTCATGGTCGACGAATATCTCAAAGCCTGCCAGATCGCAATGACACTCGCCACCGCGAGTGAAAACACCTAGAACACGCTTCCCCCGTCTTGCGTGCGTGATTTTGAGGAAAGATTTTTGGATTGATCCATCAGGGCTTGATGGCCGCCCAGGTCCAATGACGATCGCTGGTTGCGGTGACTGTTTCAGGATCAAATCCTAAACCCGAAACCATCTGCCGAATTTCTTCTAGTGACAAGGCTGCATGCAGCGAATCACGAAACATCTTGCGTTGATGATCGTTTTCTTCGCCCGCGTAGGCTTCCACGAACTCCTGAATTTGCTCGAGCGATTCAGGCCTCATCAAATCTCTGACAAACAACCGACCTCCTGAGCGGGTAACGCGAACCGCCTCCTCCAAGCAAGTTAGCGGTTCGGGAATGTGATGCACGATGCTATTTGAAATGACCGCATCAAAGATCCCATCATCCTGAGGGAGATCCTTGGCATCGCACTGTCCCAATTGCACACGCTCGGTCACTCCGGCAGCTTCAACGTTGTAACGGGCGAGGTCCAGCATGTGAACGGCCATATCAACAGCCATGATGCGCACTTCGAGGCACTTCAGGCAATACTGCACCGGAATCTGAGCCGTCCCGGTGCCAAGATCAAGAACATCCCCCGAATCGATACCAAAACTTATCGCCTCGGCGACAAAGCGTTCGTTGACGCCTCCATGATCCATCGAGTCATAGTCTTGAGCCTCAGCCAAAGTATCCATGACCTCCGGTTCCAAGATTCTTTCTAAAGCCATGAGGTCTGCTGCTCCTACCGTTTCAAATTTTGGGTGGACATTCAAAGACGCGTCGTTTGTTGCCACCTCGCGTTCGCCCGGGATCCTTGCTCTCCGTCGCGCCCCAAGGTGCTCGCAGCATGTTCTCATGAAGAACTCCGCTCCGATGGTGCAACGGCAAGATTGTTATGAGTTTGCCGCTGAACTGGATTCCATGAGGTGTGGGTCTTCATCATCGCCCGCCACTCGCTGATCCTTCGAGGACCAATGCCCCAGGAAGTAAATCAGTACGGCGACAACGAGGTATCCGGCCGCGTACTCCCAGGTCAAACGCTGAAGGACCGTATCTCCGATCTGCCAAGGCCAAAACATCGAGCCATCAGGAAGTGGTGAGTGCATGACTCCAAAGAGGGTCAAGATCCCGCAGAGTCCAAAGATCAGCGTCGAAGCCTTCCATCTTCGGTCAATCAACATGGCGAGCCCACTCGCCCAGAGCAAGCTCGTAATGATGAAGCCATTGGCCAACATTCTCACGGTCACGAGTTCACCTTGAAGATGGTCACTCAATTTGGCTTCGGAAATTCCTGCAGCAAACATGCTCGGGTCACTCAAGATTTTACCGGCATACATCGCCGCAAGGGTCGCAAGTGCGGGAATGCAGGCAATTGCCACGGCCGGGTAATGCCGTTTGGGCGTGGCGTGAAAACTTTGCGCCGTGATTTCAATCCCGATGAAAACAAGAATTGGGAAGACCGTCGGCTTGGGAATGATCAAATATAGGTAACCGAAATAACCAAGGATTCCCGCTCCCCCAATGAACATTGCCGTTGCGAGTGTATAAGCGGAACGCCCTCCCATCGCCTTGTAGGCCGGGTGGCCAATGTACGGGGTGGTCTGGATGACGCCACCACACAGGCTCGCGACCAGCGTGGCGAACGCTTCGACGCCAATCACTTGACCGGTATCAAATTCGTCGCCAGCCGCTGCCGCACTTTCGGTGCAATCAATGCCGCCAACTACCGTTGCCAACGCAAAGGGCACAACGATGGGCAGGTAATTGAGCGCGCTGGGCATTTGCTGAATCCATTCGAATCGGAAAACCTCCAACCATCCGGTTGGCAGCAAGGCCGATTTTGGATCGAAATCCATGGCATGGACATGGGAAAGGAGATGAGTATTCAGCCACGCGTCGCTGGCCTGCATCAAATAAAACAGCAGGCCAGCAATGAGCAGGGCCCCCAGAGCGCCAGGAATCTTGAAAGGCAACTTGACGCGAGCCACCAGCGTCGTGAGGACGACGGCAAGCGCTGTGAGGCCGACCACCGGCGAGTTTAAAATCTCGATCAACGGGAGGAAACTGATCAAGACCAGCGCGATCGCGGCGAGTGATCCAAGAAGCCCAGCTCTCGGCAGAGCCTTCCGGATCCAGTTGGAACCGAACGCGCAGATCGCCTTGAAAATTCCACTGATGAAAATGCAACAGATGCCAATGTGCCAGGCGTACTTCTGCGCCAAGACCAGCTGGGCATCGGTCAAGCTCCCTTCCCCACCGAGGTCCGCCTTCATCTTTACAAATGCGGGGCCCAAGACAAAAAGGACCATTCCAAAGGTACTTGGAGTATCGAGGCCGAGGGGCATGGCGGTCACATTGCCCCGACCGAGCTTCCGAGCGAGGCGTAATGCCACGAAAAAAAAGATGAGATCCCCCACAAGGACCCCTATGGCCGTTCCCGGAACCATGTAGTTCAAGGTGAAACTGGAAGAAAATTCAAAGACTCCTGCCAGCAGACTCACCATGAGTATTAATCCGGCAACATTATCTAACATCAAGCCAAAAAAGGCGTTAACATCGCCAGAAGCCGCCCAACTCAGTTGTTTTTTAGACACTTTAACCTCGGTTGGCACACCGGTTGCTTGTTGTACGGGTTGTGAGTGTAAGGCGGGCCCTACCTGACTGTCAAACCAACCAGACGAGGGGCCAAAACATTGGTGAGTTCTGCGGCATTGAGTTACGATGGTGTAGGACACTTCGGGTCAAAGATCCAATCGTCTTGCGCGACGCACGTAATTTTTCCGAACTCTCCTTTCATGTATGCGTAGTAGACATGGACGCTCAAGCAAAAACAAATCGATCGGAATCTCAGGTCCCAGCTCAACCGGTCTTGTCGGACGAGCAACTGGTGGCACGCTATCGTGAAACCAGCGATCGAGAACTGTTCGCGCAACTGGTGTATCGTTACGAGCGTGAGTTGTACAACTACTTACGCCGATACCTGAATGATGCTGAGTTGGCAGAGGACGCATTCCAGGCGACTTTTCTGCAAGTTCACCTCAAGTGTGATCAGTTTGACGAGGGGAGGAAATTCCGTCCTTGGCTTTACGCGGTCGCGACCAATCAGGCGATCGATGCTCGCCGAAAAGTCATGCGACACCGGATGGTCAGCCTCGATCAGAGTGGCTCGTCGGCCGAAGGCGATGAAGTCAGCCGGTTGGTCAATTTGCTTGAGAGCCATGAGGAAAATCCACTGCAAAGAGTAGAACGAAGTGAAAGCCACGATCAGGTTCGGATGACGCTGGATTCGTTACCCGAGTCGATGTATGCGGTCATTCAACTGGTGTACTATCAAGGATTGAAGTACCGAGAAGCGGCCGAAGTTCTCGACATCCCGGTAGGAACCGTGAAAAGCAGATTGCATTCTGCAATTTCCAAGTTGACTGAAACATGGAACAACAACCAGACAACCGAGACCCCTTAAACGGCGCCGAGGATTTGGATCTCGTCGGTTTTGTGCTGGGAGCACTCGAACCGGAAGAGCATTCTCGTATCGCAGAAAAAATCAGTGGTTCTCCTGAACTTCAAGAGGCGGTGGATCGACTTTACGCCTCGCTACCGAAAACTCCGGAATCCTGGCAGTCCGTCCGCCCGCCATCGGGACTTGCTAGGCGTGCCTGCGAAAAGGTGGTGGATTTTGACCGCACCCGGGAACTGTTTGCCCAGAGTGATTTAGCATCTCAGCCTGCTTCGAAGGCCCGAACTTACGCCGGCTCGGGCTGGAGTTGGCGCGACATCGTGGTCTTGGCAGGCACTTGCCTCGCTGTTGCACTCATCCTTCTGCCATCGATCCTCAACAGCCGGTATCAGGCTCGGATAGCAATGTGCCAAAACAACTTGAGGCAGGTGTCGACGGCACTTCAGCATTATTCTCAATCCCACGCAGGATTCCTTCCCTCAGCCGAGCTAGGTAGCCGACTTGGGGTCGCCGGGGCGTATGGTCCGATTCTAAGAGACGCTGAACTGATTCAGGATCGGCTCCTGTTATGTCCTTCGAGTCCGTTGAGTCAATCGAATTTTTCGATTCCAACAACTTTGGAAATCACTCGATCTGATGGGGCCAAGCTCTCTCATTTGCAGCGAAAAATGGGTGGGACTTATGCCTACACCATGGGTTACTACGATCAGGAAGGTTGGCATGCACCGAGGTCGAGCCAGCGTCCCTACGTCATGGTAATGGCAGATACGAATGATTCGTCCAACTCCCAATATTCACGCCGCCATGGCAGCCGAGGGCAAAATATCCTTTTCGAAGACGGCCACACTGCTTTTCTTCAGGACTGCTCGGCCCACCTGTTGGGTGACGATGACTCGATCTACGTCAATCGTTTTGGTCTGGTTGCGGCCGGTGTTGACCCTCTCGATACGGTGTTAGGTCCAAGCTTTGCTCGCCCTGTCACCTTCCCGACGAAAACTGAGTGAATTCTTTAGGCGAACCTCGGGTTCCTCGATGTGGATGTGAAATTCCCGAGAGGCGACGCCCTGGAGTTGTTGCTTTCAAACACCACAACGGGGTCTTTTGGCAACAGCCACTTTCCTTTGTGGCCGCGTTGGAATAAAGATCCAGAGCATAAAAGCCGGAGTCTGGAGTATTTCGAGGCAAGATGCCCCAAAAAAGAATGGTTGGCATCCATCTTGCAACACCGTTATCTCGCTCAGGTACTCGATATGGCATAGACCGCTCCTGGCGCCCTCACCTGAATGGTGAGTGATGAGCAGGTCTCGATTTACTTTCCAGCACTTGAGCTTTCACTCTCTCGAGGATCGTCGTCATGGCGATCATCGAATTAAATCCTCACGCATTTGAACCGAGCCCTAATCGCTCAACGAATCAAAGTTCTGTTTATGCACTCAAACCAGCTCGCCCGTTTAGCGGCAGACATCGCCGATCGACATGGCCAGACCAACCTCTCACTCGACTGGCCTGCGTTCGACCTCGAATCCTACTGGACGGTCTCTCAACGGCGACTTGACCAATGGCGTTCTGCTCTCAGCGAATTCAAGCAGATGGATTTCCCGGCAACCGAGCACAATCGGCAACTCGCACGCCGTCGTCCGATCTTTGAAGAGATTCTCGTCAGTGAGATCCTGTGTCGAATTTGGACGGCCGCATACGAGGTCACCAACCATACAGAATCGCATCATGCTTCGGTGGCAGCGGTTCGCAGCATCTGGCTTAGCCACCTGGAAGCACGCATGGAGGCCCTTAAGGTCCTCAATGTCGCCGTCGCTGCAGCCCTACCCGCAGGCCTAAGCCTGAATCGTCTTCGTCGGAAAACGGAGCGGTGGAGTGACGTTTTGCTCGCGCACCTCGGAGACCATGCGCGGTTTCGAAATTACGCCGTTGATCGGGAACGCCTGAAAGATTTTCAGGTGGCATACCAAGGGAATGACAACGCGCGGGCGAATAACTGGTCGCTTTATATGGCCTCATTTTCCAAGGCGTTCCCCGGTGGCGCGGCCCCGTCAGCCAACCCGACACTCAACTTAGAGATCCATCGTTCAATCCGTGGCATTTTGCCCAATCACCGACAACTGTCAGATGCGGAACAATCTCGACCACTTTTTACCGACTGGGTCTGGCAACGTCTGGAGTCGACTTCACAGCAGATGGATGACTGGCTCGAGAGCTACATGGGTTGAGACAGGGTCTGGGTGCGGCCATAGCCCTTAAAAACGCCGAAGGCGTAGCAGAGAACGTTCAAAACTGCCGGGACTTGGGAAGATCCGCGAGCGACCTCAACTCACTGGAGTCGGCGATTCACCCGTTGGCGTTGAGGCTTTCAGGCGGAACACCACCGATCAGGTCCGTGATATCTAGCATCCCCGTCGGTTGCCCATCTCGATTGATGACAGGCAATTCGCTGAGATTCTTTTCTGCCAGTTGTTCAATGGCAACGCTCAGTTTTGTTCCACTGGCAACCGTTTCAGGCTCCGTCGACATGACCTTCTGGATTGGCTGATCCAAAGCCGAGTCATGCTTGGTCTCCAGCAGTCGAGCGAGATCACTATCCGTAAAAATACCGCTCAGCTTTCCAGTGTCATCCACAAGTAGAATGGCGCCGCTTCTTCGGCTTGGACCTGCAGTGCCAATATAAGTTTCTCGCACCGTGAGCTGATCTCGGGAGACACGGCATTGATCCGCCGGGCGCATCACCTCATCGACTGACGCAAGCTGCCGGCCGAGGCTTCCCCCCGGATGAAAATTGGCGAAGTCCATCGCGCCAAAGCCACGAGATTGGGCCACCACGAGAGCCAAAGCATCTCCTAAAGCCAGCATGGCAGTGGTGGTGGAAGATGGAGCGAGACCATTGGGGCAGGCTTCTCTGGTTTTTCCATAATCGAGCACAAAGGTTGCTTGCCGAGCGAGAGAATTCTGATCATTCGCGGTCAAGGCGATGATCGGCGTTCCCCATTGAATGACGCTCGGCAGCATGCGAAGAACCTCCTCAGTTTCGCCGCTATTGCTCAAAACGAGGAGCAAATCTTCTGGGCCAAAACGTCCGAGATCTCCGTGCATGGCTTCACCGGGATGAACGAAGTGACTTCGCGTGCCGGTGGACGCCAGCGTAGCGGAAAGCTTCTGACCAATCCAACCTGCTTTACCGATCCCTGAGACCAGAGCCGCGCCTCGGCACTCGCTCAACATCTGCACGACCCGATGAAAATCGGCAGGCATATGATCGGCGAGACGCGCTAACGTCTGGGCCTCCTGAAGAACGATCCGGCGACCCAGGGAAATCTGTTCGTAAGGACTCGTCTGCAACGACGTCTGGGGAAGCGGGCGGGTCATGCGGACTCCCTCAATTCGGTTTGCCTCAGTCGCTGGTAAATCGACGATCGTTGCAACAGTTCCTCGTGGGTTCCGTAGTCCTCGATTCGACCCTCACTCATCACCATAATCAAATCTGCGAGATCAAGAGTACTCAACCGATGGGTGATCATGATGGTGGTGCGATCTTGTATAAAATCAGAGAGTGCCTGATGAATCAGAATCTCACTCTCGGGATCAATTTGGCTGGTCGCTTCATCCAGAATCAGCAACGACGGATCGCGGAGGATGGCTCGAGCGAGCGAGAGTCTTTGACGCTGTCCGCCCGACAAGCGACCACCATGTTCGCCGATCCGAGTCTCATACCCCTCTTCAAGTTGATTCTCGATAAACGCGTGGGCGTGGGCTCGCTTGGCAGCATCGATGACCTGTTCGATCGTGACGCCCGGATTTCCGTAACGGATGTTGCTGATGATGGAGTCGTCAAACAGCATTGTTTGCTGGGTGACGCAACCAACATATTTCCTCAGATGCTTCAAACTGAAATCCTGAAGGGGTATCCCGTCGAGCTTGATGCAACCTGAGGCAGGATCGTAGAAACGTGGCAGAAGATTGACGAGGGTGCTCTTTCCTGCCCCGTTGGCCCCAACAATGGCCAGAGACTTGCCTACCGGCAGCTCGAAACTGACTCCTTTCAGGATCTCCTGTTCATCGTTGTACCCGAACCGAACCTCTTCAAATGACAAGGTCGAAGGCCCAACGGGAAGCGGAGTTGGATCTTCCGTATCGCGAATCTTACTTTCCCGATCGATCAAAGGAAAAACACGATCGGCTGCAACAATGCCACTTTGCAGCATGTTGTAAACATCGGCCATCTTTCGGATTGGGTCACTGGCTCCAACGAGAAACGCATAAAAGGTCAACAATTTACCGGCGCTCATGGGCGCGTCACTCATCCGAATCCCAAAAAGAAACTCTTCCTGATTCAAGACCAGATAGCCGCCGGCAAGCATCGACAGGCAAATCACACCGATCCCTAAAACCTCGTTGTTAAGTCGGAACAGAGCACTGTAAATGGCGATTTTCATACCCCGGGCGTAAACCTCACCCGAAACCTTCCGGAACCGGCGACGCTCACTGTGCTCCATCGTGAACGCTTTGACGATCTTGATGTAAGTGATCGCCTGAAAAAGTCGGTTCATCAATTTGGCCGACTCCTCCATGGCCTTGCGGCTGGCTCGCTTGGTCGCTCGAGCGAGACGAATCATGAAGAAGGCCGCGATGGGGCAAATCACAATGGACAGGATCAACAATCGCCAATTGACCAAAGCGGCTCCGATTAGACAGGCGCACATTTTGAGGGGCTCACGAAGCATCTTCCCGAAAAGCGTCGTGATCGCATTTCCTATCGCATTGGTTTCCCCTCGAATTCGTCCGACAAGATCCCCAGTCCCATTTTGACCGAGTGTCGTCAGATCGAGGTTGAGCGTCCGCGCAAAGAACATGTTTTGAAGATCGAGAACGGTGCGTTGGCCAACGCGCGCGACAAGCACCATATTCCCGAACAGAAAGGCGCCCTTCACCAACGTTCCAGCCATCAAAAAACCGACCATCAAAATGAGCGTATTGAAGGGAGTCGAGAGAAAGGGAAAACGATGGATTCCCGGTTGGAGCCACTGGGCAAGGGCCATCTGTTTTTCCGTGGCCTCCAACTCGAAGTCGAGTTGCATTTTTTTCATGTCGTATTGGCGACGGACCTGCTCACTTTCCGTCGAGGGTGGTGGAATGAGTTGACCCATTTCCTGATGGACTTCTTCGATCCGCTGCCGAGAATCCACCACCTGCTCGTCCACCCATTGATGCAGTGACTTTCCCGCAAGAACCACTTCCACCAGAGGATAGACAGCGCCAATATTGCTACCCCAAAGTAATGCAACGCCCAGCGAACAGAAAATCGATAAGATCAGGCTGACTCGATAACACATGGCCATTTTCAGTGCACGGCCCAGATTCGCAAACGGCTCTGCCGCTTTCCGCCACATCTGCAGAGGCGCAAAGAGGGCCCTACGTTTCATCGAAGCAATCGCTTGTAGCATGGGGACTTCACATCACGGATGAATGGCTGAGGTACGATGCCCATCAGAGAGGACAGTGAGATGAGGCAACCTCAAAATTGCACCAATTCTGACAAAACCCTGCCCTGGTGAACTTGACCAAGTCCGATACAGCCCATGAATGGCCCGCAAACTCCGGCGGTTCGTTCAGAAGAGCGTCCTTTCCCTCCCTTGACGACAATTTGGTACCCCATTTGGACTCAAATTGGCAAGATCAGTTTCCTGGAGTTCCATAACGGCGGCACCCACTAACGCCCCCAGCCCGCCCTTGGTTCCTATTTTGATATAGTTTGGCAAGGAACAGGCCGCTCCCCCTTGATCGTCGGACTCGGCGACGTCAGGCTATACTGCTTGGAATCAGATTGCGGGCGAAGAACCGCTAGAGTTGGAACCGGTCTCTGTTTTTGCTAGCAAACAACTCCAACGGCTGATGTCTTTGACTTTTCCTTCCCCCCACGGTCACCCCGGAAAAACATGCCCTCCAGCGAAGCCACTGCCGCGAACAGTCCCAAGACGCTCAAACGAATTTCATTGAAATCGTTTAAGCAATTTGAACTCTCAGCCGCGATGCAGAAAGCCCTTGATCGGGCAGGTTACGAGAAACCTTCGGCCGTTCAGGCAGCCTTGATTCCTCTCGCCCTGGAGGAACGAGATGTGATCGGTCAAGCGAGAACCGGCACGGGTAAAACGGCGTCCTTCGTCATTCCGATTCTTGAACAGCTCGATGATGAGCCGCACCCTCTGAGACCTCAGGCCCTCATTCTAGTTCCGACTCGCGAGTTGGCGCTTCAAGTTCATGGCGAAGTTGAGAAACTGGCTTTCAATCAACCCTTCAAATCTGCAGCCGTATTCGGGGGAAGTCCTTTCCGGAGCCAACAGAACCGCTTGCAGCAGGGGGTTCATGTGGTGGTCGGGACTCCGGGACGGGTGATCGATCATCTCCAACGAGGCACCCTGAAAACAGAAGAGTTGTGGTGCGTCGTGTTGGACGAAGCCGACCGCATGCTGGATATTGGGTTTCGCCCTGCAATCGAAAAGATCCTGCGAAAGTGCCCAGAAGATCGCCAAACACTCTTGCTTAGCGCGACCGTTCCAGATGAAATCCGACGACTCGCCAAACGCTACATGTACCAACCGACGCTGGTGAATCTATCGCCTTCTCAAGTCGCTGCGGACACGATCGATCAATATTACTTTTCGGTGGCTCGCAACCAGAAACGCGAGTTACTGCTCAAACTCCTTGAGCGGGAGACACCCAAGCAAGCCATCGTCTTCTGTCGAACGAAAGTCCAAACCCATCGAATTTATCGATTCCTCGCCGACCGCATGAAAGCCGTCGGTACCATTCACGGGGACATGACCCAGAGCGCACGGACCGGAACCATGACGAAGTTCAGGGAGGGAAAAGTGTCGTTGCTGGTCGCCACCGATGTTGTCGGTCGCGGCATCGATGTCTCTGGCATTTCTCACATCATCAACTACGACATCCCTGAACTTTGTGACGACTATGTCCATCGTGTGGGGCGGACAGGACGGATGGGGCAAGAGGGTGTCGCTTACACCTTCGTCGAACCTGATCAGGGTGAGTTTCTGACCTCGATTGAAATGCGGATTGATAAACTGCTGATCCGGGAGAACATCGATCTGGGTGAGCCGAGTCAACCTCGTCAGGAAACGGTCGCAGCTCCCCCCAAACCACCAACTTCCCGGGCCAAAAAGCGTTATCGCTCTGCACCTTAGAGCCTCGGCGAGGTGGATGCTGAGACTGTCTTGAGATCCGCAAGGGACGCCCATGCATCACTGGATCAAGCTTGCGATTAGACTTGCGGCCATCTCCTGTTTGGTGGCACCGCTGGCCTCCGCCCAGACGCAATCCCAAACGTCGCCGTTGAGTCGAATCGCCTTCGGGTCGTGCATCCGTCAGGATCGATCCCAACCGATATGGCAAGCGATCTCTGACTACGAACCTCAACTTTTCGTCCTCACAGGAGACAACATCTATGGTGACTCCGACGATGTTGAGATCTTGAAACTCAAGTACGACCAGCTTGGGTCTAATCCGGGATTCAAAAAACTCAAGAGCCTTTGCCCGATTCTCGCGACATGGGACGACCATGACTACGGTGTCAACGATGGTGGCGCGGAGTTTCCAATTAAGCGAGAGTCACAGAAAATTTTCAATGACTTCTTTGAGACTCCTCAGGATTCTCCACGGCGACATCGAGAAGGCATTTATGATTCGGCCATTTTTGGCCCCGCCGGAAAACGTCTGCAAATCATTCTTCTTGATACCCGCTACTTCCGTAGTGCGCTCACGAAGGCCAACCCCCGCATGAAGGGCCGCGGTCCCTACGGGCCCACCGATTCCCCCGGATCAACCATCCTCGGAGACGCCCAATGGAGCTGGCTGGAAAAGCAATTCCGCCAACCCGCGGAAATCCGCGTGGTGGTTTCCAGCATTCAATTTGTTCCCGACCAACACGGCTGGGAAATGTGGGGCAATTTCCCGCGAGAACGTCAACGCATGCTCGAACTCATTTCGAAGACGAAAGCCAATGGCATTCTCTTTGTGAGCGGCGATCGCCATCTCGCCGAAATCTCCAAGATGCCCCCGGATCCTGACAGGACGCCCTACCCAATTATTGACTTCACAAGTTCCAGTTTGAATCAGCCGAGTGGCGGTGGGAATGAAAATGAGCCCAACCGATATCGACTTGGCCAGCACTACCTGAAAGTCAACTTTGGTACCCTCGATATCGAGTGGGGCGAGTCAACGACCCTGATGTTGGCCATTCGGGATCTCAACGGAGAAGTTGTGAGGAAGCATCGACTCGCATTGGCTGACCTGCAGCACTGACCCAGCCGTGGCATGGGGTCACAGGGACACGACAAGGTGTCTTCCGCATTTCCAGCTCTCGCAGGGCATGCAACTCAAGCCTTAACGCGACTCTGCCACGATTCTTCGAGCGTATGGAATTGCACCGTTTCCTCTGGAAAGTGGCGACGTGCGAGATCCAAAAGGTGAGCATGATGCGTAAAGAGAATGACCTGCGTCTGTTTCCCCAGCTCCGACAAAACCTCCAGTGTCGCAAGCGCGCGTGGATCGTCGAACTTGATGAGAATGTCATCCAGGATCAAGGGCCAAGGTTCCTGCTGCTCGAGCTGATCTCGCAAACTGGCAAGTCGCAGCGCCAGGTAAAGTTGATCCCGGGTCCCTTCACTCATTTGTGAAATCTGCAGCCGCTGCCGACCTTCCCGCTGCCCAAGAAGAACAAACTGCCCCTGTTCGTCAAGGTCGGTCACCAGCCCCGAAAACGATCCACAAGTCAACATATGAAAGTATCGACTTGCATGCTCAAGGATCGGGCCCTGATGCTTTTCGCGATAGGCCTGAATCGTCCCACGCATCACGGCCGATGCAACCGTCAATTGACTGAAAGTATCGATTTGCTGCTCCAATTCAGCAGTCAGGGATTCCACCTCCTCCTGTGCCGCTGCAGCCTCCGCATTACCATTCATTTCGAGCAACGTTTTGCGCGCCGCCCCCACTTGCTCACTTGCGTCCAGTGTCTCACGTTCGAGTCTCTGTTCTTCCTCGGCCAATTCTTGAATTTGAAGATCCACATCCGTAACGCTCATCGACACAACCTGCTCGGACCAGGTTTCCAAGTCGACCTCAAGAGCAAGCTCTCGCAACTTTTGCTCCACTTCCTGTAGTTGCTTGAACGCATCTCGCTTGGCGGTCGACAGCGTTTCAATTTCGCTCCAACGATCCGAAGAGTCGACACGGGCTTGCTGGCTGAGTACCTCCCGGTCTGCGTGAAGCCTTTGGTTTCTGGCATCCAGCTCTACTCTCTCCTGATCGAGCGTTGCCTTGCGCAACTCAAGATCTTGAAGGCGATCCAAGGATCGACGGTGGTCGTGCACGACGTCTCGGAGTTTCTCCACAGCCTCCATCCAGTCGTCACAATCTGCGAGTCCGAACACCTTATTCGTCACCTGAACTTCGGTTTTAAAGTGCTCAAGTCGACTTTCAAACGCCCGAGCTTCAAGATCCAGCTTCCGCCACTGACTCACACTTTGCTCGACGTCCAAAAGGGCGTTCACCATCTTTCGAGCAATCTCAGGCAACAGATCGAGGCCGACATTCAGGGGTGCGATTGCCGCTTGCCATTGATCCGTCCAGTCTTTGAGTTCATCCTCCGTCGCTTTGAGTCTGGCAACTTCAATGGCCAATTCCCGTTGTAGTCGTTCTTGCTCTCTCTCTCGCTCTTGGTGATCACGATGCCGTTCGCGCTGGTCATCGTGCCATTGTCTCCCCAAACGAACCCAGGTCCTCAGCTGAAGGGGTTGGTCCGGCTTGCGTTTGCAACCTGTGTTCTCCAACGCTTCCCGCAGCCGATTGATTTCAGCATCACGCTGACGCTCCGCACCTCGAACATTTCGTTGCTGCTGTGCCAATTCGCGGTTCCCCTCAATCCATAAATCGGCGGCGGAAATCCAGTCGCGCATCTCTACGGGGTCGCCAATATCCTCGAGTTCTTCGGGCCAGATTTTCCGCCACTGCTGCTCCCACTCCAACCGCCGCCCCATCAAGTCCTGCGATTCCTGCTTCAGGAAATCACGAGTCGCCCGAACTGCCGCAACACGGTCTTGCAGTAATTTCTTCTTTTGCAACTCCGCCGATGCCTGCAGAAGCTGGTCTGCCAGTTGATCTGCCTGCTGCGTCAGCGACTCGTAAACGTGGCCGTGCATCATCCAGGCCGCTTGAGCGTCCCCCGACGAGGTTGGTTCCCGCAGGTTGGGCTTCAACTCTTTGAGCCAAAGTTGATCCCTTTGTTCTCGCAAAGCGTTCAATTGCTCGGGATCCGGCAAAGCCGCTTGATCATCCAATTCATGAAGCTCGCGCTCCAATACTGCGACCTGCTTATCCTGCGCCTCCAGCTCCAAGTCGACCCTTTTGAGTTCACTTTCCAACTCCCTCCAAATCTCCTCGTGACTTTCGATACGAGAAGAGTGAGGCAGGTGCAACTCCATCAATTCATCCGCTGAGCCTTTCCAGAAACGCAGCTCTTTTGCTTGATGACCAAGTTTCAACTCTAGCTCTTCGACCTTCAATTTCTCCGCCTCAATGGACGGATCCAGCCCCTCATGGTCCTGACTCAGCTCGAGACGCTCCGCAAGAGGCTCAAGCGCGATCAGGCCCTCTTCGGTGGCCTCCACTTCAGTGGCCGCCAATTGGTGACGAAGACGATGACAGGCGTCGGATTCTGTGGAACGCTGTGCGGATATTTTCTGATAGGACTCAATCAGCAGCGCAATTTGCTCTTGCACCTGCAGAGGGAGGGGCTCCCAGTCGCTGTAGTCATCGGTTTCGATCCTTCGATTCAGATCTCCCAGACGCGCGTCGATCAAAGCGCGAAGTTGCATCTGTTCCTGACGTTTGGACGCGACGTCACGAGTTGCCTGAACGAGCGCGCTCCTCTGATCGATCAGATGTTGGGCCGCTTCGCAGTGGGCCGCGTCGACCGCATGGTCTCCGAGTGTTTCCATCTCCTTATCGACTTGCTGAACTTCCACCTGATACTTGTCTCGCTCTCGCTCCAGCATCAAGAGTTCGCGTTCGGTTACGCGTCGCTGATCACTCCATCCCTCGTCAAGATACGGGATCTCATCAAGTTCCGTCAGTTTCTTCTTCCAGCCCATCCATTGGGGCAATAACTTGAGCGTTTCCTGATATCGAACCAACAAGGCCTGACGAGCACCATTGGCCCGCTTCGCTTCAGCACATTGCTCACTTTTTTGGCGTGCCTCATTCAGATCAAGTTCGCATCGTTGGTAGGCATCCAGAGAAAGTGTGACCTCACGGACCGACTTTCGTGCATCCGCCAACCGAGTCATCGTCTGATTGATTTTGCGTTTTCTAGCCAGAGGTCGGTACAGGCTGTCGGCTTCCTCGTCCAATTCTCGCTGTACTTTCGACAAACCGGCGAGTCCGCTCGCAGCGGAAAAAACCAGCTGTCCTAATTCACCTTGGCCTGTCGCGATGGCGCGCCCTCCAGTGACGAGATCATCGTAGTGAAGACCAAATCGAGAACAGAATTGGTCTTCGTCGATCCCCCCCAGCAGCGCGAGCATCCGGTCAGGGTTCACCGGTGTAAGATCATCCGATTCACGCAGGGAGTTTTTGACGCCGCGACGACGGATCCAGTGGAACACCTGACCTTGATTGTCTTGAATTCGTCCGCCGATCCGCAGGGCTTTCGCTTCGTGATTCTGATCGTCTCCCGTCGCTCTGGGAAAGCCGTAAAGAAAGCAGCGTAATGCTCGAAGCGTCGAGCTTTTGCCGGCCTCGTTCTTTCCATAAACAAGATGCAGTCCGTGAGGAGATTTCGAAAAATCGAGAGTCTGCCCGGCAAAAGGACCAAAGGCAATCAATTCAAGTTCTAACCAGTTCATGTGGCATCCGCTCCCAACAGTCGACCTGCCAGTAGCGTCTGGACCTTTTGGAGAAACTCGGCCCTCACACCGTCATCGGCCGTGTCCAGCCAAGCAAGCGATTGATCGGTCCCCGTAGGCAACTTCTTGCGGAGGCCCTCAATCGCTTCTGTGATCCTTGTCCAAACCTCCTCATCTTGCTGCACCCGGGCGAACTCGGACCACAATTCGGCCAAGGGACCTTCGCCCACGCTTTCCTGAGTTTGAGAATCCCTGTCCTGTGTCCGCAGTTGGACCTTCTCAATCCAGAGTCGATCTTGCCCCACCTGAATCCCACAATTGAGGACCTCTTGACGCCAAGCCTGAAACTTGGCCGCAAGAGAGCGATGCAATGTCGTATTTCCGGCAAGTTCAACGCGAACGGCCAGCGGTTTAGGGGCGTGTTCGTTGAGGATTGCCGCCAAATGCTCATCCACATTCTGCAGCATCTGTTCGGTGTCGACGCAATCTGACAGATCAACTTCAACTCGCTCCCAGCGAAACACATCCACTTCCACAAATTCCAGCGAGCGAAGTGTCATATTTTCCACTTCGCCAATTACGCATCCTTTAACCCCGGTCTCTCGAATATGTCGTCCCTGAGGATTGCCCGGATAAACAATGGCCGGATCGCGGAACGTGACATCATCACGTCGATGAATGTGACCCAACGCCCAATACTGGTACTCTTTGCGTCGCAGGTCGTCGGGCGTGCAAGGCGCGTAATTATCGTGACCCTCAGAGCCAGTCAGCGACGTATGGAGCAAGCCCAAGTTGAATACACCCGGCACGGCAGCAGGGTACTCCATGGCCAAGTTTCGTGTCTCAGCGACGTCAGCAAAACTCTGGCCATGAATGACGATCCCAAGATCGCCCCAATCGATCGTCTCCGGCACATCGACGCCAAACAGCTTCACCCCCTCAGGCAAACGAAGCGTCTGAGTCATCCGATTCGCAGCATCATGATTTCCACGAATCATGGCGACCCGGATGCCATGTTCCACTAATCGGGTGAGTTGCCGACTGAAAAACAGGCCCGTATGGGTATCCCTCCAATCCCCGTCAAAGATGTCGCCCGCAATCACCACCACTTGAACCTCTCTATGGATGGCGAGCTGGACGATATTATCCAATGCGCGACGCGTCGCGGATCGAATCTCTTGAACAGGAGCACCCTCGTAGCGTTGCAGACCTTTGAGCGGGCTATCCAGATGAAGGTCAGCTGTGTGCAAAAAACGTAACATCGAATCGATCCGACTTGACAACACTGGCAGCGATCCGAGCCCCGTTCCAACTCGAGACTCCACGACCAAGCGTCAAACTACCAAGGTCGAACGAGAGGGACAATCACGAGTGAGCCTACTCGATCATTCGAGAGTCTCGAAGCTCTAGCTGTCTCGACTTCAAATGCCTCGACCGGCATCCATAAAAAACTCAAACACCGGTGCCAAAGACGAGGGAGCAAAGTCGGAACCGCAGATGCTCTACCAGTTCCTGGACGATGCGGAAAATGGGAAGTAATTGCGTCGCGATCCCCCCATTTTCAGTTCGAAACCACCGGTCAGTGACAGGTTGTTTTGAGTCCGCATCCAGGACGAACCAAACCCGAGATTGTCAAGAATCTCCATGCGCAAGGCGAGATTAGGTCGGGCGAGATATTTGAAACCAAGGCCAAACGGAACATTCAGTAACGTGTCCTTGGCGGGCAACGCCAGCGGGTCAGTGAATGTGTATTGACTGATCCCAAGTCCAAAGGTGGTGAAAGGGCGAAATCTCGAGTCGCCCCACGGATAATAAAGAACGCTGACATCATAAAAGCGAATATCACCCGTGTCGTAGCGACCTTGGAGTCCAACATTGGCTTGCGCTAAACGCAATTCGCCGCCAAGATAGTGGCTTAAGTCCCAGCCGATACGTGTTCCGACAATAATTCCATTGGTTGCGTTCGCTGAACCTGTCACAAGCTCACCGGTAAATAAGCCACCGCTGAGCAAATCGACGTGGATGGGACGGTTGATCCAACTCGTCCTCACCAAAGGATCTCCTCGGCCCTGATGCCGTTCTTCCGGTATCGAAAACTGCAATGCCAAGCGAGGAAAGCCTTTGCCACGTTCTCGGGGAATCCTCGGGATGTGCTCGCCGGGATAAGATGGCACGGTCGGTTGACCGTTGAAGGCAAAGTTGGCCATACCTTGCTGAAGACCAATGGGGTTCACCGTGATGGAACGACGTCGCGGTTTCAGCGGGTGTTCCAGCGGAAGTGGGTCGAGAATGCTTGGGATGCCTTCAACAAACTCAGCATCACCGGAGGTTTCAATGCTGTCCGTCGGCCCTAGAACCGGCATGGGCAAGTCGCCAGTGGTCGCCCCGATGCTCTTTCCCTCATCTCTGGTTTGCTTTGTCTCCGGGGGAGTCGGTTCGATCACGACGGTTTGCTCTGCAGGCCGCGTGCTTCGCCCTTTCAGTCTCAAACCGCGGGAAATGGAACCATTCCGAAGTTGGACATTTTGGTCGCTCGACTCGGCCTGCTCGGGAATCACCGGTACCTGCGGTGAGGCCCCTGCCAACTCTTGAGTCACTCCCTGAACGGTGACCGCACCCAAGCACCACACGCAAGCTGCTAGCATTTTGAAAAAGTGAAATCCCTCTCGCCGAGACCGACTTGCGATCGAATCAGACGAGTTTGCAACTTCGATGGTCATGGAATTCTCGAAATCATGGGCATTTCAGTAATCCATCTCTCGAAAGAGAAATGGCGGCGGATTATGGACAAGTCGGTCGTGTGTGTCAATGCAAACTCTGTTTGCCGTTGGGGACCGGACCGAGGGACCTTATATTGACGACCGAAGTGACAAAATATTGATCTGCCATGCAAATGACATCTGGGTGGGTAGCAGACGACCCAGTTCTCGCATTTTTTTCATGAGCCAGAATGTCATCCCAGCATGACTCAGGGGTTCTTTGAGCTGCGACCTCAGCTGTCGAGAGCGTGGACCAAGATTCCGATGGGTCCAGAACTCAACTGATGACACCAAGGAAATTTCAAGCATGCCCCATCTCATTTTTGCCGTTGCGTTGACCGCGGTCCTGTCCACTCAAGACAAGACCTTGACCTCCGGTTCACCGCTGGAAGAAAAGACCGCGACTCGTTCGTCCGAACCCGTCCGCCGCTCTGAGAGCCCAAGCACCACAACCTCCCACGCTCAGATCCATCAGTCTGCAACTCCGTCGTCGAATCAAGAGGCTCAGGGGCCTCGCTCCGTTCCAAAGCCGGCCTTCGTAGGGCCTCGTTCCCCTCAACCCCCTCACGACTTTAAAGCTGCGTTACGCCAGCATTTGAAGAATCAGGGAGAACCACTCAATCCTGAAGAATTCGAGCAGATGCTTGGCACTCTGGAAGACATCCGATCCGCCGTGGGTGGCCCAGCTTTGTGGCCCAGCGACCTGCCAGTTGGTCATTCGGTAGATCAACCTTTAGCGAAAACTGAAGGGCGCCGAGGCGATCCCATACGGAATCAACCGCAACCAGAAGGTACAATCCCGCTGCTCGGGCACCTCTTTCAGCCAACGCACCCCGGTCAGGGCACGGCCCCATTGATGCCACAGCATTCTGGCTACCCACACAGTAGTCCAACCCACCCTCGTGATCATGGCGAAGTCACCTACATTGGTGCCCTACGGGATTCAGCTCGCAGGCTCGACCAGGCGGCGGCGGACCTTGAAGAACAATCAAAATTCGATGAAGCCGATCGATTACGGGAGCACGCTCAACGTCTTCGCATCGAAGCGCGAGCGTCACAGCCCCCCTCACCAGAAATGAAACCCGTGGAACCGCCAAAAAACTCCTCGGTCCCACTTCCCTTTCGCCCCGGTACTTTTCGCCATCAGGCGATGATTCAAACCGTCATTCGATGATCAGTCGACTTGAAAATTCAACGGCAAGTTCCGCTACTGACTGAGGCACATCCCGTCGGCGGCGTTCTCACGGTCTTAAGTCTCAGATGCCCTCATCAGACATTCAACAGGAGTGGACTTTTTGAGTTCGACGAACAGAAAATCCTTTCACAGGATTCTTCGGGGCGGAATCAACGCATTGGCCGCCAACAAGCCGCCGACGAGACTCATCGCGACCAGAAAGGTTGCGAAGGCGAGTTCCAATCCTTCCAAGGCATCCTGATTGACAAAGGCAGTCAAGCTCCGATACCCGAGACTCCCCGGAACGAGAATCAGGATCCCTGGCGTGTAAGTCACTGAAGCGGGGCGATCGAGCCAGCGGGCGTATGCGTTACTGCAAGCTCCCACCGCGAGCGCGCCGAGAAAAGGGCCAAACTCTCCTCCCATCCAATTGCCACCGAGCTGGGAAGCAAGGAAGCCGAAACCAGCCACCACAGCAATGACGAACCATTCTCGATAGCGGGCCTGAAATAGGATCGCTAGAGCAGGCGGCACGATAAGGAGCGCAAGCCAGGGAGCCCAATCGGGGAGTACCTCGGTGGCCACATCGTTGGGTCGAATTCCAGCGAACAGTCGCCAGGACAGCGCCACACCCAACGTTAAAGTCATGAAGCTCACCATGGTCCCAGCCAGACGGGCGACTCCAGCAGTCAGATGGCGTGAAGCCAACTCGGTCATCGCAACCGTGAAAGAGAGGCCGGGCAGGATGATGATCAGACTTGCGAGTGTCGCAAGGCGATCGTCCATTGGTTGAATCCACGGGGAAATCCATAGCGCGAGTGTTGCGGCCACGAAACCGGCGAGTGGCTCAAAGAGACCCACTGGAGATTTCAATCTCTGCGTAAGCCAGGCAACCCCAAAAAGGATGCCGCCCAACACCAGAGCTACGAGGACCTCACGGATACCCCCTCCAAAAAAAACGGCAGCTCCCCCCGATGCGACTCCACTGGCCACCGCAACGGCCAACGAGGCATACCGTTGTGGCGCCTCCGAAAGAGCCAACATTCGCTCCCGTGCGACGACAAGGTCAATTTGACCATCCTCAAGATCTTCGAGAACTTCGTCGAATTCAACGAGCTTGCCAAGGTCGACGTCCCCGGCATCCGATCGGATCAGACGGGTCTGTTCAGCTTGCCCCGTACCAAACGAGACAATCACGGCAGTGGGCGTATACAAGTAAGCCGCTTCCACACCCAGAAAACCGGAGACCCGAACCATTAACCGTTCGAGGCGGTGAGAAGGTGTACCGTAACGCTGCAGGAGCTCCGCGGTTCGCAGAAGAAACTCGTGTTTTTCTTCAATCGGATGATCCACGGGTATTCATGCCAGACGGTTAAGACGAGAGCGGGCCGCTCGATGGCCAACGTGACCTGGATTTTCGAAGGAAAATTTGGAACTCTCCCTGGCCCGATTTTGTGTTATACCACCCAACGTTGTTGCAAGAAAGAACGTAAAGAACCCGGAATGCTGAACTGGAGGCAGGTCCCAATACCTGCTAGGATTGGGGGCTCAGCCAGGGCCTTTTTGGAGATAAATGGACATGACAAACAATCGATTTCTTCGGTCGACCGCGTTGCTGCTTGGCGTCTTAGCGTCAAGCCTGATTGTTGGATGCAATGGCTCGGCGGATCAGGACCCCGGAACGGGCGGCGGAACCGAAGGCGGTGGGGCGAGTGCCGAAGAGAAAGTCCTCCATTTGCCGATGCGGACTGACGGCCCAAAATCCCTCGATCCCGTTCGCGGATCGACCGTCTACGACAATCGGGCCTCCTCCTTCGTTTATGAAACGCTGATCCAGTACGCCTATTTCAAACGGCCTTCCGATGCCACAGCTCTTGAGCCTCTGTTATTGGCGGAAATGCCAACCGTCTCGGAGGATGGCCTCACCTACAACTTCAAATTGAAACCCGGCGTTTTTTTCCATGATGACCCCTGTTTCCCCGACAGCAAGGGTCGAGAAATGAAAGCGGAGGACGTGATCTATTCGTGGAAGCGGATGGCCGATAACGACAACGATCCCAAGAGCTGGTGGCTCATGGAAAATACGATCGCGGGCTTTGACAAATACCGTGAAGAGCAGAATGCTGCGGAGAAGTTCGATTACGATGCTCCTGTCGAAGGCATGAAGGTCATCAACGACTACGAATTTGAAATCACGCTTCAAGAACCTGTTTATCGATTCCTCTACACCCTCGCGATGTTCCAGCTGGCCGTAGTGCCACGCGAAGCCGTCGAAATGTACGGTTCCAAGTTCGATCTTCATCCTGTTGGAACCGGCCCCTTCACGCTCAAAGAAGAAGACTGGGTGCAGGGTAAAAGCATGGTCTTCAACAAGAATCCGAATTATCACGAATGTTACTACCCGACGGAATTCACGCCGGAGGACATTGAGAAGGGCTTCGACAAAGACCAGGGCAAGCGACTGCCGTTGGTGGATCAGGTCGAAGTCACCATGTTTGTTGAAGACCAGCCAATGTGGTTGAGCTTCAGTGCGAAGGATGTCGATTACACGCAGGTTCCTGCAGAGAATTTCGATGACGCCTTTACCAAGCGAGGTCGTCGCAGCAATCGAACGTTTGAACTGAAGTCGGATTATGAGTCCGAAGACATCTCGTGGGCGTCTGTCCCCCTTTTGGATTTCATTTTCTATGGCTTCAACATGGATGATTCCTTGATCGGTGGCTATGACGAAAAGTCCAAAAAGCTGCGTCAAGCGCTTTGCTTGGCGATGGACTGGGACGAGCGAAATGATCGCTTCTACAACGGAATCAATATCATTTACGATGGCCCGATCCCACCGGGACTTGCGGGACACCCTGAAGGGCACAACGCTCCCGAAAGTTACCGCGGACCGGACATTCCTCGGGCGAAAAAGCTCTTGGCAGAAGCCGGGTATCCAGACGGAGAAGGCCTGCCGGTCATCGAGTTCTACACGAGTCGGGGCGGGAACAATGCTGAACAAGTGGAAATGCTCGCCCGACATATGGAGCAAATCGGAGTTAAACTCGATATCAAGCTGGTCGACTTTTCGACGCTCATCGAAAATGTGAACACCAAAAAGGCTCCGTTCTTCTCGTTCGCCTGGTCTTCGGATTATCCGGATGCCGAAAATAATCTGGCGTTGTTTTACGGCCCTTATGAATCGCCAGGCGCAAATCATTTCAACTACAAACGCGACGACTACGATCAGATGTACGAAAAGATTCGTACCATGCCTCCCAGTCCCGAGCGTTTGAAGATTGTCGAGTCGATGCGAAGCATGCTGCTGGAAGACGCTCCATACGCGGGATCCATGGCTCGAACCCGGTTCTACCTGATCAATCCCCGCCTGAAGAACTTCAAACCCTCCGAAGATTTTTACAACTGGGTGAAGTATCTGAACGTTGGAGAGTGACCCTGGAAACCTCACCGATTCAAACGGCCATCTGCGGTTAATACTCGACGGGACAGAAGATGTGGGCGTACGTTTTTCGGCGACTGATTTACAACATTCCGGTTTACTTGACCATCATCTTTGTGGTGATGGCCCTACTACGCGTCAACGATCCCGTGTACGCGTTCCTGGGGAAGAACACCACACAAGAGGATATCGACCGACGTCGGGAAGAGTTCGGGTTGGACCGACCCTTCCTGACTCAGTACGGTGAATTCCTGAAGAGGCTGGCATTTTTTGACTTCAGTCAGGAAAGTTGGTCTCGACGTGGCAGGAAAGTGTCCGATGAAATTGCCGGTGCGGTCATCCCGACGCTTTCACTCACCATCCCTGCCCTGACACTGACCAGCTTGATTTCCATCTTCGTGGGAATGATCTCCGCGTTTTTTCGAGGCCGCAATCTGGATCGAGGCCTCGTTTTCTTCGCTGTGCTTGGAATGAGCATAAGTTTTCTGGTGTACATCATCCTGGGACAGTACTTCATTGCCTACCTGCCGCAGAAGTACTTCGAATCCCACGACATGAAGGAAACGTGGGGCTCGGTCTGGTTTGCCATTCAGGGCTATGAACCGGGACTGCAACATTGGTTTCATTACATCATGCTGCCCGTCCTGATCAGCGTGATCGTCGCTATGGGTTATGACACGCGCTTCTATCGAGCCGTCATGGTTGAAGAGACGGGACGCGACTACATCGTGACGGCTCGAAGCAAGGGCGCCACGCAATCGAAAATCATGTTTGTTCACATGTTGCGAAACGCCTTGATCCCGATTGTGACGCGAATCATGATCACGCTCCCCTTTCTGATCACCGGCTCCATTCTCCTAGAAATGTATTTCAACATTCCGGGAATGGGCAAAACCCTGATCACTGCGATCAACGAAAAGAACCTCCCGATCATTGAAACCTTCACGTCTCTGTTTGCGGGGCTATTCATTCTTTCCAACATCCTCACGGATGTGCTTTATGCCATCGTTGATCCGAGGGTGAGGCTAACATGATGCAGCGGATCCGAAAAACCCGAGCAGGCAGGAAGCTGCTGGCCAATCGTATGGCATTGGGAGCGATGCTGATCATTGGCGTTTACCTGGCCGCCGCCATCTTTGTCATGCTCGGTGGCATCTCCCCTTCATTTTGCAATCAACCCGTCGGCCCCCCAAACATCCCAGGATTCTTTGCAGAAGCTCCCGCGGAGAAAAGACTTGTCAACGCAGAAAACACACTGGCAGTCGTCGACCGTGCCCTCGCTAAATCGACCCCCGAGTCGCAGCAGGCTTCGCTCGATGAAATCCAAGTGGGCTTGCGCAAACTTGAAAAAATCTCCCTCGACGACTTTGAGCTGAAACTTGAAAAGGCGTACGCGATTTATGACGACTTGTCCGCCAGCCCCGATCTGGAAAATGACGAATCGGGCCTTGCGTTGCTTGCGGATTTGGAATCGGAAGTCGAGAGTCTGACCGCGACACCAACATTCAGCCAGCAGGTCATGGAGACCATTTACCTTTCGCTGGGGACCGATCGCCAAGGACGATCCATTTTCATCCGGGCCGTATTCTCCATCAAAGTCGCCGTCCAGATCGGTGTCGTCACGGCCATGATCAGTGTAGCGATTGGAAGCGTGCTCGGCGCTCTGGCTGGCTTCTTTGGCGGCTGGGTGGATCACGCGGTCATCTGGCTCTACTCCACCTTCTCGTCGATTCCCAACTTGGTTCTTCTGGTAGTGCTGGCCTACGTTTTCTCATCCATCAACGTTGAGATTTTCGGGAAGGCCATCGGCCAGACGTTGATCCCCGTTTACGTCGCTTTCTGTTGCACCTTCTGGATCGGTCCGTGTCGTGTGATTCGAGGTGAAACATTAAAAATAAAAGAGTTGGAATACGTTCAGGCATCGACCACAGCAGGATTCAGTCCGGTCTACACGCTCCTGAGACATGTCCTGCCCAATACGATTCACCTGATGCTGATCAATTTTTCACTCCTCTTGATTGGAGCGATCAAAAGCGAAGTCATTCTGAGCTTCTTGAACCTCGGAGTTCAAGCGGGCGCGGGTGCGAGTTGGGGAATCATGATTCGTGACTCGCGATCTGAAGTCCTCAACAGCTTTTTCTGGCAGATCGGTGCGGCGACGACCTTGATGTTTATCTTTGTGCTGGCCTTCAATATCTTGTCGGATGCATTACAGGATGCTTTCGATCCCAAACACGTTTAAGGAAGCCATCCCTGATGTCATCCGAAGATCCGATCCTCAAAGTCAACCATCTCTCGACCCGTTTCAAAACGGACCGGGGAGCCGTTACGGCCGTTGATCGAGTCTCGTTTGACCTCTTTCCCGGAGAAGTGTTGGGAATCGTGGGGGAATCGGGTTGCGGCAAATCAGTGACCAATCGATCCATCATGCGACTCCTGCCGGAGTACACCAGCGAACTTTCTGAAGAAAGCGAAATCCTTTTCGACGGTCACAACTTGGCCCATGTTCCCGAGAAAGTGATGCGAACGATCCGTGGAAATCGCATCGCCATGATTTTCCAGGAACCCATGACCGCACTCAACCCAGTGTTTACCATTGGCTGGCAAATCGAAGAAGCACTGAAGTATCACACGTCCATGAATCGTGCTCAGCGTCGTGAACGCGTGCTCGAACTGTTGCAGCTTGTTGAAATCCCCAATCCCGAGAAACGCATCAATGAATATCCCCACCAATTGTCGGGTGGGATGCGGCAGCGAATCGTTATTGCTATGGCCTTGGCTTGCGAACCTGAAATTCTGATTGCGGACGAGCCTACCACGGCCCTGGACGTCACCATTCAGGCCCAGATTCTTCGCCTGATGCAGGACCTGCAGAAAAAAATCAACACAGCCATCATTCTCATCACGCACGACCTTGGTGTGGTCGCTCAGGTTTGTGATCGGGTCATCGTGATGTATGCCGGACAGATTGTGGAGGTCGCTTCGGTGACAGAACTTTTCCACACTCCCCAGCACCCTTACACGCGTGCCTTGTTGGACTCACTGCCTCGACCCGACGCGACCGAAAAGGGGCAGCGACTCCCAGCGATCGAGGGAATTGTGCCAAGCCTGTTCGAATTGCCGGAGGGTTGCCGCTTCCACCAGCGTTGTCGATTTGCACAGGAGCAGTGCAAAGCTCAGCCACCTCAACTCGAAGAGCATTCCAAACTCCACTCCGCCCGCTGCTTCTTCCCACTGGGAGAATAAAGGTCGATGACGTTACTGCAGGTTAAAAATCTCGTTAAGCATTTTCCCGTTCGAGGCGGATTCTTGAACCGGGTTGTCGGTAAAGTTCAAGCGGTCAACAACGTCTCCTTCGGTGTGGAAGCCGGTGAAACACTCGGGGTTGTTGGCGAATCCGGATGTGGCAAATCCACACTTGGCAAAACCATTATGCGACTTTATCCACCCACGGCTGGGCAGGTGGAATTCGACGGCACCGACATCTCAAATCTCGGTCGAACGGCCATGCTTCCCATTCGACGCAAGATGCAGATGATCTTTCAGGATCCCAATTCGTCCCTGAACCCCAGAATGACGATCGCGGGTACCCTCGGCGAAGTCACCCGATTTCATCGTGTTGTCCCTCATTCTGACGTGGATGCTTACGTGGATGAGTTGATGAATAAGGTGGGGATGCGCCCGGATGACAAGACAAAGTATCCTCATGAATTCTCCGGGGGACAAAAACAGAGAATCGGTATCGCTCGGGCATTGGCTGTTCAACCTCAATTCATTGTCGCCGACGAACCGGTCTCCGCCCTTGATGTCTCGATTCAAGCGCAGGTTCTGAACCTGATGCAGGATTTGAAAGATGAATTTCAGCTCACACTCATGTTCATTTCGCATGACCTTAAAGTCGTCAATCATTTCTGCGACCGCTTGATTGTGATGTACCTCGGCCACGTTGTCGAAGAACTGCGATGCAACAACCTGACGCAGGATGCCAAGCACCCGTACACTCAGGCTTTGCTCGGCGCGAATCCCATCAACGATCCCGATGAACGGCGGCCCCTCACCGTCCTCGAAGGTGATGTTCCCAGTCCCTACAATCCTCCTCCCGGCTGCCCATTTGCGGGTCGGTGTTCCATGGTGACCGACCGCTGTCGTGTAGAAAATCCGCCACTTGTCCAAATCGGAACCGACCACGAAGTCGCTTGCTGGGAGGTTGCTCCCCCAACCGAGCAGACTCCCGTGACACAAGATGCGGCATCCTGATCGCGGCCTTCAGTCCGCAACAGTTTCGGCGAAAAGCCAAAGTTTTAGGGCCCAAAATTCTAGCGGCGAGTGCCCACCCGCCGAGAATGGTTTGCTTTGCTTGGCATGACCAAAAATCGATCTCGGTATTTTTTTACCAGTCCTGCCGTGTCTGCTTAATCGCGTTCTAGACTTCGATGTCCGCCAAGGCCATGGCGCGAACCTCATTACAAGACCACGGTTGGGACCCTGCTTTACTGTCCAACCACCCTGACTCGCCGTCAGTTGCAGGGTCCCAACTTTTTCCTTTTTACTACTACAATCCTCACGATTCTTTGGCATAATTTTTTTTGGGGGGGGACGACTTGCCTTGAGAAAGGAAGTCGAGTGTTCGCCGCATGCCTCTCATAGCAGGCACAGAGATTCACCATGAGATTCGTTATTGAAAATCATCGCTACCTCATGACGATGATACCCGCCTTCTCGCTGTTTTTTTTCGCCGGGTGCGGTCCCAACTATGATAAGGACCAGATTCTAGATCCTCTTAAACTCGCCCAAAAATTCGATGCCAACGCATCTGACCAAGATCCCGCAGAGTTCGCTGAAATTCAACTGCACCTTTCGCCACAGAGTATCCAGAAGGAAGAGGAGGCTACCGGTGCACCCATCTATATCAGCTTTCAAGTTTACATCTTGGTGCCGAAGACTGGCAAAGAAACATTGGAAGAAAAAATCTCAAATCAGCGAAACGACCTGATTGAAAATGTAGATGACATAATTTTCAAGAGCAACATGACGATACTTTCAGACCCTGACTTGGATCGGTTAAAGTCAACATTGGTTGAGGCGTTGAGGCAGGAACTGGGCGAGGAAATCCGCGATGTAGTTTTTGCCCAGTTCTCGATAAGATGACCTAAGAATTCAGGTTCACTCGGGCAAGATGTTCGCCCAATCTGGAATTTGCCTCATCGATTGATATGGCAGACCAGCGGCCGTCGTTGTTTTTCGCCAAACCTAAGCGAT
>JAKVCA010000025.1 GCA_022448315.1 Pirellulaceae bacterium | reverse complement strand
CGGGGGTTAGGCTCGAAAACGATCGGGCGCGTAGAAATCCGGATCGATGTGAGGCGTTTTGCCACTTGCCAACTCCGCGATCAATCGGCCCGTTGCTGGAGCTGAGGCAAGACCTACCATGCCATTACCCGCCGCGACCAACAGGTTTTTCAAAGATGGCACTGCCCCAATGCAAGGCAGTCCATCGTAAACCATGGGCCGCCAACCGCACCAGCTTTCTGTGGGTTGATCGGGAACACCTTCTTTCAGGTGTGCGACGGCCGATTCCTTCAACAAGGACAAGCGTTTGGGATTGAGGCTACGGTCATAGCCGGTGAACTCCATCGTGGAGCCAACTCGAAAACCGTTCTCAAACGGAGTGACCGCGACGTGGTGTTCTTCGAAAATCATCGGGACTCGCGGTGGGGACGCGTAGTGGTCGTAAGTTAAGGAGTAACCCTTTCCAGGTTGAATTGGCAATTGCAGTTTCAGCTGTTTTGCGAATTTGGGTGCCTCTGCACCGGTTGCAACCACGTACAGATCGGCCGCGAAACGACCCGCTGAAGTACGAACTCCGGCAACCTTGCCCGATTCCACTTCGATGTCCGTGACTTCCACCTGTTCGCGTAGATCAACAGCTTGCCTTCCCAACGCTTGCTTGAAGCCCTCCACCAGACGATCGGGACGAACATGGGCATCCTTTGGGAAGTGCCATCCCCCTGCAAGCCCATCCTTCAATGCCGGCTCAAACTCGGTCACTGCCTGGTCAGGATAAGCGTCAATCCTCACTGAATACCGGGAACGGAGATGTTCCACGGTTTTCGCGTATCCCTCAAAATCGGATTTCGTTTGGTAGACCAGCAGCAAGCCGCGGTCGGTCCATTCGCATTCCATTTTTTCCGCATCCACCAGCTCCCTGTAAAGTTCCATGGACGATTGGAGTAATGCGTGCCGACCTTCTGCGGCGTGATTCATTCGATCTTCGCGACACTCGCTGCGGAACTTCAATAACCAATGCCAAAGCTGCGGGTCCCAGCGAGCAGGGATACTTAGTGGAGCATCTCGCTGGAACAGTTTGGGCAGGGTTTTGGCAATAACCCCGGGGCCGGAGAGCGGCATGATGTGACTTGGGCAAACATAACCACAATTGCCGTATGAGGCTCCGCTTCCGAGCGAGCTCCTTTCCAGCAAGGTGACACTCCAACCCTCCGAGGCAAGATAGTAGGCGGAAGCGCAACCCACCAAGCCGCCGCCGATCACAATCACTTTCTGTTGCTTGTTCATATTCTATCCGCAATGTGCGCTTGAGCAGTCATCCTGCTTGTTCATTTTAAATTTGGAGAGCATCATGGCTGAGGGGTTTCGATTCCAAATCGGAAGTCGTCATGAGGGTCGAGCAGGCACTCGGAACGTCCTGTGACAAAGGCTCGACCCCTGATCGTCGGCAAGATGCCATTGGACGCCGGCTGATAGGTACCTGTGAAAACGCTTCCGATGATCGACTCTTGCCTCCACGTTTCACCGGGAGCAAGTAATTGTTTGGCTGCAAGGCATGCCAGCTTCGCACTCGTCCCTGTGCCACATGGCGAGCGATCATACTCCCCGCCCGGGCACAAAACAAAATTTCGGCTATCTGCCGTTTCAGCGGAACTGGGGGCGCCGAAAAGTTCAATGTGATCGATGACGGCTCCTGCAGCTCCAGTGATGCCCTGGTCATCCAAGGCTTGGCGGATTTCCTTAGCGCGGGTCCACAGGCGAGTGAGATCCCCCGCTTGGACCTTTGCTTCCTCAGCGAGGAAAAACCAGTTACCGCCATACGCAATATCGCCCCGGACAGTGCGTCCTCCGGGCAGCGTGACGTCGACATTTTTTCGATAGACGAAACTCTCAACGTTGGTAAAGGAGACTGTCCCGTCCTCATGGAGCGTCGCTGAGACCGGTCCTGCAGGGGTTTCAAATTGATGGGTTCCAACCCCGATGCGTTTTTCGTAAGCGAGTGTCTCAACAACGCCAATCAGGCCATGGCCACACATCCCAAGGTATCCCGTGTTGTTGAAAAAAATGACACCGGCTTCAGACCTTGGGCCGACTGGCGGTTGCAGCAAACATCCGACAAGCCAATCGCTCCCGCGAGGCTCCAGAATCAGGCAGCGGCGAAGCCAATCGTGTTCCGCGGCAAGGCACCGCTTTCGTTCCTCCATCGAACCGGCACCAAGATCCGGCGCGCCGGCGATGACGACCCTCGTGGGCTCGCCCCCGGTATGTGAATCGATGTATTTCAGCCGAGTCATCTCTTTCTCCCAACCAGGAGCAACGGTTGTTTGAAGTTCGGACGGGGAGTGTCCGGGTTTTGAATGCGGGGAAATTCAGGGGCGCGTCGTCTGAAAATGAGATTACTTTCTCATTTTGAGACCGCCCAAGTCGATTCCAAGAGCAAAAGGCGATTTAAACAAAGGTTTTCCGACCATTTTAGTTTTGGCACAGCAACTGCACTACTGGATGGGAGATTCACGGTTCGGGTTTCCCTGACCGAGGATCGTTCTTTTAGAACATCGTCGACGGCCTCGTTATCGAAGCCATTTCGGGGAATGCGGCACTTGGTCGGGGTCGTCGACACGTTCTTCAAATGTACCTTTGGTTGCCATTTATTATGACGCAACCACCACCGTGGGTGCGGCCACTTTGCTGTATTTCTCGATCGAATCACAGGTGATCGACGCCGCGGCTCGGGTGCACAACGCTGATTTTCGTCGTGTTTGTTTATCCGGCGACGGTACCACCGCATGATGCTCTTGAGCAATCCATCGGTTGGGCTTCCCAAGTATCGTTTTCTCTACCCCGACCCTGTGACGCAATATTACTCCTCTCTTTCCACCGAACCTTGAAATCGATCTAATTGGTGAGTTGGTGGTTTCACAGCGCCTGATTTGAGCCGAATCGGTGTTGTCGTTTGTTCATTCAAGAAGTGGATTCCATGAAAAAGTTTTGGGGTTTGGTGGTCGTCATCGTTCTTCTCGGTGTTGGCCTTTGGCTTTACACGAGGTTGTCCCCCTCAAAACCCACGCTGACGGATGTTGATGGTGATTCGGCTTTAGACCGGATTGCAGAGGCCAATGGGGCCCTCGAGGATCTCGACATGATCATCGGCGACCGGAAGGCTACGGGCTTTTCGGTGGCCGAGCCGATTTATCGATCCTTGATCGAGCAACTCCCCGGAGAGCTGCTGCCCGTGCGTAATCTCGCGGTGCTCAAAGCGTCTCAGGCGCTGGTGGAAGATTTCTCGGGTGAGGCACGTCAGACCTTTCTCCAAGAGGCAGAAACCGCCCTCAACCAACTCAATGAGGTCGAAGGGCAGCAAGCTGTTGTCGCTTATCTCCGTTCTCGTATCCTTTTCAAGCTGGGCGGAGAAATCGCATCACAGCCAGCGCTCGATGCGATCAATGAGGCGGTGTCCAAGGAATCGGATAACGCCATGTTTTGGGGATGGAAGGCCATGTTGCTGGAGACCATTCGAGACGGTGAACCCAATGCGAAGGACTGGAAGCAGGAGCGCATCAAAGCTTTGGCCAGAGCTTGGGAGTTGGACCCCACCAATGTTTACATCCTGTCCCAGCGGCTCGATGCTCTGGTGGAGAGTGAAGATGACGAGGTCCTTGAGTTGATCCAGGAGGCGAAGCGTTTGTTGCCGGTTTTGCGTTATCCCGTCTTGGTCAGTAACCCGCAGACAGACCCATTCCCGTATCTTGAACGCCTCGAATCTCAAGTTCAGGAGGGCGACTGGAGGTCGGCATTGGGGACGGTTGGGCGGTTGGGCAACTTGATTCGAAACAGTTTGGGAATCTTCAATCTGGAGAGCAATCGGGCAAGCGGACACCCGCTGGACTTGATGTTGCACTCCCCCAGCGAACGCTTTTTCACCGAAGCCAAGCTTTCGAAATATGTTCCGCCTACCAAGCCGATACGCTGGTCAGCAGGCGGTCCCGAATCCCTCCTGAGTCTAGAAACTTCGGCCATCGATGTCGTTGTGACCGATGTTAATGTCGACAAGCGACTGGACCTGGCGGTCCTGACAGAGACAACGTTCTCGCTTTGGGTTCAACAGCCAGATGGCGGCTACAAGGCCGATTTGACACTCGAACTCGATGTCGCAGGGGCTTACCAAAATGTTCTGGCGGTCGATCTCGATCAAGACGACAAAGCCAAAGCCCAGGCGGGCGGGGAAGCCATGGGCGGTCCGGAAGAGTCCATTGACTATTTTCTTGCCGATCCTGATTTCGTTTTATGGGGCACCGGTGGACTGGCCGTTGCCTTGAATCTTGATGACAAGGGAATCAACCGTCGTCTGGAATGGTCGCCTCTTCCCGACGGATACGACGCTCCCACGGCAACGCATGCGGTGGTTGCCGGAGACTTCGATTTTGATGCCGATATCGACCTGGTAACCTCAGATGACAATGGTAACCACTTGCTGCTGAATCGTGGTTCGGGCGAATTTTTGGGAGCCACTCAGCTTGTTCAACTTCCAAAAGGTGAGCAAGGTTCGCGTTCCATGGTCCTGGTCGATTGGGATCGCGATCTCGATCTCGATGTTCTTACGACCAACGGGCAAGAGTTGGGCGTCTTGGAAAATATGCTTCAAGGGCGATTGCGATATCGTCCGCTGTCGGAAATCGGACCGATCGAGTCGCCTGAGTCGGTCTTTGCCGTGGAGATTGATGGCCACCCGTCATGGGACCTCGCGATTGGTCAAAACGAAGGAGGGACCACCGTTCTGACCCAGACCCATCAATCGAAAGTCACGGAAACGGAGCAGCTTTCGGCGGGCACTTCGTGGACACCTTTAGCCAGATTCGAAGACTTGGATAACGATGGGATCCAAGATGCCATTGACCTCGTCGAGGCGGGAATTCACGTTTCGCAAGGGGAGTCGCAAAGTCGATTTGAGGATCCCAAGTCGGTTGGTTTCGAGGAAAAGGTCTACGGTTTTGAGGTCGTGGACTGGGATGAGGACGGACGCCTCGATTTGGTGGCGGCGACAAAGTCAGGGATCTCTTGGTTGAAAAATACGACGGAGACCGATTCAGGATATGTCTCGCTTCACCTGATTGGTGATGAGCAAAATACAGGACGTATTCCCCGCGACGCCTATGGAAGTATGGCCGAACTGAATGTCTACGGCCGTTATCAGGCAAAGATGGTTAAGAGTCAGACCACACACTTTGGTCTGGGTAATCTTCGGGAATTGCCCAGCATTCGGGTGCTTTGGTCTAACGGCATGCCGCAAAGCGTTGTTACCCCCGCGCGAGACGCGAATGTCTACTTTCCGATTTACCTCAAAGGCTCATGTCCTTTCCTGTACACATGGGACGGGGAGAAATTTGTTTTCGTGACCGACTGCCTGTGGGCCGCGCCTCTGGGCTTGCTTCAGAATCGAGAGAAACTCGTTCCCTCCCGTGAATGGGAGTACCTGAAAGTTCCAGGGGATCTGCTGCAACTCAACGACGATGGACAGTACCAGATTCAACTGACCGAAGAGCTTTGGGAGGCCGCTTATTTCGATAAGGTTGAGTTGATCGCAATCGATCATCCCTCGGAGGTTGAGATTTATACAAACGAAAAAGTTGGTCCACCGTTTATCTCGCAATATCAGGTGCATGCCGTGCAAAATAGGTTGACGCCTCGATCGGCGATCGGAACCCAGGGGCAGGATGTGCTGGAGCAAGTTTTTCAGGCGGATGACGTTTACTATCAGGGATTTCAAAATCGAGTCGTTCAGGGCCTCGTTGATGAACATTGGCTGGAACTTGACTTGGGCGATCTTTCGGAGGCAAAGCAGGTCACACTATTTTTGACGGGGTGGATTCATCCCACCGACACATCCCTGAACGTCTCCTTTACAGATCATCCAGACCGAAATTCACCGAGACTTCCCGAGCTTTGGGTCGTGAATGAGCAGGGACAATGGGACCGCTGGGACGCGCCAATCGGCTTTCCTGGTGGAAAAACGAAGACGATTGCAATTGATCTGAGTGAACTATGTCCACGGCCTGATGGCCGCTTGCGTATCGTGACCACTGCAGAAATTTACTGGGATGAAGCGTTCTATGTTGTCGATCCCCAGGCACAGGACTTTCATGAGTGGCCGATGTCTGCAAAATCCGCTCACCTGCACTACCGCGGTTTTTCCGCACGTGAAAAACGAGGTCCCAGACAGCCCGAAATTTTTGATTATGCCCGCGTGACGACCACACCCAAGTGGGGCCCGATGCAAGGACGATTCACAAGGTACGGCGATGTGACACAACTCTTGCAGGCCGCCGATGATCGAATGGTGGTGATGGGCAGTGGAGATGAAATGACGGTCAGTTTTGATCCACCGAGGTCTGATATCCCACCCGGTTGGAAACGCGACTTCTTCCTGCACTGCGTCGGATGGGATAAGGATGCTGATCTCAACACGATTTTGGGTCAGAGCACCGAACCTATGCCCTTCAATGGAATGACGCGTTACCCTTACGCTGACAATGATAAAAATTGGAAAACGAGTGAATTTCGTGAGTATTTTTCGGATTATCAGACGAGACGGAGTTCCTGGGGGAAATTCTGGAAAAGCTCCTATTGGAATCTCCTGAATGAACCTTCAGGCGAGCAACGCGTAGATTAAAATACCAACCGTTTGATGTTTGCTTCAATGCTGCCGAGCTGATTTACTCATGCGATTTCCCCGCGTAAGTCGAACCTATTTTGTCGCACTCCTTTGCGGGGTGTTTGGGTGCGGGGGCAGTTTGTTTACTGGAAAGCACGCTCAAGCGGAGTGCGGCGACTATGTGATCATGATGGGTGATTCTCATAAGGAAGACCAACCGCCCCGGCAAAGCCATCCAAATTTGACATCGGTGGAAGAAGTCGATTCACAAATCATCTTAGGACACGGCCGTCTGGACGCAGCCACTCTTCGTTTGCCGGAGAACACTCCCTGTCAAGGATGGAACTGCCGTGCGAAGTTTCCCAGTGACATGCCAGCGGCTCCCCGCCATTTCGATGGTGGTGCGAAAAGCCTCGGAATGATGACGACGACTGCTTCCCAAGGTTGGGAAACCACACGCGAACCTTTTCGAGGCCATGACGGTTCGGCGTTTCTGAGAGAAGGTTTTATAAACCCACTTGAGCGACCGCCACAACTCTCTTGAGTGGCGGTCTTGTTGGTGTTCCATGACTACGGTCACGCTTTGGAAGCAGAATTACCAACAGGTTCTTTCGAGTCGATGAAATCGGTCCGGCGCTTTGAGAGAGTATCGCCCCCGTCAAATGTGACTCGGCCGCCACACTTCTGCGGCACTCTTTTCGTTTGAACATCAGACGACGGTCCATGGAGAGGAATCTCATCTGTGACTGGGTCCAACAATAGCGGGATTGATTCTGGTTCTGACAATGGATCATTCGTGACGTTGTTTCGGCCTTGAGACAGTCTCCAATTGATTTTGAGTTGTGGATGTCGGTCGGTTTGTCATCATGATCGCGGTAGGCCGCGAGTAAAAATAATCAAGGAGTCTCGAGATGGCTTCCAGTGCAGGGTCCGCCCCCTCAGTAAATGCAGTACCTAGACGTAAAAAGAAATATGTTCCGGCAGTCACACCAAGACTCCGAGTTGTTTTGGTGATGGTGTTTGGCTTATTTGCTTTGCTTGCGGCGAATTCTGTGTACCTTGCGAGCATTACCGTGTTGGAGGCGGTGACGCAGAAAACCTATCAGGATTACTTTTACCTGCTCAACTTTTTGCTGCATCTCGTCCTGGGGTTTTTGCTCCTGCTTCCGTTCACGATTTTCGCGTTTTTCCACACGCTCGCGACCATGAAGCGACGCAATCGAGTCGCGGTTCGGATGGGATACGCATTGCTCTCGGTCTGCGTGATTTTGCTGGTGAGCGGCATCCTTCTGACACGAATCGCCGGGATATTTGAACTGAAGCAGCCGTTCGTCCGACAAGCGGTTTACTGGGCTCATGTCATCGCGCCATTGGCTGGGATCTGGCTTTACTGGCTGCATCGACTGGCGGGGCCGCCGATCAAATGGCGCGTTGGGCTCTCCTACGGCGGAATCGTCGCCGCCGTTGTCGTCGCCATGCTGTTTGTGAAAAGTCAGGATCCGCAAAAGTGGGCAACTGCGGGATCGCCCGAGAGTGCCACGTACTTCGAGCCATCTTTGGCAAGAACCCGTGATGGCGATTTCATCGCTGCCGATGTCTTGATGAACGATCAGTACTGTCTCGATTGCCACGAGGACATTTATGACGACTGGTCACACAGTGCCCATAAATTCAGTTCTTTCAACAACCCGGCGTACCTGACAAGCATTGCGGAATTGCGTGACGATCTGATGGAACGCGATGGAGATGTCAATGCGTCGAGGTGGTGCGCTGGCTGCCATGATCCCGTTCCATTCTTCAGCGGTAAATTCGACAACCCAGATTTCGACATGTACAAGGACCCTACGGCCCATGCGGGAATCACATGCACGGTTTGTCATGCGATTACCCACGTCAACAGTAGTAAGGGGAATGCGGATTATACGATCGAAGCACCGGTGCATTATCCGTTTGCCAACAGCAAGAATCCGGCCCTCAAATGGGTCAATCAACAATTGGTCAAGGCCAAGCCGGGTTTTCACAAGAAGGTCTTTCTGAAACCGCTTCACGAGACACCCGAGTTCTGCTCAGGCTGTCACAAGGTGCATCTGCCGAAAGAGTTGAATCATTACAAGGATTTTCTTCGGGGCCAAAATCACTTCGACTCCTTTTGGCTCAGCGGCGTCTCTGGTCGCGGTATTCGCAGCTTTTACTATCCGCCTGAGGCGCAGACCAACTGCAACGAATGTCACATGCCGAGCAAAAGTTCGGACGATTTTGGGTCCGAAATGGTCGACGGTGAACTGAAGGTCCATGATCACCTGTTCCCTTCCGCAAACACCGCCATGGCTTGGTGGAAAGGGAAAACGGACATCATTGATCGTCACCGGGAATTCGAAACCGGGGTCATGCGCGTTGATCTGTTCGGAATCAAGGAAGGTGATGATGTGACTCAACCATTGATTGGGCCACTGCGCCCAGAGATTCCAACATTGACTCCCGGAAAGACCTATTTGCTCGAGACGGTCATACGAACAATGAAAATGGGGCACCATTTCACCCAAGGGACCGTCGACTCGAATGAGATCTGGATGGACGTTACCGTCATTGAGGGCGCGAAGTATGACGAAGCCGGTGAACGCGTTGCAGGAAAAATCGTGGGTCGTAGCGGCGGCATGAATGACCAGAAGGCTGTGGATCCATGGTCGCATTTCGTCAATGTCTTTATGCTTGACCGTAACGGTTTCCGCATCAACCGGCGGAACGCGCATGACATCTTCGTTCCACTCTATAATCACCAGATCCCACCCGGTGCTGGCCAGGTCGTGCACTACCTGATGGATGTTGCCCCCGAGACTCGTGCGCCACTGACCGTCGAGGTCAAGCTTCAATATCGCAAGTTCGATCAGGAATACATGAGTCTGATTGCTGAATTTCACCGCAACAAGGGGCTGCCGCTTCGGGGTGTTGATGATACGGGTCAAGACGTCAATCACCTGCCCGTTCTCACTTTGGCTGAAGACCGCGTCACATTTCCGGTGGAACAGATGGACGGTGAGTGGGCGATAGAGAATCCAGAGCGGGACATCCCTCAATGGCAGCGTTGGAACGACTACGGGATTGGTCTGTTACTCGAGAGTTTGAAAGGTTCAGGTCGAGGTGAGTTGAAGCAGGCAGCTTCCGCGTTTGCAGAAGTCGAGAAGGCCGGCCAATATCACGGCCCTATCAACCTCGCTCGAACCTACAACGTTGACGGACAAAACGACAAAGCTACAGAGGCGCTCGAGCGGGCCGTCGAGTACAAAGATGTCGACGGATACCCGGCATGGACCGTCCTCTGGCTGAACGCCCTGATTAAACGTAAGCAGAATGACATTGCGGGGGCGGTTGAAGACTTCCGGGCTGCGATTAACTATCGCTCTGAGGCGACGGTCGCGAGGAAATTCGATTTCACCGGTGACTATGTCGTGATCAACGAGTTGTCGCAGTCACTCTATGACTTGGCATTGCAACAGCGTGGTAAAGCCGGCATGCAACGTCGAGCGGATATGCTTGACGAAGCGTTGGAGTGGACGGATCGCACACTGGAAATCGATCGGGAAAATCTTGAGGCTCATTATCTACGATACCAGGTGTTTCAGCAGCTGGAGAATCTCGCTGAGCCGGATTCTGAGGAGAGTGAGGAATATCGGCAAAAGAGTGATTTCCACCTGAAACAGGCCGAAAAATACAGGCCGGATTTCAACGCGCGGGATTCCGCAGTCGCTGCCGCCCGTAAACGCTATCCGGCTGGCAACGAAGCCTCCGAGGAATTGGTGATCTACCGCCTGAACCGCGTGGGGGCTTTTGAGCTACCTGCGACGGCGGCGTCCGCGTCGGAAGGCGACGAAGCGGAAACCGTATCCGAAGGTGATCAACCACTTGGGGAGTTGAAAGTCTCCGCCTCTGAGTGAAAGTTGGAAGTTCAAATATCGAGTCAGATAACCAAAGCGAGAACGGGTCATGAATCGTCCGGGTGATCATGAAGTCTATGAGGGTGAAGATGCGGCGATCGCATCTGCCTTCAAAAAATCGATCGTGGTGATTTTTTCCCTGTTGGCGATGGTGTCCATCGTGGGACTGGGTTATTTCTTATGGCCCAAACCCGAAGTCGAAGAGCAGGTGGGTGAACTCGTTGCGCCGGTTGACCGGGGAGTGCCCGAAGTCGAACTACCTCGCTTGCAGTTTAAAGATATGACCGAGTCGGCGGGGATCGACTTTGTTCATGTCAACGGTGCCCAAGGTCTCAAATTGTTGCCGGAGACCATGGGCGCTGGAGTCGCATGTTTCGATTTTGATAATGACCTTGATGCCGATTTACTTTTCGTTAACTCGGATTATTGGCCGGACGACGAAGGGGATGATCGGCCAAGGGCAACGCTTCGACTCTATGAAAACCAGGGCGATTGGAACTTCAAGGACGTTACCGAGGCGGCGGCGCTCAATTTGAATTTTTACGGGATGGGAGTGGCCGTTGCTGATTACGATGGCGACGGTTGGCGCGACCTATTTCTAACCTCGGTGGGTCGCAATTACCTCTTGAAAAATGAGTCTGGAGTTTTCTCCGATGTCACCTCCGAGGCTGGGGTCGCCGGGGGTGAAGACGAATGGAGCACGAGTTGCGGTTGGTTTGATTACGATCGTGATGGTCATCTCGACCTCCTCGTCGGCAATTACGTCGACTGGTCCAGAGAGCTGAATCTTCAACTGAAACCCACCCTCGACGGCAAGAACCGTGCTTATGCCCCACCGACGCAATTCAAAGGGCGGTTCCCCTACCTCTACCACAACAACGGAGATGGGACTTTCGGGGAGGTTGCAGAAGCGGCGGGCATGCACGTCCGGAATCCGGCGACAGGCGTGCCTGTTCCTAAAGCTCTGGGCACCTCGTTTGTCGATTTCAATCAGGACGGCTGGGTCGATGTTTTTGTGGCGAATGACACCACACCAAATCTTCTTTTTGAAAATAAGAAGGACGGAACATTCGATGAGATCGGGCAGTTGCTCGGTGTGGCGTTTGACGGCCGAGGGATGCCGCGAGGGGCAATGGGTATCGATGCGGCCTACCATCGCAACGACGAAAATCTAAGTATTGCGATCGGTAACTTCGCGGATGAGGCGACTTCGCTTTACGTTCTCCAAGGCCGCGGCGTGTTCACCGATGAGTCGACATCAACCGGTTTGGGGCCCCAAACACAGGAGGAATTGACGTTCGGAGTTTTGTGGCTGGATTACGATCTTGATGGACGTTTGGATTTTCTGGCAGCGAATGGGCATCTCGAAAATGAAATTGAAAAAATCCGTGAAAGCCAGCGGTATGAGCAAATGCCCCACCTTTTCTGGAATGCCGGTCCCGAAAACCCCGACGAGTTCATCAGTGTTGATGAGGCGCATTGCGGGGCGGATCTTTGCCGTCCCATGGTGGGGCGAGGGTCCGCCACCGCAGATTTCGACGGAGATGGCGATCTAGATGTAGTGATTGTGGGTTGCGGTCAGAAGCCCCGACTGTTGCGTAATGATCAGGATTTGGGGAACCACTGGCTGCGCATTCGATTGCGTGATCGTGGGAAAAATTGGGAAGCGATCGGCGCGCAGATTCAAATACAACTCGGCGAAGAACGGCTCACTCGAGTGATTTCGCCAACGCGCAGTTACCTGTCCCAAAGTGAACCGGTGGCATCATTTGGATTGGGGCAGGCGTCAGAGATCGAACAGATTGCTGTCGTCTGGCCCGATGGCGAGAAGGTTGAGTATCCGGTGGAAGCTGTGGATCAGATGATCGAAATTACCCGAGAGTGAACTTCCGAAAGCGAAAGGCCCTCTCGATTCCCGTTCCGGCTTCAAAAACTTCAGGCGACGCTTCAAGCCACTTTAAGCCAATCGGGAAGTCGCTGGATTTTGCCTTCCCGATTCACGCAAGCCACGGTGGTTTGACCCTCCACGATGAGGTCTTCGCCCCGTGTTAGTCGGTAGTCATGCAGAATCCGTGCGCCCTTGGCTTTCACGGTCTCCGTGCGGAGGACGAGCAGGTCGTCGTAGATCGCAGGGAGGTAGTACTGCACTTTCAGATCGGCCACCACCAGAAGAATCCCCTCGTCTTCCAGAGATTTGTAGCTTCGGCCCGTCGCCCGAAGTAACTCGACCCGTCCGGTCTCAAAATAATTGATGTACGCACCATGGTGAACGCGGCCTTGAGCGTCGGTATCGTGGTAACGCACCCTGATTTCAATTTCGTGCTCTCGTATCATGTTCTGTTTCAGCCGTTTATTGGCGATTGACCGGATCGATGGATTTCCATAAAACTAGTGCTGCCGCATCGCATTCAGCTTTGAGGGAATTTTCGAAACTCGTCGATCCCGCGATACCTCCGTCTCAAACCCTCAGAATAGGTTGGATGACAGGCTCTCGAACAGGGGGAGCTCGCCAGTTTTTCGCCATCGTCATTCGATTTTGGGTTCCTTTCTGCAGGGAAGTTTGAACCTCCAAACAAGCTGGGGTGAGATGAGAGTTTTTGCGATACGCCAAGACATTCCTCCTCTCCCCTATCAGGAAAGATCAAACTCATGAGTTTTGGGGATGACGCCATCACGGATTACTCGACCATGCGTGGCCGTGATTATCCATCGATTCGACAATTCACGGTATTCATGGAAAACCGTGTTGGGCAGTTGCTGGAAATCGTCCGACGATTTGAAGGAAGTCATGTTCGCATTGTGGCCCTCAATATCATTGATTCCACGGAATGTTCGGTCGTGAGATTTTTGCTAAGCCACCCCGAACAGGGCCGTGAGATTCTTGAGCGGGCGGGGCTGGCCATGATGGAGAGTGATCTGATTGGCGTGGAACTGGAGGATGAAAGTCAACCATTGCTCCGAGTCTGCACCGCATTGTTGCAGGCCGAGGTCAATCTGGTACAAACGTATCCGCTCATTCCTCGTCCGCATGGCCGACCGGCCGTCGCGTTAATGGTGGACAACATCGACCTCGCCATCGAAACCTTGACCAATAAAGGGTTTCGAATGTTGACGGAAGATGATTTGTTGGACCTGAGCTGACGAGTTTTGATTCCGAGGCCTGATCGATTGTTTCAAAGGTCTCAAAGGAATCGCGAGGGGCGGAGATGACCGGAAAGTGGATACTCGGGGTGAGACGGTTAGTGTCAAAGCGTTTCATGGTTCTTGCTGGTTGATTTGAGGTTTTTCGCATGTCGATTCGCGTTACTTGCCCCGGTTGCCACGCACGGTTCAACGTCAGTGATCAATTTGCGGGAAAATCGGGACCTTGTCCCAAGTGCAAAATGACGATCCAGATCCCGGACAAGGCGGAGGAGGTAGTCGTTCACGCTCCCGAAAACTTCGGCCCGGCAGACTCTCAGGGACGCTCAGTACTCAAGCCGATTTTCCGCCAGGAAAGAAGTGTCTCCACCGTTCAGATTTTCGGAATAGGCCTGTTTGTCGTTCTTGGAATTGCGATTGCTGCTGTATTACGTTTCAGCATTCCGGACCCGGCCAATTTTCCCTTGCCCATTCTGGTCGTCGGTGCCGTTCTGCTGGCCCCACCCCTGTCATGGGTTGCCTACGAATTTTTACATAACCGTGAACTTGAGGCCTTCGCTGGTACCGACCTGTGGTTGAGGATATTCATCTCAAGCGGGGTGTTCGCTGTACTTTGGGTCGTCTTTCCCGTGATTCTTTACGCGGTGAATGCCGATGACTACTCACTTGTCTACTCCAGCATCGCGATCGTTTTGATGTTGGTTGCCGGTGGCGCGGTCGCCATGCTCGCCTTCGACTATGACTACCTGCTCGGTTGTGTGCATTTTGGTTTGTATCTTTTGACGACCTTGCTCCTGCGTCTGTTGGCCGGTTTGGAGTTCATTCCCATGGGACCCGATTCGCTCTGAGGAACATGACCTGCAGGGCAGAATCGTGCCACCATTCCATTATTGCCGTCAGAACTGAGGCTCCGCGTCGATGGACCGTTTGCCCGAACTGGATTCGTTACATTCGAGGACGCAGTTGATTCGTATCCCCGATCAACTGGACGTTCCGCTCACTCCTCGGGTCAAGCGACTGGTCGATTCTGAGCCGTTTCGACGACTCGCATCGATCAGTCAACTCGGATTGGTGCAGCTCGTCTATCCGGGGGCGACCCACAGTCGGTTTGAACATTCCCTCGGCGTCTATCGAAACACGCTCCTGTTTCTCGAACATCTGCTGAGCGATCCACATTTTCCAGCTGACGTGACGGATCAGGATTTGAAATGTCTGGTGGTCGCATCATTGCTCCATGATCTCGGGCACTGGCCATTTTGCCATCCGATCGAGGATATGAAACTCGACGGATTGCCGAAGCACGAGGCGTTCGTTCAGCGATGGATCATGGATGGAGAGATCGCGGAATTACTCAGTTCGGATTGGGGAATTTCGGGAGAGCAGGTTCTGCAACTTCTCTCCAAGGAGGGCGGCAGTGATGCTCAGGCCTTGCTGAGAAGCGTTCTATCTGGACCTATCGATGTCGACAAACTCGACTACCTCTACCGTGATAGCCTGCATGCTGGCATTCCCTATGGTCGTAATTTCGATCGTCAGAGACTGATGAGCAGTCTCTGCGTTGATACGAATGGGAAATCGATCGCTTTGAATGAGAAGGCGAAAACCGCTGCGGAAATGATGGTGTTTGCCCGCTATGTCATGTTCTCCGAGGTCTATTGGCACCATGCGGTACGTTCTGCCACCGCCATGTTTCAACGGGCCTTTTTTGAGATGCATCGGCGTGGTGGTGACTGGGAGTCCTGGTTCCTTCAAGATGAGCCTGATCTGATTCGCACGTTTCAATCTATAGCCCCTTCCGCGGGCGTCGAGGAGTTGTTGGCAGGATTGTTCGGCAGTCGCCGGCGTCTTTACAAAAGACTGGCTCAGTTCAGTGTTTTTGATGGGGAAGCGATCTACTCGAAAATCGCGCGGCGCCCGTTCGCGTGGCTGGTTCGCTGCGGACAATGTTTGGCCGAGTTGCTTGCGAACGAAACCGGGCAACCGGTATCTGCCACAGACGTTTTGATTGATGCCCCGCCCATGGGGCTTGAAGTTGAATTCAAGGTCAATGTGCGGATCGATGGCGGAGATCGACCTCTCGGCGACATTTCGCCCGTTGTGCAGACGCTGGCAACACGACAGTTTGATGACTATGTCAAACGCGTGCGGATTTTTGTGCATTCAAGGCTCACCAAAGTTCGAGATCTTGAACTCGCGACGATCCATGATCTACTTGAAAGAGCCATCCAGAAAACCTGAATCGGTATTCAGGTTGATGTTCACTGGCGTAGATGCGATGGCTTGCGGTTTGACTGTTGCCCGTTATCATCGGGGGCAGTGAGCATGTCGGGGCTTGAGACGTATCCAGATTTTTACTCGGCCCTTTGTCCGACGCACGTCTCGAAATAAGGCATATTCGAACCCGGTCCCTTTTTCATTCCTGAGACCTAACATGACCGAATCTCCCAAGATGGATCTGTATAAGTACATTCGAGACGTTCCTGATTTTCCAAAACCAGGAATTCTATTTCGTGACATCACGCCGTTGCTTTCGAGCCCTGAGGCGTTCCAGGCCACCATTGACCAGTTGGCAGATCAATTCAAAGACACGCAACTCGACGCGATCGTTGCGGCAGAGGCACGTGGGTTCATTTTTGGTGCGCCCCTCGCACTGGCGCTTGGGGTAAGCTTTGTGCCTATTCGCAAGCCAGGAAAACTGCCTTTTGATCGACACTCCTACGACTATGACCTTGAATACGGCTCCGACCGTCTGGAAATTCATGTCGATGGAGTTGGGGAGGGAGATCGAGTCCTGGTGGTGGATGACTTGTTGGCAACCGGAGGGACCGTTGGGGCGTGCATTGAGCTACTGCAAAAGTGCGGGGCCACGGTTGTTGGAAGCGCGTTTGTGATTGAGTTGGCAGGACTCGGTGGTGTCGAGAAAATGGGGAGTTGTCCCGTTTACAGCGTGCTTCGGTACGAAGAGGCCTAATCGCTGGTGCTTGCCGCCCACATTCCGGGATTCAAGAAGGAGTTCCGGGAGCGAACTGGGGTTGAGTCAAGCTGATGAACCGGATGAGAGTTTTGGCCCATGAGTTGATTTATCAGTCATGAACGCGGCAAAACCCTCAAAACTTGATCCCAAGACACTTGATCCCAAGACACTTTGCGGAGAAACGGGGTAACGTGGGACGGCAGAAACGGCGACGTGGACTTCGTTGGTGGATGATCTTCATCATTTCGTTTGTCGTGGCGAGTTACCTGCTACGGGAAAGAACATCCACTCGTTCTGATTCTACCCGGTTGGCGACTGGGGGCGCAAAAGAGGACGGGATGACCGAGCGGTCGACGACTCCCGAGTTCCTCGAAGACGAGCACGTAGGGGAGCTAGGGATCGGGCAGGTGCCGTTGCTTACCCAGCTCAATGGGGATCGTTGGCAATCTCCCGCCGGCCTCATTTATCTCCCCGTGGGCTCCGAAGGGCATCGGCTCCGTGAGTTGGCAGCCCGAATTTCAGAGCCTGATAGTTCGAACGGTGAGTTCGGTCTTCTCGGCGATCTGGCGCAACTGTTGTTATGGATTGATCTGGCCTATCGAAATTCAAAAATCGGGGATAGTCAGCCGGCCACTGATGTCGATGGTCAATCGAATATTCGAGTGCAGATGCCCAGTGAGATTGGCTGGATTCGCCAACCGAGTTCGGGCAGAGTCGTGACCACCCGCTGGCTGCAAGTCACGCTTAAGGGGAATGAAGTCCTTTCGGCAACGCCCATCATGACTCCCTGATGTCCCGTGTACCAACCCTGTGAAGGTTGGGGTAAGCGTTTGCCCGGGACGTTTCCGATGCTTTCGGCCCAAGTGTTGAAATATGGAAGGCGCGAGCGGGGTCGGTTGTGAGGTACGTGGGTGTTTGACATGAACGGCATCATAGGTCGTGTTGCATGAGGCCCAATAAAAAACCCCGTCCGGTTCCGGACGGGGTTTCGATGATCACGAACTGGATGGGATCCGTAAGGCCAGGCTCGGGCCATTCCCCAATCCCTTCAGTCATTCGATCTACATGTTGCCCATCAATGAGCAAAGGTCTGCCGTTCGGCTGCTGTAACCCCATTCGTTGTCATACCAGCTCACGACTTTAACCAGAGTTCCTTCTCCGCCCAATACCTGGGTAAAGTCAGCTGCGAAAATCGAGCTGTGGGGATCGTGAATGATGTCGGTCGAGACAATTGGGTCGGTTGCATAGAACAGAATCCCCTTCAACGGGCCTTCAGCAGCTGCTTGGATCGCCGCATTGATCGATTCCTTGGTCGCTGCTTTGCCCAAATTGACGGTCAGATCCACGACGCTTCCGGTCGGAACGGGTACTCGCATGGCGATGCCGGTCAATTTGCCATTCAGCTCTGGAATCACCAGACCGACTGCCTTCGCAGCACCGGTCGACGTTGGAATGATGTTTTGGGCGCCGGCACGGGCACGATAGAGGTCGCTATGCGGCTGATCCTGCATGCGCTGGTCGTTGGTGTAAGCATGAACGGTGGTCATCAAACCGGATTCGATGCCAAACGTATCGTTGAGTACTTTCGCAACAGGGGCGAGGCAGTTGGTGGTGCAGCTTGCGTTCGAAACGCATTTCAGGTCCGGCGTCAGTTGGTCATTGTTGACACCCAGCACGCATGTCAGGTCAGCACCATCTTTCGCCGGGGCGCTGATGATCACTTTTTTGGCACCGGCGGCAAGGTGGGTGTCGTAACCCGGCTTGGAGTCGGTGGCACGCGCCGTGAAAATTCCCGTACTTTCGATGGCGATATCGACATTCAGATCGCCCCAGGGCAGTTGGCCGGGATCACGCTCTGCAAAGACCGAGATGCGTTTACCGTTGACGGTGAGACTTTCGTCATCGTAATCCACGGTCCCATCAAATCGACCATGAATGCTGTCGTATTTCAGAAGCGTGGCCAACGTCTTATTGTCGGTCAGATCGTTGATGCCGACCACTTCGAACTCTTCACCGCGCTCGATCAGGTTGCGAAATGTTAGACGACCAATACGTCCGAAACCGTTGATAGCGACTCGAATAGCCACGCGTGCATCCTCCTTAGGAGAAACAGTTGTAAGGGGCAAACTCAGGGATTTCCAAGGGAAAGACGCGGATTATAGACCTCCGAAAATAGTCCATCAATGGCCTCATCGCCGCCATTAATCGCCTACATTGACTTGATGTTGTTGATGGTAAGTCGGTCCCCTTAAAGGGCTTTTAAAGGTGTTTTACAACCCGTTGGCAGTAGTTCGGCACCGTTTGCTCCGTCGGATTTCTCTCCTTATTTTCCTCAATGAAGGGTCTGAGCTCACTCGAAGCTCACTCAGATGAGTGGAGTACTGCCACGGGGTCTGAGAATTTACGCCGCAGAGTGAGCCGTCGGATCTGCCGTATCGATGGCGATCGAGCGGACCTTTTGAGTGGCCAACCGACATTCTGCAGGAGCCGAACAAACAAGAGTTCGAATTCGATTTCTCCGGGGCAATTCGCCGTGATAATCGTTCCCAAGTTGCCGGCAAGTACGGTCGACTGTCCCCCTAAGACTCTTTGCAGGTGGTGAACGGAGTTCCTATCGTTACACAATATTGAACAAAGCCAAACATGCTGTTGGATGGATCGTGGGGGCAGTCAAGGGGCATGCGGTTTCAAGGGTCGGATATTCCCGTCATGATATTGGCTCTGGCGTTTGGGATCACTTTTGCAAATTTACAAAGAACTAAATTTGAACTCGCCAGACAGCGAATCAACTTTACAGTCATGCTGGTCTAGAGAAGACCAGCCAAGGATTCGCTGGAAGTTTGTCTTTTGGTTGCACGGTTCCGTTTGGCTGCACGATTAAACAGAGAGAACGATTAAACAGAGAGCACTATGGCACCCCTCGTCACACTAAGTCAATTGAGCATCGGGTTTCGCGGACCTCAACTACTGGATGAAGTTGACTGCCAGGTGGACGTCGGACAGCGCATTGGTTTGTTGGGTCGGAATGGGGCAGGGAAAACGACCCTCATGCGAATGCTCACCGGACAGGTGCAACCTGACGCTGGTACGATCACTTTCGCCGATGAAAAAACGTCTTCTCTACTGCCACAGGATGTCCCAAGTGACCTTCGCGGAAGCTTAAGGGCGATCGTGCACCAAGGAAGAAAAAAGAGTCTTTCACCGGGAGGCGAACCTAGCTGGGAGGACGATCACGCTGTGGATCAGATTCTCTCGCGAATGGAGCTGCAACCGGACCTGCCCTTCGAGTCCTTGTCCTCCGGAATGAAACGGCGAGTTTTGTTGGCCCGATGCCTGGTGAGCGATCCCGATTTATTGCTGTTGGACGAGCCAACGAACCATCTCGACGTTCAGGCGATTGAGTGGCTCGAGAATTTTCTCGGTCGTTGGAATGGCACTCTGATGTTTGTGACTCACGATCGAATGTTTTTACGGAAAATTGCCAATCGAATTTTGGAGATTGATCGGGGCAAGATTTTTGACTGGTCATGTGACTACGACACATTCCTTAAACGCAAAGAGGCGGCTCTCGACGCGGAAGAAAAACAGAATGCTCTGTTCGACAAGAAGTTGGCTCAGGAGGAAGCATGGATTCGTCAGGGGATCAAGGCCCGGCGAACTCGCAATGAAGGTCGTGTTCGAGCACTGAAGGCGATGCGGCAAGAGCGTGCCGAGCGGCGTGAGCGTTCGGGGAAGGTCCGGCTTCGAATTGAGGAAGGCCAGCGAAGCGGGACCCTGGTGACCGAGGTGAAGGATCTTACTTTCGCATACAAAGACCGCTGCATCGTCGACAAGCTGTCGCTGACGATTGAACGCGGCGATCGCGTCGGGATCATCGGACCCAATGGCGCTGGCAAAACGACGCTTCTGAAATTGTTGCTTGGTGAAATGGAACCCGACTCGGGGAGCGTCCGCACCGGGACCAATCTTCAAGTCGCCTATTTTGATCAACTTCGCGATCAACTTGATGAAAATGAAACGGTGCAAGAGAACATCGGTGGAGGAAGTGACCGGATTCAGATTGGGGACCAATCCAAGCATGTCCTTGGGTACCTTCAGGATTTCCTTTTCAGCCCGGAGAGAGCTCGTACTCCCATACGATTTCTCTCTGGTGGGGAGCGTAATCGAATTTTGCTTGCTCGACTTTTCACAAAACCGGCGAATGTGATCGTTTTGGACGAACCGACCAATGACCTTGATGCCGAAACGCTTGAACTTCTTGAGGAGCGACTGGTCGAGTATCAGGGGACGCTACTTGTGGTCAGTCATGATCGAGCCTTTCTGAATCACGTCGTCACAAGCACGCTCTCGTTTGAGGACGGTGCGGTAAAAGAATATATCGGGGGCTTCGATGACTGGTTTCGCCAGAGGCAGGAAATCGTTGGCCATCGCTCGGGTCAGCAACGGGACGCCCGTAGCAAAAAGACGGCACCGGGGAAATCTCCGGTGGTATCGAACCAAGACGCGAAGTCAGGTTCCAAAGGGCGAAAGCTGAAATACAAAGAGCAACAGGAACTCGATGGGTTGCCCGGAAAGATCGAGTCAGTCGAGGCGACCCTAGCTGAGTTGCATACGAAAATGGCAGAGGCCGATTTCTATCAACAACCCGGGCCTGTCATTGCGGCCGAGCAGGAGCGACTTTCAAGGCTTGAAAGTGAGTTGGCCGCCGCCTATCAAAGGTGGGAGGAATTGGAAACGCTCAACAACGGATGACCGACCAAGGTGCTTTGAGGAGCGACACAATCTCAGGGGACCAGTTCGGTTCTTTCAGCTCTGGAATTCGATTCGCACCCGATGGCTTGGCTTGCGGCGAAGTAAGCCATTTCCTGTTCATGATCAGACCAGTTCTCGAATCGGGTCCATATTGGTCAGGTATTGAGGTCGCCCGGCTCGATCGGTAATCGTTGTTGAGGCCGTGTCGATACCAAGATTTTTGTAAAGCGTGGCGAAGATCTCTTGCATATGCACCGGCCTCGTCTGGGCAAATTCTCCCAGGCGATTCGTGCTGCCGATCGCCTGTCCTCCCCGGATTCCTCCCCCAGCGAGTAAAGCGCAGCTTACCTGCGGCCAGTGATCTCGGCCTCCTTGCGGATTGATTCGCGGTGTCCTCCCAAATTCACCCCAGACGACAATGCTGACATCATCCAGCATCCCACGTTCATCCAGATCGGTGACCAATGCGTGGACGGCTTGATCCAGTCTGGAACCGTGATGGCGGACGAGACCTTCGTTATCCCCGTGACTGTCCCATCGACCGTAGGTCAGTGTGACACAGCGAACACCGATTTCGACAAGTCGCCGCGCCACCAAAACCAGTTCGTTGTCCGTGGCGGCACCATCGTATTGGAATTGGAACGGTTTACCGTCGCCGTATCGCGCGCGGATCGACGGGGCTTCTTTGGAGACGTCTAAAGCGTCCACCAGTTTGCTGGAGGTCAAGACGTCAAAGGCTTGCGACGTGTAGGAGTCCAGTCCCTCCAGTTGTCCCGTCGCATCCATGGTTCTCCGCAGGCGATCCATGCTTGAAAGCAATTGCTGGCGATGGGCAAGTCGATCTGTCGTAACTCCGGAAAGTTTCATATCAGCCAGCCCTTCCCCGTTGGGCACAAACGGCGCATACGTCGGACCGAGAAACCCTGGGGTTCCAGGATTTCGCCAAACTCCCGCGGTTGCCATGCCAACGTAGGGTGGCACACTTCGATCCACCGGACCCTCAAGCTTGTGAAGCGTGCTTCCCAGTGCAGGGTGGCCACCCATCGTGCGGAGCTCCGAGAATTTCCAACCCGTCATGCACTGGAATGAGTCGTGTCGCTCCTCGCAGCCGACAACCGCCCGAAGAACGGCCGCCTTATCCATGATTTGTGCGATCTTTGGAAAGCACTCACCGATCTGGATTCCGGGAACATTGGTGGGAATCGGTTGGAACGGGCCCCGAATCTCTTTGGGCGCTTCGGTCTTGATTTCCCACATGTCCTGGTGGGGAGGTCCCCCTCCAAGAAAGATGTTGATGACCGCTTTGTGACCTAGTCCTCCAGATGTCGCCGCCTCCGCTCGATAAATATCGGCCTGATTCAGCCCGAAAGTACCGACTCCTAAAGCACCAACCTTGAGGAAACTTCGGCGGTTGACACCATCGCAATAGCCGCTTTGACGAGACTTGGAGCCGAAAATGGTCAGCATGGGTCGGGTTCCTTGACGCGTGGCGAGGTGGGACTCCCTGACGCATCGAACCGAGTTCCATTCATGGATGACTCAACTCGACCGCAACGATTCCGTTCATCGGATGGGAGTATGATTTTAGCGTACAAGCTCCCAGTTCAGCTCGCAATGAAAAAAGGGGATGCTCTGCTGCACTCGGCAGTTCCGATTGGGCATGGCAAATTGCTCAACGCAGGAATCGTGCTCCGCGCATCCGGGTCAGTCTTCCACCATCGCACGCTGCTCTACGGATCGCAACATGGTGAAAAAGCGGTTAAAGCCGCTTCAGGAGATCTAGGGCAGCCCTTTCAAATTGGAGTTGCCAATCGGGTGCCAAGATGCAGTCGCTGTCCTCTTGAGCTCCGCCAACATTCTTGAGTTGCTCTGCGGTGGGGGCGTAGTAGATGTACCCGTTGGTGTAGCCCGCGACGAACGTGGGCTTATGTGGGCTTTGCGTTTTCAGATTGAGGCCGATCTGTACGGTGAGTTCTCCTGGAAACGTAAGTAGGACAAAGTCCCCGACTCTGAGTCCTACCATTTCGACATCAATGGTCCGCTTTCCTGATTCCTCTAACTCCATTTGATGCCGCCGCAATAAATTGAGATTGGTGCGGAGCCGAGTGAGGGCTTCCATGGTGTGAATGTTTTCAAGATAGGCTTTCATGTTACGCAAGTTTTCAATGTCGAGTTGACGTAGGTCATCTTTGGCGATGGCGTCTTCCCGCAGGTAACGGTGTGAAAAACCGGAGGGAAAATCGCCCGCAAGATTGTATTTCACCATCAACTGCATGAATGTTTCCAGATTGAGGCTGGTGCCACGAAAGGTGCTGACCAGCCGTTCCTGTTCGGTTTCCAGTTCCAAAATCCGCTGGGTCCGATCGGCTCTGGGAAGCGTCAGCGTTTGATGGAGGACCGCCAATCTCTTATCGGGACGACACTCAATCTTCCGGAGAGCACGCAGCGAATTCAGGGCGAGCGACTGGCCCAGAGGTACGGCGGACCGAGGGTGGTCAACGTTTTTGTAGTTGACGGGATTGATATCACCACCGCATCCCTGCACGAACAGGGCAATGGCGTCAGGTCCGAGATTCTCCTCGATGATCGTTCCTGCAATTCCTGACAGATCTGCCGTATTCCGCCCACCAGGTACCCCTTGGATGGGGTGACACGCAAAGTTGAAGATCACGGCAAGTGTTGAACCGTCAAGTCGGTCGAGCCGCAATAGACCGATCTCAGGATCCACTGGGCCTACCTCGGCAACCTCCTCATTGGCGGGGAGCGAATAGGCGTGCCTGACATCGACTGTTCGGCCACTTTTCAGGATCAGGCGACGATTCTCCATGATTTCGTTTTCATGTCCGGTTCCGACGCCGAGTCGGACCGGTTCCAGGCGAGCGTGGGCCTGTCGAACGGCTTCAATGGTTTTTTCAAGGACATCGTCACAGACCACGCCATGGCAGTGGCTGGCATTCGCAAGCACCCGTTTGGGGTCAATGTTGAATTCGCTGAGGAGTTGCTTCCGCACGGCTGGCAAGTAATCGTTTCCAATATGGCCGATCTCACCGATGGCCACGGCGTCTACCGTGATCAAAACGGCCGTTTCATGATCGACCTTCAGTACCAACGCTTTTGCAAATAAAGGATCGTGGACCGACCCCGCATCCCGGTCTGTAATATCCACTTTGGCCGCGCCCGCGAGGAGCGTCTCATTGGCGACGAGGTCAAGCGAACTCAACATGGTTGCCGAGACGAAAAAAACCATTTGGATGCCGCGGGACCTCATGGACTTCATCACCAGACTCCTCAAGACTTGAGTGGTTTCTAGGATCGCGCTCGATACGGGCGAGATGGAGAGGGATTCACGCTGCTTTCGCTTGCGAAAATGACGGAAATTCTTGATCGTCACCGGTCAGACATCAACCGTTCCGTTTGCTCAAAATGGTTGGGCGGGCGATGATCTGTCGCATCCCCATGCCCTTGATTCTGAGGAGATCGCCTCAGCGAAGTCAATCAGACGCCCTCATAAACGCCAATTTCAACCTCACCTGATGCGGCGGATTCGTCTCATCTACAAGTGGACCGAAATCAATAGTCCCAAAGAATGACCTCGTTGTCGGCGATGACTCCAATCTGATCGCCCTTGCAGTATTTTTGAAGATTGAGTCCCGTGAAGGTGTTGAATGCCGGAAGGACCCCGTAGTCTTTACTGAGCCAAAAGCAGGGTAGTTTCTGGTCAGGAAATCCCGGGGCTTGAAGTCTCACGGCGGGATGCAGATGACCGCTCAGTAGATAGGCAGAGGTTGACTTCGGAAGGACGATTGCAGATGGATCGTGTGTAAACAAAAAGGGAGGTTCCAAGAGGAAATCGTTCAGGAGGACGAGATTCCATCGGTCGGCCCATTCCTCGAGTCGACGATCATGATTGCCGGGAATGACATGCCATTTGAGGTCACGGTTTTCATCTTGCCATTCCAAAAGTTTCGAATCGACATCTTCGGAAATCCCGAACTTGTGATGCCAGAAATCACCAAGCACCAGAATGCGAGCGGGTTCGCACAAGGTCACCAAATGCTGAAGGTTGGCGAGTAACGACTCCGTCAGACCTTGAGGAATCGGAACCCCGGATAGGCGGAAATACTGGTCCTTGCCGAAATGGATGTCGGAAAGAATCAGCGTCCGCCGCTTTGGCCAGAAGACTGCTCGTTCGGGAAAAAGGTCCAAAGCCTCGCCCCTGATTTCAATACGGGTAGGCATTTTGATTTCGCCGCAGGTTTGGGGAAATGGAAGGGGGCGGAGACTTTTTCTCGAGCGCAGCTTGCATTTTTTTGACCCGTTCTGATAGTTTCTCGGACGACACGCGATCTCTCATTCGCTCCACTACCAGCGGAAAGGAAAAAGGTGTCGGGCGATCCAGTTCGACCCATCGCCAAGTCCTGCCAGCGATTTCCTGGAGCGCGGTCACTAACCTCTCCCAGTTGAGTTGCTGGTCGAGCACCTCTTGCCGTGCCTGCTGCAAAAGAAGGTTGTTTGGATCGTATTGTTGGAAAACGTCAAAAAACAAATTGCTCGACGCCTGGAGTTGTTTGGAAGACTTGTTTCGGCCGGGGAAACCGCTGAAGACAAGTCCAGCGATACGGGCAATGTCTCGAAACTGTTGCCGAGCCATTTGCGATAAATTCAGGCATTCGACGATGTCTTGGGGAAGGTCTTGTGTGCCAGCAAGAACCTCCATCTTGAAACGATCTCGAGGGATTGGCTCCGGCGACAGCATCGCAACAGCGTAGTCATTGACGATCAATCCAAGTGTTGCTTTCTGCTGCCGCGTCAGTCGGTAAGCCCAAAGTGCTGCGAGGCCTTCGTGAACCGCCCTGCCTTCAAACGGGAAAGCGACAGTAAAGAATCCGTCTCTTGTTTTAAATTGTTCGACCAGAAGCTCATTCTGTTTTGGAATGATGCTCCAATCATCTTGTAGCTTGAGGAGAGGCAGCAGGGAATCGATTTGTATCGCTTCTCCCTCGCCTTTGGAGATATGCCCAACTTCACGCCTGACGCCGTTTCCTAATTCTGACGAAAGCGGCAGTTTCCCGCCCACCCAACGCGGCACATTCCAACGCTTGCGTCTGGATCGTTTGACATAAGCTGTCATGTCCTGAATCCGTACCAGTTCGACAACTTTTCCAGCGATCACGAACGGATCATTGGGCTTGAGCCGACCAAGGAATGATTCTTCAACGCTTCCGAGGTAACCCCCTTTCATGTATTTCACGCGGAGCATGGCGTCGCTGGAAATAGTCCCAATTGACATGCGTTGCCGCCTCGCCATTGCCCTCGAGGCGATCGTCCATTTGCCATCCGTTTCGGTGATACGCTTGTAGTCGGGATAGGCATCCAGTGTTGAGCCGCCACGATGCGCAAAGTCCAAGACCCATTCCCATTGCTCACGGCTTAAATTCTGATAAGCATGAGTCGTCGTGATCTCCGCATAAAGTTCGTCCTGAGTGTAGCCATCGCCGCAAGCGAGAGTGACGACGTGTTGGGCCAAGACATCCAGGGGTTGCTTGACTGCGACTCGTTTTTCGATCAGACGTTCCTCAATGGCCTGTTTTGCAGCCGTCAATTCGATCAGTTCAAAGGCATGTGTGGGGACAAAAACAAGGCGACTACTCGCTGTGGGACGATGTCCGCTGCGACCCGCACGTTGGATCAGACGCCCCACTCCTTTTGGGCTACCCACCTGGAACACTTGGTCGACTTCTGGAAAGTCGACACCCAGATCCAGACTTGAAGTGCAAACCACGGCTCGAAGCGTGCCTTCCGCCAGCTGAGTCTCGACCCAACGCCGGACGTCGGGATCGAGTGAACCATGATGGACTGCGATCTGCCCTGCCCATTCTGGGCGCTCACCCAGAAGATGTTGGTACCATTGCTCGGCTTGTGAGCGTGTGTTGGTGAATACCAAGCTCGTGTTTCGTTGTGCAATCTGGTCGGCGACCTGACCGACCAGTTGAGTTCCCAGGTGGCCTGCCCATGGAAACCGTTCCGCGGTTTCAGGGATCAATGAATGGATTTCGATTTCGGGAGATTCAGGACCTTCAATGGTCTCGATTGAAGTTTCGGCTGGTTGGGGACCCATCAGCGTCATCGTTGCTGAATTCAGATCAGCGATCGTGGCGCTGATCCCCCATGTTCGGACGTCAGGTGCCCATTGTCTGAGGCGACTCAACCCCAATTCCGTTTGCACACCCCGCTTGGTTCCGATCAGCTCGTGCCACTCATCGACCACCACCAATTTCAAGTTTTGGACTTGGGGTCGACGGTTGGGATAACTCAGAAGTAAAGAAAGGCTTTCCGGCGTCGTGATCAGCACTTCGGGCAGTTTGTAGTTGAGCTTCTGCTTGACGCTCGCCTTGGTGTCGCCGGTTCTCAGAACGATGCTCCAGGGTAGTCCGAGGCCTTCGCAGACGGTCCGAATCGCGTCTTCGGTATCTTTCGCCAACGCTCTGAGTGGGGTGATCCAGAGGATTTTAAGGCCCTTTAGGTCTCCTCTTGCGTTCTCCGATTCTTTGCGATTTTCGGCTTCTCGGAAATGCTCCACGACGGGGCCCATCAACGCCGCGTAGGTCTTCCCCATCCCCGTGTCGGCGCGGATCATTCCATGTTTGCCCTCACAGAATGCCTGCCAGCTCGCCTTCTGGTAGGCAAAGGGAGTCCAGCCTTGTTCCCGAAACCAATCGGTGATCTGTGCAGGGACAGGTAAGGAACAGGTCATGGGCTTTGTGTTTCCGGATGAAGCTCGAGTTGACTTAGCAAATCCTGCAGGTCGTTCAGTGAGTTGGCATCCTCGGCACGTTTGTCCTGCCTCCATCGAAGTATTCGAGGGAAGCGGACGGCGATCCCCGATTTGTGACGCGGCGAGCGACTGATTCCCTCAAAGGCGATTTCGAATACCAGTTCGGGGTTAACGCTTCGGACGGGCCCAAATTTTTCGCGGATATTGCGTCTGATGAATTGGTCCACACTTCGAATCTCTTTGTCATTGAGTCCCGAATACGCTTTGGCGAACGGGACCAATTGTTCTTCGTGCCAAACCGCAAATGTATAGTCCGTGTAAAGGCTCGCACGTCGACCATGTCCACGCTGGGCGTAAATCAGAACCGCGTCGATGGTAAGGGCATCAACTTTCCATTTCCACCAGCTGTTGCGGATTCGACCAACACCATATCGTGAGTCCCGAGGTTTCAGCATCAGGCCTTCAACGCCCTGTTCGCGTGCGCGATTTCGGAGCATCTCGACTTCACCCCAATCACTCGCAGATACCTCTGGGGAAACGACGACGGTATCAGGGCCACTTTGGGAGCCAACAACCTCGACGAGGTGCTGCCGCCGTTCGGCAAGAGGAGTTTCTCTGAAGTCATCGCCCTCCTTTTCCAACAAGTCGAAGGCAAAGAAGCGGACGGGGCACTCTTTCAGTAGCCGTGTGGTCACACGTTTTCGATTGATTCTTTTCTGCAGCTGAGAAAATGGCAGCGGGCGTCCTGCTTGCCAACCCAAGAGTTCGCCGTCCAGCACCGTTCCATCCGGAATATTCTCCAACGCGGGATCAAGTTCCGGGAATCGACCNTCCATAAGTTCTTCGCCACGGGACCAAATGAAAGAAACGCCCTCTCTTTTGACAATCTGTGCACGGATCCCATCCCATTTCCATTCAAGAAGCCAGTCATTCAGCGGGCCGATNGTGCTGACAGGTCGGTCGAGGGGATGGGCAAGTAAGAATGGATAGGGTCGGCTGATCATGGTTTCGCCGATTTCAGCATCGAGAAGCGAGCCGAACCAGTCCGACGTGGGTTCCCAGTTTCCCATCATGCGGTGAGACAGAACCTCGACATCCAGCCCGCTGTGTTTCGCCAGACTTCGTAGGACTAATTTTTGTGACACTCCGACGCGCAGTCCCCCAGTCATCAACTTATTGATCAGGAATTTCTGTTCGTATCGACTGGTCTTCCAGATATGCAAGATCCGACTTCGCGCTTCGCTTTCTTCGAGGTGACGTAACGGCAACAGGTCTTCGGTCACCAACGCGTAAAGATCCTTGGAGGGCAATGAATTGACTGACGGAATCACGCGAGCCATCGTTTCTGCAAGATCTCCGACCGTCTGGTAACACTCATCGAATAGCCAGATTGGAAGTGCCGAAGCCTCGGCAGCCCAGTTTCTCAGCAGTCGGGTGGAGACGAGTCGTTTGAGTCGGCGACCGGTCAGGAAGTAGATTGCCCAAGCAGCAGATGAAGGGTCGGCCTGTGCGAAGTAACGGGCCATTGCCTCGATCTTGACATTGGTTTTGGTTGTTTGGTCGAGTTGGGTGAACAGCTCGGCGAATGATAGATTCATGTAATTTCGCCTTGGACTGGAGGCTCTTTTCGCGGCGCGTTTTCGGATGCCTGCTCCACGTCGCCATCTTCATCAAAGGTCTCGCCCCGAAACCGTGTTTCAAGAGTGCGCGTCTCGTAACCTTTCTCTTGAAGGTATCTGGAGACATGGTCCGTATAACCGTGGGTGAGCCAGACTTCGGATGCTTGAGAAGCTGAGATCGCTTTCAGTAGATCCGGCCAGTCCACATGATCGGAAAGGACGAAGCCGCGATCGACCGATCGTCTTCTTCGCGTTCCCCGGAGTTGCATCCAACCTGAAGCCATGGCCGTCCGGCTGGGACCAAACCGCCGCATCCAAGGTGTTCCCTGGGCACTGGGAACCGCGACAATGAGTGCCTGGGTCCAGTCTGGCTTCACCGAAAGCTTGCCCGTGTACTGAGTGTTCGGTAGCTGGACGCCATCCTTGGCGTAGCCCTGGTTGATCTGGTGAATGGCACCATGCACGAAGATGGGGCCGATTTCGTTCTGAACACCCGATAGAATCCGCTGGGCTTTTCCCAAGGCATACGCGTAGACGATACTTGCCATTCCACACTTCTGATTCTCTTGCCACCATTCGTTGATGTCATCGAAAACTTGTCGAGGCTCTGGCCACTGAAAGACGGGTAAGCCGAAGGTGGTTTCACTAACAAGCACGTTGCAGCGGATCGGTTCAAAGGGAGCGCAGGTCGGGTCGCTTTGGAGTTTGTAGTCACCGGTAACCACCCAGACGTGCCCCCGGTATTCAAGCCGAATTTGCGAACTGCCAAGGACATGTCCCGCGGGATGGAAAGAAACCCGGACACCGTTGACCGTTTTCGACTCCCCGTAACGGAGGAAAGACTTCCGACCCATCGGGCCTAGACGCTTGATCAGGATGTGTTCACCCGCCTGACACGCCAGGTAGTTGCGGCTGCCCGGGACCGCATGGTCGCTGTGCGCATGGGTGATAAGAGCACGATCTACCCGGGTCCAAGGGTCGATGTAGAAACCCCCGGCAGGGCAATAGACTCCCTTGTCGGTCAGGCGGAGCAGGTTCATGGGGCATGCAAGTGATTGAGAGAGGGCGGCAAGGGCGGTTGTCTGAGAGTTTGACATTTCCCCGGACTTCATCCGGGACGCTGTAGTAGCTTAGGCGCCGATTGAAGATCACCAAGTGAGTTGAATCTCAGGAAGACGGTTTTCCCACAAAGTTGTCATTTGAGTGTCAGACCAAAGAGTGGTTTTCGTGTCGTTTGAGGCTCAAACACACCTGAATTTTGCCGCCTCAATTTTGCCACCTAAATTTTGACAGTGTCACCGCCCCGACATGAGGTAGCCGATCAAGTCGATTGCCTCCTGGTCAGACAAATGACTCAGCAGGCCTTCCGGCATCGATGATGAAGTTGTCGTCTGGACGACTGCAATTTCCTCGCGTGGAATGTTGATTTTCTGACTGGCGGTCTGGAGCACAAGTAGAACTGGCGTGTCACTCACGATCAGTCCGCTGAGCAAACGGCCGTCGGTTGTCTCCACCAGTGTCATGCGATAGTCCTTGCCAACGATTGCGGAAGGATCCAGGATGTTTGTCAGCAGGTAATCAAGATCACCTCGCTGGGCGCCGGTCAGATTGGGTCCGACCGAATTTCCTTTGCCGTAAAGTCGATGGCAATTTGAGCAGTTTTTTTGGAAGACCTTTTCGCCGGCTTTTAGATCGGCTTGGTCGACGGTGTCATCTTTGAGGATGTTACGCCAACGGGCCATTTCTTCTCTGCGTTCCTTCGATGTTTCTCGAACTTCGCCCCATGCAAGAGAAAGCTTTCGGTCCAGCTCAGGCACGTTAAGTGCTTGAATTTGCCGCGCGTGAAACGCGCTCAGGTCCGTTGCAGGAATCTGGTCTTTGCCAGGTCCGAGGCGAACGAGCAGTTCGCGTGCAAACTCTGGGCGAGTGACCATAGTCTCAATGACACGCGGTCGATCCTGAGGGTGAAATTGTGGGTAACGTCGAATCATGCTCCTCGCGACCGCAGGGTTGTCCGACTTGGCCAGCCCTTTGAGTGCGGTGACATTGAGTGGGTGCGTCGCCAAAAGTTCAAGGCAGACTTCTTCAAGATCCTTGATATCGGCATCGATCAAACACTCCAAAGCGTTTTGCCGAGCATGGGTATCGGCGGAGGATGTCAAAGCCAGTTTGCGAAGCTCTTCGATCTCTCGTCCCTCGCCAAACAGTATGGACAAACGCTTCGTTGGTTGGGCCATGGCCTTTGCGCCTTCCGACTTGATGAAATCGGGCCATTGGGCCGGGCGTGTCACCTTTTTTCGTCCTCGAAAACCGTCTGTCATCCCGCGGATAACCTCGATCTGAAATTCCTGCTCTCTTTCCATCGCAAGCTTTAGCAACGAGTTGAACGGCTCGGGGTGATCTTCGGATTGTGAAGCTAGTAGTCTGGCCGACCACTGATTCAGCTTTGGCCAGCGACAATCGCGATTGAGTTGAACCAAGAGATCGGGTCGATTTTGTCCCAGCGGAATCAGCCCATACCAGACCAATCCCGGCAGTTGGGGATCCTCTGCGTACGCTTCCCGTCTCACCAGAGCTTCGGCAATTCGAAGTCGCTCATCGATGGGGAGGCGTTGCAATGTCGATGCCAAGGTCAAAAGGACGATACCCGAGGAATCGGTTTCCGCAAGGTTCTGAAGCTTGGCCAAGGTTGCTGGAGCTTCAGGATATCTAGTGTCTGGTTTGGGCCCAAGGATCGTGTCCAGTGGCCAGAAGTCGAAGAGAAGTCGAATGGCCCAGGCGCGAACGTGTTCGTCGGAGTGTTCCAAACGATGATGAAGTTGCTCGACGGTCAGTTCTTCATTTTGATGGGCTTTCCAAAGATCTTGAAGGGGGCCGTTTGCACTCAAGCAGAGCGGCTTCGTGAATGGTAATGACGTTGAGTTGGCGTTGGGGTATGCGACCTTGTAAATACGTCCGCTGGTCCGATGGACTCCGGTTGCTTCATGGCATTCTCCCGTGTCACTCCAGTCGGCGACGAAAAGGTTACGATCGGGCCCGACGCTGATTTCCATGCCCCGAAAGAAAGGGTCCTGCGACACGAGGAAGTCTGCATCGTGATGTCCGACGTAACCGGCTCCTTGGGGTTCGATGGTCTCCTGGTTCATCCGTTTGCCGTGCATGTTGAGTGTGAACAGGCGTTGGTGAAATTTTGTGGGCCAATGGCCGCCGGGATAAATGGCCATGCCGACGTGTGCATGTCCGCCTCCGAGATGGTTTGCTTTGCCATCTCTGCTTTCCGACCATCTTCCTCGGGTATCGAAGTGGTAGTGGTCGGCAATGGTGTCGAGTCGCTCATAAACGGCCGGATTCATGCTCTCCCCAAATGACTCCTTGAAGTGCATGCCGGGCATCATGTGCCAGAGGTGGCCGATGACCGTATTGATAAAAAAGAGCTGGCCGTGCTGATCCCAGTCATGGCCCCACGGATTGACCGTTCCATGGCACAGCACTTCCACGAGACGATGTTTCGGATGATAACGCCATAGCCCACCGTCCATCGGAACGCGAAATTTCGGTGAGGATCCGGGAGGACCAATCATCGCTGGGCACGAATGGCCGCACCGGCCGTACAGCCATCCATCTGGTCCCCATTTCAGGCCGTTCGCAAAATTGTGGTAACCGCCGTCCGCAATTTCAAAGCCATCCAGAATGACTTCCGCAGGTCCGTCCGGAATGTCGTCGCCGTCGGCGTCGGGAATGAAAAGAAGGTTGGGTGGACACATCAGCCAGACGCCTCCATGGCCCACTTCCACGCTGGTCAACCTCTGGACTTGATCCGTAAAAACCTTCCGGCGGTCCGCCACGCCATCGTTGTCCAAGTCTTCAAGGATGAGAACGCGATCCCTCAGATTCAGATCAAAACGTTTTTGCCGCTCGGCATAGGTGAAGTTTTCCGCAACCCAAAGCCGCCCTCGGGCATCCCAATTCATGGCGATGGGATTCTGGACCTCGGGTTCGGATGCGAAAACTGTCGCGGTGAAACCTTCAGGTAGTTGGAGGGCTCGCGCTGCGTCCTCAGCAGGCATGGGAGAACGGTTGTCCGCGGTTTCGCTGTTATAGATTTGTGGAAAATCAGGGCTCTGATACCCCGAGACAACGTAGGAGTGGAAAAAAAGTATCGCTGCTGCGACGAACCATTTGGTTTTCGAATCTATCAAGGTGGCACCCGTTACGTTCACTCTTCTTCGAAGATTTCCTTACGTGTAGCTTACCACGACCAAATTCCAACGCCTCCAGCAATTCTTCCTGAGCCCTTGTCCTGCAGGAGATCAAAACGGACTTGATCTGTGCCGATATCTGGAATCAAACCGACTTCAAGCCTTAAATTCCCTTGAAACGATTGCTGGCTCTAATTCGCCTTGAGATTGGGACGGTGATGATCTATGGTCTCTCCGAGACGGGATTTTTTGAGTGCAGCTGGGGCGTGGACAGTTTTTTGAGACGACAGGGCTCCTACCCTGCCTCTTTTCCGCGGCGGTACGACGGTTTTAACGCGACCCTACACGGTTTGATGTCATATGAAGAATACACTGAGGCCGGGTTTATCAGGCGAACTCGACACGCACGTAGGACCCGGGCAGACCATTGCTCTCGGCGGTCTCTCTGAGGCAACGGTATTTTCAACGCCATCCATGATCAGTTTGATGGAGTATTGTGCGCGGCAACTGCTTGAGCCTCATCTGGAAGCCGACGAAGAATCTGTCGGTGTGGATGTGCACATTGCTCATACTTCAGCAACACCGCCGGGCAACAAGGTGACCGCGTGCGCTACCGTGCTGGAGGTTGAGAAAAATGTTGTTCTGTTTGAGGTGGTCGCAGAAGACGACTGGGGAGAGATCGGTCGCGGTCGTCACCGTCGTGCCGTGATAAGAACTTCAAAGTTTGCGGAGAAACTGGCTGAACAGAAAAAGGCCAGTGGCACCATCGCAATTTCTACGGAATTTAAATTGCTGCATTGTCAACGTGCAGGGCAGATGCTGACGGTGTCACTCAATCGTCCCTCCAAGAAGAACGCCATGAATCAGGCATTGACTCTGGAACTGGAGCAACTTCTTGGGGTGTTGAATGCGTCGCCAAATGAAACTCGAGTGGTTGTTTTTCGGGGCTCAAATGAAAACTTTTCCGCAGGCGATGATATTGGGGATATCCCTGAGGACGCGCGCGAAGCGGAAGAATTGAGCCTGCGACGAGGTGCGTTGTACCAGGCTATCACCATGTCACCGCAAGTATTCGTGGCAGAAATCGATGGACTTTGTCTCGGCGGTGCTTTGGTTCTGGCGAGTGCATGTGATTTTCGTATTTCATCCCAAAGGGCGAGTTTCGGGTTGCCCGAAGTGACTTTGGGCTGGCCACCCAACTATGGGATGGGGATCGTTCTATCTTTGATTGGTCGAGCAGCAGGGATGGAGCTTGCGTTAACGGGTCGGCGACTGCATGCCCGTGATGCCGCATCATTGGGATTGGTCAATGAGGTGGTACCGCACACGCAACTTTCTGAGTTCGCGCAGCAATACGCGACCAAAATGCTTCAGCTGCCCTCGGAAGCCATCAAAGAAATCAAAAGGCTGTTGGCTCCCGGTGAAGTGTGGAGTGACCAGACGGCCACGCAAGCTTTCATGCGGTGCCTTAAAACGGACACGGCGATTGAGAATCTCCGCCGTTTTCGGCCTTCTTCTTGATCCGGATCCGACTGGACCCCACGGGCTATGGGTTGCCGGAGTCTGTGCTCGCAAAAAAAATCTGATTGACATTCTTCTTTAAGCACCCGTGGCATCGTTACGCATTCCGAGGTGCAGTCCCCTTGCTTGGCTCGCCGATTTGACCCGAATTCCGTTTGTTGGAGGGTATGAATTCACTTTGGTAAGCTTCACTAAGAATTCACGGATGCACCAACGGAACAGATCGGTGATCGTTCGGATAACGACTAGGGATAACGGATTTAGAGCGAGACTGCAGACCCACTTATGGATGGAATTGACAAGGTTGGCACAGTCAAAAAAATACGTTTGTCACGGGAAATTGCTGCAAGCGGTGCGTGATGTTTGACTGGGCCGGGGCCAGATTTCTTGAACATCCTCCAGGGTCCCTGAGCGAGCATTTTTTCCTTGAATCGTGCTCCTTGGTTTCGAATAGCCGAATTTCCCCATGCGGTTTTCCCATCAGTCATGCCAGAATCCTTTCCAGAGTCCCTGTACTGTCACCGATTCGTTCGGAGGACAGTCCCATGACTTTCGCCATGGTTAACCAGAGGTTGGCGATCGGCGTTCCTTCAGGGAAACGTGTGTGGTGGCCCGTCAGAAACTGTCCACCCCCTCGTCCCGCGATGACCGTGGGGAGATTGTTGCACACATGCAATTCGCCGCTGCTGAGTCCCGATCCGAGCAGGAACATCGTGTTGTCCAGCAGCGTTCCTTCTGCTTCTTCGATTTTCGCCATCTTTTGAACCAACGCTGCGAATTGGGTGACGTGAAAACGATCAAGCTTGGCAAGCTCTTGACGAACGTGATTATTGCCTTGTCCGTGAGTCCATGAGTGGTGCTCAGTGGGGGCTTCAAACCACTCCTCGACCTTCACAGGCGTCGACCAACGTTCAGGTGCCGTCATCAATGAAGCAACCCGGGTCAAATCAGTCTGCAACGCAAGAATCATCAAATCCCCCATGATCTGGATGAACTCGTCCCGCCTCATCGCCTGCCATGTCCCGATGGGACGTTTCGGATTGATGAGTTTCAATTCTTTTTGCCGATCCTGAACGCGTTGAATTTGCAATTCGACCGTGCGAACGGACTCCGTGTACTCGTCCAATTTTCGACGATCATTTTTGCCGAGTTCACGTCGCAGGTCACTGGCGTCATCGAGGATAAGGTCCAGCACGCTTGCGCTCTGAACATGCTGGTCCATTTTGAACAGGCGTTGGAATACCCTCTGGGGTTCACGAATCGAACGAGCGACGTGTCCATGACCAAACCATGAAATATTATCGAAGTAGATCGATTCTTTGTTGTCTTCGAAAGGATTGCAGCTCAGTTCAAGCGACCGAAAAGCCGTGAATTGACCCGTGTGGTCGGCCATGAGTTGATCGATCGTTCTTTTTAGTGGATAGCCGGCAGGGGAAAGTTGGTCAGGCGCCGCACTACTCAACCAGCAAGTACTTGCCTGTGCATGCCCATCGGTGCCCGCAACCTTGATCCGGTCCAGATTGGTGAGGACGGCGATGTGCTCTCGCACCTCAGCCAGTGGTTCGAGCGTCGGACTCAGTGTAAAATCAGCGCCCGTGTCCACCGGATTCCACGCCGATTGCACAACCCCATTCGGGATGTAGAAGAATGCGGCGCGTTTGGGTGACAAGTTGGAGGCGTCACATTGCGATCCGCCTTGAGCGCCGTTTGACATGGCTTCCAGCCAAGGAAGTGCCAACGAGGCCCCGAGACCACGGATCATGCTCCGGCGGTGCAGTTGGAGTTTTTTCATGCTCATTTCTCCGAAGTCTTCGTGGGTGGGGAGTGCAGGAAAAGTGGGCTTTGCACAATGGCGTGCACCACCGAAGAAAACTGACCGTGATCCGCTTCGACCTGTTCGACAATCTCCTCGACCCACATCTGGTCTGATATTTCGAGTTCTCGTCCCAGCGCATACGAGATCAGGTGTTCGGAAAACGCTTGCATGAAGATCTCCGGGTGCCGAAGTAACTGATCTTTGAGCTCCACCGCATCGGAAAACGGGTACTGCCCCAGCAACTTTCCTTGGCTGTCAATCTTCAAGCCGGAGGAGTATTCGTCGCGCCATCGGCCGACTGCATCGTAGTTTTCGAGGGCAAATCCGAGAGGATCAATTTTCGAATGACACGACGCGCAGGCCACATTGATCTGATGCTGTTCAAGGCGTTGGCGAAGCGTCATGCCCTGAGCCTCAATCTCGCGATCATCCAATTCAATCGACGGGATGTCATCTGGCGGCGGCGGAGGTGGTTGATTCAAAAAGACCGTTGCCACCCACGCCCCTCGAACGATAGGGCTTGTTCTTAGGGGAGCCGAGGTCATGGTCATGGCAGCTGTGGAGGTCAACACGCCCCCCTGCCGTCGATCGGAAAGTTGACGACGACGGAACGACTGCATGCCCGTGTTGAACCGATTGCGATTTTCCCTGCGATTGAACGGAACTTCATCAGTGTACCACGAGTGCAATTCGTCAGACCGATAAGTGTAATTGCTGTCCACGAGCAGCATGATTGAGCGGTCTTCGACCAGGATACTCTCGAACAGCAGAAGCGGTTCCATCATTGATTGAAGTCCAAGCTTCCACTGCTCGCATCCAATCCGCGAATAATACTCTGGAAAGCGTTCAAAATCGGGCACTGCGGTGATGAGTTGATCGAGCCGAAGCCACTGTCGGGCAAAATTTTGCGATAGGGCCTGACATTTGGGATCCGAAAGCATCCGTTCGGTCTGCTGCCGTAGCACCTCCGGTTGGCGTAATTCACCGGTGCGGGCAAGTTCCAGCAGCTCCCTATCGGGAATGCTGCTCCAAAGAAAGAACGCGAGTCGATTTGCGAGTGGATAAGCCGAGCTTGGGACGTCGGAACCCTCTGCCGTTTCCTCCGCCCGAACAAACAGGAATCGGGGAGAAGCTAAAATTGCGGCAACGACATCTTTCATCGCATCTGTGAACTTGCCGGTTTCTCGGCATCTTGTCTCGAAGTAGTTCACGTAACGCCGAAGTGTCGTCTCCTGGACTGGCGCTCGAAACGCCCGCTCCATCAATGCGCTGAGCCTTCCACTGGCCAGTTCGACTTCTTGTGCAAGGGTCAGTCCCTCAGGAGCTTCGAACAGCTCGGCTTGAATTTCGCAGTAGGAGTCAAATTCAGGAGCTGAAATGATGGCACGTCCTAGTGAAATGAAGCTCTCCAGTAAAATGGGTGAGACGCTGAGGTCTTCTCCGCGATTGTTGAATCCTCCTTCTGCTTGAAGGTCCAACGCGAAAGGTGAGACGCCGGTCAGGATCTGCCGCTCCACCTGATTTTTTCCCAATGTCCGATTCCCCACCACAATCGATCTGGGGAATCGACCGGAGGACGGATTGAAGTAAGGCTGACCGGGACGGAGCGTTTTTTCTGGAAGCGGGTAAATGTCGCCGCGGAGTTCCAGCAAATCTCTCACGGCGTTGTTGTATTCAAGTCGGTTCATTCGTCGCATGATGACGGGAGCGACCCTTAGGCTTTCGCGAAGGTGATCTTGAATGAGTGAATCGAGAGACCTGATCAGTCGAGAACGAACTTCTGTCGGTATGGGATCGGCATCTTCCGGTGGCATTTCGTTTTGCTTCAGAGCTTTTCGGATGGCCTGAGCTTCTTCCATCTTTTGAGAAAAATCCGTGTCATGACGCCATGCAGTCAGGTCCAGATCCGACTCGTTTGAGGAACCGTCGTGGCAGTCGAAACAGTATTGCCCAAGTTGCGAGCTGATTTCCGCAACCGTCAGCGACTTGGTGGGGTTTTCCGAAACCGTTTCCGAATTTTTCGGGCCCGATTTTTCGGGGAGTGCTTCGGGGCGATCAAGGCGATTCAAAGAGAGGTAATCAAGCCCCAAAAGATACCCGCGACTCTTAAACATGGATGCTTTCGGGTTGGCACCCGTGAGCCTCATACGCAAGGTCTGTGTGCCTCGTTTCAGCTGAACGGACTTTAACCAAACCGGCGGCGCGAGGGCGACGTCGTTTCCGTAAAGGTCCACGGTCACTTGGAAGTCGTTGGATTGCGTCGTTGAGTCTGCACCCACGACCTTTGAGATGGGGACGTCTTCCAAATCCAAGCTGAACCGTCCATAGTCTGGCGCGACCGTAAACTGGATCTTGACGTCGTAAATCCCTGCCTCTTCCACAAAAAAATCGGTGGTAAATATATCCCCCACCGCACCGTCCCAGAGCAGATGAGCCCCCTGACTCCAATGGGGCCCGAACGGTGCGAGAGACTGAAAACGGGAAGTCCCTGATTTGGTCAGATCACTCTCGCCCTCGTGAACTTCAATGTCGGATTGGCTTGGCAATCGGCCTCGGATTTGGTGATAGTCAAAGGTTTGCCCTCCCACTTCATCCCCCGTGAGCAGCAGCATGCCGAACAGGCACATCGACATCGCGGTGGTCGGAGCGATGACACGATGTTTCGCAGGAATCCTATGTTCCGCACGTAACGATGATCGGTGATCGAGGTGTTGAGGCATGGTTGGACGTGTTTCCATGAGTCTCGGGTTTTACTCACTGCGATCGACGCAGTGCGAACGACGTCGTGCGTCGCGGGTGAACGCGTCGGGGGATGCAGAAGGTCAGCCAGATTATAGCCGACGTCGCTACCGCGAACAAAAGCAGTTCGTCTGGTGATCCTCCAGTCGAACGCAGCTTGGACTGGAGGCTTTATCGGGAGCTTTGACGCGTTTTTTCGGGGTTTCATCAATTTTGAGGGAGTTTGAAGAGCAACTGCCCTTCATTTACGGGGGAATTCAGCCGTTTCCTTGTCTAGATTGGAGTCGCGGCAGTGGTCAGGGTTTCGTCATGGGAAACAATATAAGGTCCTGCTACCCGTAGCCTCCCGTGAGTCGTTTCTTTGACTAATCAACCCTTGGTTTTATTGACCGGTGTGACCGGTTACATCGGCGGCCGCCTGCTTCCGAAACTCGAGGAGCAAGGTGTCCCAGTTCGTTGTATGTCCCGGCGCCCCCAATCCGTGGAGAATGCAGTCGCGGAAACGACAGAGGTCGTCGCTGCGGATGTTCTGGACGCCGACTCGATTGATCAGGCACTCTCGGGGGTCCATACGGCCTACTACTTCATTCACTCCATGGGATCGACCGCAGATTTTGAAGATCTGGATCGCGAAGCCGCTCGGAATTTTGCCGAGGCTTGCACACGGCAGCAGGTCCAAAAAATTGTGTACCTCGGCGGTTTGGGCAATCCCGATCATGAGTTGTCAAAGCACCTGCGAAGCCGACAGGAAATTGGAAACATTTTGCGAACGTCGACAGCGTCTGTCGTCGAATTTCGAGCGTCGATCATCATTGGATCAGGCAGTCTCTCGTTCGAAATGATTCGATCGCTGGTTGAGCGACTGCCCGTCATGATTTGCCCGAAATGGGTCCGCGTTCTGGCGCAGCCGATCGCAATTGAAGATGTGCTTGAATATCTTGTCGAAGCACTCGAACTCGATGATGATGAGTCCTTGATCTTTGAGATCGGAGGCCCTGATCAACTTTCTTATGGGGAGATCATGCGGCTTTACGCGAAAGAACGAGGACTGACGCGACTCATGATCCCGGTCCCGTTACTCACACCTTATTTGTCGAGTCTATGGCTCGGATTGGTTACACCACTCTATGCACGGATCGGGCGCAAACTCGTTGGCAGTCTCCGCAATCCGACACTGGTGTCCAGTAATCTGAGCGACCGCTATTTCCGAGTTCGTCCTCGTTCGACTCAAAAAGCCATCGCTCGAGCGCTGCTGAATGAGGACATGGAATTTGCGGCCACTCGTTGGTCAGATGCCCTTTCGGCAGGCGGAGAGCAACCGTCCTGGGGAGGTGTTCGATTCGGTTCACGTCTGGTGGATTCAAGAGTTTGTCGGGTGACGGCCAACCCGGAGGATGCTTTCGTCCCGATCCGCAGGATTGGTGGAGAAAATGGTTGGTACTACGGGAACTGGCTATGGCAACTTCGCGGTTTCCTCGATCTGCTTGCCGGTGGCGTGGGGGTTCGCCGCGGACGCAAGCACCCCGACAAGTTGCGTGTAGGAGAAACTGTCGATTTCTGGCGGGTGGAGGACTACCAGCCAGGGCGGCTGCTCCGGCTGAAGGCAGAGATGAAAGTTCCCGGTCGGGCGTGGTTGGTTTTCGAAGTGGCTCAGGAAGAGGGGCAGACTCTGGTCAGGCAGACCGCCTTATTTGATCCCATGGGCACTTTTGGTCTGGTTTACTGGTACACTCTATTCCCGCTTCATGAATTTGTTTTTGCAGGAATGCTCCGGAATATCTGCCGGGCAATTCCGAACCAGAATGTCTCCGAAGCATGAGTGTTTGATGCCGTTCGATTTTGGGACCTTCGCGATTCGTCAGTTTAGCGCGTGTCTTCGAATTCGGGCAGCAGCGAGATTGCAGTCGGGTTATTCTGCGGGTGAGTGAATCATTGAATCCGCTATGGAGGTCGGGACGATTGTTTGAATCCAACTTGAAATTGGGCAGCGTGCACGCGGTTTGGCTGACCACCATCTTTCTGGCAATTCCCGCTGATCTTCAAGCTCAAAACCCGCAGACCGACGTCCTTGTCTTCATCTTGGCTGGGCAGTCGAACATGGAGGGTCAAGGTGTCGTCGATCTCGACCACCCGATGTACTACAACAGCGGTCGGGGGACGTTGCTTAAGTTGGCGAATGATCCAAAGAACCGGGCGAAAATGGGGCACGTCCGGACGCCGGCAGGCGATTGGGTGGTGCGTGACGATGTCTACTGTCGATTTGTGACCCGAAATGGCCTGAAAAAGGGCCCTCTTTCGATCGGTTTCGCCGGGTATCCCGGCAAGCACCATATTGGTCCAGAGTTCCAGTTTGGCCACGTGATTGGGGACGCCGTGGACGCGCCGGTCGTGCTGATCAAAACAGCCTGGGGTGGGAAAAGTCTTTTCAAGGATTTTCGGCCACCCTCAGCAGGTGGCGAAACCGGGCCCTACTACCGGCAAATGCTGGAAGAGGTCAAAACCGGGCTAGACAGTTTGGAGGTGGACTTTCCTGAGCTGAAAGGCCGAAACGCAAGACTCGCTGGGTTTGTCTGGTTTCAGGGGTGGAATGACGCATTTGGTCCAGAAAAAGCGCGGAGTGAATACGCGAAAAATCTGGTCTGCTTGATTCGCGATGTTCGCGAGGAATTCAAATCACCTCACCTGCCGGTGGTGGTCGGAGAACTTGGTAACGGTGGACTCAAGGTGGGAGCCAACATTGTTGCCATTCGCGAGGCACAACGGGCGGCTGTCGCTACAGAGTCGATCAAGGACAACGCGATTTTCGTATCGACCACCGCGTTTGCCCGGGCCGCGGAAGATTCCCCCAACAAGACGCATGGCCACCATTGGTTCGGCAATGCAGAAAGTTACTTCCTCATCGGGGACGCGCTCGGGAGAGCGATGGTTGAACTGATGAAGGATGCCTCAGGTCCGGCGAAGCCATAAAGGTCTCAGATCAAGCTTGTCGAAGGGCGTTGCACGGTGATTTGAACTGAGCAAGTTGACACTTCCAACCACCTCGCCCAACGATCACAATCGTAGATCTTGGGTGGATTCTGTCAGGGGTGGTCAAATCGATGGAGTCAAATCAGCAAAATGATGAGTCCATTGACACGGGTTATTTTCCTTGCCAATTGACGTCCTCACTTGACCCTCGCCATCAATGCTTCCTCGATCATCTGGTACAGGAGAAGGCGTTCCGTGCCGTGTCGGACTGAGTCTTCTTGTTTGAGACGCTCGGCGATCTCGGATGAGTCCACTTCCAGTGCTCCAAGTATCTCCCGAGCGTCATGCCATGTTGGGAGCCAATAAAACAATTTTTTCAGGTTCTCAATCGATGACGTGCGCCTTAAAAAGTGTTTGAGATCCAAGATGAAAAAAACACGATCGTGGAATGGGGAGTCGTGTTCAAGCACCGTCGCGGTATCCCAGACAAAGTGACCCGGTTTTGGTTCCCACGGTAAACCCAGTTGTTGGAGTTGTTGGGCCAACTTGACTTCTTCCGAACTGAATTTCACGTCCTCAAACCTCCTATCTCTTTGGGTCCTGCTTCGCGATGTTTGATGCGACCACGTCGATTGTCACACCGTAACGATCATGTCAGTGTCAATATTCGAAAGCCCGCTTCAGTCGGTGCTCAGTCCGACGACATCAGTCCGACAACACCGGTGAGCGAATCCCCATCCCGACAGACAACTATTGGCGAATGAAATTCACGCGGCAACAAATTGAACGGGCAATTGATCTGAAAAAGGGGGGAATCCCCTGGAATCCAGGCGTTGGGCAGTACGCTCTGGACTGGCACGGGATCATTAAACCAGCATCACCATTCCAAAGCGGTGTCTATTTCTTTTTGGACTATCCCTGTTTCATCGAGTACTTCGGCTCCGAGGCAAGTCTGGAAAACAACATGGTTTGGCTACCGACGCTGGAGCAATCGATCAAGTTGGCTGGGGAACTTGAACTGGAACCGGCCTCGATCCGGAGAACGCTCATGGCAGGCATTGATCAGGGCGATGAACTCTCCACTATGTACGAACTCATCAGGCGAGTTTGCCCGTCTTCAAGGCATTGAATGGAAATCAGGTATGATGAACTGCACTTTGGAACTTGAATTGCCTCCTCATCTGAGCGAACGCGCACGTTGGAGGAAAACGGGGAACTCCCAATCTGGTGAGTTCGTGCTTTATTGGATGCAGACCGCCCAACGTGTTGATGAAAACCCGGCGTTGGATGTGGCCATTCTGGCAGCCCGACATCTGGATTTGCCTTTGCTCGTCTACCAGGGATTGTCCGAACGTTACCGGTACGCCTCTGATCGCCATCACACATTCATTTTGCAGAGCGTCGCGGATTTACAGAAGCAGTTTGCTGATCTTGGCATTGGTTACGCGTTCCATCTTGAAAATCGGGAAGATTCCGAGCCTCGCCTGCGCGAGTTGGCATCCAAGGCTCGTTTACTGGTCGTCGAAGAGATGCCAGTGCGACCCGCGACGACCTTTGTCAGGGCGATTCAACGCGATTTTCAAGCGCCGATACTATCGGTGGATACAGCTTGCGTTTTTCCCATGCAACAGACTCCCCACGCGTACGAGCGTGCTTTCGAATTTCGTCAAGCGACACGGCAAGGTTACCGGCAGAGAATCGATCAGGTCTGGCCGGAGATCTCGCCGGAGGTCAAGACGTTATCCGTGAATAACCTCCCATTCACCCCGATTGATGTGCAGCAGGAGAATATTCCCGAATTGATTTCTAGGTGCCGAATCGATCACAGCGTCAGCCCAGTCGCCGATACCCGAGGCGGGAGTGTTGCCGGGTATCAACGATGGAACCTTTTTCTGCAAAAGGGGATTCGCAAGTACGCCAAGGGGAGGAATGACCCATTGCGGCACGCGGTGAGTCGAATGTCGGCTTACTTGCATTACGGCATGGTTTCCCCCATGAGGTTGGCGCGAGATGCGAATGCCGTGAATGCCGAAAAGTATCTTGACGAGCTGTTGATCTGGAGAGAACTGGCCTATCACTTCTGTTTCCACCGGCACAACGTCGAGCGATTGTCCGCCCTACCCGACTGGGCTCAGGAGACTTTGAAAGAGCATGCCCGCGATCCGCGATCCGAAATTTACAGCTGGGAAGAACTTGCCCGTGGACGAACGGGAGATGAAGTATGGGATGCCGCGCAAGCGTCGCTACTGAAGCACGGCGAGCTTCACAACAACATTCGGATGACTTGGGGTAAGGCACTTTTGAACTGGACGGCGAGCCCCCAAAAGGCACTGAGTATGCTGATCGATTTGAATCATCGTTTTGCGCTTGATGGTCGAGATCCAGCCTCCTACGGGGGAATTCTCTGGTGCTTTGGACAATTCGACCGTCCCTTTCAACCTGAGAGACCGGTTCATGGTTTGGTTCGAGGTCGGACGACGGCTGAGCATCGGAAACGCCTGGATTTTGAGGCGTATCGCCTTGAACGAACCCAGCCGAACTGGCGTCAGCGTTATCGCGTGGCCGTGATTGGAGCGGGAATGTCGGGCATGGCTGCCGCTCGAACCCTGACAGATCAGGGGGTTGAAGTTGAGGTATTCGAGAAAAGCCGGGGCCTGGGGGGGCGTATGTCGACACGGCGTGTCGACGGCAAGCCCGGTTTTGATCACGGGGCACAGTATTTCACGGCGCGAAATCCGATTTTTAAGAGATACGTCAACTCCTGGATTGAGCAAGGACTCGTTCAAACGTGGTCCGGCACGATCGGGTCGTTCGACGATGGAACATGGACACCGAGCGTGGGAAGTACGGAGCGATTCGTTGGCGTTCCATCCATGAACTCGATCTGCAAACATCTGGGACAGGAGACCCACGTTCACAAACAGACGCGTGTTGACCGTGTCGAAAATACCCATCAGGGTTTGAGTGTTGTGGACGATCAGGAAGAGAGTTACGGACCTTATGATTGGGTCGTGGTCTCTGCGCCGGCGTTCCAGGCCAGCGAGATTTTGCGAGACTATCCCGAAGTGGCTAAACCATTGGCCGCCGTCGAGATGGATCCCTGCTGGGCGGCGATGGTGACGCTCGGAGAACCGCTCGATCCATTCTGGGCAGGCGCGTTTCTGCAAGAATCATTCCTCTCGTGGGCGGCGAGAAACGGGACGAAACCGGGCCGACCTGCTGAGGTTGAGAGGTTGATCATCCACGCCGGTCCCCAGTGGACCGGGCAACATTGGGAAAGCGATCCAACCTGGGTGGGCGAGCAGATGTTGAAAGAGTTTTCACGGGTCACTGGGATTCAGTCAATGAATATCGAGGCTGTCAATGCGCATCGGTGGAAATTCGCCTTAACCAAGGAACCTCTCACGTGCGGTGCGGTGGCAGATCCAGTAGCCCCCGTGGTCGCTTGTGGTGATTGGGCCATGGGATCTCGTGTTGAGGGCGCGTTCCTGAGTGGTTTTGCGGCCGCGGGGCATGTCATGCGTGATTTTGCCTCCCGCGACTTCCCCGCCACGACCGAGCAACTCCAACTTTTCTAGAAAGAGGAAGCCCATCGCCTTGTTTACAAATCGCCGTCTTGTGCTGTTCTTGCTTTCGACGAATTCGATTTGGGTTTGTTGTTGAAGTCATGTAAAGCAGGCCAGTAGGTCAAGAGAAAAGAGTCGGTACCCGGGTGTCGCTTTTTGTGCCAGCGCCATCCGATCCAAGATCCGACCATCGCTCCGATCAAGTTGCCGAACAGATAGCCCGCCACCACACTTGATTCGGTTCCCGCGACAACACCGAAGCCAGCTCCGAGTCCTCCACCGAGCAAGATTCCGAGTGCCATCCCGAACGTCGGTCGAAGAGGTTTTTTCGTCATGAAGGAAGAATCCTGATTTTGAAGTTGAAACGGGGTTGAATTCGCGGCGAAGGCAAGCTCACCCGACGTTCTTCTTGGACCTTCGTCGGACTTGCGCTACGAAATCGCCCGTTGAAATCGCCCGTTCCGAGCTTTCATACGAGTAAGTACGTTTCACCTTGGGGTGGGGCTTACGTCTTCCCAGTCGTCCGTTCGGAATACGGACGTGGGCAAGCCCTCGCTGTTCACGAGATTCGCGCCCGCAGGATTCGCGGCCCAAGCGTAACGGACGGCGACAGGTCGGTCGACTTCATCCGATGAGATCGAGACCGTATCTGGGGCAATGATTTCCGCTTTCGCCCACTTCCAAACTCCATCCTCACTGGCAATTTCAAATCGTCGCAGCGGTTGATGATCTCTGGCCTTAAGGCCTTTACCCGCGTGGCTGAAACGGACTTCAATGGAACCGTTTTTAATTTTTGCCTCTTGGAATAAGGGCCCCGAGTAGACCCTTTTTTGATTGTAGTCTTTCGCAAGCGCCCACAACGCGAGTCGTCGGCCGACGTCATGTTTGTTTTTGGGATGGATGTCATTCGCCTCGCCAATGTCGTTGATGACCGCCATTCCAGTTCCCGCTGTGGTCTCCAAAATGCGTCGCATCCGATCCTGCAGGAGCGGCCAGGGGTCGTTGTTGCCGGGGTCGGGTGAGGGTTGGCGGAAGTTGGCGAGTTGCACAAAGTAGAAAGAAAAATCATCTTTCCATCGGTGCCGCCAATCCCTGATCAGCAGAGGAAGGGTTTGGTCATAGGGCACGGCCCCTGGCTTTGCATTTGCTTCTCCCTGATACCAAATCGCCCCCTGAAGCGTGTATCCCACGAAAGGGTTGATCATGGCGTTGAAGAGGACACCAGGCTGTCCTTCCGTCTCCAGTGGCCGTTTTCCGAGCTGAGGTTTTCTCGGCCGTCGTCCCCGTGTATCAGCCGACTTCTTTTTCCATGCTTCGTCCGCGATTTTCCATTTCGCCAGACGAGCTTCATAGGCAATTTTCGCCCGTTTGGGATCGAAGTTGGCGTCAGCTGAAACCGCGGCCTCCACCAAACGCTTGGTTGGGCTCAGGGTTGATAGCGCGGTCCGACTCGTGAACGTTTCCACTGGTTTGCCCCCCCAAGCCGATTTGATGATGCCGATCGGCAAGTCCAATTCTTCGTGAAGCTTCTTCGCAAAGAAGTAGGCGACGGCGGAAAAACTACCGATTGACGATGGGGTGGTCAATTGCCATTTGCCCTCGATATCGGTTTGAGGTTTGACGGCAGTGACCTGCGAGGCGTTGAAAAAACGAATGCTGGGTTCATTGGCTGACTCGATGATCGTTTGATAGTCCGGAACACGGTTCATGGAAAAGACCATGTTCGACTGGCCTGACGCGAACCAAACTTCTCCCACCAGGACGTCGGTAATGACGATCGTTTTATCAACCGTTTGAATGGTCAGCTCTGTTCCGATGGAACTCGCTTCTTGCGGCGGTAAGGTGGCCGTCCACCGACCTTGAGCATTGGTTTCCGTTTGGATTGAGTCCCCCTTGAATTTTAATTCCACCTGGTTTCCTGGATCTGCCCAGCCCCATACTGAAAGCGGTTTCCCCTGTTGGAGAACCATGTGGTCGCTGAAAAATGCTGGAAGCTTCAATTCCGCATTTGCCGTAGCAGGGAGGCAGAGCAAAAAAAAGAAAAGGCTGGTGAGCCGCATCATCGTGTCATCTCTTGGATTGGAGTGAGGAGATTGTCCGGAAACCTGTTTTTAACGTTGGGGAACTTACGGATGTTGTCTCAAAATTCGGTGCGGTAACGGGAGCCGGTCCGTGATCGTTTTTCTGGAAACAAACGGTGTCAATCCACAAGCGCGATTTCCTCAAAATAGCTTGCCGCCATGTCAGGATAAAGCTTGATGGCCTCACCCGTTGAAAGATCGATCAGTGTGAGTGTGAATGTTTCGATTTTGGCCCATTCGAGAGTCTTGTCCTCGGGGCCTGCAAAATCTTTTCGATGGATGATCACCGTTTGAATACCCTGGCCTTCCACACCCACTTGATAAACGAAATCACCCTGGTTTTTGGAACGGTCCAAAAACTTGCTCGATGTTCGAATCCTGAGCGACCATTTCTTTCCCTGACCATGCATGCGTATGACCAGCTTTTTATCGTTGGTTCGGTCGAGGCCTGGATCCTGGAATTTGTAGGTGGTTATGGAACGCTGATTCCGACTGGACCAATCCCGTAATCCGAATTCGAAATTCTCAAAAACGCAATCCGTATCCGATATCTTTTCGAGTTGTTGAAGTTGAAGTTTGGCCGGCATGATTACATGCTGCTTGGTGTTGATCACCATCGTTTCCGCAACGCCTTGCTCGAGTTCACGAGCCTGTTTCAGCCGGTAGCGACAGATCGCAAAGGTATACAAAGGCAATCCATCCTTGACTGGAAGGGTCGCGTGATAGTGCCCGTCCGAAAGGGTAGTTTCAGCCTGTCGCCAGAAACGCGTTCGCGAATTGGGGTCGTAACTGTAGTAGGTTTCAACATCCAATAGAGACTCCACCGATTCGGGGTGAATCTTGAGAGTCGCTTGGTTTTCGGAGATTGAGAGTTGGGTGGTCGGTGTCTCAGGAACCGTATCTCCACCTCCTTTGAGGTAACGCTCAAACCACAGATTGAGAAGGACCCATTGCTCGGGGCCCGGGCCGTGGTTTTGGTGCAAGTTGGTTGAAACCCTCCAATCATCATGGGGGAGAAGCGCCATCGATTGGTAGATGCGTTCAAAGGTCGAGTGAAAGTCGTTGCTGGAACTGAGAAACAGGACGGGGCACTTCACGTGTGGCCAGTAGGCCGATGCGTCGATTGAAGCTTGGTAGAGTTCCAAGTTTTTAAAGTGCGGTCGAAGGCTACTGCCTGCAATCCCTGGGAAATCTCGGTACTTGAAACCCGTGCCACCCACCATGGGAACAACGGCTTTGAGACGAGGGTCGATCGCAGCTAGGGCCGTGACCATGCCGCCCATGGAAAAGCCGGTGCATCCAAGTCGATCTGAATCGACTTCGGTTTGCTGTTCCAAAACCGTGATCGCCCGTCGAGCGGCTAGCACCAGAAGGAACCAGTTCGTATTTCGTGGACTGGTCACTTGATCGATCGTGTAATCATCGGGCTGGAGATTTCTTTTCCAGCCGGACCTCAGGGCCTTGGCGTAGAATCTCGGACCTTGACTCGGGTCTACCGCTCCCCAGTCGGTATTGACTTCGACATCGTCTTCCAGTGGGCGACCCAGCCAATTGAGATCGAGCGTCGCGTATCCCTGTTTGGCAAAATAACTACCCCGCTTTCGCTCGGCGCGTTGGCCACCGCCATGGCACCACACAAAGCCGGGGTGAAGACCTTCCGTTTGCGGAAACGAATAGTAGGCGGCGACTCGGGACTCGACCCCATTGAAGGTTCCCACCGTGAAAGTGATGTATCTCGTGACGACTTTGTCAGAAGTCCATTCTTTGACCACACGAATGTTCAAAGGCTCGGATGCAGGATCGTAATTCGCCCAGAGGGCCATCGCGGTCTGAGGTACTTCATCGGCATTTTTATACGCAACAAAACTGTCCTTCGACTGGGCGAGCGTAATTGGCAGCATGAGTATTGCGAAAAAAAATGGCACTAGGCGTATGGACCGTAGGTGTTGAGTCATGAGGTCTCTTTGGAAGGACGACTTGGACGGTGAAGTGATTCGTAACATTGCCGAGGCCCGGTATCGGAGGTCAGTCAGGTTCCGTGCGGGGCGTAGGATTACTGAGAAATTTTCGTTGAATCGCGGAACCCAAAGGCTTTCGGATTTCTTTCGACGGCATCCCTTACTTTCGACTCCCAGCGTTCCGAGGCCGGATGGTCATCATAAAAAAATGCGGCAGGGTCAATTCCACGTTCTTCATAATATTGAACGCGATTCTGCACCGACTCAAGTTGCGACACTCGCGGGAGAAGGTAGCCCCAACAACCGAGGATGGCCAAAACAAAGAGGGTCAGCTTGCCCCAGTTTTTCCGAGTTTGCGCATCAGAGGCATGCATGGCCAGTTTGTTCCGGGATGAGCCTGAATTGAAAAGTTGTTGCCGCGGAGTCCCTGTCACGGAAATTCTCAATTAACGGAGCAATTCTTCGGTGGCGCCTTGGAAGAAGACTTCGAACATCAAGTAGGCCATCGTGAAAGTTAAAACGAGGTTAAGCGTTTGTCCGACCAGGTAGAGAATCACGGGCTTTCCTCGTCCCAGATGTTTGCGCAACGTCCAGAAATTTGTGTCGAGGCCGATGCTCACGAAGGCGAGGCAGAAGAACCAGCCGCGAAGAGTTTTGGTGCTTCCTTTGACCGTCGCATTGACGATTTCAGGACCTGAACTGCTGGTGGCGTAGATGATTGAAAAAATAAATGAGGCCGCAACAAAACCGAGGATGAATTTCGGGAATCTCTTCCAGATTTCGATGAGGCTCACACGTTCGGATTTGTCGGATTTGTTCGTGTTTTCGACTCTTGTATCCGTGTTTTCGATTCGCGTTGTCCAGTAATACGCCACACCGAATGCAACGACACCGATCAGAATGTTCTGGATCATTTTGACGGTCGCCGCAACTGTGGCACCTTCATCTCCTAAAGCGGTTCCGGCCGCCACTACCGCTCCTGTCGCGTCGATGGTTCCGCCCATCCAGGCGCCCCCCAAGATAGGATTGAGGGCGAGCCCTTGGATAACCGCGGGCATCACCACCATCATGACGACCGTGAACATCAGCGACAGTCCGATGGCGAGGGATAGCTCTTCCTTTTTTGCCTTGCAGGCCGCACTTGTTGCCACTGCGGCGGAGACGCCACAGACTGACATGTCTGCGGAGATCACCATGTTCAAGGAAGCGGAATCAATTTTCAGCACTTTTTGCCCGAACCAGAATGTCGAGATCAGGACGATGGGCGTCACAATCCATGCGATGCAAACTCCAGGGAGTCCGAGGACCAAAAGTTTGCTGAAAAGAACACTGGCACCCAAAAGTACCAGGCCGGTCTTGATGTAGAGCTCCGTTCTGACGGCGGGTCTGACCCAAGCCGGTGTTCCGGTGGTGTTGCTGATGATCAATCCGATCGCAAGGGCCCAAAGCGCATATTCAAGATTAAGGGATTTGACTGCGACCTGAGTGGAGCACGCGTAAGCGATGGTGCCCAAGGTGAAAATGCAAAGGAAGCCAGGGACAAACCGTTTGACGGACATGCCAGTCAATCGGGTGGCGATCGCAAAAGTGACCAGGCTGAACAAGCCAGCCCCAAAGATACCGATCCATGAAGAGAATGCTGCTGATGAAAAGGCTTCAAACGGCCAGTTCCATGTGCCCGATTTTGCGAGAAAGGGTGTCAACGGACTCGACCAGCCCTCTTCGCCATTGCCCCGGATAAGGACTGCGGCAAGGCATAGCATTAGAATTCCACCTCCGAGGAGGACGGCGATCCAATCTTCGGATAACGCAAAGGTCGATCTGGAAGGTTCATTCGTTGAAGGCGCTTGAGTGTCTGCATCGGTCGCGCCAGGCAATGCAAGTGAAGATTGCGAAGGACTCTCATTCGACATGTTTTGATCTTCTCAAACGGGTGACCGAATCGTGAATTCGGAAGGGATGCAGCAGATGCAAGGCGACGGAATGTTTCGCGTTGTCGCAGCCGTTGATTTTCAACGCCGCCAAACGGCTACTTGTTTCTCTTTCGCAGTGGCGGGACGGGCAGGTTGTATTGGTCCCAATAGAGCAGGTGGAACGAATTGTGCCCCTCAAGTGGCGCGTCTTCATTGACCATGTTGGGTAACGCAGCATCAAACCATTGATCGTAATGGGCGTTCATTGCCTCGGCGACTTTGGGAAACTGGTCGATCACGTTTTTGGTCTGTGAAGGATCGTTCTCCATGTCATACAACGTATCCCGCCCCACAAGGCGAAATTTCTGGTTACGAACCGCGAAGCCCAGATCTCTGGAAGATTCGGCCTGATCTTTTCCCCAACGTCCTTTGTGAAAGACGCGGTAGCGATCTTTCCAGGGTGTCTCAGGGGTTTTGATCAGGGGAACAAGGCTTCTGCCATGCAACTGGTCCGCCTGTTCTGGGTTTCCGCCAACGATTTCAGCGAGTGTCGGCAGCAGGTCGTAGTGATTGCTGATCCGATCGATGTCGGTACCCGCTTGAAGCACACCCGGCCACCTCCAAAAGCTTGGGACTCTAGTGCCTCCCTCATCGACACTGTTTTTTTTGCCTTTGTGCTCACCGTTGTAGTTGGAAGCTGCAGGGCCATTGTCGGTAATGAATATAACCAGCGTTTCTCGCCCAATCTCCCAAGCATCAAGTTGTTTGATGAGACGCCCAAGATTGTCATCAATGTTCTCGATCATGCCGTAAAAACCGACCGTGTTTCCCTTCAGTCCGGCGTCGGTAAACTTCTTTTTGTAGGAGTCTGGAGCGATGAATGGTCCGTGTGGAGCGTTGGTGCTGATGTACGCAAAGAAAGGCTTCTTCCCTTTCTGAGAGCCCATCCACTTCGTGGCTTGATCAAAGAAGATGTCGGTGCAAAATCCCTTGGTTTTTTCAAACTTATTGTTGTGAAGGATGGCGGGATCAAAGTACTTGTTATTCGGTGCATCACCGCAGCTGCCCGCGTAAGATTGACCGATTCCCCCTGCACCGTGGATGAAGACCTCATCAAACCCTCTCCGGTCCGGGCGGTAGGGAGCTTGATCCCCCAAGTGCCACTTTCCAAAAATTCCCGTGGTATAACCCGCAGCCTGTAGCATCTCCGGGAGCGTCGGGACACCTAATTTCATTCGTTCACGCTCTTGAATGGTGTGCGTGACACCGACGTAAAAAGGGGCTCTTCCGGACATGATTGCCGAGCGAGTGGGTGCGCACGTCGGGCTGACCTGGAATCGGGTGAAACGCATGCTTTCGTCGCGCAGTTGATCCAGGTGGGGCGTGGCAAGATGAGGATTTCCATGACACGACAGATCGTAATACCCTTGGTCATCCGTGATGATCAGGATGATGTTCGGCAGGCTCCCAAACGCCGGTTCGCCTGCCTCGCTACGGGCGTTACGGAACAGGCCGGTTGAAACGAAGAGACAACCAAAGGCGAGCATGGCGAGCGGGTTATGCCTCACGTGCGACATCGGCGAGTTCCATTGGGGCTGAAGGCTGCGACAAATTTGGGTGCGACTTTTTTTGTCCAGAAAACGCCCTGTTCTATCACTAGTGACGTCCATTCTCAACGCTTCGAGGCGATCAACGGATAGGAAGGAGAACGTTGCACCGCTGGGGATTTCTAAAACGAATTTCGAATTCTTTGCAAACGTGGCCTCTGCGACTTTCGAAGGGGGAGACATCGGCGATCTTTAAAACGAAGGGATGAACCCCGCTGGGATCGCAGGCTGTAGGTCTACCAGGTCTTTCTGTAACACGAGTGCCTCGCTTGCTGCCGCCGACGGAAAGGTCATTCTGTTACCATTGGGGCTTCGAGGAGATCCCTCGCCGCGAATGCCCCGTTTAAAGATGCTGTTTTCTCACGCCGTTGCATAGTGCCAGATTGCCGCATCGATCGAGATTGCGTTTCGTTTGGCCCCCTCTCTTAGCCCAGTCATACATGGTTGGATAAAATGATGTTCCGTATTATCATCCTGCTTCTTGTCTTGAGCCCTGCCCTACCACTAATTGGTGGCGAGCGTCCCAATGTCCTGTTTTTGGTCGTGGATGACATGAATGACTGGGTCGGGTGTATGCAGTCGGAGCCAAGGGCGATCACGCCAAACTTGGATCGACTTGCCAAAAGGGGCGTGCTGTTCACCAACGCCCATACGGCCGGGGTTTTCTGCGCGCCGAGTCGAGCTGCCATATTCAGCGGACAGTATGCTTCCACCACCGGGTGTTACCGGACCGCGAATTATTTTGTCCATAGGCCCGAGATAGAGTCCCTGCAAACCAGTTTTTCGAAAGCCGGTTACAAGACTTTTGGGGCGGGCAAACTTTACCACCACCCTGCCGGCGCAATCGATATCCGAGATTGGGATCAATTCTTTTTGCGGACACCCGAGCAACGAGGGTTGGGGTGGGCACTGGATTCGTGGAGTGAGGGAACACCGTTCCCCCACCCTTTTCCACACAGTCCCTACAACAAAGGGACCGAAATTACGGGAGGTTTATTTCTGGAGTGGGGAGCGCTTCCTGACGATCGCGAAGATGAGATGGCGGATACTCAGCGAATCGACTGGGCGGTAGAGCGATTGAAAGAGGTTCATGAGCAACCGTTTTTTCTGGGGGTCGGGCTCTACGCGCCTCATTACCCCAATTACTGTCCGGAAAAATATTTTGATCTCTATCGGCAAGATGACTTGAAGCGACCCCAGATCAAGCCGGATGATCTTGAAGATTTGCCTCCCAAGATTCGAAAAATCAAAGAGGCGAGATCTCGTATTCATCAAAAACTTGAAGACCTGAATGCGGTTGAAGATGCGATACACGGTTATCTAGCTTGCATGAGTTACGCTGACGCCATGATGGGCCGCGTCTTGGATGCTCTCGAGGCGAGTCCCTATGCCGACAATACTCTGGTCGTTCTTTGGAGCGATCACGGCTTCCATCACGGTCAGAAGGGGGATTGGGGCAAGCATACACTTTGGGAGCGAACTTCGAACGTTCCGCTTATTGTCGCGGGGCCGGAAGTTGCCAAAGGATCTCAATGCGGGGCGACGGTCAGTTTGATCGATCTTTATCCGACACTCGTCGATATGTGTCGACTTCCTCAGCCTTTTCAAAAGCTCGAGGGTGTTTCTCTTCGGTCACATCTGGAGAATCCGACCGAGGCGCCGGACCGAAATGTGTTTCTGCCGCATATGAATCGTGGTGAATACGCGATCATGAATCGAGAATGGCGATACATCTGTTACGGTGAGGATGGCGAAGAGTTGTACGATGTCCAAAATGATCCCAACGAGTGGACCAATCTGGCGGCTGAAAGTCAGTCTCAGTCGACCATGGAGTTGATGCGAAGGTCAGCTCCGCAGACATTTGCGGTTGAAGAGCCCAAGTTGAATGTTCGTCGGGATTTGTGGGTCGATCAACGTTCGTTTGAATGGCGATCCGGGGAAGGGAATTATCAGCCACCCCCAAAGTATCTGCCGTACACGCAAACGCCGTTGCAGGGTAAAAACAATGCCGGGTTGACCGATCAACCCACCGGGAATCCGGCGTCGGTTCGGCGTTCGCCGAACGTATTGTTGATCATTTGCGATGACCTCAATACGCATGTGTCGCCTTCGGGTTATGCGGAAATCCTGACGCCCACACTTACCGCATTTGCCGCTGAGTCTCAGACCTTTCGTAGAGCCTATTGTCAGTATCCGGTATGCGGTCCCTCAAGAGCCTCGTTCTTGACCGGTCTCTATCCCGAATCAACCGGCGTGTTGGACAACATGCAGGATATGCGAACAACCCGCCCTGCTACGGTCACGCTCCCTCAGTTTTTTAAAGAGCGAGGGTACTGGACCGGCGGCGTCGGAAAGGTCTTTCACTCTCCACGTCATGATCCCGGCGGAACCGTTTGGAGTGTGTCCAAGCGATATGAAAATGATGAACTCCCTGTCGTTCAGCAAGCCCGCAAGAATTTTGAGTCCGAATTTGGATCGATCGAGCTTCCTGCAAATCGAAAAAACTGGAAAGAGGCGAAAAGCTTGGTCCTCGATCCACTCAATGCGCAGACGCCACCGGGGCACGGCCCTAGCGGCTTGCGAGATGAGCAACACAAGGATGGAAAAAATGCGAGGCAAGTCGCACGTTGGTTAGTCGAAGGGGCCAGTGGCAAGCAACCCTTTTTCATCGCCTGTGGGATTCAAAAACCGCATGTCCCATTTTTGGCCCCCGAGAAGTACTTTGATCTTTATCCCAAGAATGAAATCCTGCTGACCGAGAATCGCCCTGGCCTCTGGAAATCAATTCCAGAGCAGGCGTTGTCCAAAAGATACTCGGCGTTTGGATTTGAAGCGGCACGAGAAAACCCTGACTTGCGGCGGGAGTATATTCAGGCCTACCACGCATGCATTTCGTTCGTGGATGCTCAGATCAAGCTGATTTTTGATGCGCTTCGTGAGAGTGGTCACTGGGATGACACGGTCGTCATTTTCACATCCGACCACGGTTACCATCTTGGCGAGCACTATCAGTGGGGTAAAGTGACGTTGTTCGACATCGGAACTCGCGTCCCGTTCATGGTGAGAGTTCCCGGTATGACCAAGCCTGGGACCTATTCTGAGGCAATGGTGGAACTGGTCGACATCTTTCCGACCCTGGTCGATCTGTGTGGGTTTGAACCGCCAGAGGATACCCAGGGGATGTCTCTTCGCCCGCTTTTGGGGCATCCAGATCGATTAGGCAAGAAGAAATACGCCTACACGGTCGTTCGACGAGGCCAGAAACTCGGATACGCAATTCGGAGTCAACGTTGGCGGTATAGCCAATGGCCTCAGGGCGAAGAACTCTACAACCTTACGAACGACCCGGAAGAGCAGCGTAACTTGGCAGGCAAGTCCCATGTCGAGACGAGACTGGTCGAGATGCGGCAAATTCTCGATGCAAAGCGAAAAGTCGCTGGAACGATTCAGACCATTGAATAACGAATGCGGCAGGACGCTGGAGCATCGCGAGACCAATCGAAAGTCAAAAGAGTGTTAGCAAGGGCCCATTCGTGTGGATTTTACTGGCGACAGGTAAATCCTAAAATCCAGCCTTCATCTCGCGCCTCGTTTCGATCTGGATCCTCTTGGGACATCGGGTCAAACAAGGGGGCAAGCTGGCCGCGTTCATCAAGACGACTCGCCCAATGGACGGCGTTTTCCACTTGAGCAGCATCCCGGATGGAATGGGTAGACGGGGACGTCGGCAGGATGCCCGGCCAGAACTCGGCATGGACGATCTTCGTGGCCGAATCAAACTCGTTCGTCCAGCCCGTATCAAAGGGCCATATTTTGGAATGAGCGTGCAACGATTCTGAATTCCGTAGTGAGTTGAGGTGGGGGATGCCGACGAGCATCTGACTCCCAACGGAGCCGTGACCTAGAAGTTGCCAAGCGGAAAAAACCCGCTTTCCAGATGCACGCATCCGTCGTTCCACAATGCGATACTCCTGGGGGTTCGTCTGACTCCAAAACGCGGGTTTTTTTTGCGGCAAATTGAAACTCACCTTGTCATTGACTGTGCTCGGTCGACCCCAGAAAGGAGAGTGCTGCGTGGCGCGGCCAATTTCCTTGTTGAGCTGACTCGCGACTTCAAACCGATTGTTTTCGTTAAGAGCATTGTCGGAGATGAGTGCCGTGAGCCGATCGCCGATCGCATTGAAGTTTTTGCCGATGCTGTCGCGAAATGGGCCGCTGGGGAAACCATACGAAAAGTCAAAACAGATGAGCGTTCGCTGGCCTTCAGCCAAATGGCTCGAAAGTCTTTCGTGCAAACCCTCGGTAGCTTCACCTCGGGTGGAGACGTTGATCGTCTGATTCAGTACAAAATCGTCTTTTTGACGATGCGACAAAACTTTGTCTGAGGCCCAGGATCCCTCGGCAATCCAGATACTATCTTTTCCCCTTTTTGGCCGGCTGTTTGCGCTCCAGTCGATGAACAGATAGGCATCGAAGAGTCGAGTGGATGCAGGGGTTGAGTTTGGCATGGTCATCCGAGGTGCAGGTATCAGGATTTGAGAATGCTTGATTCGTTCGACGTTTTTCGTGTGTTGGGGATCGTTTACAAGACTCCGAGCATTTGAAGAACGAGCGAAAATGTTCAAGCACTCGATTGAGAACAGACTTAAGAAATAAAAATTCAAACGGTGACTTTACTGTGAGTCCCGAGTTGAATGAGCGTGAAAACGACGCGGAGTTGCCTCTTTTTACACGCGAGTACCGAAAAAATGCCGCATTCCTAACGGCGAAGGAGTGGTCTACACGATATCATGAGAGGGTCATGTTGCCGGACTTGGCAATGACTTTCAAACTTTGCAATTCCCGCACGTAACCCGCAATACCTTGACCTTCTCTCGACGCTCCAATCCGTGATGGAGATTTGGTTGCCACGAAGACGTTTCGCATCTTCGAACGAGCGATGTGGGTTTGAGAACGACTCCTAATGAAAAAAGGGTCGAAGCAGACACCAAGGCACACGCGCCTTTTGAGGACGAAAGAGATGACCGCTTACCAACGACTTTTGTACCTGACCGTTTGGGTCGTCGTGGTTGTTCCATTTGATTTTTTTCCGCTTGGGTCGCTGCAAGCTCAAGAGGAAGATCCGGTTGATGCTGAATGGTACCGCGAGCTCGGGGAAGATCTGGAAGTTGCCGAGCAACGTCTTGAAATGCTCGGACAAGAGGTCAAGTACGCCGAGGATCGGATTCATGTTCTACGTCAGATCCGAGTGCTGCTACTTCGTTTAGGAAAGCTGGAAAAGTCACTCGAGGCCGCCGAGGAGGCTGAGGATGAGGCGTTGATCGAACGCCATGAGACTCAGCTTGAAATGGCCGAATTAGAACTTGGTAAAAATGAAATCCAACTCGAGTGGCTTGAGCGATACCATCAAATCCTCGAACTCAAGCGAGAGATACCTTTATCATTGGACTCCGCTCGGGAGCGGCTTCAGCAATGCCTTGAGCAGATGGAAGAAGCGCGGGGATTGATTGATGTTCGGCACCGAGCTCTTCTTCAAGGCGATGAAGACAAGGTGGGTGAGATCGAGGAGCGATTCGAAGAATTCAGCGCCGAACTGGAGGAGGCGACCGAGAGGTCGGAGCTTGAATTACAACTTTACTGGGCCCGCGAGGAGGGCGATGAGGAGGAAGCCGAGAGCCTGGAGGAAGAATTACGTGCGTTGGAGAATCGTCAGGAGCAGGTTCGTCGTTTCGAGCAGGGTCAGCCGTTAGAACGCAATCCAGATGCCCTCCCCATTCAGCTGGTCGACGCTGACTTCGAGGCCATCAAGGATGTCGAATTTTCAGAAGAAATTCGGGGGCAGCTGAATCGTTTTTGCGTCGACTGCCACGATGACTCAACGGCAAGCGGGGAGTTGGATCTCACCATGCTGATGGACCAACAGCCGCTGGTGATTCAACGCACAAAGTGGCTGAACATCGTTGAACAATTGAAAACACGGTCCATGCCGCCTGAGGATGGAGATCAGCCGACTGAAATGGAACGACGACATCTCGCGGCTTGGTTAACCCGCGCCATCCGAGACTTTGATTATGAAACGGTAAGACGAGTCGGCTACGAACCTGTCCGTCGACTTACGCGAGAAGAGTACAACAATACGATTCGTGATTTGATCGGCGTCGATTTGAGACCTGCGGATCGGTTTCCGGCTGATTTGTCGGCGTCGAGTGGGTTCCGAAACAGTGCCAATAGCCTGTTCTTTCAGCCGATTACGCTCGAACGTTTTGTGGGTGCAGCTGACTTTGTTGTGGAACAAGGCTTTCCACTGGGACCCTCTGACTCGAAAATACAGACCGGATGGAATGGACTCCTGGTACAGGGCGAGTCACTTGAAAACCCAGAACAACTGATCAAGCGATTTGCAGCTCGGGCCTACCGCCGACCGCTGAACGCCTCTGAGGTCAAGACGCTCGTTGACTTGTATCAGTTGCGGATAGGTCAAGGGGATTCGATTCAGCAGGCACTCCGAACCGTTGTCCGGTCAATTTTGATCTCGCCCATGTTTCTTTTTAGGAATGAAGCGGTTTCTGAAGACCATCGACTTTCTGAATATGAACTTGCGAGCCGGCTTTCGTTTTTCCTGTGGGCTTCGATGCCGGATGACATCCTGTTTGATCTGGCAGCGCGCGGTCAACTGTCGGACCCGGTGCAGATCAAAAAGCAGGTCGAGAGAATGCTTGAGGATCCAAGATCAGAAACGCTGGGGACACTATTTGCCTCCCAATGGCTGGGGACTGACAATCTGGACCGGATGAGACCTGATCAGATTGATAATCCGTGGGCGACGGACACATTGGTGGATTCGATGAAAGCAGAGACCGCAAAATTCTTTCACTTTCTCGTGCGAGAAGATTTGCCGCTCGAGAGGCTGCTGGACGCCGATTTTACGTTTGTCAACGCCGAACTGGCGAACCACTACGGATTGGATGGGGTTCGGGGGGAGACGCTACAGCGCGTCTCAATGAATACGACCCCGAGGCGAGGCGTTTTGGGGCACGCCAGTATTCTCGCGATCACGTCATTTCCAGGTCGTGCCAGCCCGGTACTTCGGGGAAATTGGATTTTAACCGAACTCCTTGGGACCCCTCCTCCTCCCCCACCGCCGAACGTCAGTGAGTTTGATGAACGGGTGGCTGAGAATGGTAGGTTGACACCGCGAGAGAAACTCCAGTTGCATCGAGATAACCCCAATTGTTACTCGTGCCATAGCCAAATTGATCCTTTGGGTTTTGCGTTGTCCGAGTACGACTGGTTTGGTCGCTACCGGCCTGAGTGGTCCCGCCGAGGCTTGGACAACGAGGGGGTTTTACCCGACGGTACGCCGGTCAAGGGAGTTGATGGGTTGAGTGCTGCGTTGACGGAGGGGCGGATGGATCAACTCAGTCGGCAGTTGACCGTGAAGCTTTTGGCCTATGCACTTGGGAGACAAGTTGAATACTATGATGAAGCAACGATCCAAGAGCTTCTCGGTGCTTTCGAAAGACAGGATCGCAGACTACAAAGCCTGATTCAGGCGATTGTGATTTCCAAGACGTTTCAGCAAAACGATTTTCAGGAGTAAGTGGAATGACCCAATCTTGGAAGATTTCCCGAAGGACTTGGTTGCACGGTGTCGGTGCCGCAGTCTCCTTACCTCTCCTCGATGTGATGGAGGGTGAGGCGGCTTCGCTGTCCCGCTCTGGTCCCGATTCGGCTCGTCGAGTCGCCTACCTCTACATCCCGAACGGGGTAGCGGCAGGCGCGTGGCAACCAGAGGAACTGGGTCAGCAAAGCAAGCTTGAGCGTCTCAACCGTTGGATGAAGCCGCTTGATCCCTTCAAGGACGAACTTACGGTCTTTCGCAATCTGTGGACGCCCCGTGGGAATGGTCACGTGGCTGGAACCGCGACGTGGTTGACCGGCGGCGGCTTTGACGGCCAGCGATTGACGGCCGGGGGAGCCTCTGTCGATCAGATTGCGGCAAAGTTCTTCAAAGGAAAGACCCTTTTGCCCTCACTGGAACTCTCTGTAAGAGGTGAGGGCATTTTCGCGCGAAGCCTACCTCGAAATACACTTTCATGGGCGGATACCTCGACACCCGTACCGCGAGATATTGAGCCGCGAGTCGTCTTCGATCGGATGTTCCGTGGCGGAGAGAGTGGGCTGGGGGATCGCAGTGTCGTTGATCTTGTGATGGAACATTCCAGGAGTCTCAAACGTCGCGTCAGTCTTGCGGATCAATCCAGGATCGATGAGTATCTCGAATCGGTCCGCGCGATTGAGAGGCGGCTCGATTTTGCCGATGCTCAGCAGCAGCGCGCGGCAAAGACACCGGGCCTCCTCGAAGCGCTCAAACGCCCGGAAGTTGGCATTCCCGAGGATCATGAAACGTATCTCCAGCTGATGATGGATATGGTGGTGCTCGCGTTCTGGAGCGATGCAACTCGCGTTTGTACCTTCATGATGGATCATGGTCAGAGCAACCGTTACTTCAATTTCATCGACGGCGTCAAAGGGACGTGGCACGCGCTCTCCCACTGGAAAGATATCAGTGGAAGAACGGAAGACGATGATGGAATGACATCCTGGAGTTCACGTGATGAAAAACGTGATATGTATAACCGCGTCACCCGGTGGCACACTGAACAAGTGGGTTACCTGCTAGGGAAGTTGAAAAATATCGAGGAGCCTCAAGGCAACTTGTTGGATTCGAGCATGATTGTCTATGGCTCAAGTCTGTCAGATGGACACGAGCATTCGGCGAGGAACCTTCCTCTGTTGTTGGCAGGTGGCGGGTCCTGTGAGGTCAATCAGGGAAGGCTGCGAGGGACAACCCGGGACACTTCAATGTCTGAACTGCATTTATCGATCTTGCAGAGACTTGGTCTGCCTTTGGAACAATTTGCCGAAACAGATCGTCCCATGGACTTGTTGTAGTCACGCCTTGCAAGATCGCATTGCGATCCATCCATCTGTCAGCAGGGGAACCCGAGAGGGACGCTCAATAGGTTCAGGCTTTGATGTCGGCGCTGCGCCGAAAGGATCGTTGCACGCGATCGTACATAAAGATCAAAGACACTTCAGCGTGGGAGATGGAAATGAGAATCCAGATTCGGTACGCGTTTCAGTATCTCGTCTTTTTTGCCCTCTTCACAACGTCTGTTTTGGCTCAGCCGGGCAATCGAAACCGAGCCAGCTTTCAGGTTCCGAAAGTGGGTGGTGCTCTGCCGGAAGTCAGTCTGTGGGATCAGCAAGGTCAGCCATTTTTAACAAAGACACTCAAGGAGCACTATACCGTCCTCGTCTTTGGTTGCCTGACCTGACCCCCGTTTCTTCGAAACGCCCCCAGTTTGGAGGCGATCTACCGAGACTATCACCCCAAAGGCGTCAAGTTCTTCTACATCTACAAAACCTTGGCGCATCCGGGGAATAACGGCTACGTTTCGCCCTTTGATCATGAGGAAAGACTGCGGCATGTCACTGAGATTAAAGAGAAACTCGGAAGTGACATCCCTTGGCTATGCGACAACATGTCTAACGACTTCAAACATGCCATGGGAAATGCACCGAACTCTGAATTCATCATCGACCCGAAAGGAAAAATCGTCAGATCGCGGTCATGGTGCAGTCCGTCGGAGTTGAGAGAAGATCTGGCCGAATTGGTCGGCGAGGTTAAGCCGGAGACGGCGGAGGCACAGGTAGGGATGAGTCCTCTCGATCCTCCGAAGACGGCAGCGACTGGGATCGTACCCCGGCTGAAGCTGGAAGGACGTATGACAGCATTGGAGGTTGTATCGCGTCAGAATGGTGGTGAGCCCTTTTTCGCCAAGCTACGTGTTGAGGCCGATGAGTCACTTCTCAAGCAAGGCGATGGGCAGCTTTATCTCGGACTCTTTTTGGATCCCCTCTATGAGGTTCATTGGAATAATCATGTAGGTGCTCCTGAGGTCGAAATCACCGTTCGTCAAACGGAGGTCACCCCTGATCGACTTCGGGGCCCGGCAGTGGAAGAGCCCAGTGATGCCGATCCGAGAGAGTTTCTGGTGGCCGTGAAGAATGGACAACCGGGAGAAACGATTTTTGACATTACCGTGAAGTACGTTGCCTGCGATGATAAAGAGACGTTTTGCAAACCGGTAACTCAGGAATACCAGGTCAAACTTGCGCGAGATGCAGATGGCGGTTCCCGGCGGGACGCCATGCCGAGGAGCCCCAACGGACGGCGTGCACGGCAGCCGCAGATGCAAGATCTGAATCTTCAAAGGGCTCGCACGATGTTTCATCGCATGGACATGAATCGGGACGGCGTGATTCAAAAACAGGAGGCGCGAGGACCGCTTCAGTGGGCGGACTTGGACGAGGATGGAGAGGTGACTCGCGAAGAGTGGCGGGAATTCATGCGTCGACGATGACGCGGAGCGGGTCCATCTGCGGATCGCTCCTAGATTTTCCTTCGCCCTCGAGCATTTCTCTTGGGCCAGCATCTTCAGCGCGCTTCGTCATGAAGGCAACCGCTTTTGCCGTTGTCCAGCAAGACCGTCATTCCAGAGCGGCATGTTTCGCACTCGGCTTGGACCGGCAACGGCTGAACTCGCAGAGCGGGCACTTGGCTCCCACTAGCACAAGGACGACCATTCCGACCTAGGGACGAACAGCGAGGCAAGTCCTCAGCCTAAAGCAGAGGAGACTTCCGCAGTGTGCGGCGGCCAACCCGAAGGATCCTGGCCGGAAAAACACAAACGGCATAAGCCGCGTCGCGAATCTCGCTCGGAAAAAATCGAACCTTCCGTCTTCGGCTTGCCTCTGGAATGCACTAGCGCGGCATAACTACTCACTTGCGTTTGCAGGTGCAAACACTTGATGACTCGGGTCACCGCCGCTGATCAGGTAAGCGACGAGATCCTGAATTTCTTCTTCCGTTAGCGGAGCTAACAAACCTGCAGGCATGGCCGAGGTTTTCGAAACAGCGATTTCTTCGATCGTACTTCGATCAATCGTGACTCTCTGGTTTGGATTGGTCAGATCCGTATTGAGCACGATGGCTCCTCCGTCACGCCTTACGCCAAGATTGACGATCACTCCGGTATGGAGCACCCCATCATCCGTGAGGACCATGACGGAAGAAAACTGGTCGTTGATCACTTTGCTCGGGTTGATCACCTGGTCAAGCAAGTCGCGAATTGAGTATCGACGTCCAGCCGTTGAAAGGTCCGGCCCTGTCATGCCCCCTTGATTTTGGAAACGGTGACACGCGTAACAACCGGCCGCCGCGAACAACTCGCGACCTTTCTCGAAGTCTCGTTCTTGCATGCCGTCTTCAACGGCCTCGGTGAGTGCATCGAGCTTCCAGTTTGTCGGTGTTCGGCCTTCGAACATGGCGCCCAGGTTTTCAAGCACCGACTTTTGCTCCGGCTTCTTGGCCAGCAAATCTTTGAAGGTTTCTCTTTCGTTGTCTGTCAAAGATGCAACGGCATCGTCCCTTATGAACTGCACAAACTTCTCGAAACTCGCGCCCCCTCGATAGTTGGCGGCTTTGAGAAACCATTCGAAGTAAGATTCTCGGAGTTCAGGTGTCCACCCATTTTTGAGCATACGAATGGATCTGGCGTACTGCATTTGTTCCTCTTGTGTCGGAGCTTTGGCAATCAACGCCATGGTCTTGGCCGCGACTTCCGGTGACTGCAGCCAAGCTAAAGTTTCACAGAGTAGCCAGTTCACTTCGTAAGAGTCCGCGGGAAATCGGGGCTCCAACCAAGCGATCAACTTGTTTGCCTTGACGTCCGCAGGTCGACCCATGCGTGAGAGGATGATTTGGAGGGTGCGGTAAACAGTCAACTGTCGATCCTCATCGAGATCTGACATGTCGATGCTTTGAATCGAAGTGAGCAGTTGGTCCCGTAAACCAGCATCGACAACCGGAGAGTCGTCATTTCGATGTTCCGGGCAAGTCCCGGCGGCTCTCGCCAAGGCAAGCATCGCTTCAACCTGGATGGCAGGATTTTTTTCATCGAGTGTCTTCTGGGTCCAGCTATCGACCGCCTGGTGTTCGATAGCAGTACGGGCAGCCATTCTGATGAAACGATCGCTGCTTGCGAGGTGAGGCCATGCGACCTCCACCGCCTCGGGGGCCTGTCGCCCGTGAAATTTTTCGAGGGATCGGCGTAAAGTGACGGCCTCGGAAGGAGGACTCGTCACATTCGGGACCGGTTGCGTCGACTCGTCTCCCACATAGGTGACTCGGTACAATCCCGATTGCACCTTCCGACCCCCAATGGTGAAGTACATGGCTCCATCGCCAGGATGAACGATGGCATCGGTAATGGGCAAAGGTGCTCCAGTCAGGAATTCTTCCTTGGTGGCGGAATAGGAAGCCCCATCCGGGGTCAGGTGGACGGCGTAGAGCTTACCCCAGCTCCAGTCCAACGCGTAAAGCGCGTTTTGAAATCGAGCAGGGAATTTCGCACCGTAACCGAACGTGACTCCTGTCGGTGATCCCGGGCCGATATCGAGCACCCCGGGGGCGTTGTCCGAATAAAAGGGAGGACGTTTCCCTGCCCCGTTTCTCCATCCAAATTCCGCGCCACTGACCACGTGACAAATTCGCGTCGGTCGATACCAGGGGGCATTGAAGTCATATTCCATGTCGGCGTCGTACGTGAATAGTTCCCCATCCCGATTGATCGCGGCATCGAAAATGTTCCGAAATCCGTTTGCATAGGCTTCGAAGTTCTTTCCTGCAAGATCGACTCGGTAAATGATCCCACCGGGGGCAAGCACACCTCGATTATGGCCTCGGCCATCCGGAAAGCTGGGCAAAAGGTGGTCTTCGCCCCAGATTTGCGGCACTTGAGAGTTTGAAGCCAATTCCGTGGGCTTGGCCGTGTTGCCGGTAATGAGGAAAAACGACTTTCCATCAGGTGTCGGCACGATGGCGTGAACACCATGATCACCGCGGGCTGAAAATTCCCGCAGCAATTCGACATGATCAAGTTGGTCATCGTTGTCGCTATCGGTGACTTTGTAGAGGCCCGAAGGGATTTTATTTTCGTAATCATTGACGCCGACATACAATGCACCGTTTATCCACGCCATGCCATTTACGGCCCGGATAGGTGCTTCGACTTTTTCAACATTCTGGGCAGAAAGCGTCTCGCCGCGAGCAGGCGGCGTCACGCGATAAAGGCCCCCGAACTGATCACTGACGATCAGGCGGCCTCGGTCGTCCGCACAGAGATTGACCCACGAGCCTTGTGATTCGAACGGTACAGAATAAAGCAATTCAACTTTGAAGCCCTCGGGAGCCTTGATGCGATCGACAGGCGTGGCGAGGTTGCCCGTTTTGATCGTGACTGAATCTAGCCACTTGCGACCCTCTGCCATTCCCAGTTTGAGGAGTTGAATGTCTTTAAATTCAACTTTCATCGGTTTGCCGGCATGGAGCTGTAGTCCGATCAGTCCTTCTCTTTTGGCTTCAGGATGGTTGTCTGTCAAGTCCATGGTCGTCACGCCATTGACCCGATGAATTTGGCGGTTTCCAACCGCAACAATGGTCAGCTCATTCCACTCTTGATCCACCAGTTTCTGGTTTTTGTCACCCACCTCACCCATGACCTCGGCCTTTCCGTCTGGACCGACCACCACTTTTTGAAATCGTTGGGCAACAACGCCACGCCATTTCTCGGCGTACAGCATCCCAAAGTATTCGGGTTTAGGGTGCAGGTCCGCCTGGTAACCCTTCATGACATAGTTTTTCGCCGGGCCAACATGCTCGCTTCGATACTGAACCCCTGAGTTATTGCCGGAGAATCGGACTTTGGCTTTGAAGACGAAATCATCGACTTCCCCACCCTGCCAAACAAGAAACGTATTGCCTTGGGTGGGGCGATCGGGTGTCGTTTCGCCGAAAATCGCCCCATCTTTGACGGACCAAAATTCCGACTTGCCTGCCCAGCCGGTCAGATCTTTCCCATTAAAAAGGGACTTGAATTCCTTCTCCACGGCCAAGGCTTGCAGGGCGGGGACAAGGAGAAACGCGAGCGACAAAGTGATTAGGTTTTTCATTAAGATTTTAATGTCAGTAAAAAAGGTGGTGACCTTCCGGGAAGCCGAGGATGTTGGATTTCCCACGTCGAAGGATTAATCGAGTGATGAATCAGATTCAAGCTTACTTGGGCGGTTTCGAGCTTTCTTTTGGCTCAAGGAGGTGACGCACCCGGTCGTATTCTGGGTTGACACATTTATCTCCCCAACGTTTCAACGCGCAAATCAGACCGATGTCCGATTCGGGGGTTTGTCCTTGGTCTCCGGTCTCCTCGATCCATTCCGCGAGGATGATCCGGTGCTGGGCCAATGGTTTTGCGTAGTTAGGATCGTCAGCCAAATTGTAAATCTCATGTGGGTCCGTTTCCAAATCATAAAGTTCTTCCGCGGGTTTGCCTTTGGGGGCAAAGAACACGAGTTGCGTTTTGTTCATCTCTCCTGCCGCCATCATGGAACGGAGTTTTTTCGAGACCGGCCATGGATCCTTATAACTTGGCTGCATGTAGGGCCGGTCATCCGTGTAATTCCTGAGATACTTGAACCGAGGTGTGATCACCGCTCTGATGGTTTCGATCGTGTAGTCGCAACGGTCCCGCGCGGAAATGGTGTACGCCTTGGCTTGGTAATCTTTGGATAGGAAATCCTGTCCTTCCATGGTCTTGGGGATTGGGAGTCCTGCTGCTGCCAGCGAAGCAGGACCGATGTCAATACTGTTGATCAGGTCGCTTCGCACCTGTCCCGCCTCGATACCGGGACCAGCGACGATGCAGGGCATCTTGATCCCACCCTCGTACAGGTACTGTTTGTGACGGTGCAGTTTGTATCCGTGATCGCTGAAGAGAAACAGGATCGTATTCTCCCATAGGCCATCACGCTTCAGGGCTGCGATCAAATTGCCGATCTGTTCATCCGTGTAGAGCAGACAATCATAGTGGTGAGCAATTTCTTCGCGAACCTCGGGAACGTCTGGATAGTAGGGTGGTACCGGGACTGAATCCCTCGGCGTCTTTTGAGGCGCTCGTTTTCCCGACTTTCCACCGGAGAATTGAATCTGACCGAAAAACGGCTTGTCTTTGGGGCAACCGGACCAGTCGGACCCTTCTTTGGCCCCTTTGAAATTCCAACCTCCTGCATGGTGGTCGTAAAGGGAGTCGCGGTCGAATTCAAAATTGAAGTCATCTTTTCCGGTGCCTTCATTGAACGTGTAATATCCAGCTGCCCGAAATAGTTCGGGGACCGTTTTCACGCCCTCGGGCAGCACATTTTTATCGTACTCGTCAAAGGTCTGATTTCGAAAGGACGATCGACAACTCCGATGGTTATGCGCGCCAACGGAGGTCTGCATCATCCCCAGAATGGTTCCCGAACGCATGGCGGAACAGACGCCAGCCGACGTGTAGAATCGGTCGAAGCGGATGCCTCGTTTTGCCAAAGAATCAATGTGGGGCGTCTTGATGACCTCATCCCCGTAACAACTGAACCAGCCGCTGACATCTTCAAGGTAGATCCAGAGAATATTCGGGCGTTCTTCCGCTTCGGTCGTTGGTTGAGGAAGCATGATCCAGCCGAAGAAAACAATGGCTTGGATAAAGAGGGTGGCGAATCTCATATAAGCAAAACCTTTGTTGGGATTTCTCGAGGGAACGTTGTGTTTCTGGGTGTCGGTGTAAGCGTCACGTGTGATATCTGTGGGCAATAAACCCAAAACATTGGCCTCCATCTCGGAGTGTCTTGAGGGGCACGATTTCGCTCATTGTAACTCAACTGTCGTTTGGGGGGACCGCATTGACGCCGCATTTTGCCGGTGGATTGCGATCCCGTTACGGGACGGGGCGAGATGAGATCCGCGTCGGGTGGTGCGTGGGGATATGGGAGTCGCGAATGGTTTTGAAAAATTTCCGCCGGGGGTCTTGGTTGAATTTCAGAGCGCCGAGTGGCGAGTCTTCAGTTGACCACACGTTGAGATTCTTGATGATCGCGGTGGAATGGATCGAAATCATCGCGAGTAGTGAAGTTCGACGGAGGCCGAGTTTTGCTTTGGAGCAAACGTGTACTCAGGAAAGAGGGGCGAGTCCGCAAGGTCGTTCCTGTTATCCAGCGTTTTTTGCGACGCTTGGGGGTGAGGGAGCGTGGAAACCTGCTTTTGGTCATCCAACCATGGGGCAATGGTGATCTGCAGCGGAGAGTCACTTACCGAGATGGTCTTGATCACCTCTTTGCCCTCACCCTTCCGTTCAACTCGAATGGTCGTCCACGTTTCCTCACCCCCTTCGGTTAAGGACAGGGGGAGGCGGAATTCCATCCATTGCCACGACTTCGGCATCGACTCGCGAATGAAAAGACGATTTTGAGGGATCGAATACTCGAGGCCTGCGAGTCCTTCGAGGTAAAGCAGAATTTTACCCGCGTTAAAATTTGAAAACTGATCCCCAAACAGGCTGCCATCCCTCCGGTACGCTTCTGGTGCGACGGGAAGTTGCCACTCATCGTGGTAGTTGTAGCGTTCCAGATGGTTAAGTGTCAGTTGTGACGCGACGTCACACAGTCTTTGGTGAAACATGCCGCTCAAAGTGAAGTAGGCGGTGTCGGGCGTATAGCCGAAGGCCAGGTCATCTTGTGTCGCAAACTGTCGCATGGAGTGTCGGGACATTGCCAGCGGAAAAAACTGGCCGAAAAATCCACGCTCCGAATTCTTCGCCCAATGGTCGGTCATCTGTTTTGCATATTCACGCGGGAAATACTTGGACCGCATGTGCCAGAAACCTGTGGTCATCAACATGCCATCCCGTGGGCCAGCGAAGTACTTTTCGTGGTCATGCATTTCCCACCGTTGGCGAAACCAGTGGTCTCGGTCTTCTGGTTGGTCAGGGACCTGCTGGTTCCAGTGCGGGATGTCATCAAGGTGACCGGTCAGTCGTGCCATTTCAGCCAAGATCTCGGCCACTTCAAAATGGTTGGAGTAAAACGAGGAGATGCGGTCCCAGAAGACTTCGCGAAAGTAGGAGTCATAGCAAGCGTTTAAGAAGCTCAGGTCGGCCGTGTGCTGATAGATCTGCCAAGCGCCTCGAACGTGTTCGGACAGTTCATTTCCATAGGCTCCGGAATGCCATGTCCGTCCCTTGTTGTCAGAAAGGGCAATCACTCCGTTGGGAGATTTACGATAATGCCCTGCCTCGACAAGGGGTTTCCACGTCAAGACGTTCCCGTATGCGAATTCCCGCTTGTCGGCCAGCCAAGACCCGACTTTAATTTGAAATGTCGCGTCATAACGATGCATCCCGAGGAAATTGTTGACTGCCGTTTGCGTATGCGGGACGGTCTCCCAGTCCCGATCGACATCGATGTAATACATGAGGTACAGGGACCAGAGAAAGTAGTAGATGTCCTCATGTTTTGGGTCCGAGCAACGAAACCAGGGGATTTCGTCGTTAAGCTGGCGATTCATTTCTGCGGTTTTCGCAGCGAGTTTCTCGTGTGGTTTTTGAAGCAACTTTCGAGCCTTCAATAAGGCAGTTCGTGCATCGTCGTGCATCGTCCAAGCCACCGCGACTCCTTCCGAATCGCACGGAAGATCGATTTCATATTTCCATTGGCCCTCGGGCCCTTTTTCCAGTCGGTGAGCTTTTCCAAAGTCTCGCGAAGAAGAGAGGACCGTATGCATTCCCTGATACATGATCGGCCCCATCTTTCGAATCCGGTCCGGATCGGGGACACAATGCGTGGTTCCACCTTCGGTGATTTGCAGGGCATTCATCTCGCCGTGGTGTTGGATCGTCGCAGTGCTCTCGATACTGTGCCGACCCAGGAAGCTTTGACCTTCAAACCGTAGCAGAACGGGTTGATCGGACGTGATGATGGTGCAGGCAACATCATCGAGTGAAATAAACTTTTCCTCCCGAATGTGAACTCCGCCGACGAGGTATTCACAGATCATCTTGTCAGGTTGCCATTTCATGCTCGATGGAATCGGATTCCGATGGGTTTCTCCGTCAACCACCACGCTGCCAACAAGCACACGCGTGTCTTTGTAGAATTCCCAACCTGAAAAATCATTTCCGACCCCGGTATCCTCGGAACCGGTGCCGGCACTTTCCACCAAGCCCACTCCACGACTGCGGAGGTCATGATAGAAGGGGTGGGTCAGCCCAAGCGTCTCATGCTCCTTCAGGTCCCAGCTCGCATGGAAACCTCCGACATAGTACGCAAGGTTGCCTGCAAGGAAGCCGTGCTTTCGATTCTGGATTTCCTGTTGCAGGCGTTGGCAATAATCAATCCGGGGAGGTGCTTCGGCAAAGACGCATTGTGGCGTGAAAAGGAAAACCTGCAGTACTGAAAATAGACCTGCCGTGGCAAGCTTTAATGGATGAAGGCATCGAAGATGCATGCTTAATTTCCCTGACACCTGGATGGAGGCTTTCTTGTTTCGGCAAGCCTGCGATTGTGGGTCGTCGTTGCAATTGACCTTTCGCGGGGGCTTGACGGGTCTAAGTCGAATCGTCGCCCTGCTAACCGCGAGGTTGCTCTCCTTCATTTAGGAGGAGGCGTATTCGAATTCACTCTGGAACGATAAGGTCTTTCCGACTTCCGCTTGAATTCCGGCGCTGCGTCTTTCGGAAGCCAACGCATCAACTTCCGCTGAGTCTCCAAGTGTTCGGGGTGATCGGCAAGGTTGTGGTGCTCTTGAGGATCGACCTTGTGATGGTAGAGCTCTTTCTGTCCATCATCATAGACAATCAATCTCCAGTCGCGTGAACGAACCGCATGATTGCCAGCGTAAGACGAGGATATGGCGGGGCGATCTCGGGGCGTCTCCGCACGTCTCAATTGCGGCCCCAGCGAGACACCCTCATTCCGTTCATTTGTGGGGAGGTGGCATAGTTCGACGAGTGAAGGAAAAAGGTCCAAAAGGCTCACGGGTTCATGACAGACCTGCCCCGCAGTGATTCCCGGGCCCGAAAACAATAAGGGGACTCGAGTCGATTCCTCCCACAGGGTTCGTTTGGCCCAGTGGTGTTTCTCGCCGAGATGGAAGCCGTGATCGCTCCAAAGCAGGAGAATCGTGTTGTCGCGATGAGGCCCCTTTTCGAGTGCGTCCAGAACCACCCCGACACAATGATCGACGAAGCTGATTGAGGCGAGATAGGCTTGAGTGAGTCCCTGCTGCTTATGGTTTTGAATGACCTGCTGGTGAGTGGGTGCGACGGCGTATTGATTGATATTCAGGAAGTTGGGTGGAAGATGATCAAGGTCATCTGAAGCGGGAGTGGTCAGCTTCAATTCGGAGGGTGGATAAAGCTCAAACCACTTCGGTGGGACGTAAAGGGGAACGTGGGGTCTGAAAAATCCAACCGACATGAAAAACGGTTGATCCATCGGCCTCTTCAAGGTTCTTGCAACTTCTTGAGAGAGTTGGAAATCCGCCATGCTTTCATCGGCTTGGGGGAAAGCTCCCCAATCCCAAGCGGCACTCCAGTCGGCGGGACGATTGAGTTGCATCTTGGGGCGAGGACTGCGAGTTCTCCCCAGATTTCGATCAATATCCTGCGCAAGTCGTCCTCCAAAATTGTGATGCAGGACTTTGCCACCGGTGATCGTGACATACCCGTGATCTTTGAAGTATCGATGCATCGTGGGCGTGCGACGGAGTGCAGGCAGTTCCTCAAACTTGGGGCCGAGTTCGTAACTTCCATGGGTTGTGGGAGCGGTGCCCGAAATTACGCTGATCCGAGAGGGCGAGCATACTGGAACCACGCAGTGGGCATTGGTGAAGTTGACGCCGCGGCGAGCCAAAGCGTCCATGTTGGGTGTCAACGCCTGAGGGTGGCCTCCAAGAAAGCCGACCCAGTCATTCAGGTCGTCGATGCAGATCATCAGCACGTTTGGGCTACGTGTTTCGTCGGCTTCGACTCGGCCCATCAGAAACAGAGTTCCGAAGATGACCAGCCAGACAATTGCAGTCAATCGCTTTTTTAATGGTGACGTGGTTGTCTGCACCGGAGATTGATCCATGGGGCAAGATGAGACAGTCAGAAAGACACGGAACGATGGTCCTGAGAGAAACAGACGATCTCCTCTCCGAGTTTGGCTTCTTCTCAGCGTAACTTGATTGTGGTCGAGAATCCAATCGGTCGGACTTCAGGTGTGCATCAATGCGGCCTTCAACCTTTCCATGACCCATTTAAAAATCGCCCGTCGCACTTCAGGTCACCGCGTGAAATCTGGTAACTTGGTGCCGGTGTTCGTACGAGTTCGCGACGTGGCCAGCAACGCAGAGGTTCAATCATCTGCGTTCAGAAATTGAAATCTGCGTCCAGAAATTGAATGAGAGTCTGTGTTCAGACTTGGCGGTCCACGCGAGCGAAGCTATCCAAATGGCAAAAAGGAGGCAGGCGGTGCAGTATCCACTTTCCATGACTTTCAAGATTATGGCCCTGGCGCCACAGATCTACGTTCATGACGCCAATGGAGATTCTGTCTGCTACGTCAAACAGAAATTGTTAAAGCTCAAAGAGGCGGTGAATGTTTTTTCTGATTCCACCCAACAGAATCTGCTCTGCCAAATCAAGGCAGATCGCATCATTGATTTTTCTGCCAAGTATCAATTCGAAGACGCCCAAGGGAATCCGTTTGGCACCGTGGGAAGAAAGGGAGCCAAGTCCATTTTCAAGGCGCACTACGACGTCATGAAGGACGGACAACCGGTCATGAATATCACTGAGGATAACGGTTGGGTGAAGGTGCTTGATGCGACCGTTGGCGAGCTGCCTATCATTGGAATGTTTACCGGGTATTTTTTTAATCCGTCTTACACCCTGAAGACACTGGACGGTCAAGAAGTCATGCGACTCAAGAAGGAACCTGCCTTCCTCGAGGGGAAGTTCACGTTGGAAAAATTCATGGACCTTGATGAAGAGACCGAATTGCAATGTTTGATGTCATTTCTCATGATGACATTGTTGGAGAGAAAACGTGGTTGATCGTTTTCAAAACTCGATCCGCCACCGGGTTGCAGGGCACGGAGAATTTCCGAGGTTTTCCCCGTAGATCGAGCCAGGATTTTGAGGACCGGGTGCCGTTTGGGTGAAGCGGCAAGCGAAACCACTGGAGTTGCCACGCCGTGAATCGTAACCTGACCATTTTGTTAACCTACACCGCCCTGTTTTCTGTCGCCGTTCCTTGGTACTGGCAATGGTTGGGGAGTCTGTCGGAAAAACTCGTCGTGGGTGTGCCCCTTTGGGTCGCCGTGTCGATTCTGTCAGCTCTTGGTATTGCCTTGCATACAGCGTGGGTCTTGAGGGAGCCATGGCCGGGTGAGGAGGAGCCTTCTTGAACTCAGAACTCATGCCGTTGAATGCGGTGGAGATTGGCTTCATCGGTCTCTACCTCCTGAGCCTGCTTCTAGTCGGTTACTTCGGTTTTCGAGCGAAAAAGGCAAACACTCTCCAGGACTTTTTCCTCGGTGGACAACGTACGGGACTGTGGGTCCTACTGCTGACGCTGTATGCCACCCAGTACAGCGGCAATACGCTTTTTGGTTTCACGGGCAAAACGTATCGGGTGGGTTATGCCTGGACGGTCAGTATTCAGTTCATGATGTCGATCGTGGTCGTCTACCTGTTGTTCGCTCCGCGACTCTACGCGCTCAGCCGAAAAAATAACTTCGTCACGCCGGCGGATTACCTCGAATATCGCTATCGAACTCCACTCCTCGGTTTGCTGTCATCAATCGTGATGGTGTTTGCAATCGGTAACTTTCTGCTGGCTCAGATGATGGCGATGGGCAAAGCGGTGGAGGGACTATTTCCAAACGGCGAGTACGCGTTTGTTGCGGGCGTCATCTTCCTTGCAGGAATCATCATCGTTTACGAAACACTGGGAGGCTTTCGCGCCGTGGCGTGGACGGATGCGATTCAGGGGAGCATTTTGCTGGTTGGGTTTATCGCATTGCTGGTGATGATGTTTCAGCAATTTGGCACCCTTGGTGAGGCGACAAGGACGGTGGCGGAGAGAACACCCGAGGCGGTTCAGCCGCCCTCTGGGAATGGAATCCGTGAGTGGATGAGTTACTGCCTGATGGTTGGAATCGGTGGGGCCATGTATCCGCAGTCCGTTCAACGAATTTACAGTGCGAAAAATGCGCGAACCTTGCGTCTGAGTTTGGGAATCATGGTTTTTTTGCCCCTTACGACCACGGTCGTCTCGCTTGCGGCTGGCATGATTGGCCGAGCCTACATCCCGGATCTTGGGGAGCAGTCGGATTCTCTACTGACGGTGTTGTGTCGTGAGATCCAGCAGCATTCGATTCTCGGCCGTTGGATTGTTGTCATCGTCTTTGCTGCGATTTTAGCGGCCATCATGTCGACGGCGGATTCCATTCTCCTTTCCATCTCGTCCATGTTGACCAAGGACGTCTTTGCAACTTGGATCAGTCCCGGAATGCCAGAAGATGAATTGATGAAAGTTGGAAAGCGACTTTCCTGGGCATTGATTGGCCTGGCAGCCCTGGGGGCAATCCTTTTAAGAAATACGACGCTCGTCACGTTGCTTGACCGTAAGCTTGATCTCCTCGTGCAGTTGAGTCCCGCTTTTATCCTCGGGATCTGGTGGTCAAGACTTCGAGGGAAGGCGGTTCTGGCCGGGTTGATCGTGGGGATCTTGATTTCGCTGTTGATGGTGGGATTGGGGTACAAAAAATTTCTGGGTGTCCATCCGGGGCTTTTCGGTCTCGCCGGCAATCTACTGATCGCCGTTTTCGGTTCGCTTTGGTTCCCCAAGCGGGAAATGCCATTGGACAGCCTTGCCCACGATCCAAACCAAGGGAATGAGCAGTTCACTCCCACGACTTAGCCGGCAAGTTCATACGGGTTGCCCGTGCTACTTCCCAAATCATCCGTCTCAATTCCAAGTCGCTGAAGGAGTGTCACGAAAAGGTCACACAGCGGCCTGTTGCGATCACGAGGAAATGCCACGTGTTGATCGTGCTCGAAACCACCGCCCGCAGGCATGATTCGAATTCACGCTTGAGGCGACCTGATTCGCTTCAGGGAGTGACCCAAAAGGATGGACACAGCTACCGATTACCGAAGCCTCGGCGAATTCTTGTTGCCGGAGAAGCCCGTTCAGGACGCCCGCGTTGAGGCAAAATTCACTATGGCGTTTCGTCGGGTAACGCGGACTTCCAGCCAGTAGAAAGTTGTTCAGAGAGCGATCGAACCTTGGTGCGGAGGCTCTCGACTTCCGCAAGATTCTTCTGTTCCGAGGGATCGTGGAGGTGGTCATAGAGCTCTCGCGCCACGACACCTTGCGATTCCCAATCCCGCCACTCCACGTAACGATACCGGTCGGTACGAAGCGCATACCCCATGATGTCACCGTGAGTCTGATGACGCGAGCCGTTCTTTGCTCGTGGGTACTGGCTGAAGGCCGCCTTTTTCCAGGGTCGGTTTGGTGAGGTGAGCAACGGTTTGAAACTATATCCTTCAAGCTCATGGGGAAGGCTTAGTCCGCAGAGTTCGGCAAGTGTTGGATAGATGTCGACCAGTTCCACGATGGCCCGAGTTTGATTGCCTTGACTCAATAAATTGGGAACATGGACGATCAGTGGGATTCGTGTTGCGAGTTCGTAGTTATTCGCTTTTGTCCAAAGGCCCTGCTCACCCAGATGGTATCCGTGGTCGCCCCACACGAGGACGATGGTATTCTGCGAGAGATTAACGGCGCTCAACTCGTCCAGCATCTGACCGATCAGTGCATCGATGTAACTGACGCACGCGTAGTAGCCGTGTCGCAAGTGGGCAACTTCTTGAGCGCTCAGGTCGCGATCCTTGGGAATGTCCTGATAGCCTTCGAGTTCATTCCAGCTCCTGGTGGCCAATTCGGGCGCGTTTTGAGGGTGCTCCGTGTTGGTGGTCAGCCTGAATTTTTCCGACGCGTAAAGGTCCCAGTACTTTTTCGGGGCACAAAATGGCAGGTGAGGTTTCCGGAAACCTACGGCCAGAAAGAAAGGGTCTGAGTTTAGTCCCAGTCTGCGAATGGCCTGCAAGGCCTCGTGACAGACGAGCCCATCGACGTAGGCGTCATCTGGCACTTCAGCGGACTCGGTCGAAGAACGTTTCAGCCCTTTGCCTCGGAGGTTTTTCTCAAGCGCGTAGCGTAATTCAGCTTCACGAACCTGATCAAACCGAGGCGGTTGGGACCACGAAGGGGGATCTTTTGCGGGAGTTCCGCTGCCATGATAGATCTTGCCGATACTTTCGGTGTGGTAACCGTTGTTCTTGAAATGCTGAGGGAGCGTCACGGTATCGGGAACCGCAGCACGGAAATGTGTTTTCAGGTCCCATACGCGAATCGTATCGGGGCGTAGGCCGGTCAACAGGGAGAGTCGCGATGGACTGCAAACGGCCTGTTGGCAGTAGGCTCTGGAGAAAAGCGTACTTTTTTCCGCGAGTTTATCGAGGGACGGTGTGATGGCGATCGCGTCTCCGTAGCAACCCAAGGCAGGACGCAAATCGTCAACGCAGATCAGGAGGATATTGGGGCGATCCATGCTGTAACCAGGGGACGGGTACCCGATGAAAGCACCGATGAGGGCCAGCAAGAGTTGACAGGTGAATCGATCGAGGGTTTTCATGAGCAGGGTCCCGAGAAAGTGCCGCGACTCAGGCAGAATTGCTGCACTCAATTGGATTGGAACAGGTCGCTATCGACAATGAGATGAACCAGATCCCGGAGACCATTTCCGCGGGCGTCCAGTTCGGAAACGATGTGGTCGATTTCTTCTCGGTCACCCACCTCGATCAGACGGCCCGTTGCATAGGTTGCCATCTTTTCAACCAGGCAACGAACGACTTCGGTTTCGCGATCCAGTAATCGGGATTTAAGCTCGGTCAAGTTGGCGATCTCGGCGCCATCTGGCAAAGTTGCGGTCGTATCGATCGCCATGCCTTGTTTCGCATTTTTGTCAGGTTTCGGATATTGGTCACGCCATCGGCCGATGGGATCGAAATTCTCCATCGCAAACCCATAGGGATCAATCCTTTGATGGCAGCTCTTACATGCGGCCTGATTGCGATGACCAGCCAACTGTTCTTTGAGTGTCGACAGTCCTCTCAAGTCAGGCGATAGCGGTTCCACATCAGGTGGAGGTGGAGGTGGCGGCGTCCCGAGAATGTTCTCGAGAACATAAACACCTCGAACGATCGGCGATGTATCTACACCATTGGCCGTTACCGTCATGACTGCCGGCATGGTCAGAAGCCCACCGCGGCGGCCGTCTTCCAACGCCACTTTCTTCAAATGCTCACCGACTACTTCTTGCCGATAAATCAGTTCGCCAAGTCGATTGTTCAGGAACGTATAATCGGAATCAATCACGTTTCGGATCGCGAGGTTGTTCTCCAGCATGTCACTGAAGAAGGCTTCGACTTGTGGGATCAAATCGTCCTTCACACGAAAATAGGAACCGTAAGGTCCTTTGCGATCGGGCTCCATGCTGCCGAGTTGATAGAGTTTCAACCAGCGTTCAGGGAAATGCCTGGTAAACGCCCCTGCTTTCGGATCTTGCAGCATGCGTTCGACCTGCCGAGCGAGTTCATCACCTTGACTCAGTTTTTTGTCTCGGGCGAGGCGAAAAAGTGTTTCGTCGGGCATGGAGGACCAGAGAAAGTAACTCAATCGCGATGCGAGTTCGTAATCGTTCAGAGTTTCAGATGGTTGTCGAATGAAAAGAAAGTCGGGCGAACAGAGCATCGCTGAATACGCGGCTTTCACCGATTCCATGCGAGAGTTGTCCTCCGATTCCAGCCGCGCAACCAACTCGATGTAAGGTTCGATTTCCTCTTCGTCTACAGGGCGGCGGTAAGCCCTCTCCGCAAACCGCTGAAAATGGGTCTTAAGATTCAGTTGGTCAATCGAGCCGGTCCCGTACAAGGCCGTATGACTCTGCGGAGGCCATTCATTCTGAATGGGTTCGATCTTGAACGTGTGCACTCTGAGGGTTGGGCCAAGATAACCGTTCGCAAAAAGTTTCTCGGCGACCTGCTTTTTGAAATCCTTTTGTTTGCGGTCGATCTTCGCGTATTCCTCTGGATACCACTGCTCAAGCAGAACGTGGAACGCGTTATGCTGGATCCAGGGACCATTCTCCCAGCCGATCCATGCAGACCAAGGATCATCGATCCAAGTTTCGGATGAAAATGTCCGAACCTTTCCATCACCGGGTAGCGTCCATTTCTGGATTCTGTGTTTTCGTTCACCCCGCTGGTGTTCGTACCTTTCCAGGTAGAGCCCGATCTCGAAAGGTTCATCGAGATGGGTACGTCCCTGGTGAATCAAGTGACCTTCGCGAACGGACCACTCCCCCCAAGCTCCGGCCGGCGGATTGTGTGCCGAAACTTCGATCGTAATGCGGTATCTTGCGGGTCGATGAATCCCGCCATGATATTTGTCCGGCCCGATGCGGTTGTAACGATCCCACCTCTGGAAGACTTCATCATACGGAGCGCCGGTGCTTCGATGGTGTTTCCCCAGGCTGTCTCCGAAAAGGGCTTTCGTGCATATTGGCGACGAAAAAGTTTCTGCTGCGAAGGGTCTTTCTGGACCCTCGAATGTGGCCAATTCAATCGTCTCTTCTGCGGCCCCAAGAATCATGCGCAAAAGAAAGTCTGACATGACGAGTTTTTGACCAATGTTGTCGAAACCCTCCGCCTCTTCGTCGTCTTGAAAGCTGCGGGTCGGTTCAATCGTTTTCTGTGCCGTGATTCCATTCCCGTTGAAATCGTAGAGTCCGGAGACGACGTCGGGGGCAAAATCCGGATGGTTGATGTAAAAGAGGTCACGGAGGGTGTTGCGAAGTTCGAATTTGTTGAGCCGTCGAATCACGGCTCGCCCACCCGTGCTTCGACGAGCGGCATAGGCCTCTTGGAGGGCTTCGGTCAGTGTCTGGATTACGGCACGTGCTTCGATCTCTTCTGGTTGCAATTCCTCCGGAGGCGGCATTTCGCCCCTGTTGAGTTGATCAAGAATTCCCTGCCAGGCTTCGATGGATTCAATGTCTTTCAACTCATGGTTGAGTCGGTCGAATCGAAGATCCCCTTTTTGGACTTCGGCGCCATGGCAGCGGAGGCAGTGTTGCTGCAGAAATGGCTTGACCGCCTCAAGCTCAGAACCATGCAGCGATAGGGAGAAAGCCACGGTGAGTAAGCTGAAAAAGACCAGGATCCTTGGGGGTCGCAGGGGAGTCTGAAGGACCATGTTCAGCTCCAATTGAGGCCGGTCAGCGTTCCGGTACTTGTCCCGAAACGGTCCACTTCGAGGCCAAAGTTTTGCAGGATCGATAAAAGCAGGTTGCAAGCTTTCACTCGTTGGTGAGGGGCAGCCGGCATCACCCGGTGTTCACCCAAATCGAAGCCACCGCCCGCAAGAACGAGTGGCATGTTTTTGCAGGAGTGTGTGCCGGTGGCCATTCCGCACCCGAACAGAATCATGGTGTGGTCAAAAAGTGAGCCACCGTTCAAGGGATCGTCCTTCGATTTAAGTAGGTCGATCAAATAGGACATCTGTGCGATCTGGTTTCGTTCGATCTGCATCAGCGCCTCGGTTTTTTCGGCGACCTCGCCATGGTGGGAGAACCCGTGATAACCGCCCTGCAGTCCAAAATCGCCATTTGCGAAGCCCGTCGCGAGGGTGACAATGCGGGTGGAATCGGTCTCAATCGCCGCGGCGATCAATTCCATCATGATTTTCATTTCATCCGGTGACTGGCGGGCCGGTCGCGGCTCGGAGAGGTCGGTTTTTGGTTTTGGGCGATCGATCCAAGGTTGTTGCTGGGTGATTTTTTTCTCGAGAGAGCGAACCGAATCGAGGTATTCGGAAAACTTGATCTGATCCTGCCGTCCCAGTTCCTGCCCGACAGCACCTGCACGCTCTCTCACGGTGTCGAGAATACTTCGGTGACGCTTAAGCCGCAGCCTCTCCTGTTGTTTGGCCTCGGCTGAATCTTCGAGAAACAATTTGCGATACATGCCCGTCACGTCCACTGCGGGGACCTGAACGCCCGTCCGAGTGAAACTGACTTGATTGTTTTCTTTGACCTTGAGCGTCATGGAGCTGTACCGAGTTGCGGTGCCTACAAATTCGGCAGCTTTCTGATCCACACTGATATTGCCCTCGGGAAACCCGGCTGCCATATCAGGCCGGATCCCATTGAGAAAGGTGGGTACGCAAGCATGTCCGCCGGTCAGCCCATGATCCAGGTTCGAGAATACAGTGAAGTCGTGGCGGTGCTTCGCCAACGGTTGAAGCGTAGGGGGAATCGTATAATCGGGGCCGGATTCCGTTGGGAAAAAAGCCTTCTGGTAAACCCCGTAATTGTTCGTCAAGCAAATCAATCGCTTGATCGGTTGGCTAGTCGCCTCCGCCGCGTCGCTCTTTGACAGTAGCGACTCGAACTGTGGAATCGCCAGGGTCACACCCGCGCCTTGGATGAATCGCCGTCTTGCATGGAACTTCGGCATGGGTTGTCCCCGGGAAGAAAGATGATTGGAGGGTGATTCAGGGAGGGCCGCTCAGCGTATTTCCCCAGTTTACCAAACGCGACCGACCGCGGAAATATTTGTCCGCGTTTCTAAACGCTCGAAACCGCGATGGTTACCAGCAAGATTTTTCTCCTAGTGCCAGCCGATCGAGTGAACAACGAATTTGCCGCAAGGCATTCATACTGGCCTACCGTCAATCGCAGTCGCCTTGCTGATCGGCAAGCTTGCCTCGCACAGCACTCTGGAGTGAAACATGGACGGGTGGTCTGCTTAAACGATAAGGAAAGGTCGTCGAGGTCAGCCAATCATTGTTGTTGAATGCAGTAAAGAAACTGGCGGCCCCTGAGAAACAACTGGTCCCCCGCCAATGCGGGTGATGCGTTGATCGTGTCCCCAAGCCGATTGGTGGCCAAAATCTGCAATTCGGCAGAACGTTTGATCACGAGAGTCGTGCCATCTCGTCCCGTAATGTAGATGCGATCTGCCGCACCGACGGGTGAGGCATAAACGTTCGCCAGGTCGGGCAATCGAGTCCGTTTCAGAAGCATCTCACCTGTTTTCGTATCGACCCCGGAGAGGATGGCATTGTTGGATTGATTGAAGTAGAGGACGCCCTCATAAAGGAGCGGTGAAGCAACGTAAGGTGTCCCGCGATCCAACGACCAGAGGATTTTATCCGAGTCGGACAGGTCTCCCTTCTGATCAATAGGCAGGGCGAGCAGTGCATGGCCTTCGTACCCGCTCATGCAGTACACCACATCCCCCTCAACGACCGGACAGGGAGTCACGTTGCCGGTAAGTCCACTGCACTCCCATAAGATGTCGCCGTTCTCAAGATCGTAGCTCCGAATCTTGTTCGAGGCGGCAGTAATCACCTGAACTTGACCGCGATGTTCGATGATCCGCGGAGTTGCCCAAGCGTTGGGTTCGTCACGTTTCTTTTTCCACACCGTTTCGCCACTCTTGGCATCAAGGACTTCGATGGTGGACTGTCCTGCATGATCACGGACGATGGCCAACCGGTCCTTGAAAACGACGGGTGAACAGCCTTCACCCAGACTTGCGCCCACTCGGGCCCGGCCAAGATCTCGTTCCCACAGTTTTTGTCCCTTCAAGTCATAGCAGTACAGGCCTTGGGAGCCGAACCAGCAATAGAGACGTTCTCCGTCCGTCATCGGAGACGCAGAGGCAAAGTCGGCATCCCCGTGATGCCCTTCGTGGGGGATGCGTTCTGTCGCGATACGACGCCAGTTTTCTTTCCCTGTCTCTCGGTCGAGGCTGATGACCGCCATTTGATACGTGGTGTTCGGGTAGGTGATCCCGAAAACCCGCTTGGGCTGGTCCTCTGGTTTTGGCAAGTTGGGATCGACCTCTCCCGTATTGATGGCGGTAAGCACAAAAACCTGATCCTTCCAGACGATCGGCGTTGAATTCCCCTGCCCCTCAATCGCCACCTTCCAGCGGATATTTTTGGTGTCGCTCCATTCAATGGGTGGTTTCGCTGTCTTTGAAACGCCATTGGCTTCGGGACCGCGCCATTGGTGCCACTGGCCTGCAAAGTCTTCGACTCCCTGTCCACGAACGGCGCCGATTGATGCCAGAATGAATGCCAGGCAAGTCGAAGTGATGACGGGATTGATTCTCAACATTCTGAAATCATTTCTTCCTAAAAGGTGAGGTGTCGAACACCAGAGAACGCTTGGGGTTACCAGTCGAGCGTACCGGTACTGGTGCCAAAAGAATCGGTTTCCACATCCATGCGGTTAAGCAGGTTAACAAACAGATTGCAGAGTGGGGTGTTGTCACGACGATCGAAAGCGACGTGACGACCGTGGGCGTAACCGCCCCCTGTGAGCAGAATAGGAAGATTTCGAGGATCATGCGCGTTGGCATTCCCCAGATTGCTTCCCAATAGGACCGACGTCTGATCCAGGAGCCGCCGCTCTCCTTCCTTGACCTTTGTCATCTCGGTGAGGAAGTCTGCGTGACATTGGAGGAGTCTGGATTCGATGGTTTTCAGTTGTTTGATTTTCGACGGATCCTGCCCGTGGTGCGATAAATTGTGGTGTTCTGCGGAGACCCCCTCGATCTTTGGTACCACCAGATGATCCTGAATCAGCATCGTCAAAACGCGGGTCGAGTCGGTTTGAAGGATGAGAGGAATGAGATTGAACATGGCTTGCGTGCGGCCAATGATATCCGATGAATCGGCAACGTCTTGAGGCGGCGGTTGGTCCACTGTGGGTTTGGGGCGATCCAACCACGATTCGGCCTCCAGCAATTCCTTTTCAGCTTTTCGGATTGCCCCAAAGTATTCTTCCAGTTGGTTGCGGTCCCGCTGGCTCCCTTTCTGTTCCAAAGATCGCGTCTGTTCCAGAACGCTATCCAGAATACTCCGACCTTCTTTGAGTTGCTGACGTTGACGTCGAATCTGCATCGGACTCCCTTCAAGGAACAGTTTGGAAAAAACTGACGAAGGACGATCGTCCGCGGGGATCATCACTCCCGTATCCGTGTAGGACTGACTTTTTCGGGTATGAGTGCTGAGGACAATCGATGGGTACCGAGTTTCATAACCCAGCTTCTTCGCGGCGACCTGGTCGACTGAAATGGTATTCTTGAATCCACCAAGTCCCGGGTTTCTTGCAGCGGTCAGCCATGTGATTTCCGTGTCGTGGGGTTGCTTGCCATTTTGGTCTGGATGTGACAGGCCGGAGAAGATTGTCGAGTCGTCGCGGTGTTGTTTCAAAATCTCGAGGTATTCGGTCGTTTCGTAATCCGATCCATTTCCCTTTGGAAACCAGGACGGCGGATAGAGTCCCAAGGTCGTGCAGATCAGGACCATGCGTTTGGGAGGTAAGGCAGCTTCTTTCCCAATCGCGTGACTCATCGTCTCGAGCAGTGGGAGAGCCAGCGTGACTCCAGAAGCCTTCAGTGCGGTTCGTCGAGATATCGGGCGGTGCATTATCGATTCCTGAAAGTTTGACTGGTCGCGACTTGGTGGATCAGACGACGGAGCGGATATCCTTCTTCTTCGGTCTCCGCCAAGATTCGCTCAACCTCCTGGCGATCCACGAACTCAATCTCACCCCCGGTCGCGAAAGTAAGAAGGAGGGAGACGACATGACGGGCAACCTGCTTTGCTGAAGTTCGCTTGAGGTGTTTTTTGTAGTCTCGAATGTCGTCGAATTCAAAGCCGCTCGCGGTCGCTCCTGATGCATCGACCGGGAGTCCAAGGTCATAATCGCGATGCAAAAATCGAAGCCCAGCATTGATTTCCCGTGTAACGCCTTTGCTATTCCGATAACGCGTTCGATGATTACCCACCGGGTCAAAGCATTCGAGCGCGAAGCCGGGCGGATCGATCTGACGGTGACATGACGCGCAAGTTGGATTGGACTGATGCTTGGCGAGGACTTCTCGTATCGTCGTTGCGCCCCGGGTATCCGGTTCGATCGAGCCAATGCCGGGCGGGGGTGAGTTGGGTGGCAGGCCGAGTAAATTGGTCAGCACAAAGTTGCCACGTCTCACAGGCGTTGTGACGGTTCCATTCGCCGTGATTTTGGCAATGGATGCGTGAGACAATAGTCCTCCGCGAACGCTCGTCGGGTCGAGTTCGACTTTCCGCATCCGCTCTCCCTCAACGCCTTCGATTCCATAATGTTCGGCCAGACGACGGTTCAAGAATGTAAAGTCCGAATCGATCAGGTGGGTCACGCTGAGATTTTCTTTTACCAGATGCATGAAGAGTTCACGTGTTTCTGCCAGCATGGCGCGACGTAGAACATCATCGTACTCAGGGTAGAGATAAGCATCCGGCGTGGTGGCATCAATTTGGTCAAGTTCAAGCCACTGATCAATCCAATCGTTCAGGAATCGTTCGCTTTTCGGGTCATCCAGCATGCGGTTGACCTGCTCGGAAAGTGTTCCGGTTACAGAAAGCTGATTGGACTTTGCCACGTCGGTCAGTTCTTCATCGGGGACACTGCGCCATAGAAAATATGAAAGGCGACTTGCAAGGGCGACATCATCGAGTGGACCAGGAGGGCCCGTCATGAAAAGTAACTCGGGTGAGACAAGGATGGCCCGCAGCGGTGTTCTCATGGCGTCGATAAAATTTTCGCCGTCGTCCAGACGTGGCTTGGCGAGCGCGACCAGATACTCAATTTCGTCTTCGCTGACTTCACGGCGAAAGGCCTTGGTGGCGAGGGCTTCGATGATTTCTCGCGCGTGCTCAAGCGGCGATCGTGTGAAGACCGGCTCATAGGCTCTTCGATTCGGAGAGAGTCCCCTGCGATACTTCCACTCGATTCCCGGGAATAATCGCTGAGTGCGTTCTGGCGGCCACATCGTTTCCAAGGGGCCTTCGACCTCGACTCGACGAATCTTTACCCCTTCACCCTTGTAGTCACGTGCGGGTTGGCTGCTATAGATGATACTCCCGTCCGGCGCTGGATCGAGTTCATCCGCACTGACATAGATCACATCATCGGTTCGCAGGTACTTTACGGTCTCCACTTCGCGAAACTCAGAACCTGTCAGGTCCCACGCGGCAAAAAGCTCGCTTTCGCCTTGCTGGTCATTCTGGCGTTTCAGGCTTACCGTGATCGAAGATCGAGGCTGGTGGGCAGCCGCTTTCACCGTGACCCTGTACCTTCCATCCACGGGGGGACGGAAACCGCTGGCATCAGAGCGAAAGACATAATTGGCGCCTCGGAAGGTGACCACATCTTCGCTGGTTTTGAAGATGGTCCCTCCACCTCGACGTACAGGACGGTCTACCCACATCTGGATGTAGGGTGAGTTGAAGTAGTCAATTTCGCGCGGTCTCATCTCTGGGGGCGGTCCAAGCTGAATCGCTTCATCCAAGGCCAGATCTGCGGCCGTCAGCAAACTCTGAACGTGCACGCTTGAAGTCTTCTGCGTGGAGGCAACCACGTCGAAAGACCCCGACGCATTCTCGGGAGGCAAATGACGAGCGACGTCCCCCCCAATCCCGAGAAGGTCATGTAACGTGTACTCGTATTCCTGCCGACTCAGCCGTCGGGTGGCCACTCGACCTGAAGTTTCGTGGAGACGTCGATTTGCACTCGTCAATTCTGTTCGCAGCGTTTTCAACGCTGCATTGCGGGCTGCGTCCGAGGGTTGGTGCGCGTCACTCGGGGGCATTTCCCGACGATCGATCCGATCGAATATCATCAACCAGGTTCGAAAGTTCGACGATTGTTGGAGATCGTCACCCAATTGGCTGAGGTTAAGTCGCGTTTCGGTACCCCCATCATGACAATCCATGCAGGTGTCCTGAAAGAAGACACGCATGGATTCATTCAGTGTGTTCGTTTCCGAGGATTCATCGGGCCCGAGAACGTCCCGTGGGTTTTCTGCTGAGACAGGCCCGCAGATTAGAACGAGCAACCCCAGCCAATGGACTCGCTTCACTTCGAGAGGCCTCCCGATTGAACGTAGGCCAGAAGATCAAGGACTTCATCCATGGTGAAGGTATCCAGCAATCCTTCGGGCATGGTTGAGATGTCAGCGATCTTGCGATCCTCAATGGAATCGACCGCGATGGTTTCCACACTGTCGGGTTTCAACATGTTGGTCAAGAGTCGGAGTTGCTCTTCCGTTTCCTCGATGATGACACCCCTCAACAGTCGACCGTCATCCACCAGGATCATTTCGGTTTTAAAGTCCTTGTGGATTTCTTTCGATGGATTGACGATTTGTTGAAGCAAGTTGCCTCCTTTGAACCGTATGGCGACTTTCGTGAGATCGGGGCCGAGGGATTCACCCTTGCCTTCGATCGCGTGGCATCGGCTGCAAGTCGCCTGTTCATAGATCTTTTTGCCGTTGGCGATGGATCGCTGATTCAGGTTCTCGGCCACATTGCCGAAGTAGTGGTGTTTCCACTTCTTGACGAAACGACGGCTTGAGAATCCGGCGGCTGTGTCGTTGGCGAGGTAGTCCATGATTCTCACAAACATCTGACCGTCATTTTTTCGATCGGGGTTGAGCTGACGAAAATGGTTCCACATTTGGCCAACTCGACTCCTGCGATTTTCAGGCATGCCTTCCATCACGGCATCCACGTAAACCTGGTGTCGCTGTGGGATGTAGGCCTCGGGCAAATCTCGCTGACCAATTTCGGCAAATAAAGCAACCATCTTAGAATCGGCATCGGACGGTGGGGCCGTGGCCAGATTGCCGACGTCATGGTCGCTGTCGTAAACTTTCGCAGCCAGTCGGAGGCCACCGGTTTCAGGGAGCGTTTCAGGCAACGAAATCTTAATCACGGCACCGGAGCCTCGTTCCATATGTCGTGCGGGCCCCGAAGTGCTGGTCCAGACGTTGCCCTCGTCATCGAATTCGATTTCACGCGTGTAAGAAACACGCGTGGGAAGCTGAATTTCGACCAGGTTTTCAGTTTCAGGATCAAAACGATTCAGGGTGTCGTTCCCGGTGCCGCAAATCCAGACGATGCCGTTTTTGTCCACATTCAATGCGTATGGGATCTGATTTTCTGCATCGGGCAGTTCGTAAACCGTCCATTTCTCAGTGTTGGGGTCAAATTTACCGAAGACACCTGAGCCGAAACCTGGGACCCACACCATGCCATCGGGCGCGACGTGCAAACGTCGAGGCCCGCGAAAAGGTGGATTCCACTCGCGTATATCTCCATCTTCCGCCTTGGGATCAATTCGGCCGATCCGATTGCCGTTCAGTTTTGAGTACCAAATCATCCCGTCTACCGGCGAGAAATCCAAACCGTAGGGGGTAATGCCCTTCGATTCTCCGCGTCCGGCACCCATCGCCTGGCCAGCCGAGAGGAGCTTGTATTCCTTCACCTCATGGGAGGTCGGATGGATCGAAAAACAAGAGTTGGATCCCGCATCGGTGTACCAGATCAAGCCTTCGGGATCTGCTGGATTGATACGCAAGGTGTGTGGGTAGTTGCCTCGCTTCTTGGGTGCCTCTGCACTGCTGTACGTGTCAAACTTCTTGGTTTCGAGATCAAATCGAACCATCTGTCCACTGGCGCACATGGTGGTCCAAAGGCTTCCGTCATTTGCGGTTTCGATCGAGTGAGGGCCGTAGGTTCGCGGGGGAAACTTGTAAATAGTTTGTCGGCCGGTGTTGGGATCCAATGCGGTCATGCGATGCTTGCTGATGTTGACGGCGTAAACAAGGCCATCACGACCGATCTCCAAATCGTGGAATGATCCCTTCAATGGTTCGTCCAATTCCCACATCGTGATTGTGGCCGCCGCGGCCAGTCCCGTGGGCGCAGGTGGAGGGACAAATGTGGGCCACTTTTCGACGGCGTTATCTTTGTAGGTTTCCATCAGGCGTCGGACGATGGTGTCCTGGGTATGTCGATAAAGTCCGCCAAATCCATCCATCCTTCGAATCATGGTTTCCCAATCGACAGGTTCTTCGGGGGTGCGAAAGCCGACCGTGCCAACTTGGTGGCAGTAAGCACAGTACATTTTGAAATTCATCTTGTCCCTGGGATGGTCGAACTTGAGCATGCTGAAGGCACTGCTTGCTGGCCGTTGGGCTTCCAATTCTTTACCCACCGCCGGTCTCATTGAAATGGTGAGATGGTTGTCGGTCTCCACACCGCTGAGCCACTCATCAGCGAGGCCCATCAGTCGGGTTCGGATGCTGTAATCCGTCGACCGTAGATCCCTGATGACGAACGAGCCATCCTCGTCCGAGAAGACCGAGGTCCACTTTCGTTGTTCCTCGTCGATGGCCGATACCATGACGCCTGCAATCCCCTTGCCAGAGGCATCCACAATCGCCCCCGATAGTGATCTGCCGCTGGTTTCTTTCGCACTTGCGATCACCGGCAGCAAGCTGACGGTACAAAAGCAAAAAACGATGAAAGGATGGGTCATTGAGGATCTCCATTCAGATCAAGGACAGTGGCTTTCAGGATGCTGTTCCTGAAGTCGTTGTCCGGGAGGTCAGAAAGTGTGTTCATAAAGGCATGGAGTTGGTCGAGTTCAGTCATGCTCATGGCCGTGGCTTGATGAACCTTGGTTGACAAAGCCCGCTTGAGTTCCGCGGGTGAAAGCGAACGGTTGCGAAGCGAGGGGATGGGTGGCGTGGAGTCGACGCGTCCGAGTTTTGGAAGGGAGTGGCATTGCAGACAGCCTCGAATCGATTCGGCGGCGGATTCCTCCAAAACAAACTTGAAGCCTTCGTAACCCATAAGATCCATTTTAGGCGGAAGCTTGACCAGCACGCGACCCTCCTGATTGGCAAGTCGACCCAAAATACGGCCGGCGAGTTCTGCAGGCGATTCCCCTTGTTCCAGTTCCGTCGGGATCCGATTGACGTAAAGGAAGGCATCGAATGGGGAACGAAACGTGGTCTCCAGCCGATGAACCTTTGGAGTAGATGATGCCTCGGCACCGGGTATCGGAAGATCAGACGACCAGTCGTGGGCATCTCGATAGGCGCTTTCAACCAGTTTTTGCAGCGTTTTTTTGAGTCTTGCGTGCACCAAGGGTAAGCGGGCAGAGAGATCCACCTTTTGTTCCGGGTCGGCTTCCAGGTCATACAACTCGAATCCTGCCAAATCCGCTTTTCTCAGGGTGGGAATCCAAGACTCGTGAAATTGGTTCAGTCGAATGAACTGCCCTCTCAGTCTCTCGGCATCCCGATCCGAAAAACCTTCGAAGAGTTGTTTCTCAAACGTGCTGCTCCGAGTCTCCTTTTCAAATATACCTTTGCTGCGCAGAACCTCTTCGATTCTGCGTTTGATCTGGGTCAGGGCCTCCTGATCTTTGGGAATTGGCCCGTCCCTGTGGGCCACCATGGCGTACTGATCCTCACGGATGGCGAAGGCAGGACCGGCGAGAGGCAATGCCCAGAACAAGGGTTGTTTTCGTTGGATACGAGCGGATTCCTGTCTCAAAACGGGGCTGAGATCCGTGCCGTCAAGTGGACGTTCGGGGGGGGCGATTTTCGCAAGTCCGCAGACGGTCTGGAGCAGATCGACGAGTCCGGCAGGTGTGTCGGTGACCGCACCTCTTGCGATGTGGCCAGGCCAGTAGAAAATCCCGGGAACTCGGACACCTCCTTGGTAGTTGGACCCTTTGGTACCCCGCAGATCGCCGACGCGATCACTCCGGTAACTTCCATTGTCCGACGCGTAAATGATAAGTGTGTTTTCCGGCGCGTCGATTTCTCGAAGCTTTTTGATCAATCGATCGATTGCCTGATCGGTGTTCGCGATAGTCGCCGAATAAATCGCAGCTGGGTCGGACGTCTGTCCGTAGGTTTCGATCAAATCCGGGGGAGCAGCCAAGGGGGCGTGGGGTTCATGAAACCAGACGTTCAGAAAAAACGGACGCTCGGTCTCCTTTCGAGAGTCAAGCCACTGGATGGCATCTTCGACCACCAGATCGCAGGCGTAGCCCTTGAGCTCTCCGACAGGCTTTCCGTTTCTGAAAAAATTACGCGGATTTCGATGACTGGGCTGCGCATTGTTGGCTGTGGCAAACCAGTAATCAAATCCGTGTTCCGACGGGGTGGGTTTGTCGGGTTGCCGAGCCGTTGGCATGCCAAGGTGCCATTTGCCGAAATGGGCCGTATCGAAGCCGTTCGATTTCAATACTTCTGCCAGCGTTGTCTCGTTCACGGGTAGGTGCGATCGTTGATCTTGATCATTGATCCAGCTGTAGATGCTGGCTCTCAAGTTATTTCGCCCAGTGAGCAGGACTGCTCGTGAGGGTGAGCAAACGGCTGCTCCCGAGTAGAAATGGGTAAACCGTGTGCCCTCACTCGCCAGTTTGTCGAGAGCAGGCGTCTGAACCGGTCCTCCGTAACAGCCGATGTCTTTCCAGCCCAAGTCGTCTGCGAGGAGCACGACCACATTAGGTGGACGCTCTGCCGAACCGCAGGTCGCCACGCAGAATAATACCGGAAGTAGGGCCAGAAGGCTCAGGATCGAATTGCGAGTTCTAGGGGGTTTCATCAATAAACCGAGCGTCAGGGTGCAAGTTGAGAAATGTCTGTTTCGTCCCCATTCTATTTTGGGGTGGCTTCGCAATGGGGGTAGCGATAGTCGGCGTCGGGGGTGGTCGAAACTTTGACCGTCTTACCCTTTTCCAGATTGTATAAGAACAGCGCGGGGCTCGCGTGGTAAACGATTCCTGATTGGTCTCTCGTCCACCGGGGATACGCATACCAGCGGTTTTCGCCCTCCAGATTGGCAAAAGCCTTGGCTTCCGTAATGGAGGGGTTTGCCGCATCAAATTTGGCCACGTAAAGTGTGCGACCTGTGGTTTTGCGTTTGAAGCCCTTTTGATATTCAAAGCAGACTTGGGTTTCGTCAGGCGAAACGCTGATTCGGTCAAGGACCCCTCGCTTACTCAGTGCACACTTAATCGGTTGGAACTTGGGTTCGCCAGCGGGATTCGGGGTCAAAAGGTAATAGCCCCAGCCGAGGGTTGGATGGTTGCATTGGACGAGAATTCGACCATCCATCAGGCATGAATAGGCCCAAGTGTGGTAACTCCCGGGTGTCAATGCGATCTCTTGTCCGGGCCGATTCCCCACCTTGCTGGCCATTACCTGAAAGCTACCCCTGCCGGGATTTTTGCGGTTCCAGATGGGGGTGTTTGTTCCGTCACGTGACCAAGTCTGATTGAAGTCCGTATGGGTGCCATCGCTCAGGGCGTGCAATCCAGTGCCATCGGTATTGATGACATGAATCGCGGTCTTCCAGTTGGTGACCTCTTTGTCATTTTTCAGTCGGCGAAAGAAGACGAGCATGTCGCCCGTCTTGGACCATGACGGTTTGAAATCGTGGTGGCCTGAAGTCAACGGCTCACCTTCCGGCTCACCGTAAATGTTGACGTGGATTTCACCATTCTTGTAATACGCGCCTCGGTGAGCCTTGAACGCGGAAGGAGCTTCTTTTTTCTCTCCGACCGTCTCATCTTGCTCTGTGGCCGGCAAGCTGGCACTCAGGCAAGGCATACTCAGGCATACGATCCCGTAGAAGATCCAAGAATCAATGTTCACTGTAGCAGCTCCTTAGTCACGCGATTCGATTCGGGTTTGTGCCGCAGGTTTTTCTGGATTGCCCGGCGAGATCTCGGGTGGAATCAATTCAACCTCGGCAATCTCGAGGCCCGCTGGCTCCCGGCCGCTGGTAAACGTCCAAACTCCACCCAGAATCAAGCCTTCGGGGCTTGCCGCTAACTCGTCTTGGCGATCGCGAACGATGGGATCAATCGTGAATTGTCCGAGGCGATTGATACTCAAACGTTCCTTCTTCATCCCGGCTCGCAAGCGTTTCTCGTGTTTTGGCCGAGAATCGGCATGCATCAAGCGTTAACGACGAAAAGTGATCAGCCGAGCTCGTGCCAAAAAGGGGCAAATCAAGTCGGCATCAAACGCCGCGGCCGAACCACACAGCCAAACACAAAATTGTGGCCCGATCGTGGACATTTTGCTATGCAAAAAAAACGATTTCCTTTGATGGCCGGTCACAGGTGAGGTGCATCAAGTTTTGGTCAAGGGAGTCCTAGACCCGTTGGCGTTCCAAAAATAGCCAGAATGCCAGAATTTCAGAGAGGAAATACGGGTCTCACTTCGTTGAACCAAACGGCGTAATGTCGCGGCGTAATGTCATTCACGGGCGCACGTTCGATTTGTGAAAGACTGTTGCCTTTGGAATGAGGCTGAGAGCAGTCTTTTCTCGCAACTTGACTAGCGGCGTCGATAGTGAATACGCCACTCTGTGTCTGGCGATGTGGTCGCCGAAGTTCGTGTGGTGCCAGCCTCAATGGAAAACGGGCCCTTCGTCTCCAGACTATTGGTCGTCGTTTCGCTGTCAACTTGAACGGTTTCCCCGACAACGACCTCTTCCTCATGCTCGATCACGTAGCCCTCTGGAAAGTGTTCCTGCATGATTTTTTCTGCCTTATCACGCATGCGGAAAGGCCACATGTTGGAATTGGAGGGAATCGCGACGACTCCGTAGTCCTGTCCTCGCACGACCTGACGCGCACATCCGAGGGTCAGCGTCATGCTGGCGACGGCGACGGAAAGGAGAATAAGATTCGATTTGTTCACGATGACCTCGTGCTTCACTTGATACAGAATCGACAGAGCTTTGCCACGGACAGAGTCTTCTGAAAGCCGCGCGGATGCTACCGCTCATGGCCATGCGTTGCAAGATCAATGCCAGTGGTTGGTAGCATTACATGCCCCACCACGCTGCCGCCGAGGGACAAGAAGAAGACTACCCCAGAGGTTGGGGGGAAGCCGCTGGACTAAAGTCGGGGAACTAGGGACTTTACTGATTCCAATCTCATGCAACGCCTCAGTGATTCAATCGTTGCTTTGCGTGGTCGGCAACGTGAGAGTGATGCGACGAATCTGCCCTCGACTGCCGGCGATTGCCAGCGAACCATCCTCGGGATGGACCGTGATGGCGTAGGCCCAACCCTCGATCGCAGGTCGGATTTCAACAACTTGCACGTTTTCGAAATCGACACACCGCAGTCGGCCGTCAACGCAACTGGCGACCAAAAAGGAATCATTGAGCCAGGTGATGTCCAAGGGCTCCGACTCGAGGCGTACATAACGCATCAGACGACCGATCGTTGGTTGCCAGAAACGTACCGTCCTATCTTTTGCGGCGGTCGCGACCATCGGAAGGGCCGATTCTGCCGGGCAGACGGCGATTGCATTTACGGGTTGGGTGTGTTGACTTAACGTTTTCAACAAAGTCCCCGAGTCGTCATCCCAGACACGAACGGAAGCATCATGTCCCGCGGTCACCATCGCACCTTGCGGCAACAGGCTGACCGCATTGATCCCGCGCGAGTGTCCCTCGTAAGTCTGAACGCGCTCTTCCGTTTCAAGATCATATTTGATCAAGCGACGATCTCGACCCGCAGTCACGATCTTCTGATCCCCACTCCATGCGATTTCCATGACCGAATCTTCGTGATCGAGAAAGCTCATCAGGGACTTGCCTTGGGGCCACGAGAAGATTTCCACCCCTCCATTTTCAGAGGGATTCCCCCCTCCCAACGCAAGCCGTTGCCCATCGTTCGAAAAAGCGAGGCAATGTAAATTCCTGAATGAAACGGTAATCGACCGTTGTTTCTCGAGCGCCGGCCAACTGAAGACCTGCAATCCATCCTGCGAACAAGCGACGATTGAAGTACCTTCTGGACTGAACGCAAGATCAGTAATCGGTGGACTTTGCCCCCATGAATTCACTGCGGTCAATGCGAACGCCCATGTCGACAGCAAGACGATCCGTAGTCGTCTCGAGGCAGGAAGCCTTTGATGGGTCATGCCAGCAAATCCTCAATCACCTTGGAATCCTCCGGGGCCAGCCGAATGGGACGACCCTGAGGTGTAGTCAATTCCCGGGATGGATCCAGTCCGAGGAGCGTATAGATCGTTGATGAAAGGTCGCCTGGGGTGATCGGACGATCTGCTACAAATTCACCAAGAGCGTCACTTGACCCAATCACCTGCCCGCCTTGAACACCTCCTCCAGCCATCGCCACGCTGAAACAATTGGGCCAGTGGTCTCGACCTCCAGTGCTGTTGATTTTAGGGGTGCGTCCAAAGTCGGTCATGATCAGGACAAGCGTTTCATCGAGGATGTCTCGATCTGCCAGATCCCCAATCAATGCCGCAATGGCCTTGTCCAAACCCGGTATCAGGGCATGGGAAGCGGACCTGGAGTCGCCCGGGTTGCGATTCGCATAAGTCGCCAGATTCAAGTGATTATCCCAGCCGGTATTGTTCACGGTCACGAACGGGACACCTCGTTCGACCAGTCGTCTGGCCAGCAGGCATTGTTGTCCAATGTTATTTGAGTCCTGAAGGTTTGCGCGTGGGTCCAAGGAATAACGTTCGCGAACCTGCTGGGGTTCCTCTTCCAGATTGAATGCGGCCTTCGCGCGGTCCGAAGTGATGAGTCGGTAAGCCTGTTCGAGATCACGATCCCCCGAGCTTTCCGCTTGCGACTTGAGATCTCCAAATCGGTTCATAGCGTTGACCATCTTGCGACGTCGATCGAGTCGCGAGACATCGAGGCCTTGGTAAAAGTCAAGGTCGCGTACTTTGTAGGTTGACTTGCCCGGGTCACTGCCTAACGAAAAATGCTTGGTGCTGCTGGGGAGAAAGCCGTTCCCGATGGTGGCCCCGTCGCGTGAACTCAAATCTGGGATCGCGATATTTGAGGGGAGTACCCCGGGATTCTGTAGCAGGTGAGCCACTGTGGATCCCATGCTTGGATACTCCAACGCAGGTGTCGGCTTGTAACCCGTCATGAGGTACTGGAGCGCGAAGTTGTGAACTCCAAAGGGCGAGGTCACACTTCGGATAAGCGCGATTTTATCCATCAAATTCGAGGTCTGAGGCAGGTGCTCACTGATTCGTATCCCGGTCAGACGGGTCGCGATTGATCCGAATGGACCGCGTACTTCCGAGGGCGCGTTGGGTTTGGGATCGAAAAGATCCAGGTGACTCGCACCACCATCGAGCCAAATCAAAATACAGGATCGCGCTTGGGTGGACTTGTCCCCATGAGTGCTTGGGGCGGATGCAGTGAGTCGACGTCGATGGAAAAATTGGCCCAGACCCATTCCCAGCGCAGAGAGGCCACCAACACGAACAAAATTTCGGCGTGTGATTCCGTCACATCTTTGGAAAAGACTCATGACTCGTCGACCTTCATTGATTGAAAAGGCATCGTGAAACGGGTGGGAAGCCGAATGCCCCCAAATTTTCGCGAATGCTAAAGATTAATGGTTTACGGAAAATTCTTCACACGTCATGAGGCCCCAGACAAAATCCTCCAGAGGTTCCATTTGCTCGGACGACGGTCGAGCGTCATCAAGCCACTGAGAAAAGAACTCAAGTTCCTCCGGTCTGGGACGGCGGTTCAGTGCCACCTGATAAAACGAATCGATGATCTCCGAGGGCGTGTGATCCGAATGGATCAGGTTTTTCAACCGTCCACCTTCCGCCCCGATTCGCCCATTCAGCAATTCGCCATTCATCAGGTGAAGTTTCTGGGCCAATGGCCCAATCGATGGAGGGGCCGCTTCGCATGTTTTGGATCGGTCGCATCTCCCTAGAATGTCCAAGGCGTCGGATGCGACCGCACCGTCGCGCAACGCCACAGCCCGGGTCCCGGGAACTTCATCACCGTATTGCGGGCTGATTCCGAGGACATCTGAGATTGCATCCGAAAGGACCTCGGGGGCCAGGGGTTTTCGAAACGCGTGCGAATAAAAACGGTCGTCGGACTCGTTTTCGTCGACTGGATTTGAGCTTCGCGCGTAGGTCCCGCTCAGTGCGATCGTCCTCAGGGTATGCCGGAGATCATACCCATGATCCGCAAAATCCTCCGCCAGAAGCTCAAGCAGTTTGGGGTGAGTTGCCGGATTGGTCGAACGGAAGTCATCGACAGGTTCCACAAGACCACGGCCCATCAAAGATTTCCAAAGCCGATTGACGATCGCTTTGGCAAAGAAAGGGTTCTCTGGTGAGGTCAACCAATCGGCCAATTCACCTCGGCCATCACGAGTTTCTCTTGGAAGGAAATTGCCTCCTGGAATTTTCATCAGGGCCATTTCACCCGTGTTCGGGTGAATGTTTCTGCCGATCGGATTGAGTTGAATGACTTGTTGTCGCGTGAGTTTCGCAAACATGGCCGTGAGGCCATGGAAATCATCTTGAGTCCACTGGTCCAAGGGGTGATTGTGGCAATTCGCACATTTCATGCGACTGCCCATGAAGATTTCCGTCACCAATTCCGTCTGCAGTCTTGCGTCTTCGGCCAACGTAAAAAAGGTTGCTGGGCCATGAGTCTCAGAATCACCGGTCGCCGTGATGACCCGGCGGGCGAGTTCGTCATACCCCCTCCCCTTCCGTAACTGCTCGGCCAGCCAGTCGTGGAAGTTGCGGGCGGCTTTCGGAGTTGTTGTGACTTTGTTCTTGTCGATTTTGGACTGGATTCTGAACAACCTCGATAATTTTGACGCGTAATACGCAATGAATGCCTCCGAGGCAAGCAGGTCGTTGACCAACGCTTCCCTGTTCAGTGGAGCGACGGTGAGGTCGGCATCGAGCGACGGGAGACGTCCGGTAAGATCCAGAGTGATTCGCCGAAGGAAAGTCGCATCGTCAATTGAGGTTGAAACAGGCAGACGCAGTTCCTCGAGTGTCTTCAAAATCTCGTCGTCGACGTAATTTCTTCGGACTTCGAGTGATAGATCGATAGGCCGCGAGGTCATGGGAGCGATCAGTTCCACAGGGACGACTTCGGTGGAGTATCGAGCGATCAAGAGATGGCGACCTGGTCGTTCGACCCTTGCCGTCGCGCGAACGGAATCCACAGTGATCGCGTTCGAATCTTCCGCGACGAACTGGGTCAGGTGGGTCACGTCACGGTGCAAACCATCGTCAAAATAAGCCGTGACGCGCAGTGGCGTTTCCAAGCCCGTTTCGCTCGCAATCAATCGACTTGGTGTGACGACCACCCGGTCCAATTGACGCTGCTCCAGATAGGGTGCTCCCTGTTCGATCCACCGCAGCAATGATCTTGCAGCAGGATCGTCTTCTTCGATCAATGTGCCGCCACCGTGCTCGACGAGTTCGGCGGGTTTCATCAGAATCAGGCTGGAACTCGGGTCCGTAAAATTGATTCTTCGCCCGCCCAAATGATGCACGATCTGGTTGAAATCTGCTTTCGGGGATCCACCGTAAAGCGAGAGCTTGAATCCACCTCGCCCCATCGCCGATCCATGACACTTCCCTGCGTTGCAACCGAGTCTCGTGAACATGGGAACCAGGTCATTTTTGAAATCAACCGCGCTGGACTGTTGCTCTGGCACGTCGTCACCGGCACGCGCGACAGCAATGCCCGAACTCATCCCCAGAGCGACAAGGATCCAAATGGCGGTAATTTTTCTCATGTCAAAAACCTGCAGGTTGAGTTCAGGCGATTTTCAAGGACTCAGACCGACCCTGTTGGTCATCGGTTCGCCGGCTTCTTGTCCGCCTTTTTGGGGAGCGGAGCGGTAAGGGATCTGGCTTCCTCCGGCGTCAGCTTGTCCATTTTCAGCCATTGATCAATCATCGCCTGGCGAGCGGCTTTATCTCCAGAGGCTTTCAATAATTCGCCTGCGTCGAATCGCGTCAGACGCCCATTGAGAACTAACGGGGTCAGTCGGTTTCTTAGTTCCTGCTCCTGCGCGTCAGGATTCCCGCGACGGCTTCGCATCGCGGCCGCTGTGGCCGCATCACCGGGGGTTTCTCCGATGTATTTTCGCAGGGTTTCGTGATCAACTTCCATGACCTCGGCGATCGCACCGAGGATGTGGGGTTGATTGTAAAACTCGTTACTCGAGTAGACGAAGTTGTGGGCGACCTTGCCCTGTTTGACCACGATGACGGTGGCCGTCACGTTTTTGTCCAGTCCGTAGGCGGGAGGGCCCGCTGCGCCATTCACGGACACACCGACCGACAACTTTGGGGGATACCGTTGATCAAGGATGGCGAATTCCTTTTCCGCTGTGTTGGCATCGTCCGTGCAGACAACCACGGAGACCGCCCATGATTTTTGGGATTTGTCTTCAATGGCTTGAATTTGACCCGCCAATTGCCCTAGAAATCGGCCGAATGTTCGGGATTCACGGACGAAAAACATGAGGTGCAATTTGTCGCCGGCGCGGGTCACGGGATCGAATTCTTTTCCGGCTTCCTTTCCTCGTAAGCTGTAGACGGTCAGCGGAAGGACTTTTTCACCCGGTTGCGGGCCAGAGTAGATCGGCTTCTCGAGGCTTTTTGTCCATGTTGCCGGGTCCGTGATCTTGACTTCCCCGCGGCCATATTTCTCTCCACTGGAACTGGGTCGGCCGCGCTGGACATTTTGACGTATGCGCGCTTCAGATCCGCTTTGGGCGATTCGAGGATTAAGCGCGCTTCGATAGTCGGTGACCTCGTCGACGGACGCCTCGGCTTCGTCAAAGCCTGCATAAAGCTGTTTCATGATCGACGCAACATCATAGTCGTAGATGTCACCCCGTTTGTTCGCAGCCACGAGCCTCTGGTAAATCGCTTTTCGATTGGCACTGGTGACTTCGCCCTCTTTGAACTCGCCGTCGGTCAGCTCCTTGGGGACACCAAACTTTCCATGTTGGGTGTCCCTATAGGTCATGTCCATGTCGAGTAGAGGAAGGAGCCGCTGGGTCTGCTCCTCGGTGAGCTCACCGGCTTTGACCGCCTGGTTGAAGATCGTTTTTACGGCCTCCTTGTTGGATTCAAGACGCATCCAGATGTTAAAGCCCTGTTTTTGCGAGAGTGCCCCCTGCTCCACAAGCTTTGAAATCTGTTTGAAGCGAAAGTCTTCGCACATGTCAAAGTCACGATTTGAACCGATTCGGTCTTCGTAGGAGATCTCCTGAGCAAAGGCGGGATGAGCAACGGCATGAATGGCAAAGGAGATGAACAAAACGGTAACAAGGGCCATTTGACGCATTGGGCGGTGGTTGATTCTTGATCGCATCGGACTTGGATTCTCCACGTTGAAATACGGTCGTGCAGGTGATGTTTTATTGGGCAGGCGTGTCAATCGCTACGGAGGAAGCGTCGAGTGTTAACGTTGGAGCCGCGATGAAACAAAAGCAGGAAAAGACTTCCATGTCGACCGTAGATGATTCACCCGTTCGGCCACGAAAAGCCAAAAATTGTCGAATCGAGATTGACCCATCGAAGGTTCCGGTCGATCGTTCCCTCATTAGGAATTTGCCTACCGTGGCTCGCGACCTCCCGAAAACTCAGAGGCCAATATGGACATCTGCGGGTCGAGACGGGCTCCCGCGAATCTGTAGAACTCACTTGCCTGTCAGGACGACGGAGCTGCCTTGTTTGCCGTCAATATACAGTGTAACGGCTGAAATGAGGCTACCAAATTCGAGACTTTTCATTTGCTTGGTTTAACCGCGTAGGATCCCTTCCGCGTCGTTTAATTCCGCAACTTTCGTTTAATTCCGCAACTTTCGTTGCGTAGACGCCCTGGGATTAGGTCTTGGGTGATCTGGCCGTCGTTGAGTGCGAAGCGAACCTCCGTCCGCGGCGCAATGATTGCGGAAAACGCACCGTCCTTCGCCCTGCTTGAAGTCCCGTATATGATCCCCTCGCAGGTGTGTAGCGGACCGCTCGTTCCGCCGTTTTTATCGCGCGTTGTTCCCTTCAAAATCGACGCACTTCGAGTTTGACAAACCCGAGGCCGCACGCAACAAAACTGCGGACAGCATCATAGTGCTCAAATTTATTCCACAAGGCGACGGAGAAATTTTGCATGATGTTCTGCGCATCGGGTCGATTCGGGACCGCGACGAAGCCCTTACGGGTTCCTTGACACGCAAACTGTTGCGTTAGGCGGATTGGGTCGCTCAACGAGAGTTGACTGGTGTACCATGGGGGCTTCATGTGTAGGGGCCATGCCGAGGGACGACGCGTTCGAGGCAGGGCACTTCAAGGTTTTTACGGGGCCGAACACGATGACTTTCTCCCATGGCTTTCCTGCTCGCGTTATCCGCGTGATGATGCTTTTGACCTGTTGTTCCACCCATGCGTTCGCAGCGGATCCATTTATTCAAGGGTATCCGGGGCAACGCAGTCATGTGGCAGGCGAAGGGGCGACGTTTCATCTGTCATCCAACTTGGAAAAAGTCAATCTCGAGATTGCGAGGGTGGGTGCGGAACGGGAAGTGGTTTGGCGGGGCAAGGAGATCCAGGTTGCGGAACAGCCGGTTCCCGCACACGCGAGTTCTCACGGTTGTGATTGGCCGATCTCGGTGACTGTGGAGATTCCGGGTGACTGGCGGAGTGGTTGCTATGAAGCGACGGCAAGCTCTGGCGGCACCCAGGGAAATCCCATGTTCTTTGTCGTCAGATCTTCGAACCCCGGTCGCGATGCGAAAATCCTGCTGCAGCTTTCCACCAATACCTACAACGCTTACAACGCTTGGGGCGGGTACAGTCTTTACACCTACTGGGGTTCAGCTCACTGGAATATGAAGCATGAACCCGGAGATGTCCTGGGGCGTCGCGTGAGCTTTCAGAGACCGTTCGGCGGGGTGGATCGGAATTGGGAACTCCCCTTCATTCAGTGGGCAGAACGCAATGGCTACAAGATCGACTACGCCATCAACAGTGACCTCGAATTTCATCCGGAGATGCTCAAGCACTACAAACTGGTGCTTAGTGTTGGGCACGACGAATACTGGTCCGCACCGATGCGCGACAACCTTGAGGACTATATTGCTCAAGGCGGCAACGTCGCGTTTTTCAGCGGCAATACCTGTTGTTGGCAGGTCCGCTCGGAAGATAACGGCAATGATCTTGTCTGCTGGAAGGAAGCTTTCAGGCAGGACCCACTTTACACTCCGGAAGGGCACCCCCTGCTCTCGACGTTGTGGAGTCACCATCTCATCAAGCGGCCGGAAAACCAACTCACAGGAGTCGGTTTTCTGCGAGGAGGCTTCCATCAGTTCCGCCAGATTCTTGACGGAAGCGGAGGTTACAAGGTGCATCGCCCGGACCACTGGGTGTTCGAGGGTACCGGTTTGAAGGAAGGAGAGGAGTTTGGTGGCGCGACCACCATTGTCGGGTACGAGTGCGATGGTTGTGAATTTACCCTGGTGGATGGACGCCCTGTTCCCACGGGCAACGACGGAACGCCCAAAAATTTCATCATCCTTGGAACGGCTCCTGCGAAGTGGGGTGAAGAGGACCTGGGTTGGTACAAGCCTGCCCACGACATCTGGAAAAAAAACGAGCACGAGCACGGCTGCATGGGCATCTATACCCGACCCGGAGGTGGCACGGTGTTCACGGCCGCGACAACGGATTGGTCGCATGGTCTGGCGTCACCTCAGAGGACTGATTCTGCAGTCAATGCGAAGGGCGCGCTGGGACCTGGTCACGCTACGGGGGTATTCGAGGGAGGTGTCTGGAACCCGTTGCACAGTCATTTTTCCGGCAAGGTTCTCGATGAAGATGGAAATGAGCTGCCCCATGAAATCCATGTTGAATTTGGGGCGGCCGACGTGGATGCGCCGATCACCAATTGGGGAGTCGTTCCTCAAACGCCCTGGTTCAACGACAAGTCGCCTGAGGGGGTTGGCAACACGGCACTGATGAATGACATGCTCTTCAGTCAGGGGGTCGTCCGCGAGCAGGGTGGTGTGAGGATCCGTGGTTTGCCAGCGGGAGAGTACCTGGTTTTTGCGCCGTTGAGGCACTTTGCCGTCAAGCCTTCAACGTCGTTTCGATGGGAGATCGGAGTCAATCTTGATCAGCTTACGGCAAAATCGTTTGTGGCCTCAGGCGGTAGCCAAACGGAGTGGGTCATGGCAACACCCGAGCAGGCTGGGAACTACGCGTCGGCCAAGGTTCGCATTGACGGGACTGAAGACTTCATCTCCATGATTTATGACAATCTGGATGAGGCGTACACGGACATCATGGGTTTTCAAATCGCGCGGCTCGACGGCCAAGACGAGAGTTTTCGTCTTCAGTTTGACGCCGGAGGGCGAGCGCACAGTGATCGTGTTGCAACAATCACTCGAAACGTTTTGAATCGACTTTCCGGGGAAAAGCCACTTCCGCCCGTCGAAGTCCGCTCCTCGCAGGCCAGGCCTGTTCCCTCGAAACCCGAAGAACCTTCAACGACCGAATCGTCCGTTGCCCGACGGCGGGAGGTCGACCATAACGATCCAAAGGTCGTTGAAGCTGAAAATGATGGTTCACTCCGTCTGTTGGCAACCCAAGCCGAACTTTACGGCGTTGAGGGTAGTGAAATTGCCATCTACGACGGTCAGATGTGTGTGGGCTGGTGGACCCGGCAAAGCGACTTCATTCGCTGGCAAGTCGAGTCCCCTCGCACGGGCGCCTTCGACGCCCTGCTGCATTATTCCATCCCAGATCGTTGGGCTGGCAATTGGGTTGAAATCACAAGTGGGCCGAGTCGACTGATCTTTCAGGTACCTACGACGGGGAGCTTCGATCATTTTTCGTTGAACAAAATCGGAGCATTGCACCTCACCGCAGGACTCAATGAGGTCGTCATGCGACCTCTGACTCCGGTGAACGGCGAGGTCGCGGACGTCAAAGAACTGAGGCTTATGGCCGTCGACCAGGCCATGCCCGGGTTACCTGCCGGTGGACTGGGACCTGATCAGACCACCGCCGACCTTCGTGTTCCGGCCGGTTACGAAGTTTCGTTGTTCGCGGCTGAGCCCCTTCTTGCGAACCCGAGTTCCCTCTGTGTCGACAGTCACGGCAGAGTCTGGGTGACCGAGATTCAGCTTTACCGCCACAATTACGCTTGGGGTGGGACTCAAGAGGAGCGATCGAAGGAAACGGCCCGACCAGACCGCATCAAGGTTTTGGAGGATACCAACGGCGACGGCGTGGCTGACAAGGCCACTGTTTTTTACGAGGGACTCATGTCCCCAATGTCACTCGCGGTTGCTGGCGACCGAGTTTACGTCGCCGAGGCTCCTTACCTCTACGTCTTTGAAGACAAGGACGGGGACCTGCGTGCCGATGGCCCGCCACGGAAGTTGCTGGTTGGATTCGGGGGATTCAATGATGATCAGTCGCTCCATGGCCTGGCACTTGGCCCGGACCACCGACTTTACATGACCATGGGTGACCTCAGTTTTGACGTGACCGGGCCCGACGGCGTGAGAATTGCTCACGATACCGGGGCTGTGATTCGCTGCCAGATGGATGGTTCGGAATTGGAGGTCATCGCCTGGGATTTGAAAAATCCGCTCGAAGTGGCCGTCAACAGTCAAGGGCATGCGTGGTTCAGCGGCAACGATGACGACGGGCGTCAGATGTGTCGGCTGGACTGGGCGTTGGAGGGGGGGAACTACGGTTGGCGACATTGGGGAGTCTACGGAGCACGGCGGGAGTCCGGTTTGCCCATCGCCGATGCCCACTGGCACGTTGAGCAGCCAGGAGTTGTCCCACCCGTCCAGATCACTGGATTTGGTTCGCCCGTCGGAAAGATGTTTATTGAGAGTGATCACTTCGGTGAGTCGATGCGTGGAACGCTCGTCCATGCTGACCCCGGTCCAAGGGAAGTGCGGGCGTTCAAAATACAATCTGATGGAGCTGGCTTCAAAGTTCGCCGCGAACTGCTCCTCTCTAGTGCAACCGACACCTATTTTCGACCTGTGGATGTCGCCCTTGGAGTCGAGGGGGCTATGTACGTAGCAGATTGGTATGATCAGGGCGTCGGTGGCCATGCCTACAATGACCCGAATCGGGGCCGTATTTACATGGTGCGAAAGTCTGGCCCGCCGGCCAAGACGTGCCAACCGGGTCCTTACGTGAAGATCGACGATGCAATAGATGCGTTGCAGAGTGGAAACATTGACGCGCAGTATCAGGCGCGGCAACGCCTTCTCGAGGCAGGCTCGGAAGTGTTGCCCGTTTTCGAGCAACTCGTCCGAGGCGATGACTCTTCAATGATCGCCCGCACGATGTGGCTGGCCGATCGTTTGGGTGACGAGGCTCGAGAGATCGTTTTGGACCGATTGGACGCTCCAGTGCCTGAGATGCGAGCCCTCGCCATCCGCATCTTGCGGAGCCACGGTTCCAAGTATGAAAAGAATATTCTCCGTTTGGTGAACGATCCTTCACCAAAAGTGAGGCGAGAGATTTTGCTTGCCCTGCGCGACTTGGAGTCCGACGCCGCCGATAAGGCTCTGGTGAATCTCGCCACGCAGTGGGATGGAAAGGACCGATGGTATCTTGAGGCGTTGGGGATCGCAGCACGGGGAAAACCGGGGCAGGCCAATCAGCGGTTTGATCGTTACGCAAATTACGAAACGGAAAATCTGGGTGATCGTTCAAGGATGAAGCGACTGTTTTCCCAACTGGTGGATCATGAAGATCCACAATTCGATCCTCCAACCATTGATCTGACCCGTCTTCTGTTGACGCGTAAAGAATCCGATCAATATCTCGTCGAAAATCTTAATCGACAGGATCTGGATGAAGGGACTCGTACGGCGATTCTTGCGGCCCTTGGACCGGGAGTGGATGTCGAGATTGGGCGGAGCCTGATCGCGATGATTCGGCGGTCCGATGTTCCCCGTGGAGTCCAGCGTTTGGCATTGACCACGATTCGACGCAATCTCTCGGGACCGTGGGCGACCTTGCGTGCCAATGATGAACTGCGAGATGCCATCCGTTTTGCCCTGACTCAAGACGAGCTTCGAGAGCAAGCACTTTCCATGGTGGCTGAACTTTCCCTCGATGCGGTCGCCAGTTCCGTGCGATCTCTAATCTCCGATACGACACTCCACGACGCCGTGCGATCCGCAGCATTAGAAACGCTTTCAGAAATTGCCGATATCGAGTCCGCTCCCGAAATCTTGACGCTGGTTCAGGATAAAAATGCCGCGCATGAAATTCGTCTGGGGGGTGTGCGAGCTCTTGTCCAACTTCGTAATCAGGCCTCCCTGCAGGCTGCCATGCTTGATGATGAGATGGATGCCGAATTGCGTACCATGCTCGTCGATTCAGTCGCTCGCGATGTCGATGGAGCGACGTGGCTTTACAGGTTATGTGAAAATGGAGTCCTCACGAAGGAACTCCGTGAACGAGCGGTGAGCTTGGGGGTGAACCACCTTGATCCAAGTGTGCGAGCGATTTATCTGCAAAACGTACCTGAAGCGGAACGTCCGTCGATGCTTGGAAGTACCGTGGATCCAGCAGAGATCTTTTCTCTGGAAGGTGACGCGACGCGGGGCGCAGGTCTGTTCCGTTCGGTCGGCTGCATTCAATGTCACGCGGTCAACGAACAGGGGTCGGATGTCGGGCCGGGACTTTCTTTGATTGGTCGAAAGCTGGGGCAAGAGGCCCTGTTGGAGTCGATCCTTCAGCCTTCGCGAGCCATTTCTCCAGATTATGCAGGTTCGATTGTGATCACGACGGATGGTCGTACGCTCTTGGGATTCGCCCGATCGCACGACGAAGGAGTGACGGTTCGTACGACAGACGGACGGATTTACGATCTGGATGCTGAAGAAATCGAAGAGATTGCACGCATGAAAATGTCCCTGATGCCCGAACAACTTGCCACTTCAATGACGGCTCAAGGCTTGGCGGATCTCGTGGCGTATCTGCGAAGTTTGAGATCTGAAACCGCCCTGATTTCTCGGTGGTGGGTTGCCGGAGTATTCGAGAACGATGGACAGGGGACAGGTTTTGAAACCGTTTACGGCCCTGAGGAGACGCCCGGCCAAGTCGATCACGATAGGACGTTCAAGGGGATTGGCGACAGCGAAGTTCGCTGGGAACCGATCGCATGTCGCCCTTTCAATGGCTCTTCAGGATTCGACCTTCAGTCCTACGTTCAGACCCGGCAAGCACGGCAGGGAGATCTGGTGACCTACAACGCGATTGCCGTCAATTCGCCGGCGGAGCAGGAGGCGGTTCTGCTGATCGGATCAGAAGACGCCGTCAAGGTCTGGCTTAATGGGGAATCTGTGCATCTCAACTTTGTTCGGCGTCCTGCCCGGTTTGGAAGCGATCAAGTTGCCGTGAGATTGAAGCGAGGCGAAAACTTGTTGATGGTGAAACTCGAACAGATTTCAGCTGGGGGAGGTTTGATCGGAGCCATCAGAAGCGAACAGCCTGTCACTTACGATCGTCCTTGATTGGCCAACGAAAAGTTGAGCTTTCCACATGCGTCCGGTGAGCGTGGGGGCGATGGGACCGAGAGAGGCGTTCGCGACTGGATGACCCGGTCGAAGGGGCCCGTAATCTAGATGTCCGTGATGGTTTTGAGGCACGCCAACCGTTAAGTTATTTCCATCTCGGTTTGGATCAAACGCTCTGCACCTCGAAAGGCTCGATCATGCTGCCGCTGAAGGCTCCTGTCGGTATTCATCGTTGTTCTTGGGTTCTGATATCTCTGGTCGTTTTTCTCCTATTGCTATCGACGGGAAGGGCCGCGGATAAGCCGAACATCATCATCTTCCTGGTCGACGATATGGGGCCCATGGATACGTCCGTGCCTTTCATGACGGACGGGGAAGGCAAACCGAAGCGGTATCCGCTCAACGACTATTACCGGACGCCGGGGATGGAACGGTTGGCGTCTCGAGGGACCCGGCTCAATCATTTTTACGCCATGAGTGTCTGCTCACCCACGCGGACTTCGATCATCACAGGTCAAAATGCGACGCGACACGGCGTTACACAGTGGATTCGCTCCGAGGGTAACAATAAGGGGCCCTTCGGTCCGCCCGAATGGAACTGGACAGGTTTTCAGGATGCGACACGGACCCTGCCGGGTCGCCTGAAGACAGCCGGTTATCGAACCATCTTTATTGGTAAAGCGCATTTCGGACCGAATGATGCGCCCTCGGAATTTCCGGAAAACCTGGGTTTTGATGTCAACATTGCAGGGTGCTCATGGGGGCAACCTGGCAGCTACTACGGTCAGGAAGGATATGGCCACATCAAAGGAAATAAGAGACGCGCGGTTCCCCATCTGGAAAAGTATCATGGGTCGGAGACGTTCCTCACAGAAGCTTTGACGCTTGAGGCCAAACAGCAGATCGATGCGGCGGTCGAAGATGGAAAACCTTTTTTCCTTGACCTCGCCCTCTACGCATTACACGCACCCTTTCACAGCAACCCACGCTATGCGGCGAACTACGCAGATTCCGGCAAACCTAAAGCCGCTCAGGCCTACGCAACACTGGTTGAGAGCATGGACACCTGTCTGAATCAGGTGATGGATCATCTCGAATCCAAGGGGATTGCGGAGAATACCTTGATCCTGTTCCTTGGGGATAACGGGAGCGACGCGCCATTAGGCCCGACGCACGAGCACCACAGTTCTTTTCCGCTGCGGGCCAAAAAGGGGACCCACTACGAGGGCGGGATGCGTGCTCCGTTCATTGCGGCATGGGCCAAGCCCGATGCCGGCAATGTTTGGCAACAAAAATTGCCGATTGCACAGGGGGCGATTCAATCGCAACTCGGTTGTGTCATGGACCTCTACCCCACCGTGCTGAACCTTGTCGATGTTTCCGTTCCACGTGGTCACGTGGTTGATGGAAAAGACCTTGCCAAACAATTGTCTGGAGAACGCAATCCGGATCGGGACGAGCGTTTTCTGATGCACTTTCCGCATAGCCACCGCAGTAGTTATTACACGGTGCTCCGCTTGGGCGACTGGAAGGTGGTTTACCATTACCTGCCGGCGATGAATCCTTCGAAAACTCGGTATGAATTATTCAATTTGGCAAGTGATCCGTATGAGAACCATAACCTTGCCGAGGAGCAACCGCAGGAATTGAAGCGACTGATGGAAGAGATGGTGGATCAGCTCGAGGCGGAGGGCGCCCTGTTTCCTGTGGATGATCAAGGGAAAGAGCTTCGCCCGATCCTCCCCTCGTAATCTGCGGATTCAGGTGAACGACAGTTGACGATCGACCGGGAAGATCGTCTTGTTCTACACTCAAAAGTTGGTCGACTTGGTATGAAGCGTCGCAAGAAGAGTGGCATGGGTGGCGTGATTTTTGGACCCATCCTCATTCTGTTATCCATCGCCGTGATCTGGAAAAATGAGACCCGATACGACTACCACCGGGAGGCGACGCGATGCACCCCGGTCACCGATGTTGGAACGGCGACGTCGGGCCAAAGGATCTCGTTTACCGGGCCAATGGACAAGACGATGGAGATTTCAGGCAACTATCTGGAATCGTTCGAGGGCTATTTGGTCGTGAATCGGAACGCAGAAATCTACGCATGGGAGAAAGACGAGGACGATGATGGTACCACTTGGTCCAAACGGTGGATGAGCCGGCTTGAGGGGAATAGTCGGAACACGGGTTTCTCGCAAAGACTCAGTTCGTCAAGGTTGCTGCCACGTGACTACAGGGTAGGTGAATTGAGCGTGGTTTCTGATGCCATCGAGTTTGTTGATGCAAGCGAGGATATCAACATTCTTGATCTGACGCTTACCGAGACGGCCACCCGATTCGATCTGTCTAAACGTTGGGATGAACTGTACCTTGCGAAAGGTCGCTCTGACAACATTGGGGACGAGCGTGTCCGTTACTCGGGTGTTCCAATACCAGACATCGCGACTTATTTCGGCAAGTTTTCAGGTGGCCGGGGAGTGGCTTATGACGAGAATCGACGGACCGGATTCATCAGCCAGATGATTGGTGATTCCGGGGTTTTGCATCACATCGTTGCGGGGGAACGGGAGGGTTCACTGGCGACGATGAAGGCTTATCTTACGCGATTGAAATGGATCGTTCGACTGGCCGGATCAGGTTGCGTCGTCCTCGGATTCGTTTTTCTCTTTGGGTCCATCGCACGGTTTCTTTTTCCCATTCCGATCATCGGTTCTCTGGTCGAACGCGGTGCGTTTATCATGGCGCTGTGCGTTGGAATCCCCGTTGCTTTCATTGCGGTGCTCGTCAGTTATCTTTTGAGTCATCCTTTTTTGCTGGCGGGAATCGTTGCTGCCATTGCCGGTTTAATCTTCTGGTTGCGTCGCAAGGGTGAAGGCAGAAAGAAGGTGATCCGGCAGCAATTGGAAAGCGATTTCGGGCATGTGATCAAAGATGAGGAGTTTGAAGATCTGGAATTCCGTGAGCTGGCTTACCTTTCATATTCGGACAGTGACGTCGATGAAAAAGAAGAATCGTTCCTTTTTCAGTGGGGCAAAAAACACGGATGGACGACTGAGAAATGCCAACAGGTGATCGACGAGGTCGTCACGCAGCGAGCATTGATCCCCGAGCAGGAGCGGACAACCGAGTCGCATCTCAACAACCTGATTCGTCTTTCAATGGCCGATGGAGATGTGACGGTCTACGAGATGCACATGATTCGTACGGCCGCCAGAAAAGCGGGGTACGACGATACGAAAATATCCGCGCTGATGAATCAAGTTCGGCAAAGTGCAAGTTGATCCAGAGAAGTTGGGCCAGCCCTGGGCTCAACACTGAGCTTTCCTGTGCTTGGTTGAGAAGCGACCTTCTCGAATTACCCGTCTTGGCTTCCTCGGGCACTTTTTGTTTTGAGCTCCTCGATCTGCTTGGTGGCAATGCCAATCGGCCGGTCCAATGGAACACCCGCGCAGGATAGCAGCGTGGTCAGAAGGTCACCCTGGTTACCACGGAGATCAGTCAGGAACCGCCCGGTATTGACCGTACCCCCGCCCCGGCCAGCAAGGATGAAGGGGAGGTTCTTGCGGGTGTGATTATTGCCGTCCTCGAGTCCAGAGCCCCACATCATGATGCAATGGTCAAGCAGTGTACCGTCACCTTCCTGAAGTCGGGCCATCTTGTTGACCATATAGGCAAACTGATCAATGTTGAACTTCGTAATTGCAGCCACCTTGCCCACCATCTCCTCCTGATTTTCGTGGTGCGTTTGAGAGTGATGCTGATCGGTAAAGCCAAGTTCGGGATAGGAGACGCCATTTGGTGTGGAACCGATGTAGGTGCTGACGCGTGTCGTGTCGGTTTGGAACGCCAAGACCGTGAGATCGCACATCACCTGCATGTATTCGCTTCGCTTGTCGCCCTCCGGAATGCTGATCTCGATCGGGGCCGATTGATTCGAGTCACGGCCGGCAGAACGAAGTCCTGATTTTTCGAGTGCGTTCTCTTTTTGGCGGTTCTCAATTGCGGCGATGCGGCGTTCCACCGCTCGAACGCTATCAAGGTATTCGTCAAGCTTCAATCGATCACCTTTGGCCAGCGTGCGCCGCAGATCTCTTGCTCCGCCCAGCACCCGATCAAGCATTTGCCGGTCCAACGGATTGGCCCGGCTCACGCTGCCAAATTTTTCACTCTTGCCAAAGAGCCTGTTCAAGACGTTGCGAGGGTCGATTTCAGCGGGAACAGGTTGGGTTGGAGACCGATAGCTGCAATGGGAATAATAGGCCTCGTGCAGGCCTTCCTGATTCTCCTTCCACGTCTGGGGCATCGTTGCCAACTCGAGTGAGGGAAGTGGAGTTTCCGAACCCACATAATTCGCCATGATCTGGTCGGCCGAAATCGCAATATTGACTCGACTTCGGGTATCCGAATCGGGAAGTGTTGCCGTCAGCCACGTCGAGAGTTCAAGCGCATGAGGGGCCCCGTTAAACGGGGATATGGGAACGCCGGAAATTCCCTTTATCATGAGGCACTGATCAAGAATGGGCCCAAGTGATTCGATCGCCGGGGGAGGTGAATCGAGAAACCTGTTTGGTTCGGACGGCCAAAAATCATCCATGATGACGCCGTGGGGCATGTACATGAAACCCAGTCGAACAGGCGGCGTGGATGAGTTTTCGCCCGACGCCCAGCTCATTGAATCCAGAAATGGAAGTGCCAAAGAGACTCCTGCCCCTTTAAGCCAGTGCCGACGATCGAAAGAGGTGCGATCTTTCATGCCAGTTAACCTTTGATTTTTCGATGCGTAAACAAGTAGCTGGACAGGACTTCTTTAATCATCGTCCGCATCCGATAGCCATCTTCAGTCAGTGTCGTCATCAACTGATCAATGACAACTTCGTCGTAACCTTCCAAGGGGCGACCAATGGCGTAGGCCATAAAACGTTCGGTCAGGTTCCGGGCGATCGCATCTTTCCGTAATGCGAGTATTGTTTTCAGTTCTGCTGGATTGGAAAACGTCTCTCCGGTTGATAGTTGACCGGCCGAATCGATTTTCCCACCGACGTCATCAACTCCTCTCCAACGGCCGATGGCATCAAAGGACTCCAGCCCAAACCCGATGGGATCCAGAAGCTTGTGACAATTGGCGCAGGTCGGCTCGGATTGGTGCAATTCCATTCTTTGTCGGAGTGTCAGCCCCTCGATATTTTTCTGTTCCGTCTCCTTCAATTCAGGAACGTTGGGTGGTGGCGGTGGAACCGTTTCCCCGAGGACCCGCTCCAACACCCAGTAACCGCGTCGAACCGGACTTGTTCGGTTGGGGAGGGAGGTGGTCGCAAGGGTGGCTGGCATGCCGAGGATACCACCTCGATTCCGATCTTCCAGTTGGACGCGTTGCATGTCGCGACCCTGAACGTGGTCCTCCAATCCGTAAAGGTTGGCGAGAGGGCCATTGAGATAGGTGTAGTCGGTGTCAATAAGTTGGAAAATGGCCCCGTTTTCGTCGATGACACTTTGGAAAAGAAGTCGGACCTCATCCAGCATCGCTTCGCGGAGTTCAGGGGTCAGTTCAGGGAAAACTTCAAGGTCAAAGGTCTGGTCGGCAAACCCTCTGAGACCTAACCAATGAGCGCCAAATCCGTCGAATAGAGCCCTTGAACGTGGGGCCTCCAGCAATCGCTCGATCTGTGACCCCAGGACACCGGGTTCATGAAGTCTGCCTTGGTCTGCCAAAGAAGCGAGTTCGGGATCCGGGGGAGAAGACCAGAGCAAATACGAGAGCCGAGAGGCAAGTTGGTAATCGTCCAGAGCAACAATCGACTCTTCCGTGACGGTGTGCTCGACGGGCGTGATGAAGAGAAACTGGGGAGAGACAAGAACCGCCTTCAGTACCATGCCGAGGGCCGACTGGTAGTCCATTTCATGGTCACGAGCAAGAACAAAGATATCCATCAGAACGTTCAGTTCACTTTCAGACGCCGGACGGCGATAGGCATCCCGCGTCAGTCTACGTGCGACCTGTCTGGCGGTATTTCGGTATTCGTTTGGATCGGCCGGCGTTTCTCTGAAGAGGTTTTTCTGCACTTCGGTCGGTAGCATGCCCGTCGGCGAAACCACCTGCTCCACCACCTCGTTGGCGAGTTCGAGGAATATTTCCGATTGAAGCGGAGAGATGGAATTCAGAAACCCCTCACCTTCCACCTCGTCGGGCAGGCGATTTCCTATCGACGGATCGACACCGAAGAGATCGTGGACCGTATTACCGTACTCGGTCCTGTTCAGCCGACGCATGACGTATTGCCCAGGATCCATCGGTGCCAGGTACTTCAGCTTCCCGACCCCATCCAAGAATTCCAGACGCTCTTCATCCGTTGGCACTTCGCCCGCGTCTTCCGGCGGCATATCATGCACCCGAACGTTTGCCACGGCCTGCCGCCAATGGAGTGAGGCTGAGGTGGTTCCCGGATCTTTCAGTGCCGATTCGAGGTTGATTCCACCTTCAGGCCGACTTCCATGGCAGTCGGTGCAGTACTTGCGAACGAACGGCTGAACCGTCTCCTTAAAAATGACTTTGGCCTCTGCACGAAGCGTCTCTTCCCTCGTGGGTTCCGGTTGGGTTGGCTCCTCCTCTGCAAAACCCTTGGGCACCGTGACAAGTGCAACCAGTCCGATTGCCAATCCAACCATAAACACGCCCACGCAACGGAAGACATTCGTCCGACGTGATTTTAAATGACCGGAGAGGAACCGATTTGGATGAGGGAGTAACATTCCGCAGCCAAAGTGGGAGTTAGAAGACAAGGTGGGTTTCGGCAAAACTGGGTGTCTATTACAAGTTGGGGTGAGCGCGGTATCCAGACGCGGGCGCGACTCAGGAGCAGAAAAGTCCAATCCAACGCATCACTGCGACCTCACGATCTCTACGGCTTATGCACCCATCGCTTCAGGCCTATCGTAGCGTATCCGACGGTTGATTTTCCAGTCGATTGCCGCGGCGTCGGAGCCTTCAGCAATCGCTTGAAACTCGGGAAATAATGCGGCACCTAGAAGAACGTTCCCATCCCATATGTCGATGCGATGCGATGCGATGCGATGCGATGCGATGCGATACGAAGACTACTTCGGATTCGAAATGGACTCCTTGTAAGCTTGAAGCATCGCTTCAGATCGCTTGTCATCGCTGACGGGCATGGTTTCGCCAGGATCGGTGGAAAGGTGATAGAGTTCAGCAACTTCCGCCATGGCTGTCATTTGAGGCGACTTTCGATTGTTGTTGATGATCGCTTTCCAAATCGTCAAGTCACCCCCTTCTGTTTCCGTCGTGTAGAAGCTCCACGAGTTAAGATTTTTATTTTGACTTTTCGTGGGGCGATTGGCTTGGATCATTAGATGTTGGCGGTGAGTCGAGGTGTCGCCGGAAATAACCAAGTCCGAGAGGTCGACGGAGTCCATGGCTTGTTGAGGGGCAACCTTGACGTCAAGAAGTCCGGCGACGGTTCGGTAAACGTCATGAAGCGCGAACAACGGTTCGACGTCTCGGGGGGCGATTTGGTCAGGCCAATGAAAAATGAGCGGCACTCGGTGCCCCCCTTCATAACAGTAGCCCTTTTTTCCACGAATCGGGATTCCATCGACCACACCTTGCCCATTGATGTGGTCCCTGCCGGCAGGTGTCTGTGTTTTTTCAGTGCGCCGGCCACCATACAGACCGTCTTTTGAATCATGATAAATCGGTTTTGACCACGTCGAATGAAGGCCCTTGGCGACACCGTTATCGCTGGTGAAGATCAATAACGTGTTGTCCCAGAGTTGGTGTTCGAGCAGACGTTCTTTGAAGAGTCCAACCGCAATGTCGGCTTCGTAAACCATATCGGTTCTCAAATTGGTCGTCTGACCTCGGACAGGGATGCCTTCCCGAGTGTTCATCGGATCTTCGATATTGAAGAAGGCCGGAGGCGTGTAGGGCGTGTGTCCCGCTTGGGAGCAGTAGTGAATGTAGAACGGTTTTTTGCCTTGATACTCTTCGTGATGTCGATCGATAAAGTCGAGTGCGTCGTGCATCAGCAGGGGGCCCGCTGTCTCGGTGGACCAGTTATCCATCGTTTGATTTTGGTAGTGCGGGTCCGCTGCGGCTGCGTTGTGGAAATGGACAAAGTCTTTTTGGCGATCGTCCCAGCGACTGAGGCGATCATTGCGAAAGAAGGCTCGAGGTTTTGCCTGAATTCCGCTTGGTAATGTCAGAGAATAATCGAAACCATGACCGCGGGGGCCCTGAAGAAACTGACCATAGGGACCGTTTTTTGAAGGGACACCACCGAGGTGCAACTTACCGAAGAATGCGGTGGCGTAACCTTCGGAGTGAAGCAGGTCTGCCAGCGTTTTCTGACCCGGAAGGATTTGGCTCCCACCAAATGCGGGCCAGGTTCCCATCGGATTGCTGCCGCGATAAACCCGATTTCCGGTCAGTAAAGCGTAGCGCGTAGGGGCACAGACCGAAGCGGAGGAATGTGCATTCATAAAGTTCGCGCCATGCTTCGCGAGATGATTCAGGTTGGGGGTCGGGATGCCACACTCTGGATTGTTGGCTTCAAGATCCCCATATCCAATGTCATCAACCAAGAAGACGATGATGTTGGGGCGTTGCGCAGCTGCACAGGGAAACGAGGTCGAAACAAAGGCAGCCAGGAGCAACATCGGGCCCACCCCTTGATTGAGGATGGGTTTTATTCGTGACCAGAAACAGCGGGTCGACAGAAAGTGTTGGCACATGTTGCGAATCTCTTCAAGAATGAAAAACGGTGTTCGTTTCCTGATGTAGCTGAGACGTACCGACGTGGGGTCACCGGCCAGCCTTCGATGCACTCCCTCTTCCGGATTCCGTTAAGCCCCAAGGGTGGCGGTTCATGTTTATCGATACCGGACACTCGTTTCAGCGGTGGAAGGCCGGGTCATTTCTTGCCCTCGATGATGCGTATGTGATTCTGGCTATGGACCCGAAACCATCTTTCGTTTTCCCCCCAGAGGGGTTCGATCATTTGGCTTTTCCACGCATCCAAATCCTCCTGCATGGCTTTGACTCGCGTCGGGTGTTGAGCGACCAGGTTACGTTTCTCACCCAGATCGTCTTCAAGGTTGTACAACGCGTATCCATAATCTTGGACGTAGATCAGTTTCCACGGGCCGTCACGCATTGCGCTGAACCAGAGTTTATGCCAATAAAGTTTTTCGTGAGGTACGCCTTCCTTGACCCCCGTCAGGTAAGGGAGCAGGTTCACGCCATCGAGAGGGCGAGAGGAAGAGGTGGCTGAGGGAACTCCACCCGCCGCAGCGACAGAGGTGGGCAGAATGTCCAATGCGGAAACCATTCGAGAATCTAATTTGCCGTCTGGAAAACGGGCTTTCCACGACATCAGGAATGGGACTCGGATTCCACCCTCGAATTTGATGCCCTTGTGCCCTGCCAGCGGCAAATTGCTTGAGGCGTTGTTCGTTGCACCGCCGTTGTCACTGAGGAACCAGATCAGGGTATTGTCGAGTTGATTCTGCTTCTCCAACTCCGCGATGACTTTCCCAATCGCACGGTCCATGGCCCAGACCATGGCCGCATAGGTTCGCCGACGTTGATTCTCGATATGTTTGAACCGCTCAAGATCGTCTTTGGTGGCATGCATGGGGCCATGCGGCGCTGTAAAAGAAAGGTACAGAAAGAACGGTGCATCTGAAGGTGATCGGATGAATTCGACCGCCTGATCTCCGAAGACGTCGGTCAGGTACCCTTCAAATTCGACTTGCTGGCCCTGTAGTTCAATGGCTCGGGGGTCTCCCGGCTTGTCATTTTTCTGGGCGTCGTAAAAGTAGCTTCGGCTCCCCTCACGGAGGCCGTAAAAGGTGTCGAAACCTCTTTGGGTTGGATATTGTTCGTCGGTGGCTCCAAGGTGCCATTTGCCAATCAGGCCGGTCCGATAGCCAAGCGACTGAAGTCGTTGGGCGAGAGTGGTCTCGTCGATGTCCATTCCGTTGGGATAATCGGGCGTATTGGCTTCATGTCCGAATCTTTGTTGATACCTGCCCGTCATCAGCCCTGCGCGGGAAGGACTGCAAACCGAGGCCGTCGTGTGCGCGTCAGTGAAACGTATACTTCCTTCGGCAAGTCTGTCGAGATGCGGCGACTGAATGTCTGTCGAACCCTGGAATCCGAGATCACCGTAACCCAGATCATCGGCGAGGATGAGCAAAATGTTGGGTTTCTCTTGTTCGGCAGCGAGGCCGACGTTGAACAGCAATGCCAACGCAAAGAGCGTCTGGTAACCGATGCGCCCCGTGATGGGGTTTGAACGTCTTTTCGTCATGACTTGCATGGTTCACTCACTGAGGGAAAGGAGCACCTGTCCGCGGATGCTCGGTGCTGCAGAGACTCGGTCGCGCCTCAAGACGGTGCCAAGTACCAAATGATGATCTCGTCTAAGTGCCTTTTCAGATTCCTTGGCACCGCAAGTAAGGTTAGAAGAAAGCCTAAAAGGCTTGCCCGGTAGAGGGCCGTGTTGACAAGCCACAGGCGGTCGAGCCACGAATCTTCTGGGTTCGTCATTGGATATTCCTCCAATTTTTTATCAACAAAGTGGCTAGGAGTTGTTGGAACCGCGGTGTGGGACGGCCCTCAACGGCCAAGACAGAATTTGGAGTCATTGACGGAGTTGTCAGATCTAGTTCGCTGACACTCACCATCGTTTGTTTCAAGCCTTTTGGCGGCCGGTCCGGCTTTGGTCATCTCGGTTCGGCAGTTTTCACATCGGCTAACGACCACCCTGTGCAATGGCAGCCTTTGAAATTACGATTTTTTGACCCCTGAGGTGTTTGTCGAAAAATTGCTTCATCCTTTCAGCAACTTCCGAAGTTCCAAAGTTGCCGTGCCTCCCTTTTTCGACGGGGACGAGCAGCGAAGCAACGCCAGCTGTCTGCAATTTTTCATGGAGCAATTCCGATTGCTGAAATGGAACGAGGGGATCATCGGTCCCATGAATGAAAAGAAAGGGAGGGTCTTGCTTGGTGACGTAGTTTGTGGGGGACGCTTGAATCGCAGTCGCCTTCGTCTCCTGAAGAGGGCCCCCCACTAATATGGATTCTGGGGAGTTGGCATTGTTATGGGACCCGCCCATGGACAGCAGATCACTTGGGCCAAACTGATCCACCACACAGGCCACGCGACTGTTCTGGTCAAGGTGCCCCCCCAATTCGCCGTCGAGGTCGGCCGAGTCTCCACTGGTGCCCAGCATCGCGACCAGGTGGCCCCCTGCCGAGGTTCCAGTCACCCCGATGCGATCAGCGTCGAATTGGTACTTTTGCGCGTTTGCTTTCAACCAACGGATGGCCGCTTTGCAGTCATGGATCTGGGCGGGCCATACGGCTTCGCCCGTCAAGCGATATCCAATGGAAACTCCGACGTACTGTCCCGTTTCAACCAGGGGAACGACCGTCCTTGCGCCACCCCGCTTGTCGCCGGCTCGCCATGCCCCGCCATGAATGAAAACCACCACGGGCAGAGGTTGGTCTCCGACACGCTTTTTGGGCAGATAAAGGTCCAGCGTTTGTCGAGGGTTGTCGGTTTCGGCATAAGGCAGGTCCAGCCTTGCCTCAACCGCTTCAGAGTTGCGACTGTTTTGGCTGTTTTGGCCGGGGCGATTGGGTTGGCGACGCATGAAAGCCTGGTCTTCCTCGATCGTAATGATTCCATCTTGATTGGTGTCGATGCGGTCGAAAAGACGATTGGGGAATTCTTCCTTGGTCAGTTTTCCATCCTTGTTTCGGTCCAGTCTCTTGAACGGGTCGCTGGCTTCCTGACCGTAGGACCAACCGTCGACGGCGGCGTAAATGATCACAAAGCTCGTGAGAAGAGTTCTAAAAAAGCCAGTTTTCATATTGCAGCTCGGAGTGTTTTTTTAACGGTTTTCGGTAGAACGAGAGGAATCTCAGGTGGGGGCAAACGACGGCAGATTACCCATTCATCTCTAGGGGAAACTCCTTTGTACTGGAAAACCTCGCTTTTGTCTCGGCTCAGGGACGGACAACGATCAGGATCGTCGCGTCAACATGCCTCGCGTCACCCGACCTTCTCTTCAGAATTCCCAGCCGTGACATTCTCCCCTGAACCGATTGAGATAGAATTGAGCCAAGTTGGCGATGCGAATCCGTGTGGCGAACCTGTCTTGAGTCTGACGGTGAATCTGAACTCCAACAACGCTTCAAGTGATTTATGAATGCGACACGAAACGCGTGGGTTTTTGCGGTTGTGATTTCCTGTTGTCTGGGGCCCGCCTCGTCCGCTACGGTGGCTCAGATTTACGAGAGTCACGCTCGCCTGTTATTGGGAACCGAAGCAAATCGAACGGCTTCTCTACGGATCGGTGATCTTGATGCGGACGGTGATCTGGACGTTGTGGTGGCCAACGGTCGACATTGGCCCCAGCAGAATTACACCTTTTTGAATCAGGGGCGAGCACGTTTTAACGTGATGCGACCCCTCGGAATTGACCGCTCCACCACTTACGCCTGTGAACTCGCCGACCTCGATGGGGATGGTGATCTGGATGTTGTGACCGGGAATGATATGGCACCATGCCAGATTTTTCTCAATGACGGTAAGGCGAGCTTTCGTTTTCACAGGACCTTCGGAGAAATCTCTTCGGTTCGAAGTTTGACGCTTACCGACATCGATCAGGATGGAGATCCCGATATCTTGATCACTTGCCGAGGACGCTCCAATCAGATTTGCCTCAACGACGGCGCGGCCAATTTTCCAGAGACACTCACGTTCGGCACACAGACCGATTCGACCATCGATGTCGAGGTTGGAGATGTCGACGGCGATGGGGACAACGATCTTGTGTTGGCCAATCGCGACGGACAGCAAAGTAGCTGGTTGCTGAACGACGGGCGTTTGAACTTTCTGCAGGTCAAAAATTTTGGCGACCCCAAGGGGCAGTCAAGAGCCGTCACGATTGGCGACTTTGATGGGGATCAAGATCTGGATTGGGCGGTTGGCAATGTCGGACAGGCCAATCGCCTCTTTCTCGGCGACGGTCAGGGAGGGGTGGAAGCTGAAGTTCCTTTCGGCGACCCGGAGAGCCGTACCTATTGCTTGGCGTCATTCGATATGGACCGGGACGGGGATCTTGATTTGGTGGCGGGAAACTCGGGCCAACCCAATGTCGTGTACCTGAACGAGGGTGAAGGAAAATCATTTCGCGAAGTGGTCTTTGACGATGCCGCAAATTTGACCTACGGACTGAGTATTGGGGATCTCAATTCTGATGGCACTCCGGATGTCGCAGTAGCGAATTCGGATTCGACGAATCAAGTCTTCTTGGGTCGGCTCGAGAAAACTTCTGCAACGACTTCAAACATTCTGGAGGAATCTGAGACTTCCAGTGCTGATCAATTGAAAGCGTTTCAGGGCCGCGTCGAATATCAGGGTCGGGATTGGCCCGCATTCCGGGGGTTGGGGGGGCGTGGTGTGGCGGAAGGGTTTCCGCTGCCCGTAACCTGGAATGCCGATCCTGGCCAGGGGGATTTGGAAAATGTCCTGTGGCAGATTGAAGTGCCCGGCTTGGGGCACTCGAGCCCCGTGGTGGCGGGAGACAAATTGTTCCTTTTGACAGCCGTTGCCAAGGACGGAAAAGCGCCGCTCGAAGTCGCAGCAGGAGGCAAGCCCACGGCGGCTGAAGATAATGAAAGTCAGGACTGGTTATTGCTCTGCTATGACAAGTCCAAAGGTCATAAACTCTGGAGCCGGACGCTTCGACAGGGAAAGCCCCGGGCGACGCGACACACCAAAGCGACGCATGCAAATACCAGTGTTTGCGTCGTCGGCAACCACTTGGTGACTTTCCTCGGTTCCGAAGGGCTTTATTGCCATGATCTGTCTGGCAACGAGCTCTGGAAACAGGATCTCGGGGTGATCAACATCAGCAAGTACGGCATCGGTTGGGGGTTCTCAAGCTCACCCGCTGTGCATGGGGATCGGATCGTTCTGGTTTGTGATGATCCTGAGAACCCCTTCGTCACCGCGCGTCGACTCAGTGACGGTGAGGAGATTTGGCGGACTTCTCGAAAAGAGGTGTGTGAACGAAGCTGGGGGACCCCGCTGATCCATACTCAAGGTCGCGAGCAGGTGGTCGTCAACGGTTGGCCGTGGATGGTTTCGTACCAGTTGTCTGACGGCAAAGAAATCTGGCGAATTCAAGGCGGCGGCGATAACCCGATCCCAAGTCCTTTTGAAGCCCATGGATTGATCTACATCACCAACGCCCATGGCGGTCCCTCGCCGATTCACGCGGTCCATCCAGAGGCCGAAGGGCAATTGGAACCGAACTCGCAGGACTCAGCGATGGCTTGGAGCGTCGACAAGGGAGGGTCTTACATGTCGACCCCCGTCGTCTACGGCGAGCAGATTTATCTCGGCAATTCCAATGGGATTGTTCGGTCATTCCATGCGAAGTCGGGGGCGAAGGTTTTTGAACAAAGGTTGGGCGATCGAGCGGGTGTGATTGCTTCGCTGGTTGCTGGGGATGGAAAAATCTACTGTGCCTCGGAAAACGGTAAGGTCTACGTGCTTGCTCACGGCCCTGAAATGCGTGTTCTTGCCGAGAATTCGATGGACGGTCCTTGCTTTGCCACGCCCGCGATTTCTGAGGGTCTTCTTTTCATCCGGACCACAGAACGGCTCACCGCCATCCTGGGAACGCCTGCGAAATGATGGGGCACCCAGGCCAAGTTGTCCCTGACCATCAACGTCATGCTCACCACGATTCGGACACGACCATGAAACAAGATTGGATTGATCTCCGCCATCCAACTCGGCGACTCCTTGTAAACGTTCTGCGAATCTCGTTCGCCATAACCCTGCTCACAAGCGGTGGTCTCAAGGTTCTCGCTGCGCAGCCGATTCGTGATGACGACTGGCAGAAGCTGGCGAGTGCTCGGCTCAAGGGAATCTATGATCGTGGTGAATTCAGGGCAAAAACGTTTCAAGCGGAATGGCTCGCCGACAGCACTGGATATCGGGTGCGTCAGCGCAATGCACAGACCAATCAGGTTGGGCAATACCGGATCGATGTTCGTAGTGGGGAACGTTCGCCTGCCGAACCCATGAAAAAGCGAGGAGCAAACGAATCACCCAATGGGAGGCGGCGACTGGAACGCAAAGGTCGAAGTCTCGTCCTTTTAAACTTGGACGATGGTGAGCGGACCCAAATCATCGAAGCCTCGCCCAACCGGGATGTGTCTTTTCGTGATCTTCAATGGAGTTCCAGCGGAAAATATGCCTCCTTTGTCGAAGTGGATCGAACGGACGTTCCTTTGCGAACCGTTTTGGTCCCGACAGATCCTTCGTATCCCGGGACAGCCACGCGTCGGTTCGCCCGCGTGGGTGAAACCATCGAGTCCCTACGGGTTGGCATCATCGATGTCCAGGATCCGCAGGTCCGTTGGCTGGAGTTCGACAGGCCGGAGGAAGGCTTTTATCTGGGGCACGTCAGTTGGTGCCCAGGCTCGGATCAGATGCTTGTCGAAACGCTCAGCCGTTTTCGGGACAAACGTGAGTTCCTGCTTGTGGAAGAAGATGGCCAGGTCAAACCCATTTTTCGTGAAGTCAATGAGGCATGGGCGGTAGGAAGTCATGGAATCAACTCGGGCGCCGAGTGGATTCGAGAGGGGCAAGCTTTTGTTTTTGTCAGCGAAAAGGACGGCTGGCGACAGGCCTACATCTGTTCAAAGGATGGTGGACAGGTCACAAGCCTGATGAAGGGCGACTATGACGTCATCGACCGCGTTTTTCTGGACGAAGCCGGCGGCTGGTACTATTTTTATGCGTCACCTTCCAATGCAACCCAGAGATATCTCTATCGGGTTCCGCTTGATGGCTCCGCGACGCTCGAAAAAGTGACACCCGAGGGTCAGCCTGGAACGCACACGTATGATATTTCACCCGACGGCAAATGGGCGATCCACACGTTTTCGACCCTCAATAGCCCACCGATCACTGATCTTGTGGAGTTGGCGTCTCACAAACAAGTGCGTGTTCTCGAAGCGAACGAGGAACTCAGAGCACGAGCGGATGCCGTCATTCAAAATCCGACAGAATTCGTTGAGGTGGATCTTGGCGAAGGGGTGTTGATGGATGCTTCAATCACCAAGCCAAGCGACTTTGATCCATCCAGGAAGTATCCCGTATTCGTTTACGTTTACGGGGAACCCTACCTGCAAACGGTGCTTGATCGTTGGGGAGCCGAACAGATTGATTTTCACCGAGTCGTTGCAGATACGGGATACGTCGTGGTTTCGATTGATAATCGCGGGACAGCTTGTCCCAAGGGTGCTGCCTGGAGACGATCTGTTTTTGGAAGTCTCGGCCCATTGTCCACCGAGGACCAGGCGAATGCCCTCAAAAAGTTGGGTGATATGCGACCCTACCTGGACCTTTCCCGAGTTGGGATTTGGGGATGGAGTGGTGGTGGGTCCAATACGCTAAACGCGATGTTCCGCAAGCCTGAGGTTTACCACACCGGGATTGCCGTTGTGCCAAAGCCACAACCCTGGCTTTACAACGCCTGGTTTCAGGAGATCTACATGCGGACGCGTGAGGTAAACGCCGCGGGATACAAGAAGTCGGCTCCGATTTTCTTCGCTGAAGGTCTGAAGGGGAAACTGCTGATCATCACCGGGTCCGGAGAAACCAACACGCACATTCAGATTGTCGAGGGACTTGTAGATCGCCTCGTAGAACTTGGCAAACCGTTTGACTACATGGTGTATCCCAATCGCGACCATGGTCTGCGTGAGGGACCGGGTTCGGTGGTGCACGTCCGCATGCTGATTCTGAGGTATCTGATCGAGACTTTGCCCCGTGGTGCCCGATAGACATGTCGGGATAAAAACTGATCGCCATCGGCAGTGATGAACCCACCCATTTGCACCGATCGACCTAATCCCTGATGGGCGAAAACCGAATCCTCAGGAAATCGAAATCATTATGTTGCGCCCACGAAATGAGCGTCGTACGGCACAGTGACCGATGAAGTTGGACCACCTAGAATGTCGTTTGAGTTTGATGCGCGTCATCGATGTCAATATTGCGACGCGAATCTTTAGGTCTCCACGAACTGCCGCATGACGAACCAGATTCGCTCATCCCCGCTCCCGTTCCTGCCAAGTTTGAACGGACCACTCATCCATGGTTGGTCAATTCGGTCGGCGGGTCCTCGATGCAATTTTGGCCGAGGTGGCGTGCCCTTTGGGCGGAGAGGTGTTGTCCCGAGCCAGAGGCTTCGTTACAAAGAAATCGCACGCACTTCCGTTCTATTGAATAGTTTCTGG